>OX638337.1 GCA_951812855.1 uncultured Lentisphaeria bacterium | reverse complement strand
TTAAAATCTGAGATTCTTTTATTATTAATAATTTCAGTGGTTGGCAGCTTCATTAACTCGATCTTCTGTTTCGTTGCCTTTTCGATCATTTGAAGCAGACGTTTTTCACGGGGTGCAGCAAATAGCACGGCCTCCCCTGTTCGACCTGCTCGACCTGTTCGTCCGATACGGTGGATATAAGTTTCAATATCATAGGGTATATCGTAGTTAATTACATGACTGATTCGATCAACATCAAGACCTCGTGCAGCAACATCTGTTGCAACCAGAATATCGATTTTACCCTGTTTTAACCGTTCAATTGTTCGTTCTCGCTGACTTTGTTTTATATCACCATTCAGAGCTTCAACTGAATAGCCCCGGGCATCAAGTTTTTCGGCTAATTCTACTGTATTGGTTCGTGTTCTGACAAAAATTATTATGCCGTCGAATTCTTCTCCTTCAAGGAGCCGGGTAATCGCATCGAGCTTATGTCGACCGGTAACCATCAAATAACGCTGGCGGGTACTTTGCAGGGTTTTTGTTTTTTGTCTGATATTTATTTCAATAGGTGATTTAAGATATTTTTGGGCAATCTTACGAATAGCACCTGGTATTGTTGCTGAGAACAGAGCAATCTGTCTCTGAGTGGGTGTTTGTGCAAGAATCCACTCTACATCTTCAATGAACCCCATGCGCAGCATTTCGTCGGCTTCATCAAGTACAACACAGGATAAGGCATCCAAATTAATTGACTTTCGCCGCATATGATCCATGAGTCTGCCCGGAGTTCCAACCACTATGTGAACCCCCCGTTTTAGTTTTTGGAGCTGTCGAGAATAGTCCTGCCCCCCGTAAATCGGCATGACGTGAAATCCATCCAGGTGCTTTGCATATTTTCGGATTGCTTCTGAAACCTGTATTGCCAACTCACGGGTTGGTGTTAAAACCAATACTTGAGGTTTTACAACTCTAAGATCAATTTTAGTCAATAGTGGCAATGCAAACGCAGCGGTTTTTCCTGTTCCTGTTTGTGCCTGACCAATAAAATCATTGCCCTGAAGAATTATCGGAATTGTCTGTGTTTGAATAGGTGTCGGACTTTCATAGCCGATATCATTAAGTGCTCGGAGAACAGGTCCGGATACGCCGAGTTCCTTAAACGCATCAGGTAAAACAAAATCAGTTGTCATTGGTAATTCCTAATAGAAAGGTAAATCTGCAGTATTGGTCATTAGTGAGTGAACTGATTAATTCGGAATTTATCTGCAATCCTGAATGACCTCTGCGAGAGTTGAATGTAAATATTTTTATATGAGCCGGTTACGATACGCTTCCTTTGCTGTGGTTTCAATAGATTCCTCTAACGAATTATAAAAGGGTTGATTTCGAAGCGAATATTTTGCCTGTGTTATCATAAAATCATATTTGAAAGAATGTTAATATACGTTCATTTACTGACTCAACAGTTTTCTGATTTGTTTAAATTTCTACCGTAAATACAGCAACAATTGAAATACATAGTTTATCAGCGTGATTACTGAAGCATTTCTCCATTGTAAAGGTATCGGGCCAGTTAAGTTAGAGCAACTTAATAATTGTGGTATCAAAAACTGGTATGATGTACTTTCTAAACCATCCCGAATTCCGTTTAAGGATCCACTTGCAACAGATTTTATCAACGAAGTAGAACGATCTAAAAACGCATTTGATCGAAATGATATTCCGTATCTGGCAAAAACATTTTTACCCCGGGAGCAGTGGCGAATATTAGGATATTTTTTTGACAAGGCAAGTTTCTTTGATATTGAGACTTCCGGCTTGGCTTACTATGACATCACCACATTGATAGTATGCTATCACAAAGGAAAATTATATGAGTTTGCAGCTGGAGAAAATCTTGATGATTTTCTAAATTTGCTCGATGAAATAGAACTGTTGATCTCATTTAATGGAGCATCATTTGATGTTCCAAGAACGCTGGATACGTTTCATATTCCTGAACTCCCCTGCCCTCATATCAATTTGCGGTGGTTATGTTATCATGGAGATTACAAGGGGGGTCTCAAATCAATCGCTAATTCCATGGGATTTCAGCGACCACCAGGCCTTAACAACGTTGATGGCGGAGATGCAATAACCTTATGGAATCAATGGAAATATGAAAAAAATTATGCAGCACGTTCATTACTGATCCGATATTGCCACGCAGATGTTATTTTGCTTTATTTGGTTGCAGTTCACACACTGTCTAAAAAAGGCGTTTCAATAAATCCTGTCAGTATAGAGGATTTGTGGGCTCTAATTTCACATATATAAGGAAATCATCGTAAATGATTAGAGATTCATTCATCATTTTCTTTACGTTAATACTGCCAATTGGGTGTATTTCAATTATGCCTGCAGTACCATAGCCACTGCATTCAGGTACCGGCAACCTGCGAAAATTATATGATGACCCGGAATTGCCTCTGAAACAACTCGCAGTTCTGCATGTTCGTCGACCATTCTGCATAAAGATTGATGATCAGTATTACCAAAAATCGTTTCTCATTCAGCCTGACGAGAACACTGAGTCGGATTGATTCGCAATAAGAATTATATAGTATCGATTCATCAAAACGATACCGATGAATCTGTGCGGAAAGCAGCCGAAATTAAATTCGCGTTGATGAATATACCGGAGAAGTTCCAGTCTAAATATCCGGATCCGGATTTGCAGTGTACTGAGATATCAGAATTAAAAAATATCAAACTCATTGTGGAATGTATTATTCCTGATTTTAGCACAACTGTTAAATTGTGTGCAAAACATCGACTTGAAACATTAGGAAAAAACGGTGCTCTGCCACAAATCAGGACGCAAAAAAGTATATTGGCCGGCTAAAACACAATGGATGGACGCCGGGGGTAAAATTTATTTATTAAATAAAACTGTCAGTAAACTAACGCATGCAACAACCGCTGTTTCAACTCGCAGGATGTGGTCTCCGACTGAAATAGGAATCCTGTTGAACTTATCTAAGAGTTCGTGTTCATGATCAGAGAATCCTCCTTCCGGACCAATCCATAAATCAATTAAGTTCTCTGCAGAAGACCTTTTACTCCCTTCAAATAAATTAACCGATCCCTTATTTTTTGATTCTGTCTTATTCATTACCAAACCAACATACCCAACACCCTCAGCCTGTTTGATAGCATTCTCAAAATTGACAGGCTCTTCTATAATCGGGAAATAGGGATTTCCAGATTGCTTAGAGGACTCCCAGACATCAATGCGATGTCTGGAGGAACTAAACGACTCGGGATTCACCACAGAATAGTGTGTTGTTACCGGTTGAATTCTCCAAACACCGAGTTGGGCCGCCTGACGAATGATTTGACTCAAAACCTTTTGTTTTGGTAATGCGATAACAAGATTTAATTTTGGATTTGGCGGATTCTGAATTTTTTTCCGGTTAATACGACAGATGACCTGAGATTTACGTGATTTTTTTCTAAAATCTATGATTACAGATTCTGCAATAGTCCCGTTCCCGTCAAGTATTTCAATTTCATCACCTATCGTTCCCCTCAAAACGTTTTGTAAATGATGAGAATCTGTATCTGAGAGCACAATGCTCTTACTGATTTCAGGTATCGTTTCACAAATAAAACGTTTTGTCATATCGAGGAATCTCAGCAATCATTGTTCGGTTAACGGTCAGGTATATGAGAATAATTATTTGGACAATTATAAGTTACAATATTATGATACCTCAGTTCAATCATAAAACTGAAAATTACCTGAGACGTCTTTTACCGTTTAACAAGACACCAACGACTATCCAATATTATAATTATTATGCGAAATAACGGCGATAGTTCGCAAAAGCTCAACTGCCCGTCCTGCAAAAGCGAAATGCTCATTAATCCTGTATTTACAATCCGGGAAAATACCGATGAGCTGCATGCATTGATTAAGGGAAATCTCAACAGGTTTTCCTGTCCATCATGTCATAAAGACTTTCTCTATGACACGCCAATGGTATATCGGGATGACGAAAATCAATATGTTACATATTATCATAGTTCCGGAACAAACGAAACGGTGTCGGAAGCATTAGGATTTATGGATGAAATTTACGGCAATATGTTTGCTAATCTTTCCGAAAAAGAAAAACCGGTTTGCCGACTGACCCTGTGCCGGAAGGATTTAATTGAAAAGATAAAACTTCATCAAAAGAGGCTTGATGACCGCATAATTGAATACATAAAGTATCAACTTTTTCATCATTCCAGGGATCTTGATCCAACACAAATGGACTTATTATTCGACTTTGGATCATCGGATAACGAAACACTTGTCTTTCTTGCTTTTATGCAGACTTCAGGGGATATTCTGTATTCACTCGATTTCCCTGTTAAAGAATATACCGAACTTCGAAAAAATTTCCTGGGATCCCGGAAACTCGAAAACGAATTCAGTAAATTATTTCGTGGTTATTATGTTCATGTCAGTACGCTTCTGGAATAGAAATTTATATTGAAAATTGAACAATAAATTAATTAGATTCTGGTCAACAAAACGAGAGTCTTATTTAGTCTATTGCGAATAATTCAATTTTAATAATCACTCTATAACTCCACGGCCAAGGCAGTAACTGTCCTGATAAAAAACTGCAGACTGTCCCGAAGCGATTCCCGTATCTGTTTTGACCATCTTAACCCGATATTTATCGCATTCCGTCCGGATCAATTCACACTGAATGAATTCAGGTCCATGTCGAAGCTTTAACCGTGTATTTGAGTTTTTAGGTTCATCGGTAATCCAGTGGATTTTATGGACATAAAACTCATCTCTGGCCTTTGTCACAAAGTTGCTTTGGTGTGACACAAAAATCTTGTTTTCTTCAATATCTTTTTTAACGACATACCAGGGACCTCCACTTAACTCAAGACCCTGACGCTGACCAATCGTGTAATACCAATATCCGTTATGGTTTCCCAAAGTTTTATTTGATTCGATTTCTACAATATCACCAACGACACTGCCCAGGTGAAACTTGACAAATTCATTATATTTAATTTTTCCAAGAAAACATAAACCCTGGCTGTCTTTCCGATCTTGATTTGGTAAATTAAACTCTCGGGCAAGCTTTCTGACATCCTGCTTCAGGAGATGTCCGATTGGAAATAATGCACGTGCCAGCTGGGTTTGGAATAAACTCGATAAAAAATAAGTCTGGTCCTTTACGGGGTCCGAGCTGCATTTAAGTAAATAATAATTATTTTTCTGTTCAATCTGAGCGTAATGACCTGTTGCCACTTTACTAAAGCTGTTATTAATTTCTTTATAAAATTCACCAAATTTTATATTCTGATTACACAAAATATCCGGACTCGGTGTTCTTCCTGCCCTGAGCTCAGCCAGAGTATATTCTACAATTGCTTTTTGATACTGAGATTGGAAAGGCAGTATTTTGAGTGGAACCCCGGCATTAGCACAGACTTCACGGGCATAGTCTAAATCAGTTTCCCACGGACAATCACCGAGAAATGCTAATTCATCTTCCAACCAAATTTTTAGGTAAAATGCCGTAATGTCATTGTTCTTTACCTGCTTTAATAAATGAAGTGCAACTGAACTGTCAACACCCCCGGACAAAAGTACAGCGATTTTCATATGAATTTAAAACAAAAATGATGGATGTTATTTATAATGAGCGAATTGGAAAAACTCAACCTCTTGATTTTATGACTCAAATCAGTCAATTTTTTGTACAGGTTACACATTGGTTCTTACTTTTTACGTGCCTTAGTCCCCCTGATAATATCCGCACCTATAGTCCCTTGTAAAGACTTGAGATATCGCTTACTGCTAACGAATTGAAGTTTTTTCTGAGCCATTTCCAGTCGATCTTTTATTTTTAAGCGTTTTGCTTCTGATCGATAACTCTTTTTTCTGGAAAATTCCTGCAGATATTGAAGGTGTTTCTTCCACAGTGCCTTATCTATAGCCTGCTTAGCTTTCAGTCGATCATTATACCAATCACTGTTTAGCAGATAGTCTCGTGTAAATAACCGCCTTATTCCAGGATGGTCGAGACTATTTCCCTCAAATAAACCGTCGCGCATAACATATAATAATGCCTGCAGTGGCGGACATGCTCTATCGATTCCACCGTCTTCAAAATACAATGATGCAACACGTTTATGCGTAGACATAATATTATCCATACCCTCGGCAAAAATATCCAGATCCTGAATTTCCGGTTTAAGCATCGGTTCTCGAAATACTGAACTGGGATTATTAAATACCAAACTAAGGAAAGAATTAACAAATTTTGATGTAATTCGATACCCCAGCCGACTGGCATATACAGTTTTACCTTTATGCTCGAAATCAGTACATTTTTCAAGATACTCATTTTTTATCAAAAATTTCGGATCACGCTCATCAACTGGAATACGACACCAAATTTCCGGAATGAGCAGACTGATGTCATGATCAACCTGATAATGAGGTCCCACATAACCCGCAGCTGTAATAAAACAATCGTAGTCAGTAAGGATATAAGAAACCAACGCATTATTAAGATCGATTATCGGTAACAGAGCATTAAATGGAGCTTTCGTTAAAGCACCTTCAGAACCTGCACCGGTGGTAGAGGGTGATTTCCCCGTCATACTGCAAATGAATTCAATAAATAATTCCGGTAATTCCATATAGTGAATTGGATTAAAAACTGCAATAGGACGAATCCCGGCTTCCAGGTCGGGGGGATTATTACGTCTCCCGGGCAAAACAGCATTTATTGGAGTATGGACGGGTTTCTCAAGTGGAATGCGACGATAAAACCGAATACCGATTTCAGCGAGATAACCTGGGAAATCGTCGACCAAATCAGGTCGTGTTTGTAGATAACGCGGATTTTTTGTTACAGTGCCATTAACAATTCTGGGTTTTGATGAACTGACGATATAATTTGGAGTGGCCTCAACATTATAAGTACGAATAAAATTTTTCATAGGGAGGGAATATTCATCAAATCCAATTGAATTTTGAAGGATTTTTTTTACATCGTCATGAGTGAGCGGCTGAAAATTGGATATAAAATTACCCGGTTGGGTCAGATCTCTTTCTGCCTGTTTATCATAACCTTTATGAATTGCATCGTCGGGCCGCTGGAAGAATTTATTTTCACAATTTATGACAAATTTCACGCTTTCATTATGATAATGCGGATTCAAATTTTCGACACTGTTTCCCGGCACGGTTAATGATACGGTTATATCATCTTCCATCTGAAGTTTTGTTGATGGACTGAAATCGCGTCTCAGCCCGAAGATTCGTAATGAACCATCGGCTGAATGACCGACTCTCAGACAATTTGTAATTAAATTCTGATTATTATATTTTAATTCATATCCCGGTGATCCATTAATAATATCGACACTGAAATGTTCTCGCCAACTCGCTCCCCACTCGGGTCGATAATATTGCTTTAATACAAATACCAATTCGCGTACATGCTTTGGTATTGTACCAAGCCATTCGTTGTAATTTTTGGTATAATCTTCAGATGGTGACAGCAATTTTATTACGGATCCCAGCGTACGTTCCTTGCTGAGAACCAATCGTTTTGTCGCCTTTTTTCCGGATTTTTTCGTAAAACGCTTCTTAAAATTCTGCTTCAGTATCTCTTCTACATGATCAAAGTCCTTTTCAATATCCGCAACAAAAATTGGACCATGTTTGAATGCGTCAGCAATAGATTTTGAAATTTCAGATTTCCCCCCGCCTGAAACTGTCGACGGTTTATGGCAAAATGTACCTTCGGCTGTTGTTCCTATGAGACGCCAACGCTTTTTACTGGTACCTTTAGTCAACCGAACTTTGTAGCCTGACGGTAAAACATAGGTCTTATCTGTAGTAAGCCGGATAATTTGTTGAGTCTTATCCTTTTCCCAGCAGACCTGCTGTTTATATAGATGAAAAACAGCGGTTTCAGGAACATAAACAATACTCTTCTTTATCTTATCAATTCCATAGCCTTCCGGCTGCAGGTCCATAATATCGGAGTAAAGCCGGACAACCTCTGCAAAGGTGTGATTTACATTCTGCAAATGGATTGGAACACTAAAATCATCACCGAGATCATAACTCGGAAATGCAATCGCACCACCAGAGTGTTCTTCTTCACTATTTCCGTATAAATTTGCTGAATAACTGATTTGTGTTTTAATTTCTTTCTTGGAATATCCAAAATAGTTGTCAGCAATAAGCGTAACAATGACGCCATTTTCATCACGGCATGTTAACTTAAACGGCAATCCGTCATTGTATAATTCAGATTCATCTCGCCAACACATACCATCTCTCTTTTGCAGATCAGTTGCGTCACGTTCGTGAGGTAATCCAACGTCCTTTTTAGTCAAATAAATCAAATGAGGTGCCAAAATAATACATCCGGTATGTCCTCCCCAGTGCTCAACATCCAGCCCTGCATCATTTTCCGGGAGATAGGGATCACCTGCATTACCAAATATTGATTCAACAAAATCAAGGTTGCTAACCAGACTTCCAGGAACAATAAATCGAGTTTCCATCGATATTTCCGGATGATACCCGGTTACCTCCGGACAAATAATCGGTCTCTGGTATAACGAAACAAAAACATACGCTTCATTTCGTTGTGATGATGTAAATGGTAAGCGCATCAATTGTTTTGGCGGATTCATTGCTTTATCGAACAATCTTACGAAAACAATTTTGGGAACTGATTTTTTATCGGCAGGTATCGCCATTCCACCTTCTACAATATGGAATACTCCTTTTGTTGTACGTCGATCATGCTTGGGATTATGAAGTACACCTTGTCGAATTCGATAAGAATTTACGATATCAGATTCAAATTTATCGCGATTGGGCGGTAATGACAGCATACGAGCTAATCCAGGCTGATCGAGAATAAATGTTTGTTCAGGCAACCGGAGTTCAGAGTCTGCAAGCTCATCACCAAAATAAGTATTCAGAAACTTTTTTATCCGGTAGTCTACAGGACAAAGATATTCTGCCAGAAGTCTGTTTTTCTCTTGAATATTAAACAGTAACGATCGAGCCATTTCAGCAAATTCACCTGTCTGTTTTTCTCCATAAGCCGGAGCACCCAGCATTGATAATTTTAAGTTTATATACTGTATTATTTTTTCACTGTCCGCCATATCGAAATTATTCCTCCGATTTTTAATTTGAGATGCAAAAAAACTCTATCATCAACACTTTTATAGACAAGTCTTGAAACTTATTTATTGAGAATTATTATTGAGCAGATTTAATTTTTTACAGAATCGTTATATAATTTTTAGATTCCTTCCAGCCTTGGATACGACTACGCTTAAACCAAAATATCATTGATACTGTTATGCAAAAAAACGTACGACAAATAATTACCGCCCTGTTAACGAATCGTATCTTGATTCTTGATGGTGCAATGGGAACGATGATTCAAAACTATAAGCTCGAGGAAGAGGATTATCGGGGAACCCGATTTGCCGATCACCCATCTGATCTAAAAGGAAATAATGATCTCTTAAATCTGACTCAGCCTCAGATCATTTCAGATATACATGCTGCATACCTTGACGCCGGAGCAGATATTCTTGAAACAAATACCTTTAACGCTACCTCGATTGCAATGGCTGACTATGGTATGGAAGATCTGGCCTATGAACTCAACTATGAAGGTGCAAAAATAGCGAATGAAGCAGCGTATAAAATTCAGGAAAAAACTCCCGAAAAACCTCGGTTTGTTGCCGGTGTAATCGGTCCAACAAATCAGACTGCATCAATTTCACCCGACGTCAACAACCCGGGATTTCGCAATGTAAATTTTGACGAATTAGCAGAGGCTTATACTGTTGCAACTAATGGATTAGTTGAAGGCGGTGCAGATATTATTCTCATAGAAACAGTTTTTGATACCTTAAATGCCAAGGCAGCTGTTTTTGCAGTGTTACAATATTTTGAAGACAATAATATATCGCTGCCCATTATGATTTCGGGTACGATTACAGATGCCAGCGGCAGAACATTAACAGGGCAGACTCCTACGGCATTTTGGAACTCGTTAGCACATGCCAAACCAATCAGTGTTGGATTCAACTGTGCTCTGGGTGCAAAAGACCTGCGTCCGCATATAGAAGAATTGTCAAAGGTTGCAAATACATTTATAAGTGCTCACCCAAATGCGGGACTGCCTAATGAATTTGGTGAATATGATGAATCACCTGAATACATGGCCAAACTGCTCAATGAATTTGCAGCCGGCGGTTTATTAAATATCGTCGGAGGGTGCTGCGGCACATCACCTGACCATATAAATGCGATAGCAGAAACAGTAAAGGCAATTCCGCCCCGTCAAATACCTGAAATTCCACCCCTCTTAACATTAAGTGGTTTAGAACCATTTACTCTTTTCCCGGGAAGTAACTTCGTCAATATAGGCGAACGGACAAATGTCACGGGCTCACGTAAGTTTGCACGATTGATCAAAGAAGGAAGTTATGAAGAGGCACTTGAGGTTGCCAGACAACAGGTTGAAAATGGTGCTCAGATTATCGACGTGAATATGGATGAAGGTCTGTTAGACTCGGATAAAGAGATGACAACCTTTCTCAATCTTGTTATGGCTGAACCTGATATTTCCAAAATACCAGTTATGATTGATTCATCAAAATGGTCAATCATTGAAAGCGGTCTGAAATGTGTGCAGGGAAAATGTGTTGTCAACTCAATCAGCTTAAAAGAAGGTGAAGAAAGTTTCATCCAACAGGCTGGACTGGCACAAAAATATGGGGCTGCAGTTATCGTTATGGCATTTGATACAAAAGGACAGGCCGATACCAAAGAGCGTCGTGTTGAGATCTGCTCTCGGTCCTATAAAATTCTTACACAGAAAATTGGTTTCAATCCTCAGGATATTATTTTTGACCTGAATGTATTTGCCATTGGTACAGGTATTAAAGAGCACAACAATTATGCTGTTGATTTTATCGATGCACTCTCTGAGATAAAAGAACAATGTCCTTATGTCAAGTTCAGTGGAGGAATCAGTAACCTCTCTTTTTCATTTCGGGGCAATAATGTACTGCGTGAAGCAATTCATTCTGTTTTTCTCTATTATGCGATACAAAAAGGGTTGGATATGGGGATTGTAAACGCCGGTCAATTGGCCGTCTACGACGATATTCCCGCAGACCTGCGTGGTCTGGTTGAAGATTTGGTATTAAATCGAAGTGAAGATGCAACCGAAAAACTTCTTGAAATCGCAGAATCACTGGTTAGCAAAGGGACCCAAAAAGTTGAAAATCTGGAGTGGCGTGATAAGCCTGTCAATGAACGTATTGCCTACTCGATGGTCCGGGGTATAACCGAATTCATTATTGAAGATACAGAAGAAGCCAGAGCTCAATCCGAAAAACCTCTTGATGTTATTGAAGGACCGCTCATGGACGGCATGAATATTGTCGGTGATTTATTTGGATCTGGAAAAATGTTTCTCCCCCAGGTTGTTAAGAGTGCTCGTGTAATGAAAAAATCAGTTGCCTATCTGGAACCTTTTTTTGAAACTGCAGAAGGTGAAGAAAAAAGGAAATCAAATGGAAAAATTCTCATGGCAACCGTGAAAGGTGATGTTCATGATATTGGGAAAAATATCGTCGGTGTCGTTCTGCAATGTAACAATTATGAGGTTATCGACCTTGGCGTTATGGTCTCATGTTCAAAAATACTTCAAGTCGCCAGAGATGAGGACTGTGATATTATTGGTCTGAGCGGATTGATAACTCCATCCCTTGATGAAATGTGTTATAACGCCAGTGAAATGAAACGGGAGGGATTTGATATTCCATTATTGATTGGGGGTGCTACGACGTCAAAAGTTCACACTGCAGTCAAGATTTCACCAAACTATCAGCATCCCATAATATATGTTCCGGATGCATCTCGAGTTGTCGGAGTCGTCGGCAAGCTGTTAAGCAATGATAAAAAAGCAGGTTATATATCTGAAATTGCGGAAGAATATAACGATATCTGTCAAAAACACAGATCAAAGACAGCAAAAGATAATTGGTTCACAATTTCTCAAGCCAGAGCAAATAAATTCAAAATAGACTGGAATGATTATACTCCGACAACACCGAATTTTACGGGTTTAAAATCATTCCGGGATTACAATCTGAACAATCTCCTTGATCGAATTGACTGGTCACCATTTTTCAGTGCCTGGGAAATGAAAGGGCGCTACCCTGAAATACTGGAAAATGATGAAACTCGGGAAGAAGCAGGTAAATTGTTTAACCATGCTAAAAAGATGCTCGATAAAATCGTTGGTGAAAAATGGTTGAATGCCAGTGCTGCAGTTGGTTTTTATCCGGCACATACAATCAATGATGATGATATCGAATTATATACTGACGATACCCGAAGCAATGTACTGACAACATTCTGTTGTTTACGTCAGAACATGTCAAAATCTGGCAATAAAGCCAATATGTCCCTGGCAGATTTCATCGCTCCGAAAGAATCCGGAGTTAAAGACTATCTCGGCGTCTTTGCCGTCACGACAGGATTAGGTATTCAAACCCATATAAAGAAATTCGAAGAAGATCACGATGACTATAATTCCATCATGCTTAAAGTATTAGCAGATCGTCTTGCTGAAGCATTTGCCGAACATATGCATGAACGTGTGCGGAAAGAATTTTGGGGTTATGCTTCAGATGAGGAGTTGTCTAACGTTGAGTTAATCAAAGAAAAATACCGGGGAATCCGCCCTGCCCCCGGATACCCGGCCTGCCCGGATCATACTGAAAAGCAAACACTGTTCAATTTGCTAAATACTGATGGACCAATTGATATCTCCATTACAGAGAGTTTTGCAATGATGCCGGCTTCATCAGTCAGCGGCCTTTACTTCTCTCACCCTGATTCTCAATACTTTGGTATAGGGAAGATAAATAAAGATCAGGTTAAGGATTATGCAAATCGCAAAAAAATGGACCTTACAGAAGCCGAACGCTGGTTAGCTCCAAGCCTGGGTTACAACCCCTAATTCCATCTGCTCAATATAAACCTGAAGTATTATGGATAAAGTTAGATTATTTCAAATGCGATTGTTGTCCATTAAAGAGCTCAGAAGTAGAATACTGCCGGGCGGCAGAATTACTTGAAGAGACTATTTACCGATTTTAAAATAGAAATTCTTTTGAAAAAGTTCGAGCTAAAGCTATTGATTCAATTAACCGTCACACAGTTGTTACCCGGCAATTACAGGAAGTCGGCTCGACATTTGTTCAGTTGGCTGCATTTTTCAGTGGTTGACCAATTGGAAATCAATTTAAACACACGCTCAAATATATACGCCCCTTCCCTACGAATTAAGTAAACATTTGATGAGTCGGATATTATTAAAGCATCGGACGATGAAACAGTTGCAATAATGGAACCATTAAGATCCGTATTTTACCATCTTTCAAAATGATTCTCAGAACAAACCGGCGATAATGCAATTCCGAATTCAATCGTATAACTTGATGCATTTACCTTATCAATTTCTATTCAGTTTAATGAGGTTAAAAAGGAAATTGCAGAAGAATTGGACTGGCACGACAGTCAATAGATTTTAATGTTACAATATATTTCTGATGACATTCACAGATATCCATCAAAAAACTTTTTCCGCGTTGGATGACGTAATTTTTGCAATGCCATAACCTCTATTTGGCGAATGCGCTCCAGTGTAACATGATACTGCTCACTCAATTCTTCCAATGTCATTTTTGATTTATTAAATAGACCAAAACGATGAATTATAATGTTCCGTTCCCTGTCTTTTAATGTATGAAGGACCTCATCAATCGTCTCAGTAAGCAGGTTTGACGAGGCAGTTTCAAAAAGAGACTGACTCTTTTCATCAACAATTATTTTGTTCATTTCAACATCATTCTTGTTGACACTCTGGAGTGATACTGTTTGTTTTTCCATCTTTTTAAGTGCTCTAATCCGTTCTACAGATATATCGATTAAATTTGAAACCTCCTGAGTTGTGGCCTCATATCCGTTTTGCTGAATATAACTTTCCTCCGTCCTGTTAATCTGACTTATCTGATTGGCGATATTTGCCGGAATTCGGATAGTTCTGGAATTTTTTGAGAGTGAACTGGTAACCGCCTGACGAATCCACCAGACAGCATAGGTACTGAATCGATGCCCCTTTTCGGGTTGAAACTTATCCACAGCCATCAAGATACCAATATTTCCCTCCTGAATAAGATCGAGGAAATGAACACCACAGTACATATATTTTTTTGCAACACTTATCACAAGTCGAAGATTCCCTTCAACAAGCGTTTTCCTGGATGATTCCATTGCATTAAAATGATTGTTGATCTCATTGTACAGCTTTTGAAAATCATCCGAAGGCATCATTGACGGGACTAATGATTTGGCAAGTGAAATTTCTTTTGCTTCTTTTTCGTTAACACTGTCATCGCCGGTACTGGAAATATCATTGCATGCTTTCTCCAGATGACCTATGCAAGATTGATAGAATGACCATTCGAACTGAATTCCGGACAATAACTTTTCTAAGATTCCATGAAAGCTGTCTCTGCATTTATTATATTGCGTTAAATCACTGGAATCATCTAATTTATCGGACGTTTTCTGAATCGCGTTTAATAATAGAATAATGCGGTCACGTTTATTATACTGAACATTAACATCATCGTCACCATCACGATAATGCTCTATCATTCCACCTGTTCTGCAGGTTATGAGGCGAGAGTAAATAATTTTGGGAAAATAGCAGAGACACCCTTTTAGTTTTTCCCTCTCCTGAAAAAATGAGTCAATATGAAACAATTCTTCATCGTGGGTCAACCGAATCAAATTTCCGACTTGTTTCAAGTAAGAACGAACTAAATCATCATCCTTAAAATCGGTTAAACAGGTGCCGTCTAAATCGTCTCGAATGGGCGAAGGATCATCAGAATTTAATTCACGCACTGCTTATTTGAATTCTTTTTCTTTTTGGAGTTTGCGTTAGCATTCTCTTCATTATCAGGGAAAAACAGTAATTTTTTCCCATCTAATTCAATACGGACGACAGAGCCTTTGCTGAAATTACGTCTCAAAATTTCTTCTGCCAGCTGATCTTCAATATAGCGTTCTACCAACCGTCTCATTGGGCGAGCACCATATTCCGGATTGTAACCTTCAGCAATAATAAAATCAATAATCGAATCATCATATCTAAGTTTAATCTCATGATAATCAAGTCGTTCCTGAATCTTTTCAATTTCCAGTTCGACAATATTGACTAAATCTTCCTTTCCCAATTGTCTGAAGACGATAATTTCATCAAGTCTGTTAATAAATTCAGGTCTGAATTTCTTTTTAGCAGCCTTTTCTAAATGTGATTTAAGAAGTTCGTAATTATTATCAAGCACAGTCGAGCCCAAAAATCCCAGATTGCCTTCTTTATTCATTTCTGAAGCCCCGACATTCGACGTTAGAATTATTATGGTATTCCGAAAATCAACTTTAACACCCAGACTATCCGTCAATTGCCCTTCCTCCAATATTTGAAGGAGCATATTGATTACATCTAAATGTGCTTTTTCGATCTCGTCAAAGAGAATGACTGAATACGGACGGCGTCTGATTTTTTCGGTTAACTGTCCACCGTCCCCATGTCCGACGTAGCCGGGAGGAGAACCGACTAATCGGCTGACATTGAATTTTTCCATATACTCAGACATATCAATTTGAATAAGTGCCTCTGGATCATCAAACATAAATTCGGCTAATGATTTTGCTAATAATGTTTTCCCGACACCACTGGGGCCCAAAAAGATAAATGAACCAATAGGGCGCCGTGGATCTTTCAAATCTGCCCGTGACCGGCGAAGTGCTTTTGAAACCATTGAAACAGCGGCATCCTGACCAATAACCTCTTTCTTAATATCCTCTTCCATACGCAGTAACCGCTCGGCTTCTCCCTCTTCCATGCGCTGAACCGGAATACCCGTTAATTTTGCAAGAACTGCAGTAATATCATTCTCACCAATCTCTTCAACCCTGGCATTTGTTTTCTTTTCCCATTCTTTCAATGTCTCTTCTAATTCGGCTTTTAATTTCTTTTCCTTATCTCTTAAACTCGCGGCTTCTTCATACTTTTGCTGGCTTACAGCTACTTTTTTAAGTTTTTTAATACCACCGATTTCATTCTCGATATCTTTCATATCAGGCGGTCGAATCATTGTAGAAATTCGAGCACGGGATCCTGCCTCATCCATGATATCGATTGCCTTATCAGGCAGATGCCTGCCTGTCATATAACGTTCAGAAAGTTTGACAGCTGCCTCCACTGCAGAATCCGTATATTTTACATAATGATGTTCTTCGTATTTATATTGAATTCCACGCAATATTTCGATTGCTTCATCGATTGAAGGCGTATTTACAATTATTGATTGGAAGCGTCTCTCCAAAGCCGCATCTTTTTCTACAAACTTTCGATATTCATCCAGGGTTGTTGCTCCGATGCATTGCAGTTCTCCACGTGATAATGCCGGCTTCAATATATTGGACGCATCAAGAGCCCCCTCAGCACCACCCGCTCCGACAATAGTATGAAGTTCATCAATAAATAGAATCACCTTCTTTGACCGTATAATTTCATCCATTACTGCTTTTATACGCTCTTCAAATTGTCCGCGATACTTTGTTCCGGCAACCATCAATGGTAAATCCAGACCGATCACTATTTTATCACGAAGCAATTCAGGGACTTCGCCTTTAACAATAGCCTGAGCAAGACCCTCTACGATTGCAGTTTTACCGACACCGGCTTCTCCTATCAACACCGGATTATTCTTTGTCCTGCGACACAGGATTTGAATAACACGTTCAATTTCATTTGCCCGACCAATAACAGGGTCCAGCTTTCCAGATGCAGCTAAATCTGTCAGATCACGTCCAAAGGCTTTCAGTGCAGGCATTTTATCATCTGCACTTTGTCCACCGGCACTTGCCTCGACCGGTTCCCCGGATTCCGGAGGGATAAAATTTGGATCAAGTGCCTTTAGTACCTCAGTTCGTACTGTTTCAGCGTCAATATCCAAACCTGCCAAAATTTGTGCTGCAACGCCCTCACCTTCTTTTAATAATCCAAGTAGAATGTGCTCGGTACCGATATAGTTATAATTTAAAGAACGTGCTTCTATTGAAGCCAATTGTAAAACTTTTTTAACACGAGGGGTAAATAAGATATCACCTTCCTGTATCGTCTCTCCACCGGATCCGGATCGCTTTTCAACCTCAAGTCTAACAAGTTCAAGATCTAAATTCATTGCCTGTAAAACAGCGACTGCCACCCCTTGTCCTAATTTTATCAATCCGAGCAGCAAATGTTCTGTTCCTACATAATCATGTCCAAAACGACGTGCTTCTTTTTTCGCTAAACTTAATACCTGCTGTGCACGCGGGGTGAAATTGTTCATCGGGAAATCGGGGATTTCACCTTTTGCCATTTTAGTGTCTCCTTTTTAATTTAGGTTTTTCGGAACCTGTCAATTTTGTTTTAGCCAATCGCAATTTTTTTTAATAATTCGACTGATATCGGAATCAGAAAATTCGATTTTAACAGAGATATTCTTTTACAAGAGTTGCTCTGTAAGAATCCCTGCGTTCGGGATTCATTTTTTTTACGTATAATTTTTGTAAATGGCCCGGTTGTATATCAACCATCAACCTGTTTAATGTTTCAAGAGTCAAAGATGTAAACATTTTAAGATCAATACCAACACGCAGTGCGGATAACTTTTTCATTGCTTCTTCACTACTCAGGAGTCTTGCGTGACTTAAAACGCCGTAAGCCCTGCTGACATAATCAAATAAATAGTCTGGTTTAGTCTCCAGGAGAATGTAGCGTGCGTTTTTTTCATGTTCAAGGAGGCGATCAACAACTCGCGATATTCTTGCTATAATCTGTTTTTCAGATTCACCTAATGTCGACTGGTTCGAAATCTGAAAAAGATCGCCAAAGGCCTCAGAACCTTCACCGAATAACCCTCGAACTGCAAGTCCCATTTTATTTAACCCCCGAGTAACCGGCTTAATCTGTTCTGTTAAAACAAGGCCGGGCAAATGAAGCATTACCGAGGCTCTAAGTCCAGTTCCAATATTCGTTGGACACGAGGTCAAAAAACCAATAGTGTTATCGTAGGCATAGTTTAACGTGGAACTGATTAAATCATCGAGCCTATTAATTTTCGACCAGTTTCTGTTCAGCTCAAGACCTGGAGATAATATCTGGATCCTCAAATGATCTTCTTCATTAACCATGATACTGAACGATTCCCGTTCACCAACAACGAGTCCGGATCCTATTCGGGAGTTTATTTGTTCATGACTAATTAAATGACGTTCGAAAAGGATCTGTTTTTCAATTTCAGGCAGACTCTTCAGATCAATCATGCTTGATTTATTTAATTCCGGAATGCTTCCCAGTGTAGATTGAATCTGATCAAAAATTGTCTGACGTTCGGTCGCTTTAGCACGTAGAGGGAATAAGAATCCTGAGATGTTTCTTGCCAGTCGAATTCTGGAACTTATCAAAATGCCTGCATTACTTACGTTATGAGCTAACCATGGAACAGGCTGAGTTAGTAAATTTTTAATATCCAATTTTTGTTTCATCATAGATAGGGCAGCAATGGGATTTGCAGGGTTATTTAAAGGCGGCAGCAGCGGATTATTATTTTTTGATTTTCTTGATTTGATCTCTGATTTCGACTGCTAATTCAAAATTT
Organism: uncultured Lentisphaeria bacterium; assembly: GCA_951812855.1. Classification (GTDB taxonomy): domain Bacteria; phylum Verrucomicrobiota; class Lentisphaeria; order JABSQK01; family JAJFLO01; genus JAJFLO01. The sequence goes on along the minus strand of OX638337.1, from coordinate 1,928,541 downwards.
TCGTGTGTTATCGCTTCGGATAATTCATGCTCCAGTTTATCGATATCAGAGGCGGAATCGTTTTCATTTGATCCGGATTGAGATTGGTCTGGAATATTTATTACTCTTTTACCTGTGTGAATTCTGCCTTTATGAATAGACATTAGAAAGACATTGATCACGTCTCGAAAAAGGCCGTAACAATGTTCACACCCAAAGCGTCCAGTCTGCTCGAATTTTTGTCCAGTCAGTTTACAAAACGGACATGTTAAATGTGATATTTTACTGACTGAATCTTCAATAATTTTATGCTGAAACGAAAATTTTTCGAATATTTTAGATATGCTGATTTGCTTAAAATGGTCCAGCTTCAAGTCCTTCTTGTCTGCACATGTATGGCATAAATGCAACGACATTTTATTTCCATTAACAATTTCCTGAAAATGGATTCCAGCTTCCTTGATATTGCAGATTTCACAAATCATATCACCCTTTCGAATGAAACACGGTCACGATGCGTAACATTAAATTATAATTTATCCGGAAATGTATTAACCTTAACAAGTAATCATACTCTAATTTTTATTAAGCAATCAGGCTGATGCATATAAAACAAATCGGACTTTTCAAAACCCGAATTGCACTGTCCAGACATTTTTATCAATTAGAAACGTTAGAGGTTTTAATCTGCCTGCATACAACTATATTTTCAATTCAATTTTGAGACCTAAGCATAACATGATAAATAGCCTTACCTAAAATGTATCGTTAATATCGGGACGTAGCGCAGCTTGGCAGCGCGTTTGACTGGGGGTCAAAAGGTCGCTGGTTCGAATCCAGTCGTCCCGACCAATTTCAAGAGATAGCTTTACATTATTATAGACAACTAACAAATGCCTAACCCGATAAATTCACTCTTACTGCCATCATAAAACATTCTTAACCCGGAAACTTCACGATATATAACTTTTTAAAACCTGCTGAAGTCTCCTTTTTTAATCAGGCGATAGACTTTGGCGTTGGCAATGGATTCCTGCAAAATGTAATTCTGATCTAACCAGGCGTTAACCCGGGGTTCCACGGCATCAGGGAAAATACAAAGTTCCGGGGGATTTTTTTGTAATTCATGCATAATATCCTCCCAGGTTGAAACTCGTTTAGAATTGTCGTTCCAGTTAAAACTAAATTTTGCAGCCGGCAGATTCTGAGAATAAAAATAAATTCCAGGATGATTTCCGCTGACGAAGGTCTGCATCCCTGTCAATTTCCGATTCAGCAGCTCTAGACCAATAAATCGATCGCGAACCAATCCGTTATTCTGATTAAATTTACTGTAACTAATTTCATTCGGGAGTTTTATAAGATAATTATTGTATAAGTAAAATGAGTAAAAACTAATAAAAAAAACGAGTCCGACAAGGCTGCTGCTTCTCTTACTGAGACTATCACAAAACAATCCCATTCCTAAAATCACAAACGGAACCAGCAGTATGTAATAATGTGGTGAATTTGATCCTGGCAGGGCAATGCTAAAAATGGCTGCTAAAAGAAAATAAGAAAGAACCAACCCCGACGGGTGATTATTTTTTATTGATTTAGCGATTGTACCGACGTAAGCAAAAATAATCGGATATGTAATAATGCTGACAGCGTTATCAAAAGGAATTAAAAAAATTGTCCTGATAAATTTCTTTAGCGACCATTTATCGATTGTGACGATTTGCAAAATATTTCCTTTAAACTGCAGATAAAGTTCAAGGACGCTATAACTGTTCAACCAATAAATAAAAACATGACATACCCAAAAAATCAGTGCAGAAAATCCGATCCGTCTGAATAACGTTTTCCAGTTCTTCCAATGACATTGAAATCCTATAATGAAAGGGATGACAAAAAATGGCAATGTAATATACGTAATTGTAAATGAGGCAATGAGCAGAAAAATTGCCCCCCAATATAAAAAATCATTACCTGATTTTTGGTATCTCTGCAGGAAAATATATAGTATTGTCAATAGTGGAATTACAAATACTTCGATAGTTGATCCATTAATATGACAGGTAGGCAAACAACTGAACAACGCCCACAATATCATGAGCAATAGTACAGTATCCCGATAGAGATCATAGCTGCAAAGAATAACTAATAGACCAAAAGCAGTCAGAAAGATGGATAAACTTGCAAGCAACTTCGGTGCCTGTTCATCGTACCCAAACATAGTGATAGCAATCCGATAAATTATATAGCTGCCGATCGGTCTGTCTACCGTAAAGGTCACATCAGGCTTCGCTCCTTCCAGCCAATTGTGTGCACTGACAGCAAGAAACGCTTCATCCGTCTCGAGCGGTTCGTGAAATGAATGGCTTCGAAGTAAAAAAATAGTTGTACAAGATAAAATTAGTATTAAGCATCGTGATATGAGGTTTGTATTCAACCTAATCTCGTCTTTTTATGTTGTTTTAACCATTTTTTCCCAGAATCGACATTGCCAAAATAAATAATATTATGACGGGTCCTGTGGCCAAATGAATGTAAATCATACAGGTAATCAGGAAAAAACAACTGTACAATTTCGATAATCTTGGCTTTTTCTCAAATTGAAGATATGTCAAAAATAAAAGTCCCGATATCGGAGTAACAAAACAATTATCCCAAAGCACGCTATTAAACGTCAACAGGCAGGGTGACGTAAATATTATAACAATGAAATATTTGGAATAATTGAGTTCCTGACTAATCTTGAATAAAGTGAAAAAAACCGGTTCTTCACAAGAATATAAACACGGGGGAACCGTATCGTACACATACAAGTTTCAATCCTTGTTGTTTTGGATGTTGTTCTTAAAGCCGGTGACGGTCGAGTTGGTATGCATCGTAATATAGGGTTTCAATCCTTGTTGTTTTGGATGTTGTTCTTAAAGAAGATAACTTGGCGTTCAGCTGTTGGAAGTATCTCGAGTTTCAATCCTTGTTGTTTTGGATGTTGTTCTTAAAGCCTGGTCGGTTTGACGACCAGACAGCAACAGCTGTACGTTTCAATCCTTGTTGTTTTGGATGTTGTTCTTAAAGTTTCCTGTCCGGCACATGCCCGGGGAAACAGCAACGGGTTTCAATCCTTGTTGTTTTGGATGTTGTTCTTAAAGAATATAGCGAAGCATCCCCAGCTTAACCCGAGTACAGGTTTCAATCCTTGTTGTTTTGGATGTTGTTCTTAAAGCAAAAGGAGAAAACATTGTTATACTGATGATTATGAAGTTTCAATCCTTGTTGTTTTGGATGTTGTTCTTAAAGTGTACCTCGAAAAGTCCGGGCTTCTTCCGGAAAAAGAAGTTTCAATCCTTGTTGTTTTGGATGTTGTTCTTAAAGACGTAGTCCCCGGCATCCCGCCGGAACCAGCAACCAGTTTCAATCCTTGTTGTTTTGGATGTTGTTCTTAAAGTCCTCAGGACTCGGTCTTTATTTTAGGAGTTATTATGAGGTTTCAATCCTTGTTGTTTTGGATGTTGTTCTTAAAGCGCGTCATGATATCGGGCAGTGGCTCTAACGCCGTGTTTCAATCCTTGTTGTTTTGGATGTTGTTCTTAAAGCGTGAGTTGGTGCTCGAGAAACCGGAGGATACGTATGAAGTTTCAATCCTTGTTGTTTTGGATGTTGTTCTTAAAGCCGAGCAAATGGCAGGTTATATTGGGAAATACATAAAGTTTCAATCCTTGTTGTTTTGGATGTTGTTCTTAAAGCTTATCCTGGGTAACATGAGTGTCCCAATTATCAGCATCGTTTCAATCCTTGTTGTTTTGGATGTTGTTCTTAAAGTTTGGATAGTAAGGCTGATAAGGATAAGCAGAAAAAGGTTTCAATCCTTGTTGTTTTGGATGTTGTTCTTAAAGTTGTACTCGTCAATGAGAGCGTCCAATTCAGCAGGGCGTTTCAATCCTTGTTGTTTTGGATGTTGTTCTTAAAGTACCAATTCAGCTTGGTTCTGTAGCAAATCTCAACCAGTTTCAATCCTTGTTGTTTTGGATGTTGTTCTTAAAGGCGTCATCGGGTCCGAAACGTACAGCAATCGGCGTGCGTTTCAATCCTTGTTGTTTTGGATGTTGTTCTTAAAGACTAAATCGAGTTGAACCAGCCTGCCCTCTCGACTGGTTTCAATCCTTGTTGTTTTGGATGTTGTTCTTAAAGCAGAGAGGAGGAATGGTGGTATGCCGGAGCTGACGGGTTTCAATCCTTGTTGTTTTGGATGTTGTTCTTAAAGATTGGTGTTGTTGGATGGCATGTGATGCGATTATCTGGTTTCAATCCTTGTTGTTTTGGATGTTGTTCTTAAAGTTTTCATCACTCGCTCCATGTCATTATCGATATGGTAGGTTTCAATCCTTGTTGTTTTGGATGTTGTTCTTAAAGAGTACCTGGAACGCACCAGCCGGTCGCGCAGAGAAGTTTCAATCCTTGTTGTTTTGGATGTTGTTCTTAAAGCTGTACTTGAACCGGTTATCGCAGATATTTTTTCTGGTTTCAATCCTTGTTGTTTTGGATGTTGTTCTTAAAGTCGGACAGGGACAGTGAGTATGAGTGGGTGGAAGTACGTTTCAATCCTTGTTGTTTTGGATGTTGTTCTTAAAGCAGAGAGGAGGAATGGTGGTATGCCGGAGCTGACGGGTTTCAATCCTTGTTGTTTTGGATGTTGTTCTTAAAGCCCAACACGACCTACACCAGCGTCGAAACCAGCAGGTTTCAATCCTTGTTGTTTTGGATGTTGTTCTTAAAGAGCTCGAGCTGATAAAGCCACAGAACTTGCTGAAGGGTTTCAATCCTTGTTGTTTTGGATGTTGTTCTTAAAGCGCTTAAGATTAGCAAACCTGTCCTCAAGATGACCAAGTTTCAATCCTTGTTGTTTTGGATGTTGTTCTTAAAGCGCCGTTACGGTTAACTACCATTGTGTCCTTGTTGTAGTTTCAATCCTTGTTGTTTTGGATGTTGTTCTTAAAGATATCCATCATCTCCTATCAACTTCCATGTACCTTGGTTTCAATCCTTGTTGTTTTGGATGTTGTTCTTAAAGATGATTTCTCTATTATTATGGGGTCAGAAAAGGCACGTTTCAATCCTTGTTGTTTTGGATGTTGTTCTTAAAGTCATTTGAATTGAAAACAATGATAATACAGGCGGAGTTTCAATCCTTGTTGTTTTGGATGTTGTTCTTAAAGTCTATCCACCCCCCGACTGAGTTTAATTGGAATATTAGTTTCAATCCTTGTTGTTTTGGATGTTGTTCTTAAAGCAGGAATGTACACCGGTATCGCTATTTTCTGCAATAAGTTTCAATCCTTGTTGTTTTGGATGTTGTTCTTAAAGTGTTAGTTAGATTTCCGTCTGTATATTACAATGAGAGTTTCAATCCTTGTTGTTTTGGATGTTGTTCTTAAAGAATGATAGCGCAAGGATGGAAAGCATACGATATCAGGTTTCAATCCTTGTTGTTTTGGATGTTGTTCTTAAAGCTTAAAGTTTCCTTGGAATCCGACCGCCGGAACCGCCCGTTTCAATCCTTGTTGTTTTGGATGTTGTTCTTAAAGAGTACTTTCCTTGGAATCCGACCTCCGGAACCGCCCGTTTCAATCCTTGTTGTTTTGGATGTTGTTCTTAAAGCCGGTTCAGGTGTTGTTGCCTGCCAGTTCCCCCTTAAGTTTCAATCCTTGTTGTTTTGGATGTTGTTCTTAAAGAAGATGGGGGAAAATTAAGGTGGCAATCTGCGTGACGGTTTCAATCCTTGTTGTTTTGGATGTTGTTCTTAAAGAGCTTGCCGGTCTTGGAATCCGACCCCCGGAACCGCCCGTTTCAATCCTTGTTGTTTTGGATGTTGTTCTTAAAGCAGATAATCGCATCACATGCCATCCACCCCACCCAAGTTTCAATCCTTGTTGTTTTGGATGTTGTTCTTAAAGAGCATATACATATCTGATACCGGCTATGGATGGAGAAGTTTCAATCCTTGTTGTTTTGGATGTTGTTCTTAAAGAGCATATACATATCTGATACCGGCTATGGATGGAGAAGTTTCAATCCTTGTTGTTTTGGATGTTGTTCTTAAAGCAAAAGGCGAAAACATTGTTATGCTGATGAATATGAAGTTTCAATCCTTGTTGTTTTGGATGTTGTTCTTAAAGTATTAATTGATGGAGAGACATTTAAGTCTGTGCAGAGTTTCAATCCTTGTTGTTTTGGATGTTGTTCTTAAAGAGGGTATGGATTCTGGCACGAAACAACAGTGAATCAAGTTTCAATCCTTGTTGTTTTGGATGTTGTTCTTAAAGAACTTAACTAATGGAGCAAACAAACGATAGTCATCAGTTTCAATCCTTGTTGTTTTGGATGTTGTTCTTAAAGTATCTTTGTAGTGTAAGACAATGAAAATATTATATTAACACTGAATTCTTGATAGCAAATCTTAGAAGAAAAACTTATAGAACAAATAGTATTCATATAATATTACCTCTTTCCTGCATCATTTTTAACAATGTAACATACTAAAATGCAATGAGTTTTGAATTTTACAGCATTCAATAAAAATAATTAAGTATAAAGCAACAGTTAAAGTTTAACGTTAAAGAATTAAAGTTTGCTGTTTACCTGTTGCAAAATCTTCATCAAAATTTTTGCCAATCATTATTTTCTTTTCAAAATCGTCCTCAGAGATAGGTATAATAAATACACCATCTGTTTTTACATCTATTAAATCTTTACTTTTCTCAGCAATTGTATCAACCGCATTTTTAGGGATATTTCCAAAAAACACACTGTATTGAACGCGGATTAAGCCACATTCCCTGCAAAACTTCACAATTTTAGTGCGGTCGCGATCTGAGGATATATCATATATAATCCAAACAAGCATGATAAACTTAACTCTTTTAAGATGTTTCCTGAAATAATTCCTCAATCCCAATAATTTTAGGAATGTGATTTATGTCTTTACCTAAAATGCGATTGGCCAGTGTATGTGCTTCCGATTGAATTGTATCCAATCGCTTAATTTGACGTGTTTTGTTTTTTTTAGAGGATTTCACTTTATAGCGCACTTTTTCTGCTAAATATTCATTCAGATTATTTAATAAGAGTTCTTTTGCGTCTTTTTCTAAAATGACAGCGCCGGATGAATCTTTTCTGAACATCTGCTTTTTACATCGTCTGCCTGTAAAAAGCTTTAGTACTGTTCGATCTACAAAAATTCGAAATAGTTCGATAAGATCAAAAACAAGAGATTTTTTATTATAATTATCTGTATGGACAAACCCTGTGTAGGGATCAAGGCCGGCGATAATACAAGCACGTTCTACTTTTGCATATAAGACACCGTATCCATAATTTATCATTGCGTTCAAAGGGTCAAGTGCCGGATGTTTAGAACGCTTTTTTGTCTGAAATTCCCCGGGTGGCAATTGACCAATTACCGACCAATAGGCCGCTCCTGCCGTTCCTTCAAGACCCATTATTTTTTGTGCCGATTCCAATGGTGTCCCATCAACTGATTCAAGGTTAACAATCGCGTTTTCGATCCGATTGATATTTGGTATAAACAAAGCATCTTTCCCGGGACGTCGTCTTTGCAGTTCTAATAGAAATTCTTTCTGATTCTCTAATTTAATCTTCGTCCACTCTTTAATGACTAATAACCCGCTATAACTTTCAGCCATTTTCAGTTGATGCCGTCGAATAGCTGATGTACTTCCCATTGTTCCATTCCAAAATCGACCAAATGGCTTACCATACTTATCAAGCAGTACAACATCAATATTATGTTCGATTGCCAGTAATATTGCATCACTTGTAAAATGAACGCTGGTGGTAATCAGAATTGATTGTATTTTTCGAGCTGCAACTTCAACTTTCCTGTCAGCAACCACTATTTTGAACAGTTCGCCATTTCGATTTAAACTTGCACCAAATGAATTAATGACTAATTGCATAATTATTGTATACAAATATTTTTATATGCACAATCCCTACACCGTTCCCGGACCGACGTCGGTTCAGGGTAAATACCATTTTGAATTATTTCCAGACAATTATCCAGACTCACTTTCGCAAATAGATAATCCTTTTCTTTCAATTCCAGTTCAACAATCTTATATTTTGATCGTGTGAAACAAAGGATTGCACGGGTTACCTCAACCTTATAAATATGATTGATCATCAGGGCATAAAGAGTTTCCTGTACTCTAAATGTTTTCCACAATCGCTGCTTAAATTCTGCATACTTATAATCAAACGGGGCCATAGTCCCGTCATCTAAATAGAGTAAATCATCGACTTTCCCCCTTAATTGAAGGTCCGGACAATTCAACTCTACATCTGATTCCTTTTTAACAACTCCAAGTTTTTTACGCAAATAACCTGCATTAACCTTCTTTCTAATCTCATGAATATCTTTGCCTTTTTGAACCTTGTAACGCTTTTCCTCCCGTTGAGGAATATTCAAGGCATATTCATAATACGTGAATCGAGGGCAATATAAATATTCCAATAAATGAGATGGAGTTAGGAATAAATTAGATTCATTCATTAAGTGAACATTGTTGATTCATTTTCTATATTTAAATCAAAACCAATATCTGCATTATATTCGCAATCAACATAGTTTATCCATCCGTGTATTTTATCTTTAGATGATTTCTCCAACGATTCCAACATTCTGAATCGCCTTAAATTGATGGCTATTTCGTACTTAGCTTTTTCGTTTAATTCCGCATTGTGTAATTGTTCTTCAAACATTGAAGGAATTACATTGATTGTATCTAACCCCTCTCGAGTGTAAACATCATCAATATTTACGTTATCCTTAATATAATGCAAACGCCTTTGAACCTTTTCATAACTATTTAATCCATCTCTGTAATTTTCACTGGATTCGATTTCTACATCCCGATAAACATGATTAACTAATTCGTTTAACTCAAGGTTTGATAATTCTTCTCCGTCTCTCTGCAATAACGATTCAAATGTATTCGCCATAACATTCGCTATATCGTAGATCTTTTCTGAAATCTCATTATGTTTGAAGATTATGACCTTCGTTCCATATTTTTTCCCAACTCGATTTACACGGCCGGCACGTTGAACAATTGCATCGATGGGTGCATTTTCAGAGAATAAAATGTCAAAATCAATATCTAAAGAAACTTCGACGACTTGTGTAGCAATTAATAAAATTGATTGTTGATTATGGGAAAGAATTTGTCTTTCTTTTTCTACTTTGTCAGATTGAATAAATCTTGAATGATAACATATCGTTTTATATCCATGTTGCATATTAAATTTTCTAAAAAGTCTTATTGCTTCATCTACTGTATTGACTACTAACAAGACCTTTTTCTTTCTATTTAATTCTTCTAATATTTCTGTTTCTAGTTCATCAACATAACAGTTTTTAATAAAAAATTTATTTCTTTTATCTTTCAGCAGTTCATTGTCTTCAATTACCTGAAATTTTGAGCCGATAGCCCTAAAAGTATTGGATAGTAAGCCTTTCAGTTTTTCCGGCATTGTCGCAGACATAATGTAAAACAATGCATTACATTCTTTACTCAAATAACTTATAGTTGCGATTATTAAGCCTAATGTATAAGGGCTGTATAGATGAATTTCATCTATAATTATTCTTGCATTATTCAGGTGGAATGTTTTAATTTCCCAATATCCTACATTGAAACCTATAGACAGCACTTGGTCAATTGTGCAGACAGTAATGTTTTTAAAAAATGTTTTGTCCTGGAGGTAGTTAAATTTATTAAAACCATCATCCAATTCTTTTTGAGTTAAGTATGCTGAAGAATGGACAACTGCTGTATTGTTATGCCCAAAATAATATTTCAATCTGCGGTACATTGCATTTGATGTGACGCGGGTGGGCAATAAAAATATAATTTTCTCAATACTTTTTTTTTGCGAAGCCCATAATAAAGCTGCTTCTGTTTTTCCACTACCCGTTGGAGCAATAGCAAGAACACTTGAATTTCTTAAACTGGCAAGCTGAAACTTTTTATATTCAAATGCATTAGAAGTTTCAATTTTATTTTCAGTTTTCAACTTTTTGATAATCTTAGATTTTAACGAGATAGGATCATATTCAAGATTAACAGGTAGTTTGTTATCCCCGGATGCAAGCCAGTCAGCTATGCATAGCATTGCTTTATAACAAATATATACTCTGCGATCTTTCTGCTCAAGTTCTGTAAATAGGCTCTTAAAGCTCCATTTTTTCAGGAAGTTGGAATAATGTTCTTCCAAAGAGGTTGAACAAAAAGTTTGAGCCAGGTCTGGATTGATTACAATTGGAAATTTTTTGGTTTTAGCTTTTTCTAAACAGAATGAAATTAGTTTATCAATATCATCTTGGTTTATTATTAATTTCTTAAAACGATCATCTTGAAATATTGTATCTACTAAAGGTTTGTGATGGCTAAATATAGCCATTACAACAAGAGGCGATTTTTTATAGAAATCGGGATTTGAATAGAGTAAAAAAAGTCCGGATAAAAACTCATGTCGGATATTATTATTATTATTATCCAATGATAACCCAGGGATAAATTTTCCCCTTAATAATAATAATTGATTTTCTTTTGTTAAGCTTTTGTGAATATTAAATTGGAAATTTCCGGCGATTTTACCGAAATCATGAAATAAGACTGAAAAAAAAGACTGTTGCCAAAATTTATCATTGCATAGTATAATACTTGAATACCGCCTTCTCAGCTCCTCCCATTTTGATATAATATTTTCGGTATGCTGAATTAATGTTTCCCTGGGATGACTTTTCGCTAATATGTCTTCAAGCATTTCAATTCTCTAAATATCAAAAACAGGTATAAACTCATTTTTGTAAATCACACCCTGTTTTTTGAGATTCAATTTCATTTTTTTACCGATAAAAGATAATTTTTTCCTCTTAATAATATTTCGAATTCCATAATCACTTTCATAGTAAAATTTCACAGGTAAATCATAAGTTATTTGATCGGAAGTATTGTAAATTGAGAACTCTAGATTATTTGAGGTATTTTCTATAACTTCTTTAATAATATCGCCATCGACTAGGCAATTTTGTAATATGTTTTTTGAACATGTTTCTTCTATTATTTGAACATTGCATACCTTTGCCAAGGAATCACTATTCCCTAAAGTTAATGCATAAACTGGATTTAAAAACGCTTCAGAAATTTTATTAATGGCTGTTTGACTATCCGTGCCGTATATCAATATAAATTGATTAGAATGTAGAATTTCTTTATGGATTATGCTTTTGGGCTTTTTAATATCTAGTGTTTCATATTTCCACAAATCTTTAGCAATGCCTTCAGATCGTCCCCAGACACCTAATTTCCAAATTCCTGTTTCAAAAAAACACTGAATCCTCTTAGGGCTCAGCCCTAAACCAGCCCCCGCAATTCCTATCAAGGTTGTAGGGGGTGGCAAAAAGAGTGTTTTGTGAAAGTTTTGGAATTCTGGATTTCTAAAGGTTGAAGATTGGGTATTTATTTCAATCGCACAATAAATGAAATTACTCATAATAATCTATTATCCAGCCTTCGATAGTAGAAAAACCTTTATCCAAACTATTGACATTTTCATCTGTTTCAAATATCGCTGCTTGACTTGCAAAAACATGGTCTTTGATAAATTTTTTATAATCTTCTGTGACGGTTTTCAGTTGTGTTATATTTACCTTTCCTTTATCAACGACATTTAAAGCTTCTAGGAAAATCGGATTTTTCACTTTCATGAAAGCGGCAGTTACAAATTTAGGAGAAATATCAGCGAGGAACCTTGTCTGTCTCCCACTACTCCACAAGTTTCTGAATGCATCAAGAAATGCTAAAACTCTTTTTTTGCTTCTTTTATTGTCGATGTCTTTGTCATCAAATCCTTGTCCACGACCTATTCTGTCAAGCTCAATTAATATGGTGCCTCTATAAATACCAGAATGAATTTCCGTTTCAAAAATATTCGGATTAGCACCCCCATTATTACCCATAAAATTAGTTGCATAATCTAAATCACCTTTGTAGTCAGATATTGCAACTAAAGATTCGACTCTTATTGGTGAAGTCCTTATTTTTGATTTACCTGGTCCGCCATCTTTTCCCGGTGACGCATCCATATAACCAAATAGGTCATCTTCGATATATTTTGCCGGATTCATTTGAGTTTTAGGAGCACCTTTATCAGCACTTGCTTGCTGAACTCCTGATTTATCGAATCCCATTGCATCGATCAAAGAATTCCGCAGAGCTCTTCTAATGGCCTGCGAAGAAATATAAGGTAATTCTTTGCCATCATCCAATGTGATTTTTTTGATGGGATTGATGTTATCAATGTCCTTATCTGCTCCATTAAGGCTGGCAAAAGTTACTTTTGACAAGTATGTAATTGTTATACTGTTTGCGTTTAGTTCTCTTTCTGACATTTTATCTTTCTCCGGTTGATTGTTTTAGACCGATATATTTTGTTGTTATGCATTTTGGGGCTTATTCTGTAATGCAGGGTTGATTGTATTCAATGCACCTATTATTACAAAATTTCTGACACATTCAAAATTGTTTTCACTTAGATTTTGTATCAATTCTTTACTTATTACCAAACAATACTTTGACTGAATTCGTACAATCGCTTCGCAGAATTTTTCCAGAGTTCCAGACTTGTTCAAACCAATCACATACTTTCTTCCTTGTCGAGCATTTTCTTTGTCTTTACCCGGTTTCCGTTCACTATTTTCAAATTTTAATATTTCCATACCAATAGAGATTCCTAGCTTAATAGCTTTTTCCTGTATTTCTTTATTCATATCTAAATTCCCTCCAAAATTTATGATGGGTTCATATAACTTTGCCAATTTCATTAATTGATGAAATTGTTTGTATTTGTGTTTAATACTATCCCGGGCAATTAATTGACTGTAACATTTGTAAAATAGATTGCTAAGTTCACTTGAAATAGACTTTCTACTTAGAATATTTCCGAGAATTTTGTTTCGAATTTGACGTTCTAATCTATATTTATTTTTTGCTTCATTCTGCGATTTTTTTAGAAATTTTAGGCTTGACAGCACTTGTTGAATGTTAAGTTCATTTTTTTCAAAAAAAGAGATTAATCCGATGATGTATCTAAAATGGTTAAAGGTCTCAAATGAATTGGGTCTCATTGTAGATGCAAATTTATCTGCCTTGAATGTAATTAATGAAACTGGCGGCAGATCTTCTAAATCGGAATCTCCCATTAGAGAATATTTTTTACTTTTAGAGGTTTGAAGCTCACATTCTATAAAAAACTGCTTGTAAAAAGTATAGATAAGCATGAATAATATTTCATTTTGTTCTGAAAAATTATACAATTTGAAATTACTCTCATAACTATTGTTGATCAGTTCCCTTTCATCTTTATAAAATGAAAGGTTCTGATGAAATATTTCATTGAGATTTATCAGATTATCTGAGTCAAAATAATAACACATTAAGCTGTCTAAACCTTTAGTGTATGAATAGAGACCAAGTTTGGGTGAGAATCGACTTAAATACATCGCTTTCCAGCTAATCTTCCGAGAAGTCTCTTTTAAATATGAATCAAAAATTTTAAGGCCGGAACCAGATAAGAAAGGTGAGGTACTTTTAACTTCGACCAATTTCTTAAAGCTTTCCCCTGTCAAATAACATTTCTTATCACCTCTCTCAAAATACCTCTTATCAAAATCGTCGAGTCGAGTAATTTTAATATATGGTTCATTTAAGTAAATTTTTGAGTCACCACTTTTTTGATCATTATTCCTTATTACCTTACCAGAATTTAAAATATCAAATCCCTTTAGTTTTTTACCATCCTTTAAATAAGTCTCAGCTATTTTTTTAGCGAAGTCAGGCTCTTCTTTAAAAATCTCTATGAATTTATCTGCATCATTTTTATTTTTCGAAATTGGTTGTTGGTCATTTGTAATTAAAGCTGCAATTCCATATGTCTTCATTTTTGCCATTCGGGAGGCTTTAAAAGGTTCCTTCTTAAAATAGTGTTTTTCTTCTTTTTCTTTTGCGTTTTTTCCGCTTGTATCATACAACTCTTTTCCCATCACATAATAGACCTCTTTTAATAACGGAAAAAGTTCTTTACATTCAATTTTCAATTCATCCTCTGTTAATTTATGAGTATAATCATAAATTTTATCTGATTTATTTTTACAAATATCTAAATAGTAATTCAGAGCTATTATCCCAGAATTTAAAAAAATATTCGATGTTTTACTAAAAACTATAGAATTCATAATTTACTTTCTCTTTATCCATCCATACCCATGAGAAACAGCCCTGCCGATGGCAAAATCTTCGGGCATGTCTACATTGGTAACAAGCGTTCCAAGAAATCCCTGCAATTGATTATGTTTATATGTACAAGGCAGACTTTTTCGCACTCTGAAATCGGTATAAACTCTCTGATTAAATCGAATTCCTAATTGTTTGGCAGTGGAAAGAATATTTCCAGTTGATAAACGTCGCAATTCCTGTTTCTTTTCAACAACATTCATTGACAAATAACGTATGTAATTATCCTGATTTAATGGTAAGTACGGAGATCGGAAATAGTAGTCAATCAGCGAATCGGCGATTTTTATATGTGCCTTGCGAAATTCAAAAAGGCTTTCTGCAATATGAAGAGTATGCCCATTAAGAGTTAAAGGCATACTCTTTACAAATAATTCAGGTAATGCTTCTGTGCCATCGCCAAAGGCGACGACAATACCATCTTTTTGATCCCACCGGTATTGTATCCTGGGATAACGATAGATTTCCTTACCCTTGACATTGTGTTGATGAAACAGGTCATTAGCAGGAAATGCCGAGGCAATCGCCCCTCTAAGCAGGTGAGCTGCATTTGGGCCGTTCCACTCTTCCTGAAATTTCAATCTTAAAAATGCTTGTTTAAATTCCATGTACTATTGCGTACCCCTTTCACCAATAATAAATCCCGGCAGGTCATATATTTTGTTACTGAGGTGATAATATCGGTTAAGCAAAATAACACATTTTCTGTGCTGCTTACATTTAAAATATTTATATCAGATTAGATATATTTTATATTTACTTCACTATAAATATATTTTACAATCCGTTTTATTTAATTTAAATATTTATTATTCAAGATGTCATATCAATTAAATAGCTTTGAATTTCAGTTGGTTGATAACGTACAGAACTATTTTAATCCAATCCTTTAATTAAAATATGTTCTTTTACTCCCAATAAAATCGCAGAATTAGAGTACTATCGTCAGAATCAATTCTATACCGGATTGCCTGTAACTGGTTATTTACAAGAATCTGTAAAATCATAGGGATTTGACAATCTGCATTTTGGGTAGATCGAAGATCTTAGGCTTAAAATACTCAAGATCTCGATATCCATAAGCCCGTCTGTTCAACCAACCGATTTTATTATTGATGCAGTAAATTTTTGAATACCCGTTAACTTACCTTTTGCAACAATCAAATCTAACAATCTATAACTGATTATAAATGAACAAAACAGATATACCATGTCCTGAATGCAAAACAAGACTGACCAGGGATCATCTTCGTTGCCCTTCCTGTCACGCATACTTATTAGATGCATCGCCCTGGAAGGGAGATTTCAATTTATATGCGATTTCGGGGTCGCTGATTCTATGGTTAATGTTCACATTTGCCCGACATAAATTCAATATCCCCTTTGAAACGGTTTTTAGTGATGAAATTTCAAATTCTATTCTGATTTTGGCGATCTGCGGAATGTTTATAATCATATTCAAATGGAATGTTTTGTCGCGTCAACTCAATGCATTCCGAACAGTTCGACAAATTCTTTCTACTGAATTCAAATCCTCCGATGATATATTAAATCGAGTAAAAGAAATTATCAAAATTAATGAATTGGGATCCTTTAATAACCTGATTGTTTACCAGCGTCTTCACTGGATTATTTTAGCAAAACAGTTAGAGAATCCTGCGGATTCAAGGATATTGGAAGTTTTAAAGCAGCATGCTGAAACAGATTGGGATTCTCTCGAAAATTCGTTTGCCATCACACAATTTTTAATATGGCTTTTACCTACGGCCGGTTTTTTAGGGACCGTTTTTGGAATGACTCAGGCATTAAAATCATTTTCAGAAGTCGTTGCGAGGGGAAGTGATTTAGGATTTTCTGCCGGATTAACTGCAACAGCACAAGGTTTAGGTGTTGCGTTTCATACCACACTGGTTGGTCTTGCTATGGTAATACCCCTGCTTGCTTTTGCGACCCTTCTTAAACGGCATTCCCAATTATTTTTAGAACAAGTTGATAAGTATTTTATACGATTTGCCACAGAAATTCTTATTTCACCCGAAGATATTGAAGAAGAAATAAATTCAGATTCCCTCGAAACCTCTGCTTCAAATGATAGTGATACGATTGAAGAACAAGAAAACAGTGATGTCATCAAGAGTGAACCTGAAAACAAAGTTGATATATAACTGTATATCTGCTGTTTAATTGGAATTAGTGATACTGAGCACGATATGCCAAAACTGCAATTCTAACCCATTCTATCTAAATTGAGTAAACGAACCCGATTAAAATACCGTGACCAGAGTTTTCAAATACCCTCATTGCCTTTTTTATCAATCATGCTTGGATTAATGAGTGTCATGGCGTTAACAACAATCGGAATTTCGATTGAAGAACGAATCGAAAAAAAGAAATTGTCGACTGTTGAACTTGTGGGAATACCGGCAAATTTCATACCCTTTCATATGCGATGTACTAAATCGATGTTATCCTGGCTGGATGAACACAATACCCGGCAGGATATCTCATTATTTGAACTTGCTGCATTGATCAAATCAAATGACAAAAGAGTTTTTTTAACCGGAAAGAGTCGGGCATTTCTGGAATTTATTAAAGGAAAAACAATTGAAAACCGAAAATTAAGTTATTCACGGCAGCAGAACACTCTCATCCTGTGGGTCGAACCCGAAGGTGGAAATACAGCAACAATTGTCCAATACATCATCAATAATCATAAACTCCCACTGCGAACAGGATCACTCCCGATTTTCGAAGGAGAGGATATTTTCCATGAAGCAACACCAGTCAATCAGCGTTGATTTCAGTGCACTTGTTGATATTATTTCTAACGTCGCCGGTATGATGATACTCCTTGCATGCGTCGCAATCATCGTCAATTACAAAAGCGACAACAAAATAGGGATCGTTAAAAAAACGAATAAATCTATCTCATTTCCCCTGGCATATGTACCTGAAAAACAGTCCCTGACAATCTGCCTTAAATATGACCGGATTTATATGCTTCCTGAACAGGACCTGGTTGAAGCAATAACTCAGGAAGTCAAAAAAGGGGATGTCATTGAAAGTCTCAGTTTGGAAAAAAACGGCGTGCAGTCTGTCATCGAATTGACACCGACATTTACCGGTTATCGGTTTAAATTTAAACTTAAAAAATACGGTGGTGCTGAACTTAATGAATCCTGTAAAACAGTGAAAATTCTCGACAAAATACTAAGAGATTTTCCGCCGAAACATTTTTTTTATGTATTTCATACCTGGCAGGAATGTTTTACAGAATTTAGAGAAGTACGTGAGTATTTACTCGAGAATGGTGCAGAAGTTGGCTGGACACCCCGTTTGGATGATCCAAAATCATTTGATGTCGTTTACTCAATCGGTGAATATGATGAAAATCTTACAACAATTAAAGCCCAATGAAGGGATGCTTGATCAAAGTATAGAGCCGGAATATACGTCATGTTTTCAAAAGAATATTTACTACGATTTCTGATAGTCACTGCAAGTTTTCTCTGCATTATTCTGTCATTGAGCTATCATTTTTTCCAGCGTGACCCGTATGCAGAATTCTTGCAGCAATTGAGTCAAAATCAAAATAACGAAGCAGGAGAACAGGGTTTTTTTGAAAAGCTGTTTGATCCGGGGCGAATTGAAACACGATCACATGATTTCCGGGGTATTAAAGAGAATAATGCCCTTCCTGATGCGATCAAAAAGAGTAACGCTGCACGCTATGGATCTCCGACCGGGTCCACTATAAATAAACATCATCTCAGGCTCAGAGAAACCATTTTGGCTCAATTAATCCTAATAGACCGATATGGGCTGACCGAAGAGGATGCATGGCACATCATTAAGGGTTTAAAGATTGACGGTGCCTTTCGTAAATACGAAGAGAGCAGATTTATCAATGAACTGCTATGGTTCAAATATCAGGATGACAGAAATAACAAGACAATCGTATCTGCTCTGAAAGCATCCGGAATCAGTTTAACAAACACGGAGTATACGTTTTTCGAAGACCTGTATTCAGCCGGTGTATCGTATCTTCTAAATGGCAATGCCAAAAAGGCAAGACTATATCTTACTCAGGCTTATAATGAATGGCCTGCCGGGGGCCGTGCATTTGGAAATGTTTATCTAAGCTTATTAATTACTCTTTCAGTGGAGGATAATCATAGAGATTTTTTAATCATGATTGACCACATTAAAACCTGTTATCCGGATTGGCTTTATGTCGAAACCTTCATGCCGGACTTTATAAGTTTACACAAAATTTATCCGGATTCAGCCTTACTCCATACACTTCATGGGCGAATGGTTCAAAATGTTGAAGATTACGCATCGGCATATGAAGCCTATCAGAGAGCACTGAAATCCGGATCGCTGGATCCGGCAGTTCACCAAAGAGTAAATCAATGGCTAAGCGAAATCAAAAAGGAAAATTCGTAATGAGCCTGCTGCTACTTTGCTCCTGGTCATGTATACTGATTTACATCGGGATGGTAAAATCAAAATATTTTTGGCTGAAACCTCCTGCAGGACTTTGTATTTTATTTGGAATTTCCGGGGTATTCTCGACTGTACCCGCACTTATATTTAATCTATTTTTAAGTCGGGAAACAGAATTATGGGTTTATTCCAGTAATAAACTGCATAGCTTCCTCGGCTTTTTTATTGGTGCTGGTCTGGGGGAGGAATTTTGGAAACTGTCCTTTGGTATATTCGTTCTATCAGTTATCCCGACAAAGAAATTCCGCCTTTTTCATGCAGATATTGTATTAGGATTTGTTACATTGGGATTAGCATTCGGAGCTGTCGAGAATTTAATTGCATATTCCCATATAGAACTGGAGTTGTTAATAAGCAGAGGGTTTATTGCAATTCCTCTGCATGGGAGCATGGGGATGATCCATGGACTGGCCACAGTCAAATCATTTAAAAATCTAAGTATTATACCATTAATATTCGGGTATATTATTTCTGTGACCATCCATACATTATATGATACATGGAATATTTTTCTCTCATTAGATTTCACACATTTTTTTCTAACATTTATGACAGCAACATTGATCTTCTGGGGAACAAAAACCTGGAAGAGAATACCTGAACTTGAAAAGGTCCTCAACTATGAATGAAATTATTGATTGGGTTCAGTCAACCTTTGGAATCAGTCCGTTATTATTATATAAATCAGTGTTATCATTTTTTATAATTTTTGCTGTTCTTATTCTCCGTTTCATCATTTTAAGAGTGGCCTCTAAACAAACTGAAAACGAGAGAATTCTCTATCGGTGGCGAAAATCTGTTACCTATGTTTTATTCTTTCTTGCTTTTGTGCTGGCAGGAAGGATTTGGTTTGAAGGGATTCAGACTCTATCAACATTTCTCGGGTTATTATCAGCAGGATTGGCAATTGCATTACAAGTCCCGATTGCCAACCTTGCCGGTTGGGCATTCATTCTCTGGCGTCGTCCATTTGAAGTGGGAGATCGCATTGAGATTGGTCAGGTAAAAGGCGACATAATCGATCAGAGGATCTTTATGTTTACCATGATGGAAATAGGAAATTGGGTTGATGCTGACCAAAGTACAGGCCGGGTGATACATGTACCGAATGGGCGGGTGTTTCAGGAACATCTGGCGAATTATTCTAAAGGCTTTCAATACATCTGGCACGAAATACCTGTCCTTATTACATTTGAAAGTGACTGGAAAAACGCTAATGAAATTCTGTTAAAAATTGCAAACAGTCATGCAGCTCACTTGTCTGGCTCAGCCAAGTCCAAAGTAAAAAAGGCGGCCCACACCTATCTTATTCACTATAACAAACTCACACCTACGGTATATTTGACGGTAAAAGACAGTGGGGTCTTGTTAACGCTGCGGTTCTTATGTGAGCCCAGGAAACGTCGCAGCACTGAACAGAATATCTGGAAAGATATATTAACTGAATTTGCAAAATTTGACACAATTGATTTTGCTTATCCGACCCGACGTCTTTTTAATAACCCCTCAGGGACAATACTTTCTTCAATAAAAAACGAAGCAAAAACTGATTAGCACGCCGTTCACTGCCCGCTGTTTGTCTTCTGGCAGCTGTACATATTGATGACGCTCCTCCTCCCAAATCTGTTTTGATAAATAATCTTCAACATGTAAAAGAACGAACTCCAATAATCATTGTCGGTTCAAGACCAGCAGGTTATTTCGCTGCTCTGGAACTGATTGAACCGGGCTTAAAGCCAATGATTTTTGAACGGGGAAAGGATATTCAATCGTGCCGAAAAGATTTAAGAACCATTCAGAAATTTGCTGTTGTCAATCCACATTCCAATTATTGTTTTGGAGAAGGCAGAGCCGGTACCTATTCAGACGGTTAGCTATATACTCGTTCACACAAACGAGGTGATATTTACAAAGCATTACGTTTATTGGTTGACAGATTTTGTGAATGGTGAAAATTCAGAGAACCTGTCAAACTCGTCCTATATTCCACGACTATATCCCGATTTTTTGCACGAGTTATTACCGAAAATCTATCGCCATCTGCAGGAAGCAATGCGGATTTCCGCCGTAAAATCCATGGATATTACAGAGATGAAGCAAATGTAATCGGAACTGAGAGCCGCACCAGTTCTCCAGTCCGAATTCCACGAGATCCTCAACCCCTAATGCACAATCAGATAAAGGGACTCTTTCCATGTGGCCAAGGAAATGGCTATGCAGGAGGAATTATTTCCGCAGCAATAGATGGGCAGAACGTGGCTTGTGCTGTAAAAACTTTCTGCAAATCCTGACACCCATAACACGTTATGAAGTATCGTTGTAGAAAAATACCTGGAAAGGTATCGAGTAAATGAAATTAAATAGGCGAAGTTGAATAGTTGATGATACAAATAATCCTGAAATGATATTAAATGATATTATCTGTAACTGTCATGGCTTCCTATGTCTGTACTGTAAACCATATCACCATCAAGCTTAAAAACAGTTCTTAAATCTGATTCAATAACAACTGAATAGACCGTAGTTTTTGCTTCAGCAGAAGGTTTGCGGATTTTGTGTGTTCCCGGCCTGCTGTTAAAAGGATTTAATTTAAATATTTCCCATGCCTTTGAAAACTTATGTGCAGGAATAAATCGAACCAATGAAGAAATTAGATATCTGGAAAAATTAACTCAGCCTGTCAGTCCTGCCAATGCAATTGGACGAGTCAGTCGGATGGATGCTATAGGAAATAAAATGATAAATGAGCAAATATTAACCAGGGCACAAACACGCAAAGTTCAATTAGAAACCGTCCTGAACAAGGCAAATACTCCTGAATTTGGCCAGTACATGTACTGTGGAAACGCCATACCGATTGATCGAATTTTGGCAATACCTGAAACGACATTGTGTATGTGCTGTGCCTCCCGTTGAATTAAGCCTAAAACTATTTTAAATTCAAAACAGGCTGGTTTATATCGATTCCTTCGAGCTTTACAGAACCTGAACCTGGCGTTATTTCGCCTATTTTTTCAGCATTAAATCCTTCATCTTTACAAATTGACAGTGCCTCCTTTTCATCTGATGACGGCACGACCCACATCATACCAACGCCCATGTTAAATACACGATACATTTCACCATTATCAATATTGCCTTTTTCTTTGATTAAATTAAAAATTGGCGGGATTGGCAATCGTTCAGGTTCAATTTGAGCATTGACAGATCCAGGCAAAATTCTTGAGACATTGTCATAAAAGCCACCTCCGGTAATATGTGCAATTCCATGTGCGTGAATATTACTGTTAAGTATCCGTTTAATTGCCTGCCAATAACAGACATGTGGCTCAAGCAATGCGTTACCGAGTGTTTGATTTGAGTTTTCAATGCAGGAATTCACGTTCATACCTGATTCATCAAAAAGTACTTTACGGGCAAGACTATAGCCGTTTGTATGCAATCCACTTGAGCTTAAACCAATAATTATGTCACCTTCAGAAATATTTCGTCCGGTTATCATTTTCGATCTGTCAACAACTCCGGTAATAGCCCCCACCAGATCATAATCGTCCCCATACATCCCCGGCATTTCTGCAGTTTCACCACCCAATAATGCAACTCCCCGGCAAGCACACGCTTCAGCAATACCATTAATGACATTTTCATATAGTGGACTTTTTAACTTACCAATTCCTAAATAATCTAAAAAATAAAGAGGTTCAGCTCCCTGACAGGCAATATCATTGATACAATGGTTAACAATATCATGGCCGACAGTTTTATGATTATTCATTAAAGATGCGACCATCAATTTGGTACCAACTCCATCTACACTTGAAACCAGCACCGGTTCTTTATATTTAGAAAAATCAATCGCAAACAACCCGCCAAAAGTACCGGGTTCCTGAACAACTTCGTTTCGATAAGTATCCTTAATGGTGTCTTTAACATTATCCATCAAAGAATGTGCAAGATCAATATTAACTCCCGCCTTATCATAGGACGTCGATTTATTTGGCATTTTTTCCTGTTCCTTCACTAACCCGAGTTGACCAATGATTAATCACCTTTTAGATTCGAAGCTTGTTTTAAGGCTTTTATTTATACTGTTTTAATTCCGGACATCCCGATTTTAATTATGACAGGCTTTGAAATATGAAAGCAAGTCGATAAAGCAATTTACATATCCCATCCAATCGGGTACTTATTTAAACTATTATACAGAACAATTCAATAGCGGGAAAATATAAAGGAGTAAAAAAATGGCTAGAGTAGGAATTAATGGTTTCGGTCGAATTGGTCGAATGGTATTCAAAGCAGCATTAAGTAACCCGGACGTTGAGGTTCTCGGGATCAATGATCCTTTTATAAACGCAGAGTATATGATATATATGCTGAAATATGATACCGTTCACGGAAGGTTTCAGGGAACCGTCGAAGCAGGTGATGACAAATTAATTGTGAATGGAAAATCTATTCAGATTTTTCAATGTATGAATCCCGAAGAAATTGCCTGGGGATCCTGCGGTGCAGAAACTGTTGTTGAGTCCACAGGGGTATTCACAACAATTGATAAAGCAGGTGCCCATTTAAGAGGCGGTGCAAAAAAGGTTGTAATTTCAGCACCCTCTGCAGATGCACCGATGTTTGTAATGGGCGTTAACCAAAACAGCTATACCAGTGACATGTCCATTGTCTCTAACGCATCATGTACGACCAATTGCCTCGCTCCCCTTGCCAGGGTAATTAATGATAATTATGGAATTATTGAAGGGCTTATGACAACCGTGCATTCGGTTACCGCCACACAAAAAGTTGTTGATGGTCCATCAATGAAAGATTGGCGCGGCGGGCGGGCAGCCTGTCATAATATAATTCCTTCAAGCACGGGTGCTGCCAAAGCTGTCGGAAAAGTGATTCCATCATTAAACGGTAAATTAACAGGGATGGCATTTCGTGTCCCGACACCCAACGTATCCGTAGTTGATCTGACGTGCCGATTAGAAAAAGGAGCCGGCTACGAAGACATTAAATCTACAATGAAAGCAGCGTCCGAAGGCGATTTTAAAGGTGTCATCGGGTATACTGAAGATATGGTTGTTTCATCTGATTTCATAGGTGAAGCCTGTACATCGGTATTCGATGCGAATGCAGGTATTGCATTGAATGATAATTTCGTCAAATTAGTTGCCTGGTATGATAATGAATGGGGATATTCTAATAAAGTTGTCGATTTGATTGTTCATATATCATAATTGGATTTATTTATTTATTTATTTGCAGGATATCATTCTGATCGTTATGCATTTGATGTGTATGAAGTGAATCTCACAACATACACGATCTTTGCATACGGGGGGATTAATTGGAATGATCTAAATCCCAAATAACGATTCAATAGTTTTGGTATTTCTATTGGATCAATTATATAACAAAATTTGTATCGACCAAAGCATGAAATTATAGCCGTCATAAATCCTACACGCTAAAATTCCATCTCCAGTTGTTCAGAGGTTGAGATTTCTCCGGTATCAAAATTCGAGAGTGTGATGCCAAGTAATCGAATCTGTTTTGTATCGAGATCTACTTTTAAGAGCAACGTCTGGGCAAGTTCCCATAGTTTATCGAACGAATTAACCACTTTATCAACTGTTATGCTTCGGGTAATCTGACGAAAATCTGAAAATTTAATTTTTACGGTAACGGTTTTTCCTGTAATATTAGCCTTTTCCATCCGTCTCATTACTTCCTCGGTTATGCCCTTCAGCGATGTGTAAATATCCTGATCTGCAACGAGGTCTGAACGAAATGTTCTCTCTGCACCTAAGGACTTGCGTATTCGGGCAGGATTTACCGGTCTCTCATCCTGGACATGGGCAATATCAAAATAATAATTCCCTGATTTTCCAAAATGCCGGATTAACTTTTCTTTGGTCCACTGCCTAAGATCCGCACCATTATACACACTCAATTTATGCATTTTTTTAGCGGTAACCTTCCCGACTCCATAAAACTTTTCTATCGGGAGTGCTTCTATAAATGGGACCGCTTTTTCAGGGGGTACAACGGTCAGTCCATTGGGTTTCTGAAAATCTGAGGCAATTTTAGCAAGGAACTTATTGATTGAAACTCCTGCGGAAGCTGTGAGTTTTGTTTCCTTCCGAATGCGTTCTTTCAGTTCTCTTGCCAGTAGAGTTGCAGAAGCTATCTGCTTTTCATTGGACGTGACGTCTAAGAATGCCTCATCCAAAGACAAGGGTTCAACCAAATCTGTGTATTCGAAAAAAATTTCGCGGATCTGTTTTGAGACTTCCCGATAGACTGCTGCCCGAGACGGAACAAAAACAAGTGATGGACATTTACGTTTTGCGGTTAATGACGGCATGGCCGAATACACGCCAAATTTACGAGCCTCATAACTTGCAGTAGCGACAACTCCTCGACGTTCTGATCCACCAACGGCAATCGGCTTTCCCCTCAGTGCCGGGTTGTCTCTTTGTTCAATCGCCGCATAAAATGCATCCATATCAATATGAATTATCTTGTGCATTGTTTCATCATCGATGTATCATTTTATCCCACTCGCGGGCTTGGCCGCCGTCGCGGGTTTATTTCCCCGACACCTGCATCGAGGCCAATATTTTTTCAAGCGGAGTCATACCCCGCTGGTTAACGTCCGCAAAGCGGATTCTCGTTACTGCATCGGCCGTACGAGCTGTCTTGATCCACCCGGCTGCGGCGGGGCTGTTGATTTAATAAATTAGTTCACCGGAAATCGCCGGGGGAAATTATTTGATTGAAATATCTCTATCTTTTTACGATTTTATCAATAACCTTTAAGGTTGCTTTATCGAAAGGGAAATTTGTCACTTCTGATAGCGTAATCCATCTAAAATTATCTTCTGGATCAACGACATCGCCTGCAATCACTTTTTGTTCTAATAATTGACATTTATATGCAGTTAATTCTTTCTTAAAATGAGAATAAGTATGTCTGATTTTATAGAAGTCCTTTAACATTTTAAACTCGAGATTGGTGATCTTTTCAACTAATTCAAAGGACTGTTTCTTCAAATTAAGATTCCCTTCCAGTCGCCCTCCGGGGAACTCCCAGAGTCCACCTAACATTTGATCATTATCACGTCGGGATATTAAAAATCTGTTCCCACGCCAAATGACACATGCACCGTAGATGTATGTAGGGATTTTTGCTTTCTTCTTAATAATCGGCAGTTCGTCTGTAATATTTTTTTTGAAAGCAACACATTGTTTCTGAAGCGGGCATTGCGGGCACAATGGATTTTTGGGACGACAAACCAGTGCACCCAATTCCATAATGGCCTGATTAAAGTCTGAGGGTCTGGAAGTCGATATTACATTTTTTAACCGGTCAAAAATATGTCTTTTTACACTGTTCGTTTTGATATCCTCTTTTATTCCCCAAAATCGGGCGAATACTCGCAAGACATTTCCGTCAACCACGGGTATTTTCTGTCCAAAAGCAATACTTGCCACTGCGGCGGCGGTATAGTCGCCCAAACCGGGAAGTTTTCGCAAATCCTCAAAATTGTCAGGAATAACTCCATTACCTTCCTGAATAACCAGGCTCGCTGCTTTATGAAAATTACGAGCTCGTGCATAATACCCCAGGCCCTCCCACATTTTCAGAACGTCCTGAAAGTCTGAGTTTGCCAAGGTGTTTAAATCGGGGAATCGAGTAATAAATCTCTTAAAATAGGGTATAACGGTTTCCACCTGAGTTTGCTGGAGCATTACTTCACTAACCCAAATATAATAAGGCAGAGGGTTATCACGCCACGGCATTGACCGTTTATTTTGGGAGTACCACTGAGTAAGTTCCTTTACCCAATCCGGTTTTGCCATGATTCAATTCGTCTCTCAAGGTAATCCATTCTGAAGAGGATGCATCCGACGGCATTCGCCAATCTCCGCGTGGGGATAGACTGATTGTTCCAACTTTTGGACCATCAGGAACACAGTTTCGTTTAAACTGTCGGGAAAAAAATCGCTGCATAAAAATCTTCAGCCATTTTGAAATTTCATTTCTGCTATAGACTTTGTGAAAAGCCAGCAACGCCAAATAAGCGATTTTATCTGGAGATGCACCGTACTTTAGGAAGTGATAGAGGAAGAAATCATGAAGTTCACAGGGTCCGACAATCTCTTCAGTCTTCTGGGTGATTGATCCTGTTTTGGAAACTGGCAATAATTCAGGGCTGATCGGGGTGTCAATTATGTTTAGAAGTGTTTGCTTCAGCTTCGCATTGCTACGTTCGGCTACCCATTGAATCAGATACCTTACCAGCGTTTTCGGAACACTGCAATTCACCGCATACATGGACATATGATCACCATTAAATGTTGACCATCCCAACGCCATTTCTGATAAGTCTCCTGTTCCAATTACGATTCCATTTTCTTTATTGGCCAAATCCATTAAAATCTGCGTTCGTTCACGGGCCTGGGTATTTTCATAGGTTATATCTGTAACCGTCGGATCATGTCCAATATCCTTGAAATGCTGCTCACAAGCTGGTTTGATATCAATCTGTCTAAAATCAACTTTTAACAGAGTACAAAGCTGCACAGCATTATCATAAGTTGATTTACTCGTTCCGAATCCGGGCATTGTGACTGCGATGATATTTTTACTTCTGAAATTTATTTTGGATGCCGCAGCGTGAACGACCAGTAATGCCAGCGTTGAATCCAACCCTCCTGAAATACCGATGACAGCTGATTTTGCATTGATATGGCTCAATCGTTTCGCAAGTGCACTTGATTGAATATTAATGATATCTGAACAATGCTTATCCCTTTCAGACATATCATCCGGGACAAACGGATTTTGATTGAAAGACCGATTAATCCGTTTCAATTTCTTTATCCCATCCAGTGGAATTGTTCGATAAGGAAGTACTTCATTATCAGAAAATGACGTTTCATTTATCCGAGTTGAAATTAATCGTTGACAGTCAATATCGGCAAATTCGATTATATTTTCAGATTCAAATCGATCTGTCTCGGACAGAATCGTTCCATTTTCTGCAATCATTGTATGACCACTAAACAAAAGATCCGTGGATGATTCTGAGACACCGGCCGATGAATAAATATAAGCGGAAACACATCGAGCACTTTGCTGCCGAACCAGATCCCGGCGGTAATCTGCTTTTGTAACCAGTTCATTACTTGCAGATAAATTGGCAATTACGGTTGCTCCGGCAACAGCATGATTAGAACTTGGCGGAATAACATTCCAAAGATCCTCACACAATTCGATCCCTATACTTAATTCCGAATTTACCTGAAATAACAAATCACTTCCAAAGGATACCGTCTGATCACAAATGGTGATATTTGTATTTGATATCGATTTTCCGGAAGCAAACCATCTTTTTTCATAATATTCTTTATAGTTAGGCAGAAAACTCTTTGGCACAATGCCTCTGATTGCCCCCCCCTGAATAATGACTGCACAATTATATAAAGCATTGTTCATCCGGATCGGAGCACCGACAATAGAGATAATACTTAATGTTTTTGTGGAAGCACAAATAAAGTTTACTGCATCCATCGCTTTCTCAATTAACCGGTTCTGCAGAAACAAATCACCACACGTATATGCAGTAACAGATAATTCAGGAAAAACCACCAAAGATGCATTTTTTTTATCCGCAGCCTTTATGAGTTTAATAATCTGATCTCTGTTATATCCCACATCAGCGACTTTGAGAATCGGTACTGCAGCAGCGATTCGATAAAATCCAAACATAACTTATCAGCCTTTATATTTTATCGCTTGAATTTCCCTATCGGCAAATTCAATTGATTCCAGTTTCTTAAACTTCATATAACACTATCTGTTGTACCGGCATGATTTGCCCACATATCTGAGACATTATTTAATGTCGTTCACCGTATTATACGTTATTGTTACGTGATTATCCACAGTTCCCTGTAAATGAATTCATACACAAATGATCATAAATTTCTTCGACTGATGATAAAATCCTAATAACGAAAATCAGCCGATAAGCCGGGAAGTGGACATAGTGTAAGCCTGTCATAGCATTGCAATTTTCGATACGAAAGTCCGGATTGTTTTACGTCAGAAACTGAGACACACAAGTGCAAAACGTATTAACTTTTAGATAGGTGATCACATTACAGCTATTGTTTTTTAAAAAGTCCGTCTAAAGAAAGAATTCCAAATCCCTGAATACAGCTGCGAGACGCATTATAGTACTGTTGCACGGCCTCAATTAACATAAAAGGAAACTCGAAGTTTTCTGTTGCTGCAGGATACAGTAGTGTTATTCTAATTATAAAAAACAATCGCTCCGCAGCAGATGAACTTCAACGACCCCCCGGCAACCAGTGTTAACACTGATATATTTACGTTCCGGAGTACAAGCAGGTATACTCTTAATCAGGCAAATGGTGTAACGTCTTTCAAGGCCACTCCAATCAGTGCAGGCAGATCATCTGCAATACAGTTACGCATCCCGTTTGGTGCGAGTTCAGCTGCCAGACCATGGATAAAAACAGCAACTTTGAGTGCTGTCAACACATCATCGAACTGACAGCAGCAGGCAGCGATCATTCCGGTTAACACATCCCCGGTTCCGCCAGAAGCAAGTGCGGGAGTTCCTGAAGAATTTATCCATATTTCACCTTCCGGACTTGCAATTACCGTCCTGCTTCCTTTTAAGATAATGTAGACATTAAATTCAGAAGCCAATGTTTTCGCCTGGGATTCTCTGGACTGATTTAACAAATCTATTTTCCCGGAGGCTTGAATAATCCGATCCATCTCGCCTTGATGCGGTGTCAGAATAGTGGTGCCGGTTCTGGGAAACAAATTAACATGACCTTTTATTGCACTTAATGCATCTGCGTCGAGAATAACAGACTTATTCGTTGATAACAGACACCGTACCAGTTTGATTGTATCTTTTTCCCGGCCAAGTCCCGGTCCAAGTACGATGATATCTTTTTGATCAAGCAGCTGATGGTATTGATCAATCATTTCATTTGAATGATACCCGAGATTATTATCATTCACCGGGGTTAAAATAATCGACAATTCCTTCATTCGCATAAGTGAAGTAATTGACTCGGGATAGGCTGCAGTTACCAGCCCGCCGCCCATGCGTAAGGCACCAAGCCCGGATAATAAAGGAGCACCCGGATACCATTTTGACCCCCCGATTACAAGAATCTTGCCCATCGTTGATTTATGGGAATTCTTCGGTAACCGTAGAATTTCAGATTGTATATCCTGATGAAATACAACATTAAACAAAGACTCTTTTTCATCAGCAAATTCATCTGGTATTCCGATATCAACTAAACGAACGATACCGGATAACTCATGTCCCTGATTCAAAAACAATCCTGGTTTCGGTAAACCAAGGGTAACGGTTAAATCAGCACATATTGCATGGTCATCGACACTGCCTGTGTCAGCATTTACCCCGGACGGAATATCAATGGCGATGACACTGCATTTACTTTTATTAACGGAATTTATAATGGAACAATAAGGCTGTCTTAACGCTCCGCTAAAGCCAGTCCCAAGCAGACAGTCTATAAAAACATTTCCTGTCCCGAAGCATTCATCCGGAATACGGTCCCCAATAATAAACTCAACCTGTTTCGGTAAATAATTGGCGTTAATTTTTGCATCGCCTTTTAATTCATCTTTATTACAAACAGATAATACACGAACACAACTGTCTGTATTTTCGAAAAGTAATCTGGCTATTACGTAACCATCCCCCCCATTATTCCCTTTTCCCGCAAGAATGTTAAACGAAGTACGATGCTTTTCATTAATGCGTTCAATATATGATAGAATTTCCCGAAACGCCCCCGTTCCAGCTCTCTCCATTAAAACTCCACCCGGCGTTCCGGCCTGGATTGTTTTTGCGTCTAAATCTCGCATATCCCGGGTGCTGACGACTTTCATAATAACTAAAAATCCTTATATTCTTTCTGCAATTGTTGTGGAATATATGCATATGAATATTTACTTAATTGAATAAACATCATGTTCAACTCTTAAATCTTAAAACACCCTTGCCTGTGCCGGATCAGGTTACCAGCTGCGTTCAATTATCACCGATCATTGATTTATCTTATGTTGGGGCACTCTCTTTACGCCAATTGTTAATTTCTTCTATAAACTTAGGTAAGATTGTTTTTTCCTTTTTCCTGCCGATCCCATGAATGCCTTTTGCTTCATCAACCGTCATTGGTGCCTTCAAAGACATTTCCTGCAGGGTTCGGTTAGTTACAATTTGATAAGGAATCAATCGTTTCTCTGCCGCCATGTCATTTCTAAAAATTCTCAATCGTTCATACAAATCATCGTTGCCATTATCAACACCGGAGAAAGAATCTTCCATTCCCATGTTTGATTTGGATTTCTTTCCATTTCTTTTCCTGGATGAAGGGGTTGATTCAGTCGTGGAGCTGTTCAGGTCAAAGTCATGAAGCTCAAACGCAATACTCTGTTTTTTCTCTATAACATCACGTCCCAGCGGAGTAATACTGATTCTTGGATATTTTTTATCGCCAATTATTTTTATGCACTCCTGATTAATCAATGTATCCATCAGTCTGAGTATAGTTGACTGTCCGATAGTTTTCAGTAATCCATACGAAGGATAGTGATGCAAATTAACTTTAAGAATTTCCTGACGCCTGGATCCGTATAAATATTGAGCAACTTTATTTTTTCCATAGCCCCCATGCAATTCAAACGTACCCCGTAAAATGGTAATGATCTGGTCCAATTCACTTTCCGTCGGCAGTCTTTTATCGGCATGGTCGCGGGATTTACATAAATCACAAACCTGACACAACCAATCATCATTCTTCTGACCAAAATAGTCGATTATAAACTTCTGCCGACATTTCCGCTCTCTCGGATATAAAAGCATTTCATCCAGCCGTTGTTTCTCCAATGCCACCTTATTTTCTAATTCTTTATAATCCAAATCCGGGATTTTAACCTCAGGCTTTAGCAATGTAATACTTCGACCTGTAAATGGCGGAACCCAAATCAGTTCATTTCCATTCAATGCCCGCAGTGCCCGTTTCACTTTTTCACTGTCAAATTTTGTAACAGATACAAGTTCTTCGTAAGAACAGGGAAACCCTTCTTCGACACGGGATCCATAATAATGGAGGATACGTTGAACGAAAATAGAACGTTGCGTGTTTGCTCCGGCTCCATATTCCTGCAGTTCCCGGATACTCCGGTTACTTCTTAAAAGTCCTTTATTCTGCTGCCGATAACCGCGATCTATATAGCCATTTTTTTCAAGTATCTTTAATATATTACTAATTTGCCGATCCCCTTTTGCAGATGACACCATCGACGCTAATTGAGATACACTTACCTCCAAATAATAACTGTCCAAATCATCAGATAAATGCAGCAGCGTCTGGTAGGTTTCCAGAACGATAAATTTTGACAGATTATTAATTTCAATAAGAAATTTATGAGTAAATCTATCTGCCTCAGAAAATAATAGTATGCAGGCTGAATCCTCACCATCTCGCCCGGCACGTCCCGCTTCCTGATAATATGCTTCCAGACTGCCCGGGATATTAAAATGAATTACCTGCCGAATATCCGGTCGGTCAATCCCCATCCCGAAGGCATTTGTTGCAGCAATAACGGGACTCTGATCATTCATGAATCTATTTTGTGCATCGGTACGATCAGCATCAGACATTCCTGCATGATATCGAATACATTCGAGTTCATCAGAAATCAGGTCAACATTGTCTCGGGTTGATGCATATATTATCGTGGGTTTGGAATCATCGATCAGCGATTTAATCCGTTTAAGCTTGTCATCTTTTTTGTGGCTGGGGATAACAGAAAGGGCCAGGTTTGGCCTCGTATATCCTGTGACAAAAATACTTAAATTCCTACGAATTTGCCTGACGATATCTTCCTGTACCACCGGTGTAGCAGTTGCAGTAAAACAACAGACCTGAGAGACATTCCAATGTTCAAGGAACTTACCAATTTTGATATAATCCGTTCTAAAATCATGCCCCCACTGGCTGATGCAATGTGCCTCGTCAACAACAAGCATTTCCGGCTGGAGATTGTGTACGAGACTGTGAAAACTTTTGCTGTGCAGCCGTTCAGGTGCGATATAGAGCAATTTTACGCTCCCGGAGAGAACCTCACTAATTATTGTTTGCTGCTCGCTGAATGTTTGCGTGCTGTTGAGAAATGCAGCGGGTATATTTCTTTGCTTCAGGGCGTCAACCTGATCTTTCATCAGTGATATCAGAGGGGAAACGACCAGTGTATAGCCATCCTTTAAAAGTGCCGGTAACTGGAAACACAACGATTTCCCGGACCCGGTCGGCATAATGACACACATTTGCTCTCCGGCGGCAATCTTTGTAACAACCTCTTCCTGACCTCCCAGAAATGTATTGTATTGAAAAAATTGATTTAGCTTAGAATATAATAGTTTCTGCATGAAATCTTTTTATTACATGGTTTAAACCTGCGAAAAAAAGAATTTATGAAATACCACGTCTTGAAGTAATGATAAATGGGGGAATATGATTATATGATTTCTACTGCAATATCATATTGTAATTCTGCTGAAGGTCTGGATTTCAGCTAAAGACTATTCATATATAAATTGCGATTTTTGATAAAATATTCAATCCCGGTATAAAGTGTAAATATTGCTAACCAAAGTAATAAAATTTTCCAGATCAGGAGTACGATTGGAATATTTGGAATCCATTGAACCCAAATAGATCCACCGACCAGCAATACCAGCATTTGACTCACCGTTTTACATTTGCCAATCCAGGAAGCAGTCATGACTTTACCTTTATTTGCTGCCAACGACCGTAATCCATTAACTGCAAACTCACGAGTTAATATAAGAATAGTTATCCAGGCGGGAACGACTGCATGTTCAGTTAAAACGACAAAACAACTTACGGTAAAAATCTTATCTGCAAGAGGATCCATCAGTTTGCCAAATGTCGTGATCAATTCAAATTTCCTGGCAATATAGCCATCAAAAAAATCAGTGAATCCGGCGATGACAGCAATGATATAACCGATTTTCCAATAAAGCATACTATTCGGATATTCTTCGGGAATCGCTGCAAGAGCCACCCATACAGCAGTAAGGACTAATCTGCCAATTGTCAGTTGGTTTGGTATGTTCATTATTCTGATTAAATCTATAATTTGATTTTTAAAACGGTACTGTTTAAGCTATTGAAACCAGTTTGTTTAACAAATTGAATCTTGTGTTTCTTTATTAGATGAATACGTTTATTCTACTACTTTTATCTGTTGATACAATTTCTATAAATCCCTATATCTATATATGCAAGACCATATAACTGAAAAGTCAATCCTCAAGAATTTGTTTAATCAAATATGCCCGGGAAGTGTTTGAATTATCCTATACCGGGGGAAGTATTCTATCTGGACCGTGCGTTTACCTGGATTAATGAGCAAACACTTTCAAAAATATGGTATTGCCGTCTGGATAAATACAGCCGATGATATAAAACCGCTGCAATTGACCGGAGGATGGATTCCATCAACATTATTTAAAGAGTGAATTTGAAGATTCTATTGATGCCGTGCACTATTTAATCATTCAACCCAAATTAATTAATCTCAATCTCAATCTTAATGAATACATTTCTAATAATAGTTCTTTCAATTCTTATCGGATCATATTTAATTGATTTGATCATAGAATATATGAATCTACACAATATTCAGGAAAATTTACCAGACGGTTTTGATGATTATTATAGCGAAGAAGAATATAAAAAGTCTCAAAAATATTTAAAAGACAGTACCCTTTCAGGTCTGGTTCAGAGTACAATCAGCACACCTGTAATCATTATTTTCTTATTGTCGGGCGGATTTAATTATATTGATCTTCTGGCTAGAAAAATTTATTCGGGTTCAACAGTTACAACCGGACTCATATTTACCGGGATTTTAGTTTTATGCAGTCAAATACTGAGTCTGCCATTTTCAATCTATGATACGTTTGTAATCGAAGAAAAATACGGGTTCAATAAAACTAAGTTTCCAACCTACATACTTGACTTTATAAAAGGTCTCTTTTTAACTGTCATCATTGGAGGTCCTGTTCTTGCTGCAATTTTCAGCTTTTTTGAAAAAGCTGGCGATTCTGCATGGGTTTATGCCTGGTTAACTTTCACAGTTTTTCAAATATTTTTAATGTTTCTGGCACCCGTGGTTCTCATGCCGGTTTTCAATAAATTTACGCCACTGGAAGAAGGGGAATTAAAATCAAGTATAGAAGACTATGCCCGGAAGGAATCTTTCCGGCTAAACGGAATTTTTAAAATGGATGGTTCAAAACGATCATCCAAATCAAACGCATTTTTTACAGGATTTGGTAAATTCAGAAGAATCGTTTTATACGACACGCTTATAGAAAAACATTCCGTTGATGAGCTGGTCGCAATATTAGCACACGAAATGGGACATTTTAAGAAAAAACATATTCACAAATTTATTATTATTTCTATAATTTCAACTGGGTTGATGTTTTATATTTTATCTTTATTCATCAATAACGTAAATTTATTCAACGCATTTAAGATGGACAATGTTTCAGTCTATGGCAGTATGATATTTTTTGGATTTCTATATACACCTATTTCATTGGTTATTTCAATGGCCACGAATTTTCTCTCCAGAAAATATGAATTTGAAGCAGATCGATATGCAGCAAAAACAGTTAAAAACCCAGAATCACTGGTCAAAGCACTAAAAAAATTGAGTTCCGATAACCTTTCAAACCTGGCTCCTCATCCATTGAAAGTAATTCTGGAATATAGCCATCCGCCTGTTCTTCTGCGAATCAAAGCATTGGAACAATATAACTAATTCCGATTTCATATCATTTACTTGTGTATTAGTTTAGTTGAAATGTAAATATGTAAAATAGTCAGATGTCTGTTTTCATAAATTATAGACAAGAGAATTTCATTAGGCTGAAAAACGTGTGCCGGATGCCCGCAAACAAACTTAAATTCGCAATAGCCACAGTATTGAGAATTCTTATTTTGTGTGTCTTTCTTTTAAACGGGAATTGGGTTTCAGCTGAAGATCCTGAATTTACTGATGATTTTTTTGACGAACTCGAAAACGAATTCAGTGCTGAGAGCGGGAAGCAAAAAAATATCGACCCATTGTTGAAGTATAACCGGTTCATGTTTAAGATAAATGACAAGTTATTTGAATTTGTAATCAGACCTTGTGCAAAAGGCTATTCTAAGATCATACCGGAAAAAGGAAGACGCGGGATAGGAAATTTTTTTGACAACCTGGGTTTTCCCCAACGATGTATCAATAATCTATTACAGTTAAAAGTAAAAAAAGCTGGTATTGAATGTGCCAGATTCGGATTGAATACCACAGTTGGTTTACTTGGGTTTAGGGACTACGCCAAAAACAAGTTTGACTTAAAAACTTATAAGGAAGATTTTGGACAAACACTCGGACATTACAAAGTTAAAAGTGGATTTATCATAGTTCTTCCCATTTTTGGAATTTCAAATATTAGAGATGCCATTGGCCTGATTCCGGACTATTTTTTATATCCACCGAATTATCTTAATTCGCATATTGCCAGAACAGGATTAGGTTTTACTGTGAGAGTAAATCATCTGTCCCTGCATCTTGATGAATATGATACATTTATGAAAGATGCTGTTGATCCGTATACCTTTTCACGCGATGCACTGCAGAACCTTCGAAAATCGAAAGTAGAAAAATGAAACCACTTTACTATATAATCCTACTCGTGCTCTTATCTATCACAGCTAAATCAGATATACAGCGTGATGCAGAAAAAATGATTGGCGATTCTATTAATAACATCCTCTCTGTTTTGAGTAACAAATCATTGGATTCTGAGACCAGGAAACAACATATTATTGATACAATTGCTCCGATTGTTGATTTCAGTTTAATGGCAAAATTAACAATGGGAAAGCACCAATGGATGACGAGTAACCCCGAACAGCAGGAACGGTTTGTGACGTTATTCACAAAACGAATGCATACGTCTATGTTGGAAAAGTTTCTACTCTTTGAAGATGAAACTGTTGAACTTGGTAAATCAGAATTAGTTAAGAATAAAATCCATATCCCTATGACTATGGAATCAAAAAGCGAACAATATTTAATCCTGTTTAAAATATATAAGTCCAGAGATATGTTGAAAATTTATGATATCGAAATTCAAGGTATTAGTTTGATATCCACATACCGTTCACAATATAATCAAGTATTAAACCAGGGAACCCTGGAGGATCTCTTTAATATCATGGAAGAAAAAATTCAATCCCGTTCCCAACAATTTAATCTGCCTAATGAAAAAAAGCTGAACACAAGCCCGTAAGATTTCCTCTGCTGCCCAGTCGTTTAACATGATTTATTCAATGGAGTCGGCATCAGTTTCCAAACAAACATCACCATAGACGATGACGTACCACTGATATGGCAGAAAACATAAACAAGAAATTAAAGCGACGAACACGCATCGCATCACTCTTCCCAAACGAGGCATCATTACTTAGATCGGCAACTGCCATTTTGATCGAAATCAGTAACCAACGGGACGCTGGAAAGCGATACCTGAAAATGGATGATTAATGACCCGCGATTATCAAATTACAGAAAAAACTGCATTACCGTTCTCTTCGCAGGACAACCAAAATCCGTGTAATACGTCGCAAAGTCTTTATCAACCTCATCCCGGGGAATCTTACGCGATAATAATTGATTTGATACAACGCATGGTCAGGATTAAGCATCTCTGACAACCCCTGACATAAACACTGCTGTTGATTTGAAACCTTCGATTGACTTTGCACTGTGTTCTCCTTAAAATTTAACAGTCAAAATGACCGGAAAAACTAATGAATTATTAAAATAACGGTCAAAAAACATCGCTGATATATAACATATTTATTACAAATATTTTATGGCATATTAAAGGATTAACTGATTGGGTTTTTACGAAAATTTATTGTGGATAAGAGGAGAAGTTGGAGTATGAGCAGGCGATCAGCTGAATATTCAGATCTAAGAAAAATATCGAATTTGATTATTCATCCACTTTAAGCTGATGCTCAGCGATGTTGATAGTCAAGAAAGAATTTTTTCTGAATCTTCGGTAATCAATTCATATAATTTTCTTTTTTTATCAAGAAATCGCGTAAAACACCAGATCAATCCCAATAGCGAGATTACAAAACAGAAAACGGCAAAAACATTGCCGTAACGTGTATAAAACGTGGTTGTCAGTGATTCCCAAATCGGGACCTTATAAACCCGGGCCATTCTTGCAAATGATGAGCCGCTCACCGGATCACGCATTAAATCTTTAATTTCACCATTCGGCATGATTATACACGTATCGCTATTATTTCCATTCCTTAAAATTGGTCTTTGGTTTTCTACAGCTCTAAAAACTGCATGGGATAAATGTTGGCGGGCCCCTGATGATTCACCAAACCAGGCGTCGTTTGTGATAACAAGCAGGACATTCGCACCTTCGAGAACCATTCGACGACTGATTTCCGGGAATATATCTTCGTAGCAGATATTAATGCCGATATGTGCTTTATTTTGAACTGCCATTACCGTGTACTCCCGTCCTTCTGACAAACTTCGGCCCATACCTATCCAATCATTCAGCCGGGGAATGTAGGCTTCAAATGGCACATACTCACCAAACGGGACTAAGTGAATTTTGTCATAAGAATCTATCACATCACCATTTTTATCGAAATAAATGCAGCTGTTAAAACTTCTTGGCAATTCGCCGGTTCCATTGGCAACAGGTGGAAAGCGATAGTTGATTGTTCCTGCGATCAATTGGGTTTTGATCTCAGCTGACATCGAACGCAGTGCCACATAACATTGCTCGTTATATAGCAGACTCGCCGGAATTGCAGTTTCCGGCCAAACGACAAGATCGGGGTTTTCAGAAGAAACTATTTCCCGTGTTAATCGAGTATAAACGTCTAT
Organism: uncultured Lentisphaeria bacterium; assembly: GCA_951812855.1. Lineage (GTDB taxonomy): Bacteria > Verrucomicrobiota > Lentisphaeria > JABSQK01 > JAJFLO01 > JAJFLO01. Next base: position 1,889,583 of record OX638337.1, on the reverse strand, counting down.
TGCTAAATCAAGTTGTTCTTGTGTCCAGATTCGACTTTGAGGAATATTGCCTTGAACAGCTGCAACGTTCAGAGTTTCTTGAGGTTTAGATTCTTCAGGTAACGTAGTATACCATAGTGAAACAAGAATAAGCAGAATGATAACTGGCGATATAAACCACAGTACAGGTTTAATGTCAATTGCATTTTGTTTTGATTCAATTAAGTATTTCCCTGAAAAATAGAGCGAAAGATTAACCGTAACAATCAAAAAACTAATTCCATATACGCCTGTTATCTGTGACAGTGGTAAAAGAAAGAAATTTTGCCACTGACTGATTCCGAATTGATTCCATGGAAAACCGGTCATAAACCAGCTTCGGCACCACTCCAGTCCGCACCAGAAACAACTCATAAAAATAATAACAAAACAAACCTTTGGAGCAGTAAGCTGATGCGAAATCTCTATTGAAGGATCATGCCCGGGAAACAATTCTTCGTCTTCTGAGACATCTAAATAATCTATAAATTTTCGGCTGCAGCTTATCCAGACAGCAGGAATAAAAGCATAAATTGAAGCCAGACCTGCTGATGCCAGTATAAACACTTCGTTTAACCAAAAGTAGGTTGTTGCAAAATGTGCGAATCCAAAGAGATAGCCGAAAAAGAACGGTTTAGAAACCGGTTTTAAGCCGATACACAAAATGGGAAGTAATGAAAACCAGGCATACCAGGAAAATTCTAACGGGGGGAAACATATGGACACCAATCCTCCTGAAATAAGCGAACCTGTTATCCAAATCAATTTATGTGTCCATGATACATGGCACACCAAATTGCCCGGCCGTTCCGCTTTCAAATCAGCTTCCATATGGACGTTGGTTTTATCAGTCTTCATATTATTTTACATGTAGGATCGTCACTATTTACATTTAAGACGATATACTCTATTAAACGCTCATATTTTTATTGATTTCAATATTCAATGCCCTGTGATTCCAAATAATTGTGAATCCAGATAAACGCAGTATTTTCAAGTGATTCAATGTCGTTTACTCTGTACAACAATGTTACGTCATGACATACTTTGAATTTTCAGACTCACTTACATTACAGACAGCAGAAAATATTACACCCCGAACAAAATGAGTTTATATCTACATTTCAGCAGTTCGTTTGAAAATCTTGCACATAAATTAGCAGATACTATTCGTACTTCCTCAGAAAGAGATCCGTTCGCAACACAAACTGTCATCGTTCCAAACCAAAGTGTCAAACTTTGGCTGCAACTGCAGATTGCAAAGAAAAATGGTGTTACAGCCAATATTGATTTCCACTATTTTGAGGTTGGATTATGGAATCTAATTCAGCAATTAGATCATTTTATGAATCCAGATAAACGTACCGGAACCAGGCTTCTTGATGAGAAACAGTTAACACTTCTGATTATGCACTGCCTGCAGGACTCAACACAATCCAGGGATGATAATTCTACTATTTTTCAATCATATATAGTCGATGAACATGGGATAAATAATAGAAAAATCTGGCAGTTAGCAACACGTTTAGCAAAACTCTTAGGCCATTATGAGTATCACCGTTCACAATGGTTATGGGATTGGCAGAAGAATAACAGAATAAGTGAATCTGATTCCAGTCGTCAATCATTAATTGAACTTGAACACGCTGAGCGAAAACTTTATTATGATATTTTCGGGGCTGACGGTATACGTGCTCAGATAAAAAATGCAACCGAGATTGATCATCTGCTGATTGCAGAATATGCAGCCCGAATTTTTAGTTATAAAAAATTAATCAGAACGCCTCGAGAACACGTGCCCGTACAGGTATTCGGGATGACCCGTCTTACACCCCGAGATGTAAACTGCCTGTTTCAAATCAGTCACTGCTTTAATCTTCATATGTACCAATATTCGGTCTGCTGTGAATTTTGGGAAGATATTCCCACCCGTTCACAACAACGTAAACTAAGGGCGTTGGAGTTTGAAAGGATTCGAAAATTGAGATTGCCAATGAGCGATAATGAGTTGAGACCAAACATTAAAACAGATTTTTTAGAAAATCCATTGCTTCAGGCCTGGGGACACGCCGGTCGGGAAACGTTGGTTTTACTCAGTGAATTTGAAGAACGGTTTCAAAATCAAGTGAACTGTGAAGGAGAGTGGCTTGCAGAAGAATCAGCTGATAAAGGGAACAATTCTGTCCTGCATGAGCTTCAACACAACATCCGGCACCGATTGCTCAAGAATACCCGCGTTAAACCTGACAAGAGTCTCCAGATCATTGCATGTCCATCAATTTACAGGGAAGTAGAGATGGTTTATCACACCATCATTCACAATATGGAAACGAATCCTGAACTTAAACTGACCGATATTGCAGTTATGGTCACAAACCTCAAGGAGTATAAACCGGCAATTGACTACGTTTTTTCCGGTTCCGGACAGGTACCCTATAATCTTAATGATGGTAATGCCGCGGTTGAAAGTATTTATGGACAGGCGATGATTTCGATGTTAACCCTTGCATTGGGGGATTTTACCCGAAAAGAGCTGTTTAATTTGATTTTTAACCCATGTTTTCTTGCCGGTATTAACGCAACGCGTTTAGATGCTGTGCAGTGGTTGGAATGGACAGATTCACTTGGTATTTTTCGAAATTTTGAAACTGAATACCAAACGGATACGCAGCCATTCTCATGGACGCATGGGTTAACACGTCTCCGCTTCGGGCGGATCATGACAGATGAGATTGAATTTAATGATAAAACGTTTCCCGATTTTAAAGGAATCGTTCCGTACTCGGACATGGAAAGCAGTAATCAGGACAGTGTCGGTAAATTTTCATTCATAATTGAATCATTGTTCAAACATCTTATACCGTTAAAATCAGCTAACCTGAACCTTTCACAATGGCGGCAAAATATTCAAAAGTTAGATGGTAAATTTATTGACATTCCAGTTGAAAGATCCAATGAATTGGTTATTCGCAAAAAACTGTTGGAGTTTTTTCAGGATTCTATCATTTTCGATCAACTCAATTTAGAAACTAATACGCTATCACTTCAATTACTTATAGAAATAATAAAATCCGGGCTGGGTACGATTCCCAGCAGAAAAGGAACGATTCTATCTCACGGCATCTCCATATTCGCCCTTAGACCAATGCGTCCGATTCCATTCAGACTTGTTTATATTCTCGGGATGAAAGAAGGAGAATTTCCGGGAGCCCGTGATGAATCCATGCTGGATTTACGCCGTTTTTTTCACCCCAGACCCGGTGATGTTGATCTAACAGATGCCAATCGATACACCTTTCTTGAAACGTTGATGTCTGCACAGGAAAAACTGTATATAAGCTATGTTTCCCGTGACTTGAAAAAAGAAGAAGATTTTTACCCGTGCAGTGTCTTAAAACAGTTAATTCACTATCTGGACAACCATGTTCTAACATCCGAACAGCCTGTTATTGATTTACCCCTGAAAGGGAACAGTGGTCACTATCTTGATACCTCAAATCCAGACAATGACTATTCAGATGTTTATGAAACTTACTCGAGAACCGAAAAATTACAGGCACTTTCAGGTATCCTCAACAGGATTGAATCCTCAGACGGGAACGACTGCAAATCAGCTGAAAATATTAGTTTTGATGATTTTAGAAACAGAGTAGTTGAGCAGCTTAACCGCACGCTGCCTTCATTTGAATTTCATCCCGTTCATCAGGAAGAGCTGCCTAAAAGACAATCAATATCACTGCGGGACCTTGCAAAATTTCTGGAAAACCCGATCGAAGCTGGACTGCACTTTCACTTGACTTTGTTTAATGATCGGCACGAGACGAAAGAACTTGAAGAAAATGAACCGTTTTTCTCATCATATCCACGAGATTGGGTATTTGAAATTGATGTATTAGAGACGTTCATTCGTCAATACTCCGGAAATGAAATTGATATTGAAAATAAAGACGTGTATCTGGACAATTTGCATACTCATTGGCAGCAGTGCTCACTTGTTCCCGCTGATAATTTTGGTGATTTGAATCGGCGGCATTTTGCAGAAAATATATCTGAACGAATCACGGGCAGCGTAAATGTAAAAAACTCTTTAGTTAATTTTCTGGATGGACAAACAAGTAATGGCCGGAGACTTCTCTCACATGTAACACTTGGGAATGTCGATTCAGTTCAAAAAAATGATCTCCGGCTTTCTGCTTTTGTTTTTGACATTGTGAATCCAGAACGTGAGCAATCACAAACAATCGAGCTTATCGGGTCATTGCCATTTGTTTGGCAAAATTTAAACGACGGCTGCCTGAATGCCTGTTTGAAATTAACAGCAAAATCTGAGATAAAACAGAACAAACCAAGCTGGCATATATTGGAACCCTACCTGTTTTTTATCACACTGAACGCTGCCGGAAAAATTCCTGAAGGCACAGAGTTTACTGTTTTTCTGTCCCATAAGAAAGGCATTTTTCCCAAATCCTATACTGCAGGGTCAATAGAAAACGCTAAACAATGGTTGGCACAATTAGTATCCAGCTTCCTTGGAAAAGATAGATTTGATCTTCTTCCTTATTCCATTATAACAAGTATCAGAGATAATGACTTGACCCCCTGGAAAAATAACAATCCCGCTACGAATGAACTGCAAAAAAGATATCAGGAACAGATATCTGCAGCAATAGAGACAACATCTGACAAGGACTATCACCCTCCTGAAATATTGAACCTCATTAATCCGGTCGTACCCGAAGATGCCTTCACAAAAGTCCGAGATCGATTAGGACCGATATTAGGTTAGTGTTCAGATTGATATAACCGGGCTAAGCCGACCACCATCCTTAAACTCTAATCATTTTACAAACAAAAACTGCATCTGAATTTGCTTCTTCGGGCCAGATTCTCAACATGCCTGTCACAGTTTTTTTTGAAATTGGATGGGAAAACGAATCCAACCTAAAATCATCTCGGCTGGCAATAAATTCCTGAATAATACTCTCGTTTTCCCTGTCAAATATAGAACATGTCGCATAGACTAAAACGCCATTTTTCTTAACACCTTTAGCTGCTTTATTTAAAATTTCTAATTGTATTTTGGGAAATGATTTTACATCATCATGTGTCATGGTCCACCGAGCATCAGGATTTCTTCGCCAAGTTCCTGAACAGGAACAGGGAGCATCGACTAATACACCATCAAAATTTGCAGGTCTTCCCGGTACGCCTTTCCCATGCCATTCACGAATTGATATGTTTGAAAATCGGCCTCGACGCAATCTCCGTTTTAGATCGTCTAATTTCCATTGCCTTATATCTGTTGAAACGACAACTCCTTTTGCCTTCATCATGGAAGCCAGCTGTAAACTTTTACCCCCGGCACCAGCGCATATGTCCCACCATCGCTGTCCTGCATTTGCATGACAAACATAACCGATGACCTGCGATGCGAAATCCTGAATTTCAAATTTACCGGATTTAAACGACTCCAGTTCAAAAAGATTTTTTTTCGGCTGGTCAATTAATATCGCATCAGCTAAAAAATCAGATCGACGGGCAGTCAGTCCTTCTTTTTTTAATTCATCGCATAAAGCCACTATATTTTTACATTGCCCCCGAATCCATATTGGCGGTCGTTTTTGAAACATATTAATTAGCAGCGAGAGATTCTCTTTGGGAATATAGCATTCATCTGAAAACCATATTGGGACAAGATCACGTTCAGTCAATGTCTGAACCTTAAAGATTGCACTTATTCCAGCAGCTTTTTCTTCAATAATCCTCTCACCAAGGGTTTCTAAATACTTAGAAAATGTTCGAAAATCTTTCAACGAATTTTTCCATTGGGCTGCAATCGGATGTAACGCATCTCTGTCTAATAAATTTGCTGCTAACAGAATTCGTAACCAGCTCTGATTTGTGGCGACATTATAGTCTTTAATATTCCATAAAACAGATTCTGATCTGGCAAATTTTCTTAACCAGCCCCACCATCGGAACAATGAGAATACAGTTTCACTGACGAACCGCCGGTCTGAAGATCCAAATTTCTTATTTTTTCTAAAAAACGAAGCCAGTTTTCTATCAGTTGGATATCCTGTACTAATTGAACTCTTTACAACGTCATAGATGACTTCACTATATAACCGTGCCTGATTAACAACACGATTTGGGTTAAATCTGCCCATTATTTATCCTTATTGAAATTCAAAAATATAAAATGCTGATTATTGCATAACGGTTCACTTTAACAAGACAGAATAATAATTTGCAATTCTGAAACGTAAAAGATCAGTCTTCTTATTCGGGACACAATTTCAGATATTAATAATCAATTTTACAAAGAAAAAGAGTTAACATCGAAAGAAGAGTGTTTATACATAGATATAAACGCGAAGATAATGGATTTAGTCATCGCACCAAATCAAATTCATTCGACAGGCAGAGTTGATTTTAATTCAATCAATTTATCAAAATGCCTGGACAAAGACCCGGCGGTAAAAAATTTAGTCCCAAGAGTTTATGCAATGGTCAAAATAGAAAAGACACCTGTCATAGACATCCATAAAGAATTTTTGGTTTTCGGATACTCCAATAAATTTACAATTCCTTCGCATCCTGCCATAGTTCTTCAAGTTCATTTATACTGCATTCTTCTATTTTTTTATTCTGCTTTTTAATTTCATCCTCAACATATTGAAAGCGATTATAGAATTTTTGAATATTACTTCGTAATAAATCCTCTGGTGATTTCCCTTTATATCGGGAAAGGTTGGCAACGGAAAACAATAAATCACCAAGTTCTTCGTCAAATCCCGCCTTGTCATTCTCTGCTATGCTCACTTTCAGTTCGTCAAGCTCTTCTTCAATTTTCCTAATAACGCCTTCAATCGACGGCCAGTCAAATCCGACTCTTGCAGCCTTTTTTTGAATCTGTTCTGCCTGCATTAATGCTGGCAAACTATCAGCAACACCATCTAAAACTGATTTGCGTTTTGAGTGGCCGGGTTCCTTCCGTTTAATCCTTTCCCATTGCTTTAATACAGCCTCTGCATTATCTAATTTTTTATCACTGAAAACATGAGGGTGCCGATGGATCAATTTTTCACAGCATCGTTGTGCGGAAGTTTGTAAATCAAATCGGTTTTCTTCTTTTGCAAGTTGACAATGGAAGATAACTTGAAGTAATACATCTCCCAATTCTTCAATCATATTTTCATCATTCCCATTGTCGATGGCATCTATAAGCTCGTAAGCTTCTTCGATGAGACAGCGTTTTAGCGATTTATGGTTTTGTTCAATATCCCATGGGCAGCCATTTTCTTTATCACGTAACTGCTCCATAATTTTTTCCAACTCACTGACCCAGTTTTTTAATGTATTTTCAGTATCCATAGAGTATGTTATTCATTATTAATTCTACACTGAACATGAATCCATCCTGCGTAAATGTCGCAGGAATTATTAGATTATACAAACTGCAATGGGAAGATAGTCTATCGTGAGTGATAACAACCAGCGGTCAACCCAGGAATCCAACTTATTGAAGAGTCTAAAAGATTATCAAAAAAATTACTTCAGCGATCAAAAGGTCTTCAGCGTTATATCACAGAAAAGGAAATGGCCGGAGGGCAATGGGGATCATAAATAAGGTCTGTGACCAAGACCTCTTTCGTATTACAGCAATGAAAATCATTCAACCTCAATCAGCTATTTCCAGGCAGATGACTATTGAAAAATATCCGGTTTAAAAGATGCAACAACTCAAAAAAATGAATTTCCTCCTTTTGTTTTTGGTCTATGCATCAATGAGTTACGGGATTGCCTTTATTTATGGAACGGGGCAGCAAACAGGAGGTTCTTTTAGTGTCTTTTGGATTAAGCAGCTGATTTGGATGGGCATTGGCACGATCATAATGCTAAAAATTGCATCAATTGATTATTTGATTTTGGGAAAGTACTCATGGCTGATATATTCACTGACAATCTTTTTGTTGATTGCCGTTTTACTGTTTGGCTCCAGAATTAACGGTGCGAAAAGCTGGCTGAAAATAATTCCCGGAGTGACCATTCAACCGTCGGAATTTGCAAAATTCGGACTGATTATCAGCTTATCATGGTTTGCGTCCAGACCATCTGTAAAATTTAAGTACATTACAGAAATGATTTTTCCCGGGATTTTGATATTAATTCCTGTGGTATTAATTCTGATACAACCAGACCCTGGCAGTGCCAGTATATTAATACCAATTGCCCTGGGCATTTTATTTATAAGTGGTATAAAGACTAAATGGATTTTTTATTGCGTTATTTTCGCTCTGACAGTATCACCATTTGTTTATCGGTATGGTTTAAAAGATCATCAAAAAAAACGTATAGAAATATTCTTGAGTCCTTCCAAAAATTCGACGAATGAAGGCTGGAATGCCCGTCAATCACTTTTAGCAGTGGGCAGTGGCGGTTTGTCAGGAAAAGGTTTTATGAAAGGAACTCAAAATGTTCTTGGATTCCTGCCGAGGAGGGTCGCACCGACCGATTTCATTTTTTCTGTCATCGCTGAGGAAACAGGTTTTATAGGAAGTACGTTACTAATCATAATCTTTAGCACAATGATTTTGACCGCCTTATATATCTCTATCAAAGCAAATGATAATTTTGGTCGAAACCTCGCATGCGGTATTGCGATACTGCTTTGTGTGCATATTTATATAAATATTGGCATGACGATGGGCATGGCCCCTATTATTGGGCTTCCACTGCCATTTGTCAGTTATGGCGGTTCCTTCATGATACTGATGCTAAGTTGTGTCGGAATCCTCCAGAGTGTCTATATCAGAAAACGATCCTACTAGTTTATTCATTTGGGTAAATAGAATGGTTTTACTGCTTTTTTTAGATTTTTAAAAAATTGTAAGATACCGGCGATAGACTTTATTAAGCATTTGATGTAGACTTGGCCTATAATCATTAAACCATCCCAATGGATAGAATAAAATGAATAAGTCAGTTGACGATTATCTGTCAAATAATAACACCACTGATGAAAATTCTAAAAACTCAACAGCAATAAATCATGGAATATATGCTGGATTGTTTTATTTACTTAAACATTTAAAAAGTTACCATAGTCTGATTGATTTAGAAATTGACACCCAGTCTCCAGCAGGATTATATTTAAACGAGGCAAAAACCGCGGTTGATCGCATGAGTGAAATTCTTTACCTTCTCGACCGCATAAATGAACAGCAGCCATATGATTTTGAATCGATCGACTTTCAAGTCCTGATAAACGCTATTGTCAAGCGTATAAATAAAATCGGTACTTTTGAAATAACCGCCAATCTAAATGTATTCGAAAATAACAATACATTTATTTCAGGAAACCTATTCCTGCTGCAACAATTATTTTTTGATATCCCCTGCATTTTCAATGATGATAAATCCGGGAATCAAAAAGGTATTAAATTCGATTTTTCTACGGAAACTTTAGAGGAAGATAGATATAAAAATCAAAAAACCTCACTGAATGCCGGTGATTTTTTGAAAGTCACCATAACTCTGCATGAAAATTCGTCTATTGATTTAGCCAAGGGTCTCTTCCAGGTTTTTGAATCTCAAATTTTATCGTCCAACCATTTGTCCGAAAGATTAATTTACATATATGGAGTCGTTAAACAGCATGGCGGAGACATGTTACTGTCAAAACCCGATAGTACTGAAAAAGCGTGTGTTCTCTATTTCCCGTTGCTTCAAAACAAAGTATCGATGTATACCTATACCGAAAAGAATATTGATGAGACAGACCTAAAAGGAAACGAAACAATTTTATTAGTTGATGATGAAGATATAATTTGGGAGGTCGTTATTGATATGCTTCAGAATATGGGTTATACCGTAGTTTTAGCCTCAGATGGTCGAGAATGTGTTGAAATATTCAAAGAAAATCCGGGGAAAATCGACCTGGTTTTACTTGATATGGTTATGCCTGAAATGAATGGTCACGACGCATTTTTTGCACTGAAAAAAATCGATCCTGATGTGAGAGTCCTTCTTTCCAGCGGTTATGTTAAAGAAGAAGATGCCAGAGATGTTCTTAATGCAGGTGCAGCAGGATTTTTACAAAAACCCTACAGCATGATTGAACTTGCGAAACGAATTAAAGAAATTATATCAAACCAGACTTAACGTTATCATAAGTATTCGTGTAAGAAAAAAACGAAAATCAATTATTAAAATCGTTTTCCAATGCTGAACCGATCTGCATTCAATAGCACCACCTTGCATTTTTTTGAATACAAAACGTTTAATACACTTGAAATCTAAATCCTCGTAATTATATCCCTATTTCCCCTAATTCTATATTTTTATCTTGTAACAATTCTGTTACTAAATTACAATGATTTAAATAAGAGAAATTGTAGTGAAATTCGTGAGACACCAAAATATTTTCAATAAAAATATATTAATTTTAGGCTTGGGGATCAGCGGTTTTGAGGCTGCTCAGCTAGCCTTATGTTTTGGTGCCAAAGTCAATATCATCGATACAAATATAAGCCCAATTCTCATAAATCGTGCGAATATACTGACACGAAAAGGGGCTGCTGTCCATTTAAACTTTTTAGGAAAAAATTGGCACTCAAACCTGGATTTGATAATCATCAGCCCAGGTATAAAGCTGTGTGGGTCATTATTAGAACTGGTTAAGCTTAAAAAATGTCCAATTATTAGTGAGCTTGAGTTTGGGTCATGGTTTTGCAACTGCCCGATTATTGCAATTACCGGTACTAACGGAAAAACAACTACCGTTGAAATGATTAATCATTGCTTACGATCTGCAGGGAAAAAAAGTCTGGCTGTCGGCAATAATGGTTATGCATTAAGTAAAGCAGCTGAGAATAGTAAAGACTTTGATTATTTAGTCGCTGAAGTAAGTTCTTTTCAATTAGAATATATTATCGATTTTTCCCCGGCATTAGCCATAATATTGAATATTTCAGAAGATCATTTGGATCGATATTCATCATATGACGATTATTCGTTAACTAAAATGAGACTCTTCAATAAAATCAGTGATCCAAAACAGATTATAATTAATGTAAATTTATTAGACAGTTTTAAGAAACAATGGAAACATTGCCCTTCACCTTCTCCAAAGACATTTAGTGCAGGCACCAGGCATATGAACGCCGATTATTTTCTGGAAAATAATAATTATATAAATTTCCGAAACAAATCAGCAAAAATTAAAACCATTTCCACCGTCACTGAATTAAATCATTCTGGAAATCATAATATTGAAAATGTCCTGGCGACATTAGCTGTTTGCAAATCGCTGGGTCTCGACCACACCGTAACTCTATCAGGTATAAATACATTTTCTATACCTGCTCATAGACAAGAATTAGTAATTGAAGAAAATGGTATTCGTTTTATTAATGATTCGAAATCAACTAATCCAGATTCATTAATTCAAGCTTTAAAAACTTTTGGAAATGTGTTAAAAAATCACCATAGAAACGTTATATTAATCGCCGGCGGACGTAATAAAAAAATGAATTTTGAACAAGTAATCTCATATCTGCGATACTATGTTAAAAGCATTTACCTGATAGGTGAGACAAAAGATTATTTGGCGTCAATTTGGGGTAACTCAAATACCTGTTTCAAATGTACAAATCTAACAAATGCAGTAAAAAAAGCCGCAATTTCAGCAGTTCCAGGAGATATTATTCTATTTTCTCCAGGATGTTCAAGTTGCGATATGTTTTCTAATTATGAAGAAAGAGGCAATTTATTTATCACCGAAGTCAAAAGGATAACAAAAAATGAAGTCTTCATCTAATACAAGTTTGAGTTCCAGTCTAACCCCTCCCGTCACAGCTTTAATTTTTATTGTAGTAATTTTAACTGGTTGCAATACCATAGACAAAAATAAAGTCAAAATTCTTGAGCCCAGAGGAAACGTACCTCCCCCATACCTTGATCCAAGTTACGATGTATCTGAAACCGCAGATAATATCGGAATAGTTGAAAATACTGCCAATAAAACCCAACCTGCATCGAAAGCATTAACAAAATCTCCCCAAAAACGTACATCAGATGTAATCAAACCCGTCATGAACTTATCTGATATTGTACCAATAAGAAATACCATTATTGAAGAACCTGTCAGCCAAAAACCAATAAAACGACCGGTTCCTGATACGGCACCGAAAATTACACCTGTAAAAATTGTTCCGGATACGCTGCCAACAGTAAGCGAGGTCAAACCAATTACTTATACAGTAAAAAAAGGGGATTCACTATGGGCAATTGCAAGAATGTACGGAGTAACCTCTCAAGAGATCGCAAGTGAAAATAACATAAATGGATCACAAATTTTAAAAATTGGCACATCATTAACAATTCCACCCGGCGGGAAATTTATTCCTGCAAATGAGAGACCCGTTGTCAAAAAGAAAGAGAAGAGAAAAAAGATAAGCAAAATTGAAGGAAAATCAGTACCTGCCTCCGGGATCTATACAGTTGTAAAAGGCGATTCGTTATGGAAAATCGGAAGAAAATTCAATCTGAGAGTTGATAAAATCAAAAAATTGAATGGTTTAAAATCAAACAGACTGGATATCGGCCAGACTTTAATTCTTACACCAATCGCAGAGGAAAATAACCAACCCCCAGGCAGCAGCCAGGCGACAATGCCGCAGTCTGAAAATTCCTATCCGGAATTTAATAGTTCAGAAACTGACAGTCCAACAACCGAAGTTGATGTAACTATCAATGTTCCTGACAGTTCTAAAAATAAATCTTCAATAAAAAAGCCATCTAAATTCAAAAATTTACCACATTATATTGCAGGCAGTGATACGCTGGAATCTATATCTGAAATGTATGGTTCAAAAGTTGAGTGGATCCTGGAGTCAAATCCAGCAATAAAATCCAATGAAGATTTAGCTGCTGGAATTGAAATACAGGTTCCTTGTCCTGATATTAATTAGAAACACATGAACGTTTCACATCAGACCGCCTGCTGTTTCCGGCAGTTTCCATCCTGATGATAAAGTGAAATTGAACAAGTTTTTAGTTGATAATGTCAACTGTAAATCACACAGTCAATCTCTAAGAACCCATGCTGTTATTGTGGTAATGCAGTTTTCTTTCTGTCATTTGATAATCGCGGGTCACTGATCATCCATTTTCAGGTCCGGTTTTCCAGCGTCCCGTTGGTTACTGATTTCGATCAAAATGGCACTTGCCAGTCTGAGCAGTGATGCCTCGTTTGGGAAAAGTGATGCCCTTCGTCTTCGTTGCTTTAATTGTTTGTTTATATTTTCTGCCATATTAGGGTACGTCATCGTCTATGATGATGTCTGGGAAACTGATATACAGAAAAGTCGTCCTGAATACTATCGTGCATCCCGGCCCGTCGGCCTAATCGATTGCTGCCGCAACCGCTCGGGTCGCCCTCCGGTCCGACACCCGGAGAAGTGAAATTACAGAAAGAAAGTTATACCCCCTGACATTGCTTCACCATAATAGAATTTCATCGTTAAAAGGCAGGTTTAATCAAGTATTCTTATAAAATATCTGAACCGCAAATAAGACACTATTAATCTGTTAATGAATTTTACTGGAAACTTCTAATATGATTCAATTAAAAAATCTTTGATACTTTATTAATCGGAATAATATTAATTCTTTTCTCAAAAGTGCTGCCCTGTCTATAAATTCATGATCCAGAAAATCGACGGTCCCGCCGCATGTAGCGGGGTATGACTCAGCTTGAAAAAATATTGGACTCGATGCAGCTGGATACTGTCATCTGACAGAATGAGACAGCTCGTACCGCTCAGTGGTACGAAAGTGCTCGATAAGCACGGCAGCCGTCGGGGAATTAAATCCGCCACAGCGGCCAAGCCCACGAAGTGGGATTAAAGGAATAAGCGATGGCTTATATAGTAACAGAACCATGTGATAAATGTAAATATACGGATTGCGTTGAGGTCTGTCCTGTTGACTGTTTTCATGAGGGTGAAACAATATTGTATATTGATCCTGAAGAATGTATCGACTGCGGAGCCTGTGTTCCTGAATGTCCGGTTGAAGCTATTTTTGAAGAAGAAGATGTTCCGGAAGAATGGCAGCACTATATTAAATTAAATGCTGAAAAATCACAAGTTCTTCCTGTAATTATAGAAAAAAAAGAACCGCTTGCAAAAGATTAAAGCGTTTAATTTGTTGTTTTAGATTGGCACCCATTAATTTTATTATAATTAGACCTTCGAAAAATAACTCACATGTAATATCGAATAAACGTACTGCTCATCAATTAACTAAAGAGGAACAATTGTTTATCGTTATCATAAAATTTTCTTTATATTCAAATCATTCATCCTTTTACTCATAATCATAATCCAATCCATACGTCCCTTACCAGAATTGGATTATGATTATGAGTAAGAATTAAGAGTAAGACCGGGAGTATTTGGACAGTTAAGAACAATGATGTTTTTTATGCCAGTTCCACGCTGTTTCAACAATATCATCCAGACTTTGACAGCTTGGCACCCAGCCCAGTTTATTTCGAGCTAATTGTGAATCTGCGACCAGAGCCGGCGGGTCCCCCATGCGTCTGGGACTCTCTTGAAAAGGGACCTTCAGTCCTGTAATTTTTTCAACTGATTTTATGACTTCTTTTACTGAATTACCTATTCCAGTTCCCAGGTTGAATACATTTTCAGTAGATTTTTTATCTAATTTTTCCAGTGCAGCCAAATGTGCTGATGCCAAATCATTAACATGAATATAATCTCGAATTGCGGTACCATCAGGAGTTTCATAATCAGTACCAAAAACCTTCAATTGTTTTATTTTTCCCAGTGCTGCATAGATAACGAGTGGAATTAAATGGGTTTCAGGATCATGATCTTCTCCAATTTCACAATCAGGATCAGCACCGCCGGCATTAAAATATCGGAGTGCTGTCCAGTTTAATCCATATACTTCTCCATGCCATTTCAACATATGTTCAACGAATAATTTACTATCTCCATAGGGATTGATTGGGTGTTTCCTGTGAGACTCGGTCAATGGCAGGGTTTCAGGATTTCCATACAGGGCACATGTTGATGAAAAAACAATTTTCTTCACTCCTGCGTCATCCATTGCCTCAAGCAAATTCGTGGAATTAACGACATTGTTACGAAAGTATTTTCGTGGATTTTCCATGGATTCACCAACATATGCACTGGCCGCAAGATGAACAACAGCTTCAATCTCATAATCTTCGAGTGTTTGGCGAATTTGATCTTTATCAGCAAGGTCTGCTTTTACAAAAGGCCCCCGGTTGACAGCCCATTGGTGCCCTATACTGAGATTATCAAAAACAACGGGTCTATACCCTTTTTGACAGAGCAGCTTTGCTGTATGGCTTCCTATATATCCAGCACCACCTGTTAGCAATATTGATTTCATTATTCGCCGTTATGTTCATTCATTAACCAAAACTCAAGATAATTCGTGGTATCTTCATTTGCAGGATTATTCTTTCCTAAATATCCACATACCATGAAAGGGACTGAGTGAACCTGTCACTTTTTCAAATTGGGTATAGGTTGAATTGTATTTCCAGGCACTCTGAATATGATCACTGTCAGGCATATTCGACAACGACAATATTTCTCCTGGCGTTCCAATCAAATTCCAGCCATCTCCGACAGTTACTTTTGAATTGTCCGCTATTCCTTCAATTTGAGTTACTCTGGTGCTTTTATTAAAGTAGATCCAATGCCCAATATTCGGTAATAATGCATTATTATTGGTCATTAGCTGAAATGTATCTCCATCCCAGAACCAAATTGGATATCGGACTGTGTCTGCGAAAATCTTATCAATGGCTTTCGTCAGGATAAGAGGCATACTGACTAAATTCCATCCAACAGCTAATGCAGGTACAGTTTCAATTAGAAGTGGACCATAAACCAGTTTGAACGTTGACGTTTCAGAAACCGGAATAGACTTCAAATTTGAATCCGTTAGATCAAAGGTATTATTAGTATTTCCTCCACCATTTATCTTTTGCAAGTAGACTCTGTAATTCGGATTAGTGTTAGAAATCTCCCAGGAAATATGTCCGGTCTGCCCTGAATCTGGACTAAATTTCAGAATCCATCGGGTCGGCGTCTCTGATAATGGATTTAATTGTTTCTTAATCTTTTCAGAATTGTATTCAAAATAAAATATGGATGAAGAAGAAGCTTTTGTAATCGGATCCATGATGGTATCAGCCTGTCCAAATGTCAGCGGAATTGGTGTTGGGTCAACATTTAATGTTACTGTAAATTCGGGAAGACTGTCAATCTCATTGAGCTTAATTCTGACAGGTTGCAGGTTTTTGCCTGTTAATGCAATACCATTTCCATCGTATATTGAATTTGGTTTAGGTTCAATTGTAATAATATCATTTTTATCTGCTGCCACGGACAAACTAAATTCAATACGAATATTCGATTCCCCGCCTTCAAGATCCCTGCCATCAATTTTTGTAAATTTTACAGAATTCCTCATGACACCGGCATCGTTTACAGACAGGTCAAAATCATCGAGACCAACTGGTGATGACTTCAATTTGTCACCATAAACCCCGTTATTGAAACGAAGTTCAATATAACGGTTATCTGCAGCAATAAAGGCATTTAAAATGGTTAATACTCGAGTATCAATTATAAGTTCTGATGTTGTTGAATCCGTTCCGACATTGCCGGCTGAATCCGTTGCTGTTACCTGAATTTCATGAATCCCGTCCGATAATTCTTCAATAAATGTGCCCGGCAACAGCCATGTACGATTTCCACGATTCTCAGCAACCACAGCTGATTCACCATCAATTGAAACTGAAACAGAAGCGGAATTATCATCTATCGTTCCGCTTAGATCAGGAGTCGTATCGTTTGTTGATTTACGATTCACAGTTACAATCGGCGTAATCGTATCAATTAAAATATTACTTGAACCCAATGAATTTGAAGAATCTGGCTCAGGAAGGGTTAGATCAATCGTACTATTACTGTCTGTGAGTGTACTGCCCCCGGGATCTAAAGCTTTCGTTGAAGAATAATTCAATGGTTTACCAAACGTATTATCGTTTTTTGTAATTGTATAACGAAATTTTAACGTGTTTGTCCCTGATCCGGATTGATATTCTGCTGAACCTCCGAAGACATTATCTAAAGACAATGTCGGAGGCATATTATTATCTTGGATAGTAACGATAACTTTAGTTGTAAAAACGATTTCTAACGTGATAACGGTATTGATATCGGAAGCGTTATACGTTTTATCAGCTGGAACAGCATTCACATTTTTAACAGCCGGTCCCAACACTCTGAAGAACACAGGACTTGAGGTTACCGAATAATTATCATTGTAAACAGAAACTGTTCTAAAACCATAGTCTGAATCAATTGAAGATACTTCATTCACCAAAAATGATGATTCAGATGTTGGAATCACAGCGTCAAATAACACATAGTTACCATTCTCTGTCAACACATTTTCAAATTCAATATCGTTGATATGCACTAGTTCATATGGCAAAGCGTCGCCTCTGGTGAAAAAATAGTCAACCGAAAACTTCTGATATTCAAGTGTGGACAAATCGACTTGACGCTTTGAAGAAGGAACAGAAGAAGGAACATTGGGCTCTAGCTCAGCTCCTGATTCCGATGAGCTTAACGCAGTTACTAAATTTCCATCTGCATCAAAAACCCTATATTTGATAGTTTGATCACTGGATAATATATACGATCTGGTAAACCGCCAGACTGTTGAATCCGTTGCGATAAGCGGCGTTATTAACGGTAATCTGGCATTCACTGTCGGGGCATTTTTAATCTCTAAAAGATAGCCATTATCAACCCGTGTCCAATATAATGATTTCCCATCGTTAATGGTATCATCAAATAATTTATTCGCAGCACGTTTGGCATTATCGGTCACCAGGGCGTTTAATACTAGAGGAACCCGTTGAATCCTGAAATGTTTTAAGGGACAAGACTGCACCAAACTCGTTATAGAAACATCATTTTTGTTAAACGCAATTTCAAAAAACTCCAGGGTATTGTTTACCTTTTTCAGTATATATTTGCGAGGTAATGAAACCGCTCCCCGATCTTCAATTTGCCATTCACTTCCCGGAGAGATCACTGTTACAGATGCACTTGATGTCAATGACGGGGAAGTTCCTGTATTATGATTTGCAAATTCTGATTTTATATTTTCCGGAATCGTTTTATTATCCAAGTCAGTCAGATCACTCGGATTGGAAATTATCATTGTCGAAAACTGGACCTTAACATTTACTGCAAATTGACCAGTATACCTGGCAGTAAATGGGTTACCGGTATCATTCTGGTTAATATCTAAGGGATTGAATCCAGAATTCCCGTTTGAAGAAATAAAAGGATCATGTGGAAACTGCCAGGAAATTGTTCTTCCATTTCCATTTATAATCTTAGCTGACGGTGGATTATATAAGGATTGGATATACGCCTTGTCGCTATTCGATAACGGCCCTGCATTATTTCCAATTTCGCCGTACATGATAACATTATCGGTTTTAGTTAATGGTAGAATTTTTTCAACCTCATTTACATTTCTTGCAGTCGCAAAGAGATGTTGTAACCCCAGACTATGACCAATTTCATGTACTACTGCAGCAAAGAGCAATCCCTTTTGCCTTTTCCAATTTTTTAAAGATTTCAAGTGTAAATCCCCGCTAATATCATTTTCTGCAACATCATTGAATTTTGACGGGGGGAAAAATCCATGTCCCAAAACAAACGGCTGACTAAATTTATGCTTGGCAATCCGAATTTGACCAATATTTCCATCTGCCTCATTGAGTTCTTTGAAACTGATGTCAGCAACCGCTTCCCAGGCTTCAAATGCCTTTAGAATCAATTGGTAAGTATCTGCCGGGTACCTGACAGGGTCAGTAACTTTTTTCGACTCGTTGATTATCGGCTTTATTTCAATGCCGGCATCATGACCGGCTGCTTTATCTATAGTATACGGGGTTAGAACAAAACTAAACGTAACCACGGTATTTGTCCCATCATTACTCCACCGATTCGCCCGGGGTATATCTGACCGTGCCTGACTTCCGGCAGATGTAATCGGAGATGTTGTGTGAATTCCTCCGTGACAGGAATATGTTTCCCCATAACCCTGTAAAATCATCGCCCAAAAAGCACATATTAAAACTGTTATTTTCTTAAATGAAACATTCATGCAGTTATTTCTTTATCTCGAATAATCATTTTCTGCGATCAAGCTCTCCGAATTTTTTTCTGAGTTCCGGCGGTACATCCCTGACCGTGTTTTCGCAATGCTGTCAGGACCCGCTGCAGTAACAACTTCACTATAATTTATCATATCAACATCAACGTATACAAGGGATAAACAGTTAATTTTTCGGTCATTTCATCAACTGAATATAATACATAACATATTGAAACAAGTATATTAAATCGTTTTTAAGGATCGACTGATTACCATTTTACATAATTTGACGGGAAAGGTGGTAATCGAGAAAGATAATTTTAGTTTAGGATCAGCAGTACAAAATTGAGATATAAAATAATATTAATAAGACAGTAAATCAGACTTGTACATTTTGTTTAAATGGATCATTTATCAGTAAAAAAACGCAGCTGGAATATGAGCCGGATCCGGTCTGAGAATACAAAACCGGAAAAGATTGTCCGCTCACAACTACATGCACTGGGTTACCGATATCGGCTTCAGGGTAAAGTCTCAAAGAAATTGTATCCAGCCGGACGACTGCCGGGAAAACCGGATATTGTTTTGGCAAAACATAAGACTGTTATCTTTGTCCATGGCTGTTTTTGGCACCGTCACAAAGGTTGTAGAGGATGTACCTCACCAAAAACCAATGCTGCATTCTGGCAGGAAAAATTTAAGAAGAATGTCGAAAATGCACGAAAATTTGAAAATAAACTTCAGGAAATGGGTTGGAATGTACTGGTAATTTGGGAATGTGAAACAAAAGAGATTACTGGTCTTAATGTTATTTTACGGAATCGATTAGCTGTCTATCCCCTATTGGATGCGGAATACTTGGAAGTCGCTGAAGAAAGTAAGCAATATTAATTGTTTCAGAAATGAAAATCAGGTATGAATTCAAACAAAATAGAACAAGTACCCGTTATTGATTTGTTTGCGGGACCAGGAGGATTGTCAGAGGGTTTTTCACTCATTTTGTCCCGGGGATGTTCCAGATAGTTATTATGATTATCTTGCTTTAAGGATTTCTAAAGAAGAACTTATTGCCGAAAATAATAAATACTGGAAGGCAGCAGAATGCTCTGCGTTGCAAATATCTTTGGGAAAAGATAATCGCGACTCAATAAAAAAGTTGATCAAAAAATGAACGCAAGAAGAAATTGGGAAAGGCATGAATTACTCTTGGCATTTGGTTTGTACTGTCAGATGCCTTTTGGAAAAATGCACTCTCGCAATCCAACAATCATTGAAGTTGCCGAGTCTATTGGAAGAACGCCATCTGCTGTGGCTATGAAGTTAGTCAATATTGCAAGCCTTGATCCTGAACTTACTGCAACAGGAAGGAAAGGTCTATCGGGTGCATCAATGGCTGATAAACAGATGTGGCGAGAGATGAACAATAATTGGGGAACTTTTGTGGTTGAATCCTCAAAAGCGTTAGGTCAAATAATACCGGAACAAGAGGATTATCCAAAGGCAGAAATAAAAAATTATTCCGGGCATACGAAAGAAACAAAAATTAACGCACGTATTGGACAACAATTCTTTAGAAAATCTGTTTTAAGTGCTTACAATAGTAAATGTTGTATCAGTGGATTATCGATGCCAAAACTGCTGGTAGCAAGTCATATTGTACCTTGGCGGGAAGATACTGAAAATCGTCTGAATCCCAGCAATGGACTTTGCTTATCTGTGCTCCATGACAAGGCGTTTGATATGGGGTTAATTGCTATCCAAGATGATATGACAATCATAATCTCTGAAAAAGATATGACATCCGATGAGTTTTATAAAAGCACCATAAAAAGATATGAAGGAAAGACAATTTCGTGCCCGGATAAATTCAAGCCAAGTAGTGATTTTCTAGTCTACCACCGTGATAATATTTTCCAAGGGTAACTACATACAGACGACCAGGAAGGTTACTTCACCTATACCGTTATACGTTAAGAAAAAACAAACTAACTAAGGAATATCTGAACAATTGTAGTAATTAGCACAATTATCCCAACGACAATGCAGGGGGATAATAGTGGAGCAGAAAACATTTGCTGGCTTTGAGTATGAGAATAAAAAACATAAAACTCGACCCAGGTTGACATGGGATCGCAGAAGAACTTTGCCCAATATGCAAAAAGAATTGGTCAGGAATGGGGTAAGAACCCCTGATTCATTCAACGAATTTTACTTCAGACGCACGATTGGTTACTGTTAAAACCGGCCAATATATCGATGCCGAATTAATGTCAAAAATTATCGACGATTATGATGCCGTTTTAGTTTCCGTTGGTTCAGTTCGACCTTCTGACTTAAAACTTCCGGGAATGGAAGAAGGAATGGAGATTCCAGGTCTTGATTTCATGAAAAAGTTTAATTATGGAGAAATCAGGGAGATGAAAGGTCAGGATGTCGTGATTGTTGGCGGTGGATTTACTGCTGTTGACTGTGCACGATCCTGTGCACGAGCTGCAAAAATGCTCGAGTGGGATTTTCCAAAACTTGCCCCCAAAGATCAGCGTGGTAAAACCATCGCTATGAATAATTTTCTTGGCGAAACAAAGAAGTTCGCTGAAATCTTTATACGGGAATTAATGCAGAATTTTCTTGATGCCCGGGTAGAAACGCCGGAAACTAAAACGCGAATTACCATTCGGATAATAGACAATACTGCCGGTTTGGATGCGAACTACAACCAACAAATACTAGAGGATCTAATGCCCCACCTAAAAGCGTCCTGCCTCGAAGTACACAAACGCTTTCATCGTTCTGATCTTGATTTTTCTAAACCCAAAGCATTAGTCATTGAAGAATATTCCACATGCGGATTAACAGGGGAAACGAATAACAGTGGTGCAAAGGGAAAAGATGAAAGATGGGCAAATTTCTGGTTTGGCGAAGGAAAAGCTTCAAAAAAAGGAAGGGAATTGGGCCGGGCCGGTGAAGGTAAGATTACTTATAACATGGCCTCTCTTGTAAATTCTTTAATGTCAATATCCACAAGAGAAGGGGAAAAATACGGCCATCTTTTTGGGAAGTGCGTTTTCCCAAGCACCTATGAAGTTCAGGAAATGGAATATGGAAGAAACTGTTACTGGGGTTTAAAAGACAGCTCCGACCCAGAGCAACCGATCCCTGCATCAGATAACGAAATATTGGAAAAGTTTAAAAATGCTTACTGCCTGGAGAGAAACCCTGGTCAACCGGGCACCTCATGGATTATACCATTTCCACAAAAATCACTATCCAGGGAAAATTTAATCAAAGCACTTCTTAAAGATTTTTTCTTTACGATATATTCCTCAAAAGTTGAAATTGAAATCTGTGGTGAAAAAATTACCGAGTCTAATTTAATTGGTCTTGCAGAAACATATTTAGCCGGGGAGGAGCCATCCATAGATTTTCTTATTTTCCTTGAGTATGTTCATGCTTCAGAACCAGAGGATCTGTATCACGCCAAAGAGGACTGGTGGAAGTTGAAAGAAGAGCCTTTAAGTGAGGAGAGCTTTAATAATAATAAATATGACGAGATAAAGGAGAATTTTGATCTTGGTAAGCATGTCGGAATTAAATTTCCTGTGATGGTTTATCCAAAAGATAAGAAACCTGTATGCTCTTTTATTACAGTCTGGATACAAAAGAGAGAGCAGGCTTCCTGTGAACATATTTATGTCAGGGGTGACTTGATAATCTCTGATGAAGAAAGCCTGAACAAAAGGTCGCCTGTATTTGCTGTGGTAATTGCCGAGGACGAGGAAATATCGGACTTTCTGGCAAACGCAGAAGTTGCTTCTCATTTACAATGGAACAGGGAAGAAGATACTCTAAGGGAAAATTATGATTATAGACATAGCACAATTCGAAACGTTCGGAATGCTTTGCCTAAGCTTTTTAACATGCTCAGAGGAAGTCAAGAAAAAAGAGTGGAAGATCTTCTGGTTGATATTTTATCTATACCTGATTATTCAGGGAAAAAGAAAAAATCAGAGAAAACTTCAGGAAAAGGAAAAAAGAAACAACAAGGGAAAAAAACGCTGCCATCCAGACCAAAATTCCTTTATATTGATGATGGCCAAGGCATAAGAATAAAACCGGGCCCTGCAGCAATGGGAAACGAGATTTCTTATCCTGTTACCGGGAAAATTAAAGTCGCTTATGAAAGAATGGCTGGTTTTGGTGACCCATTTTCTAATTATCATCCATTTGATTTTGATCTTTCCGAGTTCAAGGAAGAACAATTTAAATGTGAAAACCTGAAGATTTTAAGTAGAAATGAGAATTTAATCGAATATGAAATAAGCGACAAAAATTTTTACCTGGAAATTACAGGATTCAGCTCAAAACAACGAGTTCGGGCCAGAGTAGGAGTTAACACGGAATGAAATTTCAATCACATACGACGAACCCAACTGGCATTAAACGAATTGATCGGAGCGATATCGATATTTCAGTTTCTTATATTGAAGATAAACGGGATGCTTTTATACTGCACAGCTTGGAAGTTGAAAAACATGGTTTACCCAAAAATTCAACTCTCTGGATGACTGTCTATGCAGGATTCACCGAGGATAGAATCAATCTCGGAACTATTAAGGAACCAAAGATTCCATTTTCTGATAGTCTTTCTCAAATCGATAACTTAAAACCATTACTCTTCAGAGTTTTCATATGTGAGCCTGAAACACAGAAGATTATTGCTTCATGTGAAGGATTTGCTGCAAGAAAAGATACAGAAGAGGAAGGAGCATCACCTATCCTCCCTGTTGAACAGGGAGATCTTGGTGAAAGACTCTGGAGACTTGAAGCCGGAGAAGGATCGCAGCCTATTCTCATTGTAAACAACGATCCAGGTTTAATGATGATTAACAAGCTTGGAAAAGATGCCGAACCTCACTACAGAGCTCTGATAATTCCCGAAGCAATAAATCAAGCATTGGAGTATGTGGCCCGGACGAATACTGATGCGGACTGGAAAAAAGCCTGGATTTCTTTTATTACGAATTTAGGAATAAAATCACCTGATGAACTTGACCCAGAAACACCAAATGAAATAAGAGAATGGGCTGATGATGTCGTCAATGCCTGGTTAAAAACTAATCCTGTTAAAGAGAAAATCCTTTTATTTGAGGACAAAGAAGACAATTAATATTCGAAAATTAACAGATGAAGGTATTTCAGATTTTCAAGATTATATAAACAGGGCCAGAAATGGCGAATCAATAGAACCCCCTTTTTATTTATTAACTGATTCCCCAAAAAGTTATGATTCGGGTTTAGGTGTATCCATTGAAAAGAAATCATTTGCCCATCGTCATGAGTTTGGTGTTTATCTCTGGGACAAATTAAAGGACGTCTGGAAAGATGAAATGCGTAATGATTGTGGTCTTTGGACGTGGTTGTCATTGTTTTATTTCAAGCAACTTCGTCCTCCGAAAAAACCACCAAATCGCCAGGAGCATTACATTTTGTCAGTTGGAAAATGGAAAATTGGCAAGATTCATGATCTTTCCTATAGACATTCTGTTCTTACCCCGGTCAGGTTAGTAAAGGATTTTAATGAAGTTGCACCATTCTTCTTATGCGGAACGGAAAAAAAGCCGAATGGAATGGATTCAATGGGGGACCCGGTTGAACAGCTGTTCAGCAGGCAATATGTAATGAGAAATCCGAAATATTTAAAACTCGTTCTTAAACTATATCAGGATCCGAAAACGAAACGCGTTAAGACAGGTGCTATGAGTTCTCCAATAAAGAGAAAATTAAATTCCGGTAAATGGTCAGATGTGGGTAAAGGTGGTGCACGAAGACTGATTACCGGTGTTATGCCAAGGTTGAGTCTTACTTTCAATATAGGTGAATTAAATCCAGATGATTTTTTGCAACTGGCAGGAGATGAATTTATAAATAGCCGGTATCAAAAAAATTTAGGATCGCCCATATGGATAGTGCCATTCGGGTTACCTCTAATGAAGTTTTAGACTTTTCAGAGTCAATCCTGAACTATCAGTTTTTGCCCCCCTTTGTTGCTTTCTTCTCAAATTCTTCGAGAGATTTCAAATCATTCGCATCAGCTTCGATTGCTTCTTTGGAAAGTCGATTCGTTTTTATAAATTCTACCACCTTGGAACGACCACGAAAAAATCAATAAAAATATTAGTATCAACTAAAAACTCTCTCATTATTGAATTTTATCCCATTCCTGCCGTAATTCCGCAAAATCAGGAAGATCACGACGATCACTCCACATTCCAGACATTCGATGTAATAAGCTTGCTTTATCTTTCGATCTATTTTTTTCGATATTAACAATCTACTGTTTCTCGAATTAATTCACTGTGTTTTTTGCCTGTTTCCAACGCAATGCCTGCCAAAGCATTACGCTCAGTCTCTGTCAAATATATTTGCATTCTGACCACACTTCACCTCCGATGTATAATGTATACACTACATATCAGACTAAAGTGATAATATTAATACAAAATTGAAAAATTTAATCTCAATTATGAGAATAAATCATTTGCTATAATAAATATAAATACTCTTAAATATCTCCCAAAATATCCCTGTCTTTAATGAATCTTCCCCACAGAAATTGGACTCAAAGTTCTTAAACCATTCTGTTCACGAATATGAAATCTATTGTATCCTTCTATACTTACTCCAGTGATCTCAGAGGCTGTTTGGTCCTTTTGTTCCGCCTAAAATTTAAACTTATTGTAAACAGGCCCGCTTATATCGTTATTGTTTTCATACATCTATAACACTTAATGATTCATGTATATCAAGACATATATTAAAAAAATGATCGAATAATTCTTTACCTTTTAAAACTTTTTTTATATATTGGGTGTATAATTATCCGTTAGGTTACTGACCAAAACTCTCTATATACACGGGGGCGAAACTGGATTCGACTGGATAGGTAACGCAATAGTGGCATGTCGAGGATGATCGTTGGCCTCGTTAATCATCGGTCAAAAACATAACTGCAAACGAAGAGTTCGCACTCGCCGCATAAGATAAGTCGGTGACGTCTTCACCTTGACACCTGATAGGGGATGAAGGCGACTCGATCAGGTTAGTTCGGGAATCGGGTTTCCGGGTACCCGGGCGAAACTCCAACAGGAAAATAGTCTTAAGGTTAGCCCTGTCTGCCGGCAGGCCGAGAGACGATAAATCCAAAGGCAGACTAAACATGTAGAGGCTGTTGTCGTATTTATTTAGGACGGGGGTTCAACTCCCCCCGCCTCCACCATTCGACGCACTTTGCTTGTCGGAGTACAGGCGTGTGAAACCAAGGATCAAACCAAGGACACCCCTTACAAAGGAATCGACTGCTTAAAAAACTTTTACCTTAAAAATAATTGTTTATACCGTATTGATATGGGATATTACCGTGATTGCGGGGTGAATAATTAAAAATAGCATTTCCTCCAATACCTTCGAGTTACAAATTATTAAAATCAATTGCACAGAATTGACTCCGGATTTCATATGACTGAGAAAAAAGCAGCAGCGAAAAACGATAAAGGCTTTGAAGAGTCACTGTGGGCTTCGGCGAACCGGCTTCGCGGGAGCGGAAAATGAACAGCAATCAAATCAAACCCAATACGCTATATTTTGGTGACAATCTGGCTTGGATGGAGCAATGGGCTGATGAAAGCATTGACCTGGTTTATCTTGATCCACCATTTAATTCTAATGCCGATTACAACATGATATTTGGCAGTGGTGCACAAGTGAGAGCCTATGACGATACCTGGTCCTGGGGTGATACGGCTGTACAAGACCTGGACAAAGCATTGATCTTAGACAACAAACTGGCAACAGCGATACAAGGCATTAAAACTATGCTACCCAAAACGCCGATGCTGGCTTATCTGTGTCATTTAGCCCCCCGTCTTTATCACATGCACCGATTATTAAAAAACACTGGGTCGCTTTATCTCCATTGTGATGATACCTCGGGGCATTACATTAAAATTTTGTTAGATGCTATTTTTCAGCCGTTCAACTATAGAAACACTATTATTTGGCGCCGTGCCACTGCTCACAATGATGCGAGGCGTTTTGGGCGGATTACCGACTACATTTTGTTTTACAGCAAAAGCAATGATTACATCTGGAATGGTCAAGCGATTGCTACGCAAAAAAACCTCGCCGAGATAAAAAAATCCTATCCATCACAGGATAAACATGGACGCTACCGTGCAGACAATATAACCGGCCCCTTACACAGTGCACAGGCAGGTACGCCTAGTACACAACCGTGGCGTGGTTATGATGTGTTTGCCATGGGTCGTTGCTGGTCAGTGCCCAAGATCGGCAAAGGGCAATATGCCGATTACATAAAAGACAACTTTATTCCCCATTATGATCAAATAAAAGGGATTCATGAGCGTTTGGATGCTTTGGATGAAGCCGGGCTTATCCATCATCCCAAAAACGGTAAATGGCCGGGCTTAAAACGCTACGCTCAGGCCGATACTAAAAAGCCTGCTCAAAACTTGATCTTATCACCCACTGGCTTTACTAATTACAGCAAAGGTAAAGATAAAGAGTACCTAGGCTATGATACGCAAAAGCCGGAAGCGTTATTGCGGCAATTTATCAAAGTCAGCTCTAACCCCGGCGATGTCGTACTTGACCCTTATTGCGGTTGTGGTACTACAATTCGGGTTTGCCGTGATGTTGAAGGGAATGGCAGCAGTAACAATCGGCGACAATTCATCGGCATTGATATTACGCATATTGCGATTGCTATTATCGAAGATGGCTATAAAGCCAGATTTGGCGAGACGCTTACCATAAAAGGCGCACCTCATGATATGGCATCGGCTCGGGATTTATTTAAGCGCAATCCTTTTCAATTTGAGGCTTGGGCGGTGGCAAAAATCACTGGACTTACACCGAATAAAAAGCAAACGGGAGATCGCGGTGTGGACGGCAAAGGCTATGTTATTACTAACCAACCAGACGAGGAGCGTAAAACAGTTTTAGCGCAGATAAAGGGTGGAAGCAATATCAAACCAGCCGATATACGCGATTTTATTGGTGCAATAAACAGCGAGAAAGCAACATTTGGTGTTTTTGTGGTAATGAAAAATGCGCTGATTACTAAGCAAATACGCAGTGCGGCCGCTCAAGAAAATATAGAAGTTGAAGGCCGCAATTACCCAAAAATACAGATTTTTTCAGTAGAAGATTATTTTAATGGGCAACGTCCTAATCTCCCGCCGCTATTGAATCGTTTTACTGGCAAGCCATCAGACTGGATAGACGAGATTTCATAAAAATCGTCTAAGTTAAAAGAGAACGTAAACAACATACCCATCTTGATAGCAGACACCCATCCACGCTACAAGTGGAAACAGATTCGGAGACGCTTTAACATCCCTCAAAAGCATCGAGCTAACCCTCCCACCTCTCCCCGAGCAGAAAGCGATTGCTCACATCCTGGGATCACTGGATGACAAGATTGAGTTGAATAACCGGATGAATGCGACGCTCGAAGGGATGGCACAGGCATTTTTCAAGAGCTGGTTTGTGGACTTTGACCCGGTGATCGACAATGCCATCGCCGCCGGCAATCCGATACCGCCTGCATTGCAGGCGAAGGCTGAATTAAGAATGCTGAATGCTGAATCAGAAAACTCCTCCTCTCATCATTCATCACTTAGCACTCATCATTCTCTTTTCCCCGCCGCCTTCGAGTTCACCGAACAACTCGGCTGGATTCCCGAGGGGTGGGACGTCATGACTATTTCAAAAGCAATAAGCATCAATCCACCGACGAAGCTCAAGAAGGGAGATATTGCTCCATTTGCTGATATGAAAGCACTTCCTACGTCCGGCTACGCAATCGATGGAGTAATTGACAAGGCTTATTCTGGTGGGGCAAAATTCCAAAATGGCGATGTTCTCTTGGCAAGAATTACTCCGTGCCTTGAAAATGGTAAGACTGGAGTAGTCGATTTCTTAACGGATGCGAATCCAGTCGGATTTGGATCAACCGAGTTCATTGTTTTTCGAAGCGAAGGTGATTTGAGCACGGCATTCATTGCTTGTCTTGCGAGAGATTCGAATTTCAGAAAGCATTGCGAGCAGAGCATGATCGGCTCATCAGGACGTCAAAGAGTCCACAATTCATGTTTTGACAGCTACCATCTCGCTCTCCCCCAAGGTAGAAATGTATTGGCTAAATTTGATGAACTCGGCGTTCCCGCTTTCGCGAAAGCGGGCAGCCATTCGAATGAAAACAAAACCCTAGCGAATCTTCGCGATGTCCTTCTCCCGAAGCTCATTTCCGGAGAACTCCGGATCCCGCAAGCTGAACAACTTATCGAGGAGGTGCTGGCGTAACGACCGGTCTTTAACAAATTGATCTCCGGCTATCGGCTCGGACCGAACATCACGTTTGGAATTTAAAGAAGCCAGGACCCGGTTCGATAATCGCAAGCTCTCGAAATATTGTGTCGGGATTGCCAATGCCCTGATTCACGAGGATGTTGACCCAACAGATATCGACTTGCACGGCAACCGGGAAAAGTGGTTCTTTCATGGCTGCTGCGACCATTACTGTTATTTATCGCTTTATGTATTCTGTGGCGGTCAACTGCCTGCGGTTTATATCGTCCATTGGATTGAGATAAGGCGATTCTATAAGCGGTACTGCAACATTCATCGTACGATTTAAAGTTGTAGCGGTTTGTTTCGCATGTAGTTTTGGACTATGGTAAATGACCTCAGATTTTACCTGAAATGATGACATTAAGAACTTGCCGATTTTTTGCACCGCCTCAATAGCTGTATTACTCAGTGGTCTGCCTGGATCCTCGTTTTTGCTTAGTGCAGGTCCGTGCTGAACTAAAAAGAGATTAACCATTTCATATCCTCAGTATAGGTGAATTAAATAGAGTATTTATAAACCCGGAATGATGTTTTATAGTATTACTCAGCATATGTAATATGTTGTAATAAAATTTAATTCTAACTCACTTGTATAAGTATTAGGTAAAAGAGAGTAACATTTTTTGTCTTGCGTAAACTTAACTTAGGATAATTACTATGATATCAGTTTTTGTTTTCCCGGGCCAGGGTTCACAGCGAAAAGGAATGGGTGCTGACCTTTTTAAGAAATTCCCGGAATTAACAGAAATTTCGGATTCAATTTTGGGATTTTCAATTCAAGAATTATGTATCGAAGATCCTGACGAATTATTAGTAAAAACAGAATATACCCAGCCTGCACTGTTCGTTGTCAACGAACTGATGTATAAACATGAGACCGAGGTGAATGAAAACATACCAGATTTTATTGCCGGTCATTCACTCGGAGAATTAAATGCCCTACTCGCTGCCGGTGTTTTCGATTTTGAGACAGGTTTGAAGATTGTCAAAAAGAGAGGTGAATTAATGAGCAAGTCTCAGAATGGCAGTATGGCCGCAGTAATTGGTCTGGATTGTTCATCAATTGAAAATATCATTTTGGATAATGACGTAACATCGGTAAATATTGCTAATTACAACTCACCAAAACAAACTGTAATTTCGGGCAGGACTGATGACATTAAATTGCTTATGCCAAGAATTAAACATGCAGGAGCACGACTGGTTATAAGGCTTAACGTCAGTGGTGCTTTTCATTCATGTTTAATGAGACAGGCACAAACAGAATTCAGTGACTATATCGGCCAATTTGAGTTTAATTCTCCACAAGTGCCGGTGATTTCAAATTTTAAAGCAATACCTTATGAATCTGACCTGATTCATGATACTCTGGCAAACCAAATGTCCAATCCGGTTCGCTGGACTGAAAGCATACAGTATTTGCTACAATTAGGTGAGGCTGAGTTTAAGGAAACAGGTCCGGGCAATGTACTGACTGGTCTTATTCGGCAAATTACTTAACTATGTAAAAGAAAATGAACGATATCGGCATAAGAGATTTACTTATTTTTAAATAAAACAGTAAGTATTTTATAATATTATAGAATATAATACTTGCCGTTCGGGAAATTATTCTGTAAAAAATTTCATATAAATGCTTGACAGGAAACGACAGGAATAATGATATCTAGAGATAGATTAAAAATTGCTGACATTGAGTTTGGGTCTCGATTATTTGTCGGCACCGGGAAATACAGGTCAAGTGATGAAATGCTTTCTGCAATTATTGCATCAGAAACTGATATGGTCACCGTCGCCATTCGCAGGGTAGATTTCAATAATGAAGACTCAAGTATATTAAGCCATTTAGATTTTTCCAAATATCATTTTTTACCCAATACTGCCGGTGCACGAAATGCGGAAGAAGCAATACGTATTGCACGACTTGGTCAAGCTGCCAGCAACCAGAATTTTGTTAAACTGGAGGTAATTCCTGATCCTAAATATTTACTTCCTGACGCGATTGAAACATTGAAAGCATCAAAATTACTTATCAAAGAAGGATTTATCGTTTTACCCTATATTCAAGCAGATCCTATACTTGCAAAACAGCTGGAAGACATTGGTACAGCAGCGGTAATGCCATTAGGCTCTCCAATCGGCAGTAAACGGGGGATATTAACACGATCATCAATTGAAATTATTATTGAACAATCATCAATACCTGTAATTGTAGATGCGGGTTTAGGATTACCATCTCATGCAGCAGAAGCAATGGAAATCGGTGCTGACGCAGTGCTGGTTAATACTGCAATTGCTCATGCCGGGAATCCCGCGTCAATGGCACAGGCGTTCAAAGATGCTGTCACAGCGGGAAGATTGGCATTTTTATCCCGACCTTCATCAGAACAGCGGGTTGCAGAGGCGTCAAGTCCATTGGCAGGGATAGTTGGCAGGAATTAATATATATTTTGGTAACGTCCAATAATTATATAGAGAGTCTGGCTCAGTTATGACAAAAACAGGGACTCAAATTATGGGTTTGAGCAAAATGAATCCAGCCAAGGCACGCAGGTTGGCTGCATTTAATGAAATAGATATCTATCCAGTCACCTGTGAACAAAGATCACGAAGTCGAAATGATGAAGAAATTGTACGGTCAGTTATTGAAGGTGGAGCAAAAATCATTCAGTTTCGAGATAAGATTTCTAAACCCAGTGTATTATTTGAAAAAGCTAAAAAAATCCAAACAATATGCAGAAAATCGAATGTTCTGTTGATTATTAATGATCATATTGATATCGCAATGGCTGTAGATGCAGATGGCGTTCACCTCGGTCAGGAAGATATGCCGATTACCGTTGCTCAGAAATTGATGCCTGATAAAATCGTTGGTGGTTCAACTCATACGCTGCACGAAGCCTTACTTGCCCAAAATACAGGGGCAGATTATATTAATATCGGTCCGATATTTCCAACCCGGACCAAAGGCGACAGTGACGAATATCTCGGACCTGACGTAATTACCAGTATTTGCTCCCATATTACAATCCCCTTCACTGTTATGGGGGGGATTAATATGGATAATATAGGGAATGTTTTGGAAAAAGGTGCCAGAAAAATAGCCGTTATATCCGGGATTACAGAATCGGGAAATGTGCCAAAAACGGTGCAGGATCTTCGCGAAAAAATATTAACTTTCAGTACAGACAATCCATAATTTAACTGACCCGTCGCTTCAGGTGAACCTGAAGCAATGCGATTTCCGCTGGAGTTACTCCATCTATTCTGGCTGCCTGTGCCAACGTGTCAGGTTGCACAACTCTTAGCTTTGACCGTGCTTCGTTTCGCAAACCCAGCATATCATATGTGAAATTCCCGGGAATTTTCCATTCGTCTAATTTCTTCAACGATGCCGCCTGTGAAATTTCCTGCTGAATATAACCATCGTAATGAGCCTCTATTTCCAGCTGACGAATAACCTCCGCAGAATAGTGTCGAATTTCGTCGACATCTTCAAAATTAAGTTGTTTTTTCCGGAGGAGCATCCAGAGGCTGTCTCCCTTTTGCTTCGTCTTCTCAAGACAGTTGCGGGCTTGTTCCAAATTTTTCTCAAGCTTAATAACATCTTTATATAATTCCTTTGAAAGCAAACCAAGGTCGTTACCTATTTTTGAAAGACGCCGGCATGCATTATCCTGACGCAAGAGTAATCTATATTCTGCCCGACTGGTAAATAATCGATACGGTTCAATAATATCTTTGGTTACCAGATCATCTATAAGTACACCAATGTATGCCTGATCCCGGCCTAATATCAATTGTTTTTCATCTCCCAGGGCTGAACGGGATGCATTAATTCCGGCAATTATCCCTTGTCCGGCAGCTTCTTCATAACCTGTCGTACCATTAATCTGGCCCGCCAGGAACAGATTTGGCCAGTTTTTAACAGCCAGGGAACTTTTCAGTTGGTGAGGTAGAACAAAGTCATATTCAACCGCATAAGCATAGCGGGCAATTTCTGCATTTTCCAAACCTGGCAGAGATCTCACCATTTTCCATTGAACGTCTGCGGGAAGGCTGGTTGATATTCCATTCAAATAAAATTCTTCTGTAAAAATACCTTCAGGTTCTAAATAGATCTGATGGGTTTCATGATGAGGAAATCTCATGACTTTATCTTCAAATGATGGACAGTAACGCGGACCGATCGACTTTATTTTACCATTATACATCGGAGATTTTTCTATATTATCCAGAACAATATCCCGTGTTTTACTCGTGGACTTTACCAAATAGCAGGGACGTTGAGGTAATTGTTCAGGTGCAATCGATCGAACTTTACAAATTTCGCCGGGCCAATGAGTAAAATGTGAATTGAAGTCACTCGGCTGTTCAATCATTTGGGAAAAATCTATTGTACGCCCGTTGACTCTCGGAGGTGTACCGGTTTTCAGCCGACCGATCTTCAAATCAAGTTCTTGAGTTAAGCATTTTGATAATTCGATTGCAGCAAGATCGCCGGCTCTGCCTCCCTGAAAAGTTTTCGAACCAAAATGAAGTAATCCACACAAAAATGTTCCTGTACATATAACAACTGATTTGGCATTGTAAATTTCATCAAAATGCGTCAAAACACCTGTTATTTTCTTTTTATTATGCCTTAGTTGTACAACTTCTGCCTGGTGTACAAATAGGTTTGGCTGTATTTCGATGAGCTGTTTCATTCGACGCTGGTACAATACCTTGTCGCATTGAGCCCGGGGAGACCAAACAGCAGGACCTTTAGATTGATTTAACATTCTGAACTGAATTGCTGTGGCATCAGTATTTTTCCCCATTTCGCCACCGAGTGCATCAATTTCCCGTACAACTTGCCCTTTCGCAATACCACCAATAGCAGGATTGCATGACATTTGGGCAATATGATCAAGGTTCATTGTGATCATCATTGTCTTTGCCCCAATTCGAGCCGAGGCTAAAGCGGCTTCACATCCGGCATGACCGCCGCCAATAATGATAACATCGCAGTTTGTATAAGTTTTAGACATAATAAATTTTCACAATTAAAATTTGAACCGTAATTATCCCCGCCGAAACAAGGGTCATAATATACCATCACATGAGAAATTATGATGCTGATATACTGTTCTCTTCTTTTTTTGATGCAAAATAATCCATACTCATTACAGCCATAAAACCCAGAATCGCCAAAATAAAATCGGAAAGATAATCGCCATACGGCCATACATTATGCTGTTCTATTGGAACCAGGTTATTATGCCGATCCAATATCTCTTTTGCGGTAACTTTCCATGGCCATATTTTTCTTAAAGAACCAATCATCAAACCAATTAGAATAGCGATCGTTTGATTATGACAGTTTAGAAACAACCAACTTAAAACCCTCGCAAAACTGATAATTCCTATGAGACATCCGAACGCAACAGTGAATAAGGTTACAAAATCAAAATTTGTAACAGCTGTAATGATATAAGTATATTTTCCTAATATCACCAGTAGAAATGAACCTGAAATTCCGGGTAAAATCATAGCACATACAGCAATAAAACCACATAAAAACAAAAACCAGGGTTGATCGGGTGTTGATACGGGTACAAGTCCGATTATCCAATAGGCAGGGACGCCGCCAATAATTATGCTGACGATAGTTTTTGTCCCCCGGTCTTTCAGTCTGCGAGTTACAATAATGATTGATGCTGCAATTAATCCGAAAAAAAACGACCACACTGATTCTGGATGATTTTCTAACAATACCTTAAAAACTTTTGCTAACGAAAACACCGCGATTAAAATACCGGATAAAAGTGCTGTCAAAAATTTCCAGGGAATAACCTCAAGGAACTTAGTAAATTTAAATGTGACAAGCAACTTAATATTTCCGGGTTCTGACAATAACCGAATTGAGTTCACTAATTCTTCATAGATTCCCAACAGAAATGCAATTGTACCGCCGGACACACCGGGAACGACGTCAGCAGCTCCCATTGCAAACCCACATAATGATATCTGAAAATAATCCCTTAAAGATCGTTTTTTAACATGATTGGTTTGATATTCCATAGTGTATAAAAACCAAAGACTTAATTATTTTGTCTATCAATATCTTGATAGCTCAATGAGTGAAGATTTTTCTCATGAAGTTTGACTAAAATTGCTAAACAATTCATTGCCTCGTTCAGCAGCCAGTCATTTTTTGATAATTGATTTCTCGTTCTCTGTTTTTCTTTATAACGTTTCACATTATTTAACAGTGTTTTTTTACGCTTTTCATAATATTTACGCTTTAGATAATTCAATGGTACAATTTTATTTTTCTTAAAATTATCATATTCATTTACAGCATTGACAATTTCATTGAACTTTAAGCCTTCTGCGATCTTTAATTTCATCGTATCAACTAAATAATTCTGTATCTTGCTATAGTTATGGAACTTATCAATAGTTAACGATTCAATTTTATCCCATGGCAAGGCATGGTCTAAAAATCGTTCCCCCGCCGTATGATAATCTCTGACGGATGGAAATATAATATCCGGCCTCACTCCGTCATGTTGAGTTGAGCTGCCGTTGACTCGATAGAACTTTCCTGTTGTCAGTTTTAAAGTTCCGGTGGATTTATTTTTAAATATCATTCTGTTTCTCAGTCGGTCATCCAATTCATGGAGCATTTGAATCGTACCCTTACCATGAGTGGATTTATCTCCAATAATAATTCCGCGGTTATAATCCTGAATAGCTGCTGAAAATATTTCTGACGCGGAAGCACTATATCGGTCAACTAAAACGATCAAGGGTCCATCATAGTATGACTTATCATCCTTGTCAGCTAATACTTTTTTCCTGCCATTTGCATATTTGACCTGTACTACAGGACCTTTATTGATAAACAAACCCGCCAATTTTACAGCCTCATCAAGACTGCCTCCACGATTTGAACGTAAATCCACAATAACTCCGGATACAGCGTCTGCATCAGCATCTTTCAGTAAATTTAATACGTCTTGAGAGGCACTTCTAAATTCTCCGACTCCCAGATCGCGGTTGTCAAAATCAGTGTAAAACGAAGGTAACATTATAATTCCAATATCAATACCCTGGCCATCCAGAAGATTGACGTTCATCTCTGTATTACTGAACACATCGTCATCTTCCGGGACAACATGTTTTTTAAATAGTGTTGCTTCACGATCCTTAAGATCAATTACGTCTCTTATAATCTCGATTGTGCGGACGTTATTCTCATCGTCACCCTTTGCT
Organism: uncultured Lentisphaeria bacterium; assembly: GCA_951812855.1. Taxonomy (GTDB): domain Bacteria; phylum Verrucomicrobiota; class Lentisphaeria; order JABSQK01; family JAJFLO01; genus JAJFLO01. The sequence continues at coordinate 1,852,614 of OX638337.1, read as the reverse complement.
GTTACTTTGAGAAATACATGACTTCCCACAGGACCCCGAATCATGCCAATTACATTCCTTAATGACATTGATTCCACGCCAGTAAACTCTACCCCATCCTGACTAACGGCAATTACACGATCTCTTTCTTTTAGCCGGCCATCTCTATAGGCTGCACCTCCAACCATAATATTATTAACAACAATCTCCCCGTTCACTTCCTTCAATCTTGCACCAATGCCTTCCAAAGACAATTTCATCGAAATATCAAAATCCTCTTTAGTTTTTGGAGCCATATACGCAGAATAAGGATCGTAAAGCTTTGATAACGTGGTTAAAAATTTTTCAAGAATATCAATACTCTCTCTATTCCTCAACCGAGAAAGATAATTCCGATGGGGTGAAAACATTTTTTCATAGGTGATTTCAGGCGATAATTCTTTGATAGTGATTCCTTTATAATCTTTCGACTCAATGATTCGTCTGACTCTCTCTATCTTAGACCCTTTCGATTCCTCTTTACTGTCATGAATTTTCAAAACCCTATTCAGTAAGTCATTTTTTAGCCGTAATGTCCATAAGCTGTCAAGTTCTTTCGTATCAACGCACCATTGTGCTTTCTTTCGTTCAATCAACAACTCATCCTCCCTGGAAAAATCAAAGGCGCTGTTTAGTAATTTCCCAACAAACTGAACACGTTCATCAACGCGTTGGACAAATGTATCAAAAACCTTATAAGCAAACTCAACCTGCCCATGAGCAAGCGAGTTATCTAAAATAAATTTATAATCTGAGTATTGATCCAGATCAGATTGTACAAAATACAATTTTTGCGGATCTAACGAGGTAAAGTAAGTAGTGAAAAGTTGTTCAGATATGTCATCATTTAACTTTTTATGAGAAAAATGCTTTTTTGATATCAACTCTACGACAACTTTAGCGATGATACCCTCAGCTTTCCCGGGACGGTTAATTTTATTGACATGAGTTGAAGCAAATATTTCGAATGAAAAAACCGAAATAAATAAAATGCCCGGCATGAAAATAAATAATTGCCTAATTTTTAATGAATTCACGATTCTGCCAAAGAAGGGTTGAAAATGTTAATGCAAAGAGAAAGGCTCCCGTTAACACATGTAGATTTGTTGGAACAATACCCTTTCCTGTAATGATAATCGTACCACCCAGAAAAATCTGAAAAACGACCAGACAACCAGTCAAATAGATAAATACCGATACTGGTGAGAATGGCTGGCCGCGAAAACCGATCCACTGGATTAAGACGTGAAGAAAAATGAGAAACGCAAGGACACGGTGGCAGTAATGAATTCCAACATCAAAACTCCATTGCTTTGGAAAAATACCATCAAAAACCAGGGGGAACGTTGGAATTGCCAAACCAGCACCGCTATGGCGCATAACGGCTCCGATAATCAACTGTAAAACCACAAGCGAAAAAACAATAACTGCAATTCTCCTTTGCTTTTTTGTATAACTTTTAAAACAACCTGAATCACCTGTAATCCAGCGGTCTGATGAAATCCACATCAACGTAACAAGCGTACAAAAAAACACTTGTGCCAAACACGCATGCACCATTGCAAAATAGATATTTTTGTCGATAACCCGTAACCCTCCGAATATCCCCTGAATAATTACCATAATTAACGCAAGACCACCCAGGAAACGAAGATGTTTGGATTTTTCCTTTAAATAAATCCAAATTGCCATTGCCAGGGTTAGAAATCCCACAGTCGCACCGATTAAACGATGCGAATGTTCCTCCCGTACCATAGGCTGACGCCACCATCCTGATGGATTCAGAGACCCGAAAGATAATGGCCAATCCGGAACGGCTAAACCTGCACCTAATGTTGTCACCAATCCACCCGCATAAATCAAAATACCTGTTACAAATACAACTAAAATAATATACCGATGCAGCCAGGGACTATAGGTTACTGGCTGGATAATATTCTCCGAATCAGGCATAATAATATCTGTCCATTATTCAATAATTGATTTAGGCAAAACTGAAAGCAGCATAACCCTCAAAATCTGTGTTTGCATAATGAATGCTAGTAACAAATTCTGAGTGAACCAATTTAACTTAAAACAATAATGAATCAGAGTTTCAGAATTTGGCAAGATGATAAGGGGATAAATAAGTAAAAATCAGATTTATGAAACCATGATGACGAACTGCTATTCTGATCAATCCATTTTTATAAATAAACTGAGGAATTCTCCTGGAGCCAAAGAGCGGATTTTGAACCGCTGACCTATTCATTACGAGTGATAACCCCCAAGTGATATAATCACGATTTTTCTTTTATTCAATAATTCTGACATCCAAATTGAGCAACGATTAGCATTTACATTTCAATTGTTAGCACTCAAAAGGATATCTCAAGTTATAATGCCGGTTTATCGGAAAAACCAGCAAACAATACCATCAATGATTTTCTCATTTTTCTAAATCAGGTATTCAAAAAGGTTCTAAGTAATGATAATACCCAATCGACAGTAAGCCCTTTTAGAAAAATTAAAAAGTTACCCAAAAATGAAGTACATCGAGAAATTTTCACCCCGAAACAACTTGAACTCATTGATGTTGAATCTGAAAAAATAATCCTTCCCTTTATTCAATTTTTCTAATTGCTGTTAACACAGGTCTGCGAGAAGGAGATTGTTGTACCTTGAGTGGTCTGAAATTGACTTTGATAAGAAATATGGAATTCAAAACAAAATCAGTAAAAAATAGAACTAACGCCGCCTTAAACCGGCGAGTCACTAAATACGTCTTCGCAACAAATCAATTCATAGAATATGTTTACGACGGGAGTTAGGTTATTGAAGAATATGTTGATGATTCTTTCGATAGAGCATATGTGTACGGCGAATAGAGTGATGATGTTTTATTGATGGAAAATGCTTCAGAAAATCGATACTTCTATCTCAAAAACCGCTTTTATAACGTAACTGCAATCACCGATTGCATATTGGCAACATCAAAGAAAGCTATACCTATTCTGATTTTTCGATGAAAATTTTAGTTTGATTACTGAAACGTCAATTGGCAGCCCATACGGATTCACCGGCCGGCGACGGGATGCTGAATCAAATCTGTGGCATTATCGAAATCGTACTTATAGTTCCATGCCAGGTCGATTCCTGGAGCGTGACCCGGCCGGGTTTGTAGATGGCTTAAATCTATATGCCTATGTAATCAATAATCCACTCCAATTCCTTGATCCTTTTGGATTGACTAAAAAAGATTCAAATAAAGGTCTTGAACTTGAAGCCGACATATCTTTTGATAATTCTCTTCAGAAAATTCTACAAAAAATATTTGCTCCTACACTGCATGCAATTGAAGGTATTATGGGAATTGCTGAAATATTTGGAAACCATAAAGAAAAATAACGTTCCTGTATTAGCGATCAATATTGTCAGGATAGGATATCATTATAAAATACACATGGTACGTTTTATTATTATGATAGTGATAAGACTAAATCGCATAAGCCTATGATGCCATATACCATATTCAAAATAATTCATTTGACAGGTATTATGATGATCTTTCTATCTATAGGAGGATTATTAGCTGTCAATATCGCAAAAATTCAATCAAACTCGAGAATATCAAAAATAGCCGGTTTAACCCATGGTTTTGCGTTGATATTGGTTTTAATAAGTGGTATTGGATTATTAGCCGTATTAAAGCTAAAACTTCAAATGTGGATTATTTTAAAGTTGTTTATATGGCTATTTTTGGGCGGGATCACAGCAATATTAAAACGACAGGAAGGCGTTGGTCTGAAACTGTGGTGGATAGTGATTTGCGTGGGAAGCTTCGCAGCATTCATTGCATTGCATAAGCCATTTTAAAATATAGACTTTTTTGTCTATATCTACTATTTTCCGGAAATAGCACCATGACCACGAAAATTACGAGTCGGAGCAAATTCACCAAGACGATGCCCTACCATATTTTCAGTAATAAACACTTGAATAAAAGTCTTACCATTATGAATTTGAAATGTATGACCGACAAAATCAGGCATAATCATTGACCGCCTCGACCAAGTCTTTATAAGACGCTTGTCGCCACTTGCATTAAGTTTACTAACTTTTTTGAACAAATGCTCATCATAAAATGGGCCTTTTTTTACTGATCTACTCACTTTTTCTTTCTCCGTTCAATGATAAATTTATTTGACGGCTTGCTTTTCTTTCTGGTCTTAAACCCTTTTGACAGTTGTCCCCAGGGTGACATTGGATGACCACCGCCACTTGAACGACCTTCACCACCACCCATTGGATGATCGACCGGATTCATTGCAACACCGCGTGTATGGGGTCGACGTCCAAGATAGCGTTTTTTTCCAGCTTTACCCAGTGACTTATTCATATGTTCTGCATTGCCAACTTGACCAATTGTTGCCATGCACGTTAAGTGAATTAAACGAATTTCTCCACTGGGAAGCCGTACCTGTGCATACTTTTCTTCTTTAGCTCTGATAATGGCCTGTTGCCCTGCTGATCTAACCAGAGAGGCTCCCTTTCCTGGAACAAGTTCAATATTATGGATGGTCATCCCTACAGGAATCCTTGCCAAGGTAGTCGCATTACCAGGTTTAAAATCGATTTCCTTATCGATGCTGCTGGACACCATTGCTCCAACTTCCAATTCAGCAGGAGTCAAAATATAACGTTTTTCACCGTCTAAATAATGCAATAAAGAAATTCTTGCACTCCTGTTCGGATCATATTCTATCGTTGCAACTTTTGCGGGTATATCATATTTATTTCGCTTAAAATCAATGATCCTGTAAGATTTTTTAACTCCACTTCCTCGAAACCGGACAGTCATCTTACCCTGATTATTCCGGCCCCCACTTGATGTCTTTCCTTGTACTAACGACTTTTCCGGCCTGTTTCGGGTAATTTCAGAAAAATCAGACACCTTCATATTTCTTCTTGAAGGAGTCGTAGGTTTATAGTTTCTTGTTGGCATTATTATAGGTCCTCAAATAATAAACTTAGAATAAATCGATAGCCTCTTCACCATCTTCTAAGGTAATTACAGCCTTTTTCCAGTCAGCTTTTTTACCTAATCCAAATTTATTCCGTTTAGTTTTTCCTGCATAATTCATGACATTGACGTTTTTCACCTTACGTTCAAACAATTCTTGTACTGCACGCTTTATATCATGTTTTTTAGCATTATTATCAACACTGAAAGTGTATTTATTGTCTTCCATTAATAAATTACTTTTTTCAGTAACTGATACTGTTTTAATTATTTTATAGATATCATTCATAAATTTAAAATTCTCAAATTCAAGATTTGATTTTAAAACGTATTCTTTATAGTTAATTTAATTTGGCAGAAAGCGATTCAAGTGCACTCTTAGTAATGACGATCTTATCGAAGAGCAAGAGATTATAAACATTTACTGCATCTGGTTTTACAAGCAGAACATTCGGTAAATTTTTAAAACTGAGCATAACATTTTTATCGCCGTAATTGTCTGTAGCTATCAATGCATTTGAAGTTACATTTATATTTTTTATTAATGCCACTGCATTTTTGGTTTTAGGCTTATCAAATTTAATTTCATCCAAAATAGTTACATTTCCTTCTTCAAGCTTGGATGTAAACGCTCGTTTCAAAGCGAGCTTTTTGACTTTTTTATTAATTTTTTTACTAAAATCACGAGGCATTGGACCGAAAATAATTCCGCCACCCCGCCATATTGGGCTACAATTACTTCCCGCTCTGGCTCTGCCTGTGCCTTTCTGACGCCACGGTTTTGCACCACCACCTCTAACATCTGACCGATTTTTAGTTGAAGCCGTACCGCTTCGCAATCCTGCTCTATATGCAACAACTGTATCAATGACCGCCTGATTTCCATTTTTGAATTCAAGACAAGCCGGATCAATTTTCACTTTCCCAGCTTTACTTCCGGAAGAAGTTAAAACTTCTAATTCATCGAATACATCTTTATTTTTAACTTTTTTATTCACGTATCAAATCCTCGAATCATCTTCTAAAATTTATTTTAGCCACTCTTCATTTTTTTTGCTTCCCTAACAATAACAGATCCACCATTGGGTCCGGGAATACTACCTTTAATCAATAGAATATTATCATCTGTAATGACTTTAACAATTCGTAAGTTTTGCGTAGTTCGTCTCACATTACCCATATGTCCGGGCATTTTTCTTCCTGGATAAACTCGTCCCGGATTTACACACATGCCAATTGATCCACCACGCCGTGACCAATCACCACCATGACTTTCTCTACCACCGGCAAAATTATAGCGCTTTACTACTCCTTGAAAACCACGCCCCTTCGTCACGCCAATTACATCAACATAATCATCTGATTTGAATATTTCTGTTGTAATTACATCTCCCACATTTTTATCAGAATCATCAGTGAGTCGAATTTCATTAATTTGAGCCGGGACAGAATCTTTGCATCCAGCATTAGAAACATGCGTTCTCACTGCTTTGGATACATTCCCGGGATTCTTGCTCCCAAATCCCAACTGTAAAGCAGAGTAACCATCTCTCTGTTTTGTTCTGACTGTAAGGACTTGACAAGGACCTGCTTCAACGACTGTTACAGGCACAACACTACCATCCTCATCATAATACTGAGTCATCCCGATTTTTTTTCCGAGTAAACCTTTCATAACAATCTCTGTACTATTCCTTGTTAATTGTTCAGATTAATTTTCAGAGTATTTCAATTTAAATCTTAATACTGATATCAACACCAGCAGGCAAATTTAACTTTTTTAAATCATCAACTGTTTTGGCAGTGGGATTTATTATATCCAATAATCTCTTATGAGTACGGATTTCAAATTGCTCCATTGATTTTTTATCTACAAACGGTGAACGGTTCACTGAAAAACGCTCGAATTTTGTAGGTAAAGGAATAGGACCGGCGACTCTGGCACCAGTTTGTCTGGCCGTATTCACTATCTCAGCTGCTGATTTATCAATAACACGGTGATCATAAGCTTGAAGCCTAATCCGTATGATCTGCTTTTCCATATATTTCCTTGCTTATTATGATTCTAATATTTTCTTTCTTATTGCTTCAGGTACCAATTCAAAATGAGACGGCTCCATCGAATTTGAGGCCCGCCCCCTGGTTAATGATCTCAATGCTGTTGTATATCCAAACAATTCAGACAGGGGAATATTCGCCCGTATTGCTGCAAAATTGGACACGGTTTCTACCTCAATTATATAACCACGTCGGCTTGATACATCTCCAATCACATCACCCATATTATCTTCAGGTGAATGTATTTCCAGCTTCATAATTGGTTCTAACAACACTAAACCAGCTTTTGTAACAGCTTCTTTAAAAGCAATTGAAGCAGCTAACCTAAATGCAATTTCAGAAGAATCAACTGCATGATAGGAACCATCTAAAATATCTATGTGCAAATCAATCACCGGGTAACCTGCCAACACTCCAGTCATAGCGGCTTCTTTTAACCCGTTTTCAACCGGTTTAATAAATTCCCCAGGTATGTTTCCACCCTTTACAAGATTCTCAATTGTAAGTCCTTCACCTCTGCCTTTGGGACTAATTCTAATGATTACATGACCGTACTGCCCTTTTCCTCCAGTCTGTCTTACAAATTTCCCATCAGCTTCTGAAACTTTTGTAATTGTTTCACGATATGCAACTTCTGGAGCACCACAATTAGCTGATACCTTAAATTCGCGAAAAAGTCTATCACGCAAAATCTCTAAATGTAATTCCCCCATTCCAGAAATAATCGTTTGCCCGGTTTCAGTATCAACCCGAGTTTGGAACGTGGGATCTTCATCCGACAAATTATGCAACGCTGTATATAATTTATCTCTTTCAGCAACAGTCTTTGGTTCAATAGCCATTGACACAACTGGATCAGGAAAATTCATTGACTCAAGAATGATCTGCTTATTAATATCACAAAGGGTATCACCAGTGGTGATATTTTTTAATGCAACTGTGGCGGCAATATCACCACTTTGTACACATTGGATTTCTTCACGGGAATTAGCATGCATTTTCAGAATACGGCCGATTCTCTCGGTTTTCCTTGTCCGTGGATTAAAGATTTTCATTCCAGTCTTCAAAAATCCTGAGTAAACTCTGAAAAATATTAATTTCCCGACATATGGGTCAGTCATCACTTTAAACGCCAGTGCACTAAACGGCTGACCTTCACCATTTGTTCTCGTAATTTTTTTTCCTGATTTTACGTCCCAACCCTGAATTTCCTTAATATCAATCGGTGATGGAAGAAAATCAGTAACGGAATCAAGCAGATTTTGAACACCTTTGTTTTTAAATGCGGATCCACATAATACCGGCACGACACTTCCAGAAATAACACATCGTCTCAGAGCATTTGTCAATGTCCCAATTGACGGCTTGTCGTTCATTAAATAGTATTCCATAATTTTTTCATCGCTCTCTGCAACACATTCGATGATATAATTATAGGCTGATTGTGTTACGTCCAGAAATTCAACAGGGACTTCGTCTTCAACGACATCAATACCATGTTCACCTTCAAAATAATAAGCCTTATTTTTAATAACATCGATAACTCCTGCAAAATCTTCCTCTGAGCCAATCGGTATCTGAATTGGAATTGCTGCAGCACCTAACTTACTTTTAATTTCATCAACAACATGATCAAAATCAGCACCAACACGATCCATTTTATTTACAAATGCAATAATAGGAACTCGATATTTTTGTGCCTGTCGCCAAACAGTTTCAGATTGGGGTTGTACACCACCAACACTACAAAAAACAGCAACAGCACCATCAAGAACCCGTAAAGATCGTTCAACTTCTGCAGTAAAATCAACATGACCCGGTGTATCAATCAAATTAATTTTAAATTTATTCCAGGAACATGAAGTCGCCGCACTGGTTATGGTTATGCCGCGTTCCTGTTCCTGAACCATCCAATCCATAGTCGCATTACCACGGTGGACTTCTCCAACCTTATAATTAACGCCCGTGTAAAAAAGTATGCGCTCAGAAATTGTTGTTTTACCCGCGTCTATATGAGCCATGATGCCAATGTTTCGAACCTGACTCATAACTGGCTTTAAAGCCTGTTTTTCCTTTTCCGGGGGTTGAATTTCCTCACTCATTTTTCTCTCGGAATTAAAGAGTCCTTTTATTATTGTGTCCGATTCTATTACTTCTAAATTCATAAAAAAATCAAGTCATTAAATTTATATTTTATAGTCACTTACCATCTGTAATGAGCAAAAGCTCTATTTGCCTGTGCCATTTTATGAGTATCATCTCTCTTCTTGACGGCAGCACCGGTGTTATTATATGCATCTAACAGTTCAGCAGCTAATGCCTCCGCCATCGGTTTGCCTTTTCGACCTCTGGCAAATGTTACAATCCATCTCAACCCAATACCAACCTGTCTAGTTCGATCAAGCTCGACAGGGATTTGATAGTTTGCACCACCAACCCTCCTGCTTTTCAATTCAATCAATGGCTTAACATTATCTAATCCCTGCATAAAAATCTCTAAAGCCTCCCGGCCTTTTTCCTTCTCTGCAATAATATCCATTGCAGTATAAACAATTCCCTGGGCCTTGGATTTTTTACCTTTTGTCAAAATGATATTGATCAACCGTGCAACTAACTCACTATTATATTTCACATCAGGTGTTAATCGACGAACCTCTGCTTTTCTTCTTCTCATATTGATTCCATTACTATGTGCGTATTAAACAATTTAATTATTTTTTAGGAAACTTCGCCCCATATTTTGATCGACCCTGCTGTCGTTTATCGACACCTAAACTATCCAGGGCCCCACGGACAACATGGTAGCGAACACCTGGTAAATCTGGTACCCGCCCACCCCGTATTAAAACAATGGAGTGCTCCTGAAGATTATGTCCCTCTCCTCCAATATAAGCAGTAACTTCCTGGCCATTACTTAATCGAACACGGGCAACTTTTCTTAGTGCTGAATTCGGCTTTTTGGGTGTTCGCGTTGTCACCTGCAAACATACACCGCGACGTTGTGGACAACGGGAAAGTGCCCGAGATTTGCTTTTGATACTCTTTTTCCTACGGCCTTTTCTCACTAATTGATTTATAGTAGGCATAAAAATATTCCTTTTAGTTCTATATCACTTGCTTTATAACTGTTTAATCGTTAACACTAATATCTCCCAAACCCAATGCTTCAATAGCAGCAATCTGTTCAGAAGCTGCCTCTTCGGGAGAATCTGAATTTTCTGAATCTGATATGTTTTGATCATGAGATTCTCCAACATTGCCCATTGGTATTTCCGGAAGAATAACTTTTCCAACCTTTTTTATTTTTAAATTGCGGTACCTACTGTATCCCGACCCCCCCGGAATTAAATGTCCCATTATGATATTCTCTTTGAAACCGATCAACGGATCGACGCGGCCCAAAGTAGCCGAGTCAGTTAATATTCTTGTGGTATCCTGGAAAGAAGCTGCGGAAATGAAACTATCCGTTTCAAGTGAGGCTTTGGTTATACCCAATAATATTGGCTGTGCTTCAGCGGGTTTACCGCCTTCAGCCAAAACATGATTATTTTCCAAAACAAATTTTTCCTTATCGACTTGATCTCCATAAAGAAACTCTGTATTACCCGGTTCAGTAATCCGTACCTTCTGTAACATTTGCCTTACGATGAGTTCAATATGTTTATCGTTCGTATCAACACCCTGAAGCCGGTAAACTGCCTGAATTTCATTGACTAAATATTCCTGTAAATCCTGTGGACCGCAAACCTCCAAAATTTCATGAGGCACAACTGATCCATCTGTTAAAGGTTGTCCTTTTTTGACAAATTCACCATCAAATACAACGATATGTTTATTGGCCGGGAATAAATGTTCTTCAACCATATTACTGTCGGTATCCCTAATTAACAATAAACGTTTCCCTTTTGACAACTTTCCGAGTTCAACAGCACCATCAATCTTGGCAATCTCTGCTGCTTCCTTCGGCCGTCGCGCTTCAAATAATTCGGCAACTCGGGGTAATCCCCCTGTAATATCTTTTGTTCGAGCAACTTGTCTAGGTGTTCTTGCTATAGTTTCTCCCGGGGCAATCTCAGAATTATTTTCGACCATGATATGTGCTCCAGCAGGAATACTATAGTGACCAGCCATTTCACCGTTTTCATCCATGATCAACACTTGCGGAAATAAATCCTCTCTATGTTCCAGTACAGTAGTTTCTCGAGCTCCAGTCGCCTCGTTGATTTCTTCTTTCATCGTTATACCTTCGACTAAATCAACAAATTTTATTGAACCTCCATATTCTGTGATGATCGGTACATTATAGGGGTCCCAACGAACAAAAACCTTACCCTTTTTAACTGTGGCACCTTCGGCTTCCAGTATAACAGCACCTGAAATTAATTGATGTCGTTCCTGCTCAAACCCATTCTTATCACAAAGTGCTGCTGAAGAGGTTTTATTTAAAATGATTAAATGACCCTCGGCGGTTTTTACTGTTCGAGCATCAATGAGTTTCAAGATTCCGCCTTCTCTTGCTTTAATTGAGGGCTGTTTAAATGAGGAAGATGCAGTACCTCCGTAATGAAACGTACGCATCGTTAACTGGGTACCTGGCTCACCAATTGACTGAGCAGCAATAATTCCAATTGCTGACCCTTCCTGACACGGACCATTAGTTGCAAGATTTCGACCGTAACATTTTGCACAGATTCCTTTCTCACTTCGGCAAGTTAAAACCGATCGAATTGAAACTCTGTCAATACCAACATCAATTATTTTGTCAGCAATTTCCTCAGTTATTTCTTCCCCGCCGCCGACAATTAATTCATCCTTCCGGGAGAGTGGATCTCGAATATCGTCAACACTGTAACGGCCAACAATCCTGTCGATAAGAGGCAACATATCTTCGTCACCTTCTCTGATAGCACTCACTAAAATACCCTGTGTAGTCATACAATCTTGCTCAATACATATAACATCATGGGCAACATCAACCAATTTACGCGTCATATATCCAGAGTCCGCAGTCTTTAATGCAGTATCTGCGAGCCCCTTCCGAGCACCATGCGAACTTATAAAAAATTCCAGCACTGTCAAGCCTTCTCTAAAACTTGATAAAATAGGTCTCTCGATAATTTCGCCGGACGGTTTGGCCATTAGTCCTCTCATACCTGCTAATTGACGAACTTGATCATTACTCCCCCGGGCACCCGAATCAAGCATAGCATGAACTGGATTGATCTCACCAATATTCTGATTTCGTTCCAGTCCTCGAAACAATACAGAGGCAACTCGGCTATTTGCCTGTGTCCAGATATCAATAAATTTATTATAACGTTCTCCTTCGGTAATGACACCACGCTGATATTGTTCACGAACCGCTTCAATCTCAATATGTGCTTTATCTACGATTTCCTGCTTTTCATCAGGAATAATCATATCTGTAATTCCAATTGAAAAACCAGCCCTGGTCGCGTATTGATATCCCAACGCCTTCAGCCGATCCAATACGTCAACCGTTTCCAAACGCCCAAGTTTTTTATACGCACTGGCAACCAGTTTTCCCAAAGACGATTTGTTCGCAATCTGGTTAAAAAATCCTAATTCATCAGGCCAAATTTCATTGAATACGCATCGACCAGATGTCGTCTTTAGAAAACGACTTTTACTATCACCCCATACAGTTTGTTTACCAAAATCTTTATTTCTTACCAGAATAACCTGATTAAGTTCGATATGTCCCAATTCATAAGCCAACAATACTTCATCAGTATCATTGAATGCTTTTAGATTTTCAGTTCGTTCCATTTCTCCAGGCTTAACATAGGATAAATAATACGATCCAAGGGTTATATCTTGTGACGGTGAGCAAACTGGCTTTCCGCTTGATGGATAATATATATTGTTCGGTGCAAGCATTAACAGTTTGGTTTCCAGCTGGGCCTCATTCGATAACGGGACATGTACTGCCATTTGATCACCATCGAAATCCGCGTTATAAGCAGAACAAACCATCGGATGAATTCGAAGTGCTTGTCCTTCAATTAAAATTGGGTCAAATGCCTGGATACTTAACCGGTGCAATGTCGGAGCACGATTCAACATTATTGGATGCCCTTTAATGACTTCATCAAGAATATCCCAAACTTGCGGATCGCCTCGTTCGATCATTTTCTTAGCGCTTCGCACGGTATGAACCAGACCAATTTCTTTCAACTTTCGAATAATGAACGGCTCAAAGAGAGTTAATGCAATCTTCTTCGGCAACCCACATTGGTTTAATTTCAACTCAGGCCCAACAACGATAACTGACCGCCCGGAATAATCGACACGCTTACCTAACAGGTTTTGACGAAATCTACCTTGCTTGCCTTTTAACATATCGCTTAAAGATTTTAGCTGACGATTGCCGGCACCTGTTACAGCACGCCCATGTCGGCCATTATCGAATAATGCATCAACTGCTTCTTGCAGCATGCGTTTTTCATTTCGAATAATAACCTCTGGCGTACGAAGACTCAAAAGATTTTTTAATCGATTATTCCGGTTTATAACTCTCCGATATAAGTCATTTAAATCTGAAGTGGCGAATCGGCCTCCTTCCAAAGGTACTAACGGACGCAAATCAGGTGGAATTACAGGAAGTTCAATCAAGATCATCCATTCCGGCTTCATATTTGCCAAAAGAAATCCTTCTGTGATACGAAGACGCTTTGCAATCTTTTTCCGATCTGCCTTACTCTTTGTCTCTGCCATTTGTTCTGTAAGTTGTTCCCTTAATTCACTCAGATTAATCTTGGTTAACAACTCTCGAATCGCTTCAGCACCCATGCCGGCCCTAAATGCGTCACCATAGGTTTCTCTTGCATCTCTATATTCATCTTCGGTTAAAAGCTGTTTTTCCGCAAACGGAGTATCTCCTTTACTGATCACGACCCAACTTTCATAGTAAATTACTCGTTCAAGACTTCTATTGGTCATATTAAGTAACAACCCAATCCGACTTGGCATACATTTAAAAAACCAAACATGGGAAACAGGAACAGCTAACTCAATGTGTCCCATTCGTTCTCGCCTTACTCGAGAGTGAGTCACTTCAACACCACATCGATCGCACACAATGCCTTTGTGTTTTATCCGCTTATATTTACCGCAGTTACATTCCCAATCACGTGTTGGTCCAAATATTTTTTCACAAAACAATCCGCCTTTTTCCGGCTTGAACGTGCGATAATTCAGGGTTTCCGGATTCTTTACTTCTCCACGACTCCAAGAGCGTATTGTTTCAGGTGACGCAACAGAAATACTGACAGAACTGAATTTATCGGTAGCATCTAAACCAAGAATTTCTCTGACTGCTGAATTATTACTTGTCACTCTTCTCTCCTTGTATTGATCACAACAAATTTTACGGCTTTAACTCGTTGGAAATACCATAATAAATGTCAATTATGAAACTATTCCACGGCACCTTTCAATGTCCTTATATCAAGCCCAAGCGCCTTAAGTTCATTCATCAAAACGTTAAATGATTCCGGGACATCCGCCTGTAAAGAATTATCTCCCCTGACGATTGACTCATAAATTTTTGTCCGGCCTGTCACGTCATCACTTTTAACGGTTAACATTTCCTGCAATGTATACGCGGCACCATAAGCTTCGAGTGCCCAAACTTCCATTTCTCCAAAACGCTGTCCTCCGTGTTGTGCTTTACCACCCAGAGGTTGTTGAGTTACAAGCGAATAAGGACCTACAGCCCTGGCGTGAATTTTATTTACAACTAAATGATCAAGTTTCAACATATAAATCTGGCCAACAACAACACGTTGGTTAAACCGATTTCCAGTTTTACCATCGTATAATACAGTTTTACCGTCTTCTTCTACAAAGTAATCACGTCTTAAACGTTTTTGTTCGTCAATTACATTATAATTTTCATCGGTTGTCCAGCCCTGATGCTCCTTGACTCTCTTCAATTTTGCCTCGATCAACAATTCATGGATCTTGCTCTCAGGAATTCCATCAAATACCGGTGTGGCAATTTTCATTCCTAAAATTTTTGCCGCATGCCCCAAATGAGTTTCTAAAACCTGTCCAACATTCATTCGACTGGGGACACCAAGCGGATTTAATATTATATCAACAGGTGTTCCATCAGCCATAAATGGCAAGTCTTCAACAGCTGCAATTCTGGCCACAATTCCTTTGTTACCATGGCGGCCAGCCATTTTATCGCCGACTGATATTTTACGTTTTCCTGCAATATAAACTTTAACCTGCTTTATGACACCTGTTTCACCTTCATCTTCACTCTGGTAACGTTCAATTATTTCCTGACGCCTCATCTCCAGATCATCAACACGGAGATTGTAGATCTTCATAATCTCATCAACCTGATCCTTAGTCGGCCCATTCGGCATTTTATAGGTTTTATGGATGGATGCTAATTTTCTTAGCAGCACTTTAGTTATTTTCCTGTTTGCCGGAATTGCAACCTTAAAGCCATCATCGACTCTTTCACTTACATCGAATGGCAACTTTGCTCCTAACATTACAGAACCTAATTTTTCAGTCAGTTCTTCTAATAATTCAATATATTGAGCTTTATAAGTGTGTTGCGTTTCTTTTATCTGACGATTTCGTTCTGCCAAAGTTAATTTTGCCCGGTTAGGATCAACTTTACGTTCGACTTCAACATCCATAATAATTCCGCTCACGCCACTGGGAACTTTTAATGAACTGTCTTTTACATCAGCAGCTTTTTCTCCAAAGATTGCACGTAAAAGACGTTCTTCCGGATCCAGTTCAGTCTCACTCTTTGGCGTTATTTTTCCAACCAAAACATCATTCGGGTTTACCTCTGCTCCTATCCTGATTATACCTTCAGGCCCTAATTGTCTTAATGCTTCTTCACTTACATTAGGGATATCGCGAGTGATTTCCTCGGGTCCTAATTTTGTATCTCGTGCCATGATATCTAATTCAGAAATATGAATACTTGTATACACATCTTCTTTAACTAAGTCTTCACTAAGAATGATCGCATCCTCAAAATTATATCCATACCAGGGCATAAATGCGACTGTTACATTGCGGCCTAAGGCAAGTTCGCCATTTTGTGTTGCAGCACCATCAGCAATGACTTGTCCTTTTTTAATTTTATCACCTGTTCTGACAATGGGCTTTTGATTGATTGTTGTACTGCTGTTTGAACGCATAAATTTATATAATTTATACTCGGCATCTTTCTCATTTGTCTTAGATGCAGGCATTTTCCCATCTTTTGTAATAACCACTGTATCAGCAGACACAGCTGCAACGATCCCATCCCTGGTGGCACATCTTACAGCTCTGGAATCTTTTGCAACAACAGCTTCCAAACCTGTCCCCACGCAGGGAGAATCGGTATTAATCAGTGGAACAGCCTGACGTTGCATGTTTGATCCCATAAGTGCACGGTTTGCATCATCGTGTTCTAAAAATGGTATCAATCCTGCCGCCGCACTGATCAATTGCTTTGGAGAAACATCCATATATTCAACTTCTTCAGCTGGAATTTCCTGCGTATCACCTTCGAATCGTGAATTTACGTATTTATTCACGAATACACCATTTTCATTAAATGGTGCATTTGCCTGAGCAATTTTAAAATTTTCTTCGACATCAGCAGTTAAATACTCAATCTTGTCAAGAACCTTTTTATTCTTGACTCTCCGATAGGGAGTTTCAATAAAACCATATTCATTAATCTTCCCATAAAGTGCTAACGAGGTAATTAATCCAATATTGGGTCCTTCCGGAGTCTCTACTGGACAAATCCGCCCATAATGACTTGGATGCACATCTCTAACCTCAAAACCCGCACGTTCACGGCTTAATCCACCAGGACCAAGTGCACTTAGTCTTCGTTTATTGGTAAGTTCGGCCAGGGGATTCGTCTGATCCATAAATTGTGATAGCTGGCCTCTGCCGAAAAAATCTCTCAGAACTCCGGCAAGTGCTTTTGCATTAATAAGCTTTTGTGGAGTAATATTATCATTTCCCATATCCAGAAGAGTCATTCGTTCTCTGATAAGCCGTTCAGTTCTTGCCAACCCGACACGAACCTGATTTTGCACCAGTTCACCCACAGTTCTAACGCGCCGACTCCCTAAATGATCAATATCATCAACATTTCCACTGACCAATCTCAATCTCATCAACTGCTTGGCAGATTCAACAAGGTCTTCAGTTTGCAGAGTCCTCTCATCTAAATCAAATGTTGTATTCAGTTTTTGATTGATTTTATGACGTCCAACAATACCCAAATCATATCGTTTTCTATCAAAAAACGACCGTTTTAAAAGAAGTCGGGCATTCGTTGCACTTGGCGGATCTCCCGGACGCATTTTTTTATAGATTTCTTTTAAAGCCTCGCCTTGACTTGAACATGGGTCAGCTTCCAGGCTTTTGATAAAGTAATCACCAATGCCGGATGTGTTTATAACCTCAACAGTTGTAACTTTATTCTTGCCAAGCCACAATAACACATCCTCGTTTAATGGTTCCAATTGTTTGGCAATTTCATTTTCTTTATCGTCTACAATTGCTTTTCCAGATTCATCAACAACAGATTCAGCTAAAAAGTATTCCGAGAGTTCATCAGCTTCTTTCTTTTTTAAACTTGATACCTTTACCTCTTTGATACCATACATCGCATCCAATAATTCTCTGGTGGTATCGTAACCAACAGCTCGCAAGAAAGTTGAAATCAGAAATTTTCTTCTTCTCCTCCGGCGATCAAGGAAAATGTAAATTTGATCATTGATGTCAAATTGAACTTCCAACCAAGATCCACGGTCTGGAATAATTCTATAAGAGTAAAGGATTCGACCACTTGTATGTTTACCTTTTTCATAACAAATACCCGGCGTCCTGTGCAGCTGACTGATAATAACCCTTTCAACGCCGTTAATTATGATAGATGCACTGTCAGTCATTAAAGGAATATCACCAAAAAATACTTTTTCTTCCTTTATCTCTTCCTTTTTACGATTTTCAAATCTTAATGTAACATAGATTGGAGCAGCGTATGATTTACTTTTTCTTAAGCATTCAACCTTTGAAAATTTCGGATCTCCAATTTCATAAGATACAAAATCAAGTAGACAGGATTGATCAAAACTTTCGATAGGAAAAATTTCATGAAAAATCTCCTGAAATCCTTCTTCTTTTCTTTTATCAGCAGGAATGTCTTTCTGCAAAAACAACTCATAAGAGTGCAATTGAAGACCAATTAAATCGGGAATTTCAATTACGTCTTGTAGTTTTCCAAAATTCTTGCGAGATTTCATAGTGCCCCTCAGTTATAAATTTCAACCACTCGTTGATTGATAAAGCAAATGGCGAACAGATGACTCTGTCCGCCTTAAATAGAAAAATTCCCAGTTGGATTTTGACAGAATCAAAAATACACCAAAAGGGAAATTACTTGAGTTCGATTGAACCGCCGGCAGCTTCCAGCTTTGATTTAATGTCCTCAGCCTCCTCTTTTGCAACACCTTCTTTCACCGCTTTTGGAACTCCTTCAACAAGATCTTTTGCTTCTTTCAAACCAAGCCCGGTAATACCTCGAACTTCTTTGATTACTGCAATTTTCTTTTCACCGAAGCTTGTTAAGATTACATCGAATTCTGTCTTCTCTTCCCTGGCTTCACCGCCACCGTCAGCAACAGTACCACCACCTGCAACAGCAACTGCAACCGGTGCCGCAGCCGTAACGCCCAGTCGATCTTCCAACGCTTTCACCAGATTTGAAAGTTCCAGAACAGTTAATTTTTCTATATATTCAATAAATTTTCCCATTTCTTCAGGGACTTCAACACTCGCAGCTTCTTCAGCCATTTTTATCCTCCATTACGATGATTGTTCTCTCTTATTTAGATAGCCTTGCAATACGTAAACAATACTTGCAACTTTAGCATCCAGTACGCCGACGAAATTAACCATTGGTGCTTGTAACACACCAAGCAGCCGGGACCTTAACACCTCAATAGATGGTAAGTCAGCAATGCTTGCAACCAGATCACGGGGTACACAGGTCCCATCAATGACACCGGCCTTAAAAGTCACAAACTCAATTTCTCTACTAAAACTTTTAATCACTTTTGCAACAGGACCAGGATCTCCATTGCCATATACTAAAGCTGTATCACCCGTGAACTTTACACTTTCAGGTAATTCAACACTTGCATCATTTAACCCAAGTTTTATCAAAGAATTTTTGACAACATGGCAACTTGACCCATTTGAAAATAGTTGACCTCGCAGATCTGAAAATTGTTCAACGTTCATACCTTTATAGCTAATAAAAAATAAATATGACGAAGTCTTAATAAGATCCGAAATGTAAGATGCCAGTTGAATTTTCTCTATTCTCATTTTATCCTCTAATAAACTCTTTAGTATCAATTTTTATTCCGGGCCCCATGGTAGAAGAGATTGTGCAACTTACGATGTACGTCCCTTTAGCTCCTGCTGGTCGTGCTCGCAACAATGCATTAATCAATGCTGTCGCATTTTCCGTTAACGCTTCACCGGTAAATGATCGTTTACCAATGTGAGCGTGAACACAACCCGTTTTATCAGAACGATATTCAACACGACCGGCTTTTGCCTCTTTGACAGCGGCGGCGGGATTATCAGTTACAGTTCCCGTTTTTGGATTTGGCATCAACCCCCGGGGTCCAAGCACACGGCCCAATGTACGAACTCTCTGCATGGCCATTGGTGTAGCAATCATAGTATCAAAACCCAACCAGCCACCTTTGATTTTTTCTAATAATTCATCGAATCCAACCTCATCTGCACCAGCGGATTTTGCTTCATCTGCAGCACTGTCTGCAGCAATAACGATAACACGAACATTCTTTCCAATACCATGAGGCAGTGGCAATGCACCCCGAATCATCTGATCCGACTGCTTAGGATCAATACCAAGCTTAAATGCGATATCAACCGTCTCGTCAAACTTTATATGTGTCATTTTTTTTAAAATGGCAATCGCCTTATCTAAAGTGTAAAAAGCATTTTGATCGAATGATTTTAACTGATCTTGATATAATTTACTTTTACCCATCAATCACCTCGATTCCCATACTCCTTGCTGTACCGGCAATAATATTGATCGCAGCTTCTTCATTGCGTGCGTTTAAGTCTTCCTTTTTAATTCGAACGATCTCTAACAACTCTGATCGGCTGATTTGACCTACTGATTCAAGCCCGGGCTTGTTCGCTCCTGCAGCCAGACCTGCTGATTTCTTTATTAAAATTGCAGCCGGAGGAGATTTTGTTATAAATGTAAACGATCGATCAGTAAATACAGTAATGACAACTGGTATTATCATTCCGGCATTACCCTGAGTTGCGGCATTAAACTGCTTACAAAACTCCATAATATTTACACCCGCCTGTCCTAATGCAGGTCCTACAGGAGGTGCTGGATTAGCTGCACCCGCAGGTATTTGTAATCTAATAGTGCCTGTTACTTTTTTTGCCATTTTTCAATTGCCTTTTAGATAAAACTCTCTTCTGAAATTAACGCTCAACTTGCCAGTATTCGACTTCAACCGGTGTGTAGCGGCCAAATATGCTAACGGATAATTTTAACTTACCCCTGCCAGGATCAATATTTTCAATCTTCCCTTCAAAATTTTCAAAGGCACCGTCTTTGATTTTTACAGTTTCCCCAATATCAAACTCTATTCGAGGCTTAACACGTGCTTCCCCTCTATTCAGTTGTTCAAGTATATCGTTAACTTCCTCTTCATTTAGTGGAACCGGTTTTTCACCACCAACGAATCCAATAACACTTGGCGTTTCATTTATAAAAGCCCAAACTTTATCATTTACTGTATGATCCGCATTATATAGCTTACTATTTATTAGTATATATCCTGGGAAAAATTTTCTATTCGCAGTTGTTTTCTTACCAAGTTTTACCTCCGTGACTCTCTCAATCGGGATTAAAACTTCAAAAATCAGTTCACTCAAGTCTTCTAATTCAATCCGTTTGTCAATACTGCCCTTAACTTTCATTTCGTGACCGGATAACGCCTGTACTACAAACCACTGACCTTCATGACTCTGCATAGAAATCGCCTGAGAATTCAAATTTGATTAAATTGAAAAGCCTCCGTATCGTAATTGCTATTAGCTTCATAGAGCTAATACGAATCCAACGAAGCACTAAGATAATATAAAAAACCGAATTAGCCATTGGCTGAGTAAATCGATTGCCCAAATAAAAATTGTTAATAATATCACTGATATAATCACAACCGTGGTCGACTCAAACAACTCGTTAAAACTGGGCCAGGTACATTTTTTTATTTCCTGGATCGTTTCTTCATAAAACTGTCGTATACCTGGAATCGGATTTGTCATAAGTTCTTTGTTTCTAATATAAAAATTAATTATTAATTTATTTTCTTCCCAAATCAGGTGTTTACCTGGCAGGTGAGACAGGGGTCGAACCTGCGACCTGCGGTTTTGGAGACCGCTGCTCTGCCAGCTGAGCTACTCACCTGTAGAATTTATGTAGCACCACTGGACTTCGTAATAGTTGTCGTAATCCAAAGGGGATTAACATGGTGTTAGCGCGTCTCCCTATGAAGTGTATGCTTGCGTTCGAACCTGCAAAACTTTTTTAATTCCAGCCGCCCCGGAATCAGCCTCTTATTTTTTGTCGTGGTATAATTGCGACGCTTACAATCTGTACAAGCTAATGTGATTATGTCTCTAGCCATATAATTTCATCTACATTTTATAATACTGCTAATAAATTAAAACACCCGAGCAAAATAAATTATACTCGGGCATAACATCTTGAGACTATTTAGAATTGGTCCAGCCAAGTTATTGAACGATATCTGTAACCCGGCCTGCACCAACCGTCCTTCCGCCTTCCCGAATAGCAAATCGAAGCGTCTTTTCCATAGCGATAGGACAAATTAGCTCAACTTCAATTGACACGTTATCTCCCGGCATAACCATTTCTGTACCTGCCGGAAGTGTCACGACACCAGTTACATCCGTTGTTCTAAAGTAAAACTGTGGTCTATATCCATTAAAGAATGGAGTATGACGCCCTCCTTCTTCTTTACTCAATACATAAACTTCCGCCTTAAATTTTGTGTGTGGTGTAATCGTTCCGGGTACGGCGAGAACCTGCCCTCTTTCGACATCTTCCTTTTTAATTCCGCGTAGAAGACAGCCTATATTATCTCCTGCCCTTCCCTCATCTAATATTTTGCGAAACATTTCAACTCCCGTCACGGTAGTTTTGAACGTCTCTCTTATACCAATAATTTCAATGGTTTCACCGGTCTTAACAATACCACGTTCACAACGACCCGTAACAACAGTTCCTCGACCTTCAATAGAGAAGACATCTTCAATAGGCATTAGAAAAGGCTTGTCCAATATTCTTTCAGGATCGGGAATATAATTATCAACATTGTTCATCAACTCAACAATGGGTTTGCATGCTTCAGATTCAGAGTTGCCACCACTGTCAAGTGCTTCCATCGCTTTTAGTGCCGATCCAAAGATTATGGGAATATCATCACCGGGAAATTCATATTTTGAAAGCAGTTCTCGGATTTCCAATTCTA
Organism: uncultured Lentisphaeria bacterium; assembly: GCA_951812855.1. GTDB lineage: Bacteria > Verrucomicrobiota > Lentisphaeria > JABSQK01 > JAJFLO01 > JAJFLO01. The sequence continues at coordinate 1,829,901 of OX638337.1, read as the reverse complement.
CAAGTTCAAGTAACTCTTCATCATCAACCTGATCAACTTTATTAACAAACACACAAAGTGCCGGAACCCCAACCTGGCGAGCTAACAAAATATGTTCCCGGGTTTGAGCCATCGGACCGTCTGTCGCTGCAATAACAAGAATTCCGCCATCCATCTGTGCAGCACCTGTAATCATGTTCTTTACATAATCTGCATGCCCTGGACAGTCAACATGAGCATAGTGGCGCTTATCAGTTTCATATTCTACGTGTGCAGTATTGATCGTTATTCCGCGTTCTCTTTCTTCAGGTGCGTTATCAATTTCTGCATACGACTTTGAATCGCCTCCGAATTTATTTGACAACATCATCGTAATCGCTGCTGTCAGCGTCGTTTTCCCATGATCCACATGACCAATTGTACCGATGTTCATATGGGGTTTATTTCTCTCGAAAACTTCCTTAGCCATTGAATTGTCCTCCAAATTTTATGGGTATTTTATAACATTTTCTTATTTCAATATTCAAACAAAATAAAAAAAGAACACAAGTTATACATCCTGTTTAAAACATTTCAAAATCAAAATTGCAATTTTATATGCAGTATCGCAAAAAAAATCTTGGAGCCCGCGACCGGACTTGAACCGGTGACCTCGTCCTTACCAAGGACGCACTCTACCGACTGAGCTACGTGGGCTCAAGCAAATACCGTCCTAAAAGCTCCTATATCACACTGAATCTTTATTTGTTTCGATTTTATCATCGCTCTCTGAATCAGGATTTTCCTGATGCTGATGTTCGCTTGCTTCAATTGCATTATCAAATATATCGCCAATATCGACCATTTGAGCTCCCGGTTCCAAATTTTCATTGCTTGATTTGACCTTAGAAGAGTCACTCTTTTTCTCCGAATGATCAGCAACCGAATTATCAATTGATTTTTGACTCAGACCGATTCGTCTTTCATTTACATCTATTTTGATAATCTGTGTTTCAACTTCATCACCAATTTTAAAAACATCATTAATCTTGTCGATTCTGTCACTGCTAATCTGGGAAATATGAATTAATCCATCGATATCATGATTCAATTGTATAAAAGCACCAAAATTTGCCAACTTTCGTACTCTTCCTTTTACCGTATCACCGACTCGAAATATTTCATTGATTTTCCCCCATGGATCTTCTTCAAGCTGTTTAATACCTAAAGAAATTCGTTTTTGCCCTGGGTCGATATCTAAGACTGCTGCTTCAACCTCATCTCCTTTTGTCAGGACTTCAGCCGGATTATTAATTTTTCGTGTCCATGACAAATCAGAAACATGTACCATTCCATCTATATCTTCTTCAATCTCGATAAACGCACCGTACGACGTAATATTCCGCACTTTACCTTTTATCCGAGATTGAGCAGGATATTTTTTTGCGGCAAGGTCCCAGGGATTTTCCATAGTCTGCCTCAATCCAAGTGAAATTTTCTTCGTGTCGCGTTGAATTTCAAGTATGACAGCTTCAATCTCCTGACCGACTTCCAATACCTCACTGGCCCGGGTAATTCGTTTTGTCCACGACATCTCTGAAATGTGAATGAGTCCTTCAACGCCTTCTTCCAATTGTATAAATCCTCCATACGGCATGACATTAACAACTCTTCCCTTAATCTTCGTATTTACCGGGTAACGTTCCTCAACAGAATCCCAAGGATCAGTTTTCTTTTGCTTTAAACCAAGCGAAACCCTTTCCTTTTCTCTATCAACGTCCAGGATAACTGCTTCGATTTCCTGGTATAATTCAAGCATTTCAGATGGATGTGAAATTCGTCCCCACGACATGTCCGTTATGTGCAATAATCCATCAATGCCATTCATATCAATAAAGGCACCGAAATCGGTTATATTTTTAACAACACCCTTTCGCACTTGCCCGGGGAATATTTCTAACATAATTATCGAACGTTGGCGTGACTTCTCTTCTTCCAGAATCTCTCGTCGTGACACGACAATGTTCCGCCGTTCCGTATTAATTTTAAGTATCTTTAAGTCAAACTCTTTTCCGATCAAATCATCCATATTCTTAACCGGTACAACATCCACCTGAGACCCGGGTAAAAATGCATCAAGCCCGACATCAATTATAAATCCGCCTTTTACTCGGTTCTTTACCAAACCTTTTATAATTTCACCTTCGCTATGTTTCTGAATGAATCGATCCCATGCCTGCTGCATGACTGCCTTTTGGACACTTAAAATGGGCATGCAGTGGGTATCGTCTTCCATCGTTTCCAAAATAGCCTGAACTTCGTCACCAATATTAGCGGATTTCCAGTCTAAAAATTCGTCTTTCGGAATAAATCCTTCTGCTTTGTATCCTATATCAATGATTAATCCACTGTCCCGTTTATCAACAATTTTGCCACTTACAATTGATCCTTCACCTAAAAATTTATCGTCTGACTCGCCAAGCAGATCATCCATACCAGGCAAGTTGGATAAATCAAGAAAATCTGGATAGTCGTGTTCTGTTTTTTCGATTGTTTGGTTATCAGTCATGACGAATAATTGTGTTTTTATTCAGGTATTTTCAGGATATGTATTTATAGATTGATTGTGTTTTTACTATAAAATAATGGCAAAATCAGTAGAATACGTGTGGGATGGGGCAGTTGTCAAACCTATTTTGAGACTTTATCAAAATATTTTTGAAATAGACCTAAAGACGGCCATATACTCAATGTTACCTTTTGCACCCTTGACAGGACTTTCTAGAATATCAATATTCGTCCAGGAAAAATTCTGATTTACAAAATCTTTGATATTAGAAATCACCTGATCTCTTAATGTTTGCGATTTGACACCCCCGCCCCCGGGAACCTGATGTTTTTCTGCTCTGCTTCAAATTGTGGTTTGATCAGTGTAAAGATCCATGCTTCAGGATTGACTAATTGATCAATTGCATGAAAAAATTTTTGTCACTGATATAAACGAAACGTCCATAGTGACAATGTCTACTCTTTCTGGAATATGTTTTCTGTCAAGGTAACGCGCGTTCACTTTCTCCAGACAAACAACCCGAGGATTATTTCTAATCTTAGAGTGAAGTTGCCCATAACCAACATCGACTGCATAAACTTTCTCGATTCCATTATGTGATAATACATCTGTAAAACCACGGTTGATGCACCCACATCCATTCCGACAGCACCAATAAAGTTAGGTTTAAACTGTTGAATTTCAGGTAAAAGTTTGAACGCACCTCCGCTTACATAGGGGTTAGGCGTTTCAAAAGTAAACTTTGTTTTCGAGTCCCGGAGTTCGCCGGCTTTATTTATCATATGATCTGAACCGACACGAACCATTTCCTGCCATAATGGCGGCTGCGGTCTTACTTCTACTTTGAAGACAACCCTGCTCTGCCAAAAAGGATATCTACTTTTTAATATTCCACTTATTCACTCTATCACTTTAATAAGATTTTCAGTTACCAAGATTATTATGCATCATAGATATACGTAATGGGTTAATCACTTCCGAATTTGTCCATTCCCTGTAACATTATATTTATAAGTTGTCAGTTCATTAAGTCCCATTGGCCCCCGCGCGTGTATACGATCGGTACTTATACCAATTTCAGCTCCCATACCAAACTGACCTCCATCAGTGAATCGTGTTGACGCATTAACATACACAACAGCGGAATCAACTTCCCGTAAAAACTTATCGCAGGTCTGTTGATTTTTACTAATGATCGCATCACTGTGTGCGGAACCGTACATTCCGATATGGGCGATGGCTTCATCACTATTTTCGACAATTCGAAATGAAAGGATTTTGTCTAAATACTCCTCATGCCAATCATCTTCAGTCGCAGGTGTCGCTTCCGGAAAATAAGAGCAAAACGTCTCATCACCACGCAGTTCTACCCCCTTGTGAGTCAGGTTTTGTGCGAGGGGTTTTATTAACCTGTCAGCAATTTCCTTATGAATTAAAACAGTTTCGACCGCATTGCATACTCCGGGACGCTGGCATTTAGCATTTTCCACAATAGATAGTGCCATATTTAATTCCGCATCTTTATCGACAAAAATGTGACATACACCTTTATAGTGTTTTATTACGGGAACAGTTGCATTTTCGGAAACAAACTTTATTAACCCTTCGCCGCCTCTGGGTATGATTAAATCAACATATTGATTCAGCTTTAGCAGGCACGATACAGCTTCACGATTTGTCCATGGCAGCAATTGAATAGAAAATTCACTTAAATTGCTTTGTCTAATGGCGACAGCCATTGATTCTGCTAAAGCCTTGTTGGAATGAATCGATTCTGATCCGCCGCGCAGTATCACTGCATTGCCTGCTTTTAAGCATAATGCAGCAGCATCAACAGTAACATCAGGTCTCGATTCATAAATAATTCCAATTACCCCAAGTGCAACCTGAACTTTCTTAACAAGCAACCCATTATACAACTTAAATTCTCCATCGATCTTACCAACCGGGTCATCTAATAGAATTATATCGTCAACACCTTTGGCAATGTCTTCAAGCCGTTCAGACGTTAGTTTTAACCGGTCGAACATTGCACTGTTCAGATTATTTTTTTTACCATTGTCGATATCTATTTTATTCGCTTCAAGAATTTTTTTCTGATCCTTAATAAGCTGTGCAGAAATCAAAGCCAAACAGTGATTTTTTTCATCTGATGACGCAATACTTAACGGCGTGAATGCGGTTTTTGAATTCTTCGCTATAATATCAAGCTCATACTTATAATCCATTACCTATTAACCTTATTGTTTTATAGTTTTTCCTTTATAGCCGGGCTCTTGTTTTTGGGATAATTCAATCAAAAAATGTCTATCAACAATTATTCCCGCCCCGGCTGCTTTAGTACAATGTATAAATGCGTCTTCATACTTTCCGATGTGCCAGTATACCTTGGCCAATTGGTAATGACCTGCACCAAAATTGTCATCAAAAAGAAGAGAATTCTGTAAATGCATAATAGCACTGTTTAACTCATTTTTCTTTAGATATAGAAGTCCTAAGTTATAATGAATACCAACTCTTTGATTCGAATCAATTTGTAACGCACCCAAATATACACTCTCTGCTTTATCTAATTGATTTAAATGTAAATAAACGCTCCCTAAATTTATTTGTGCCTGAATGAAACTCTGATTAAGAGCCACAGTATTTAAATACTCTTCTTCAGCGTGATGATAAGAACCATTGGCAAAATATAGGTTCCCCAGGTTATAGTGTGTTTCCCAATAACGAGGGTTTAAATCAATCGCTGCCTGATAGTAGGAAATGGCATCCTCGATGTGTCCCTTGGATTCATAAATAAGTGCTAAATTATAATAAACACTGGGATTTTCAGGATCACGGTCAGCAACATTTAGAAACATTGCTTCTGCCTCTGCATATCTTTTCTGTTTCAAATACAAATCTCCTAAAACTAAATATGCTGAGATATAATCCTTATTTGCTGTGACAGCATTTTTATAATACCGTTCAGCATGGTCAAAATCTCCCAAATTTCGATAGACATCGCCTAAATTTTTTAACGTTCGACCATTTTCAGGATCTAAACCCAGCCCTCTAAGTAATAATGATTTTGCTTCCTCTAATTTCCCGGATTCAAAGTAAATTTTACCAAGGTTATTATAGAAATTAATGTAGGAAGGATCAGCGTTAAGTCCCTGTTTAAAAACAGCGATCCCTTTCTCAGTTTTGCCCCCATTAATATAAGCCATCCCTAAATTATTATAGGCGGTTAATAAGTTCGGACATTTTTCAATAATATGACTCCAAATTGATATGCTGTTTTGCCACAGTCTGATTTGAGATTTTGTAACAAAAAATCCGTATAGAATCCAGCCACTCAATATAATAAGTATCATTTGTTTCAATAATCGGTTACGGTTTACTGCCAAAATACAAACACATGAAATCAAAATGCCAATAACCGGAAAATATCCATATCTGTCAGCAGTCATAAATTCACGCGTCTCAATTACAACGCCGGCCGCCGGCAAAAACGCGATAATGAAAAAAATCAAACCGAATTGTATCTCATTGAGTGAGTTCTGTTTTTTTAATTGAAAGTACAATAAAATCACAAAAATAGCGATTAGAAAACAAATTCCCAAATGTAACATTGGTAAATTATTGACTGCTTCCGGCCAACAATAAAACAGTTCCGGTTTCTCCAAAAGCAACATTCGTTTACCCCATCCAAAAATCACTAATGAAATACACATAATCCGAAATTTTAATGGTAACATCACACGACTATGATGATCAATCGCCATTTGATTCATCCATAAGCAAAGAATCGAAAGAACAACAAATGGAGCCAATTTCCACAATTCATTAATCTTAAATGATTTATGAACATAAACGTGAACTAACAAAAAAATTAGCGGCAGCGTAATTAACGATGGTTTTGATAACAATCCAAATACAAACAATATGACAGAAACCACATAATACTTTTTACAACCATCCCGGGCATACTGATAAAATGCTAATATCGCTAACAATGCAAAAAATGATGATAAAAGATCTTTCCTCCCCATACACCATGCCACAGCTTCAACCTGTATGGGATGAATTGCAAATATTAAGGCTCCGATTCCAGCCAAATGATCATTTCTTCCAATTGTAGACAGCAATTTAAAAACCAGCAGCACATTGAAAACATGTAATATCAAATTAGTTCGGTGAACAATTGTTGGTTCTTGCCCGAACAATGACCTTTCAATCAAAAACGAAAGGTAGGTAAAGGGTATATAAATCACCTCATCCGGAATGGCTCCCGGCGTGAATATACGGACAACATTATTAACATTCAGCTTCTTAAGTACAGGGTTTTGACTGATATATTTTATATCATCCCAATTTGTAAATGGATAGTTAACAACATTCCTGTAAGTCAGACAAACGATTAGTATTAATGCAATCGATGCAACACAATTTTTTATTATCTTCATACCACATAAAGAGTTAATAATTTTCATAAAGTCAATTTCATCGATTTTAAACAATCACCAACCTATTTCAACGGGGTATTAAAGAATATACATCGAAACGTAATATACCATCAGATCAATCTTTACTTTTTTACGTTGAGCACTATCACATTATCAACGAATCCCCACCCGGGGTAATTGACATAACCTTGCACGATCTATCTAAAAGAGAGAGAGCGATTAGAACTCGCTTTAGATTATACAATTTTTAATTAAGATTTATAATGGTCAACAGTCTGTTTAATAGACCATGACCTTTATTCGTACACTTTTTGCGGCTTTCTTACATATCAAGCGTTATATCAAATTGATTCTACACATTATTCCTGTTCAACATTAACCGGTAATGCAAATTTTTTTCTGTAATTTGATCATCGCAGGTCATTAATCATCCATTTTCAGGTCCCGTTTTCCAGCGTCCCGTTGGTCACTGATTCCGATCAAAATAGTACTTGCAAATCTGAGCAGTGATGCCTCGTTTGGGAAGAGTTATGCGACGTGTGTTCGTCGCTTTAATTGTTTATTTATGTTTTCTGACATATTAGTAGCGGTACGTCATCGTCTATGGTGATATCCGGGCAACTGATATACAGAGAAGCCGTCCTGAATATTATCGTGCATCAAGGCTGCCGGTTTTGATGCTTTTTGTTCCTATTTTCCGATACTGATTTCGAGTAATCGCTCAGCTTCCTTTATCAAGGGAGCATTGAAGATATCCCGAATATTCTGGGCAACCTCACTGTGCATTTCTTTCCTCGATACGTAAGCCGTGGCATTGCACTGAAGGTGAACCTGGCAGCGTTGCCGGGGACTCAGGGGAAGCATGTTTTTAATGCTGATTTAAGTCCTTCATGGTCATCAGTCGTTATCATTTTGATCCCTGATAAACCCCGTTTTTTCAAGGATCGGAGAAAATCTCGCCAATGGACTTATGCTTCACTAAAGAGATACGCTTACACCGGAAATAGATCGTTTCCCCCCGGTATTCATACCGATGGCAATAAGGACATCACATGACCGTACATATCCGTCTTGACGAACTTTTTCATCGCGTGCATCAAGGATTAAATAGGCGGTTTCTGAAAGAGTTCTGCAGCACCACTTCTCTAATTCATCATTCAGCAGTGCTGTGGCACGGCTGACCCGGGAGCTGCTGACCTGAGTTCCGCATAATGATTCTATAATCCGGGTTACTTTTCGCGTCGAGACACCTTGACTATACATTTCTGCTGAAGCCAGACATGAACTCAGTGTCGAAAAGTCGGAGAAAAATAAGAAAGATAGCGACGGGAAACGAGAGCGTAAGTAGTAATCAAAACAGTTAAATATGAAGATTATTCCCTGTCTATCCTGCCAAATAGTGTTTTACACAAATCGCACGAATAAAAGATCATTAGTAACATGCCATATTAAAAGATTCATCTCCTGGATAATAACGATTCCTCATTAAATACTAAACAGCATGTTTAACCAACGTCGACACAGCAGGAATGAACCTCTGTTAATAAATTGCATTGAGATTACTAAATCTCATCAAATCCCAGAAACCCTTCAACCTGCTTTTTTTGTTTTAAACAATTACGAATTGGCAGGTTATTTTTTGTGATTATCGAAGGTCTTAAAGAGTTGGGAAATTTTCCAGTGGCATATTTTTCAGCTTTATTCCGTTTGCGTCCTTTGACGAAATAACCGGTTCGGAAACAGGCCAGTCTATCCCGATTTCTTCATCATTCCAAATAATGGTATGTTCCGTCTTCGGGTTGTAAAAATCGGTACACTTATAACTAAATAAAGCGGTCCCCGATATCACACAGAACCCATGGGCACACCCTGAAGGCAGCCAGAGCTGTCGTTTATTTTCAGCAGAAATTTCTGTGCCAAACCACTTCCCGTATGAAGGCGAGCCTCTTCGAATATCTACCGCCACATCAAATACACTGCCGGAAATAACCTGCACCAGTTTACCCTGACTATGTGGATACTGATAATGCAATCCCCTGAGTGTCCCCTGTATTGACTCTGATATATTGTCCTGAACAAATGGACAATTAATTCCACATTCTTCATAGCGTTTACTTTGGAATGTCTCCATAAAAAACCCGCGATCATCTGTAACTATCTCAGGCTCCAGAACTAATAGATCAGGTATCTGTGTTTTTATAATATTCATAGCAATAACAAATAAATTTTTCCCGCTAATCATGCGATAAAACAGTAAAAATAGATTCAAACGCTTTTGTTCATAGGCATTCGACAATCTTTAATAATAAACCCTTTTTTATGCCTAAGTAAATTTAGCAGGATTTTTCAAACGCGATCAATTCACGCGGGATATCTGGCAATATCATATAAATAGTCACTATACTCGTTTTTCCCGAGATGACTGGCTAATTCTGCCAGTTTATCAGAATCAATATATCCCATCCGATACGCAACTTCCTCTATACACGAAATTTTCAGACCCTGCCGTTTTTCAACAGCCTCAATATAAGTTGATGCTTCTTGAAGAGAGCTGTGAGTTCCGGTATCCAACCATACCATTCCTCTGTAAAGGATTTCAACGTTTAACTGATTCTGGTTTAAATATAACCGATTGAGGTCTGTGATTTCCAACTCTCCTCTGGCAGATGGTTTTAATTTTTTTGCAAACTCAACAACTTGGTTATCATAGAAATAAAGTCCGGTCACTGCATAATTAGATTTTGGATTAACCGGTTTTTCCTCAAGGCTGACTGCCCGTTGATTACTATCGAATTCAACAACTCCATACCTCTGAGGATCTTTCACATGGTAAGCAAATACAGTTGCCCCCGTTTCCATATTTGCTGTATTCTGAAGCATTTTTGTTAATCCATCTCCATAAAATATATTGTCACCCAATATGAGCGATACCGAAGAATCACCAATAAATTCTTCACCAATAATAAATGCCTGTACAAGCCCGTCCGGACTCGGTTGTTCTGCATAGCAAAGACTAATTCCCATTCCATCACTCCCCTTAAATAGCTGCTTGTAACACGGCAAATCTGTTGGAGTGGATATGATCAAAATATCCTGTATCCCGGCAAGCATCAGTACGGTTAACGGATAATAAATCATCGGTTTGTCGTAGACAGGGAGTAATTGTTTACTTACAGCTTTTGTAATAGGATAAAGTCGTGTTCCCGAACCTCCGGCCAGTATAATTCCTTTCATAATATAATCGCTCCAGTTAAAGTTAAATATTATTAGCGAATTCAAAATTGACATAAATCTCCACATCCATTATTACGCAAACTCCAAAAGTTCATCAAACGAATCCAGAGATTTGAAAATCCTGACATAATGAATTCATGTATACTGAATCTTGACAATAACGGGACTAAATACGGTAATTAAATAATTGCAAAAATCCATAATGAAATTCCTAAACTTTATAAGAATCCTCATTGATAAATTAAATGAGGTAATTGGTAAAGGCATATCCTGGTTAACATCGGTGTTGGTTCTGGTTGTCTGTTTCGACGTTTTCAGCCGTTATATATTGGGGAAAAGCCATGTCGGGATACAAGAGTTCCAGTGGCATGTTTTTGGATTGTTATTTTTACTGGGAGCTGCGTACTCATTAAAGTATGACCGACATGTTCGTGTCGATATCGTATATTCAAGACTGTCTACGAAACAGAAAGCATGGATAAATTTGATGGGAACGCTACTCTTTCTCATCCCATTTTCTCTGGCAGTTATTTGGGCATCCCATGATTTTGTTATTAATTCGTTCCAATTGAGAGAATCGTCACCCAATCCCGGCGGTTTACCTGCACGTTATATTCTCAAGGCAGCCATTCCCGCTGGATTTTTCCTGCTTTTCCTACAAGCATTGTCAATGTTGGTTCAATCGCTGCAAACAATTTTGAACTTAAACCAAAACGATATCTTTCTCTGAATATGCCGGCACTTTTATTTTTAACACTAGTTATCTTTTTGATTGCCGGATACCCGGTTGCATTCACATTAGGGGGTGTCGCAATCTTTTTTGGGTTAATCACTGTGGGAATGGATTTTTTTTCCCTTCTTCCTATGCGTATTTGGGGGATTATGAATAATTATGTTCTGATCGCCGTACCATTATTTGTCTATATGGGTGTTATGCTGGAACGATCCGGAATTGCTGAGGAATTATTAGAAACCATGGCATTGATTTTTGGTAAGCTGCACGGCGGGCTGGCGATTTCAATTGTCATAGTAGGAACCCTGCTGGCAGCCTCGACCGGTATCGTGGGAGCCACTGTTGTTACAATGGGCCTTTTAAGTCTGCCCACAATGCTGAAAAGAGGATACAACCCAGAAGTTGCTTCAGGAACAATTTCAGCCTCCGGGACATTGGGACAGATTATACCGCCGAGCATTATTTTAGTGTTGCTGGGAAGCGTCTTAAACGTCTCAGTCGGGGACTTATTTATGGCAGCATTAATTCCCAGTTTAATCCTTTTAACCCTTTATGTTTTATGGATCGTTATATTAGCATTTTTAAGACCTGATTTAGTACCGGCAATGCCGGATGATGAGTTGGATAAATTTAAAGGAAAAGCAATGGTTATGCAATTAGGAAAGGCGTTCATACCACCTTTTCTACTGATTCTATGTGTTTTGGGATCAATCTTTGCCGGAATAGCTTCCCCGACTGAAGCAGCAGCAGTTGGTGCCTCAGGTGCATCACTATTGACTATCATCAAGGGGAAAATGAACGTAAAGACCCTAAAAAGCGTTATGACCGAAACAACCCATATAACGTGTATGGTATTCATTATTCTGGCAGGAGCTACCGCACTTGGTCTGGTATTTAGGGGGATGGACGGTGATGCCTATATAAAGGACATTATCGTTAAAGCGAAATTAAGTCCGATGGCATTTTTACTCTTGACAATGGCGGTCGTTTTTATAGCCGGATTCTTTATAGACTTTATTGAGATAACCTTCATAATTGTTCCGGTCATTGCACCCATTCTGGTAAAAATGAATATTGATCCTGTTTGGTTCGGGATCTTGATGGCTATGAATTTGCAAACATCATTTTTAACGCCGCCATTTGGATTTGCATTGTTTTATTTAAAAGGAGTTGCACCACCGGAAATCAAGACACGCCATATTTACAAAGGAGTGATTCCGTATATTATCATCCAAATTATTGTACTCATTATTATTTTCAATTTCCCCCAAACCGCCTTATGGTTTCCAGAATTTATTAGAAACTAATATTGTAACCGGTCAATTTCTCTGACCACATTCAAAACGTCCCGGATTAGCAGTTTGGGGCTATATATTGATTGAAAAGTCGTTTGTGCTGCAAACGGCAGTTTTTCCAATATTCCTTATGAGGTTTTATCCAGTGCTATACCTGAAAAAACAAATCAAGTTTGGTATAGTTACATTTTGGCTTAACGCTACTTATTGTATCTGGTAAAACCAGGCGTTTTTTGAAGTGGGAGAATTGTATATGCCATTATCCGGAGAATGATCTTTTTACCCCTTGTCCAGACAGACGATACTTTGCTCGGAGATTCGATATAATGATCCGGCTACTGTCATTGGCTATCATATATGCAACCCGTGCATCGGGGAAAGACTAACTGGGATAGAGCATGCATGTAATTGCAAAGTTGTCTATAAAAAAACAAGTTTAATGCGATTTTTTTTGATTGTTGAGGTATTCATACTCTTAGCAGGTGCCTACATTCAGTTTATTATTTCTTAATAGATAACGTTCAGTAAGCCTTTTTGTAAAAGTATAGATCCGTTAATGTTATAGGATACTTCCTGAAAAGTGGTTCATATCATAACGGTGCACCTGTACAAAATTGCCCTGATGGATATCTTTAATTTTATTCATTGAGTGACAGATGTGATATTTAATAATAGAAATCAGAAAGGAAAAATAATGGTCTTGGCAGAAGCACTTATTAACGAATTGAATCGCGAGGTTGACGTTACAAAAAAACATTTTTCCCGTATTGATTCAAAACATATGAATTATAAACCCCATGAAAAATCAATGACAATGGGCCAGTTGGCGGGTCATTCTGTTGAAACGATTGCCTGGGCGAATGAGATTGTTAATCTCGATATATTTGAGTTGGATATGGAAACGTATAAACCAGTCATTGCCACATCACAGGCAGATTTGCTTGAAATGATAAATAACAATATGAAGATTGCTGAAGGAGCACTGAATGGAAAATCGGACGAAGACCTGTTGAAGCCCTGGAAAATGATTGCCGGCGGAAAAACAGTCATGAAAAATATACCAAAATCGTCTGTTTTTCGATCATTTATCATCAGCCATTTAATTCATCACCGGGGACAATTAACTGTTTACATGCGCGTATGCAATATTCCTTTACCAAAAACTTACGGACCAACTGCTGACGAACCCGAAATGGATTTTGTTGATTGAAAAAGAAAACCTCTGGAAAGTTCAGTATAATCTATTTTAACTTTAACTTCACACCAAAGGACATTATTTAATTGAATATTTCAGGATTTCTCACAACAAATTAATACGATACTATAACGTTGCGAGAATAAAACAATAATGGAGCCATCATCAACACAGATACAGACAGCAAAGACAGTTTCATGATTGTTTGACTTGTAAGTTATCCAATTTTACAATGCCTGACTGAATTTATATAGCGAAGAGTACATTTTAAACGATATAATCGACAGTAATCGTATGGGAAAGCAAAGCGTTGTAATACATTCAAAAAAAGAAATTAAAGGTATTCGCAAAGCAGCTCAGACAACATCTCAGGTTCTCGATGAAATTTGTCGCTATGTTCGCCCCGGTGCAACGACTCTGGAGATTGACCAATATGCAGGAGAATTGATAAAGAACTGCGGTGGGGAGAGTGCTTTTTTTAACTATCATGGATTTCCTGCTCAAATATGTATCTCCGTAAACGATGAGGTGGTTCATGGAATCGGGCGAATTGAAAAAACCATAAAAATCGGTGATATCGTTAGTTTGGATGTGGGTATAAAATTAAACGGATTCATTGGAGATACCGCAAGGACTGTAAGTGTAGGACCCCCGGCCGGGAAGATTGCAGATTTACTTGCAGTCACTCAAAAAAGTTTACAGGTTGCCATTGAAACGGCTGTTTGTAATAATATGGTTCAAGACATCGGTGAGGCGGTTCACTCATTAGTCACTGCAGCGGGATTTAGTGTCGTAAGAGATTTTGTCGGCCATGGCTGTGGAGTGAAACTTCATGAACCGCCAGAAGTACCAAATTATCCAACAGCAAAGTCGCGTGAAAAATTGCAACCGGGAATGGTGCTTGCACTTGAGCCAATGGTTAATACAGGGCATCACAAGGTTAGCATTGACAGCGATGGCTGGACGGTAAGAACAGCTGATGGAGGATGGTCTGCACACTTTGAACATATGGTATTAATTACACAGGACAAACCTGAGATATTGACTTGGGTAAATGATTTATGTTGATAAAAAACAGTGAAGGAAACACATTATTCCCTCACAAAGTGATTGGGTATTTTATTTTGAAAAACAGGATTAATTTTTAATTGTACTTTATTAAGTGAATTGACCGTCGGTATTGCTATTGTCAGCTGAATTTGAAGAAGGTAAAAATTAATACGGGGGAAATTAAATTTATTTTTTACTTTCACCCTTGACAATAGTCACTCCTAATCCCAGTTTACCCCTTTTCCTATAATTTTCGCTATTTTACAAATCATAGCGATGCCAATGCCATAATGAGGATATTATGAAGGTCAGAGCATCTGTAAAACGACGTTGCGTTAACTGCAGAGTAATTAAACGACACGGATTAATTAGAGTTGTATGCAAAGATCCAAGACACAAACAGCGTCAAGGTTAAATGAAAATTTTAAGTAAGGTTTGATAACATGCCAAGAATTGTTGGGGCCGACATTCCGTCAAATAAAAAAATAAAGATAGCACTTACGTATATTTTTGGAATTGGGCCAGTTCGTGCACTGGAGCTTTGTAAAAAATGTAATATAGATCCAGAAGCTGGAGTCTCTCAACTGTCAGAATCAGATTTTGGAATACTAAACTCCACAATTCAAAATGAGAGTTTTTTAGTCGAAGGTGATTTGCGCAGACAGGTTTCCCAGGATGTAAAGCGGCTTATATCAATTGGAAGCTATAGAGGTTCACGACATAAGAGAGGTTTACCAGTGCGGGGACAACGAACAAAAACAAACGCAAGAACTCGAAAAGGTGGTAAGCGTACCGTCGGTGCTATTCGAGACAAAGCTGCTAGGAAAATAGCAAAATCAGAGTAATTTATATAGGGATTTTATACAATGTCAGACGATATACTGTCAGATGATATAACAAAAATGGTTTTGTCTCCGGTTAAAAGAAAAAAGGGGACAAAGAAGCAGATAACCGATGTTACAAAAGGCATTGTTCATGTTCATGCAACATTTAACAATACCAAAGTTTATATTTCTGATATGAATGGGAATATTGTTTCATGGGCATCTGGCGGGAAAATGGGTTTCAAGGGATCAAGAAAGAGTACGGCATATGCGGCACAGGTCGTTGCCGTTGAAGCAGTCAAACGAGCCAAAACATATGGAATGGTAGAAGCTGAGATTGAAATTAAAGGTCCTGGAGCAGGCAGAGAGTCGTCTGTGCGTGGTGTCGTCGCAGCGGGATTAACAGTGACATCAATTCGCGATATTACACCAGTGCCGCATAACGGATGTCGACCGCCAAAACGCAGGCGTGTATAACAATCACTGAATAGTTTTTAAACTGGAGTTAATGATTAATGTCAAGATTCAGAGGGGCAAAAGGAAAAATAGTTCGCCGTTTCGGAATTAATATATACGGGAATCCAAAATTTGACAGGCTGTTGAGCCGGCGTCCAGCGGCACCTGGTGTTCATGGAGCAAAGAATAGTAGAAAGAGGGTTTCTGATTATGGCTTGCAGCTGACGGAAAAGCAAAAGCTTAAATATACTTATGGAATGGGCGAGCGGCAGTTTCGGGTTGCCTTTGGCAGAGCTCAAAAGCAAAAAGGGATCACGGCGGATAATTTATTGATATTACTTGAAACACGGTTCGATAATATTGTTTATCGAATGGGAATCGCTCCAACCAGAGACGCTGCAAAGCAATTAATAACTCATGGCCACCTGAAAATAAATGACCGACGAGTCAGTATTCCTTCGTTTCATTTAAGGGCTGATGATGAAGTGACAGTAAAAGATTCAGTTCGATCAAAAGCTTTGGTTCAGCGTTTTTCTGAAGAAAATAGTGGTCGAGAGATTCCTGAATGGTTATTAATCGATAAAGAACAATTAAAAGGGAAATTTATCAGATCGCCATTGAGATCAGAGATTCAATCTGTTGCTAATGAACAGTTAATCGTTGAGTTGTATTCTAAATAGTTGTTAATTCAGATTCGTAATTTCCTCCCGGCTGTAATCATTAAATTCCATTTTTTTTTTATATAGTAAAAAATTATTCATGGATATGAATTTCAATACTAAAAATTCTGGAGCATTTTATGCCTACTTTTGATATGTTTGCGAAACCAAATCAACTTGTTGTCGATACCGATACTCAAACAGATACCTATGCAAAATTTATTGCAGAACCTTTGGAAAAAGGATTTGGCAATACACTCGGGAATGCATTAAGGCGGGTATTGCTTTCATCGTTAGAGGGAATATCAATATCTTCAATAAGAATTGATGGTGTATCCCATGAATTTGGTACGCTGCCAAATGTTGTTGAAGATGTGATTGATATTGTTTTAAACTTTAAGAGAGTTCTTTTCCAATGTTCTGGTGATTTACCAAGGAAGTTAGAGCTTAAAGTTAATAAAACAGGGGAAGTTACAGCTGCAGATGTAAGGGAAGACAGTGTCACAAAGGTATTAAATCCAGATCAATTGATTTGTACTCTGGATAAGAAGCGTGAACTTCAAATCGAGATGGAAATTACTAAAGGCAGGGGATTCAGACCGGCTGAAGAAAATAAGAGTGATGACCAGCCAATCGGTGTCATTCCTATTGATTGTTTATTTAATCCTGTAAGGAGAGTTGCTTATAATGTTTTTGATTGTCGTGTAGGGCAGCGAACGGATTATGATAAATTGGAAATTGAAATTACAACCGATGGCCGAATGAAACCTGCTGATGCAATTAACCAGGCTGCTCGTATTCTAATCGACCACATAACTGTTTTCGTTGGGTCTGGCAGCAAAGAAGATGATGCATCGTCAATAATTACAAACCCTGAAGACGAAGCGTTATTAAGAGAGTTATTGAGAAGCGTACATGATTTAGAACTTTCTGTACGTTCACAGAATTGTTTAAACAATGCAGATATTAGAACCCTGGGTGAATTGGTTCAAAAATCTGAAGCAGAAATGTTAAAATATCGTAATTTCGGACAGAAATCACTGACTGAAATAAGAGAAAAAATAAAAGATGTTGGTTTGGAACTAAACATAGAGATCCCTGAAACTGTTAGAATTGCTTTTCAGAAAGACTATGAAAAAAGGCGTAAATTATCAGAGGTTTAATAAATGCGGCACCGGAAACGAATATTTAAGATTGGCCGTAGGCCTGATCATGTAAGATCCCTATTAGCAAATCAAGTATGCAGCTTGATTATAGAGGGGCGTATTTATACTACTTTAGCTAAAGCTAAGGAAGTGAAACGATTCGCTGAAAAAATGGTAACTTTAGGAAAGCGAGAATCACTTCACCATCGTCGCAGAGCGATTTCAAAGCTTCATCAAGTCGATGCTGTCAGGAAATTATTTGATGAGATTGCCCCAAAATATACAGAGCGAGACGGAGGGTATACAAGAATAATCAAACTTAGGCAACGACGCGGAGATGCAGCTCCAATGTGCTATTTGGAATTTGTGGAACAGGAATTAAAAAAAAACCAAATCAAAAAGTCAAAATCTGGTAAAGGAAAGCCTGTAGCAACAAAGGAAAACAACGTAGAAGTGACTGATGAAACTGGTGAGAGTCCGGCAGGTACTCAGAAACAAGATGCCAGAAAAAGTTCCAAGAGCGACCAGGTTGATGCAGAAAAGTTTATTGATGCAGAGAATGAGAATTCCCCACGTGGCAGTGATACAACTTCAAAGTCTGATAAGGTTAAGTTATCCTCTGAGAAAAAGGCTGTAGATTCCTTTGTCAAGGTTAGCAAAGAAACTGAGCAGAATAAGACTGAAACGGAATCTTTGAAAGACAGTGATACCGAACATCCTGAGAGTGATTCGGCTGAGGAAAAATCTCAAAAGGCAGATGATCGTAAAAAAGATTGATTATAGTTGGTATATCTTTTTCATTTTCCTTACTATTCATAATTACCCTACCTAAATTTGAATACCATTAACGTGGTACAACCTGTATTATTCGTTTAAGTAGTAAGTTCAAAATAAATTTCGATTTGACTGAACTCTTGCGATTCTCTGCGTATCACATAACCTTTGAATTGATATTCCTTTGAAGTCTTGGGCATCAGGTATTAATATAGATTTTCCCCGTGCATAGATTCATAGAGTAAAGTTTTTATTCTTAAAAAATCTGTAAAAGCCATGATAAATATTAAAAAAGAGAATATTTTCATAGCAGGAATTGTATTATTATCAATATTTAACATGTCTTGTGTTTCTTTGAAAGATGTGGTTGGAGATATTGTAGAAACTATCGAATGTTATAATGATCCTGAAACAATAAGACAGGGTGTTCCAACAATCTTAATTCTATTGGATAGTTTAGTATTATCAGATCCCCGGAATGTAGATCTGTTATATTCCGCTGCAAATGCGTATAATACTTACTGTCAGGCTTTTTTAATTGACGAAGAGAATCTGGATCGAGCTAAAAAACTGTTTGAAACTGGGAAAAGACATGGTTTCCATTTATTTGAGAATAAAGGGTATGTGGATGATCTCCATGCAATTTCTGTTATAGATTTGGAAAGAACAGTTAAACAATTAAATAAGAAAGATATTCCCTACTTGTTTACAACTGCTTCTGTATGGATGGGTTGGATCTTAACAAACATAGATTCGATGAAGGCAATCGCGGACCTTCCAAAAGCATTCGTATTGATGAATAGAGTTTTAGAGCTTGATGACGAATATAAGAATGGAGCAATCCATATATTTTATGGAATATATTTTGCAGTTCAACCCAGAAATTCTGGACGAGATTTAGTAAAAAGTAAGTCGCATTTTGAAAAGGCGATGAGAATTTCAGGGGAAGGAAGTTTACTCCCCCTGGTAACATTTGCAGAGTATTATGCACGAGCAACTCTGGACGACAAACTTTTTACGGAAACCTTAAATAAAGTAATAAATACGGACGCAGGAATACGGCCAGATATTCGATTGTCTAATGAAATCGCGATTTCACGTGCTAATTACTTACTTGAAAATATAGAAGATTTATTTTAGTCAGGAAACTATATTATGAAACTGTCAGACCTTAGATTTGAGAAATTACCTTCTATTATTTTTTGTATTATTTTCTCTCTTGTTATTCAGCCTGACGCCTTTGCGAAAAAATCTGCAAAGTATAAATTCAAAATTGCAACACTGGCACCCGATCGTAGTGTTTGGATAAAGGCATACAACGAAATCGCGGATGAAGTTGAAAAAGTCACAAATGGTGATGTTAAATTGAAATGTTACCCGGGTGGCATTCAAGGTGATGAATTAACTGTATTGCGAAAGATTCGTATAAGACAATTGCAGGGAGCAGGCTTTACCGGAGCTGGACTATCTAAACTCTGCAAGGATTCATTAGTAATGCAACTTCCTAATGTTTTTAAAAATTATGAAGAATTTGATTCTGTTTTCAAAAAGGTGAGTCCGAAATTGGAAAGTCAGTGTCGTAAAAATGGATTTGAAGTGCTTGGGTGGCCTCATCTAGGATTTGTTTATTTATTTAGTAAGGATAAGGTAAATAATCTTCAGAGCCTCCGAGCGTCTAAACCCTGGCTGTTTGAAGATGATGAAATTGGAAACGCATTGTATCGAGCAGGCAACGTTACAGCAGTGCCGGCACAAATAAGTGATGTATTAACGGGACTTAGATCAGGATTAATTCGGACCGTAATCGCTCCTCCTGTTGGTATGTTGTCGTTACAATGGTCCAGCTATGTTAATTATTATTTGGATTTGAAGGGAATGTATACCTTTGGTGCCTTTATTGTCGATGCTGAAAAATGGAACAAACTGCCTGGCAATTATCAAAAAAAGATAAAATCAATCTGCAAAAAGCATTTCAGAGTTTTAACAAATACAGTCCGAAATCAAAACAGTGATGCATTGGATGTAATGAAGTCACACGGTTTAAAGATGGTAAATGTGACAAATCAGGGAGCTATTGAATTTCAGCACACTTCAAGAAAAGCAGCTGAATCATTAGTTGGAGAGTATTTTTCCAGAGCGTTACTTGATTTAATGAATTCATCATTGACAACATTTCGAAAACAGAAACAGAAACAGAAATAGTACGGTTAAGGGTAGGACGACTTAATTTTCATAGTGTTAAAAACTGATTATGGATATAGATGACGATCAGGGTATTACCAAAGAAGAGAATATATTAAAGAAAATAATCAGAATTTCAGAAGAAGTATTGTTTTCGCTAATATTATTCTCAATTGTTTGTCTTGGTTTGCTGCCAATTTTAACCAGAAATTTTAGTAATTTAAGCTTCAATTGGACTGAGCCTTTGTCACGTCACCTTGTTTTATGGCTGGCATTATTTGGTGCTGGTGCTGCTACTCACGATCGGAAGCATATCACTATTGATGTTTTCAGTACTTTTGTTTCAGATCGTGTCAAGGCAGGTCTGGGGATAATAACGGGTCTTATTTCTGCATGTGTCTGTTCTGTTTTTTTCTGGTATAGTATTAAATTTGTGATCGATGAACGAACCTATGCCTACGAATCCTCAGTTTCCCCATCAATCCCTGAATGGGTTTTTGAAATCATCCTGCCCATTGGTTTTTCTTTATTGGTAATTAAAACATTGATCATAGTGATTCAGGATATTTATTTATTTTTTAAGCAAAGCAATAAAGAATCGTCATGATTTTATTAGGAATTGTGATTCTTATAGTTGCACTATCCGGCACACCTTTGTTTGCAGTTATGGGACTTTCCGCAATTATCAATCACAAGAATGCAGATATTGATTTACAGGCTCTTTTAATAAATTTCTATCAATTAGCAAGTAAACCCCTTCTTCAAGCACTTCCTTTATTTGCATTTTCAGGATATTTACTTACCTACAGTGATGCCCCAAAACGGCTTCTCAAACTATCCCGGGCAATATTGGGATGGATACCCGGCGGCTTAACTATTGTTACGATTATTTCATGTTCATTTGTCACCGCATTGACTGGCGCTTCAGGAATAACGATAGTGGCACTTGGCGGTTTGTTGTTACCTGCATTAATAAATGAGAATTATGATAAAAAGTTTAGTCTGGGTCTGGTAACGTCAGGAGGAAGTCTTGGGTTGCTCTTTGCTCCGAGTTTACCTATTATTCTCTATGGAGTTGTATCTGAAACGAATATTGATCATCTTTTTAAAGCTGGAATTATACCAGGAATAATGATTATTGTAATTTTGTCTATGTATGGAATTTCATATGCTCTTAAACATAATATTTCCAGACAAAAATTCTCTATTAATGAGGTTCGACAGGCAATTTGGGAGGCTAAATGGGAATTGCCGTTACCGTTTATAATCCTGGGTGGAATATATGGAGGGAAATTTGCAATCAGTGAAGCCGCTGCGATTGTAACCGCTTGCGTCTTTATTGCAGAGGTCATAATTTGTCGGGATATTAAACTCAAAAATATTGGGAAAATTGCCAGAGAGAGTATGGTTTTGGTCGGTGGAATTCTTGTAATACTGGGAATGACTATGGCAGTGACAAATTACCTGATTGATGAAGAGGTTCCCGCCAGGATGCTTGAATTTTTCAGCAGCAGGATGACAAGCAAATATTCTTTCCTGATTGCACTGAATTTATTTCTTCTAATAATTGGCTGTATGATTGACATCTATGCAGCAATTGTATTAATTGTGCCGATAATAGGTCCGATTGCACTGGAATATGGTATACACCCAGTTCATTTAGGAATTATATTTTTAACAAATCTGGGTGTTGGATATATTACTCCACCCGTTGGATTAAACCTGTTCATTGCCAGCATTCGATTTAAGGAACCTGTCTTAAAACTATATATTGCATCGCTATCTTTTTTGGTATGTTTACTTATTGCTTTGGTATTGATTACTTATTTTCCATCAATATCAACATTTCTACTTCCTGCCGAATCATTGTTAGAAGTATACGAATGATTCTTATACCAATATAGTTGTAATCTATCCGATAGCAGCCGGGCCATTTTCCCCTGTTCTGATTCTTACACATTCTTTCAGGTCCAGGACAAAGATCTTCCCGTCGCCTATAGTGCCGGTTTTCGCCCCTTTGTTTATTGCTTCGATTGTTGCGTCAACAAAATCATCATTTACAGCTATTTCAAGTTTTACTTTTTTTAATAAACTGCCCGCCTCTTTATGACTGCGATAAACCTCCGCAATTCCTTTTTGGACTCCCCTTCCCATGATGTTGGACACTGTGGCCAGATGAACTTCTTTTTTTGTAAGTTCATCCAGTACTTCGTCTAGTCTTTCCGGTTGAATGACGGCGATAATATATTTCATAAGTATGCCCCTTAACTTGGACTCATTTTATTAATTTGTTTAACGATAAATATTAATTAATCTTTTATGAAGTGTTAACTAGTCCAGCACTGTATAAGCTGATTCCCTGTGGTCGCTCAAATCTAAACCAACCAGTTCTTCTTCTTCAGATACTCGGAGTTTTATAAATAAATTTACAATAAACAGTAAAATATATGTCATGATAAATGCATAACCGATTGTTATAACTACCGATTTTATCTGAATGATTGTCTGTGCAACACTGCCCGCAGTTCCCCCAATCGCTTCGTCAGCTAAAAAACCTGTTGCTATAGCTCCCCAAATTCCCCCCACTCCGTGAACTCCAAACACATCAAGTGTATCATCATAACCTAATTTTGGTTTTAGATAGGCAACGAAAAAGTAGCAAATCGAACTCGAGCCAAATCCAATAACTGTTGCTCCCATCGGATTAACAAAACCCGAAGCCGGCGTAATAGCAACCAAACCGGCAACTGCTCCGGTTATGACACCAAGTACTGTTGGCTTTTTATTAATTATCCAATCCAATATGGCCCAGGCTAAAACTGCTGCTGCTGCTGCGACATGGGTAACAACAAACGCATTTCCCGCAATTCCGTCTGCTGCAAGTTGACTGCCGGCATTGAACCCAAACCAGCCAAACCATAAAATTCCTGTACCCAAAACCGCGAACGGTAGATTATGCGGAGGTGAAATTTTCTCAGGATACCCTTTACGCTTACCAATAAAGAGGGCAAAGGCTAATGCTGCAATACCTGCATTAATATGGACAACGGTACCACCTGCGAAATCTAATGCTCCCATTGCACCCATAAATCCACCACCCCATACCCAATGGCAAACAGGATCATAAACTAACGTTGACCATAAAAGCATGAAAATACACATTCCGGAGAACCGTATGCGTTCAGCAAACGCTCCAATAATCAATGCAGGTGTAATGATCGCAAACATACCCTGAAAAATCATAAACACGGAATGCGGGATGGTACCTTTTGCATCCATTCCAACATTTTTTAACCCAATATAATCAAAGCCGCCAAGATATCCTTTGATGAGTTCACCTGGTCCGAAAGATAGACTATATCCAATGAAAACCCATTGCAGTGTTATTAGGCCGATTATAATAAAGCATTGAATCAACACAGACAGAAAATTCTTTTTTCGTACCAGGCCTCCATAAAAAAAAGCCAGACCAGGTGTCATAAGAAGTACCAGTGCTGCACAGATCAATACAAAAGCGGTATCTCCGGCATTAATGGTATCTTGTGGCATTTCATTTGCGAATGTCTGAGAAATTAATCCAATATAAGAAAAAAGACATAGTGAGATAATAGTTGTTAGTCGCCTGCTGCTGGTAAACATTTTGAAGACCTTTTTATAAGAAAGTTTTTTACCTGGTCATGATAAATTTTACCATAATTCGGTATCGTGTGGTATTATTCGAAATTGGCTGCTCAGGTAACGTATTTATTAGTTTTTAACTATGCAAATTTTTTACCGTTATATTTTGATAAATTAATTTATCAAAATTTAGAGTTCAAAATCTCTTCCCACGCCACAATGTCGCAAATTCGATCTGTCAGAGTACGGAAATGAAACTATTCAATGGTTGGCTTTATCTTTTTTGTAACTTATTAATATTAAGTAAATTGAAGCTTAATTGTTCTTTTTTGGTATAATATTTCCATATTGAAACAATTGGCCTAAATTTCTTATTCGAAATTCGGGAGTGAATTATATACTTATTACAAGAGAGTAGGCTGTGTTAATAATTATACAATTTAAATTGTCTTGAACCTAAATTAACTTGAACATAATTCAAAAAACAAATCACAAGCACCTTGATTACCTTGTTGGAAGAATTATGGACGGGATATTTTCAGGATAGCAAAATAGTCATACGAAACAGCTCTAAATTGTCGGTGATTTAATTAGTTAAATGCCTCATTGATAAGTTGCTTTTGTATTTCGTTATGAACAATTAATGAGCCGGAAGCCGGGCTCGCTGACTCGGGTCGCGATACAACTCGAAGATTACCCTGCCGACCAAAACGTTTATTGATAAAATCCCATGCTCCCATATTGACAGGTTCTTCCTGTACCCAAAGCCATTCTTTAACATGCTTGTATTTCTTAAACAATTGGGCATCCTGTTTTTCCGGAATCGGATAAAATTGCTCTATTCGAACAATTGCAGTCTCATTGTGCTGTAGTTCATCTTTTTGTGCTAACAATTCATAATATAGTTTTCCGGCACAAATAATAACTCGTTTAACTTTTTTCCTGTCTGCCTGAGTATCATCGATAATCTCTTGGAACCGGCCTCTTACCAATTCTGAAACATCAGACCTGACAAGCTTATGACGTAACAGGCTTTTAGGAGTCATTACGACTAAGGGTTTTCTAAAAGGACCGACCAATTGACGTCTCAGTAAATGAAATAAATTCGCCGGAGTAGTAGGATTAACAACAATTAAATTTAAATCGGCACAAAGTTCAAGGTACCGTCCTAATCTGGCACTGGAATGCTCAGGCCCCTGGCCTTCATATCCATGTGGGAGGAGCATAACCAGACCACTCATCCGCTGCCATTTTGATTCTGATGAGCTAATAAATTGGTCAATTATTATCTGGGCACCATTTGAGAAATCCCCGAATTGGGCTTCCCATATTGCCAATGCATTTGGCATTGCCAGAGAATACCCGTATTCAAAACCTAACACTCCATACTCAGATAAGTGGGAATTATATACATGTATTCGTTCTTGTTCTTTCTGTATATGGTTTAAGGGTATAAAATTGGACTCATCATTTGCATCGATTAAGACTGAATGTCGATGAGCAAAGGTCCCTCTGCGACTGTCCTGACCGGATAGTCGAACTGAAATTCCATTGATCAATAATGAGCCGAATGCTAACGCTTCAGCCAATCCCCAATCAACAAGTTTTTGATCTGTATAGAGAGCATTACGCTGATCAATCAATTTACGAAGTTTTGGATAAATAGAGAAATCTTTCGGAACCGTGGCCAATCCCTTAGCAATTTTATCAAGACTTGATTTAGCAACACCCGTTTCCGGGGACCTCTCAAAATCCTCGTTTGTTGCCCGACGTAAATGTTTCCATTCTCTTCCCAGATAATTAGTTTCGATTACAGGCTTTTTGTCACGTGCATCTTTTAAACTTTTTTGAAGTACCTGATTAAAATCTTTTTTTATTTTCTCAGCTTCTTCTTCAGTTATGACTCTTTCCTCGATTAATTGATTTGAATAAATTTCTAAAACAGTAGGATGATTATCAATGGATTTATAGAGTAAAGGTTGTGTGAATTTCGGATCATCGCCTTCGTTATGACCAAAGCGTCGATATCCCAAAATGTCGATAAAAACATCAATAGCAAATTTCTGCCGAAGCTTAATAGCCAGTGAAACTGCATGAGCGACGGCTTCCACATCATCTGCATTAACATGAAAGACCGGGCATTCAATCATTTTTGCAATATCAGTAGAGTATAAACTTGATCGAGTCTCCCTGTTATTCGCCGTAAAACCAACCTGATTATTAATAACGATGTGAATGGTTCCACCCGTTGCATATCCTTCCAGGCGACATAAATTTGCGATTTCATAAACAACACCCTGTCCGGCTATAGCCGCATCTCCATGAATTAAGACGGGTACAATTTTTCTGAAATCATCATCAAATAATTTGGTGCCTTTAGCCCAGGCAGAACCAAGAACAACAGGGTCAACCGCTTCAAGATGAGAGGGATTTGCCATTAAACTCAAATGGACTTTATTCCCGGAATCAGTAACGATATCAGCTGAATGCCCCTGATGATACTTTACATCCCCGTCACCTTCGATATGCTCTGCAAGTGTGCTTCCTTCAAATTCTGAAAACATGGTTTCAAAACTCTTACCAAATAAATTGACCAACACATTCAGCCGGCCACGATGTGCCATTCCAATTACAAATTCTTTCACGCCCAAATCAGACCCCAGTTCAAATAGTTGATCCAGTGCAGGTACGAACGATTCACACCCTTCCAATGAAAACCGCTTTTGCCCAGTGTATTTCACATGCAGAAAATTCTCAAATCCACAAACTTCAGCTAATTTATTTAAAATTCTCTTTTTCTCTTTTATCGAAAAATTTGGTTTATTCGCATTCGGTTCCATGTGCTCATGCAGCCACATTCGAATACGTGAATCAGGAATATATCGATACTCTGAAGCGATAGAGGAACAGTAGGTATTATTAAGATGAGCAATAATATCTCTTAATGTTGCTCGTCCGATCCGTATTTGATGACCAACTTCAAATTCTAAATCAAGATCATCTTCTGTTAAATTAAAATGGTTCAAGTCCAGGTCTGCTTTATAAAATCGTCGATGTCGAACTGGATTTGTCTTTGCCAACAAATGTCCTCTATCGCGATAACCGTTTATAAGTTTCATAACAGCAGCTTCTTTATCACGTAAAGATCCCAATTTGGATTCAGATATTTGAGCTGCAAACTCAACGCCTTCAAAAAAACGCTGCCAGGATTTTTCTAAAGATTGTGGATCTTTCTTATATTGGTCGTATAAATCATCAATGAAACTTCCGTTTACATTTGATAAATATGTAAATTTATCCATAATTATCCTAAGTCATCCTTTGTGCAAAGTTAGAATATCTCATATCGTGAGTATACCGGACTGGATGTACCCCCCCCTGTATCTAACTTATTGATCAACATACAATTAAAATTACTTCATCACGCCAATGAATATCAGATCACTAATCTACTATACCTGATTTAGCCTATCAAGTGTTGATAATGAATAATTTATGTACTGTTAAGGCTGCCCGTTTTTAATTTATCATGAGGTCAAAATCTGTTTTTATATTCCTCAAACTTCCACAGTCTATCAATAAAAGAAAAAATTTATAACTTTTTACATTCCTACCCTCTTAATACAACGTTAATTCTACCGATAATGAGTGGTAACATTGACGTTATTATTAGGATATCAGACTAAATTTTTGTCCTGTTTTATTGAATTTTAGATACATAACTACATTGTTCACAGTTGCAATGTTGCAGTTGCAAGCATTAAAAGCATAAATTTAATCACATTATGTATATGGAGGTTTATCTTGAAGATCCATGAATATCAAGCCGCAGAAATTTTAAAATCAAATGGTATTCCAGTGCCAATTGGATATATGATTGATAATTTAGACGAAGTAAAAGCCACCGTCGAAACAATTCAAAAGGAATCCAATAATGCCGCGGTCGTCGTTAAAGCCCAAATTCATGCAGGGGGCCGAGGTAAAGGTGGCGGAGTTAAATTTTCACCAGACCTGAATTCGGCTGTTGACAATGCTAAATCAATATTGGGCATGCAATTAATAACACCTCAAACATCGGGTGAAGGACAGACTGTAAGAAAATTGTATATAACACAGGCAATAGATATTGCAAGAGAATATTATTTGGCAATTACATTAGACAGAAGCAGTTCACAACCAATAATAATCGCATCTGCAGAAGGTGGAATGGAAATTGAAGAACTTGCCCATTCATCTCCTGAAAAAATAATTAAGGAACGAATCGATCCAATATTCGGGCTTCAGCCTTTTCAATCTTATCGGATTTCAGCCAGTCTTGGATTAACCGGTCATGCTTTAAAGGAGGCGTGTAAGGTAATTTCTGATCTATACAAATCATATGTGAACAGTGATGTATCACTCGCTGAAATAAATCCCCTTGTACTCACGAAAGATGACCGGATTTTTGCACTTGACGCAAAGTTTAATTTTGATGACAATGCCTTGTTCAGACAGGAAAACATCAACACAATGAGAGATATTTTCGAAGAAGATCCAGCTGATGTTGAAGCATCAAAATTCAATTTAAATTACATAAAACTCGATGGCAACGTGGGCTGTATGGTTAATGGTGCCGGTTTAGCAATGGCTGCCATGGATATCATAAAGTTAAAAGGCGGAGAACCCGCTAATTTCCTTGATGTTGGAGGGGGTGCAAATGTAGAAACAGTAAAAAACGGTTTTCGTATCATTTTATCTGATAAGAATGTTACCGCAGTATTAATTAACATTTTTGGCGGAATTGTTCGTTGTGACCGCGTTGCCAATGGTATTGTTGAAGCGGTAAAAGTGTTGGATTTAAATGTTCCTGTTGTCGTTCGGCTGGAAGGAACAAATGCAACAGAAGCAAAGGAAATTCTCGCATCTTCCGGAGTTGCAATAATTCCCGCAAGTTCATTGGACGAGGCCGCAGAGAAAACAGTTGAAGTCGCAATTTCTAAATAGTCAGGGTATAGATCATGTCAATACTGCTTAATAAAGATTCAAGAATTATTGTTCAGGGTATCACGGGTTCAGAAGGGTCATTTCACGCAAGACAATGCCTTGACTATGGTGGAAATGTTGTCGGTGGGGTTACACCGGGAAAAGGCGGACAAACCGTTTTTGATGAAAAACTTCCCGTTTTTAATCAGTGCATTGAAGCCAAACAACAAACAGGAGCAAATGTCAGCATAATTTTTGTACCCGCATCATTTGCAGCGAATGCAATAAAGGAAGCAGCTTACGCCGGAATTGAATTAATTATTTGTATAACCGAGGGAATACCTGTTAATGATATGGTCGAGACCCACCAATATGTTAAGCAGCAGGGCGTCAGACTCATTGGCCCGAATTGCCCCGGTCTACTTACTCCTGGGGAAGCAAAAGCAGGAATTATGCCTGGATTTATAGCAAAAAAAGGAAAAATCGGGGTTATCTCGAAATCTGGAACCTTAACGTATGAAGCAGTTCATCAACTCGTTAGTGCAGGATTAGGTCAGTCTACTTGTATCGGGATTGGCGGGGATCCTGTCATTGGAACAGATATGATCGATTTATTAGGTCTGTTTGAAAAAGATAATGATACCGATGCAGTCGTTGTCATTGGTGAAATTGGCGGGCAAATGGAAATTGAAACCGCTCGATATGTTAAGGATAATATTTCTAAACCTGTCTTCGGTTTTATCGCCGGCAGAACCGCACCGCCTGGAAGACGAATGGGACACGCAGGTGCTATTGCCGGAGGTGCAGATGAATCAGCAGCGGCAAAGATGGAAATAATGCAGGAATGTGGCATTCATGTCGTCGAATCCCCTGCAGATATAGGTAAAACGGTTAAGCAAGAGTTATAATTCTCCAGCCATTTTCTTTCCCTTAAATTTTCCTGTCATCTTACTCTGGTCAGTCGTTATCTTGTACCAGATGTAATTCGTCGATCCTAAAAAACGATAAGGCAACCCAAGGCGATCATATTAACGTTCTGCCGCATACAATATCAAAAAATGGATGCGAAACGCACAGCATTTTTTGTGCGTGATCATAAAATTATGAAAATTCTCAATCGCAATACCACCTTATGCCAATTCATAAATCCATAAAAATACTCTTTAAGAATCAACTGCATTATTAACTTCTTCCATATAGCATCAGAGTTTAATTTGCAGGTTTAGTTATTTTCTTTTATGAATTAACCAGTCGCACCGTATTGTTCTCTGTATTCATTGATTTTACAAATGGAATTCTTATCGATGTAGACTTTACCATCAATTTTGTTTTCATACAGAAATTCTATAATTTCTGTCACAGTTACGATTCCAAATGTTTTGATTCCAAATGTTTTGCAAATTTCAGATAACGCTGAATTTTCAGTAGACCCTTTTTCTTGTCTATCGACCGATACAACGACTGCTTTTAGATCGATTTCTGCAGATTTTTTTAATAATGGCACTGATTCATAGATTGACGTTCCTGCAGTAATGACATCTTCAACGATAATAACCTTATCGCTTTTCTGGGGCTGATGTCCTATAAATATACCCTTCTCACCATGACTCTTGGCTTCTTTTCGATTAAATGTGAATGAGACATTACAGGAGTACAAATTATGTAAGCATGCAGAAGTGACAACGACCAGCGGAATCCCTTTATAGGCGGGTCCGTATAAATTATCGTAATCTGTTCCGAGTTCTTCGTAAATAGCCCTGGCATAAAATTCTCCAAGTCTATAAATGCTTTCGCCACTTGAAATATTGCCAATATTTATGAAGTATGGCGTTTTACGTCCACTTTTTGTAACAAAATTCCCAAATGTAAGAACTTTAGATTGAATTAAAAATTTGATAAAATCTCTTTTATATGCTGCGAGATCTATCATGATTCTGCCTTTTAAAATTTGATAATTAATACTGGTTGTCTGCTTAAAAATTATGCCGTCATACACATCCCATCGGTTATCTCACCGGGATTTTTATTTTTTCCCCGACTTTAAGAATATGATTGGATTTTAGACTGTTAAGCCGGAGTATCGATTCAATCTCAACATTATATTTATTTGCAATTTTCCAAAAACTCTGACCCGGTTTGACGTGATGAATAATGACGTTTGCACTTCTGGATTTTTCGTTAGGTGAATCAATCTTATTTTCATACGGTTTAATGTGTTGAATTTTCCCTGATTTTTGAGAATCATCTCTCTTATTATGTACTGATACTGTTTCAGAATTTTGATTAAAACTTAAAAAAATAATCAGACCCAAAACCAAATGTGCTAATATTGACAGTGAAAAACAGACCTTAAAACGTTTGGTATGAAAATTAATTGGAGTGTTCATCGTAAATGCTCTTCAACTATCTGTATCAGGTGTTTTGCTTCAGTATGTGTTCCATGTTTTATTTGTTGTCTGCACGATATTCCATTTGAAATAAGTATATCGCTATTATTGCATGATCTTATCCTGGGAAACAACCTTGATTCTGCAATTTTCTGAGAAAAATCATAATGTTCGGTTTCGTATCCAAATGATCCGGCCATGCCGCAACATCCGGAATTAATTTCTTCGACTTCGGCTCTTAACAACCCCTTGAGTACCCGGATAGATGATTCTGAACCTTCCAGTGATTTTTGGTGACAATGTCCATGGAATATAATTTTATCATCCAATTTTCGAAAGTAGTTTGAAATTGAATTTTTCGTTTGAATTTTATCAAGGTATGAATCAATGGAGATACATGCGGCTTTGAATTTATCGAGTTTGTCAGTATTGAGGTTTAACAAATTTAAATAGTCATCCTGCATTGTAAAAATACAGCTGGGTTCAAGCCCGATAATGTCGTACCCTCTCTCCACATAGGGGGCAAGGCTGAGATAAAGTTGTTCGGCTTTTCGTTTTGCTTTGTTCAGGAATCCCTTGGAAATAAGTGGTCGGCCACAACATTGAATCGGTGGAATAATTACATTTTTACCCAATTTTTTGAAAACGTTGTAGGCTGAGATACCTATTTCAGGGTGATTATATTCTGTGAATGTATCAATGAATAAAACAACAGAATTTCCATTTTCAGTATCATTGGTTTTGTGATTGATTTTATACCATTTAGAAAATGGCTGTTTACACAATTTCGGAAGCGATCGTGCTGGATGGATTCCGATTGTTTTTAACGCAAATTTGTTTAATTTTGAATTTAATATCCAGTTGGACAGATTCGGCATTGCTGAAGTAATTTGATTGATACGATCAATGTTTCCAAATATCCTGTTACGAATTGGCTGTCCGTGTACTGTGTAATAATGGTGTAGAAATTCAGACTTCATTTTTGCCATATCCACTTGTGATGGACATTCTTTTTTACAACCTTTACACTGGATACAAAGGTCCATTATGTCGTACATACTTTTCCCGGTATACTCACGATTGGGAATAATTCCTTTAATAACTGCCATAAGACTTTGAGCTCTGGCACGCGTTGTATCGCGTTCATCACCGGTCACCTGGAACGATGGACACATAATACCTCTATTGGTTTTACGGCATTCGCCATTGCCGTTGCACATTTCTGTTGCAAATGATAACCCGCCTTCACGTTGAAAATCTTGAATCGTATCGAGTTCAATATAGATTTGATCCGGGTTTGTTCGTAAATTTTTCTTTGGATCCAGAGGATTAACAATTTTACCGGGATTCATTCGATTTTCAGGATCGAAAATAAATTTTAATTCTCTAAAGGAATCATAAATCTTTTTTCCAAACATTTTTTCAATTAACCATGAACGTATAATCCCGTCGCCATGTTCACCGCTTAAAGTCCCCCCGTAATTCTTTACAAGTGATGAGATATCATTGAACATTTGAAACATAAGTTCCGTGTCAGTTTTCTGTTTTAGGTCCAGCATTGGTCGAAAATGAATACACCCTTCGCCGGCATGGCCATAAATACCTGATTCTTTTCCCAACTCCCTTATATAATTGCGAAATTCTTTGATAAAATTACTAACCTTTTCAGGAGGTATGGTTATGTCCTCCAGAAATGCGATTGCCCTGTTATTCGAGCGTTTTGCCATTAAGAGGCCTAATCCTGTTTTTCTCAGCTGCCAAACGTTATTAATCGTTGTTCTGTCTATAGCCTGGAAAAAATAATAACAGCTTTTGTATTTAGTAACACAGTTTTCGAACTGGCTGCGTTTAATGCTTAAAGCAGATTCTGAATCTGAATCAAACTCAACTAACAGGAGAGCTCCGGGGGCTCCGTTTAACCAATTTAGTTTTCCCTTAAATGCTGGACTTTGTCTTCCACTTTTTATGATTTTATCATCAATCAATTCAATCGAATAAGGATCAAATTCATAGATGCCCGGTATAAAATCGAGGCAATCTGCTAAATCATGAAATGCCAAGACATAAAGTGAGCAAAAATTTGGGTTTCTAAAGATTTTAAGTGTAATTTCAGATGTAATCCCAAGAGTTCCTTCTGAACCGGCAATCAATTTTGCCAGATTTATGTTTTCAGTATTTATAATTTCATCAAGGTTGTATCCAGATACACGTTTTCTGATTTTTGGAAAGGTATTCTCTATTTCGCCGGCAAGGTTTTCTCTTACAGATTGGATATAGGCTTTCAGCTGCGATTCGAATTCTGAATCATTATCAATTGACTTGTCTATTGTTTCGCACTGTTTTATTGCACCGGAAGATCGAATCACTTCTGCCGCCAGGACACTATCTGCCATTTTGCCATATCGCATAGAATGTGCACCGGAAGAATTGTTCGCGAGCATACCGCCAAGTGTCGCTCGATTTCCTGTCGATGTATCAGGTCCAAGCCGGAATCCATGCTCACCAAGCCTTTTATTTAACTGGTCTTGTACAACGCCGGGCTGACAAACAACGATCTGCCGGTCAAGATCAATGGATTGGATGTCATGTAAGTATTTTGAAAAGTCTAAAATCAGCCCGTTCCCCAGGCATCCTCCTGTAATTCCGGTTCCTGCTCCCCTGGAAATTATTGGTATGTTATGAGATTCAGCTATTTCATTGGCAGTCAGAATGTCAAATTTTGATTTCGGCGAAACGATGCCGACAGGTTGGATTTGATAGATTGATGCATCAATGCTGTATGCATTGCGAGAAAACACATCAAACTTGACATCGCCTTCTATTTCTCTTTTTAATTCTGATTCTAATTTATTTATCATATAAGAAATGATGTCACCTGAGACTGATAGAATTGTATAACTAATTTGGCTATGACGTTAAACATTAAACAAAATAAGATAGATTAGTTAAAATGATTTGATGGCTGATCGTTGTATTTAAATTATGATAGAAATATAATATGGTATGCACGGAACTGAATTTTTCTCTGACGTTACCGAATAAATTTAATCTTACTCATGAGTTAAATATCACAATACTCAGGCAGATATCCAACCCTTATTCAGTCTTGGGAATTACGGTGTTAACAAAACCCTGCACGAAACGTAAATTGGCTGTCTGTTGATTCAGCCTTTGAACGTGGAACAAATCAAATATTGAATACGTTTAAATATGATAAAAATACCAAAAAATCCACCTGAAGCAGGAATATTACTAATATCAACTGTGAATATGCTGGATCCAAATTTTTCCAGGTCGGTAATTTTTTTATGTGATCACAATTCAGATGGCTCGTTTGGTTTAATACTAAACCAGCCTTTGCCATTAAACGTTTCTGATGTTGTGAATAAAACTCATAATTGGGAGGGTCAATTATATAGAGGAGGTCCAGTGCAGGAAAATACCCTTCATTTTTTACATCGCTGTCCTGATTTAAAAATCGACAGTAAAGAAATAATGCCCGGAATTTTTTGGGGAGGAGATTTTGATGCATTAAATGAAAGATTTATAACAGCAAATTTATCCCCTTTAGATTTTCGATTTTTTGTTGGTTACTCAGGTTGGGGAAAAGGGCAACTTGAAGATGAAATTAAACGGGATTCCTGGTTTTCAAGAAAGGCAACACCTGATCTTATTTTCTTCGATGATTGTCAGAACCATTGGCGAAAAATATTTGCTACAATGGGGCCTGAATACGATTTATTAGTAAATTTTCCAGATGATCCTCGATTAAATTAGGTTTATTTGGCGAAGTATTACACGGATTTTGGTCGTCCTGCGGCGAGAACTCGTTTGATGGTGTCTTTGTTGCTGTTAAAGCCGTTGTGTGATTATAGAGATGAGACAGCAGTTGAAGGCTGGGTTCAAAATCCTTATCGGCAGTATTTCAGTGGTGAATCAGAGTGTCTGTGGAATTTTCCCTGTGACCCATCAGACCGGGTTCATTTTCGTCATAAGATTGCTGAAGACTGTCTGAAAATTGCGGAAGCCGACGGTGTGAGACTGCGTCGCACATACATTGCCTGAAGTATTAACAGACATGGAAACAAGTAGAGGCGTCCGCCCAGGAGCAGTAATTGAACTGGTAACAGGACGTCTCAAGAATATTTCAGATTATCCGGAAATTTCCTGAAAGGTATCGAAGGCGATGACATGAACGTATTATTGGCTGCTGCATACACTGTTCGGAAATGGATCCGGCATATTTTGGGTCAGATTTTTATAAATCTGTAATTCTTAAATTCTATTGAGACATTGATCTAACGTGATTTTCGATTTCATCAATATCAAAATCATCGAGATCCCAAAATTTCAAAATTTCTCCGTCTGACAATGAATAAATTCGTGGTGGTGCATTCCCAATGAAATTAAAAAACTCAAATGGGTTGATAACAAGGTAAGGAAAATTGGAATACGTTTCTTCAAAAAAACCAGCGACTTGTTCTTCTTTTCCTAAGAACATGCAGTACATCCGCATTTCTGGAATGCGCAGGCTCAAATCGCCCATGATTTCTGAAATTTCTTTACAATGATCACATTCTAAGCTGAAAAACGCTGCTAAACAGTTATCCGTTGTTAATTCAATTAATGTGCCGTCCGGTTTCGTCTGGTTGAAAATTGAAAATTTGGATATTTTTTCTCTGCCCCTGCCGTTTGAATTATCCGAAACGGTTGCTTCTTCCACGGTTGATTTTGTTATAATATTTATGGGGAATGCCAGTAACACGATGATGATTGGTAAAAGTGCGAACGAAATTAATAATAGAGGTTTCTCCTTTTTAGAATTTATACAGTCATCTTTTAACCACAAAAGAATCACGATGATTAACAAAGTTATATTTTTTGCAACAGATTCTGCTGGAGACATTTTTATTAATTCACCAAAACATCCACAATTCTCTGAGTATTCTGTGAAGGTAATCAAATAGATAAGATGCAGTGTGAATAGACTGATCACGATAAATGTAGCGGGATAAATAAGGGACTTCAGGTATCGATTTTGGAAGAACGACAGGCCCAGAAATAACTCAAGTATTATTACGCCACGTGCCAGATAGGCTGCAATTAATCTATTATCAATAATATGCTGTTGCAGGATTATAATTTCGAATTGCCCGACAGACATTAATTTTGATACTGCAGAAAAAAGAAATAATATCCCGACGATGCCGCGTCCAAACTGTATTAACCGTAAATTAGGTTTTGGGTTTATCGTTGTGGCGTCAGAGTTCATGTTGATATATAGTCGTCGCGATTGTTATTTTATAAATTGAATCTATTCTTTTACGTATTCGGACTAAAACTTAAAATCTAAATCAGTATGGAGAACCTATATGGCATCGCCTGATAACGTTGGAGCAGGAACAAGAAATGCTCCGGATGAACCATTTAATTTTGAGTTGGAACTTGAGCGTTTTATACTCAATATTAAACCCTTAATCTTACCGATTATTATAATTGTTATTGTCGGAATTATCATTACAACAATGACAATTGTGAATAAAAATAAACGGGATTTACATATTGCCGAAGCCTATGCAGAACTGCAGAAAGCCATGATAATATCACTCGATGATTCTTCTGACCAGGCATCATTAGAGAAAAAAGCGACAGAAAAAAGAGAGATTTTGGATAATATTATTGCCGATTATTCTGATACATCCGCTGTTATAGACGCTGAATTTTATAAAGCATCAATTGATTTCAGCCTGAAAAAGTATATTGATGCAATTTCTGGATTCAAAAATTTTTATAGTAAATATCCGGATGCTCAACCGTTTTCTATAAAAGCTAAAATTGCTGAAGCAAACTGTTATCTGGCACAACATAATTTTGCTGAAGCAAGAAACAAGTTCACCACTGTTATCAATGATTCGCAAAATGCTGCAAAGCTGCCTTATTTCCTGGAACAGGCTAAATTTCAATTGGTTTTATGCAACATATTAACGGACAAATTTGAAGAAGCCTCTACATTACTAAACGATATTCTGGCATCATCCAACGATGATGTATTGAAGAAAAAAGTACAATCTATTCTGGCCAAACTGGAAATTGTTTCAGGTCCGGAATTTAAAAATGCAATCTTACCACTAACGGCTGCTGATTCCGCTGTTGAAGAAAAATCTTCTGAAACTGATCCGATCGTTGAAGAGGGAACAGCAGATAAAACTGAATCGACTGTTAATGAATAAATATTTAGCAAAGCACACAAGAATAAGAACTTCGATTATGATTCAGATGATGAGGCTGATTAGTTAGAATCCGGTAATAAGAAAACCGGGTGTTTTCAAGATGTTTCCAGATAGTAAAAATGTAGATCACTCTTTCGTGTCATGATGATACGTTTTGGATAACTTCTTATGATGCAGTGCCATCGATTCATTTCCCATCCTGTTGTAAAGTATTCCTAAACAGTTATGTATTTTTGTGCTTTTCGGATTGTATTTTAAGGCAAGGTTATATTCGTTAATCGCAGCATCGTTAAAATTTGTTTTCTCAAATAATCTGCCAATCTGCATATGTGTATCTGCATTATGTCCGGATGAAATGTTTGCTGCCTGATTCGTCCGTTTAAGTGCTGCAGACAGGTTACCGGTATCGAGATATAGATTTGCTAACACAATATTAGCGTGGATATGCTTTGGATTTATTGTAACAACCTGCTGTAAATGAAAAGTTGCAATGTCTGTGTTTCCAGATCGAATCGCAAGGATCGCCAGATTATAATGCGTTGCCTCGTGAGAATTGTTATATTTCAAGACCGTTTTATAGTGGTCAATTGCGTCCTGTAAACGGCCATATTTTTCATAGATGAAACCCAAATTATAAATTGCATCGACATATCCTGGTTTTAATGCCAGTGCTTTTTGTGTTTTTTCCAATGCCTGAGCCAACTTATTTTGTTTATTATAAATTAAGCCCAGATTATAATGGGCTTCTGCATAATCAGGATTAAGTTCGATTGCTCTATTGTAGAATTTGACAGCGGCGTTCAGATCACCGCAGTGTTGATAAATATTGCCTAAATTATTGAGGGCAAGAACATAATCCGGAAATATTTTAATTGATGTTGCATAAGAGTGTTTCGCTTTTTCAAACTGCCCGGCCGTTTCAAATGCGACACCTAAAGCAAACCAGGGTCTTGCTTTGTCCGGTGATTTTTTTACCGAATCCTGCCACAGTGCAATATCATTTTCCCAAACGTCATTTCGTTGATTTGTCAAATATCCCAGAATAGCAATCAGGCAAATTGAGAGTGTTAAAAATATACGCTTATAACGGCTTTGTCTGAAGAACTCAATATATAAAAAGATTAAGCCTGTCATGGACAAATACGTTCGATGTTCAGAGACAAATTCTGAATTTGGAATAATCGACGACGTTGGGAAAATCGTTATGAAAAACCATAAAATTCCGAATGAGATGAGTCGCAATTTTCTGAAGGAAAGGATACTCAGAAACAGAAGAAAAATTATTACTGAAATTGATATCAGTACATTGATATTAAAAAACGAATCGATGATCAGAAAATCATGATCAATATTTTGTCGGCACGGATAAAAGAATAACTTCAGATATACCGTAACAATAATCGGTATTTGACTTAGAAAATACACATGTCTTGGTATTTCATCAGAGGCCCATCGTGGTAAGTGCTGATCAATTGCTGAGGTAATGGACTGCGTCAATGATCCACTTTCATTTGGTATTTGAAAGAGATTAAAATGGATAACAACGATGAGAAGGGAGGAAGAGAATATCGGTGCGATATAGACCAGTCGTTTTTTAATTTCACGAAAATCAGGTTGAATAAAAAAACACTCTGTCAAAATGATTATTGCCGGAAGGGTGACTGCATATTCCTTTGACAGTACTGCACAGATTGCAGTTAAAATACACAGTAGGTACCACATAAGATGAGATCGGGCGGTAAAGAGACCTTGAGATTTGTAGATTATTCGTGCATTGATATAACAGATTATTGAGAGTAAATAGAAAAATGCTGCAATCGATGTATACCGTTGGCTGATATAGGAAACTGACTGGGTTGCGAGAGGGTGGACTAAAAAAAGTAACCCGGCAACAGTTGAAACACATAGTAACATTCCCTGTTGAAATGATTTTTCCTTATTTTTGTCCCCGGGATACAGTAGATTTAATTGATAGACGACATACATAACCAGGCAGGCATTAACGATATGAATGAGAATATTGAGAATATGGTATCCATATACATTAGATCCATGCAAATATCGATTGAAGAGAAAACTCAGGTGTGGGAAAAAGCGATTTGGATGTTTACATTTTTGGACGATGTGTTCAAAGGATAAACTCGCAAATACATGAAGATCATCGAAGTGAAATTGATCGTCCAATGTCTTTTTATAGATCACTATTCCAATACTCAGAAAAACCAGAATAATGATTAGCCTGATATGTCCGGGGACAGTTGGAAAAACTTGATTATCAGGTTGATCAATTGACATGAATCACAGTTGAATTCATTCGGACGCTTGAGATGTCCCGGTCCATTGAGGTTTAAGTGTGCAAAAACTGAAATAAATAGGAAGAATATCGTGCCGGACAATTAGAAATTTGGTATTACTTCTTACCATTGTCATTTGCTTTTATTTTGAATAATATTGGATTTTAATTTATAACTTGATTATGCCGGGAAGGGGGCGAATCAAATTCTTCAGGTTCTGCTTTATCCGTGAACCCCCATCGCCGGGAAAATGGCCAATAAACAATATTCGCTCTGCCAACGATATTTTTGCGGGGTACTATCCCCCAATAACGGCTGTCTTGACTGTTTTCACTATTATCTCCTAACATAAAATATTCATCATCTTCCAATTTACAGGTGTCTGTGTTATTTCTCAAAAATCGGCTGAATCCCGAATGACTATAACCCCGGTACCCACCTTTAAAGCTGTAAAGCCTTTCAAATGAAGGATGAATTGATCCATCGACCAGTTTGAATCTGTGATCATTCTTTTCTTTTACATATAACTTCCGATCAGATATTCGAAGTGTATCTCCCGGCAATCCCGCCAATCGCTTAATATAATACCGTCCCCTTAATGATTTCCCCATTGTATCAGTTATACCGTCGGTGATGAAAACGGTAATGTCGCCGCGTTTAGGTTCTGTAAAATTAAAACGGACCCGATCCACGAATAAATGATCACCCAAAATCAGTTTCCCTTTTAACAGTACTTGTCCTTTTCTGAAATAATTAAATTCTTCTTCGCCATAATGAGTTTTCCTGTAAATTCCTAAATACTTCAGGACGTTTTCTCTTTCTCCAGGAATTTTATAGGATTTATTGCCTATTTTTACATTGCAGTAGGGGAAAAAATAAAATGGGTTCTTACGTTCTATTCCTTTGTAATATCCGTCTTCTTCAATGATGACATTGGTGTATCGATACGATTCATTGGCGTAATCATAAATTTTTTTAAAAATATTCGGGTCTTCAATCTTATCATCATAGTCAAAGTGGATTCCAAACAAGGTTGGCTGCATACTGCCTGTCGGGATCTTAAAGGGTTGCAAAAACAGTGCTCTTGCACCCATTACAACCCCGAAAACAACCACAAGTAATTCAAGCCAATCTTTAATGTGTGATTTAGTCTGAGGCAGCAGTTTCTGTAATTCTTCGGTTGTATTGCTGATAAAATCACTTAGGGATTTCGGATCGGTATCCTTATTGCCGGACAGGGTTTCAATCTTAGTTTTTAGATTTAGTAATTGGCTGTTTTGCTGGATCGAAATTATATCTCTATCCCAGGTTAACCGATGGTTGATTTGAGATAATAATAACCCAAGGTCACGTTTTTGTTTTCGTCGTTTGCTCAAAAACAATTCATTGAAAAGCAATTGGCACGGCCAAACGACGAAAATGAATACATTATATATAAATTTAGCCAGGAGTTGTATCATATCAATTCTGATTTGTCTTTAGGACTTTAACAAACGCATCTTGCGGAATACTGACTTTACCAATTTGCTTCATTTTCTTTTTTCCCTCTTTCTGCTTTTCCAGCAATTTCCGCTTTCTCGTTATATCTCCGCCGTAGCATTTTGCGGTTACATCTTTTCTAAGAGCCCTGACAGTTTCTCTGGCCACAACAGAGCCGCCGACCACCGCCTGGACAGCAACCTGAAACAGGTGACCGGGTAAAATGTCTTTAAGCTTTTGTGCAAGTAATTTCCCACGGCTGTGGGCATGTTCCCGATGAACGATAGTCGTAAACGCATCTACCGGCTCATTGTTAACTCTGATTTCCATTTTTACCAAATTGGCAGCACGATAATCGCCCGGTTCGTAATCCATACTTCCGTAACCTCGGGTAATTGTTTTTAATTTATCATGAAAATCAATAACGATTTCATGAAGCGGCAGCTCGGCAGTCATTAAAACATGATGTTGATCAACTGTATTCGTTTCGGAACTTAATCCTCGTTTCTCCATTATAAGGTTCATTACAGGACCAATATAGTCTGTTGGAGAAATAATGCTGGCGTTAACCATGGGTTCTTCTATTCGGTCGGTAAGTGTTGGGTCCGGCCAGTGAAGCGGATTGTCGATTTCTAACTTGCTGCCGTCTTTCATATAGACATGGTAGATAACACTTGGATACGTTGCAATAATATCCATATTATATTCACGGCGGAGACGTTCCTGGATGATTTCCATGTGTAACAGTCCGAGAAATCCGCAGCGACAGCCGAATCCCAATGCCGCAGAGGTTTCGGGTTGGAAAATAAATGCAGAGTCATT
The DNA here is from genome assembly GCA_951812855.1 of uncultured Lentisphaeria bacterium. GTDB lineage: Bacteria > Verrucomicrobiota > Lentisphaeria > JABSQK01 > JAJFLO01 > JAJFLO01. Next base: position 1,787,588 of record OX638337.1, on the reverse strand, counting down.
TAATCGTAACTTGGCCATACTCTGCTTGAGCATTTCATAATCTGCGGTATCAATGGGATAAATCCCGCTGAATACCATCGGCTGGATTTCCTTGAAGCCGGGAAGCGGTTCTGTGCATGGATTTTTCTGGTTGGTAATCGTATCACCTATTTTGGAATCGTCAGGAGATTTGATATTTGCAATGACATACCCTACCATTCCTTCACTTAATTCGTCTACTGGAGTCATTTGTGGCGAAAAAATTCCGACTTCTTTAACTTCAGAAACAATCTCTGTGCTGAAATAGCGGATCATGGTATTGCGGCGAATAAGTCCGGAAACGATCCGGACATAATTTATGACGCCCTTGTAGGTGTCATAAACAGAATCAAATATTAAGGCTTTTATCGAATCATCATTCTTAACCTCCGGCGGTGAAATTCGCTTAATAATTGCTTCGAATATTTCTTCAACACCCGTACCGTCTTTGGCACTGGCTAAAATAGCTTCTTCGGCAGGGATGGCCAAAATTTCTTCTAACTGTTCAGTACATAAATCAATATCCGCTGCAGGTAAATCAATCTTATTAATAACGGGAATGACAGTGAGACTGCCTTTGACGGCCAAATTTACGTTTGCAACAGTTTGTGCCTGAACTCCCTGGGATGCATCAATTAGTAACAGGGCACCTTCACAGGCTGCAAGGCTTCGACTGACTTCATAGCTGAAATCTACATGACCGGGAGTATCAATGAAATTCAGTGAGTATGTTTCTCCTGATTTTGCTGTATATGAAATGACTACCGGATGCGATTTAATTGTTATTCCCCGCTCTCGTTCCAGATCCATATCATCAAGAAGCTGATCCTGAAATTTACGCTCATCAATACTCTTTGTAAATTGTAGAAATCGATCGGCTAATGTGGACTTACCATGATCGATATGAGCAATGATTGAAAAATTTCTAATATGACTGTTCATTCGTGTGACAACGCTGGTATTTGCCGGATAATTATGTTCGTAAATTAAGGTGCGGCTGAATGATTGAAAAGAATTGTAATCTACTGTGTCATCACGTCTCCGCAATTAGTTTTAACTGGAAATTTGTTAAGTGTATTTCATTAATGGTTTTCAAAAATCTGCTCAATACCTGAACAATTGTCCAGGTATTGATGAGATTGGATTGACAAATTTCCGATTCTATTTATTAGTGTTTTCTTTTTGCTCTCCAACATGTTTAGTTAGTTATTATAACAATGTAAGTTAAGGGTATTGACATCAGTAATAATTTAATTACTGGTTGATGAGTTCAATCGGGTATAGAGTACTCAATCTGCGTAAAAAAATTTTCAATCTAATTTTATTTCAGTTATCCATTCCAAAATTATGTCTGTAATCGATATCGAACAAATTTTCAGCATTGGTGAATGTATCGGGTCCGGTAGTTTCGGTGATGTTTTTGAGGCAAAAGATAAGCAGACAGGTAATAGAGTTGCATTAAAACGATTGAAATATAACGCATCTCTCAAAAAAGAAGCCTACCCAATCAATCTCAAGCATGAGAGTATTGTTTCTGCCACGTCATGTATTCGAGCAACTCAGAGTGGGATTGTCCGTGATTTCCTTGTCATGGAGTGGCTCAACGGCAATACTCTGAAAGAAGAATTAAGCCGTGTTAACAATGTGCCCCTCGAAGATGCAATAAACATTTTTATCCAATGTGCAAAGGCACTTCACTATGCTCACAGAATAAACGAAAAAAAGATTATCCATCGAGATGTTAAACCGAGCAATATCTTCATATGTGATGACGGAACATTAAAGTTGACAGATTTTTCAATTGCCACTGAAAAAGACGGTACAGCCACAGCAGATTCCGGATTAGCTGCGGGCACCTATGGTTATATAGCCCCTGAATTATTCTATTCGTCATCAAACAGGGGGGATGAAGAATCGGATATCTTTAGTTTTGGTGTGTGTTTTTACGAAACAATTACCGGTAAAAATCCGATTCCGGAACTAAAGACATATACGCCTCTGGAATTATTAGAGTGGGCAAAATCGTACAATGAAGAAAATACTGATTTTTCGAATGAAGTTTTCCAGAATAATCCTAAGCTAAGGACGTTTGTAACACGTTGCTTAGCCAGGAAACGGACCCAGCGATTCAGTCTCGGTCAAATTCTAAAATTCTATCCGACAGCAGCATTCGGTTTCAATCAACCGGTAGATTATGATGGTGAAACTGTAAAGAGTATGAATGAAGAACTAATTCACCATATTAAGGCGGGGTTTGCCTGGGTGCGGGAATGTCGTTATAGAACATTTTCAGACGTACTGGAAGGTCTCAATGAGCTGTTAACTCAGGTCCGGGTAAAAAATAGTCGGGCAGTTTCTGAAACTGGTAAAAAAGCAAACGCTCAATTTATAAATAAATGTTTATCCAAAGCAAGTCGTTTAGATCACTTACTGGACCGTGTTAAGGATTGCTATCCGAATTATCAATTAATTCAGAATGATGCGGCAAAGGTGATGTCAATCATTCTAAATAAAAACCATAGTAATCCGAAAATAGTTTTTTTAGAGGATGTAACCGATTCAAATTTAGATGATCGGACGAAAATTCTCAAAAAACTGACATCTGTTAAGCAACTTGAGAATCACCTGAGACTGCCGCAATCGGTCATTACTGATATAAAAACAAACAAATCATGGGCGGTTTTTGATCCAATAACAAACCATACTTTCTTACCTGATTTTATTAAAAATCACATTAAGCAAAATCATATTATAGATATTCTCAATGTCTTAAAGGCGATTTTGAACAAACTTAAAATGATTCATTCGCTTCGACTTTATCACGGGAATCTGACACATCATTCAATTGTTATTTTCGAGCATCTCAATAATGACATTTTGATTAGGCATTCGACGTTGAACAGCTGCTCTGATGAGTCACTGATTCAGAATCAGCTGCAGGATATCAGGAGAGTTGCCGAACTGTTGATCGTTATTTTTTCGCCTGATAATTTGTCGTCAGACTATTTGAAACATTTTCGCAGGCATGCACATGAATATTCAGATAACGATGACATTACGTTACCGGAACTCGATAAAGAATTATTATTATCAAGTTTACCGGAACTCAGCCGGATTCTTTTGAAAATGTTAAGTCAACCAAAAGCCCTTAATGAGACGATTAATCGCCTGGAATCGTTAGTCAATGCAAAGCTTATTGACAAAAAATTTGGCAATGTGGTTATTGGTTCAAATGATCATTATGAATATCTGGAAAAGATTGTTGAAACGGGAGGACATGCAGATGTTCATAAAGCCAGACAATTAAGTAACGGTGACAGTGTTGTAATGAAGAGCCTGAAGGATGAACTGTTCCCTCAAAAAGTAAGTAAGAGAACAGAAAATGCATCTTTTTCAAAACGTAAATCAGCTATAGAACGAGCAAATGATGAATCTAAAATATTAAAATCTTTACGACATAAAAATATTGTAAAATTCATTGACGTCGCCTCAGACCACAATCAAATGGATGTAACCATTCAGCGTCCACCTTTGTTAGTCATGGAATATCTCCGGGGAATGACTCTCAAAAATGCAATTGAAGATGTGGAGAACGACTATAAAATTGATGTCGAACGAGGTCTCAGGTGGTTTCTGGGATACCTGTCAGCCGTTGAGCATTGCCATAAGAATGGGTTTATTCATCGAGATGTTAAACCGGATAATTTATTCATAAACGATGATGATGTTCCCATACTGTTGGATCTGGGAATTGCTAAGGATAATACGGGTGAGAGTACAAATGGTGCAATTCCCGGAACACCCGAATATATGGCACCGGAAATCATTATAACCGGTGAAAGAGGCGATGTCAGAACAGATATATTCAGTCTGGGGCTCTGTTTGTTTGAAACCTTAAACGGACAATCTGCCTATCCATGGAGACTGCCGGAATCAAACTGGGAAAAATTGTGTGTTAAACGAAGTTCATGGGTAAAGAAAAAGGGGGCAAAGTGGTGGGTGCCGAAATTAAATCACCCGTTTGATTCCGGAACGCTGAAAATTTTTGAAAAAATGCTTCACCCCGATCCCGGAAGCCGGTATTCAAATGTCGTTGGATGTCGCCGTGAAATTTCAAAAAATTTACGAAAATTATCCCGCCTGAAATCTCGGGGAAATACCTCTGAATCATTTGATACACCGATTACAAATCTCATTCCGGTTCCGTCACGATTTGACTGGACAATGAAGGTTCTCAGATACAGTTTTTTGACACTGACTTTCGTGCTGGGCTTTATGGGAGTTCATTCATTAAGAAATGATTCGGATAAACTGAATCAGATTTATAATTATCGGTATAAACTGGATCCCTGGTATGAAAGCATGGCGATGATCGCGAATCGTAATCCACAGGATTCAATCGAGTTTCTGAAGTTCTCTTTGAAACAGATAAAGGCAAATAAGCCGAATGAATTTTTTATTGATGATGTGCTGAATAGATCAGAGGATTATTATCAGTTTATTGACTCTTTTTTACAAAATCAATCCTCCGGTTTGATTGCGGAATTTAAGACTGTTTTACAGGGCACTGCAAATGAACAGCAGTTAATCAGCCTGGCTGCTCTTTATCATCGAATCCAGGTAATTACAGAGGCCGGTTTGGCTGAGTCGACCCGTCTCCTTTATCTGTCTAAACTCGGGAATCTGGTGTATGAACACATCGTAAGTATAAGTGAAAATATTATTACCCAAAAAGGAAATAATATTCAGGATATGGTTGATTTTAGAAATACGATCCTCCAGGACTTTGACTTAAAATCCGAACCTGAACTGAGACGGGATTTAGATACATATATGTTTGGGCATTTGAAAAAAATACCGTTCTCAGGATATAATCGTAATGACTTTGATCTGGCCTGGAATATTTTTGAAAATTATCAGGACATTTCCGTATCAAGTATTACAACAAACGATATCATCTGGATTGAATCTCTATGCCGAAAAGAGTTATTATATCTGCAGAATCACTATCCGAAATCGTTAAACAAACATGATATCAAGGATGATCAGCTTCTGTTTTTTGCTGAAATATCAGCATTGGGGGAAAGGTTAAATCAATTACCGGTGAAAACCGGTAGCATGGACAGATTAAGACATGACATCTCAAAATTATTTTCTGAAATAATTCATTATAACAGTCATAAATTGATTGACGATTTTAACGATTTATCATTGAATAACGGGATTGAAATTGCAGCACAGTCTCCGAATTTTATCCTCCCGAAAAAGAGTCTTGAATATTTCAAGGGCGAGCGTGGTATGTCCATGAAAGTATCTTATGATCATAAGATCGCCGGCATGTGTGATTTAATCTATCGGTTCGACGAGCTTAATCTTGAAAAATACGCAACGCTCTCACTCTGGGTAAAAGGCACTGTCGGGAATGAAAGCTTCGAAGTAACTGTGACCAATAAAAACGAAAAATCTGATTCCCAGCTAATATCATTAGGTCAGGCTGAGTATTTTTTGCCTAAGGGAATCACGCGAGAGTGGCAGGAAATAATTTTCCCTTTAGATTTAGTCAAAACCGAGCACGACGTAAGTCAGGTTATTTCCCTGAATTTTTCCTTTAACAATATCGGAAAAGGTGTTGTTTATATAGATGACCTAATGTTCCTGTCAGATAAAATAGGCAATGATGTAATCTATCCTGAAGCAGAGTCTAATGCTGTACTTTCCCGAGGGTTAATAATCAGAGATGTAAATCCCGTTTTATATCCGATCATAAAGCGTCATTTATTTTCATTATGTGAAACAGCTGCAATTGATACTGTATTTGTTTTAACCCATAATCCGGATCATTATTTTATTAAAGATTCACGGAACGAAAATCTCCTAATCCAGTTCCTGAATGAATGTAAAACTAAGGAGATTTCTCCAAATCTCTTCATGATCAAAGAGGATTGGTCATCAAAAGACTTACATTCTGAAATACATCGGCAAATACGCAGCATATTGGAGTTTAACGAATTAACCCGGGATGCTCAAAAAATAGAAGGCTTATTAATTGGTCTCAATGCAGATCAGTCAGCTCAAATCGCTGGTGACAAGGCGTTTCAGGAAAACTTATTAATTTTGCTAAAAAAAATCAACGGTCTTATTGCGACATTCCCAGGTCAGAATTTCAAATTAAGTTTCATGCTTTCACGTGAAATGAATACAGATTTGAAGTTATTGGAGGAGATTATTTCTATTGTTGATTACACAATTTTATCAGATTATTATGATAACGCCCTTTCAATTATTAATTCGTCTGAGAACTGTATAAAATTTGCAAACCAGGTATCTAAAAAAACGATAATTGCAAATCAAACTGGAAATTTCGCCGATGGTATTCATTTTTTTCGACATAATACATTTTATGAAGAAGGCTGGAAATCAATGGAAGAGCAACTTCAGTTAGTTACAAATCATTACACCAATCAAAATGCATTTGGGGGAATTGTCATTGATTCATTTATGTCTTATATGAATCTTCACAAAGAAAAAAAATTGCCGCAGAATTTATTACGATGGAGGAATTCGGAAACTGAATTAACACGATTTGTTTCTTATCAATCCAATCAGTTGATATCGGTTGATGGTAATCTGAAAGATTGGCAACATTTAGAACCGGCTGTAATGTCAACAACATCAAATTTGACAGAAAAAGAATCTGTCAATGACACAATTTCATGCGAATACTATAGTGCGTGGAATAAAGATTATATTTATTGGGCATTTCGGGTTTTTGATTTAGATCTCAGCGAAACAAATGTGACGGCCGGTGTTAAAGATCGTGATCATATTGAACTGTGGCTGGATTTACAGTTGTCTGAAGATTTTACAGAAAGTGTTATGTCCGGCGATGACTTTTTATTACTTGTAAATCCGGGTGATTTTGATAAAAATTCCCCTGAAACCACAGTATCAATACCGTTAATGAGTACAGATTTAAATCGGGAAATAAAAACAGCCGCATCGAAATCAGTTGATGGTTATACTTTGGAAATAGAAATTCCATTCCCGGTGCTCTACAACAATAAAACCGTATCAATGGGAAAAAACAGAGTCCTTTATTCCGATTCTGACGAACAATTTTTTAATACTCCTTATAATGAGAAGGAAGCAAATTTTTTCCCCGAGTATCAGTTGGGATTTAATATTGTTGTTGCAGATTCTGATCGGGATAAAAAAACCTTGATTTCATCCTCCCCGGGATTTAAATCTCGAAATCCTTCAACATTTGGAATATTGGAATTAAACAGTCAATCTCAAACTGATGTATCTAAAATGGCAACAGCTATTCGTGATCAGTAAAGGGATTATATATCAAAATTAGGGAATTATATACATACTTGACTCCAACAGACGCCTGATATAATCTATCATAATAAAGGCGTTAAATCAGGAACTCATCTAATGCAAGACAATACCATATCCACATTTAATCATCGCTCATGTCCTAATCCAGTGACTAGGAGTATAGCCAATAAAAATCGTCTTGGCTATATCGGACGCACTCCTAGTCATAATCGAAAGAGCGATGCCTGGTTCACGCCAGAAGAGTATATAGAAAGTGCGAAATCAGTGATGGGACAGATTATATTGGATCCTTTTTCAAGTCCGCAGGCAAATAAAATCGTAAAAGCAAAATATTATTTTAATGAGGATACTAATGGGTTAAATCAAAGCTGGGCAGTAGCAAAACGGGTCTCTGTTTTTATGAACCCACCCTACTCAGCCAAGTTAATCATTGATTGTGTCAATAAGTATCTAAATGAATACAAGACAGGGCATATACAATCAGGTATTATTTTGACTAATAACGCCACAGAAACACGTTGGTTTCAGGCAATCATCGCCCGCTGTAATGGGTTGTGCTTGACCCATCATCGTATTAGTTTTTGGAACACCGATCATAAGGTGGTCAGCAACAACACACGGGGTCAGGTGTTTTTTTATTTTGGTGAACAATATAAAAAATTCAAAACACATTTCAAAGTGCATGGCACTTGCATTAAAGTTAGATGACAATGCCTAGTCAAGGTTCAAACGCCAATAAATCTGGGAAAATTCTTGAGGGGGTTGTTAGCAACGCTCTAATACCAAGAGGGTTTGATATTATACCCTATCGTGAATGGATAAAACTAACACAAGCACAAAAAAAACAGAGATACCTGATTAAAAATGCACCATATATATCAATTTATAAAGTTGCTGAAACTGAACATGTACCAACTCCTTCTTCCCAGTCTTTAAGTAGGAGTGAATTTATAATATCTGACCCACAAAACAATATATTTTGCAGGGTAGAGTGCAAATGGCAAGCTGTTAGCGGTAGTGTAGATGAAAAATTGCCCTATGTTTATCTCAACGCAATTGAGCGTTGGGAGGAAAAAGAGATCATCATCTTAATTGATGGAAAGGGTTGGAAAAAGGGGGCGTTATACTGGTTAAAAAAAGCGGTGGAAACTAGAAAAATGCGCACCAAAAATGATGATCGGAAAATAATGGTTATGGACATGGTGCAATTCCAAACATGGTGCCAGTCATGTTTTTCATAAAAACATACGCCACATTGTGTATGTTTTGGAGTTAAGTATATAATTCCCCAAAATTAAATATGTAGATTTGAGCACAGGCATAACTTGACTGAAACAGAATCGTTTCAGCGGGACACTAAAAATTCTCTTTCGAAGCAATTGACATATAAACAGAGTCTTTCTGTCAACATATCCGGGCCCAATGAATTACAAAAAATTATAATCGAACAAGTTCCGGGAAACCGGCTGAATTGAAAGTAGTAAATCCCAATAGATGAATCCTATAACATCTCTATTAAATTCCCCGTTCAGTATTGAACACAGTGCTGCCCTCAGCCAAAAAGGTGCGACAAAGTCAGAAAATGAGGATTCTCATACCAGTTGGTACGATCAAAATTATGGTGTTTTTTGTGTCGCTGACGGGATCGGGGGGGCAGCCGGAGGTAAAGAGGCAAGTGATTTAATCGTCAACTCAATCACCCATGAATGTGAGTCATTTGCCCAAAATTACAGTCATTTTAATGTTTTAGATTCGATAACAACAGCAATTTCTGATGTTAACAAAACAATCCATTCCAACGATATTGAAGGGATGGGGTCTACAGTGGCAATATTGATAATGGAACCACAAAATGGGTCCGCACAGGTATTGCATGCCGGTGACAGCAGGATTTACAGGTTTCGCCGAAACTCCCTTAAACGACTCACCCAGGACCACAGCATGGCCGCACAAATGGGATATGAAGATGAAACCAGGGTCCCCTCTATTATAAAAGGCAGGATTACAAATGCTGTCGGCATTAAATCAGATTTACGATTGAACTCAACGAAAATAAAAGTGAATGCAGATGACCTTTTCCTGCTTTGCTCTGACGGTCTGAACAGACATCTAAGTGATAGCGAAGTGGCAGATATTCTAAAAAATAATAAAACAAAAGGTGTTGAGTCTATTGCTAAAGAGTTTATCGATATCTCAAAAGAGCGCGGGGCAAAAGATGATATCTCGGTAGTCTTGGTAAAAATTGCGAAAAATGCCAACAAAATTTCCAAATTATATTTGCCTCTAAGTTTTTTATTCGTCATGGCAATTATTATTCTCTCACTATCCCGGAATAGTAACAACAGTAAACCTCAGAAGTCAATTACTCAGGTTATTAACGTACCGGATGCCCTCTCTCAGGAGGAACAGCAATTAGTCGTTACTCAGACGGATAGTGATTCTGAAACGATTATTCCGGAACCGGATACACCGGTTTCTGCAATTGATATTAGTCTGAGCGATTCTCCCAAATTGAACGCAAGCGATACGGTTAATGATGCGGTTGTCAATGATACCGATGAGCTTTCATTTGTTCGCTTTGATGAAAATTGGAAAACTTTTGGTACGGGCATACTGAGTTCAAATGTCAATCCTGAAAACACTAAACTTGCAATAGAGGTCTCCTGGTATGATTCGCAGTGGGGAGTTGGTGTGATGGTCACGTTTAACGAACCGCTAAACGTTGAAGGGAATCTGGAATTCAGGGTTGATATCAAAGGGGAGCACGGTTCTGGTACACGTGTCTATGCCGGTATCTCAACATTAGATGATGCAAATTTGGAATCAGGCCTGCACGATTCAAAATTAGTAAACCGTGAATGGACGTCGTTTCGTTTTAATATTTCAAATATGGTAAAATCGTTTCCTCAGCTTGACTCACGTCATTTTACGGAAGATGATGTGAAACGCATACAGATACTCAAATTATTGTTTACAAACCCATTGAATGAAAATTATTCTGAAACAGTAGAAATCCGTAATCTCGGTGTAATCTATTGAATACAAAAATGTTACGGGAACAGAGTACAGTTTTTGATAATTTTCAGAATTTATTTTTCACAATCAATATAAAACGTTCTTTATCCTATTTGGATAAATTAAGATATCGGTAACAGTTTACTATTTATACAATGCTGAAAACTTATTTCTTCAGCAAATAATTTTATAGTAGCCACAGCCATAGAAATAACGTTCATGGAAAAAGGCATTCTTCAGAAAGTTAAATCCACCGAAAAATATGTACTGCAGGACGGTAAGAATGAAATCGGACGCAGCAGCTCCTGTTTTATCACGATTTCGGGTGACATCGATATTTCCAGGTTTCATGCTGTAATAGAAAAAACAAATGGAGAATTTTGTTTATATGATTCAGCAAGCAAACATGGGACATGGTGGAAGAAGAAGGGATTGCTCCACACATTCAATCGGCTTGAGAAGCAAACAAAACAGCCTTTGTCAGATGGTGATCTCATTCGATTTGGTCATCTTGAATACGAATTCAAATTAGAGAATGATTCCATTTCAAAACATCTGCCGGACAGCATTGTAACATCTGATTTCTCAGTTTTTGAAATAGAAAATGACTACGAACAGAATGAACCGGTAATTCAGGAAATTATCGGGAAGTCAGTAAGTATAAAAAAGGCGATTAAAAGTGTTAAAAAAATAGCACCGGCTGATCTTATTTCAGTTCTAATATTGGGTGAAACCGGTACGGGTAAAGGGTTACTCGCAAGAGTGATTCATAACCAGGGACCGCGACACAAAACACCGTTTGTCACATTGAATTGTGCTGGAATCACATCGGAACTTGCAAACAGTGAATTATTTGGTCATGAAAAAGGTGCATTCACCGGTGCTCTTAAACAGCGAACAGGATATTTCGAACGTGCAGATGGCGGGACATTGTTCCTTGATGAAATCGGTGATATGCCCCTGGATACGCAATCTAAATTATTGCGGGTACTCGAAGACGGTCAATTCGAACGGGTCGGGGGAGAAGAAACGTTACATGTTGATATTCGTATAATTGCAGCGACAAATTGTAATCTTGAAGAAGCGATAGAAAAAAAGACATTTCGGGAGGATCTGTTTTATAGAATCAAAGGATGTCAGATTGATTTACCCGCACTTCGCGAACGAATTGAAGACATTCCTTTATTGGTACAACATTTTCTGTCAAAACTCCAAATCCTGCTGAACGTTCCTCCCTTGACTTTAACACCCCATGCAATTGATTATCTCCAGAGTTATTCATGGCCCGGAAATATTCGTGAATTATACCAATTAATGCAAAGTGCAGCAGTTTGTGCTGAAAGCTCAACCCTGGAAACTGAACTATTCACCCTCCTCCTCCAACCTAAAAAAAATATCAGCAGCCATGTAAAACCCTCTTTAAATAATTTAAGTTCGAAAATTCAATCTCTAATTAAACACGAAATTGAACAGGGGCACGACCCGAAGATTATCGAAAGAAAAATAGACTATATGTTTGCAAAATCTGCTCTGGATCACTGTGAGGGTAATAAATCTGAGGTGCAACGCGTATTCGGGATGAGTCGAACAACATTGGACAAACGCCTTAACTATGAAAAGTAAGAAGCAGGAATATATTTTATCAGATGATTTTCTGATCTTCGTCAAGAGTATCAGTGCAGCTCGTCGGTCTTGAGCAGTTTGTGTCGATACCTGAAGAGACGGTTGCGGTTAATTGTTAATGAATCAAAGAGCCGGGCGGCTAACCTTGCTCAGGTTGGAAGCGAATCCCGATGAAGTAAAGATGGCAGCTCGAAGTCGTAAAGGATACCGGCGGATGAGCAGTAATCGCATCGTCCAACAGACCTTCAGCAATCAATGGTTACGGAATCAGGGTGTCCCTGACATCAGGCAGCAATCAATGGATCGTTCTTCACTGCGGAGCCTCCGGCTCTTAATGAACAGAACCCGCATCCCCGGTGGTCTGGGAAGGGGGAGTTAAAATCTCCGCTTTACCCGATTATGCGTGCAGTCGCTGTTACTCATGTTTCATTTTGAGTTTTCTTTTCAAGTCCTCAGGAGCTTGAAACCACCAATCAACACCGGAAAATCTTTCCATACAAATACCCATGGCAGAATCGCTTCTATAAGAAGAAGTAAGGCCGTGAACAATGCCCTCATGAAACCATACAATCATGTACTTATCATAAGAAAACCCTGTTGAACAGTATTGCCAGGCTTCACCCTTGCCCTCGAAGCTCCGGTCTCCTGGAACGCCAGGAATAGAGATAACCTCGCTTTTCGTTGTACCAGGACTAATTTGCATTGACTTGGCCTGCATCCCTGAACCAGGCCAGTGGTTGAACAACCGGAGAGAATGGACGCCGTTAAAATCAGTAGGCTAAAATATTTAAACTTCATTTGTTTTTTGCTCCATTTTTATTGTACATAAGAACTCAGCTCACCAGCAACAATAAAGCGTAGCGAAATTGCCATCCGAATGCAGCCCTTGTTAAATGATACTCACTCCAAAGCCGCCCAGAAAACACCAAACGTATCGTCCCTGGCTAACTGCCACGTGGCACCAGTATTTACATTCAACAAATATGTCATCCTTACTGCCAGACCAGATGTAAAAACCTGATAATTGACTTGGTTTGGTGTCGCATTATCTTCGGGGTGTTTTTCCGCCATTATCAATTGCCAGGACAACCCTTTACTACCTCGAACAAGTTGAAAGACATGCCCTGTATATTTATCAATTTTCAGTGTGATCCTTGCGGCCGGTTCAGACTGTATAATCTGGCAGCGAGATGTCTCTGGAGAACTGGAGAATTGGTTTCGGTTTGTTTCTTGTGCCCAACTTTGACCAGCCAATGAAATTAGCATTAAAACAAAAGAGATTCGTTTCTTCATTTTTGCTCCTTCCGTTTGTCACCTGATAATATTATTATCACAAAATGGATATCTTGTAAAACGTCTGAACTGTTTTGTGATAACTCCGTATTTTTTGCTTGTAATTATCACGAAATAAATAAGTTGGTGATATTCAGCAGAATTCATTGAGATTAAATAAATTATGCCCAAAATTAAGCCTGGAGCTGAGCCATTTTGTTCAGAGTGAAGCATATTTGTGTGCGAAGCGATAAACAAATACGGCTCAAATGACTCGTTCTGGAGCACAGTGCCAGGACATGACACGTGAGTTTACTCAGCTCCGTGTTTCCCGGTGGCTGTATTGCCGAGAACCTATTGAAAACCGAATCATATTCGATAGGATACACAATTCATAAATTAATTTTTATTCGCTTAGATCGTTTAATACAGAACTTACGTGATCAATTTTTTCGGTATATTCGATCATTCGATCGCGCTCTTTTTGAATAACTTCTTCGGGTGCACGGTTGAGAAAATTTTCGTTTTCCAGTTTTTTATTTATTGAAGCCAGATACCCCTCAAGTTCTTCCTTCTGCCTGACCAGTCGTTTACGCTCTGATTCGATATCAATCACCCCGGTTAACGGCATAAAAATCAATCCCAGATTACCTATGGCGGACGTCACCACGGATCCTGTTGCCACATAGTTCGAATCAAAGTCAATATTGTCGGCATTCAATAATCCCAATGTCGAATTAACATCCTGTTGCAGCATTTCAGTGAATTTTTTATCGGTTGGTTTAATGATATAGGAAATTTTCCGGCTATAAGGAATATTGTAGTTTCCTCTCAGGTTACGGCCCAACTTTATCAGATTAAATTTTTCCTTCACAAGGGTTTCATATTGCTGCGTTAATCCAAGTTGGTTTTTGAGTTCATTGGTAAAGGACTGAGGCCAATCTGCAATCATTATTGAATTGTTACTGGATATATAATTAAGTGCACTATACAATTCCTCTGTTACAAACGGCATGACAGGGTGCATAAGTCGGAGAATATGAGAGAATACAAAGTCATAGACTCTTAATACGATCACCTTTAAAGACTCATCTTCACTGTAGAATGCGGTTTTGGCGGATTCGACGTACCAGTCACAAAATTCGTTCCAGATAAATTCATATAATTGGATCGCATATCTATGGAAGTCGAATTGGGTCAGGCTGTGGGTAATCGTTTCTATTTCGCTGCTTAATCGTGATAGCAGCCAGCGGTCGTCAGGGCGTAAATCCGAACAATTCAATCCGTCTAAATTCTGCCAGTCCGGAGAAATATCTCCCTGGATTTGGCGGAATCGTGCTGCATTCCACAATTTATTAGCGAAGTTACGTCCGATCTCACATTTTTCATTACTGTACCGGATGTCCTGTCCTACCGGAGCGATATAAATTACGGTATATCGAAGTGCGTCAGCACCATAAGTTTCTATGACATCGAGTGGATCAGGTGAATTATTAAGGCTTTTGGATAATTTCCGGCCTTTATCGTCGCGAATGATTGACGTGAAATAAACGTCTTTAAAGGGTATTTCACCCATAAATTCCAATCCGGACATAATCATTCGAGCCACCCAGAAAAAGATAATATCCGGTCCTGTTACCAGGGATTGGGTCGGGTAAAAATGGCTTAGGTCTGCATTTTCTTTTGGCCAGTCAAAAACTGAAAACGGCCAGAGCCAGGAACTGAACCAGGTATCCAGGACATCTTTGTCCTGATGAAATTCGGTATGGGAACATTTTGCACATGATTCGGGTTTTGTTTTTGATACGGCTGCTTCTTTACAATTGTTACAATAATATGCAGGAATCCGATGTCCCCACCATAATTGGCGACTGATGCACCAGTCTTTGATATTTTCCATCCAATGATTATAGGTTTTTACCCAGCGTTCCGGGTGAAAGCGAATGCGTCCGTCATTGACCGCTTTTAATGCGGGCTCTGCAAGAGGCTTCATATCGACAAACCATTGTTCACTGAGGAGGGGTTCTACCGGCACATGTCCGCGTTCGGAATAGCCAATCTGATTTTCGTAATCCTCTATTTTATCAAGATACCCCTGTTCCTTTAAGTCCTGAATGATTTTCTCTCTGCACACATACCGATCTAACCCTTTGTAGTTATTTCCAGCGTGTTCATTCAATGATGCGTCTTCATTCATAACGTTAATAACCTTCAGATCATGGCGGAGTCCCATTTCATAATCATTCGGATCATGTGCGGGTGTGACCTTTACAGCACCTGTCCCAAATTCTTTGTCTACATAATCATCCGCAAAAATCGGGATTTCACGATTCACCAACGGAAGAATGGCTGATTGACCAATTAGGTGTTTAAATCGATCATCATCTGGGTTAACTGCAATTCCGGTATCTCCCGGCATCGTTTCGGGGCGGGTGGTTGCTACGGTTATATGTCCTGAACCATCTTTAATCGGATAGTTTATATACCACAATGATCCTTTGGCCGACCGATAGATAACTTCTTCATCTGATAACGCAGTGTGTGATTTCGGACACCAGTTGATAATACGTTTACCTTTGTATATAAGCCCTTTTTCATACAACCGGATAAAGACATCCTGCACGGCATCTGACAATCCATCATCAAGCGTAAATCGTTCCCTTCTCCAGTCACAGCAAACACCAAGGGTTTTTAGCTGACGGATGATTGTACCTCCGTATTTTTCTTTCCACTCCCATACCCTTCCCAGAAATTTTTCCCGGCCAAGATCAAATCGTGTTAACGATTCCTCCTCTTTCAAATATGCCTCGACCTTTGCCTGAGTGGCAATTCCTGCATGATCAGTTCCGGGTACCCAGCAAACTTCTTTTCCCATCATTTTCTGCCATCGAATTAAAATATCCTGCAATGTATTATTGAGGACATGGCCCAGCGTGAGAACACCGGTAACATTGGGTGGCGGGATAACAATCGTATAAGATTCTTTATCATCATTTACATGACCGTGAAAGTGTCCGCTTCTATCCCACTGATCATACCATTTTTCTTCGCATTCCTTCGGATTATATGCTTTTGCCATACCTGGTTCTGACATTCTCAAATAAACTCCAATTTAGGATTCTTTGTCAATTTTTCTGACAAATGCAGTGATTAAGCACAAATACTTTATCATGAGTAAATAATAGTGCCTGATATCAATTTAAAAATCTCTAAATTAATAATAATGCATCCTGACTATACGTAAAATGTTATTAACAACAAATGATTGCTAAATGATTCGTCCCGGTCATCGGCCTTAATACCTGAGACCTCTCTTTATTTCATTGGCTTGTATTCTGTGCAATCGAAGGGGAAGAACTGAATCATAAACTTCATGTTGGTCAAAACAATCGTCTATCTAATAACAGTAGATTAAACTAATTTATCGGCAGCAAAAAAAAGATTGGTCGTAAATTGCATGCTCAATCTGAATCAATTGACGCCTGGAATCCTTTACACAATGATCAAAAAAACCCAAAATCTTAAATCTCCCTTTAAAATTAAGAATATTCACTATAGTCAAAGTCGCAATACCCTATGCATGTTCCAGGTGAAATGATACGGGACCGAGTCCAATTTTATCGACAAGAAATCACCAATCACCTGATCGGTCCATTCAGCCTTATTTTTCAGACTGAATTAACCTTTCCCACAATTGTCTTTTTGTAAAATGCTATTAGATTAGACTATGAGCTTATTTGATATTATTTGCAGGACGATTTTAGAATATGGTTTAATGAATCAATCTTAAATTGATAGAAATTAAGGTACTGAATGAGTAAAAATTTTAATGTCGCAATTGCCGGAGCAACGGGTGCTGTTGGCATCGAAATGATCAAAACATTAGAAGAACGTAAATTCCCGGTAAAAAATCTGACATTATTAGCATCAAAACGCTCCGCTGGAAAGTCGTTGAGATATTGTGGACAGAATATCGCAGTTCAAGAATTAAATCAAAACTCATTTGACGATATCGATATTGCCCTTTTTAGCGCAGGCGGCGGGCGTTCAAAAGAATTCGCTCCCGCAGCAGTAAATAGTGGTACGGTTGTTATTGATAATTCCAGTGCATTTCGGATGGATGATTCTGTTCCATTGGTCGTTCCCGAGGTCAATCCGGAAGACGTAAAAAAACATCACGGTATTATTGCCAACCCCAATTGCACAACAATTATCTTACTGGTCGTTTTAAAACCATTGTATGATCTTTCCCGAATTACCAGAATTATTGTTTCCACCTACCAGAGTGCCAGCGGAGCCGGGGCAAAAGCAATGGAAGAGCTAAGGACGCAAACCTCCCGGATTCTGGAAAATAAGGAAATAACCGTTAACGCATTTCCACATCAAATAGCATTTAATCTGTTCAGTCATAACAGCACCATTTTTGAAAACGGCTATTGCGAAGAAGAACAAAAGATGGTCAACGAATCTCGCAAAATTCTTAATGATCAATCGTTGCAGATATGCCCGACGACGATCCGAGTTCCTGTTTTAAGGGCACATGCTGAATCTGTTGTCATCGAACAAGAGCGGAAAGTAAGTGTTGAAGAAGCCAAAAAAATACTCTCAGATGCATCCGGAGTAAGAGTAATCGATGATAGATGTAATAATAAATTTCCAATGCCAATTGACGTAAACGGTCAAGATTTTGTTGCTGTCGGTCGTATTCGTGATGACATAAGCAGTGAAAATGGGTTGTCTTTGTTCATTTGCGGTGACCAACTTCTTAAAGGTGCAGCTTTGAATGCAGTGCAAATAGCAGAACTTCTTTGATATTTGTTTGGTTTTTACAGGAAATAAACCTGAATAATCGCTGCAATTTAAAATCACCGGAACGTAATCATGTATAAAATCCGATTTATTTAGATTGGTAAAACTCGGGACTCTTACTTAAAAACTAATATCGATGGCTATAAAAGACGCATTGAAAAGTTCGCACCTGTTGAATTGGGTATGGAATTGAAACCAATTGCCATACCCAATTCAACAGACCAAACCCGCTTTAAAGAAATACAACAGATACTGGATAATCTTAACAATAAAGATTACGTGATATTATTAACTGAAACGGTTAAACAATTTAATTCGACAAAATTTACAGATTGTTTAGATTCACTGAAAATCAGTCAGCATGGTCGAGTTAACTTCATTCATTGGCGGTGCCTGTGGAATTGATATAAAAAGATTTAACAATGCAAATTTATTAAGCCTGTCGTTGATGACGTTTCCACATCAATCGGTCCGCTTGATTCTACTTGAGCAGATTTATCGGACATTCACGATTATTGAAGGACATCGGTATCATCACTAAAGTGTCGAATTTGCAATAATTTTAAATTCCATTTTTTATTTGTAACATCGACAACCATGGTTAGTTATTTGGTTTTGTTATTCTTAACTGGAAAAGTCGCATTCATTTGTGGAACACAAAAAAGTACAATTCGCTCAACCCCTTCATTTGTTGTTATTTTTGCTGTAGCAACCCGCTGCCGGGTTTTACATACGATCTATAAAAAATTCCAATGTAAACTGCCGGGAAGGAGATCAGTTTTTAGATTCTCTTGAATCATTCTGCAAACAGTATAAAGGAAGAGCTGTTGAAGTTTGCAAGGCCATGCCGAAAGAACGAAAAAAAGCGATTTGAAAAGCTATAGAGGGAAACGATCAATATCGGGATAACACCGGAGATATTTATAATTCACTGTCAGAAAAAAGAAAAAATAAGTTAGAAAATTTTCAGATAAAAATTAGACATTTTCCAAAGCGAAAATCATGAATAGATAACTAATCGTTTTCCGGTAAACCCTTAAAGAAATCTACTAAACCTGTCTCCAATGAATATTCTGCTCCCATTATAAGGAGACCATTGTTCTGAATCAACCGCTGCAGAACTGTTGATTCATGTCGAAGTCGGTTTGCAGCAGCACGTATATTTGCACGAACGGAATGGTGCATTAACGCCTCTTGATCATTCACAAGTTCAGTGGTCAATAAGTGTTCTATAGAAGGCCGAATTTGATCGATAATTGAACAAATATGACACGAATTATGTTTTTTATTCTGCTGAAGTTCCTCCAGAGTTGCCAAAACCGCACCGCATCCGGAGTGCCCTAGAATAACAACAAGCCGGGTACCAAAACCCTCTGCAGCATATTCAATGCTCCCAATTTGTGGGGGCGTAACAATATTCCCGGCAACACGTATGACAAACAGATCTCCTAAACCCTGGTCAAAAACAATCTCAGCTGGAACTCTGGAATCTGAACAGCCCAGAATGATGGCAAACGGTTCCTGTCCCCCGCTTAATTCAATTCGCCGTTCCTGACGGGTAATAGATTCGTTACAGCAATCCTCGTCTATAAAGCGACGATTTCCTTCTTGCAGCCGTTCGAGTGCTTCCAGTGCCGAAATCATTATTATCTTCTCCTGTTCCCGGAATTTAAAATTGATTAGAATATGCAACACTGTAATTGTAACTGTCTTGTATTCTAAGTCTCACTTATTATGCTGTCTATTTATTGAATGCTGCTGCCGATTAAGTGCAAACAGCCCACAACTCCGGCGATAACAGGTACCTTCAGCTATTCCATGTTTACGAAGTATATCTCTGAACCGAAACGTCTGATTCACCTTCTTTTAATATCCCGATTATCTGCTCATCTGTAACCCGTTTCAGTATATGTCCTCCTTTGTTACTATAATTTAGTATTGAGGAATCTATTTCAAAACGGGCTGGTTTTAAGGGGAAAGGTAACGTTGAACCAAGGCTGTTTATCGTTATAATAAATTCACATGGTCGACGTTAATATTTATAAGTCAAACTGATTTCTATAATTAGAAATGATCTCGTTATGGGGATCCAATTTGTTAATCATATTAAGTTTACGAATGAATTTTTCGGAATCATTATCAAGTTTAAATGTGCTGTTGGCCAGGAATAAATGATATTTATAATTTGTTGGATTTAATTGAATAGCATTTTGGAATGAAATAATTGCATTTTTTAAAAATTTTGATTTGTCAACTGTAGTTTGTGATGATTTATCAAAATACAATTTACCTAATAACTCATGCAATTCTGCGTTATCGGGTTCTTGGATCAGAGCTTTTATTATCAGATTTATTTTACTGTCAATATCTTTTGTGTCGGATTGAGATCGAAGTTGATAAACGTTTGCCAGCCCTTGGGTAAATGACAATTTAATTAGAATGCCAAATGTCATTATAAGTGTTGTTATTAAACTTAATTTGAAAATTTTAATGATTGATTTCATAATTCTAAGTTTTTAAAAAACTGATACGATTATTGATGTGATATTTAACATTGCATCCCGAAGTTTAAAAATAGCTTTGGAGCGGTTCCTTCCGGACTGGTGGCTGCTATGCGAAGAATATCGTTGGACAATATGCAAGTGATGAAATTGCGAATCAAGTAAAAAAATATCATAAATTACATTCAGCACAAATATTATTAAATTTTTAGCAAATACCTTGTAGGCCTGCTGCCGGAAACTTCATTAGCTTTAGATAGATATTTCGGTTACGATGATTAAACCTGAATTTACACTCTTTCAAATATAAATAAAATGTGTTTTTATGAACGCCTCTAAACTTAGATAATCTGGATTTGGCAACACCCCAAAAATTTTCAATCCCGCTTATATGGCTAACCTGCAGCATGCTGGAGCAGCGATTATAACTTAATATTTTTGATCCTTTGTAGAATTTATTGATGTCATTTTTCTTTCCCGGAATCAGACTATGTCTTTTTTTCATTATTTTTACACACTCCCCTTTACCCCCATCGGTATAAAGGGGCGAATTCATCAGCAATTAAATTGTATTAGGGGACTGCCTTTCAGGTTTGGCTTTATTATACTCAGCTAAAAAATATGAAACCGATTCCTCTGAAGGTGGAACTTTCCAGTCCGGTGCAACTTCTGCAAGAGGAATCAGTACAAAATCCCGATGGAACATTTTTGGATGAGGAATGGTGAGAACCGGCGTCTCAATGTTTAGATTATTAAATAAAATAATATCAATGTCGATGGTTCTATTTTCTCGAAATCCATGATTTCGGGGCCGTCTTAGCATGACCTCAATTTCCTGGCAACACGTTAATAGATCTAAAGGTGATAAAGAGGTTTTTCCGGTCACCGCAATATTTAAGAAATCATAGGCTTGAATTGGAAAATCAAATGCTTTTGAGCTGAAATAGTCAGAATAACGGAGATCAATTAATATCTTATCGGATAGCAAGTCGAGTGCTGTGTTTATATTTTTTTGCTTATCACCTAAATTACTGCCTAATGATAATGCAACAGAATTGAGTGTCATGACCAATTTTATCTACTTTAAAATAACTCTGCCTATTACCAAATGATATGAAAATTTGTACAATACTGTACAGCCTTAATTGAGACAGCAGTCTGTGATAATAAAATAATCGTCACTTAATTACCCATGAATATATGACGCTTTCATGGCATCAGAACCAATTGAAAATAGCAAATTTTATGGATTGGAGTCAGATCGACTTTTCTGAAATTAAATTTAGGAAACAAAATGAGTATACCGTCTTATGCTAAATTAGCACAACTTGAATCTAAATTCATGGGAAATAACATTTCTCTGGAAGATTACAACAAAGAGAAGTCGCAGATTCTACTTGAGCTTAAAGAAAATAAGGAGACTGTTATTCCCATTGTCAAGGATAAGAATTGAGGATCTTCTGGAAAATAAGTTTTGCTATGTTTTTCCTACGGTATTGACGTTATTCAGGCGTTAGAGCGTCAACCCTGTGAGGTGATTCTGATGGATATGCAAATGCCCGAAATGGATGGTCTTGAAGCCATGAAAAAATCTGTAAGACCTATTCAAAAGAGGAGAAACCAAACATTATTGCCATGACAGCCAATACACTGAAGGATGATAAAGAGCTATCTATAGAAGCCAGGGTGGATGATTATATTTTCAAAACCAATCAATGTCACGAAGTTAAAAGAGGCGTTTATTAAAATTTGTGAGATTAGGAATTCAATTCCTTAGCAAAAATCAATTCTGCCGGTTTGGTTAGTATAATATTAATTAAAACAATGGCAGAATAGAAATCATGCATCGTCGTATGCAGGCATCGCATCGCGTCGATATGGTAATAAATTACCTTGAAGGAATTGCACTTCTCTGTTGAATCCGCCTTTGCGAAATAGGGATATAACATTTTCTATGCATTGGGGAGATTTATAATGGGAATAATTTTAAAATTAAAGGGGGCCATTTTTTCTATCGGTATGGCTGTTATAATCCATGAAATGAAAGTGCCAGTTGTATGCAATATCAATTTGGTAAGAGGTTAAATAGCGGGTCAGGGATTCGAACCCCGGACACGTGGATTATGATTCCACTGCTCTAACCAACTGAGCTAACCCGCCATGGAAAGATGGTAGTTCGAAATCTCAGATTTGAATTCGATATTACCGGGAATTCAATGGGTTAATTAATTCACGATAAAATGAACAATTAACGACGTATTTTGAGCGAATTTATGATGTTTAAATAACGGTCGTGACAGGTTCGGTTTAAATATTTCAAAAATTTTCTTCTCCGATTGACCAATCCAATTAATCCGCGTCTGGAATGCTTATCCTTAGGATGATTCTTTAGATGCCCGGTTAGTTCTGTTATACGTGATGTAAGAACCGCAATCTGTACATCCGCAGAACCGGTGTCGCTATCGTTAATGGCGAACTTCTTAATTACTTTTTGTTTTGCGTCTTTTTCCACAATGGTACTCCAAAATAATTTTCATGATGTTTTTCAGGCAGATCGAATCAGTCAGAAACTAAAACTGCCTTTAAAAAAGATAACGGCTAACTATAAAAACGTTTCATCAAAAATCAACAGCATAATTTATAAGTCACGAATATTTTCAATAAACATTTTTATTTTAGCGTGGTCCTTAATACCTTTCGATGTTTCAACACCCGACGAAACATCAACTCCGCAGGGAGCAACGGTTTGAACCGCCGTTTTAATATTTTCCGGAGTCAGTCCGCCGGCTAACATTACGTTTCCAGATTTTGCAGCACGATGAGCAAGGTCCCAGTTAATGGTGTGTCCAGTTCCACCAAAACTTTTTCCATAGGTATCAATTAAGACGGTGTATTTTTTGAAATCAGAAATCACGTCAAGATCTTTGGATTCGTTCATCGGCAGTGCTTTGATGATATTGAATCCACGAATCCGGTCGACTTGTTCCGCGGACTCATGACCATGCAGTTGTAATGTTTTCAGTCCACAATAATCGCCGATTTCTATCATTGTTGAGTTGGGTTCGTTTACAAAGACACCAACGGTATTAAAATCGTCAGGAATCTTTCCTGTTATTTCTTTAACTGTTTCAGGTGGAACATATCGCGGTGATTTATTGTAGAAGATAAATCCTATCATATCAGCGGCATTATCGGCAACACATTTTGCGTCAGGTATATTGGTTATACCACATATTTTTATTTTCATCGTCTTCACCTAAACTGCAGTATTAAATCAGGCAATCATGTCGATAAAATTCTGCATTAAAATGTTACCGTCCGGTGTGAGTACGGATTCGGGATGAAATTGAACTCCCAGGGTGGAATGCTCCTTATGCTTTATTGCCATAATCTCACCGTCATCAGATTCAGCTGTAACTTCTAAACATTCGGGTAATGTTTGTCGATCACCGACAAGTGAATGATACCGGCCGGCGATGAGTGGATTGGTCATGTTCCTGAATAATCCGGTGCCGTCATGGCTTACCTCTGAGGTTTTTCCGTGCATGATATGATTTGCATGAATTATGGCACCCCCAAATGCCTGGATGATCGATTGATGCCCCAGACAAACACCCAGCAGCGGCAGTTTCCCTGAATAGTTTAAGATTACTTCAATACTTATACCCGCCTCAGTTGGAGTGCAGGGGCCAGGTGAAATTATTATTGCCTTCGGTTTCAACTCTTCCAGTTCAGAAATACTAATGGTATCATTACGATATACTTCAATTGCAGCCCCGAGTTTACCCATTTCCTGAACCAGGTTATAGGTGAAGGAGTCATAATTGTCAATCATAACAATCATACTAAACGTTTCCCAATTTTAATTTATTTTCTGCCAATTCCAGGGCTCTGCACATACCATTACTCTTATGAATTGTTTCATCGTACTCCTTTTCGGGAATACTGTCATAGACAATTCCAGCTCCTGCTGTAACCGTTGCTTTGTCTTTATTCATGATGACGGTACGAATTGTAATTGCCATGTCCATAATTTTTCCACCATAACTGATATAACCTATTGCCCCACCGTATGGGCCTCGGACAACAGGCTCCAGTTCGTTAATAATCTCCATGGCTCTTACTTTCGGAGCTCCGGATAACGTACCGGCCGGGAATGTAGATTTCAGCACATCCAACGCGTTGTAAGAATCATCTATAGTACTTTCCACCTGTGACACCAAATGCATAACATGAGAGTATTTCTCAATAAACATGTAATCTTTAACAGTAACACTGCCAATTTCAGAGACCCGACCTAAATCATTTCTTGCAAGGTCTACAAGCATAACGTGTTCAGCCTGTTCTTTTGAATCATTCAGCAGATCATTGGCAAATTTTTCATCTTCTTCTTTACTATTGCCGCGTGGACAGGTTCCGGCAATCGGCCGAATTTCTGCGTTCGAATTCATCACTCGGACCATGACTTCGGGAGACGAACCTGCGATTGCACGATGACGATCCAGTTTTATATAATAAAGGTACGGAGACGGGTTAATGAAACGTAATGCTCGATACACATCCAGATGAGATGCCGATATTGTTGATTCAAAATGTTGTGCCAAAACGACCTGGATTATATCACCGTCGCAGATGTATTTTTTTGCTTTACTGACAATCGACTGATAGTCTTCTCTGGTCATATTTGATTTCATCTCAATGTTACCATTCCGGGTAAAATCGTTAGACAAATCGTCTGCTTTACTGTCTCCTGACAGAATTGATTCAATCTCATCGAGTGTGTCCAATCCGTCTTGATAGGCATCTTCTAAATCCGTGTGATCATCAATATGTACACATGAAATCAGCTTAACGGATTTGTTAATATTGTCAAAAACTGCAACCTGATCAACAATCATAAAACAGGCGTCCGGAAAATTTTCACTGCATGATTTCGTCTCACCGCATCGCTCAAAAAAACGTACCGTTTCAAAAGAAAAATACCCGACTGCACCGCCAAAAAAACGGGGAAGATTTGAAGGTTGCTGTGGATTGAAGCCGGTAAGATAGGTATTCAATGCGTCAACCGGGTTACCTTTTATGTACTCTTCATTTCCATTTGACAGAATCGCAGCCTCTCCATTTTTGATGATAAATTCTTTAGAGATATTGAAACCAAGTACTGAATATCGACCCCAATATTCTCCGCCTTCGACACTTTCCAGAAGGAAATACTTTTCCTGAATCTCCAATTTAGCTGCCATAGAAATTGGCGTTTCTGTATCTGCCAGTATTTCTCTTACCAGTGGTATGACATTATAATCAGCTGCTATCAGTTTAAATTCTTGGAATGAAATCATATTAAATAGATATATTCAGTAAGCTCGGATAACCGATTAATCACATGATCCGGCTTAATTTTGAAAATCAGAGCCGGACTCTCGTTTGTCAGATACAACTCTTTTTACTCCGGTACGGTGACCGGCTTCTGCGTTGAATAAAAAATCACCGACATAAAGCATGTCATATCTGCATTAATATTTATTCAAATTCTGGTTGGCTGACCCGCCAAACAAAGACGAGCAACAGGCAATGAATCGTTGATGTATTTTATTAATACGGAATTTCTATATTAAATTTTTGAGATAAGTGCCTGATTGACGTATTCAAACTTAATGTTCTTTTCATAATACTGTTATTAATCAGATAATAAATTTTCTGTAATGCCCAGTTATCCGCAATTTCATGACTTCCAACAGACGCATTTGCAACTTTCAATTTTGCAATCAATTCCTCTTTTTTACCGTTTTTACTGCGGCCAATCACCTGAATTGCGATCTCTTCTACTGATTCATCCATTTTCCCGTATAGCCTAAGGGGATAATTTCGATAGAGATGGGGCAGTTTTTTGGGATATACTTCACTCTGAAGACTGTCTGAAATGTTATAATTTAGATTCGATACAATTATGTCTGATAAACTGCTGACAAATTTGACCAATTCGTAATGTGAATCAGATATCTTGCGACTGTGAGCACTAACGCCCCTGTTGTTATATGATAAAAAATCCATTAAAAAAAGGTTGGTCAAATCACCGCTGCTGAACGTAAAGATTGATGCATTCGCTGTGTTTTCATCAATCACTCTGCGGATCAATTCATTGTCTGCAAATTTGAATCCTGTTGTTGTCTGGCCATCGCTGACAAGAAATATTATATAAGGTCTGACTTCCTCCTTGCGTTTTACCGTCAGATAAGGGGCTAATCCGGAATAGACATCTGTTTTTCCCGAATACTGCAGGTTCTCAACGAAATCTTCAGCTTCAATCTTATTCGTCATCGTATTGGGTTCAAAATCACTAAACAATGGTGTTGGACGTTCTCGAAACGCAACGATATTAAAGTTATCTTCCTCTTTAAGGTGACCTAATGACCGGGCGACACCTTTTTTAAACTCCTTAAGTTTTTCAAACTTTATGCTTGCTGATGAGTCAATCAATATCAGGACATCTTTTGGAATATAGGGAACAGTTAATGCCTTCTCCCGGGTTGTAATTTGAATTTCGTAATAAACTGAACGTGATCCAGGCTCTCTGTAGATGCTTAATATGACGTCAAGAAATGAGTCAATGATTTGCACTTCTTCCCGGGGTTCCTCAGTAGTGGTATATAAATGACTGTCAGTAATTATTTGTTTAGTAATCGGTAACGGTTTCGCCGTTAAAATACTGGCTGCTTTCACCGGTATACCATTTGATTTTTGAGTAACGGGATCGGCAAATTTTTCAATGCCCTGCGGTTCATCAGCGACTAATTCTACTTTCATTTTTTTGAGCTTTGGGCGAGTTCGTTTCGTCATTGAAGTGGTTGTCTGTTTTTTGGAGATTAGCCGACGATTTAGAGCGAGCCGATCCTCAGTTAACGTATCGCCGTCAATTAACAGTTTATTAATTGATGGCATTGCCGGCGGTGATGTTTTACTGTTGTCACCAGATGTGTTCTGCATAAAATCACTGTCATCAAGATCGGGAGTCAATTTTTCGACAACAGATACTGATTTAATATCTATTTTCTGCTGGTCAAAAAACTGGTCAAATATTTCCTGCCGCTTTTTTAACAATGCCTTTGTCATTTCTGCAAATGTCTCAGGCTGTGACCGATTCAAATTGTTTAGCCTGACGTTCCAAATTTTCATATGTTTATATTCATTTAGCGGAAGCTCAGCATATGAGGGAAGGTGTATCTTTGAGGCGATCTGCCACAATATCAAATAGATAAATATTGTGATAAACATTGAAATAGTGATATAGGTAAGTTTTTGAGTTTGATCTATCATATAATTTTAAACCCTGTAAATTTCTTGGAATTCGATTTAATATGATCAATGGACACACATAATTCAACTGCATAATTTCACGAGTTACCATCTAAACCTGGCAACATCGATTCTCCGATGCTAAATACGATAACTAAACAATTGAAACCCGAATCAGACGCAGAACGTGTTGCATTTAAGGTTATTTCTATTCTGCGCGAATCTGAATATGACGCCTATATCGTTGGCGGTTCCGTCAGGGATCGAATGCTGAATACAATTCCTGCCGAAGTTGATGTTGCGACAAATGCCACGCCTCATGAGATACAAGCTCTGTTCAAGAAAACGATATTGGTTGGAGTTTCCTTTGGTGTCATCATTGTTCTTCTTGATCACGTGCAGGTCGAGGTCGCCACATTCAGAACAGATGGTGATTACAAGGATGGACGTCATCCGGAAAAAATAACATTTTCAAGTGCAGAAGGTGACGCACAGCGGAGAGATTTCACGATAAATTCCTTATTTTATGACCCGTGCACAAATAAAATATTGGATTATGTGAACGGTTTGAAGGATTTGGAACAGAAGACGGTTAAAGCAATAGGTGA
Organism: uncultured Lentisphaeria bacterium; assembly: GCA_951812855.1. GTDB lineage: Bacteria > Verrucomicrobiota > Lentisphaeria > JABSQK01 > JAJFLO01 > JAJFLO01. The sequence goes on along the minus strand of OX638337.1, from coordinate 1,759,105 downwards.
TCCTGATCAACGATTTAATGAAGATTACCTGAGAATGTTGCGTGCAGTTCGTTTTACAGCACATTTGGGGTTTGATTTAGATTCAGCAACATTTTCGGCAATAAAAAAAAATGCTTCAAAAATTATTCAGATCAGTGCGGAACGCATATTTAATGAACTGAATAAAATTCTGACGGGACATAATGCAGATGTTGCCTTTTCTTTATTGGATGAAAGTGGTCTGCTCCATTATATCCTGCCGGAAATTGAGAATTTAAAAGGGGTAAAACAACCTCCTGAATTTCATCCTGAGGGAGATGTATGGGTCCATACGTTATTGATGCTTAAAGCATTAAATCAACCCGGCAGTGAACTGGCCTGGGGTGTTTTGCTGCATGATGTCGGTAAACCTTCTACGTTTACCTATAATAAAAACGGACGTGAATCTTTCCCGTCCCATGCGAAAGTGGGGGCACAAATAGCCAATAAAATTCTCAAGCGTTATCGTTGTTCAAACGAGTTCATTGAATCTGTAAATGCACTGGTGTATTACCATATGGCATTTGGCGATGTTAAAAGAATGAAACAATCCAGATTACGTCGAATGCTCGCACGGAAAACGTTCAGTACTGAACTTGAATTACACCGAATTGACTGTATGAACAGTCATAAGAAATTAGATAATTATGACTTCCTGCAAACAAAGATTAAAGAATTTGAAAATGAACCACCGGTACCAAAACCATTTATTTCCGGGCATGACATATTGAGTTTGGGAGTTGCAGAAGGAAGGCAAATCGGAATTATTCTTAAAGAATTGGAAGAGTGTCAATTAAACCGCGAGATTAAATCCAGAGAAGAAGCACTCGAATGGTTGAATGTACGAATTAATCCTCAGAAACCGATTAAAAATTGGATAAAAAACGATCATCATTAGAGAGCTTGACATCCGGCATGTTTATCGGGAGTTCGGGAATATTTTTAAGTCGTTTAAGCGGCTTGGTCAGAGACATTTTATTTGCTAAGTTTTGGGGAACAGGAAATGGGCTGGGTGCATTTTTTATTGCCTTTACAATTCCAAATCTATTTCGCCGGATTTTAGGGGAAGGGGCATTGTCTGATGCATTTGTGCCCACATTTTCAGGTAAACTGGCAAAAGATGGAAAAGTTGAGGCTTACAAACTTGCCTCGAATGTCATCACAATTGTCGGATTGATTCTTCTGTCGATCGTTGGTATTGGCATTGGTCTGTGTGTGTTAGTACGCCCCCTTTTTCCAGATCCGTTTGTACAGTTAACGTTTTTTGTCATTCCGTTTCTTCTTCCTTACACATTTTTCATTTGTTTAACCGGTCTGATTGCCGGTATTCTTCATAGCTTAAACCATTTCACGGTACCATCATTAAATCCAATAATTCTAAATGTTGCGTTTATCGTGACCATTCTTTTTGTCTGCCCAAAATTGGGTTTAGATGAACACGATCAATTGCCGGGATTGGCTGCTGCAGTGACAGCCGCAGGCTTTTTACAGTTAACCATTACCTATTCGATGCTGGCTAAACTTGGGTTTAAATTTACATTTCTTCCGGGGTTCAGGTCAAAGGACATTAGTGATTTGATCCGGCTGGTTGTTCCCGGTATTTTTGGAGCATCAATCAATCAGATCAATGTTTTATTTGACAGACTCTTTGCCGGTTACTTAGGGGGATATGCCGTAACGTCACTGTATTACAGTGAACGAATAGTGTATCTCCCGATTGGAGTTTTTGGTGTTGCATTAGCGACATCAAGTTTGCCTGTTTTTTCAAAAGCTGTGTCAGAAAAAAACTTTGAACGGTTAATAGACATATTAACATATTCCGTTCGTCATATAATGTATCTGACGATTCCATGTGTATGCATTTTTATCTTACTGTCTGAACCGCTGATTGCGTTACTGTTTCAAAGAGGGAGTTTCGATTCAGAAAGCTGCAAAAATACCTTGGCAGCTTTGGTCTTTTATGCACCTGGAATCCCCGCATTTGCAGCAGTAAAAATATTACGCAATGGATTCTACTGCCAAAAAAATACAATCACACCTGTTAAGATTGGATGTCTTTGTCTTTGTCTAAATTTAGTGCTGAATGTACTCCTGATAATTCCCATGAAGCACGCGGGTCTTGCATTAGCAACAACAATTTCTGCCTTTATAAATGTCATTTTACTGGCTGTATTGTTATCAAGACGTTTTAGGTCTTATAAAATACCATATAGGGAGATGGGGTTATCAATTGTTAAAATTTTATTTTGTACACTGGGTTCTTGTTTTGTTATTTGGATAACAATGAAAAATGTAATCATAAATCCCAATGACCAAATTATGGGAAAGATGAGGAATTTTTTTATACCGGCAATCGCAGGTTCATGCACCTATTTCTTCATGTCATTGTTATTAAAAAGTAAAGAACCACTTGAAATGGTTTCAAATTTGTCTCGTCGATTATTTGCAAAACATTGATAACCAATCCCAATATGAGTTACTGCCAAATGTGCCAGGTTTAAACGGTAATGCTCTAATCAGCAAGTCAAAGATTATAGGTTATCCACAACAAATCTTATTTTTGAGAATAGCGACGGATTTTTACAGGTGAACTGTCTTTATTTTAGAATGATCAATACTGTCTCAATGCAAGAAATTGTACGATTTATAATCAGTCAAATCAGCAAGACTCAAATTTTTCTGCATTACAATTTCATCATCTGTCAGCCAACCGGACTAATTCTATAAATTCAACATGGCCGTTAATCAACTGAATACAGACATTTGATTTATCTCTTGCCGAAGGATGGGATCTAATAGAGTATCCCGGTTGATCCCGATTTAAACGCACGAGATTGACCATTTCCTGCTCTTGTATTGCATTTGTATATAAAAGGAGAAATTACATTGATTACACTAAGAATGGATGAAGAGCTTGAATGTCATTTGAAATCAATCGCAAAGCGAGCTAAACGCAAGCAATCCGACATCATGAGGACAGCAATAGCAGAATATCTCGAAGAGATTGAAGATTATTTGGATGCTGTCGATGCTCTTGAAGAACTGGACAAACAGGAAGATCAAACAGTGAGCCTGGACGAGTTCCTGAAACATGTATAAAATAGAAATCAAGAAAAAAGTTGTTAAACAGATTCTTAAGCTGAATCAGCCTACTCAAATTCGGATTAGAGAATTTCTAAAATCCTTACAATTTATTGATCCCCGAAGTCAGGGAAAAGAGTTAAGAGGAACGCTGAAAGGGTTATGGCACTGTCGATTAGGAAATTACCGTCCGGTTACACAGATCAAAGATGATATTTTAACCGTTATCATCTTGAAAGTCAGCCATCGAAAAGATGTTTATCGATAAGTAATAAAAAATCACATACAGTAGGCAAGCCCCGTCTGACAACACCTTAATCTCCTTATTGAAATTTGCAGTCTACTTCTATTTTAGGCAATAATTACCGAACAACAATGAATTTCTATTTGGGCAACAGCCTCACCACCGTGTGGCGATGTAACAACAATGCAAAGTTCATCATTCAGTCTTGAAATAGGATATTGGGTTTTAGGAAAATAATAATTATGAGGATCGCTGTTGATACATCATTTTCGAATCACATTAACTTGCAAGATGATGTTAGGGATTTATAATTAAACCCGTTTTTCAACAAAGATTAAACACTCACCGGAGAGGTGGCTGAGCGGCTTAAAGCAACGGTTTGCTAAACCGTCGTAGGGTTAAGGCTCTACCGGGGGTTCGAATCCCCCCCTCTCCGCCAGACTTCGTCTTCAGACCCAAAGAGTCTTCCTGACTACGTTTGGCTTCGCCGGTTCAAACTGAATCCAAAGCCCGGATTACAATTTTACACGGGAAATAAACATATTCAAAATTTTCATGTATATATTTTTCGCAGTATCAATTCTCCAGAAAAAATTTATGTGGGATACACTGTTGATATGGAAAGAAGGTTGAAGGAACATAATTCAAAATCCCAGATTTATTCCCGTTGCTATGCTTCCTGGGAATTAATGACTTATATTTGTAATTTCAGCAATTTTATCAGCTTCAATGTCCAACAAAGAGTACTTAACAATTTGCCTGAATTTATTATTCGAAATTCGGGAGTTAATTATATACTTATTACTCATTTCAAAACAACAGGTTATGTTAATAATTATACAATTTAAGTTGTTTTGAACCAAAAATTAATATTTAATAATGGAGGATAAAGAATGAAAACAACATTGCTTTTCAAATGGATTTATCCGGTTCTTTTTCCTGGTCTTGCAATGATTATTATTACAGGCAATGCAGAGGAAAATCATAACCATCAAAAAGGATTAAAGGCAGGTTTATAAAAATGTATTCACACGCGTTCCACCACCACAGGGTTTTGTGAAACATTGACAGACGACGAGCGGCAGCCTAATACCAGTACGTTAGCATTTGCTTTTGCAACAACGTCAGTGCAGGGGTTCCCGGGAGCTGCAGCTGGTGTTTCATACCCCATTGCCCTGGCAAATAAAATTTCGGGTTATGATCTGCGTCCAGGTTTGGCGGATATTGAAGCAACCATAAATAGTCGTTTTTCCTGGTATTTCGGTATAGATGGCATAACGCCGGCAGGTCAATACGATTTTGTTTCCGTCGTGCTTCATGAGCTGTGTCATGGGTTGGGATTTTCCGGTCCAGGTGAACTTAATGAAGCAAGAGACAAAGGAACTCGACGTGAGGTACCACTTATTTATGATACATTCACTGAACTTATTGATCGTCCTGGCACTATAACTGCAATTACAAATATCGCCATAGATTCTGTTGAATTAAAAAATGCACTTGAAAGTAACAGACTCTTTTGCAATGGCAGAAAAGCCACTGCAGGTTTTAATGGGACAAAACCCCAATTATATGCTCCAAATCCATTCAAACAAGGTTCAACCTATTCCATTGGGATCCACATCAAGGTGTGACATTCGGAAATAATCGAGCCAATTCCCTAATGGCTCCGACACTGGCAATGACAGAGTCTGTTCATTCCCCCGGAGCTGTATAACCCTTGGTTTGATAGAGGACCTGGGGTGGTCACTCGGAACAGCTGCTGTGACTGCCAGTTTTCATGTTCATGAAGTCTGGTTTGCCAACCGACCGCTGCAATTTGAAGATTTTTCAGTAATGGCTGCGTCCTGGTCATGCGATTTTAATAATGACGGCACCCCGGATTCAACTGAGAAAAATCCTGTACATACCTATACGACGACCGGTGACTTTGTTGCAAAGCTCACGATTAACGGCGACTCCAACTTATCGAAGATGGTTACAATCAAAGTACTTGCCGAGCCCACCATTCCGTATTCAAACGATTTCAATGCAGATGACGGTGGATTTTATTCGTTTATTATGTCAGGACTCAGTGTGGGAAAATGGCTCTGGGGAGCAGGAACAACAGGTAATTTTTCTGGTGATGGAGCGACGATAGAGGGAGCTAAAAACTGGATGACCGGTACGGGTGGACATCATGGATATAATTCCAAAGCAGCATTAGAATCTCCTGGATTCCTGCTTGCTGCAAATGCATCTGGCGATTATTTTCTTGATTTTAGGTACAGAGCAATGACGGCGGGGATATCGGCGGTATCTCAGTTTCTGAGAATCAGACAACAGTGACAACAGTTACAAGTACCGACCAAGAAGGTGATTCAGTTACTTATTCAATTACCGGCGGATTAGATCAGGATGCGTTCTCTCTGGAACCCGATACGGGTGCGTTGACGTTTAGTACAACTCCGGATTTTACAAATCCCGCTGACACTGATAACAATAACATTTACACCGTACACGTTACCGTAACGGAAAATAATGGTGCTGCTTGTCTAACAGATTTACGAACTATTAATGTTACTGTTGCAAGAACACAGTCATTTAATCTCATTGCCGGTTGGAATCAGATATCACTAAATGTCATACCGGCAGATGCATCTCCGAGAACTGTATTTTCCAGCTTCATAGCTCCGACAAAAAACTGGAACAAATTATTGGCAAAATCAACATTTTAATCCGGATTTACCCGATTCATTAAACACCCTGTCAAGCCTGACACTGGGTCAGGGGTATTGGTTAAAAATGAATGCAGTAGCGACCAATTTTGAAATTTCAGGCAATTTAGTTGGCAATGTGTCAAATTTTGAGATACCACTGGAGTCAGGCTGGAGTCAGGCTGGAGTCATGTGGGATACATTCTCAATGAAGAAAAATCAATTACTGATGTTATTGGGAGTAGCGTTATAAACCAAATCGAAAAATCATTGGGAAACAGGAAAGCTTCGTTTCAGGTGCCGGTGCGACTAATCATTTTGATACCTTTAAACCCGATGAAGGATATTTTATTAAGGTCAAGGCTAATATCACACTTGAATATGTTACACCATAAATATATAACTTCTCGGTCCATGTGTGATTACTCTAATTGGTTACCTGTGGCCCCAAAGTCGTTAGAAATATTAATGAACGGAAATCGTATAAGCGAATATTGATACATGACAAATGATCATTTGATTCCCATTTCTATGATTAGAACTGATCTGGATGATCTGCCGGATTATGAACCACCAGCCCGATACACAATTCAATGGTATAAAGAAGGTGATGAAGAACACTGGGTATCCATTCATAAACAAGCAGATGATTTTAATAATATTTCTCTTAATTTATTCAGAAAGATATTCGGTTCTGATATTGAATTACTGAAGCAGCGGCAATGTTATCTTATTGCACCTGAAATGCAGGGAATCGGATTATTTAAATCACTATTATCGTGCATTTGCAACCGACTAAGAGTATTTAATCATAATCAGGCTTATTTGACAACGCTGAGTATCAGATTACCGGCAATTAACTTATATTATCAATTTGGTTTTATACCGGATATTCGATCAATTCAAGATCAGGAAATCTGGGAAAACCTCAACAAAATCATAACCAATAAAAAATAGGAAATCATCATGTATGTGGGACGAATTGTAGCCGTTGCTAAAACAAAAAGTGGAAAAACAGGTGCAATGTATCGTGTATCATCCCGATCATTCCCAAACCGGGAAGCCAAAATAATTGACACGAATGTTGCAATATTACCTAAGGAAGGATTTGAAGACGATATTAAAAAGAATCCGTTCATTGCCTATAACTGTCTTAAAACCGTCAATGAATATGGAATTGTCAGTAATGGGATCCACACAGATTATATCACACTGAATATTGAAAAAGGATTCCCCGTCCGGGATGCCCTGGTCACGGTATTAAATTCAATGGATTTCGAGCATGACACACGTGATACTCCCCGGATTGCCGGAGTTGTTAATAAGATTTCAAGTAAAGGCTTCCTCGGTATCGTTACAAAGCAATCGATTTATGTTAAAGAATTTGATCTGACAGATGGAGACGCCTATTATGTGGCTACCTATGAACATATTACACCGGGATCCGCTCAATACGACAACTCTTTTGATTCTGATTCAGCCATTTCAACCTGCCGATACAGCATTAATGGCGGTGTTTTTGCAAACCTGGAAAAGCCGGTAACGGCAACGGCGTTATTAGAAAATGATACCGGGGATTTTGAAATAGCAACACTGAATGCCGACTAATTCCTAAGTTTCATTTATCATTGCCCATCGATTTTGCCGTTTAAAAACAAAGGCCGGCAATGATGTCTTTGACAGGTTTGTTCGATAATTTTATCGAACTATTTCTAAATTTTTTCCATTATATAGGAGCGAATGGTCTGTGTATCCGCAGAAAGAATGGCACATCGGGTCGGCAGATATGTTAATGCTCTAATAGAATCATGTGTTGCGATATCTTTTCCGATTGCCTGTTTAATGGCATCGTCAAACTTTGCCGGATGTGCCGTTGCCAGGCACAGTGCCGGTTCACCGGCATCTAAAAATCTCTCAGCAATTCCAACGCCGACAGCGGTATGTGGGTCAAGTAAATAGTTGTACTGTTCATAGTATTTTTTAATCATTGTCAGTGTATCGTCATCATTGCCGCTTTCAGCGGTAAAAACGCAGTTACTATTTTCAAGGATTAGAGTTCCAATATCAAGTCTGCCATTTTTATCAAAATCGTTCATGAGTTCATTTAACCTGCAGACATTTTCATCAACCAGGAAGTATAAATAGCGTTCGAAATTACTGGCAATCTGGATATCCATTGACGGACTGAGAGTTTGTTTGACGTTACTTTTTTCGTAAATTCCTGTATTAAAGAATCGTGCCAGAATATTATTTTCATTTGTGGCTAAGATTAATTTTGAAATTGGCACTCCCATACGGGTGGCAGCGTAGCCTGCAAAAATATTTCCGAAATTACCGGTGGGAACACATAACTGCACCATTCCGGTCGATGATGTTCTGCGTAACTTAAGGGCACCATAAAAATAATACACAATTTGAGCTGCAATTCGTGCCCAGTTTACAGAATTTATTGCACCTAAATTATAGTTTCCTTTAAATTCAAGATCATTAAATAAGGCTTTAATGATTCGCTGCCCATCATCAAAGGTTCCCTGAATTGCAATATTGAATACATTTTCATCGAGTACTGTCGTCATTTGACGCTCCTGAACTTTACTGACACGCCGGTGTGGATGCAGAATAAAAATATTTATATTCTTCTTGCCTCTTACCCCATAAATTGCTGCACTTCCTGTATCACCACTTGTTGCACCAAGAATATTAAGATTCGTGTTATTCTTTTTTAAGCTATACTCAAACAAATTTCCTAAAAATTGCAGTGCAACGTCTTTAAATGCTAAAGTTGGTCCATGAAATAACTCCATAATGTGCAGATCCCCAACAGACTTGATGGGAACAATGTCCTCATGTTCAAACGTAGAATAACTGCAATCGATAATATATTTCAGATCGTTTTCGGGAATATCATCACCAACAAAAAGTGAAATTATCGCCATTGCCAACTGAGGATATGAAAGAGTGGCTAAATCATCTAATCGATCGCTGACATCCGGAAATATTTCCGGAACAATGAGGCCGCCATCAGACGCCAGTCCCATCATTACGGCATCTGTGAATGCAATTGGTTTTATTCCGCCTCTGGTACTCTTATACTTCATTAATTATCTCTGATATTTAAGACTCGTTTTAATACGGCTTCGACAGCCATGTCTGCTTTTCGTAAATTGTCTGTTAACATATTACGACAAACCCAGCTTTTCGATTCCTGCAGCACAATGTGAACTGATCTTTCATCACCTTTTCTCCACCCATTTTTCCCAGAATTTTACCTGAATCGATTCTAAATCATTATAATAAATATGATCAGGCCGGGGATACACGGCAATTGTCAGGTCAATATTATGTATTTGCAACAAGGCGTATAAATTATCCATATACTGTTTTGATTTTAATAATCCTTTTTTGCCAAATGCTTCAAACAGTTTGGAATTAAATCATAACTGTAAACGTTTGATTCAGTTCTATAAAATGGTTCTGGGGACACATCGAAAAATACATTATAAACCTGAGCCAACAGTAAATCCATCACTGAATAGGTGAATAACAGCAATGCAGGAGGTTTGAATTTATTCCGTGTTTTTTTCATTTTCCATAGCCTGACTCAGTTTGTTCCATGTATATGGGCAGAATCCACAACCTGGTCTTCTAATCAGAATAATCAACGGCCCCCGGCTCAAAATAAAATAGATTCATTCATATCAAACTAATGTCGGTCTTTACTACAAAAAAATAAGTGTTAATTTACTGAAATCATTAACGCAGAGAGTGAAATTGATCCGATAGTAAACCATGAAACAAATCACCCGACGAAAATTTGTTAAAAATATTACCTCCAAAACAGTATTGGGTGCCGGTCTGTTAACACTGCCTTCATGCAGTAAACAATCTTCAAATCAGGCATTCCCAAATATTCAGACAAATAAGTCTTATAAGTGGAAAATGATCACCACGTGGCCGCCTCATTTCCCGATTATGGGCGAAGGGGCTGAAAAATTGGCTGAGTGGATTGAAGAGATGTCCGGAGGTCAGTTACAAATTCATGTATACGGCGGTGGCGAATTAGTGCCCGCTTTAGAAGCATTTGATGCAGTGAGTCAGGGTGTTGCTGAAATGGGACATGGTGCATCCTATTATTGGGCAGGAAAAGCAGCGGCAACCCAATTTTTTGCATCTGTTCCTTTCGGAATGAACGCCCAGCAGATGAACGCCTGGTTATATAGTGGTGGCGGATTAGAATTGTGGCAAGAGGTTTACTCTGCATTTAATCTGGTTCCCTTTCCGATTGGCAATTCAGGCGTACAAATGGGGGGATGGTTTAATAAAGAAATAAATTCCATTGACGATATAAGAGGACTGAAAATGCGGATTCCCGGACTCGGCGGAAAAGTGATTGGACAAGCCGGAGGGTCTGCAATACTGTCTGCCGGGGGGGAGATTTTTACAAATCTCGAACGTGGTGTTATTGATGCAACCGAATGGGTAGGTCCTTACCACGATTTCCTCATGGGATTCCACAAGATTGCAAAATATTACTATTTTCCGGGATGGCATGAACCCGGGACTGTTCTTGAGATGTTTATCAATAAAAACGCTTATAATTCCCTGCCCGATCATTTAAAGTCAATTATAAAGACCGCTGCTTATCGATCGAACATCTGGACGGTATCAGAATTTGAATCTAAAAACAGTGACTATTTACAAAAGCTGATTCAGAATCCCAAAATTGAGCTGAGAAGATTTCCTGATGACGTATTGAAAAAATTAAAACAAATATCAAACGATGTGATTAATGAAATCATATCGTCGGATTCATCCAGTAAAAAAGTATATCAATCCTTCGAAAAATTTAAGTTGAAGGTATCAACCTGGTCCGTGTATTCAGAACGGGCATATTACAAAGCATTAACATCATAGAACTTGATAAAACAGGAAATGAAATCAATGATAGAAAAGGGTGAAACATATCTGGTAATGGGCCTTTTAGACCCGGATTCAATCGCGTTTGCAATTGGCAGAAAAATTACTGAACAAGGCGGACGAGTCATATACACTGTTCAGAATGAGCGGATGAAACGATTACTCTTCGACCGGAACAAAAAATTGTCCAAAGAAGAAAAGGAAAAACTTGAAATCCGTTTTTGTGATATCACAATTGAAGAAGAACTGACAGACCTATTTTCAGACATCGAATCGTTGGCAGGTATTGTTCATTCAATTGCTTATGTAAATCCTAAAACCGGCTTGGGAGAGAATTTTCATACAGATGCGATCGAAGATCTAAAAAACGGTTTTCATATTAGCAGTATCTCACTGGCCTCAGTCACACGACACGCGACAAATTCACTTAAAAAGCCTTCATCAATTGTCACGCTTACATTTGATACAAAGCACGTCTATCCGTATTACAACTGGATGGGTGTAAATAAGGCAGCACTTGAAGCTGTGGTAAGAGGATTGGCTCGTCAGCACGGTCAAGATTTAATTCGTGTCAATGCGGTATCTGCCGGTCCCCTGTCAACAAAGGCAGCAACTAATATACCTGGATTTACTGAGTTAAGTCAAACATGGAACAATACCAGCCCAATTCCATGGGATACTGAAAAGGATAAAGAAGAGGTTGCTAACGCCGCGTTATTCCTGCTCGGGAATTACTCTCAAAAAATAACCGGTCAGATTCTTCATGTAGATGGTGGAGCATCAATTACCGGGGGACAATTAATGCCATATGAAAAGGCGTAAACCACAGCCTTAATTTTTAGCCGAGATACATAGGAAGAAAATTTTATTTAATTAATTTTCCATTTTTGTATTTATTAAATTCAACTCTTTGCTGCGATTCATTAATTGAAATAAATCGTCCATCCCATGACTGGCCGTCTTTATAACTGCCGTTAGCTGTTTGATTTCCATTTCGATCCTACATCATGAATCCGCCAAAGACAGCCGTTATTAAATATTGCATCCGTTTTTTTGTTGTCGTTTTCGTAAAATATCAACGCCTTGCCGTGCTTTATTCCCTCAATATTTTTCGTTATTCTAAACGATGCCCTTCAAATCGATTTATGACCACTGCACAGGCAGCATCGCTTAATACATTTGTAGATGTTCGAAACATATCCAGTAAATGATCAACCGCATAGATCAAAAAGATATAATAGAGCGGCAGTCCAACTGCCGAAGCCACAATGGCCATCGTTACTAAACCAGCACTGGGTATTGCTGCAGCACCGATTGATGCAAGAACAGCGGTGATAAAAATAACAAAAGTTTTACCTGCAGTTAAGACAACCGGCACATCATCGAGCCCTCCATAAATTTGAATCAAAAAAATTATTGCAACACCTTCATATAAAGCCGTGCCGTCCATATTCATGGTTGCACCAATCGGCAAATTAAAATTTGCGATCTTAGGCGAAATGTTAAGATTATCAACCACACATTCCAAAGTTACAGGTAACGTTGCTGCGGAGGATGTTGTGGAAAAAGCAATTAACCAGGCAGTTCGAATACCTTTCATAAATGTCAATGGTGACGTTTTTCCAAATACACTGACAATCATTAACAAAATGATGATATGGATTCCAATACCAAAGACGACAGTTATACAATACCAACCAAGCGATGTCAGTGCATCGACTCCCAACGTTGCAACTAAGGAAGCGATAATACAACCCAGAGCAATGGGGGCAAACTCCATGACCCATAGAGTAACCTTCATCATGACGTCTGCAAGTGCAACAAAGAACTGGACAACGGGCTCAGATGATTTTCCGACAGCCATACATGCCAAACCCAGTAAAACTGCAAAAAATATAATTCCTAATGAATTTGGCGGTGACTGTGACAACGCATGAAACGGGTTCATCATCAGAGGCGATAAGATATCTTTCTTAAACATGTCTCCAGCACTTAAATCCTTCTTGGCTTTGATATGCTGCCATTTTGATTCAAGATTCGACTGTGTGATTTCTGTCCCTTCTGCAGAAGCAATATAACGCAGATATCCAGGCAGATGTTCCGGTGCGAAAGGATCCTGGTTATTTATTACTCTACGATAATTTTCTCTATGGGTGTTTAGTTGGGTAACCCGCTGTTCACGAATCTTATTTGAAGCGTCCTTTTTCCCGGGTTTAATATAAAGAACTGCTGCTAAACCAATTGCAACAGCAAGGGTTGTTGTGATGAAATAAAACCCAAACACTTTAACACCAATTGCCCCCAATTCCTTCATATTCGGCAAGCTGGTAATCCCCGCAACAATAGAACTAAAAATCAATGGTGCAATAATCATCTTTAACAAAGCGATAAACGTATCTTTGCCAAAAAGATTCAACCACCAAATAATCGTATTAAATAAATCAGACTGATGGTCAAAACATGTTAACAGGATAAGGCCGAAAATCAGACCGATTCCCATTCCTAAAAATATTCGCTGATGTAATTTCATTATTATTAACCTATGAACAGAGTTTAGATAAACGGTGCAGCCGAAGAACCACTAAAGATGATTAACAGACCCATCAAAAATTCACCTCAATATTGACGGAAATAGCGTTTTACATCATGTTTCCCGACTTTATCAACCCAATTAGAATCACAATTTTTGGACTTAATCTTTAGCGGATATCTTCCATTTAATCTGACAACAAATGCAATGGGAGAAAAAAACAGATAATAGAAGGCAAGAAATAAAAGATTTGAAATAACTGTGCCAATACAGGCACCAATGAAAAACCAAATTAAATAAACAGGCTTTGAAACAACGGGCAATAAATACGCCATGAGACCGAAAATGAGAATTAGGGCAAACGCCAATTGAACTATTTTTATGCCATGACCTGCAGTTATAAAAAAAGTCCGATACAAACTCATACAGGTTAATAAAATAGCACCTCCGATAATTAATGACTTGCCAAAGTCTTTAATTTCGAATTTGTTCGGCGACCAATTTATCTCTTCAAACGGGTTTATCATTTATGCGATTTTATCTAAAGGGTTTAACTTAATTGCCGATCAATGATGGTTGATTTGCATTTAACACAACTTAAAAAGATCAATCCAAAGGAAATCCATTTCTATACTCTTGTATTTCTGAATCCTGAATTTTTTTCTGTCCATCTTTAAAAATGATATTATCCTCTAATACAAGTATGTCAATATCAGTTTTCATAAAACAATTATAGGCATTTTCCGGAGTATTAACGATCGGCTCACCTCTAATATTAAAACTCGTATTTATAATAACGGGACAGCCGGTCTGTTCCTTAAATTTTTTTATAAGCCTGTAATAACGCCCATGGCGTTCCTCATCCACCGTCTGAACTCTTGCTGAATAATCGACATGTGTAACAGCAGGAATTGTAGACCGTTTTAAATTTACTCTCTTTCTTAAATCTGAGTCCTGATTAAGTCTTTCTTCCTCATCACTAAAGGCTTTTTTCGATTCATCACTGATTGCATTGTCGTATTTCTGGCATCCCCAATAATACTGCAGGCACCCAATGCTCGTGGTCCAAATTCCATGCGGCCGTTAAAGCAGCCGACAACTTTTCCATTAATCATTCCATCGACAATTTTATCTAATAAAATATTTTCATCACGTATCGAATGATAAAGAACATCCCTGCTGTCTAAAAAATGAGTCATATCATCATTTGTATATCGAGGACCCAATAAACTTCCTTTTTGACAATCTTTTCCGTTGGTGACTCGTTTGTTTTTTAACAATTGATACCAGACAAACAAAGCTGCCCCGAGTGCCCCCCGGCATCCCCTGCGGCGGGTTGTATCCATATATTATCAAAAATTCTTTCCTGTAAAATTTTTCCGTTTGCAATAGCGATAATTCTGAACCGCTCCCCTTCCCAATACTGGCAGTCGCCCACTCTCCGACGCCGTCAACTGTAATGACAGCTGTTTCATCATACGGTGATGGGAAAAATGCACTTGCAGCATGTGATTGATGATGTTCAGTAAAAACGATCGGATTTTTAATTTTACCCAAAACCTCTTTAATCTGATGCCGAAGACGCATTTTTTCTTTCATCCAGACTGGAATCGCCTTAATAAAAGATTTATATCCCCTGGGTGCATAAGAAACATAAGTTTCGATCAAACGGTCGAATTTCAGCAGCGGTTTATCATAAAAAACCACGTAATCAATGTTCTCTATCTCACACTTTCCATAGTCAAAACAGAATTGAACTGCGTGTGTCGGAAAGGCTGAATCATGTTTAATCCGGGTAAAACGTTCTTCCTGTGCTGCTGCGATTATTTCGCCATCGACAACCAATGCAGCAGCCGAATCATGATAAAATGCAGATAGACCTAAAATTTTCATATGAATAACCAATTATAAAAATTCATGGAAAATCGGAGAGAAAGTTATTATTATCGTGAAATTTCAAGCTTCGATTCAAATTAAATTCATTGGGATAAAATTTTGAAAGCGAATGAACAATACTGCAAGATAATGACTGTATACAGTCGGAAACAATGATTTCAATCCAAACGATATATTCGTCTATTCAGCACAATGACAAATCAATTATAAAATTCTGAACGCAGGATTTTCCTAAATCAGATCAAAAATAATGATGACGTAAAAATCTGCTACCAATGACTTTAAACCGTGATAGTATTATAATTTGATAAAATTAAGAAAGATACGGATAGATTATTATTACTGAAAAGGAAAACCAGTGATTGCAATAATTGATTACAAAGCCGGAAACCTGACAAGCGTCAAATTAGCGTTTGACAGCATTGGTGCTGCTTCCCGAATAACCAGTGATTCTGGACAAATACGTGCAGCCGAAAGGGTGGTTTTCCCGGGAGATGGTGCCGCGTTATCAGCCATGCAGCACTTAGATGAACTGAATCTAAAAAAACTGATCCCCGAAATTGTTGCCGACGGTGTTCCTTTTCTGGGAATTTGTCTCGGAACACAAATCATTTTTGACTCATCCAGTGAAAACAGCGGGGTTGACTGTTTAGGTATTTTATCCGGAACTGTAGATAAATTTGAAACGGATAACTCTGAATACAAGATACCGCAAATGGGCTGGAATTCAGTTAAATTTAATGTTGCCCACCCTTTGTTCACTGAAATTGAAAATGACAGTGAATTTTATTTCATTCACAGCTATTATCCTGCACCTGAAGACTCTGATGAGATATTGGGAATTACCGAATATGCAACGATTGAATTTGCTTCAATCGTTGGGCGGAAAAATTTAATTGCAACCCAATTTCACCCGGAACGATCTGGAAATACAGGATTAAAATTAATCGAAAACTTTAGTAAATGGAACGGTGAATGTTAACAAAACGAATTATTCCCTGCCTTGATGTCCGAAACAAACGTGTTACAAAAGGCGTTAAATTTCAAAATAATGTCGATATTGGTGATCCAATAGAATTAGCATTGGAATACAGTAAAGGTGGTTGCGATGAACTGGTATTCTATGACATAACAGCATCTGCAGAAAAACGTAAAATTGATCTGGACATGGTAAAAGAAATTGCAAGAGCCATCCGGATACCATTTTCAGTAGGAGGAGGAATATCAACATTGGATGACATGTATGATGTGTTATATGCCGGATCAGAAAAAGTGTCAATCAATTCGCTCGCAGTAAATAATCCGGATATGATCTCAGAAGGTGCAAGAATTTTCGGGTCGCAATGCATTGTATTGGGGATGGATCCGGTATCAATCTCAGATCGTGTAAACTATCCAAGCGGTTATGAAATCACCATTCGGGGATTTAGAGAGCGTACCGGACTTGATGCCCTTGAGTGGGCAAAGAAAGCTGAAAGTCTGGGTGTGGGAGAGATTGTCGTAAATTCTGTTGATGCAGATGGTACCCGGGAAGGGTATGAGTTAAATTTAACGTGCCTCATATCTGAGAATGTCAGTATACCTGTTGTCGCTTCTGGTGGCGGAGGAACGCCACAGCATTTAATTGATGTGTTTACTGAAGCGAAAGCTGATGCTGCAATAATTGCCAGTATGATTCATACTGGAGACTACACCATAGCTGGTATCAAAGAAGAAATAGCTGAAGCAGGTATTCCCATTCGGAAGAAATGGTAAATTGAAGAATTGGATTAGAAGGAAATGAATACTAAATTATTATGGATTACAGGATATCGTCTATTCAAAACAGAGTTAATCAGCTGTCCGTTTTCTGAAAACTTTCAACAACCCATTTCGATAATTCTTTGTCCGGGTCCTTAATCACGTTTTTATCAATAACAAAACTCTCTTTGCCGGTATTCCTTGAAACAAGCTTCAGACCAAATTCAAAATCCTGGAATTTTTCTTCACACAATTTTACAATTGACTGATTTGTTTTGAGCTTTGATTTTGCCAAAAATGAAACCGCATTATCGTCGAAGATAAGTTCCAGTCCGTGTTTTTCTTTAAAGTTTTCAGTAAATTTATTAATCCCCTTCTGGATTGTATCGTGCCCTTTTTCCTTAACCTTTTTCAATAATTTTTTCAAACTGTCTTCAGGGTTGGCAACGATTTCTTTATTCAATGTAATGGAATTTATGTTCGTTGATGGTAACTCAAACTTAAAATTCCGGAATATTCGCTCCAGAACAGTCATTAATCCCCGTGCACCGGTATTTTCCTTTTCCGCCTGAACAGCGATTTCTTTTATCGCATCAATCGTTTCGTCCATGGTTATTCCGTATCCCTGAAAATCAGTTCTATACTGAGAAAGAATACTGGACTCAGACTGAATCAAAATCTTTTCCAAATCGTCAGGAACTAATGACGCACACGAAACCCGAACAGGTAACCGGCCGATAAATTCCGGTTCAAATCCGTATTCGATGAAATCCCTGGTTTCTACTAAAGACAGACACTCACTAATCTTTGATTCACTTGAATTAATTTTGTCAAATCCGATCTGACTGCCTTTAATTCGTTTTTGAATCATCTCCGGCAATTTATCAAATGCACCACTGACGATAAAAAGAATGTGTGCCGTATTTATCGTCTTTTTCTTTGCACTCTTTCCCTTATTTACAAACCCCATCATGGCTTCCATTTGCCCGGCAATATCAGTCTGACTTGTCAGACTGACATCAGTTTCCTCCATTAGCTTTAGTAAATTAATTTGAACTCCCCGACCCGAAACGTCCCGGTGTCCACCTGTTGATCTGAATGCAATCTTATCAATCTCATCAATATATATGATGCCGTATTCAGCCAGTTTACTATTACCGTCTGCAAGTTTTACCAAATCTCGTACCAAATCTTCAGCGTCATGACCGACATAGCCCGTTTCAGAAAATTTCGTTGCATCTGCTTTAACAAAAGGGACTCCAATCAACTTTGAAATACAGCGCACGAGATGCGTTTTTCCAACACCCGTCGGCCCCAAAAGAATAATATTTTGTTTTGTGTATTCATTTTCATTGAGTTCAGGATTTTCTAAACACAACCGGACATGGTTATAATGATCACAAACAGCCACAGACAAGACCTTTTTAGCCTCATCCTGTTTTATGACGAATCGATCTAAAAAATTCTTAACATCTCTGGGTTTTAGATCAAAATTTCTTATACTCTCCAATATCTCGTTATCATTGGAATTATCACTCTGGTCAGGTTCTGAAAAATTCTGGTTTTCTTTTGATGACTTCTTATCCATCGGAACAAACATTGAATCAGTATTTAAGTTCTTAAATAACGATTGCAGGTTTTTTTGCAGCTCTTCAAATTGTTTGTTATTATCTTTGTCTGCCATTACATTTTTCCCTGAAGTGCCTTTTGTAATTCGGTTTGAAAATCCTGAATATCTTCTTCAGTTGGTTTTTCTGAATCACCTGTAGGGTTTAGTCCCAGACGTCCTGACTGGTCAAGCTGCCATTCCGCTGTGGCACCGGATTTAAACCGTACATCTCCACTCATAACAGCTCCCGGACGAACAATCTTACTTACAGTTACAACGGTTCCGCTTGCTCCCTCATTGCCTAATTCTCCCTTATCTTCGGCCTTATTCGGATCAACAATCTTGTCTTGTGGTTTTACTCTTGATGCATCAATTTTATCCCAGTTAACCTCTAAATCAGAAGAAATCATCCTTAAATCCATATAGGTTAGTTGGATATCATGTTCATTTTTTAAAATCTTCTGTATATCTGACAGTGAATTGCCTTCGCTAATCAGTTTGGCTATCAATTCATCACGCTCACTAATTTCCATATTAAATCTGTACCTCCATTTATTATTCGGTTCAAGATACCCTGATTTCTTGTTATTGATATTGTTACATAATATATTGCCGGCAGATCCCAAGTTGCTATGTAACAGCCAAAGTAGAATATAATGGAATACGAAAAAATCAATGAAAACAGGAAAAAAGTATGGATATTAGCCGGCGAAGAATCCGGCGATATTTACGGGGGAAAATTAGCTGAAGAACTGGTTAAACTCATCCCCGATATTAAAATTCAGGGGATGGGAGGCCGAGTAATGAAATCATCGAAAGTTGACATACTCATTGATTCGGCTGAACTTGGCGTCGTTGGTCTTGTTGAAGTGTTGAAAAACCTGCCGGAATTTCTACGCATATTTAATTTCCTCAGCAAAAAAGCAATTCAGGATAAACCGGATGCAATTATTCTAATCGACTATCCAGGATTTAATCTCAGATTTGCCAATAAAATCAAAAACAGTGGAATAAAGATAATCTATTATATCAGTCCGCAAGTTTGGGCATGGGGATCAAGGCGTATTCCGAAAATGGCAAAACTGATCAACAAAATGTTGGTTATCTTTCCATTTGAAAAAGAGATTTTCGAACAGGTAAATTTACCAACTGTCTTTGTTGGACATCCTCTGGTCAACATAACAAAAGAAAAAATTGACCCGGCCATCAAACGTGAAGATAATCTCATTTTACTGTTGCCCGGAAGCCGAACAAGCGAGATTAATCGTATTCTAAAACCCATGTTCCTATCGGCACACAAGCTCTGTCAACAGAATAAATCATTCAAATTTGTTATTTCTGTACCCCGCCCTGCGATAGAATCCAGAGTAAATGAAATATTAAGGCAGTTAACTAAAACAACAGACCAAACAGTCCCGATTACGGTTGACCATGGGAAAACTGAATTTTGGATGCAAAAAGCCATTGCAGGAATCGCAGCGTCCGGGACTGTCACCGTTCAAAGTGCTATAATGGGTCTGCCATTGGTTGTTATATATCGGGTAAACCCAATAACCTATTGGTTGGGGAAAAAATTGATAAACGTTGATTATATTACGATGGTCAACATTATTGCAAAAGCCGAGGTATTTCAGGAGTATGTTCAGGATGACGCCAACTCAGATACAATAAGTGCCGCAGTAAAAACAATACTTTCAGATGGCGAACGGCGTAAGTATGTAATTGATGAAATGAATAACGTGGTTGCCGAATTGACAGGCTCTGACAATCCCAGTGAAAACGCAGCTAAAGCAATCATTGACGAATTGTATAATGGTTCTTAAATCCCAACATCCATTGCCCCCGGGACCTGTAAACCATATAGTTAGATAACCAGAGACTCGCCAAGAGTCATGTCACTGCTTGTTCTCGCAGAGATTCAGGATTACTGCCTGGTATTTTCCTGAATAACCCTATCGATAACATCGATACAATTCCTCAGAATGAAACGATTCAGATACAACCCCTTTAAACCATATTTATGATATCCGGCCATCACGGGATCATTTGCGTAACCACTGACAATTATTGCAGTTACATTTGGATCAATGTCCAACAATTGCTTTATTGTTTCCTTTCACCCATCCCGAATTAAATTGTCAGATCCAAAATAGCAAGATCAAAATCATCTCCTCGATCCTTTACCTTTTTGTAAATATCAATTACTTCAGCCGCCGCCATGATTCTGAACAATTGAATGGGCCACGGAAAATCCAAGCCCGCTTCCGGCATTTTTCGTCGTAGGAAACGGATCGAAAATTAAATATTCAATTCCCAACAGAACTTACAGTAAACAAATCAGACAATCTCACCATAAAAAAGGATTTTCCAGAGACATGAAATCAGCAATGAGATTGTTCCAATAACTGGATTTTCTCGATTCTGCCATTATAATATCAACCGATTATGGCAAAACAATCGACAACAAATGTGGGGAACAGCCACCTCGGGCTGTTGTGCGACATTGGAGAACTTAATGCTCTATTCGCAGGCAGTGATGATATTGAGGCCTTTCTTCAACAAATCGTAATGCTCGTTGCAAAACATATTGACGCTGCTGTCTGCTCAATTTATATGTTTGATGACCTATCCCGGGAATTGGTCTTAAAAGCAACTCTGGGACTTCATAAACGTTCAGTTAATAAAACCCGCTTGAAAATTGGTGAAGGACTCGTTGGTCTGGCGATGAAAGAGCAACGACCAATCTGCGAAAGAATAGCAAGCCAAAACCCACATTACAAATTATTTCCAGGCATTAACGAAGAAGCTTTTGAGTCTTTCCTGGCCATACCAATTCAACGAGGATTGGAAAACATTGGTGCATTGGTCGTACAGCGGGAAGAAGAGAATTCTTTCGGTGAAAACGATATTATGGCGCTAAAAGCAATAACATCTCAATTAGCCGGTGCAATTGAAAACTCAAGAATTCTAATGGCCCTGCATGCAAAGAAAAAGGAGAAAAATCAGTTAGAAATTGCCGAGGATCTAAAATTTATCCATGCAGAAGTTGCATCTGAAGGCATTGCATTAGCCAATATTTCGATAATTGATGAAGGAAAACCATACCAGAATCTAAAAAAACAAACTTATGCTAAAACGTATTCTCTGAAGGAATTTAAAAACGCCGTTTCAAAAACAGAAATTCAGCTTGAAGAATTGCAGGAACAGGTGGAGAACAAGTTATCCGGAGTTGCTTCATTGATATTTGAAGCCCATATATTAATGCTCAAAGACAAAGAATTTACCGGATCAATGGTAAAGCGTATTAATAATGGCAGCAATCCCCCGGACGCAATATTGGCAGTTGCGAATAAGTATATTCGGATGTTTTCTGAGGGATCAAATGTTTATATGCAAGAAAAATCCAAAGACGTTGAAGATCTTGCCAGAAGACTGTTTGATAATTTAGTGGGAAAAGAAGGTCAGGCTGTCACGAACTGGAAGGGACGGATCGTCATAGCAGAGGATCTTTTTCCCTCTGACATTCTGCGATTGTCGTCCGATGAAGTAAGTGGAATTATCTTGATTTCCGGAGGTGTTACATCTCATATATCGATTTTAGCCCGCTCACTGCAAATCCCGTTAGTCATCGCTGATAAGATACAACTGAAGAAAATTCCCGATGATACCCTTATTTTGCTTGATGCCGAGTTGGGTGCAATTTATATCAATCCAGATAAAAAGTTAATTTCCACGTATAATGAACGAAAAAGAGTACTGTCATCGCTTTCTCAGTCAAAACCTCGGATTAAACCCGCATCATATTCAAAAGATGGTAAACAAATTCATCTATTAGCAAATATTAATCTTCATCTCGACATAAAATTAGCAAATGACTTTAAATCTGAAGGAGTTGGATTATACCGAACAGAGTTTTCCTTTATGGTCCGATCTAACTTTCCTACTGAAGAAGAACAAACGGTGATATACTCTTCCATTATTGATCAGATGCCAAAAAAATCAATTAATATCCGGACGCTTGATATAGGCGGTGAAAAAGTCCTGGCCTACTATGATAATCTAAAAGAGAATAATCCCAATTTGGGCATGAGATCCATCCGTTTTTCTTTAAGCCACAAAGATCTATTTCAGCAGCAGTTACGTGCAATTTTGCGCGGGGGGAAAAACGCATTGGATTTGCGAATCACGTTTCCGATGATTTCTTCAGTTGATGAGTTTAAGGAAGCAAAGAAACAGATTTTAAAATCTTTAAAATCATTAAAAAGTGAAAATATCCCGCATTTCTCTTCACCAAAAATTGGAATAATGATTGAAACTCCTTCTGTTATTGAAATCATTGACGAACTTGCAAGAGAGGCAGATTTTTTCTGTATCGGGACAAATGACTTTATACAATACATGCTCGCCGTAGATCGAAATAATGCGATTGTTTCATCATACTATACTCCCCATCATCCCTCGGTTTTACGGTCATTAAAGAAAATAGCGAAAGCTGCACTTAAACATAAAATTGATCTTTCTATTTGCGGTGAAATGGCACATGAAGAAAAATACATTCCATTTCTTCTCGGGATCGGTATTCGTACGTTAAGCATAGATCCACGATACATGCCCAAAGTTCAAGAAAAAATTTCTCAGTTAGATTGTGATGAATGCATTAAACGTGCAGATTTAATGTTAAAGAAGGATACGATTGAAAAGGTTGCTGCCTGCCTTTAACACTCACGGTTTATCTCTCCGTACACCACTCCTGGTAAAACACAATTCCTGCCAGGGTGAACATGCTTTCCGAAATTAATCAGGATGGGACAGTGTGTAAAAATAGTTTAAGTTCGATTAACAACCCCGTTTAAAAACGGAGAAGCGACTCCGAGGTTCACTCAAAGTCGCTTCAGCCATATCATTTATGAAATCCTGAATCCTCTATTAACAATCATAGTATAGGAAAAATTCATATGGATGGGGTCGGAGACGCAGTGCATCTATTTCAACTTCACGTTTATAGCTAATCCATGTTTCAATAACATCTTCGGTATAAACATCGCCTTTAAGCAGGAATTCATGATCATCTTCCAATGCCTGAATTGCACCCTCCAGAGAACCTGGAACCTGTGGTATATTGCCTGCCTCTTCAGGATCAAGATCATATAAGTCTTTATCCATAGGCTCTCCCGGATCAATCTTATTGAGAATACCATCCATACCGGCCATCGCAATCGCGGAAAAGGCATAATAGGGGTTGCATGATGCATCCGGACAACGGAATTCAACCCGTTTGGCTTTTGGACTTGGAGAATACATTGGAATACGTAATGCCGCACTTCGATTCCGCTGTGAATAGGCTAAATTAACCGGTGCCTCAAATCCAGGGACAAGACGTTTATATGAATTTGTAGTCGGTGCACAAAATGCAATCAATGCCGGAGCATGTTTCAATATTCCTCCGATGTAATGCAGTGCTGTTTGTGATAAGCCTGCATACCCATCCCCGGCGAATACCGGGTTATCTTTTTTCCATAGACTCGAATGAACGTGCATTCCGGATCCATTATCACCAAAAATTGGTTTCGGCATAAATGTTACTGATTTGCCATGTCGGGCGGCAACATTCTTAACAATATATTTATAAATCATTAATTGATCTGCCATTCTCAATAACGGTGCAAAGTGCATGTCAATTTCACATTGCCCGCCTGTTGAAACTTCGTGATGATGAGCCTCAACATCAACCCCGACATCGAGCAGAATTGAAACCATCTCAGAACGCATATCCTGAAGAGAATCTGTTGGCGGCACAGGAAAATATCCTTCTTTATGCCTTGGTCTATGACCTAGATTGGCACATCCATTTTCTGAATTGGCACATCCATTTTCTGAATTGGCACATCCATTTTCTGAACCTGAATTCCAAATACCTTCATTGGAATCAACTTCATATAATGCATAATTTGCTTCCTGTTTAAAGCGAACATGATCAAAAACAAAAAATTCTGCTTCCGGGCCGAAATGAATTGTGTCAGCAATACCAGTTGATTTAATGTAATCCACACATTTAGACGCAACGTTTCGAGGATCTCGTGTATAGGGCTGCTTCGTGATTGGATCTAATATAGAGCAGGTTAATGACAGGGTTGGTGATTTTAAAAACGGATCAATGAAGGCCGTTGTTGGGTCCGGCAATGCCAGCATATCACTTTCATTAATGGCCTGCCAACCACGGATACTTGAACCGTCAAAGCCAATTCCATCTTCAAATATGTCAGCAGTTAAGTGGCGGGCAGGTACTGAGAAATGCTGCCAGGTTCCGGGAAAATCCTGAAATTTGTAATCGACAAATTTAATGGATTTATCATCTATTAATTCTAGTACTTTCTTTGGTGTCATCACAGGTCCTTTTCTGTTATTATTTTAAACTCCTCTAATTGAAATACTACAGGAATGATTCCGGTCGTGAGGTTTGAGACTTTCGTGCTGGTAATCAATCAAACACTGCAGATTTAAATACACCACTCCGGCAACGAAAAATTCAGCTAAAACTCACCAATTACCGAGAACAATGAACAAAGGTAATATACACACTATTAAATTCAAAATATTTTTTCGCTTTTTTTAAAAGGAATGCAAATTTGAACAGTGAATCAGATGAAAATACACGATATCATACCTGCTGGAAACCTGTAAAATCAACATTTATTCTGCAGTCTTTCAAGTGCCCACTGAGCATGCTCGGCTAACATGGCATCGTCCATATTTCTGATATTCTCCAATAACGGGATCAGGTTGAGGTCACCGGAATTCCCCGCAGCGACACAGGCATTCCGAATCAGCCCTCGACGCCTGGCTCGCATGATGGCTGTTCCAGAAAATTTCTCCAGAAACTCTTTGTCATCCTTTATTTTCAAAATGTCATCCAAAGGAATATACCGGTCACTGAATCGACGTGACCTAAACTCACGATCTTCTGTTGGCTGTGCACGAACATTATGCGGACAGACTTCCTGGCAAATATCACATCCGAATATCCAATTCGACATTTTACTTTTCAATTCATCCTGAATCGAGGACCTGTTTTCAATTGTTAAATAGGAAATGCATCTCCGTGCATCGAGTGTTTTGTTGGTATTGATGGCATCAGTCGGACATGCATCAATACACCGTGTACAGTTGCCACAGTTTATTTTCATGGAATTTAAATCGGCCGGCAAATCCAGTGATGTTAAGATTACTGAAAGAAATACCCAGGATCCGCAGGCTTCAGTGATTAAACAACCATTTTTCCCAATATAGCCAATGCCGCTTGTTTCACTAAACGCTTTTTCTAATATCGGGCCCGTATCAACAAACGCCTTTGTCTCCCCGGAAAACTCATCGTTAATATACGTACAGATCTGCTTAAGTCTCTTTTTGATGATTTTATGATAATCCCGTGAAACTGCGTAGCGACTTATTTGTCCACCCGCCCGGGGACCCTGTTCCTCAAACGGGTAGTAGTTTGACGCCAGATTAATGACGCTCTTAGTATTTTTCAGTAAGTCGGATACCCTGATATTATTAACAATTCGATTGGATAAATACTGCATCTCGCCGTGAAATCCCTGATCTGTCCAATCCCTGAACGTCTGATCATATTCCGGTGCCAACGACACCGGAGCAACCCGTACCTCATTGAATCCAAGTTTTTTTGCATAATCAATTATTAAGCGGCAATTCTCTGCAGAAGTCATGTGATATCAATTAAATTTCGAAGCCGGCCAGAGGTTAAGACCTGCTGAAAATTGACTTGAATTTGTAATTTGCAACAATTAATTCCAGGAAAAAAATCAGTATTAACAAGGCAGCAAGCGGTGTCTGAAATGAGGTCGTAATATTCAGTGAATCAGAACGTGATCCCTCTCCCGATTGTTTCCCCGTCAAGGCGGAAAGTTGACTCTGGATTTTATATTGCTGAGTTGTTGTAAAATCTGACTCCATCCGATTAACATTCAATTCAACTGGTATATTTCTTAATGTAAAAACACTTGGTTCATCTTTGATCCGGAACTCATCTGAAAAACCAATATCATTAAATTTTTGTTTATAATCTTCGCCAACTGTCAGCGACAGGACACCGTCATTTTCTGATTGACTGTGGTTTAAAATATGGCGTGACAATGGCAGAAATGTCATTGACGTTGGAAATTCACTCCACTGGGGAGATAAACTGATTGCGAACATAAACAGTGCCCCCTTCCCAATTGACTCCTGAATCAAAAATGGGTCTCGATTATCAAATTCCAGCAGTGTCCTGCTGCTTTTATGCGGTAAAAATTTACTGTATTTATAAATTGGAAAATAATTTAAATCACCTTTTTCCTCCCGGAATATTGACATGACTGATGCATCAAGATTCCGAACATCAACGGTGAATGAACGAAATTGATTAATTTCTCCTTTAAATCCGTTAAAGCGGGTTTGACTTAGTTTACTATTAAAAAACTTTGCTAAATTCTGTGCAGATTTCTTACCTGAGAAGTAAATTAAATTTCCCCCATCGGTCAGATAGGTTTTCAGTAAATCTAATTCTAACTCCGCATACGTTGTTAATGAGTCCAAAAAGAAAATACCCTGCAATTCATTTAGATTTTGATCCCAGATGAAATCCGGCTCGACCAGCCGAATATCAAACTCTGTCATTCCCGGAAGAGTAACGGACAATGCATTTATTAAAAAAAACGACTCTGTCTGCTTTGCGGGATCCTCTCGGGAATCTGCGACGATCAGGACTTTTACCGGGATGCCGGATCCAACCCAAAAATAATAAACATTGTCAACCTGAAGATCATCTTCATAAATAATCTCAGCGATTCCGATATCTGAATCTGGATTGTCCAAATCTATCATGAACTTATCACTGTATCCGCCTCGCAATTCTATATCATTTACGACAGACTTATTACCGACGGTGAGTTTCAGTTTTGCAGGTGCGGACGCGACCGAAAAGAAATGGGTTTCAACTGTGGCTCGCAGTTTTTTGATATTGTCTCTGACATAAAGTTCCGATACGGCATTTCGAATCGTTACATTGGCTCTTTTGATGTGTTCGGGTTGAACAATAATAATTTCCGCGTTTAAATTGAGGTTCGGGATTCGGGAGTGATCCCAATCATAGTGCTGAACGTCTGAAAATATATACAGTATTTTTTCAGATGTATCCTGTGAATTAAAAAAACGTGGCAAAGCACTTAACGCTTTGCTGTGATCCCCACCAAATAATGTCGGTTTCAACAAATCGATTTTATTCTTAATTTTTTCAAATTCTGTCCCGAAGGTCATTGATTCTTCTATTTTATTTGAAGATGCCAATAATGCATAGGATGCGTCTGGGTTTTTATTGAAAACTTCATCACTCTCAGCCTTTATGAACTCGTTGAACGTGTTTGTATGCATGCTGACTGACAGATCGAAAAATAGTAGAATTTTGGTTTCTGCCGTATCATCAATTTTCATTTTTCCTGATATAATCGGCTTTGCAAAAATCAACGTGATCAATGTTAGAATGAGTATTCTAAAAAATAACAGGAGCCAATCCCGAATCTGCTTTTTACCGGATTTAATCTGTTGTGCCTGCTGAATAAAACGAATCGACGGAAACACAATGCTCTTAGATATTTTGCGATTGATAAAATGAAGGACAATTGGAACAAGAATCAGACTTAGACCAAATAAAAAAAAAGGATTAAGAAATGAAATTTTATCCATTATCTGTATAACTCCCTGCGATGAAGAAATCCGGACAGGATATTTACCAACGATGAAGATGTGGTGATTTTCTCGATATCAATATCATTTTTCCAGCAAAAATTTTCAAAATCTGACATAAAACGGTTGAAGGAATCTAAATATTTTTGACGGACAAGTTCAGGGTAAGTTGTCAATTCGTTATGTGATTCACTGTCAATAAAGCGTACATTCGACTGAAAGGGAAAATTTACCTCATCATCATCTAAAACCTGAATCAAAATACAGTCATGGTGGGTAAACTTGAAATATCGAATCGCCTTAGAAATCTGTTCATCGAAATCATGAAAATCACTTATCAGTATCACAATTCCACGACGGTTAAAGAGTTCTCCAAGTTTTCTAAGGGTGTCATTGTGATCACATTTACCTGTCGGTTCCAACCGTGTCAATTCACTGCAGATATTATGTACCTGTCCACTTCTATGTCCTGGCTTTATACCTGATTTGAGAATATCGCTATATGCATAAAATCCAACATTATCGCCCTGCCTGTTAATTAAATAAGCAAAACAAGCACAAATAATTTTTGCATAATGTAATTTTGTTAACCGCCCTTTTTTTCCTGAATACGCCATTGATGCAGAAGAATCCAATACAATATAACAGTTTGTATTCGTTTCCTCTTCGTACACTTTCATCTGAAACTTGTTTGATCGGGCATAAACTTTCCAATCAATAAATTTTAGATCGTCTCCCGGTGAATAATTTCGATAATGGACAAACTCACTGCCAAACCCCTGGTACAAACTCCTGTGCAGACCGGAAATGAACCCCTCTACTATCGTACGTGCCAGTAACGAATAATTGTCAATATTTGCAATTATATTTGGATCGAGTAAATGTGCATTCACCGTGTCTGCCCGAGTTTTTTCCGACGTATAAACCGCCTGTTTCTTCTAATACTATTTCAGTTCGTTCTACCGAAAAATGATACATCCAAACTATTTTTCACAAATCATTCATACTATATACACCCTGAAAGGGATTCGGTTCTTCCAAATTTATGCAAAATGAGGTAGCTTTTTGGTTAATCAACTATCTTTTAAACGCCTCTCGGAACAAATTTTCCGGGACTTTGTCTAAAATCGATTTTAAATACGTTACCTGGTAAACAGACGTAATTATATCCAAAAATTACTTAATGAGGAGAAAATATGGCTAAGAGTAAAAAGAAATTCAAAACCGAGGTTCAGGAACTGCTTAATTTAGTAATCCATTCATTATACTCTAATACTGATATTTTTATTCGGGAACTCGTGTCCAATGGATCCGATGCAATTGATAAATTAAGGTTTGAGTCGTTAACCAAATCTGAATTAATCGACAACGTTTCAAGCTTGAAAATAAAGATAATTCCGGATAAAGCATCAAATACCATTACTGTTTCTGATAACGGTATTGGAATGACTCGCGAGGAAGTTGAAACAAATTTGGGAACAATTGCTCATTCCGGCACTCGGGCATTCCTGGATCAGTTAAAGGAAAACGTAACGGATTCACCTGACCTCATTGGTCAGTTTGGTGTTGGATTTTATGCGTCATTTATGGTCGCTGACAAGGTTAAAGTAATTTCCAGAAAAGCCGGTCAGTCATCTGCCGTAAAATGGGAGTCCAGTGGTGATGGCTCTTATACCATTGATGATACTGAAAAAGAATGCAATGGTACGGACGTCATTCTATCATTAAGAGATGATAAGAAGGACTATTTAGAAGAATGGACAATTAAGAGAGTCATCAAGCAGTATTCTGATTTCGTCGAATATCCAGTTACAATGGACGTTTCCAGAGAAGAAACACCCGGGGATAAAGAAGGAAATGAAATAAAAGATACAGAGAAAGTTACCGTTATTGAGGAAGAAACCCTGAACTCAATGAAAGCAATCTGGATGCGTCCTAAAAAAGACGTTAAAGATGCTGAATACAATGAATTTTATAAACATATTTCACATGACTATACCGACCCATTATCCAAGATTCATTATTTCGCAGAAGGTGCTATAGAGTTCCGGGCACTGCTTTACCTGCCGTCTAAAGCACCCTTTGACTTGTTTACACGTGATGAACGCAAAGGGATCCATTTATACGTAAAACGCGTATTCATTATGGATGATTGCAAAGAATTGATGCCTGAATATCTTCGTTTTGTCAAAGGTGTTGTTGAATCAAATGACCTGCCTTTGAATGTTTCAAGGGAAATATTGCAGGAAGATGCTCTCATCAAAAAAATTCAAAAGAGTTTAGTCACCAAGATTTTGAGTACCTTAAAAGAAATGAAAGATAAAAAACTTGAAGATTATCTCACGTTTTATAAAGAATTCGGGCCTGTATTTAAGGAAGGTATGCATTTTGATTTTGCCAACAAAGAAAAGATTCAAGAACTCATTATGTACGAGAGTTCAAAGACAAATTCAGGTGAACTCATACCCCTGAAGGATTATCTAAACCGAATGCAGACTGACCAGAAAGAAATCTATTATATCTCAGGTGAAAATCGTGAGTCTGCTGAGAACTCACCCCATCTTGAAATCTTCAAGAAGAATGATATCGAAGTTTTATTTTTAACCGACCCAATTGATGAATGGGTAACCCAGAGCTTAACTGAGTACGACGGGAAAAAACTGAAAGCAATTGATCGCGGCGATATTGAACTTGATTTTCTAAAGGACAAAGAAAAATCTGAAAAATCCGCTAAAGCAGATGATAAAAAATATAAAAATTTAATCAAACACATAAAATCTAAGCTTGAGGATCGCGTGAAAGATGTAAAGGTTTCATCCCGATTGACCGATAGTGCCAGCTGTCTTGTCAATGATGAATTTGGGATGAGTGCTCATATGGAAAAGATAATGAAGTCAATGAACCAGGACAGCCCGCCATCAAAACGTGTATTGGAAATTAATCCCAAACATCCAGTTGCCAAAATCATTTTAACACTGTTCAAGAACGATACAAAGAACAAAAAGTTGAATGATTATATTGAACTTCTCTACGATCAGGCACTGATCACAGAAGGAACACCGATCAAGGATCCTTTAAAATTCAATAAACTGATTAGCGAACTAATGGTCTTCGAAGGGAAAAAGCTTACAGAGAAGAAATAACGTAATCAATCTCCCGGGGAATTCATATAATGTTCAGAGTATAGGCAATTAATACTAAGACAAATCCTGACAGACCCTGACATAAAAACTGCTGTTGATTTGAAACCTTCGATTGACTTTGCACTGTGTTTTTCCTAAAATTTAACGATCAAAATGACCGGAAAGACTAATAAATTATTAAAATAACGGTCAAAAAACATCGCCGGCATATAACATAACAGACTTATTACAAACATCTTATACCATATTTAAGAATTAACTGATTTAGAATCTCAATTAACTGATCCCCTTCCTTCTCGAGCAATTGGAGTTCTGAATCATCCAGGCTTTCCAGGACAGGAGAATTCAAACGTCCATTCGCATCCATTGCGGACAATTATCAGCAGCAACTTCGCAGGTTAAGAAATAGAAGTGCTGAAAGTACAGAAAAAATCCTGCGGGTAACGCCCAGTGTACTAAAAGCTTGAGATTCTAAATATTTTTATCCGTGTCCTGATACCTTGTCAAATCCTTTATGAATACTGTAATTTACCAGAGTCTCATTTAAAATTTAATACTCCCAGCCTACAACTACGTTTCATCACCATGAAATCTTATTGCTGAAAGTATTTATTCATATATAATTTGGGTATTGAGTTAATTAATTATTTAACGCTGAAGTTATTTCATCAAAAAACACCTGATCGTCCCAGCGACTCGACAGTTCAACATGCCATCCTCTGATTATGCAATCGTCATCTATTTCAATATACGGGATTGCTTTTTTTCCAGTTTTTCCAAATAGATACTCTGCGGCAGCTGAGTCTGCATCAATATCGATTTCTGAAAACTCAAGCCCTTTTTCACTAAACAATTGTTTTAGGCGCCGGCAATCACCGCACCAGGGCGTGCTGTAAACTTTAACTGTATGATTCTTTAATTCATTCCAATCCATAATTAATGTCCTTTTCAAATTTAAATTTGAAGTTTGGTAAATGTTTCCTAAAATCATAACTCAATGCTGCCGCTTGATCCAGCTCATATCGTTTGCTGAATTGATTCAATATCTATACGTACTCCGAAAAACTGCCTTTTTTCATAAAATCAACTCCTGCGTTTCTGATTTATTTGTCCATGACTATATTTCCCCGATGAAAAATTCACAGTACACTGACTTTCAATAGACTAACATACCATCCACATCAGTATGATTAAGATATATTTTAATTAGAGTCAAGCTTGAAATTAGCTTCAGGAAAGAGATGTTTAAGTCTACTTTTTAAGATATCAATGATTCATGAATGTATTGATGCTCGACCGAAACCCTTAAAATAAAAACGAATTGAAACGATTATGAATGTCGGCGAAATTTTAAGACTGTTTTATCGAATTCTTGAATTCCAACTCTTCCAGCTCAAGGATACGCCGGTAACAATTGCGTCCCTGATCATGCTGATCATCGTCATTGTCATTTTTATTTTAATATCCAAAATGACACGTAACATATTTTTAAACCAAATATTCACACGTCTGAGACTCGATGAAGGAACTGCTTTTACGTTAACACGAGTAACCCACTATCTCATAATGTTAATGGGGTGTATTGTCGCTTTTCAGTTTGTCGGCATTGATCTAAGTGGATTAATGGTGATTTTTGGTGCATTATCAGTCGGTATCGGATTTGGTCTGCAGAACCTGACATTAAACTTTATTTCCGGTTTAATTTTATTAGTAGAACGCCCAATCCGGGTTGGTGACCGAGTTACTGTCGGCGAAATTGAAGGTGATGTCATAGAAATAAATATACGCTCAACAATTATTCGTTCCCTGAATAATATTTCGATTATAGTACCTAACTCTGAATTTATGTCCGCTCAAGTTATTAATTGGTCACATGGAGAATTAAAAATTCGGATTGATATTGACGTTGGTGTTTCTTACAGTTCGGACCTTGATGCAGTATTACAATGTTTAAATGAGGTTGCTCAGGAAAGTAAAGATGTTCTGAAGAAACCACCGCATGAGGTCCTGCACATGGGATTTGGAGATTCTGCCTGGGATATGAGAATTCGAGCCTGGATCTCGAATCCGAAACGGCATAATTATATTCGGTCTGATTTACATTGTGCTATTATAAAAAAATTCAGATATCATGATATTGAGATTCCCTTTCCTCAGAGAGATTTAAATCTTCGCTCACCCCTTCCCTTACCTGTTTCCTCCGCGGTGCCTGAAACGGGAAACCAGTAGCATGGGCATCTTGCCCGTAAAAGGTTATTTTTATGTTCATCGATCATCCTTTTTGCGATTAAAGAAAGCGTACAATTAACAGCCGACCCGTTATAAAAGCCAGCTGTTTTGTCATCGGTATATTTAGGGTTGAATTGCCTGGGTTTAGAGTTTTTCCTTCAGCCTGGCTTTTTCCGTCTAAGTACCCGCCTGAAGGCGAAACTCCAAAAAAGTAAAATTTGAATCCTCAGAAAAACAACTCTCATTTCAACGTTAAATCAAGATCGGTTATCATTCCGTTTGCATACATCCAATATCCTGTGCCTGCTTTAAGGCTTTCTGCGACGGTAAACAATTGTGTTTCCGTATTCCAAACCCAGACGATTCTTTCAATTTTGTCACGAATTTCCATTATCGTTCTGTCACCTCCTGAACCCGCTGGTCCAAGCAGATTCCAACCTTTTGACAAATCCGTTGTCAGTTGTTCAAGAGGCCGGCTGGGAATATTAACCAAAGATTCATTTTTTTGAGAATATATCCAATACCCCTGATACGGTATTATAGAGTCTACTGTTTTCATTTGTTTTACTCCACTATCCCAATACCATCCTTTCCCGACTATACACGAAGACCCATCACTGCATTTCACAATTGTTTCCAGTGACCGTACCAATGGCTTAAGACTAAATGATATTAAATTCCAGCCTTTATCAAGGCTGATGGCCTGCGTCAATGCACCGGTAAACACAGTCATTTCTACGGCAGCGGATTTAAGTCCTGGAGGATCTCCCTGGTCTCGTGAACTTATTTTAATTTTGTCAATCATAAAATCTGCTGATTGGCCGGGATCATTAAGCGTATAACTAATAGGAAAGTCTGATAATGAAATTGAATCCGATAACTGAACTGGATTATTATTGCCAAATTTCAGAACTCCATTTACAGGCAACTGTTCGATCTTCAATTCAATTTTATCATCAGGTATTCCATTTATATAATCCACATCACTGACCTTAATTTTGTCCCTTGTAATATTTCCAGCAGCACTGTCTTTGAAAATCCATACATCATCAACTGCGAGCACCGGCGGGTCCGCTGCAGACTCCACATTTATCGTAACAGAGGCAGTACTTGAATATCCTCCAGCATCTCTGACCCGGTATGTCAGAGTATCTGTGCCGAAAAAATTATCTTTAGGAATATAGGTAACGTGCGGGTCGCCTTCTTCCAATTCCGGCATCTTTAACTCACCCAATACTCCATTTACCGGCATGGAAATTATTTCATATCTTAAATCATTATTTTCTGTATCTGAAGCAGGGAGCCCGATGGCAGTCGGTGTATCTTCAATAACGGGTTTATTAAAATCTGTCAACGTCGGTTTACTGTTATTCACAGGCCTCAGACCCATACGAAATGTATTTGTAAATCCATTGTCAATCGTAGAAAAATTTGTGGAATTATTGACAAATACAGCAAACTGTCCGTCCTCAGATAAACTGCCAAAAAATGAATTCTTATTTCCATAATTACCTACGTCATCAAGTGATAAAGGGGATGCAACATTTGTATACAGATCATAACGGTAGGCCTGCTGCACATCACTTGTCGGTTGTGATAAATTATCTGGCAACCTAAACGCGTTACTGGAACTGGCAAGATAAAGATATCTGCCATCTGCACTGATATGAGGATGACTTGCATCCTGAAAGTCTCTGACCAGATTATTCGCTTTTGGTTTTGTAAGATCTAACACCTTTGCCTTATTCGCAACACTGAAGGCCAAAAATTTACCTGTCCATGATAATGTTGGTGAACTCATATCCCCCTGAGAATCTGATATTTGTTTGATGTTTCCAGATGTGAGATACTTTACCCAGACCGCTGTTTTTGCATTAGGTTCATCATCGCCAGTGAACGAGCCTTTCGTTAAAAACACGACCCGCTCTCCGTCCGGACTGATAAATGGATCGATGCAGGACTTTGCGGTTTGCTCAGTTACTTCTTTCCCCTGACTAACCAGAACAATTTCATTCGTAGCCGGCTTCCACAAATAAACATCTCGGCCAATTTCAGGATCTGGTTTGTTTCCGGTATTTCTGTCCCTGTCCTGTTCAGGAATCAACGCATCAAACGTGTCAAAAACCACGCGTCTGCCATCCGCTGAAATGGATATATGAAAGGGATTATTAACAGAAATCACTTTGGGTACGCCCAATGATCCATCACCGCGAATCCGAACCCAGAATAATTGCATATTATTGATATCAACGAAAATTACAGCACTGCCGTCAAGTGAAATTGTCGGAAAATGAAAAGGTATTGCAGTGACAGCAATTTCCTTTAATAAATGTGTTCTTTTTTCAACAGTATCCCGTAAAAAAACACCTCCTTTCCCCTCGATAGTCAGATTCGTTGCTTTACTGGCAAAGGCTATCCATCGACCATCACCGGAAATACTGACACTATCCTTCCGAGCGTCCGCCCCACCAGGTGATGGTTTATTCGCCAGTTGATTCCCATCAGACAGTAATACATCAGATCTGTTTTCTGACGAAAACAGCCCGGGAAAAGAGTTTGCAACATTTATAAATATGGTTTCCGGTTCAGACCACAATTCTCCATCGGAGACCTGATATGAAAACGAAATAATACCGGATGTATTAACTGCAGGATGAAAGGTCAGAGGCAATTGTGAATGACGAAATAAAGTATTAAGATCAATATCCGCCCCGGAACTGTCTTTAACCACTCCTGAACTGGGTAGAGATGTAATTCTGTATTCTAAATTTTCAGTTGGTGTTTCATTATCCTGTGCTGACAACACAACATCACAAACGGTGCTGGAATCACCAGTGTGAGGACACGAAATATACGCTGATGTTGCAACCGGTCGTTTATTATCGTTTCGATCATAAAGAAACACCTGATTCACATTATTATCTGAACCGGTCAGATTCGCTGCGTTTGACGAAAAGGTTATATAACGTCCATTAGGTGATATTGCCGGGCTGAAACAATCTGATTCAGCACCAAGACCGTTTGTATCAAGAGAGACACATTCCAACTTACCTGTTACCGTATCCAGTAAATAAATCTGCCATTTCCCCGGTACAGATCCCGGATAATTTGACGACTTTGAGCGAAAAACAATAGTTCGGCCTATACCATCACAATCCGGTTCATCGCTATCATCATCGCCTTGAAAAATACCATCAAATAAATTAATTCGATTGATGGATTCCGTAACAATATTGTAAAGAAAGATATCCTTCTTATTATTGGTGTCATTTGGAACGATAAGATTATCTGCACTAACAAAAAAAACTGACTTGCCATCACCGGAAATCACAGGCTGATTGCAGGAAGTCGCTGTCTGAAGTCCCAGACTATTGTCGTTCCCTGGATCTTTATACCGTTTATTTATGCGTTTAACAGTTCCATTATTCCAAAGAAATATGTCCGTTTCGCCATTCGTATCATCCATGACAAACCCATTATCCGCAGATTCAAAAACGACCTGTTTTCCAGAATCAGAAACATCCGGTAAATTACTGTCGGCCATTGGGTGATCTGATCCGGCAGGAATATTATTTTTTACACTTATCAAAGTAAATGCCCCCGTGGAAGAAAGCTCCCGCAGATAAATCTCAGCTGTTGCAAATTCCTTATTTTCAGC
This sequence comes from uncultured Lentisphaeria bacterium, assembly GCA_951812855.1. GTDB lineage: Bacteria > Verrucomicrobiota > Lentisphaeria > JABSQK01 > JAJFLO01 > JAJFLO01. The sequence goes on along the minus strand of OX638337.1, from coordinate 1,721,609 downwards.
AACTAAATATTGGCCATTATCTGAAAGTCTAATTCTGTTGAAATCAATTAAATTACTTACTATCTCATTTAATTCGTTTTGTGTTTGTGATATATCCCGCCAGAATAGAAGTCTGCCAACTGAGTTGATTAACTTATCCTCCCGCACTTCTACATAGTGACTTCCTCCGAATGCAACTGATTTTGCCTGTCCCAAACCAGAACTAAATGAAACACGCAGACTAAGTGATTTTGCAAGAAAGGAATTTCCGATCAATGAGGAAATGAATACATCCGAATCTTCACCGCCGTCGTCCAAATGATCAAAGTCCGGGGCACTTGAAAGGAATACTACATGAGCACTATTTGAAACCGGAGATATAATCGGAGATTTGGTACCTAAATTATTGACAAACCCGCTATCCTCTGTACCCGCCTGTATTCCGCTTGAATTTTTAAACTGGGATACAATATATAACGAGCCTGCATGACTGGAAGACAATATTATGATTAACGAAAAAAAAGACATTGTCGTTTTTTGAAACATAGGCATATCTCTGATACTTATTTTATCACTATAAAATTTAGTGAAAATGATATCAATCATTAAACGTGAAAATGTTGCGATTCTAACCTCAGACATTATTTAATTTTCACTGAGAATCACCCTGCCAAATAGTATAAATCCGATTTAAGATTACTGCAATCCCCCACCACAACATAGGGAATTCAAATTTAATAATTCATGATTTATTGCGGTGTTTTTAATAAAATGACCAATAAGGTGAAAAGAGTAGAAAATAACCACAACATGGGGAGAGAGGTTGTTACGAAAACACAAAACGTAAGAAATTCGAGGTATTTCTGTTAGGGCATAAGACAATGCGAGAATTCGTCCATTATAGAACTATATATTCAACAACGTCAGTCAGCACAGTAATACCAGTGTGGACTTGAATAGAAGTGATTAAGCTGGAGAATTTAGGATTAGCATCATTATAAACGAGTTACAAAAACCACAGTCCAATATCAATGGCAACAATTTATCAGCTTGCAAACCTTATAGACACTGCACACGGTCAACCCTCGCCGGGAACATTTCATATTTACCTGCGAAACGTTAACTTGATGAAAGGATTTGAAAACAGTGAACTAACTTAATTAGAATGCGTAAATTAACTTGAGCTGAGTACTTTCTCCATCAAGATCCACATCGGCAATATTTGTTGACGAATCGTCAAATACAAGGTCATAACGATACTCTACAGCAAATGCCCAGTTCACATTAATATCAAACATGACACCCACGTTTGCGTATAAACCAAATGAAAAGTCAACTGAATCATCATCCCGCTTTGATGACGCGACATTACGACCACTTAAATCGCCCGCAGTTACGACTGCAGTTTGAGTTTCTTCAACGTCAAGATCAGACATGGTAAAACTTGGTCCTGCACCAAGATTAAACCTAAATTTATCCGCATCGAAGGAAGTGCTTAAACCTGCAGAAACAGTATAAACACTTAAATCCATGTCATAGTCCACCAAATAGCTGTTTGCACTTCGGATTCCAACCCCGGCATTTTTCTTAAATTCACCATCAATGTCGACAACCAGGGTTGTCGCATTATTGTCAGTGATCATGAGATCTCTGGGGGGTGGCTGAAGAACATATGCATCCCTTGACGTTACATCAGCGGCTAAACGTTCATCTGTTTGTGAAAATGCCGTTGATAAAGAAAGTTCAAAATTCCAGTAAAAATCACCTGAATCCTTATAAAGACGACTGGCACCGATTACATACCCAACCCCTTCATCAAATTCATTGGTATCCCCACCGGAAAATCGTACGATATCAAACGATGCGGTTAAGTATGCCAATGCATGCTCACTGTTATTCACATTAATAATTTCATCAATGTTTGCACCATTTTGAACGATGCGGCCTGTTTCAGCATCGAATTTGTATAAATTTTGCCCCCCTCCCAACTGGCCTCCAATACCTGCATTAGTCACAACTATGTTTTCAAACGTTCCATCATTATTTTCATCGGTAACACTTCCATTGAAATACGGGGAACCTGGAAAGACGGGATTTGTAAATGTTACCGCTTTATACTCAACATCACTGAATGACCGATAATTTAATCCAATAGAATAATTCCAGTCATTCTGAGCATATCCAACAACAACGACAAACATACAAATAATACCTGTTAACACCTTCTTAAACGTCATAATTATTCCCTTTATTTTATAATTTCGATTAAGGTACCGTGATACCACAAAATTCTCTCTTCTCCAAATTAAATCAATCAAATTTATTATATTTTAAATAAGAACTGACGGCTCCATGGCCCTGTCTTGGTATCAGTTTCCCCTCTAACCCTTATTTTCAAAATGAGTTCACTCGTGGATAAAGGGTTAACAAAAATGCCATTAGTATCATCAGTAAACTTAATATTATTAACCTTACCATCAGCATCAATTGCAAGTGTTCCTGTAATTGGTACAGATTTAACATCCTGATTTACAAATCGAGTTCTCGGATTCAGTATTTTTATGGCGGCTTCAAAAGTCAGCTTGGTAGGTGCTAAGCTATCCGCTGTAAATCCTTCTACATTGACTCCGTCCTGTGCTGCTGTAAGTGTTATTACTGACGGTTTCTTAATCTCTGCAGCTTTCGGTTTTACTTCCGGTACATAGCTTCGTTGAATAATAGATCCTTCGGTGCCATCCGATGCCACCGGTGTAAGTGTAATAAAATAGGTTGGGATGCTAAGTCGGTTTTCCGGATCACCCGCCAGTTTAAAATTAATATCACTATCAGCCTCTGCTATGTTAATAGTCGTTGTGGCAGCCCCCGCAGTGACGGCTTCCGTTCTTTCTACCAAATTTCCGATGCTTGAAGCAAGTCGAACCTTGATTTTCGCACCTGGCTTAATCCATGCCACGTCTATCTTAATTGCTGTCGTTTCCCCAAAATATATTCTACCATCATCATTGCCCGTTCCCGTTACAGTAACGTTTTTTATTATTGGCTTGGCTGAAATCGGCTGCGGTCCAAGGAAAAAGAATTTAGGCGGACTCCAGAATGGTGCGTTTCCAGCCTCGTTCTGAGTAATAATATGCCAACGATAAAAACCGGGTCCCAAATCCATGGTAAAGGAAAGTGCTCCTTTTGTTTTGGTCGTATCAACAACTAATTTATTTTCTCTAAATTCAGTTACATAAATAAAATATTCCCGCGTTTGCGGTACAGCATTCCATTCAAATTTTACCTCTGCATTTCCACTCGCTCCAACGGTGCCGAGATCAAATCCTGTCATTTTGAAATCCGGGATGTTTATTCCGGGTTTCATTGAAGTATCCAGAATACCACCTGCGTCAATACCTTTTGGTTTTTCGGTAAATTCAACTTTTTTATCAATTTTGATCACATTTGCTGCAGCCAGTCCCACAACAGCAACAGCCTCAATGTCAGGATTGATTGGTTTTACAGCAACAACATACTCGCCCGCATCCGTAACGATGAGTCCTTCAGCAACAAAGCGACCTTCGGTTCGTATAAATCCATTATTCGTATCATAAGGATCAATTCTAATAAGTCGTTCTAAAACTATTTTTCCAATACCGTTGATAATACCAACAGCATCTCTAGTCGGTTCTCCGACCTGAACCCTAAATCCGGATACATTTTTCAAGTTAACTGCAAAATCATAATCTTTGTCAGCAGCATTAAAACGTGGATTGGTTGCAGTGTCGGCATCAAATTCTGTAGGAATACCCCCATCAACCGTCGGAGCTGCATAGGTTAAAGGCGGAATGATCAATTTAGTATTATCGGCATTAGTTTCATCACTGCCAACAGTTTCCAATCGGTCGGATACTACAACAACATTCATCATATTGTCAGTGTCAAACTTACTAATCTGTACCCGATACTCATCTTTAAAGGCATCCTTGCTATCTTTTTTATTACTCTGAAGACCCCGATTTTTCGCAAGAAGATAATCGCGTGCATCAACGATTGTTTTGGTCGCTGATGTACGAATGTTCATTATTACAATTGTACTTGAACTAATCACATTCTTCTTTTTATTCGTTAAATCCACATTACCCTGTGCATCCAATTTAAAAGATACTTTATTAATTTTTATCTCATATTGTTCATCGGCAGCAACTGTGAGCGGTCCTCTTCCATCTTCATCCTTAACCGTCTCCAGATCAATTGCGGGGAACCACGCCGGTGAACCGACATTTATCCGTACGTCTTTACTTTCAGATTGTGCGTTACTTCCGTCTTTAGCCGAATATTGAAACGTAAAAAATCCATTAAAATCGGCTTTAGGTGTAAATAACAACGGAATATCACCCTCATCAAATTCACTATCATTTACTAAAACTTTTTTCCCATCCGCAACATTTGTTGTGAGAGTACCGATAACGGCAACAAAATTTGCGGGTAAGTTGGTAACACTTAACGTGAATCCTGCAGTATCATCTACATCCGTGACTTTTAATGGAACGGAGGTTTCTGTAACCCCTTTAACATTCACAAAGACCTCAGAGACAGTGGGTTTATCGTTAACTGCTGCAACGATAATTTTGATAACGCCTTCCGCTTTTTCACCTTTACTGTCCGTAGTCCGTAACGTAAATTTATCTTCGCCATTGAAATTGACATTTGGTGTATATACTCCTTTACCCGCAGCACTGACAAATACCAATGTTCCATTATCCGGTTGATTGATAATTTCATGCTTAAGCGTATCCGCACCATCTGCAAAATCTTTATCTGAAGCAATTCCATCTTTAATAACATCGATTATGACGGTTTTGTCTTCGTCAACATTCACCCGTATAGCTGTATCAATTACCGGCTTTCTATTAATCGTAACAGTTGGTATAAAACCGGTTCCTTTTGCCGTGGAAGTTCCTACAGGCAGTATTTCCCTGATCGTTACAGCGCCTCTAATTTGTGCTTCTATTGTCCCTGTAGAAACAGTGCCAAACCAGTTTTGTGCAGCATCGATTGCTACCGTTGCAACTGTAAACGTTATACCATCTTCGGTAATATCATTGCTTATGAACCATCCTTTTCCGGTTGCTTCTGCGTCCAGTGCTCCAGTTTTATCTCCACCAGCTGCTCCAACACCGGAAATTTCATTCTTATTAATTCTGCTTCCTTTGTCGTTCAACAAGTAAATACCCGTATCATTACCGGCTATCAGGTTATTGATAATTATCGCTGTTACTGTATCAACAAAGATTCCAGCACCGTCTAAGGGAGCATCTTTAATAGTATTACTATCAATTGTTCCACTGAATGTTCCGCCCGTACCGTCAAAAACAACTCCAAACCCGAATTTTTGAATCATATTTTTACTGACCATCAGACTAACAGTATTTTTGTAGACAGAAACACCATACTCATGAAGACCGCCTGTTCCCGTAAGAGTGTTACCACTGATTGTGGATGTCCCGTTATTTGATAATGAAATTGGACTGGTAATACTATTTATATTCGGACTAGCTACACTTTGAGAAGCCCCGGAAATCTGTGTTATTGTATTATTGACAATTGAAACGGTTGTAACACCTGAGATACTAACCCCGCTTTGAGGGACCGTGCTGCCTGTAGTTCCCGTAATAGTATTTGCTTCCGTTGTGCTTCCTATTGTTGCATCAGTAAATACTCCACCATTTCCCCTGACAACAACACCCGCCAGTCGAAACGTTTCAATTATCGTGCCGGTTACCTGTAAAGACCCCGAGTCAAAACCGGCAATACCAATTCCACCCGTTGTCCCCCCATTTACATTTTGTACTCTACAATTGGAGACAGTTATTTGTGCACCAAGAAATCCACCAATACCGACAAGATAGGCATTCTTTGCACCTGCACTGGAACCGTCAATTGTAAACCCGCTTATCAGGACATTCGCATTATTAACACCAACGACATAAGTTCGATCCTGTCCATCCCCCTGAAGCCGAGTCAACCTTTCTTTAGGGGACTCTATTGTTGTCGTTCCACTACCCGCACCGGTTAGGGTTAGACTGATTGGTATCGTTACCTGTTCAACGTAACTTCCTGCAGCAACATTAATGGTATATCCGGCTTTAGCAAAATCCACCGCTCTCTGAATTGTTTTGAATGTATAGGCAGCTAAGTCTTCTGTCGCTGCTGCATCAACTGAAAGATTAAGATTTACAGGAGGAACAAATCCGACAGCACCGTTATCACTGTCACCAGTTAAAAAATAACCGGCGGTGTCAATTTCGCTCCCCCGAAGCTGAGCATTGATTGTAGCATAATCTGTTATTCCAAACCAATTATTCGTAGCATCCAACTGTTCCTCAGCAGGCGAAACTTTCGCACCTTTCGTTATATCACTACTGATAAACCAACCCTTCCCGGTTGCAACAGCAGGATCAAGTGGATCGGTTTTATTTCCACCCGGCTCACCAACGCCGGAAATTTCATTATCATAAATTTTACTGTCCTTATCATCTAACAGAAAAATACCCGTATCGTTACCGGTTATCGCATTGTTTTTAACTGTTCCTGTAACGGAGTCAAGCCATATACCAGCACCATCGACTGGAGCACCTTTTACATCATTCCCAATGATTGTCCCGGAAAATGTCACATCAACACCATCGAAAACAATCCCGAACCCTGCTTTATCAACTTTGTTACCACGGACTGTAACTGTGCCGCCACTGTCTTTAACAGTGATCCCGTATTCATGAAGACTGCTTGAACCCGTAATTGTATTTTCAGTTACGGTTACAGTTCCATTACGAAACAGTGCAATTGATGATGCGACATTATTTATTGTTCCGCCTGCAATACCGCTAATTACGTTTTTCGTAACTGATACTGTTTCTGCCTGCCTGACACTGATACCCAGCTGTTGAACAGTACTTGTTGATCCTGTGATCGTGTTACCTGATAATACTGCCGTTGATGCTGCCGTTGCATTTCTATCAAAAACAATGCCGGCTTCTCCGAAATCCTTAACAGCAGTACCAGTTACAGTCAAATTTTCCCCATCATAATTTGCCACACCAATTCCACCGGCGGTTCCACTTTTCGTATTTTGTATCGTTGAATCCGTGACTGTTAACGTGGCACCTTCAAACCCGGCTATCCCAACCAGATTAGAATTTGTTACGCCTGAACTGTTCCCATCAACGGTGATGCCCTCAATTACAGCAATCACCCCATCCACCCCGACAACATAACTTCTGTCAACGCCTCTGCCGGGCAATTCAGCCAAATCTCCCGCTGGTGCTTTAATCGTTGTTGATCCACTTTCAGCACCAATAAGTGCAATATTTTTGGTGATTGTTACCTGTTCTTCATACACACCGGCAGCAAGTTGAATAGCATCGCCCGCCTTCGCATCTTCAATTGCAGTCTGAATAGATTCTCCTGCGGCAACGTTGATAGTGGCACCGAATCCCTGTAAAGTAAACACAAACAAAGCTGTCAATACCACACCTAACTTACATGAATTAGAAGAATGATGACGTGTATTCATTTCAAACATTTTAGTACATAATCCAACGATGAATGAACCTGAAAATAATTTGCTCATAATAATCTCTCTTTTTTGACTTTTTTTTATTTTAGTTTTTTACCCAAAATTATGAGGAAAGCTTACATATACAATCCCTCCCCAACGATTACTCAATTCGACCAAATCACAATTGCAATTTTTAATACGTCGGTCTATGACATCATTATAGTATAGGCAGAAAAAATAAACTGTTCGATTAACTATTAATACATGCTGAAACTGTATTTTAGACCATTCTGAAAGACATTTACATTAAAATTAAGTTGGATCAAAATCGGCCCCTTATATCCAATAAACGCCAGCTTCCTCCTAAAATTTTATCCGAGAATATAGGATGATTTTTAAAATACACCAATCGAAATTTTAAATTAATTTTATATCACGGTAAAATAGATTACGTCCGAGCCGGTATCTTTTGTTTAATTTAACCTGTGTTACACATATTTCATTTATTTTCTATTTGCTTCGAAATCAATCAGTAATTCGACCTCTTCCCCGACGACAACACCCCTAGATTTCTAATGCTTTATTCCAATTTAAACCATAACCGGTTCGATTAATCACCGTCTTTGCCTGGGATCGAATTTTTTTGTCCCCCCCCATGAATCATTGATGGGTCCTTTTAACGTAAAGGGAAATTCCAGGTTTTTTTGTAATGTTACGTATTGTAAATTCCCCGATAATAAAATTTGGTTCAAGACAACTTAATTGGAGATTTTCTAATAATTTTTAATAGCTTTGGATAGATATTTTGGTCACGATAATTAAATCTGAATTCACACTCTTTCAAATGTAAATAAAATGTATGTTTATGAATGCCTTTAAATTTAGACAATCTGGATTTGGCAACACCCCAAAAATTTTCAATCCCATCTATATGACTGTTACCTTTAGCAAATTCATTGTTCATATGTTTAACTCGATAGCGTGTCAGCTATTGGTTAATAGTATACCAATTTGATAATCGGGGTTTTGAAGGGTCAGTGCAGTGAATCGTATCGGGACGAAATCAAGTAAGGCTTAGAATCAGGCTTAACAGCCCGGCAAATTCATCAAGATTTAATTTCAAATCACGGTTTTAGCTCCAGTTATCAACCGGTTCAACGATTTGTTCGAAAACTCGAAGAAAAATTCTTCGTGCCTTTCGCCGTCCGGAATGTGATCCGGGTGACGAAGTACAGGTTGATTTTGGTGGTGTTCCTCGAACAGTGCTCATTGATTCCGATCAAAATAGCACTTGCAAATCTGAGCAGTGATGCCTCGTTTGGGAAGAGTTATGCGACGTGTGTTCGTCGCTTTAATTGTTTATTTATGTTTTCTGACATATTAGTAGCGGTACGTCATCGTCTATGGTGATGTCTGGGCAACCTCACTGTGCATTTCTTTCCCGGATACGTAAGCCGTGGCATTGTACTGAAGGTGAACCTGGCAGCGTTGCCAGGGACTCAGGGGAAGCATGTTTTTAATGCTGATTTAAGTCCTTCATGTCATCAGTCGTTATCATTCTGATCCCTGATAAACCCCGTTTTTTCAAGGATCGGAGAAAATCTCGCCAATGGACTTATGCTTCACTAAAGAGATACGCTAACGCCAGGAATGGAACGTTTTCCTTGCGTATTTACTCCGGCAGTAATAAGGACATCACACGATTGTAGAGCTCCGTCCTGACGAATTTTTTCGCAGCGTGCATCAAGGATTAAATAGGCGGTTTATGAAAGAGTTCTGCAGCACCATTTTTCAAGTTCATCATTCAGCAGTGCTATGGCACGGCTGACCCGGTAGCTGCTGACCTGAGTTCCACACAGAGTTTTCATAATCTGCGTTACTTTTCGTGTCGAGACACCTTGACTATACATTTCTGCTGAAGCCAGGTTTAGAGCTCGTTCGCTGCGTTGCCCTTGCTCAAGAGATGAAGGACAAAAGCCTTTTTTCCTCTAACCTGAGGAATCTGAAGGTCCAGTCTAACCTTTCCGCAGTGCCCGGCCCGTCGGCCCAACCGATTGCTGCCGCAACCGCCCGGGTCCCCCTCCGGTCCAAAACCCGGAGAAGTGAAATTACAGAAAAAAAGTTACCCCCCCCCCCCCCCGATATAGTGAAGTTCAATATTACCCCTTAAAAATAAAATTGATTACTTCTATTCACTCTATCTAAGGTCGTATTTTTTGAACATTTAATAAAAATACCCAAACCATACTTACTTAAAATAGCACAATCTTTGCTGATATACTTATCCCTTACATTAAATGAGAATCTTAATTTGATTTAAAATAGCAACTCTCAAAATGTAAAACACTTAAAATAAAAAAAGCCTTTACTGAGATATTCTTATTACCCAATAAAGGCTTAAAAAAAGCTGGCAACGTGCTACTCTCCCACCAAAAGGCAGTACCATCGCCGCAAAGGAGCTTAACTTCCGTGTTCGGAATGGGAACGGGTGTAACTTCCTTGCCAAAATCACCAGCTAAAATTATTATTCGATTATCATTTTATAGTCTTTTATTTACTCTTTACGATTTAACGCAAAAAGTAAATAAAAAAGGTGGTCAAGCCTCACGGCCTATTAGTACTGGTCAGCTAAAATCGTTACCGACCTTACACATCCAGCCTATCAACCCGGTAGTCTTCCGGGGGCCTTCAGTCCCGCTAAGCGGGATGGGATACCTAATCTTTGGGGAGGCTTGGTGCTTAGATGCTTTCAGCACTTATCCGTTCGCAACTTAGCTACCCAGCACTGCTCCTAGGCGGAACAACTGGAACACCAGAGGTCACTCATTCCCGGTCCTCTCGTACTAGGGAATGTTCCCATCAAGTATCCTACGCCCACAGTGGATAAGGACCGAACTGTCTTACGACGTTCTGAACCCAGCTCGCGTACCACTTTAATCGGCGAACAGCCGAACCCTTGGGACCTTCTTCAGCCCCAGGATGTGATGAGCCGACATCGAGGTGCCAAACACTGCCGTCGCTATGGACGCTTGGGCAGTATCAGCCTGTTATCCCCGGAGTACCTTTTATCCGATGAGCAACGGCGATGCCACTCTCCACCGCTGGATCACTAGGTCCTGCTTTCGCAACTGCTCGACCTGTCGGTCTCACAGTAAAGCACACTTCTACCCTTACGCTCCACGCATGATTGCCAACCATGCTGAGTGTACCTTCGAACTCCTCCGTTACACTTTGGGAGGAAACCGCCCCAGTCAAACTGACCCTCTGACACTGTCCCCGATCCGGATAACGGATCCAAGTTAGACGCTCAATGATTCAAGGGTGGTATTTCAAGGATGCCTCCACAACTCCTGACGAAGCTGTATCCCAAGCTCCCACCTATCCTACACATGAAGAATCAAACGTCAATATCAGATTACAGTAAAGGTTCACGGGGTCTTTCCGTCCTACTGCGGGTATCCGGCATTTGCACCGGAACTACAATTTCGCCGAGAACCACGTTGAGACAGTGCCCAGATCGTTACACGATTCGTGCGGGTCGGAACTTACCCGACAAGGAATTTCGCTACCTTAGGACCGTTATAGTTACGGCCGACATTCACCGGGGCTTCAGTTCACAGCTGCCTCTATCCGAAGATAGAATGACCGATTCCCTTGACCTTTCGGCATTGGTCACGTGTCACACCCTATACATCCTCTTATCGAGTTAGCAGAGTGCTATGTTTTTGCTAAACAGTCGCCTGGGCCTCTTTGTTGAAACCCCTTCTTGCTCCTGGAGCAAGTCCAGTCACAATAATGGGGCACCCCTTCTCCCGAAGTTACGGGGCCATTTTGCCGAGTTCCTTAACGTGGTTTATCTCGCACACCTTAGGCTTCTCGCCTTGCCTACCTGTGTCGGTTTACGGTACGAACACTTTGGCTTCAACACTTAGAAGCTTTTCTCGACAGCAAAGTATCAGCGAATCCCAATTGTCCAAAGACTCCTGGTCCTTACAACTCTCAGACTCTAATGGCCGGCGGATTTGCCTACCGACCGTCCTACAGCCTTCGCCTGCCGTTCATCCGGAAGGAATCTCCAATCCGACAGGTCGCCTAACATACTGCGTTCCTCCATCGCTCCACCAAAGTGGTACAGGAATATTAACCTGTTTTCCATCGACTACGCCTTTCGACCTCGCCTTAGGATCCGACTAACCCTGGGTGGACGAACCTTCCCCTAGGAAACCTTGGGCTTCCGGTGACCAGGATTCTCACCTGGTTTTTCGCTACTCATGCCTGCATGGTCACTTGTGTACTGTCCACGGTCGGTTCCCCTTCCGCTTCAACCTGAACACAACGCTTTCCTACCACTATCAAATCCCCGAAGGAAATTGATAATCCGCGGCTTCGGTTTCAAGCTTAGTCCCGATCATCTTCGGCGCAGAATCACTCGACCAGTGAGCTATTACGCACTCTTTAAATGATGGCTGCCTCTAAGCCAACATCCTGGTTGTCTATGCAACTCCACCTCCTTCAAACCACTTAGCTCGAATTAGGGACCTTAGCCGACGGTCTGGGCTGTTTCCCTCTTGACTATGGGGCTTATCCCCCATAGTCTGACTCCTGCCGTAAAGTATACAGTATTTGAAGTTTGACAATTATTGGTACCCGGGTAAGGGCCCGCAAACAATCAGAGCTCTACCCCCATATACTATTTAGGCAAGGCTAGCCCTAAAGCTATTTCGGAAAGAACCAGCTATCACCGAGTTTGATTGGCCTTTCACCCCTATCCACAGGTCATCCAAGCGTTTTTCAACACGCAATGGTTCGGACCTCCACTCTGTGTTACCAAAGATTCATCCTGCCCATGGATAGATCACTCGGTTTCGGGTCTACTCCATATGACTAAAACGCACTATTCGCACTCGCTTTCGCTTCGGCTACACCATAGGCTTAACCTTGCCATATAAAGTAAGTCGCAGGCTCATTATGCAAAAGGCATGCGGTCATTCTGCAAGCAGAACTCCCACAGTTTGTAAGCATATGATTTCAGGTTCTATTTCACTCCCCTCCCGGGGTTCTTTTCACCTTTCCCTCACGGTACTAGTCCACTATCGGTCACTGGCGAGTATTTAGCCTTGGAGGGTGGGCCCCCCAGATTCAGACAGAGTTTCACGTGTTCCGTCCTACTTGGGATACCTACAAGACAATTCCAAGCTTCACTCACAGGACTGTCACCTTCTATGGTTACACTTTCCAATGTATTAAACTCACCTGGAATAGTTCTTTATTGTAGGTCCCGCAACCCTCTACCGTAAACGATAAAGTTTGGGCTGTTCCGGTTTCGTTCGCCACTACTAACGGAATCTCGATTGATTTCTTTTCCTCCGGGTACTGAGATGTTTCACTTCCCCGAGTATCGCCCTATACACCTATGTATTCAGTGCATAGTGTCTCGCAAAGCGGGACGGGTTTCCCCATTCGGAAATCGCCGGATCATAGTGTGTTTGCCACTCCCCGACGCTTATCGCAGCTTGCCACGTCCTTCATCGCCTGCCAGTGCCAAGGCATCCATCATATGCTCTTACTAACTTGACCACCAAAAATAATACTCTATTAAATTTCGACGAAAATTGATTTTTCAAAGAACACCCCATCACTGCTGATGATGGTTGATTGATGATTGAATAGTTACTTTTACTCAAACGTCAATCGACAATCATTAACCAGTCCTGGTGGGCGTACCAGGACTTGAACCTGGGACCTCGTCCTTATCAGGGACGCACTCTAACCAGCTGAGCTATACGCCCAGGATAGTTATTAGGGTTAGAGACCTTCGAGTTCAATAGTAATATACACCGTTGCCTCTTGATATCGAACCCCTTATCAACCCCGTTTCTCTTTGTGGAGCTGAAGGGACTCGAACCCTTGACATCCAGCTTGCAAAGCTGGCGCTCTAGCCAACTGAGCTACAGCCCCATAAAAGCAGGAAATATGAAAATCAGTTTATGGTTATCTTGATGTCTTTAACATCTGAATAGTACTATATATGACTTCCTATGCTCTCACATAAGCACACCCTTATAGATCGTTGATTAATAATTTCTGACTATTTCAAATCATAACTAATTAACCGCAAATCATATCGGGCGATTGACCATATCCGATTAATAAATTCTAACTCTGGACATACAGATCCTGATAAAATTTAGAAACATTAAAAATCCAAATACTAAAATTTTTCGTCGAATTACTCCTTAGAAAGGAGGTGATCCAGCCGCAGGTTCCCCTACGGCTACCTTGTTACGACTTCATCCCAGTTACCAAGCACACCTTCGGCACCTCCCTTCTGCAAGCAGATTGGGTCAACGACTTCGGGTGCATCCGGCTTCCATGATGTGACGGGCGGTGTGTACAAGGCCCGGGAACGTATTCAAGGCGTCGTTGCTGATACGCCTTTACTAGCGATTCCAACTTCATGCAGTCGAGTTGCAGACTGCAATCCGAACTGAGGCCGGTTTTAGAGATTTGCTTCACCTCGCAGTGTTGCATCTCATTGTGCCAGCCATTGTAGCACGTGTGCAGCCCTGGGTATAAGAGCCATACGGACTTGACGTCATCCGCGCCTTCCTCCCGCTTAACACGGGCAGTCTCATCAGAGTGCCCAGCATAACCTGCTGGCAACAGATGATACGGGTTGCGCTCGTTGCCGGACTTAACCGAACATCTCACGACACGAGCTGACGACAGCCATGCAGCATCTGTATAGCAACCCCGAAAGGAAAGGTGCTTTCACACCCGGTCCACTATATGTCAAACCCAGGTAAGGTTCTTCGCGTTGCCTCGAATTAAGCCACATGCTCCACCGCTTGTGCGGGCCCCCGTCAATTCCTTTGAGTTTTAACGTTGCCGTCGTACTCCCCAGGCGGTACACTTATCGCGTTAGCTTGGGCACAGGGGGGGTCAATTCCCCCCACACCTAGTGTACAACGTTTACGGCCAGGACTACCAGGGTATCTAATCCTGTTCGCTCCCCTGGCTTTCGTCCCTCAGGGTCAGCAATCGTCCAGAGAGCTGCCTTCGCCTTTGGTGTTCCTCCTGATATCTACGCATTCCACCGCTACACCAGGAATTCCACTCTCCTCTCCGATGCTCTAGTATGCCAGTTTCCAGTGCAGTTCCGCAGTTGAGCTGCGGGCTTTCACACCAGACTTAACAAACCCCCTACGAACCCTTTACGCCCAATAAATCCGAATAACGCTTGCCACCTACGTATTACCGCGGCTGCTGGCACGTAGTTAGCCGTGGCTTCCTCTCCCGGTACCGTCATTTATTCGTTCCGGGTGACAGAGGTTTACGACCCGAAAGCCTTCATCCCTCACGCGGCATCGCTCCGTCAAGCTTGCGCTCATTGCGGAAGATTCTCGACTGCAGCCTCCCGTAGGAGTCTGGGCAGTGTCTCAGTCCCAGTGTGGGTGACCATCCTCTCAGACCACCTACCTGTCGTAGCCTTGGTGGGCCGTTACCCCACCAACCAGCTAATAGGACGCGAGTCCATCCCAAGGCGGATTACTCCTTTAGCAATTTTTCCTTGCAGCAAAACGCCACATTCGGTATTAATCCCACTTTCGCGGGGCTATCCCCAACCTCAGGGCAGGTTACTCACGCGTTACTCACCCCTTCGCCACTATCCTGCGAGCAGGACCGTTCGACTTGCATGCCTAATCCATGCCGCCAGCGTTCATTCTGAGCCAAGATCAAACTCTCCATAAATAAAACAATATCCATTATTTTATGGATTTTTTTTAATAGATTCCTTTCCGGATACAATATAAATACCGTATGCCAGAAAATTCTCTCAAAGAAATTACTGTTGGCTCGCCATATATAGCACTATTCAGTTGTCAAAGATCACAAAAATTAAATTAAAAATTTTAAATCAGCAGTTACGGTAATAAATCAGGTATCGTTTACAAGTTAAATATTATTATTTTTTAAAATATTTTAAGTATAGGGTTAATACTTTACCTAAATAACCATATAAAATCAATTAATAAATCACATGGGAAGACTCGTTGCGATGAGATACTTCATCTTATTTATATTAATCGACATATTTCCGATAAAATTAATAGGATTATTCTACATATTTAAACTTTAATTCACCTGGTGCCAATGCAACCCTAAAACCGACATAATGGTTTGAATATTTGCACTCATAAAATATCGATACCCCGGGGTGCAGAATTTTTCACGATTAAACCAACTGCCTCCTCTTATTATACGAGATGTGCCGATTGCAGGGCCCATTTGAATTAGTTTCATTGAGGTCTCCTATTGTAAAGGTTTCTGGTGTAAGGTGTAATTGGTTCAAGCACCAGTCCAACATCAGGCACTATCCAGGTTTTTCCAAATTGGGGAAATGTCAGTTCAATTTTTTCTTCAACTTTGACTTTTTTCCAATATCTATCATTTTTAATATCGTTCTGCAGCCACAAAAAAATATTAAAACTCCAATAATGAAAATCAGAACTAACAGTCGATAATTTTTTTACGTTTCTTCATTCAATTATTTGTCAGCTGGATTTAACAAGCTCAATCAAAAGGTTAGGTAACCATAAGAAGAGGGAACAGTGAGGACATTTTAGAAGATAATCAATTTACATACTTGCCAGTACTTTATGAACAAACTTATCTTTACCTCTATTATATCCTTTACTGTCATTTTTAAATCGGTCTTCCATATCCTGTTTCAAATTTTGATATTCGCGTGAAAGTATGCTAAAATCCCTTATTCTATCTCTAAGAATAACTACTTTTCATATCTATATTATGCTCATCAGTAAAATGAAGATGATGTGTTGTCGGATCTCCTTTTGTAAAAAAATAACTTCCCTTCACAACCGATTCTCCATGACATTCATGTCTCATATTTTCGAATAGATACTTACAATTTTTCAATATTCTCTAATTTTTTGAGAGAAATTGCAATATCAATAATTGCCCCGGCTGCAATTCCGGGAATCGCGGTACTCCCCAAATGATGAATATCAACAACGTACTTATTGATTTCGTTGACTAATTTTTATTTTTCTTTACTGAAACAATGGGCCCGATTTTCACTGTGTGGACAGAGACAGCTTTATGTTCTGGTAATTCCAAGATGGGTATTTTCTCTATAAATACAGTGATAAATGTTAATGGATAATTGCCATCCCGGAGTGAATCATATACACCAAATAAGATAATAATCTAAACGACCTAACGTGATAACCTGATATCACCCCCGATAGAAACAAAATAATTGAAAAATTGCGGGAATGTTACAGCTGCAGCTTCAGCTGTGTCAATTATGGTTTCTCCAGTAATAGCTGAACCGCAAACAGATAATGCCATGACAACTCTATGATCGCCATGCCCTGACACATTTGCACCCCTTAACTTGCTCTGATGGATAACGAGTCCATCCGGTAATTCTTCTATTTTTGCACCTAATTTAGTTAATTCGGTTGCCATAACAGCAATTCTATCTGTTTCTTTGATCCTGGCATGAGGGACATTCAGCAGTCGTGTAGTACCTTTAGCAAAACATCCGGCTACAGCCATCATGGGCAGTGCATCTGGACAATCATTCATATCAATATCAATACCTGTTAAATCGCTGCCTTTTACGGTAATTGAATGTTCTCCAACATGTATGCTTGCTCCCATTTCTCTTAAAAAATCAATTACGAGCTTATCACTTTGTGAGTCATTGATATCTAAACCTGTGCACGTTATTGAATTATCATTGAGTGCACCCCCAACAAGAAAAAATGTGGCCGATGAAAAGTCTGCAGGTATCGTCTTTGTAAATGAAGGGATATCCTGACTTCCAGGAATAAAAAAATGCGTAAATGAGTTGTTTTCAACTTTAATGCCCAGAGTTTGCAACCAATCTAATGTCATTTTCACATAGGGTTTTTCATATAAAAGGGTAACATCCAAATGTGTATCATTCTCTGCTAAAGGAGATGCCAGTAACAGACTGGTTAAATACTGGCTGGTTTTTGCTTCAATTTTCGAATAACCTCCCTTCAATTTTCCGTTAACAGTAAACGGTGCATACCCGTAATTATGATGAGAATGTATATTGGCACCTAAGTCATTTAACGATTTAACCAAGGGTCCACACGGTCTTTTTTGAATTTGCTCATCGCCTGTTAGAATCACTTCACCATTTGTCAATAATGAACATGTTCCCAGTGCAACACGCATGGTTGTTCCAGAATTTTTTACATCAAGAACACTGTCTGGCACTAACATCGTGTTTCCAAATCCTTTTATTGTCCAGCATTTTTCCGTCAATTCAAATTCCGCACCCAACTTTTTATAAACGTCGATTACAGCTTCCGTATCAGAAGACATTAACGGATTAAAAAGTTTACTCGTTTCTGCTGCGATCGATGCTAACAATACACCACGAATTGTATGCGATTTAGAACCGGGAACAGGGATTGATCCAACCAGTTTAGACTTGTTGCAGGTAAATTTCATCGATTGTAAAGCCTATAATTGTTCGCATCCGGGGGACAATAAAAAATAAGGAGTTAAATATAAATATATTATAGCAGGAATTAATCCAATCCCAAAGTAATATTCGATACTGAATTTAGATAGATTCAATATCCCTGCACCGGGAAAAGCTTGTTCTTCTTATGCAATGGTAAAAAATCATCTTCTATTGAAATATATCTTTTTTGACTATTATTCCAAGTCCAAATTTTCCCACTGATCCCCGAATTTTCAGGTTTTCTTATTAGCTGCTCACCAATAACTCCAACTAAATTCCATCCTGGAACCAACGACGGTAATTTATTACCCGGGATGACACCGAATATAGGTGTTACGTTTGAATGCTTTGAATAAAACCAGCAGCCTACACCTCCAGTTATTTCATCTGCCAAAAAGAAAGTGTCATTAATCCATTGCCAATAAGCAGGCGAAAGATCAGACATAGCGGTGCTTGATTCCGGATCCAATTCTGCTGGTAATGATATCAGATTCCATCCAGGCATTATTTCCGGTAGTTACGTCAGCACCGCCGGCTGGCTGCGGTATTCCATTCTTTACAATATAAGCATCATAGAAACCGCCATTATTAAATACAGATTCGCCATTTAATTGTAACTGACTATATTTAGATAAAATCGTTGTCGCTCTATCTGTAAAGGAATTTGTTCCTGAATTGCTGTTTATACCAGAAATTTTCAATGCCTGTCCATTTTCAATACTCTCCACAGCCGCCATTGACAGATCATTGATAAAATTCGTCTTCGCCGTTAAATACAATTCATTATTAATAATATTATCAGGCAAATGTTGATTAAGCCGATTTAAATCACTCTGAGACAGATCAATTTTTACGATTGTGGAATTCGTCCCTGCCACACTACTGCTTTGAAGAGATATAAACGTACTGCCCGAAGGAGCATTCTGAATGGTTAACTCACCAATATTAATTGATGATACATCAACGATTTCATTAAACTGGATAAGAACCTGATTTGTATTGAAATTTAATGCCCACTGGCTAATTACAGGCGGGGAACTATCGCTTGTGTAATTAACTGAATTTAGTTCTAATGCATTACCGTTTCTTATAGGAATCACCGCATTTCCACCGGTATCTTTAATAAACGCTGGAGACACAGTCAAAAATGAATTAGTATGTCCGGTCGCCAAATTTGTGTGTTTTTTAAGAGCATTGAGGTCTGCAGCCACAAGGTCTATAACAACAGTCTTACTGCCGGTATCAGATGCAGGATTAATTTCACCTCCTGTCAGGGTATAACTTACGGAAGAGGTTTGACTATTTTGAAGTGTTACAGCCCGGTAGTTAATTTGAGAAAAAGCTGTAGCTTCGGAAAAAATTATTGTTAACGTTCCAAGATCGATATTTAATTTCCAATCTGTTACTTTTGGGGAAGCACCATCTGTAGTGTTTAACTCAGATATTGCTGGTAAAGTCATGTTTAAGAAATTTTTCAATGGATTACTTGACGGTTGATTATAGGTTAGATCAAGGTGTGCGTCTGAAGGAAGTGCATGCAGTGCTGTTTAATTTAATAAACAGAACATTATCATTATCATTGTGGGGTATATCAGATCCGTTTTGAGAAAAAGAAATTGTTGTAACAGGTGATCTGTTATGCCTTACAATAAAATCCGAAATATTTGCAGTATTTTCATCGATTGCATGACTAAAAATAAGTTGCAGGCAGTCTACGAAAATTTACTTCACCGACAGAAACTTCATATGCCGCACCAAAGGCAGCACCTGAATTTGTACTCAATGCAGCGACGATTTTTTTTGTTGCTGTTGCCAAACGATAATTACAGCATTTTCCCTGGCTGCAATGGCTACATCGGTCATGGGCGGATTATCATTTACACCAACTTCTATAGGTGTATTCACTGATATGGGATCAGACCAACTGCCCTGTATTCCATAATAAATGCATAGATAAAATGGGTGATTTGCAGTACCGGCAACGACTCTTGATCAGTCAAAAACAAGTTCTGGATCTTGAACGAAAATCTTATCTTTCATTACCCCGGTTGTCGCTTTTGTAAACAGGATTTTTACTACTTGAATTTTATTCCAATCATCATCAGTAAATAATCGTGATGTTATGTCTGGTTTATCCTTTATCATTCCCGATACTGGAAATGTAAAAACCTGCCAATCATCACTAACTTCAAAGGCCTTATTTTTATTATAAACTAAATTTGCATCATCTTTTGTAGCAACTGCAGCAAAAACCTTAGTTTTACTTCCAGACAATGTTTTAATTTTAGCTCGAACAGCTTTTAATTTTTTACCTTTTACCGGATCATTCATATTAAACATAGCACCAACGCCCCAAACTGATTTGCTCCAATCTAAATCAATCAAAAAGCCAGAATTTCCTGGTTCGGAAGCAGAATCCATCACACCATATCCAAATACAAACCATCCGCCTTTAGCTGCTGGCTTGAGTAACGAAATGTTATCTTCTGCATATGATATTGTCAGCGATAAAAAAGTAACTAAAACTGTAACAGCTATTGTCTTTGAACGAGTTAAGTACATCAATTTTCTCCTTTTTTTGTAGTTTGTTACTATTTTCAAATTTACAACTATAAATTGTAATCATAATGATTGCAGTTCGTGAATAATGCTATAAACCCTGAATAGGAAATAGAATACTGTGACAATCATAAATTGGCAAAGTGAAATTTTAGTATTTTATTCATACGAGCTAATCAGTAAAATTTTTAAACATAACTTATTCAAAAACAGAACCGGAGAAACCTATACCAATTGTTTACAACTAAAGATCTTGCCTCAATCATTGCCCTGTTTCTTCCATAGCGGACCAATCCATTTTTCCTATTAACCTAAATAACAGTGTCGTCGCAATAACAGCATATATCGCATAAAAGAAACTATCCAGGTACATGCCAAAACACGCTTTCCCTAAGCAAAAAATCATCGCAAACAATCCGGATACACCTAAGCCCCAGCATATCCACTCAGCCCAACCAACAGTTAAATGATTTGGATTTCCTGCCTTTTGGGCGATGGAATTCCACCATCCTCCGGGTCGAACTCTATTATAAAATCGAATTAAAACGTCTTCTTTTTCAGGGGGCGTAAGAAACGTCACGACGAGCCAAACAGTCGTGGTTAAGACAAAATTTATTGTAAATCGTACCGCATACTCATCTAACAAATATATGGGAATGCCTGCCAATTCAAAAAGTGAATGAACTAATTTCGTGTGGTTTAGAACGAAAAAGATAATTAAAGTGGACGCCATTGCCGACATTTCGGACCAGGCACTAATTCGCCACCAGTACCATCGAAGTATGATAACGATTCCTGCTCCCGACATGAGTTCGAACATTGTTAACCAAAGTCCACCAATATTTTTTGAGAAGTAGGCAGCAACTCCAGCAAGTATGGCTAAACAAACGGACGTTATTTGTGATACGATTACACTTCTTCTTTCGTTATCTGATTTATCAATAAATCGCTTGTAAAGGTCATTGACCACATAAGATGCGCCAAAATTCACATGAGTTGATATCGTCGACATATAAGCTGCCATGAGTGCAGCCACCATCAATCCCTTTAAACCAATTGGCAGGTACTTCATTAACATAATTACATAGGCATGCTCTGCATCAAAATGGGCTCCATATTGAGTCACGTCCGGAATCAGAAAAATTGACGCAATGCCAACAACAATCCAGGGCCATGGTCGTAAAACGTAATTAGCAAAATTAAACCACAACATCGCCAGGACAGAGTGCTTTTCATTTTTACAGGAGAATAGCCGTTGTGCAAGAAATCCGCCGCCTTCGCCCCCAGCCCACCATTGAAGCCCAATAAACACAATAAATGTCCATAGTGCAATTAAACCTCCGCCTTTTAAATCCTTAACGCTGAAACTTGATAGCTGCGGCGGTATCAAACTTGTGATCTTGCTTGGCGTAACCACACGATCATGTCTCCAAGCTGCCATAAATTCACTTTTATTTTTTATGCCGGCATCTTCAAGATCATGCAGAACCTTTTCCTCATTATTTGGCATTTTTATGATACGATAATAATCTTTTTGTTTCCCACCATCCCCATCATCATGAACAATTATTCCGGCATCGATAATCTTCTTTACTTCCTCAAAGTCGGCAAATTTCCCTTCACTGAAAGTGTACGATTTTTTCCACATAGAAATAAATCGTTCAGGATTTTGGAACCCTAGCGTTGCCAATTTTTCAAGAATCTGATTCTCGGCAAGTCCATCAGCATGCCAATGCCATAATTGTGTCCTCTCGTCATGTGTAAATAGCCCTGAGGTTTTAATTATTTCAAAAAATTCAGCCGGTTCTAAGGTATTGTCATCGTTTAACAGAGACGTTTTCAGTGCTTCAGGCGTGACTTTATCACGGACAAATGGAGCCTTATTGACTAATATGCCACTACTTACTGCACCATAAGCCTTAGAAATCATCGCTTTTGGCCCTCCCGAAACACTAAATACCACAAACATCAGTATAATGGTTCCTGTCATAGCCAGGCAAAACTGGAATAAATCAGTAGCCATGACCCCCCACAGCCCAGAAATCGCACTGTAAGTTGTTGCGACAACCAGACAAATAACGATGCCGGTAACTTTTGGTGCTAATATTAAGTCACCTAATATAGGAAGATTAACAATAGACGTCAGATCAACAACAGAGGCAATTTCAACACCTTTCTGAATGGCAACAGGCAATAATTCTCCCTCAACAAAAACGAATGTGGGTATTGACAGTGTCACCTCCAATATTTTAGTCATAGCGAGTGTCACCCAACACATAACAAGAGTGTTTTGTATCAGGGAACGATAGGTTGCATGAAATATTCGGAGAGCTGAAGCGGGAACTCCGCCATAACGTAATTCATTAAATTCGACATCGGTCAGAATATTTGCTCGTCTCCATAGTCGGGCATAAAAAAATGTGCACAACATCATGCCCATGATGCCACCCCACCAAAACCAATTGCGCTCAAGACCAATTGTCCTCATCCAACCGGATATCACCAGGGGTGTATCAGCAGCAAATGACGTTGCAACAATGGATGTTCCGGCAAGCCACCAGGTCATCTTCCTCCCGGCAACAAAATATTCAGTCAGACTTCCAGTTGCACGCTTTGAAAAATATAAACCAATACCCAGCGTGACAGCGAAAAAAACAAATATTACAGCCCAGTCCAGACCGACTAATGGTGGTATTTTCTCCATTCAATTTCCAATTCTGAAATCTGTTAGCATAAGATAGGGAGCATTTTGTTTTAACGGTATGTGAAGAAACGTTATATCTATATAGATAAAAATAACGCAGTCTGCGAAACATAGTATTTAGTTTACTTAAAAAGGAATCTTACCAACTCAGGCATCGCAATAAACAAATACTACAGCAGACTGCGTAAAACGGACCAAATTTATTATGGATCAAACTCAAACCGGTATCATACTGTACAGGCTGTATTCAGTCAAGAACATTCAGAATTTTAATTAAAAGAGCCCCATATGAACAGGTTTATTTTCAGTTCTCAAAGTATATGGAACGGTTGATATTAAATTCAATCCGATTCTCCTTGACAATAGTTTTAATTTCATGTTGAAAAGATGAATTCATTCGTATATCGTGGTAGAACTAGTATAAACGGGTTGCGAATAACGTGGGATGATTGTATTATGAGAGCGTTATAATCTTAACATTTTGTGCACTGCGGAGACCGAATTTTACATTAGCCTGAGTATCATTAGTCAAAACCCAGGGGTTTCCTTCTCAAAAATTCACTATTTTAGTAATTTCAATTACTAAACAAAAAACTATAACCATTTAACACTCTTTTAGGACTTTCACATGACTATAAATTCAAAAATTAAATTACTCGTAATTTGCGTTATAAACGTTTGCATGATGATCACTGGTTCAATTGCTGATGATCAGATTTCCCTGCTGGACGATACCGAAAAAGGTGGGTGGCAATTTTTCGGTTTTGGTATACTTGATTCAGGATTTGACAACACAAACAATGAAATCGTAATTGATGTTGATTGGAACAGTTCAAACTGGGGTATTGGCGGCATGTATGATTTGGGGCAGCCTATCGATGGTCGTAAAATAAAAGAAATCCGAATTAAAGTAAAAACCGATAAAGGAACAGAAACAAAAATTTTTGGTGGATTCTCGACCCCGGATGATGCAAATATCTCAATTGACAGCAATATGGCCTTTGAAATTATCGATCAATGGCAAATAATTTCACTTCCGGTATCACATATGAGACCCACGAAACCATCTAAAGATTCTCCAAATTTTTCAGACGATGATTGGAGCAAAATTCAAATCACAAAAATTCTCTTTCTCAAACCAAAATCTCCATCAAATGTTCAGGGAAAAATTTATATAAAAGATCCGGAACTCATTCTAAAAGAACCTGTTGTATACTCAAAAAAAATACAGAAGGCAGAAATTTCTCAATTACCCAAACAATCCCAATCCCCAGCGGATTCCAATTTAAAATCAACGTCTGAGCAAAAAAAGATTATACGCGAAAGCCAAGTACCGAAAAATGGGGAAAATTCATTGAATCCCGCAAACTCTGAGTCTCAAAAAAAGAAAATTATAGCTGAGAGTAATGTACGAAAAAATCCATCTCGAACCCAACGAAAAATTAAACGTTTAGTGCACTCAATTGAAAAAAAAGAAACTGAATCAGCATACTACAATGACAAATTATTAGACATCCTGAATCAAATCAACAGTGAAATAGACAAATCAAGAAAATCCAAAACTCAGGAAGAAAAAAAAGCGATTAATCGGCGAATTGTATCATTGGATAAAAAATCAGATAAACTTTCTCTAAAAATTACACAGTTACGAAAATCACTTTATGAAAACAAACAGGAATTAACCAGTGAAAAACAAAAACGGGGTGTAACTGATGACAAATCGCTAATCATGGACAAGACCGACACATCCTCTCCGAGTTCACAGAAACGCCGGTTGGTTAAAAGAAGAGTCTATACGCCTTTAAGAAAAAAACTCAAGGACGAAAACGAGTTTGAAAACCTATATCAAGAAACTCTTACACCGGGTGACATTCTGTACAACAAGACCATTCAGCTTGCAGAAAAACAGCGAAAAATTAAAAGTCCCGCCCGTGATATTTCCAATTCCCTATTAAAGGGAGCCGGCAACTGCCGGGATAAGGGTGAATATAAATATGCCCTGGTATTATTTGAAAAAGCAATCGCCGAAGATCCGGAAAATGCATACGCTTTTCGAATTTATGGTGATTTTTTAATGGGGTATCGCGGTCAATATGAAAAAGCTGCGACGAAATATGCACAGGCTTCAAAGCTGCTTGAAGACTCTCCAGACTCATACAATGACAAATTCAGAAAAAGCCTTGCACGTTCAATAAAAATACACCATCGCGATGGAAAGGACGGCGTACCGGTACTACAGGCGGAATCATTTTCAATATATTTGGATGGTGCTGTTTCATATATGGAACCATCCGTAAATAAGAGTGAACCACTGTCAATGTTTGAACAGCAATTAAGTGCTGAGAGATTTGCAAATAATGAGAAAAAAAAGAAAATCCCAAGACAATTAGCTACGCGTCGAGAAGAGGCAGAATATGAAAGCAGGGTATTACTTCGATTTAAAAATGAAAAATTGCCTTATTTCCGATTAAAATGGAGCCAAAAAGACATAAAGACAATTAATGTAAATCCTGAAAATCCTCAACAGCGATGGGATGGAATTTTTAAAAGTGTTTCATTACTTGCCGGTAAAAATTATATTCTCAGTGATGATTTTGATCTGAATTTGGAGGCTGAAATATCAGATCGAATAATATCAACAGACGATTCTAAAATAGACAATCAAATTTCCAGAGAAGACAGTGATGTTCTTGAACTGACAGCCAAATTTAAGCATTATTTTGATACCAACACAATGACAGTGACTATAGGTGGAACCTGGGCTGAGATTGGACGAATAGATGGACGATTACCTACTGTTCAAGATTCATTAAATACCCAACGGGTTTCGTTAAGGTATTCATTTTATAAACCCCCTGAAGAAACAGAAAACCCAGCTCGCTTTCAAGGACGGCGTTCTGACCATTTTGAAATTGGTTTAAAACGTTCTGAACGTGAATTCCATAGGGGAACATTTCAGTATACCTATGAACCCCATATCAGTTATGAAATGTTAGGACTGGTCAATGGCCAACTTGATCTCATGTTTAAAGGCAAAGCATACCAGCGACGGTATTCAGATACGTTCAAAAAGGGAACCTATAATGCATTTGAATTTGGATTTACGCCTATCTGGTATTTTATTTATGATCTTTATGAGAATGACTTTATTACCGGTCATGAGTATTTGACACTTGGATTTCCATTACAGGTCACATTTGATGAACAACTTGGTTCCTACAGCAGAGTCAATGCTGCGATTGAGCTGGAAGATCAATGGGTAACAGATTCAGGAACCCGATTTCAACCAAAATTATCTGTAGACTACGCCTATTATCCACATATCCGCAGAGATGATTGGGGTGTCTTTGCTAAATGCGGCTTTAGGTACTAAACCATAGAGCGATCAAATATCTCTACTAAGCCATTGAAAATCCTTAACAATTATCTTTCCGTCTCATTTACAACACTCACCTTAGCCGTTATGTCTGTAATCCAAACGACTGCTGACATATCATCCAAGAATGAATCCACTGCAAATATTTTGCCTGTATGGAATTTTGACAATGGAATTGTTACAGATCAAAATGGCTTTTATAACCATTTTAAAGTGCGTTCATCAACCGTTGACGTTTACCTTACAGATAAAGTTTACCGCGGCGAAAGCGGGCGATCTATGAAACTTGTCTATGACAAACAGAACGAGGGTTTCTGCGGAGTATGGTTTCATCTCTTTGATGATGAAAATGCTTCATTGAAGAAAAAGTATATAGACGTGTCAAAACATCGCTATTTATCTTTCTGGGTTAAAGGAAAGGTCGGGAATGAAAATTTTTCAATTCAAATGGCAGATCCCCTGTGGCTGCAGCGAGAAGATTCAAAAAGTGCAGGGTACGCAACTGATTATCTTAACGGTGGTATAACAACAGACTGGCAGGAAATAGTGGTTCCCTGTGAGGCGTTCGGTTTATACAATACCAAAGCCTCATGTTTTGTGCTCAATTTTACGATTACAGGACAGGGGACAGTGTATATCGATGACATCAATTTCAAATCATCAAGGGAGACATCTGTACCCATCTCTAAACCGATAGTGAAGAATAGGAAAAAACAACAACATTCAGCAAAAGCCATGTGGGTTTGGGATATCCATACACTTTTGAAAAACAATCGATATCAAGACGATTTTTTCGACTTTTGTGTAACCAAAAAGATTACAGAATTATTCTTGCAAATTCCTTATAAATTTGAGAATGATTTAACCGAAGATGTCATATGCATCATTCAGCATCCAAAGAAACTTCGTTCATTTATTAAACGAGCAACATCAAATAATATTTTAGTTCATGCATTGGATGGTTACCCTGAATTTGTACTTAAAGAACATCACCCCAGAGTGCTGGCCCAGGTTAAAGCGGTAATAGCATTTAATAAGGAATCAGCCAAAAATGAACAGTTTTACGGGATACATTTGGATAATGAACCGTATCAGCTTCTCGGATTCGAAAGAGCTGCATCTCAAAAAATTCTGAAGCAATATCTGAAGCTTAATGAAAAAGTCATGGCCCTTTTAAAAGAGCGAAAAAGTAACATTGTCTATGGTGTTGACATTCCATTCTGGTTTGATGAGAGTTTTAATGCTGACGGAACACCAACGTATGAGTTGAAATTTAACGGAAAAGTAAAGGACGCCGCAAAACACATTATCGATATCGTTGATAATGTCGGCATTATGGACTATAGAAACTTTGCAGGAGGTGCAGACGGTATTATAAGACATGGACTGGGAGAACTGAAATATGCCGAAAAAGTTGGCAGGCAAATCTATATAGGTGTTGAAACATTTAAGTATAAGCCAAAAACTGTCAGTTTTATTTTTGCAGACCGTAACCGAGAATCTAAAATGGCAATAGCCAGTCGATTTGAGAATTATCCAATACGAGTCTTAACATCAGGTGAATTAAAACTCATTGGTATAGCCAAACCACATGAGCCCAAAATTAACGATGATTTTGATATCACATTAATAAAACTCCATGAACAATATGGATTTAGTCCGAAAAATCTAATTAAGAACGAGGAAAAATATAAAGCGTCTGTACTGGATGCGATCAGTGCTGACGCAAGATACAAAAACGTTGATTTCTTTAGCATTTCTGAATCAGAGAATCAGGAATCTTATCTCATTGGATTCGATACAACAGAAATAATGTTAGAAAAAATAACATTTGCCGATCGATCGATTGAGCATTTAGAAGAGGTACTTGATGAAGTTGCGTATACCTTTGAAGAGTTTCAATATTTCAGGGGATTTGCAATTCATTACTACGAAACCTATAAAGCAATGTCATCTAAGAATAACACCCGATAGATCAACTGTTTTGGCTAAAACAACGGAACTTCAGCTAAATCACAGCAATGCAAAATAGAGCAATGCCTATAGCTGAAGCTCCCTCGACCAATGCCGCACCCCAATTTTGATCCTGGCTAATTTCTTCATCGAGCAGATGACCCGGCAATATAGTTTTATCAACGATATACCGGCACGCCAATAACACTGTTACACTAATTACGAACCACATAGACAACCCAATCAACGATTCATATTTTGAAACATAACCTGAGAGTAAAATGGCTATAGCAATGAGACTCAGTCCAAAACTGACTCCCGCAGATATATTATCTTTCTCGATTTCATCATGAAGGTTATAGCGGCTTATATATTGGTACAATTTACCAAAGATGATAAATGCGATCTGACCCGCGAAAAAATAAAATAGTGTGGATACAATCGAAATCAATAAACGAACTTCTTCTTCACCTGTCAGTGCAGCTCTAATTATAAGCCCGGTTCCAACAAATGTACCAAATTCAACCGCTCCAGTGCCAACATTTCGATCTATCGTCAATTCTTTACTATTACAAAATTTATTTAACAAAATTTTATCATTAATTATTCGACCAATCTGGAGTAAAATTATCCCGAGCATACTCCAAATACATGTATTTAATAGATCGAAAAATATATCTCTATTAACATTTTCCGAAGGTGTAACAGTGGATTCACCTGATAGAATACCTGACATTATTATCGTAAGGGCCAGTATATATCCGGCAAATGATACGGCTACAGCTTTATTATCAACACCAACCAATTCCTCATTAAGATTGTAAGATGTCATTAAATCATGAATCTTTTTACCGAAATACAAGATAAAGAGCATCCCGAATAAATATAAAGCAAGATGAGGATCAAGTATGACCAGTGCCTGATCAAAATCGATATATTTTTTAATTAGTGTGTCCATATTGTTTAAAAGTAAAACGTTTTTGTTGCCTACTCATTTACAAAAGGTAATAAACAGTTCATCATTTCCCTCCCCGGAAGCCTCCACTGCGGCGAAAGCTGCCGGCACGGACCGAAGGTCTCAAACCGGTTCTTCGTCCACGACCAAATCCACCTTTCTTTACTGATTTAGACGGATTACGTTTTTGAAACCTTTTTTGCGATACCGATGGTTTCTTTAATGGTGCCTTGATGCTTGATGCAGATTTGCCTGCATTTGGAGATTTAATCTTGGAATTCATCGAACTCTTTGTGGCCGGTTTCATGCCTGAACCTTGAGTAATGGTTCTCGTACGTTTGCTGTATGCACCAGCACCGACTCGTGGATAAGAACGATAGTAGGATGGATAATACCCGTACCCATATGGCGATGCATAAAAAGAATGCGGTCGCCAGAGGTAAGACCACAGGAGAAATGAACCTATTGGGAAATATGAATGATAGTAATGATTCGATCCGTAAATCTGTTGGTTTCCACGAACTTCTACACTTGCCTGCTCGTCGTAGGACTTTTCCAAATGAATTGTAGCGATTTCCTGTTCTTCGCCTTTAGCAGGTTCAACGGATAAAGAAAATCCCTTTGCAGTGTCATCACCAAATTCAGTAACCTTGATATAATCAACCTTACCGTCTTCATTTAAATCAAGGTTATTAATTCCTTCATTTTTACTATTGATCAGCGTTTCAAGACTCTCAGCATCATTTGCCTTTTTCAATAACGTTCCTACAGCTTTCAAATCCAATCCATCGGCTGCAGATACCGATGTTGTAACATCAACGTTATAATCTGATGTTTTCGAGGAAGGCTTAATCACGGAAATGATGATGACCACCACCATTATTCCAACTAAAATTTGATAAAATTTCTCATCCATTATAAAACTCTATTTGGTCTTCAGAATGATCATCGAATAATCGGGGTATTTTTTCTAAATATTTGATATGCTCTTTTGAATTTGAGATACCGAGTATTCCGGCCGGGACGATGTTATATCAGTCAACTATTCTCCCTCCTGGCTTTGGTCATCGTTGCCAAACAGGAAACTGCCTATTTTTGACATTGATGATTTATCTCTACTCGTCTTAGATGACATTTATCATTCCTGCAACAGTGTCAATAAATTTATAACTGAATTACACTTAACAGTTATGAAATATTTTATATGTATCGTAAATATATCCCATGAGTATAAATCTTAATATAGATTTTGCCAGCTATCAATATAGTAATCATGGACTTTTGAATTTGTTATGGTTGTAATATCAATGTAATTCGTGATCAATTGGCCTTTGCCAAATACCAATGATGCTTTAATGATCTCCGGAGTCAGGTAACGCGTTGATACGTTTAACTTATCGACAGATTTTAATTTTTCTTTAAGTTCATGTTCAGAATTTACGAATGACCGCGTACCAATCCACCAACCCCATTCACCAAATGACGGGACGTTATCATGATAAGGCACAACAATGAGTCCTGATTCAGTCATCGTTCGGCCAATGCATAAAAATGCTTCTTTTGCATGAATCGGGGATGTTGATTGCTGTACGATTATTCCGTCAGCATTGAGGTTATCGAGTAAAAGATGATAGAACATATCGGAATATAATTTTGCCAGGTCAAGAGTATTCGGGTCAGGAAAATCGATTATTATGACATCATAAATCCCTGAAACTTGTTCCACAAATTTGACGGCATCAATATTAATAATCGATACTGTGGCAATCTCCGCGGATATCGTTTGGTGAGGACCTTGTTTTTTTGACATTATAATGTTTTCTAATTCTCCTGTTTTATTTAATAATCCTTCTGTTATAAT
Organism: uncultured Lentisphaeria bacterium; assembly: GCA_951812855.1. Classification (GTDB taxonomy): domain Bacteria; phylum Verrucomicrobiota; class Lentisphaeria; order JABSQK01; family JAJFLO01; genus JAJFLO01. The sequence goes on along the minus strand of OX638337.1, from coordinate 1,690,154 downwards.
TTTTACTTTTGCTGATTTAAAGCAGTCATTATTAACCTTTCTAAAATGTGGATTTTCTGTTGCGAGCCTGGTCATTTCTGCATCAATATCCACAACGGTGACTGTTTCAATATCGTCATACTTCAAGATTTCACGAACTGCCAAACCATCGCCTCCTCCGAGAACAAGAATATTATTGCGTCTTGGACTAATACTCATTGCGGGATGAACAAGATTTTCATGATAGATATATTCATCATTGCTGTTAAACTGCAGATTCCCGTTAATGAAACAGGAAATTGTCCCCCGTGCAGACTGTGTTAAGACAATATGCTGGAATTCTGAAGTTTTTGAAAGTACCACTCGGTCTCGATAAAGGTATTGTTCTGCATGTGATGTTAATTCTTGTGCATGAACAAATGTCAGGGTCATTAATAAAACCGAACACAAACAAATCCCTAATAACGCAGTATAATTGGCAACTAACTTACGAAAGTAAAATAAGGCAAACGCCGCAGTTAAAATAGTTAATAAGCCCAACACTGCGGCCATTTCAATAATAGTAAAAAATTTTGGCAAAACAAATACCCAGAACAGTGCACCGCATAGAGCACCGATATAGTCCATTTTTAAAATTCCGCCAATATTAAATTTTAACTCGTCGGTATAGGATTCATTGATTCGGGTTAAAAGCGGGATTTCAAGGCCAATCAACAAACCAATCAAACTGATAAATGAATATTGAACAAGAATGAAATGGGATTGAAATTTGCCATATGCAAATAGAATACAGATCGGTCCAATGCCCCCGAGAACACCCAGCAGAATTTCAAAAAAAATGAATTTATCAAATAAATTATTGCTTTTAAGATATTTCTGAATATCCGAACCAATCCCCATGAAAAACATCATAACACCGATAATTACTGCCCACTGCCTCGCCGAATTTCCTAATAAATCTGATGCGATTTTGCTGAGGGTATACTCATAAGCCAAACCACATCCCCCCATAACAAACATACTGCCATAAATAACATATCTCTCCTGAATTTTAATTGATGACATAGGCATAGTGATGTAAAGCAGAAAATTAAATTGACATAACGCGATAAAAATTTATAATGGATCAATTACTCGGCACATTAGAGCCAATCGCCAACATTCGATCCACAGATTTTTTCGCTCTTAATCTTATGTCTTCTGGAACCTCAATTTTATACTGTATATTTTTGAGAGAATCTCGAGTCTCTTCAAGGGTAATTTCATTCATGTGCGGACAACGAATACTGCAAATTCGTACCATTTCTCTGTCAGGATTTTCAGCAGCTATATTATCTCCCATACTGCATTCTGTTAAGACCAGATAACGCTGAGCATTAGACTGCTTAACGTAATTTACAATTGCAGTTGTGCTTCCTGAGTAATCGGATTGTTCTACAACTTCAGGCGGGCATTCAGGATGTGCAAGTACCACGACATCCGGGAACTGCTCTCTGGCGTCAGCAATATCACCGGTTGTAAATTTTTCGTGAACCTCACACCGTCCGCCCCACCCTATTATCTGATTTTTTTGGGATGAAGAATCTGTCGAAACAGCCGATGGGAAAATAATTTTTTTGCCGGTCTCAACCGCTACATTTCGAGCAAGGTATTCGTCCGGCAAAAAGATAACTGTTTCTTCCGCAAACGATTCGACAACTGCTTTTGCATTACCCGACGTGCAACAAACGTCCACCTCCGCTTTTACATCTGCATAGGTATTGATATATGTAATGATTGGGACGCCCGGAAATTTCGCCTTCAGCATCCGTACGTCATCAACTGTAATGCTGGCAGCCAACGAGCATCCGCCTTTAGCTGACGGTAGAAGTACTGTCTTGTCCGGATTCAATATTTTTGCGGTTTCAGCCATGAACCGGACACCGCAAAATACAATTATATCTTTATCTGTCTCAGCTGCTTTGCGACTCAATTCCAATGAGTCACCGACAAAATCAGGAACCGTATAAAATAAAGCCGGTTCCATATAATTATGTCCTAATATTACGGCATTTTTCTCCTTTTTAAGCTCATTGATCTCAACAACAAGTTCTGCTTTATAACGTAACTCGACATCTGGAATAATTTTGCCAAGTTTTTTTACCATCATCTTACAGGTTTGCTCAAGTGTCATACAAGCGTTCATCCTACGATTCTCCAACCGTTAATAATTATTAATCCAGAACGACAATGAAGTTTAAAGAGAAATCTGGTCATCCTGGTTAAGATTCTATCGATCTTACTGATACCACAGAATTCATTAGCCACATTACGCAGAATTTAAGATATTAGATTAATTCGGTTTTAATTTAATTCTATCATCCATATTCACATCAGCGATGAAAAAAGTCAACGTATAAATACAAAATCACTGAATTCTAAAAAAACAAAAAAAAATGTTACAGGTTTTTTCCTGAATTAGCTTGTTATTTATTCGTTACTAAGTACATCCTATTATAATTCAGTTTATTTCAATTTTCTTTGAGGAGTTATTGACAATAAATCTTCCATCCACAAGGGTAAGTAATATATGTCATATTTTACGTACAAAACAGTGGTATATGGGAACCGCTGAATCCTGTACCGGAGGGGGGATAGCAAAGTACATTACCGACCATCCTGGAGTTTCCGATGTGTATAAAGGCAGCATTGTTACGTATTCCAACGAGATGAAACACAGTCTTTTAGGTGTACGGAATCATACTCTGGAAAATTACGGTGCAGTAAGTTCTGAAACAGCTGTAGAGATGGTTAAGGGACTTGTCAAAAAATGTCATCTTCAAACGGCGATTTCAATTACTGGAATAGCGGGTCCATCAGGAGGAACATCAATCAAACCGATTGGATTAGTCTATATATCATCCTTTGTAAATGGTGATATCAAGACAATGGAAAATGAATTTCAGGGAGATCGATCCATAATAAGGGAAAAATCTATTTTGACTGCCTTGACTCTATTTGAAGAGCATTTAAACATATCCGAATAACTTTATTTATTTCAATTTTTAGTAAACAAACTGGGAAAAAGGTGAAATGTATGGAAAAAGAAAAAAAGCGCGGTGAATCAAAAGCTTTGGCAGACAAGAGGTTAGATGTCGCGTTGAAACAGATAGAACATGAATTCGGTCGAGGTTCAATAATGCGACTTGGGGACACGATAACAACAGACGTGCCGACAATTAGTACAGGTGCGTTATCGTTAGATATTGCATTAGGTATAAACGGTGTTCCCCGAGGCCGTATCGTTGAGATATTCGGTCCAGAATCATCCGGGAAAACGACCGTATGTCTCCATATAATTGCAAATGCACAAAAAGCCGCCGGTCAATGTGCTTTTATTGATACAGAGCATGCCCTGGATCCACAATATGCTAAAGTCATTGGTGTTAATACAAATAATTTACTTGTTGCTCAACCGGACTGTGGAGAAGATGCTTTGAACATAGCCGAGACGCTGGTACGCAGTAATTCTCTTGATGTTTTGGTTGTCGATTCTGTTGCAGCATTAGTGCCCCGTGCTGAAATTGAAGGTCAAATGGGTGATTCACATATGGGACTGCAAGCACGGTTAATGTCTCAGGCACTTCGGAAATTAACCGGTGTCATCAGTAAGAGTAAAGCGTGTGTAATATTCACGAATCAAATAAGAGAAAAAATAGGCGTTGTATTTGGCAATCCGGAAACAACCACGGGAGGCAATGCGTTAAAATTTTACAGCTCAATTCGCCTGGATATTCGAAAAACTGGATGGATAAAAACCAGTTCTGGTGAAATTATTGGAAATCGGGCACGAATTAAAGTCGTAAAAAATAAACTTGCCTCTCCATTTAGAGAAGCTGAATTCGACATTATGTATGCGGAAGGAATTTCCAGATCAGGCTCAATTTTAGATGTTGGGCTAAATTTGAATATTATTGAAAAGCGTGGATCATGGTTTTCATTTGATTCACAACATATCGGACAGGGAAGAGAACAAGCCAAACAGGCAATTCAGGACGATGATAGATTACAGGAACGGCTGCTAAAAACAATTAAGGAAAAACAATCTGTTAAAAATAAAGAATAGATTTTTACATGCCGGGAAAATTAGAGAGATTAACTCGCAGTTACAGATCAACCCCTAAGCGAAATTAAATCGTAATGGTCACGAGTAGACGAGCAAACTATGCAATGATATTTCTACTGATCACTGTTATGTCCTTAAGTATTTTTGGATTAATTATGCTTTACTCAACTACGTCATATATGTATGGGGAACAAAAGTTAAAACAGCAAACACTCTGGATTCTACTCGGTATTGTCACTGCGGTTTTAGTGCATCGTATTGATTATCGAAAGATTGGAACCTACAGCCATATCATCCTTATTGGAATAAGTATACCGTTATTTTATCTTGGAACCATTCATATATTATCGAAATGCGGGATGCCCAATTCTACTCTGTCGCATTTTCCCTTTATCGGAGAGGGAGCCATTAAAGGTGCCTACCGTTGGTTGAGTATTGGAAATCGTACCATTCAACCCTCTGAGTTCGCTAAACTTGCCATTATTATTTATCTGGCCAGGTACTTTGGATCCAATCCGCGTTACGTTGAATCATTCAAGTATGGATTAGTAAAGCCGTTATGTATTGTCGGAGCGGTTATCATTGGTATTTTAATCGGGGGAAGTTTAAGCATTACCGTAATCACATGTGCCGTTGTAATGGGAATGTTTTTTATCGCAGGAATTCGTCTGCGATACTTTATAATTTTAATCATGTTTTTAGCTATGGCATTCATTGGAATTGTCACAAACAGCCCCGTTCGATCTTCACGAATAACGTCATTTCTCAATCCTGAAAAATATAAGCAGACGACTGGATACCAATTGTATTCTTCCCAATTAGCATTAGGCTCCGGTCACTGGTATGGTCTTGGATTTAATAATAGTCGAATGAAAGAATACTATCTTCCTGAAGCCCATACTGATTTTATAATGGCTATTGTCGGTGAGGAACTCGGATTTGTTGCTATGCTGTCTGTTATAATACTGTATTTAGCATTTATCGCATCCACATTCATGCTGAGTGCTAATGCTGTCGATAAAGAAGGCATGCTGCTTGCATTTGGCATAGGGTGTTCCATTGGAATTCATGCATTAATAAATATTGGCGTTGTAAGTGGTTTTTTCCCAACGACCGGAGTGACAGCACCACTTATAAGTTATGGAGGCTCAAGCATGCTGATGACATGGATATCAATTGGCATATTATGGAATATTGTGCGAACAATTGAACACCGGCCAAAACGGATTCAAACAACTTCAAAAACCAGGAAAAATGACGATCTCAGACTCAAAAAAAAATGCCCGGTTAATTTTTGTTAAATAAACCCAATCTAAGAAATCAATACCGGATAATGTTAATTTATCCTATCCTTTAAACGCACCCAGAGCTTTTGACAACCCCGCTGCAGTTTTGTATTGAATGAGCTTTTCCACACGTTTAATATTATGTGAATACAATGCAAGCAATTGTAATAACGGAAGGTGTGATGTCGGTGCAAATAGCGGCACAGCAATACAGAAAAATAATTTGCATTTAATCTCTGAATCGGAATTATAGCTGATTCCTTCACTGTCAGTAATTCCAATACTGAGAGACATTCGTTCGACTGTTTGCGAACGGGCATGGGGAATTGCAACACCATTTTCGATTACCGTTGTAATATCGGCCTCGCGCTGCAATAAATCACTTAAAAAAATACTTGCGTCTAAAACTGCACCTTCCTTAACAAACGGATCAATTAACTGCTTTAGCGTTTCTTCCTGACTGCTCGCAGATAATCCAATAATTACATTGTCTGCTTTAACGACTCTTTTTAGATCCATAAAACTCTCTTTATTAATTTACAAATCAATAAATTTACCGCAATTTGTACAGATAGGTGCCATGCTGCCAACCGTCATACGATTAATATCTCCAATTGGTATACTAAGATTACACCCTAAACACATACCGTTTCTGAATTGTACGACACTCAATCCTTGTTTTATTAACCGATCGTAACGTGACAGGGTCTGCTTGTCAACTCTTTCTCTTATTTTTGAAATTTTATCTGAAACCGACTTGGAATCTATCCACTTGCCATGAACAATTTTTGCTTCTTTTAAGACTAAATCTAATTCTTGTAATTCAAGTAATAGTTTAATTTTCTTAAGCATACTGATATTTAAGTTTCTATTTAAGAATTATAAATTTATATCCCTTAAAGTATCTATAATTCAAAGGTTGAAAATTACAATTTAGAATTTTGATATGTTTTTTATAGTATCCCTGATATAAACTCCACTTGTTATAAAAAACCTATAATTAATTTGAACTGAATTAGTTATAGATTACATCGCAATAAAGAATTTCCTGCCCGCAGTGTAATTCTTTGTTTTACTCAGGGATAATTCGGAACAAACACATAAATTGTCAAATTCTCAATCCGAATTATATTTTCATTTATCCATTAATTTAGAAGATTGGTCAAAACCCGGAAGCCAGTTATAATGTCAAGACATAGATTGAATGAAAAACAGAAAACAATTCGAAAATCATGTCGATACTCAGGGATAACACTGCATACCGGTGTCAGAGCCCATCTCACCTTAAAACCTGCACCTGAAGATACCGGTATAGTCATAGTACGAACTGACCTGCCGGATCAACCAAATATAAAAGCGATTGCTGCCAATGTTGTTGATGTTCAACGAGCAACAACAATTGCAAACGGAAACGCAAGAGTACATACAGTAGAACACGTATTAGCGGCATTATACGCACTTGGGATTGATAACGCAGTCATCGAAATGGATGGTCCCGAACCTCCGATTGCCGATGGCAGCAGTGCACCTTATTTAGACCTTATTAAACACACTGGAACAAAACCTCTAAAAGGCGTAAAAAAATATTTTGTTGTAAAAGAGCCAATGTATGTTGAAAGTGGTGAGAGTCGGTTAATTTTACTTCCTCGAAACAATTACCAAATATCGTGTACTGTAAAATATGGTGATGGCCTGTTAGATACCCAATACCTCAGCATCTCAGTAAATGATGACACATTTGAGCATGACATATGTAAGGCAAGGACATTTTGCTTATATAAAGAAATCGCAGAACTGATGGTTAAAGGCTTGATTAAGGGAGGCAGTCTTGATAATGCAGTCGTATTAAAGGATGGTGTCATAATTTGCAAAGATAAATTACGTTACGAAGATGAGTTCGTTCGTCACAAAATTTTGGATATTATTGGAGATCTGTCATTATCAGGATTTAGAATCATCGGTGAGGTGTTGGCAGTAAAACCCGGTCATCCCCTGAATGTTCAACTTGCGAAACTAATATTACAAAATGCCTGATATATTTTTAGATATTACTCAAATAAAAACACTGCTCGGTTATGCTCCTGTTTATATGATGGTTGATAAAATTCATATTCAGGAAAATGAATCATATACCGGGACCAAATATGTATCCGCAAATGAACCATATTTTATCGGCCACTTTCCTAATAACCCTGTTCTGCCCGGTGTACTGCAGGTTGAAGCGATGTTTCAAACTGCAGTCGTCGCAATCAAACACCAGAACAAGGGTACAAATCAATTCCCTCTGTTAGCTGGAACTAAGCGTGTTAAATTCAGAAAGCCAGTCGTCCCGGGGGATCAGTTAGACATTAATATTAGTATTTCTGATCCATCAAATGAGGTTATCATAGTAAATTGTTCAATTAAAATGGAAGGAGAAATAACTTCCGAGGCACAGCTGGAAATAAAATTTATCAACTATTCTTTTCCACCAGAAGAACTCCCGGAAGTTAATAAACAATTGTCATTAATTCAGGCAAAGAGTAATTTTAACGAACTAAATCTAATCGATATTCAAAAAATCATTCCGCACCGGTATCCTTTTATATTTATTGACAAAGTATTTATTGAAAATGATCAAATGGATAAAATTAAGAGTGTAAGTGGTCTTAAAAATGTAACAGCGAACGAAACGTTAACGTTGTCATGTCATAAACAAAATTTGTTTATGACTAATACAATTTTAATTGAAATTATTGCTCAGGCGGGATGTGTTGGCATGCTCCATTCTCCTGAGAATAAAGACAAAATTATCTATTTTATGTCTATTGACAATGCCAGTTTTTTTACGCCTGTTACTCCTGCAAACCGACTTGTCGTACACGCAGAATTAAAGTCAATCAAGGAAAAATTTGGAAAATGTGTTGGTAAGATCTTTATTTCCAATACGTTAGTTGCTGAAGCACAATTTAAATTTGCAATCATGAATCCTGAATAAATTAAATAATATGAGTACAGCATCCATTCATAAAACAGCCATTATTTCTGAAGGTGCCATAATTGGAGACAACTGTACAATTGGCCCTTATTGCATTATCGGAGAACACGTTCGCATTGGAGACAATTGTAAACTTCAAAGTCACGTCGTCTTAGACGGACATTTAACTCTGGGTAATGCTTGTGAACTGTATTCATTCTGCTGTCTTGGAAAACAAACACAGGATTTGAAGTTTAAGGGTGAAACTGCCTATGTAAAAATTGGTAATAACAATATTATTCGTGAATATGTTACGGTCAATTCATCCACAGGAACAGGCAATATTACTCTAATAGGCGATGACTGTTTCATTCAATCCTACTGTCATATTGCTCATGAATGCCGATTGGGGAATAATATAATTATGAGCAGCGGTGCAATGCTTTCCGGTCATACTGAAGTAGACGATAATGCAATTATCGGTGGCTATACCGGGGTTGTACAGTTTGTCAAAATCGGCAAAATGGCAATGATTGGAGGATATTCCAAGTTAACCCATGATGTGCTGCCGTTTACTATTGCTGATGGAATACCTGCAGAGATGAGAGTGATTAACAAAATTGGTATGGAGCGAAATGGAAAATCGAAAGAAACCATAAAAATAGTTTCAGATGCATTCAAGAAAATTATTCGTTCCACCTTAACCCTGGAAGAAGCAACAACAGAAATCCAGGATATATTTCCTGACAGCCCTGAAATTTCAGAGATCATTGATTTTATCTCAAAAAGCAGATGTGGTTTAGCCAGAAAAAAAACAAACTAGCTACTCAGAATTTCCAATCGTGTTTTTGAACAATAGGCAGACTCAGTCGTTGGATAAGCAGATATAATAAACTTATAAATGCCCATTGCTTCTCTCTGCTGAGCAAGGCCTTCAAGACATAATGCCCGTCTGTATAGTACATCTGCTTTTTCCTGCAATGACAATGCTTTCACTTTTGCAGCAATTCAAACAATTGCACCGGAGTGTTGTTATACTGACCAAGTTGATAAGATTGTTCTGCTTCAATAACCGCATCGGTATATCCAGCATCAGACCGATTTATTAAACACGATAATGATAAAATCAAATATTTTGAAGGGCAAGTTGGCAGGGGTTTTAGTCAATCAGTAAATAAAGAGAAAGGAAAACACGATGCAGACATTAGAATCAGAGCGGGCAGAAGAAAAGTTGCATTACCGGAAAACCTCCTCTTGCGGTTGTTAGATCAGACAAATACTACTTGTCCAGTCTAACCCCTCCGCAGTGGCGGCACAATCGATTGCTGCCGCAACCACTCGGGTCTCCCTTCGGGGCGACACCACGAGAAGTGAAATTACAGAAAGAAACTTACACCCCCTAAATTTTCAGGATCAGCACCAGTATATCGAATCGCATCTGCTGAAGCAGTGAACGTTGCTGATGGGACGAAAACTTCATTGCCTTCATCAATATTCAATGCGAGTAGATTTAAGTGAAGTGCGGCAGTCCCATTGGTGACTGTAACAGCATATTTAAAACCTGAATATGTAGAAAACCCTTCTTCAAATTGGTCAACATAACCGCCGACTGACGATATCGAGTTTGAGTCTAAACAGTCAATCACATATTTTTTTTCGTTCCCCGGCAAACATAGTATTGATAACGGAATATAGTCATTTATTTTGGATAACCGGACTAATGCAACTATGTTTGGCAATTACTGGATTTTGAAGAAATTATTTATTAAGTGATGACTTTCACTCTCTTCCAGGATTGTGATTTTATTCGAATAACATGTTGCATAATTCATGCCCTCTGATCGTCGAATAGATTAGATATGTAACCGAAATAAAAGCTGTTATTTATCAATTATCATTTAGATCAGTCAATTTTAGTGTTGGAGAATTGTCCCGGGAAAATTTACTTAGAGTTTAAATCAATGGAACCATTAAATCTCAACAATTTACGAGAACAATTAATTCGTCAGGAAGAAACAATAATATTCGCGATGATTGAACGTGCTCAGTTTAAACAAAACCGGGCGATTTATCAGGTCGGTTCAATTCCAATCGCGAATCATTCAGGTTCTTTTCTCGATTATCTGTTACGAGAAACAGAGGCAATTCATTCCAGGGTTCGCCGGTATACCAGTCCCGATGAGCATCCATTTTTCGAGAATCTGCCCGAACCCGTTTTACCATTGATTGATTATCCACATTTAATACAGCCGAATTGTATAAACATTAATAGTAAAATCTGTAATATTTATATGAATGAAATTATTCCTGTTATTTGTTCGAGTGGTGATGATGAAAATTATGGATCAAGTGCAACTTGTGACGTTTCCTGCCTGCAAGCTCTGTCAAAACGAATCCATTATGGCAAGTTTATCGCAGAATGCAAATATCAAGAAAAGCCAGATCTATATCAAGGATTAATTCGGGATGGTGATTCTGATGGTATATTAAAAACTCTGACAAATAAAGAGTTAGAACTGATTTTGTTAAAGCGAGTCAAAATGAAAACCGCAACATATGGCCAGGATATCGGTGTAGATTCAGCAAGGATGAACTACAAAATCAATCCTGAAACTATAGCTGAAATTTATGAAAAATGGTTAATTCCATTAACAAAAGAAGTTGAAATTCAATATTTTTTAACCGATCGAACACAAAACGGTGTCACTGACAAACACATATAAATCTTTAGAAAACGAAGATTCGATACAAACTGAAATACTGCAAAATACCTTGGTAACGAAGTGAAGAATAAGATATTAAGAAAATGAAAATACGCCTAAAATTCCTTATAATCGCAATTGGGTTTGCATTATTATCCGGGTGTGGGGGGAGTGAACTGGAAAATGCATCTAAAATTGATGATAAAACAACTCAAGAATCCAGCTCCGATGTTATCGCACTAAAAACTGAAGTTGAATTTTTAACCATCCTCTCTGAAAATGACATTGTATTAGTCGATTTTCATGCAGATTGGTGTCCTCCATGCACAGTCTTAAAACCCACAATTGCCAGGATTGCCGAAAAATATTCTGAAAAGATAACGGTCGTTGCGGTTGACATTGATATGTTTGAGAAACTTGCATCTGGATTTAATATCAGATCGATTCCGACTGTTAATATCTTTTATTCCAACAAATTAGAAGCATCATTAGCAGGAGTCCGGCCGATGGGGGAATATACGCATATAATAGACCGACTGTTATCGGACAAACATTAATATGCCTTTCCGCATTTTGTATTTATCTACAGCTTCCCTTTCAAGGCTTTTGACGCCTTGATGTATCGTTTATCTTTGACAATTCTCCTGAGACAGGTGGAAGTCCGGATTAACAATTCACGTTTTCCGGGATACCAGGAAGGAGAAATTTCCTGGATATAAGCGTCTAGAAAAATCAGGCGCTGCTTTGGTGTCAGCGTGAATTCTGCACGAATAAACTTTGCGTAACATCGTGCCAAACAGTAACAGCATTTGTCGGGACTGAATTTACGTGGCCGGGGCTTCGTCACTTCCCGATCAATAAGTACCAGACTATCAGCCTCCCAATAGTCATCTTTTTTACTTGCAATAATGATATCTCTTAATCAAATGGTATGAAAAAAACCAGCTTTGTTCAGTTGACCTAAAAATGTACCCATTTGTTTTACTAATCTACACTTTTTCGGAATTTTCAGCTTTAAGAAATGTTTCTTCGAGTTCAACTCCCTTGATTTCCCTTACAACAAGAACGTCTCGCACAGGTAACCCTAAAAATCGTTGTTCTCCCCATTCTGCCGGAATCATGGCCGGAAATCCACTTTTTTTAAGATGGGAAATAAGCTGAAATTCGTTAATGCTCCGGGTATGTGGTTTTGCTAATCGAAAACACATTGTAATTGATCGATTAAATCTTGTGCTTAAACTGTGCTTGATAAAAAAAGTGGAATTTTGCTTGTCGGACAATGACAGGCGTATGATTTGTGTTTCATTGGAAAAGGAGACAAGTGTGCCTGATTGCGTATTCATCAGCGATTCAAAAGAATCGATATCATGATCTTTAAATGGGATTTTATAAGGTTCGGTGAGTTGAAAATCTACAGTTTCAAATAAAGGAAATAATTTTGTAAGTTTTTGTAACATCGTGTATTATTGACAGTTTTCGGAATCTGCAGGATATTGCAGATTCAGTTATTTTTATTATAAAAATTTCATTGTAAGAGACCGTAATGGACAATTCGGCAGATCAAAATCTATTTCGAGAGTATTCAGATAAGAATGTTCGTGGTGGTGTTATCAAAAAATCTCCATTAAATGTCTGGCTTGATAAGGCAAATGAGCCGATTAGCTTGCTCACTGGTAAAGCAAAAATTATTAAAACTGATAGAAAAACTAAAACGGGTTTGGTTCAGATCACTGAAGAAAGTGACATTTTCGTTAAGGAATATAAGCTGCTTCCTCAATTTCGCATCCTAAAATTAATATTTGGTCAAAGTCGTGCACTTAACGTATGGAACATTGCCTGGCATTTGTATAATAATAATGTGCCGGTAGCAAAACCAATTGCCTATTTCATTTATCATAACGGCGATTATAACGGTACCGGATATTACTGTTGTGAGACATTAACTCATTGCACGATGTTGGCAGATATTGCCTATTATAACAAAAAATTATATGATAATCTCTTAAAATCAGATTTTTTTGAGCGTGTATTGAATAATATTAGTGTGATTCACCAACTTGGAATTTCCCATGGAGATTTGAAATGGACGAATATTCTTGTTAATGAAAATACCTTTGATTTTTGGTTTGTTGATCTGGATGCGTCCATTATGCATCGTAATATAAGTCAGGATTATTTGGCCGGTCGCGATATTTCCAGGTTTGTTATCAATGCTGTAGAGACGGATACCGGTATTCGGGAAATTGAAAAGTTTTTAGATATCTATTCAGACATCAATAATCTTAGTCTGGATAAATTAAAGCAGATTATCAGGCCAAAAGCGTTACGGTTGTTGAGACGTAAAAAATTAACGTGTGACCTATTTTAGGAGTTTTATTAGTTGACATGATTTAGATTTTTCAGTATACAGCTGACGTTATCGTGTAATACAGTTTGTAGAAAAAAGAAATAGATTATAACCATAATACAAGAGAAATATTTTGGCAAAAATTTTAAAAACACTAATACGAAAAACATTTCTCAATACCTATGACAATCTGGTATCTCTTGACGATCCTTATTATATTCTGGACAAATTGCTTCGACCTCATGCTGTTAAGGGGATCCTTGATGCCGGAGGCAGCAGCGGGAGGGTTGCTAAAAAACTATTACGATTTTTCCCTGATGCAACGGCTTATGTCTTTGAACCCAATCCGGAATATAAAGAACTATTGGACGATCTGGCATCAGAAAACGATAGAATTAAACCTCAGTTTATCGCACTTTCCGATAAATCTGACACTGCTGAACTTAATATAACCCGTAACATCGGGTCAACGTCCTTATTTCAACCCAACAAGCAATTTACTGAATCACACCCGAATGAAGCGGTATTGGAAAAAACGGTGAGTATATCAACTAAAAAACTGGATAATTGGGTAGAAGAAAACGGAAATCCGACAATTGAATTGATGAAATTTGATATTCAATCTGGAGAATTATCAGCACTCAAAGGAGCAAAGAAAACCTTGTTGTCATCAACGTTAGTTATTTATACCGAAATTTTCTTTAATCCGATGTATGAGCATGGAGCAATTTTTAGTGAGATCGATCTGTTTTTAAGGGAATTTGGATTTGTCCTCTATAATATCTACAAACCAATGTCTGATGATAATGGACTGTTAAATCAAGCCAATGCGATATTTGTCCAGGCAGAAAAAATTAGCATTAAAAGAGGTTCCTGACTTTGGTGAATTCTAAAAAGACAAACATTAAGGGACCCCGGGCTGAAGAATTCAGGTATGATATAGAACGTTTTGCAGATGAAATATTACCTAATGACTGGGACTGGGTTCCGAGTTCAAAGAAAACGAAGGTGGCGTGTCGAAAAAATCCATTGGTTTATTACAAAGAATTTTTATCGAGGTCATGGTTTGAGACGTTAAAAAATGTGCTCAAGGGCAGTCGGGCAGAACGTGCAAGAAAGCAAGGAGAAATTCTTATTTCTCATCGTTTTAATGCCCCGGTTCCATTATGCTGGGGAACTGCAGGCAACCATAACGTTACTATATTCGAAGGTATTGAAGCCGAACCATTAGGTGATTTCATTTATTCAAATTGGGGTCGGAAATTAACCCGTGATGAGCTGAAGTTAAAACGGAAATGGATTATAGCCCTGGCCTCTGAAATTGGACGAATGCACAACGCAGGTATCGTTCATGGAGATCTTAGGTTGAATAATATTTTAATAAATGTTTCTAAAGACCAGACGCCACTATTTTATTTTCTGGACAATGAAAGGAATAAGCAGTATAGGCATATTCCGGACAGATTAATTGTGAAAAACCTGTTGCAGTTAAATCTCGTTTCCCCAAAATTTATATCATTTAATGATCGTTTCCGATTTTTCCACCATTACAATAAGAGCACTTCACAATTTGACGCAGAAGCTCAGAAACATCTTATCAAACGAATTTGGCAGTTGACCTTAAAGCGGTTCGCCCGACCTTCATTGACCGATTGTTATCAGGATCTGCTGGCTGTTGAAAACAAACAGGTTGTATTTTCAGTATATGATTGTGTTGAAGAATTAACTCATAAGATTCCGAAAAAACCTCACGTCATGCATGTGCTTCTTGATAATAGTTTTGAATGGCCTCTGTTTGAAAATTTAATCAACGGGATAAATTCAAAGCAATTTAAACAGTCTGTATGTTATCTGTGCGGTAACAAAAATCAAAACTCCTCACTGGCCGATGCCGGGATTACTGTAATCAATTCAGGCTATACTAAAAAACAGCTGCGTCGGTTAAATTTCAGTCTGCTGCAGCAATTGAAAAAGGAAATTGAGGATCATGAAATAGATATCGTTCATTGTCAGAGGCATAAATCAACTGTTTATGGAACATTCGCCTCAATATTTGCACAAAACGATGTAAAAGTTATTACAACAGTTCATGGCCGGAGCCGTACAGGATCAATCAATCGGAAGTTGTTAAATTTTTTGATATTAAACAGGGTCTCGAAGATAATTGCTGTTTCTAACGCTGTTAAAGTGGATATTCGTCAGTCAAATTGGCTTTTAAATTCAGATAAGATAATAACTGTTTATAATGGCATTGACACTAGTCGGTTTGATTCGGCATTGTCGAAACAGGATGCTCGAAATAAACTTGGATTACCTGAATCCAAGTTTATTTTTGGAACTGCAGGGCGGCTGACCAAAGTTAAAGCTCATCATATGCTCTTGACTGCATTTGCAATGATTTACAAAGATAATAAAGAATGTTGTCTGGTGATTGCCGGCGATGGATCTCTTAAAGAAGAATTAGAGTTGCAGGCTGAATCGTTGGGAATCACAAATGTAACATTTTTTACGGGGCAACGCAATGATATACCTGAAGTTCTACGTGCACTTGATGTGTTTGTATTACCGTCACTTTCAGAAGGACATCCGCTTGTGTTGCTGGAGGCTATGGCAGCCGGACTCCCGTTAATAGCAACAAACGTCGGAGGCATTCCTGAAATTTTATATGAACCCCATTCCGCCCGATTGATATCCCCCGGCAATGTAGAAGAACTTGTGAACGCTATGACGATTTTATATTCAGAAAGTGAATCTCATCGTGAATCAACAGGAAAGGAATTTAGAACGAGGGTAAATGACCGGTTTACCATTGATCAAATGGTCACTAAAACCGCATTGTTATATGATGAGATAAGTTAGACAGGCACGGGTAATCCTATAATTATTGAATCAGCTTCAATTATGGATACGGATGGTGACGGACTGGATGATAATGATGAAATCACTCTTTATGGAACGGAACCTGCAAATCGTGATAGTGATGGTGATTTCCTTCCTGATGGTTGGGAAGTTCAAAATAGTTTAGATCCTCTGGTAAATTTTACCGACAGTTGTTACCAATCTCTAAATAATCACTAATCTATAATATCATGAAACATTTTTATTTGAATATAGCCGTTTGGAGTTTTATCATTTTTGAATCTTCAATGATCTATGCTGTTGATCATCGTAAACCTGAAAATAATTCGGTTCATATTCCACAAACTGCAAATTGTGGTCCCATAGCGTTAAAAGAAACTTTAAAAGTATTTAATCAAGACGTTCCACTTACCCAATTGATAAAAGATTGCAAGGTAACCATCTCTGGATTTTGTTCCATGTCAGATATTAAACATGCAGCAGAAAAATATGGCTTGCAGGCAATACCTGCACATACCAACTATGAACAACTAAAATCACTTAAAAATGACGGCTCGGAAATTATTTGTTATTTCAGCGAAAATCATCATTTCATTCATATTGTAGAGGTGAGAGACGAGAGTGTTGTATTCTTTGATTCAGATTGGTCGATGAACAAGCGTCGGCATACTCTTCCCTCTACTCAGTTTAAGAAAGAGTGGAAGGGGCAGAGTTTAATTATTACCCCTAAAAAAAATAAAATCGATAACAAAAGCAAACATCTCAAAAATAATGGAAGTCCCTAAATATCAACTATTTGATAAAAATTAATATTATAACTTGTTTGACAATTATCTTATTTATCGGGTGTATCTTTAGAGTATTTAGTCAGGATAATGAAAAGAATCGTGATGACCACAGTATCAATAGCTTGCATGTATTTACTGATACACAAGCATCTAAAGTATTTGGCAATGGCTGCGGTAATGGAGGAGGAGGTTCGGGTTTTGGAAGGGGAAAAAGCTCAAATGATCCAGTTGAATTGACAAACGGAAATTTATATTTTGATCATACTGATTTGGAGTATCCCTCACGGGGATTGGATGTTGAAGTAACTCGTCGATATAATGCACAACAAATTTCATTTCTGCAAAATTGGTTTGTTGATGACGGGGCTGGTTCCTGGACAATTGAAAATGGTAATTTAAGTGGGCAAGGAGATATTTTGTTGAGTAATAATGAATATTCAAAATCAATTATTGAAGTCAGTTTTAGAACTGTAGATCCTGGTGCATTTTCGGTGGAAAGTGCATGGATAAATTTTAGATATACAGATAAAACAAAACGCTATATCGTCATACTCAGACAGGATGGTACTATATCACTTTTAAAACATGATAGCAGTGAATATCAAGATGTCTTATTAGCATCGCTTGACACATCATTTTCTCCGTTAGATTGGAATAAAGTTAAGATTATTGATGATATTGATGACATATCAGGTGGCGTAATTACTATCTATTTAAATGATATATTGGTGATTGAATATATTGAGAACAATCCATTACCTTTAGGAAAAATAGCATTAGAATCCCGATATAGTCATGCTCATTATGATGATATAAAGTTAACAGATTCATTGACAAATGATATATTGACTGAAGATTTTAATTATCGCGATCTGGATTATCCTTTCGGTAACTGGACAAGTTCTTATAATTCCCATTTATGAGAGACTGCAAATGGAAACGTCACTGTTGAATTTGATGATGCATTTCGCATGACTTTTATACCTGAAACTCCTGGGGGACCATTGCCCCAAAGTTTCACTCCTCCTATTGGATATTTTAATGAACTTACCAAAGATACTGATGGGGGATATACTCTAACAGATCTAACAGATTTATTAATCCGAAAATTTGATTCCAATGGTTATCTGTTATATGAGCAAGACTTCAATGGAAATCAAACAACACTGCAATATAATTCCATACAAGCATCCGTTCCACCGTATACCAAACCACAGCATCAAATTTGGGTAGATGATTTCAATGATACCGATTTAGCCACAAATGGAGTTGGTTTATACACAAACGACGATAATACATTGACGACCTGGGAGTTAGCTAATAACACCCTAAAGGCAGAATGGTCAGACCAATCGGGTTATTTTAATTCAAGCCTGAATCGTGCAGGTAATCCATTGAATATTTCAAATTTTGAACGATTAGAATTTGATTTTAAAGGAGCTGTGGGAGGGGAAGATTTTAACATAACCTTGAAATGTACAAATGGAAATTTCAGTCTTCCAGTTAGAAGTGCAACGTCAACATTTTCGTGTGATAATTGTGACAGTCTTTCTGGGTATGATTTATATTCTGTGTATATGGATTGGCTAACTGTTAAAATTCCACTTTCTGAATTTGCTGCACTCGGCGCAGACATCAATCAGGTGACAGCAATTCAGTTCGACTTTAATCGCCAAAATTCTGGTACAGTCTGGTTGGATAACATCGCTTTTGTAGAATCTGATCCATTACTTACACCTGAAACCTACTTTGTAAACCGTGTAACCTCAATCATAGACAGCGTAGGGCGCATTGTTCAATTAAGTTATGGAGCAAATGGAAAAGTAGCTTCAATGACCGATCCATCAGGGCGACAATGGTTATATTCATATGATGAAAATAATTTTCTGACATCTGTTACATATCCACGAAATGGCATATCAAGACAATATTCTTATTATAAAAACGGGAATTTGAAGACCTATACTGATCGCAATAGCAACTTATATCAAATGACGTATTTATATAATGATAAAATATATCAACAAACAGACCCGGAAGGGAAAATTACAACATTCGATTATCGATGGACAACAACGGAAGTTTTCAATAATAAAGGTGAAAGTTGGATTTATAAATTTGATTTTGTCCAACCGCATTACTACAAATTAATTTATAGCTTGGATCCAGTTCATATGTTTGATATTAATTATACTGGAAAACAAAATGTTTGGGCCTCAAATGGACTCTTGGCCAAAGAGATAGATGAAAATGGACGCAGTACGAAATATGAATACGACAGTCGGGGAAACATCACTAAAATCACAAATGCTATAAATGTCGAAACTGTTTTCGAGTATCATCCAAACTTTAACAAAGTCACGAAACAAACCGAGATCCTAAGCCCATCAGTAAGCAGGTTAACAACAATGATTTACGACTCAAATGGCAACCTTCTTTCAATAACAGATCCTAAAAATAACACATCATCATTTTCATATACAAGTGATGGACAACTTGCGACTATGACAACACCTTATGGAGTTGTAACATATTACGGTTACAATTTACAGGGAGATTTGACATCTGTTTCGATACCTGGCTTTGAAACACTTTCAATGCAATATGATATGGTTGGGCGTTTATTAGAGACTAATGACTTGTTATTTCAAACCACAACCTTCACTTACGACGATGCCGATAATCTTATTACCATGACTGATGATGCCAATAATGTCACAACTTTTGAATATGACAACAATGATAATCAAACAAAAGTTACAACTCCAAATAGTGCGATAACAACCACGGTGTATAACAGCTACAATGAAATTGCAAGTATAACTGACGCAAATGGAAAAATAACAGTATTTGAATATGACGGAGATGATATGCTGCTTCTGGGCTCAGTCAATAATACAAAAATAACGGATGCTGATAATAATGAATCCAGTTTTATTTATAACTCTCAAAACCAACTTGTGCGTATAAATGATGCTAGCGGGTACTTTTTAAGATTTATGTATGATTATGCCGGGAATCTTGTAAAAATTATAAATCAAAATAACGAAACAACAGAGTTTATTTACAACCCGTTAAATCAATTATGGAGAAAAAAATTTCCAGATGAAAGTTATTACGAATATTTTTATGATAATGTCGGTAACGTTGTTCACAAACGATCTCCAAATGGAGCAATTACAACCTATGACTATGATGGCAATAGTAACCTTATAAAAATAGATTATCCGTCTGATACCGATGTAGTATTTTGGTATGACAAACTAAATCGACCGGGATGGATGACCGATGCTTCAGGACGTACTGATTACGTCTATGACAATGCAAATCGCTTGTCACAAGTATTTGGACCATGGGCAAATTTATATTACACGTACAATGCCAATGGAAAGCGAATATCAATAGGAAATGACGTTACGAATTTAGTAACTTATACCTATGACTCAATCAAACGATTGACATCCTTAACTAATCAGCAAAATGTGTTTACCTATCTTTATACTTCTCACACATCAGCACCAGAACGAATCGATTATGCAAATGGTTCCTACAGTCATATTATTCGGGATAGCATCGACACTGTGAATCGTATCGTTAATTATAACTCTTCAAACACTGTTCTGTCTGATTTTGAATATACCAGGGACAATCGATATAATATAACAACAGAAGTACAACAGAACAAAACATTCAGTTATGCATTTGACACTATCAGTCAACTCATCAGCAGAAATGAATCTGGAGGGGAATCAATCGATTATAAGTATGATCCTGCCGGCAATCATATTGATCCGATCTCAGGAAATGTCACTGTTACTGAAGATTATTCTGTACCCACACCAGAATTTCCGACAAATAATAACCGCAATACCCGATCACTATGGGTCAGAAATCATATTGACGACCCTGTAAATCTTTTAACTGACCTCAATGCACAAACGGCATTATTTGATTTTTGTGATGCACCTCACGGAGATACATCCAGGGCGATCACAAGAATCTATCTTGCCCCCGGGTGGCATGGGGAAAACAGTTTTTGTGAAAACGAAAATGATGTCGCTTCATTTATTTTCGCTGCCCGTCAACGGGGAATTGAGGTATACTATTCTGGTGGATTCTATACTTGGATTGTTCAGGTTAATGGCATTGATCCTTACCGAGAATACTTCATTAATTTAGTATTAAATTACAATCTCAGCCGACAGTCAACCGAGCGATTTGATGGTATACTTGAAGATATTGAACCTTACAATATGGAATCTAATGATGAAGGATTACTTTGGCCGGATGATCATTTTACCATCATCAATCGCTATGAAGAGGTTCTAACAGATATCAAAACCGCTGTCGATGCATACGAACTTCAAACTGGAACAACGTTACCGCTGGGATCCGCAATTTGGACGAATTATGCAGATGATAAATTGGACCAAATTGTCCCGATTCCTGACTTTATTGCAATTATGAATTATAAAGACAGCGGTCAAGAATTAATTACCGCAGCAGCAAGTGAAATGAGTAAAGCAAGTCAATATAACAAAGATATTGTCCTTATCTTTAATACAATTGAGAAAGTTGATCCTGGAGATACATTTTTGGAAGAAGGCACAGTTGCAATGGAGCAAGCCATAAATGAATTTTATACTGCCTGCAGTTCCTATAATCAATACAATGAAAACGGAATATTTGAATATAAAACGGGGTATCAGTCATTGCCCTTAAATTCAAGTGAGCCTGTCGATCCCGTTGTCACAGTATCAATTCAAGGCACATATTCGTACAACTGTGATGGAAATGGTAATGTAACTCAAACTTACAATGATGCAGGTGAATTAATGACTTTGAGCTGGAATGACGCCGATCGGCTTGAACGTGTCACATTTACCTCATCCGGCGTTAATAAGAAAATCGAATACCTCTACAATGGTGAAGGTAAAATGTCCCTTCGCAAGTATTTTGAAAACACAATTACAATTGATGAAACTCGTTACGTCTACGACAGGTGGCGTATCTTTGAAGAACGGGATGGTGCTAATAATTTGCAAAAGCGTTATATTTGGGGTACTGATTTGTCAGGAACCTTTGAAAACGCAGGTGGTATCGGTGGATTATTAGGAGTCATTGACTATAGCAGTCCAACACCTGAAATTTATACATATCTGTATAACGGACGCGGTGATATTATCCAGGTAATTAGCGACAGCGGAGTCGTTGTCGCTGAATACGATTACGATCCGTTTGGGAAACTAACGGCAACTTCCGAAATATTTGATCAAAACTTTGGTTTCTCTACTAAATATAAAGATACCGATTCTGGTTTAATTTAATATATTATGGTTATCGCTGGTATGATCCCGATTCAATGCGGTGGTTAAGTAGAGACCCGGTAGGTGAAGGAGGTGGAATAAATTTATATCAGTTTGTCGCCAACAATCCACTTGTATTTATTGACGCTTTAGGTGAAAACCCATTAGTTGTTCCTCTGGCTGGAGGTGCAGGGAAAATTCTTGTCTCAGCTGGTTTTACAGCTTGGTTCGTTGACATGATTTCTAGAATGGGTAGGGGCTTTGATGCTCCAAATGGAGCGGAATTAGGGCACGGTAACAACAAAAGACCCTCAAATTGGGATAAACATTCGGATGCACATTCATCTAGAACAGGATCAAAAAAGAAATTAAAATATAGGCAGCCTCAAAAGAAAAGGAAATAAAAAGAAACGAGGGAAAAGCTGTAAATAGCAAAAACAATGTTTTATATCGTATGCCTTCTTTATACTTATGCTATATTTTGATGAGCATCTTGCAAAACTCTTTTCGGCCGGACCTTGTTCATAAAACCAGATCGTCACTGACCGCATAAAAAACGCATAGAGACAATGTTATACACATCTACACTTCTTCAGAAAATTTGCAATTTCAGGACTCAGAATCTCGAACATACTTTCGCAGGATGCTCCGATAATCATTGAAATAAATAAAATTTAGAGGCAATATATTTAGGGGAAAGGAAAAATGGAACCGCTTTTAACATTAAAATACCTGAATGAAGTTGTATCAATATACACGGATAGATATGACCCACATAACTGTGCTGTGGGTTTCATTCACTATGTCAGTAATAATCATGTACTACTGCGTCACATCTCTGAATATGGTCTGGCTGATGGTTATTTAGTTAGATGTTTAGAAGATTTGTTTCATGTTGTTAGAGGGACACAATATGAAAGGAAAATAGAATATTTATACGAGGCCCAAAACCAGCAGCATGAAGAATTTATTCAACAGTCAAGATTAGAGGCTGATAGCGATTTGTTCAAAATCACAGTGCAGCAAGCCTTTAAACGTCAAAAGATCTGCCTTTTTAATATTAAAACAAAAGATGATGAGTATTCAATAATTGGGAAAGTACAAGAAATTCGAGATGAGCTGATCGTTGTAGATAGATTTACCCAAGACGGAGAAATAAATGGGGAATCAAGATTTTACATTTTTGATGTTGATCGTCTTTTTGTTGATTCACAGGATGAAAGAATAATCGAAACGTTATCCACAATGAACAAATATCCGAATTAGCGTATAGCTTCTTGCCACCAGTTAAGATATGTATTGTCAATTTTTGATGACTTAAAAACTGTTAGTAGGCATTCTTTAGGGGACTTTTGTATAATCCCCTTGGAAAGTTGAGCGGAACTTCCGAAACTTACGTTCAAAATTTCGGTTTTTCCACAAAGTACAGAGATGCTGAATCAGGTTTAATTTACTATGGTTATCGTTGGTATGATCCAGAATCAATGCGGTGGATATCAAGAGATCCATTAGGTGAAGGAGGTGGAATAAATTTACATAGGTTTGTCGCCAACAATCCCATAGTATTTCTTGATGCACTTGGAGAAAATCCACTAGTCCTTGTACCAGTTTTTTCTCCGGGAGGCACAGCAGCAATAGCAATTGGATTAGGCTTCGGCGCGACTGCAGTCATCGTCGATCAGACAATAACGGCGATGGCTCAATATGGTAAAAATAATATCAGGGAAACTGGAGGTGGAGGTAAAAGAACAACACAAGAAAAGGCGAATAAAAAGAGACAGAATCGACAGATGAACGACCAGAAGCCGCCTCCCAAAAGTGGCAAACAAAAAAGAAAGGAATTGAAAGAAAAACGACAAAAGAAAAATGCATGTAATTAATTTTAGCTATACTAACTGGAAAAAAATTAATCCAAGTGAGTACAGGATTTATGGAAAACAACGATGAAGAACGTAATTGTTTGCAAGAGATAGAAACTATTTCCCACAGAATTGGATGCGATGTAGATCGATTGATCAAACTGCTTGAGCATGAAAATTCGAAAATCAGAGAGAGTGCTATTGATCAACTTTGGAAACTTCGGACATGGGAAGTTGAAGAGCGTTTGAAAGAGGCCCTTTATGATGAAGATGCAAATGTCCGTGCTGGAGCGTTAAGGTGCATTTCTGAATGGAAGCATGTGGTTTTTCTTGATTGGGTTGTTGATTTTATCGACGAAGAGGAAGAACCAAATGAGATTTGCAGATCCTGGGCTGCTACTGCGATAGGCGAGATAGGAGTTAAAAGCTCAATAACTCTTTTGGAAGAACGTCTCCTCAAAGCAGGTGAATTGGAGCTGGGATCAATCTATTTTGCACTCATTAGGTTGGGAAAAGATGAATATTTTGGCAGGCTCGTCGCCCGATTAGACCACGAAAATACTCGTGTTGTAATATCCTCTGCAAATGATCTCCGTGAGTTAGTCAATGACGAGAACCGTACGGAAATTCGTAGTAAGTTAGAGGCTGTTGTTAAGCAAAAAAAAGATCAAGAGCAAATTGACAGTATCAATAAGGTCATCAACAGCATTCGACTTGAAGAAGAGAAAATCAAGAAGAGAGATGAAGAAGATAAATTTCGAAAAAATAGAAATAAATCGAAGCGGAATTGTAATTAATGTCCCATAATGTTGCTTAAAACCATTCGGAAAATTTATTTTTCCTGCCTAATCTATGGATATATAACATGTCAGAAAATTACCTGGGAAAAATCAAAGAACTTGAAGAAATTGAAAATCTTTCAGAAGAAATTATCGATCGAATTCAGACGTTAATAAAATACTGTAGTAACGATGATTCTGAAGTTAGATTCAGGGCAGTTGAAGCACTTGGTTTAATCAATTTACCGGAGGTTAAAAACCAAGTTGTCAGATCGCTCATTGACCAAGATGAATTAGTGCGTGTTGCAGCTCTTGAAATTCTTGGAGATTGGAAGGTTTTTGACGCTCTTAATAATATTATCGAATTATTAGATGATGAAGACGAACTTGTTCGATCTGAAGCGGTTATTGCTATCGGAAATATTGGAGATAAAGACAAAATCCACGTTCTGCAACAACAATTGCCTAAGTCAAAAGAAGAAGAAAAAATTCGCATTTATTATGCTTTAACGAAACTTGGAGAATATAAATATTTCAAACTCTTTCTTGAAGGCCTTGATCATGAATTCTATCGAATACGTTGTGCTGCCGCAAACCTTATATTAGATTTGATCACATCAGAAAATTCTGCAACTATTATTGATGTGCTATCTAAAGCATTAGTAAAAGAAAAAACAGTTGCAGCAAAATCATCAATTGAGAACGCACTACATGAACTGACAGAGAAACGCTAAAACTGAAATGGGAAATTTAATAAGTTCTGATTTAATTAGGAAAATGGTCTCCCTCTACTATTATGAACAAGTATGATTTTCGACAGCCTGCTACATCAGTCCTATGCGGGGTCATATTCTTACCATTATGTATATCCGGTTGGAAGTATATATCTACGGCTACGGATAGTGATATTGCATTGATTTTTTGGGGTATTGTTTCATTTCAAATACCATTACTGATATCTACTTCAGATCCTAAATATATTTGGCAGGCGATAATCGACCCCAAAGCTCGTTCACAGTTCTTGAGCGAAGAATTTCAAAATTTTTATTTGTCAACATACAAACGAATGTTGTTGTGGATGGCGTCAGGTATTTTTTCTGTACTTGTTTTTAAGTTTCTTGGTCTTATTTCTCTTGACTAAGCAGGCAGTATCACAAGGAATTCTGCCAAGATAAATAAGTAAATAAAGGACACGCCTTTGAGAATATACTATGGCTGCCGCTGGTATGATCCCGATTCCATGCGGTGGTTAAGTAGAGACCCGGTAGGTGAAGGACGTGGAATAAATTTATATCAGTTTGTAACAAACAATCCGATAACTCTTTACGATGCCCTAGGTTTGGAACCGGGTGACAAAAGTTTAACTGAGAGGAGTATCTGGTGCAAGAACTGCCATTATAAGAAAAGGAGCTGAATTTATTGGATCAATTACAGTGGGAATCGGTTATTATAATGCAGGTGTTTTTATTGGAGGGGCAGTATATGTCAATCTTCCGTCATCTATTACAAATCCATGACTAAATTGATAACAATTTTTCTAATATTTCTAATTTGGCTTTTTTTAACATCAGTTTATCGGCAAAAAATTAGAAAACAACTATTTGGATTTAGAGAACCACTGCCATTAAAAACGTTATATGACGATCTGATTAAAGATTATAGATTAGAGTATTCAAATTTCCAAAAAGTATTCGAGAAACTGGGGGAGTGTTATTCGATTGATCCGCGATTAATTAGACCAGATGATCCCTTGAAAAAATTTATTGACATCGATTCTTGGGATATAGGTTTAGGAACAGAATAATTGGAAGAATGGCTAAAGGAGTCTTGCAAAATAAGTCAAAATCAAAACAAAATAAATACGGTATTAGATTTATTACTTTTGATTGAACGGGAAAAACATTACTAATGGCAGCTCAGGGTCGCCCATATGAGGTTTTGCAAGTTGTAAACACATTTGTTTTGTCCGAGAAATCGATTTTTTTCGATTATTCGGTTCTTTCTGATCTTTCTGCTTGAATAAAAAACATTGCCCAACCAAAACGGATAGAATTCACCTTTCACGTCTGATCACTTCACTTTTATGCTTTCAGAAGAGAAAAATAAAAAACAGGACACCCCTGTAATTGCATAATTAATTAGGGATATGAAGTGAGTATCAATTTTCTCAATTACAAGTAATCAACTATAAAGATGTTTGATTGACGTGCTCATATAGTAATTTTGAGTTTAATCATTCCCGTAGATGCAAAAATTAAAGCGATGATAGTAGAAGCATGAATAAATTTTTAAGTTGCCTATGTAGGTCTTCATGCAAGAATTTATATATCTTGTTTAGTATTCATTTTTTTGAAATAAATTAGTCTTAGAATACTGCTAAACTCTGGAAAATTACTTTCATAACATAGTTAGAAGAATATCATTGATTTTGAATATATCTAAATTTACCGATTATCTACAAAGAGGAAATTATGGAAAAATGGCATTCAGTACGCTGTATCTTTCGTCACCCAAAACTTGAAAAAAGTAAAGAAGAATTCTTATATGAGGAAAGGATTTTACTTTGGAAAGCTAGTGATTTAAAACAAGCTGTAGAGATGGCTGAAAATGAAGCGCATCAGTACAAGGAATCGAAGGAATGCATTTACATAGGATTGGCACAAGGTTACCACACTTACATAGATAAACCGGAATCAGGTTCAGAAATTTTCTCGTTGATGCGCGATGATGATTCTCCCCCTGAGGAATATATAGACTTATTTTTTGATACAGGTGGAGAAAAACAAAAGGAATATTAAAAAAAGGATTGGGAAAAAATATTTTTATTTTTGAGTACTATTACTTAGTATAAAGTAACAAAACTACATCAATCTAAACTATATAAGGAAAATAATAAAATGAAAAAAGGTATTTCTATCTCAATAATATCATTATATCTAAGCATTTCGTTTTTAAGTTTACAAGTAAATTCATAGACCAATAGTAAAGATAATTTACCAATTCAATTACAGCAGAAAATTGATAAGTATCATAATGTGCAAAAAGCCTTGCATGACAACTTAAATGGCCGATTAGAATACTTCGAAAGTACAGAACGACAAAATAATGATCAAGTTGACAATGATCCTCAAGAAAAAATCAGGAAAAAGGCAAGAAAAGAAGCGGTTCGTAAAAAACACTTGAAAAATAATACCAAAAAGTTTCAAAATCAAGCAATCATTAAGCAACAAATCCATGATGAAATTGAATCCGTTCGCAATCAAAACCAACCGAATAAAAATAACTCTAATAAATAATCTCTTTCAAAACGGTCTAGTTTTATAAGGGGCAAGGTCACTCTTACTTTTAATCTTAATCGAGTTTTATTTTGATTGAGGAGATAGTATTACACATATAGTGGATGTGGGGAATTCTCCGGCGGCTGGTTAAATTTCCCACAAAAAAACTGATCTCTATAATCATCTGATCGTTATTCTATGGCAACTATAAATTGATATAGAGAATCGTTCAGAACACCTGGCATACCGACCTGCACGAAACGGAAAATCCAGTATGACGATTCCTGCTTCCGGTATATGTTGTAAGTCTTACGGGATACTTCATTACCTTCTCTTAAGAACTCAGCGTATATGAAATACAGCTAAAATGTGTTGTGTAATGAAGGAATCCCAAATGCCTGTCAACCGCACACTTGACATAGGCAGCATGAAAATGTTATCTTAATTTATGCCTTCAGCAGGGGCATTGATATAATGAATTTTTGCAAAAAATCCACTCAATATTAGCAATAGATAACGAAAGGTCACTATGTATAACAGTTCTGATTTGCGTAAAGGTTTGAAAATAGAGATTGATAATCAGCCATGGGCTGTTACTGATTTTGATTTTTATAAACCCGGAAAGGGTCAAGCACTCTATCGATGTAAACTGAAGAATATGATAACAGGAACCACAATGGATAAAACGTATCGGGCCAGTGACAAAATCGGTAAACCCGAGTTAGAAGAGAGAGAATGTATTTATTGTTATGAAGATGGTGATCGTTATGTATTCAGTGATGATAAAACATATGAAGAACTATATGTAAAATCTGAAATTTTAGGGAATAATGTAAATTTTTTAATTGAAAATGCTGAATGCAGAATATTACTCTTTAACGATGATCCGATCGACGTGACGCTTCCTGTCTTCATTGAAAAAGTAATAAAAGAGACTGAACCCGGAATTAAGGGTGATACAGCAACCAATGTTGTAAAACCGGCAACACTTGAAAATGGGTACGAAATACAAGTGCCTTTATTTGTTAACGAAGGGGATATCGTCAAATTAGATACCCGGACCGGTGCCTATGTCGAACGCGTTAATAAGGCGTGACAATTTAATATTGCGAAGTCAACTTCTGAAGCTGGTTAGAGACTTTTTCTACTTAAATGATTTTACTGAAGTTTGCACTCCAATTATCGTTAAAACACCTGCATTAGAAGATCATATTGATGCTGTCAGGTGTAATAACCACTATCTTCGTACCTCTCCGGAATTACACATGAAACGCCTGCTCAGCGCTGATTGCAAACGAATCTTTCAGATCGGAAGCTGTTTCCGAAATGGAGAAAAGGGGCGACTTCATAACCCCGAATTTTCGATGTTGGAATGGTATGTTGCCGGCTTTAACTACATGGACATACTGAATCAAACAAAAGAGCTTGTCCGATATGTATGCAGCAATCTACTGAACAATCAGAAATTCACCTATGGTGAACAGACGATTAATGTCGGTGAAGAATGGGAGCAGTTAACCGTTGAAAATGCGTTTACAACTTTCACGGACAAAACGGTTGGGGAGGCCATGAAAAATAATCAATTTGAAGAACTGCTTACCGATGAAATTGAACCAGAATTTTCACCTGACAGAGCAACTGTCCTAATCGATTTTCCAATCGAATTGGGTGCCCTTGCACGTGCTTCAAAATCGAACAGCAAACTGGCTGAGCGTTGGGAGTTGTATATCGGAGGCTTAGAAATTGCTAATGCATACAGTGAATTAATTGATCATGAAGAACAATTAAGACGGTTCATAAATACGGCAGAACTTCGAAAGAAGAATAATCGTGAAGTCTATCCGATAGATGAGGATTTTATCCGTGCTCTAAAGTATGGCTTGCCGGAGTGTGCAGGGTGTGCATTGGGGGTGGATCGTTTTTTAATGATACTGTCAAATCGTGCCTCTATTGATGAGGTAATTTCGTTTTATGACTGAATAAAGAGTAAGTTACATTCTATAAAAAACATCTTGAAAATAACAAATGAATGGAATTTAGTTAATCATTTTTATATTTTTGTATCGGTTTCTTAATTAAAATGATTTTAATAGAAATATTTACTTTGAATTAATTTGAATTCCGAATACTCCTGATTACTGTTGTTACCTGCCCGACTGATATACATAGGTATACAAGTCAGGTTTACAAAAACAATTTTCCGGCATAGCTCAGCGGTAGAGTAGGTGGCTGTTAACCACTTGGTCGTTGGTTCGAATCCAACTGCCGGAGCCAGGTTACTTTGTGAATTTTGGAATATCCTGCCAACTTCCGTATGTCATTCAAGTTTTATATTATTGCCAATCCAGACGGCAAGACGTTCATTGGGCAAACAAACGATATCATCCGCCGAATTAATGAACATAACGACCCATTCAATACGAAACGAATTCGAAATATACCAGGCGTCATGGTGAACCATGATGCTTAATTCATTATGAGAATTTTGTAACACGATCAGAAGCAATGAATCTGGAAAAATAAGATAGAACAGAAAAGCACTGAGATTTTATAAAATCCCTGCAATACCGAAAACGATCAGGTTTTTGACACTGCATGACCTCTGTTTTCCTTTTATGTTTCACACTCTATGGTATCGTTCGATTTTCCCAGATTTCATGAGTAACTCACTGATTGTGTATATGATATCAATATTTACTACAGTGTAGAAATCACCTCTAAAGAAAGTCACAAATGTTCCAATTGAACGAATTTGGCATCATCCTGATTAACTGTATAAATGGATTCGGCTATCAGGCACCCTTTGTTTATCTTTATTATATGAAGCCAATAGGGATGTATTATATTCGCCGGGGCAGCTTCAGGTTGGTCAACGTTTGATCATTCCACAGTTGAATCCAACACAAAATCACAATTAAACAGAATCTTTGAGATTGAAATAAATCACGGTTTGCTGCGTGATGTTTTTAATATCAATTTATCCTTGCTGAGACAAACGTTGACGGTTCCATCTTTGTTTATTTTTTAAGCAGTCGATTCCTTTACGAGGGGTGTACGCTATTTATTTTCATTAATTTCATCAAGGCCGATAGCTTTTCATCGCGTTGATTATCTCTTGCATCTCGGCACGAACCCACTCCTGTCGGCTATCAAACTGATTGTGGATATGTCGCTCTAATGCCCGGTAGTGTTCGGTAAGCTGTTTATATTCCAGTTTGTAGTCTCGGTTTGGATCGCTCGTTTGATAACTGCTCAGGCGGCTTTTTACATCGCTTGCGATACCAACCTTATACTCTCCTTCGTATTGTGGGTGTGAGATAATATAAACATATTTTTGATCCTTGGCATTTGCCCCGTCATCGGTACGAGTTGGTGCCGTGGTAGAAAAATATGTTTTAGATAACTCGCCTTCTTCCAGTTTTCCTTGTCGTATTTCGTACATATTTCTGATTCTTTCCTGCACCAATTCGTATGCCTTCACCGATACATCTATCCCAATCCATCGTCTGCTTAAACGCTCTGCTGCCACGCAAGTGGTCGCACACCCGCAGAACGGGTCCAGCACTACATCACCCTCGCTGCTGCTGGCCTTGATAATGCGCTCTAACAGTGCAAGCGGTTTTTGTGTCGGGTAACCCGTGCGCTCTGTTTGTATACGCCCTACAGGGGTCATATTATCTCTGTTTTCTTCCCACCAATCCTCTGGTATTTTTCCCGCTTTATGTAAGGTTGCGGCTTGCTTAAATATACCACCTGTTTTTCCTGTCTCTAATTTAGCGTATGGGATTTTTATGGCTTGGGTGTTAAATATATAGTTATCTTGTGCATTTTTAACATAGAAAAACAAACTATCGTGTTTTCTAGGGTAATATCGTTTTGTATTACTGGGTCCTGTATAACACCATACAATCTCATTCTTAAAATTTTTTTCCCCAAATATACAATCAAGCAATAATTTTAAGTAATGACTCATGGTAGCGTCACAATGTAAATAAACACTGCCTGTATTTTTTAGCACTCTGTGACATTCTATTAACCGAATAGCCATATAGGCAAGGTAGCAAAAATTATACGAACTTCTCCCCTCAATGTTTTTTACTGCGTTTAACAGTTCGTAGACATTCGGCCAATCTTCACGAATCTCCTGTACCCACTCTTCCTTCAAATCCGCTTCGGTAAATATATCTTTGAAGCTCGCACCTTCAGCACTGGTACCGATTGGAGCGGTAAATACTTTCTTTTTATTAAATGGCGGATCAAGGTAAACAAGATCAATCGTCTCCGTGTTTATTCCTTCGAGAATATCAAGATTGTCTTTACAAAATATCGTTCTGTTTTTTATTGTCTCTTGCATCCGCTATACCCCTGACCTACGCCTGCCATAGCTTTATCGTGTTGCCATTATTTGAGATTGTTTTTCTCTGCTAAATCATCACTGAAAATCAAAACTTCTCTTGATTTTTTATCGTTTGACATACCATACTTGCATTCAGGATAATAAAATGCAAAATCACCATAAAAATCGTCAATCTCATCGCATTCATTGTAAGAAAGAATCCAGTTGTCTCTTTTCCTTAAAATACCGTATAATCCGCTATGGTCAAAGCCATTATGCAGGTCGCCTTTATTTCCATTTTTGACTGATGATTGTTATGTTGATCTGCGTTTTTATCAACTCAAAAATTTCCCCCGGAGGAAACCTCCTCTGGCGGTTGTTAGATCAGACAATACTATTTGTCCAGTCTAACCCCTCCGCAGTGCCCGGCCCGTCGGCCCAATCGATTGCTGCTGAAACCGCTCGGGGCCCCCCTCCAGACCGACACCAGGAGAAATGAAATTACAGAACGAAAGTTACACCCCCACCCAAATCTTGAAGATTTGTATTGGTGCTGCTAATAATTTTTTGTTGTATTTATTGTGATTTCTGTCCATCGATAATATTAGCTTAGACTGCAGGCTCTATTTATCAATATTATTGCGATTTCTCTGGCACGTTCGGCACTTTTTCTGATTGCACCGACTTGCTCAGTAACCGTTGCACCTTCAAGTAATAATGATAACTGGTCTGCCAATTCATTCGGATCAGACGCATTGGCTTCTCTGGCAAGACCGGCAATGCAGTCCCGAATAGTACGTTTATATTCTTTGCATACAGTGTGAATCGGTACGGATCGATCTGAGTATTCTGCGATGGCATTGATAAAAATACATCCATGAAACTGACTGCTTGTGAACCATTCTTCTGTCGTATCAAAAATTGATAATAATTTTTCTTTTGCTGAAAAACCGCGATTCTCGAGGGAGCGAACAAAATGATTTCGAAAATGTTCATCGTTCCGTCGAAGTACTGCAAGAATCAAATCATCTTTCGAATAAAAATGATTGTATAAGGTTTTTTTAGCAACCCCTGATTTTTTAAGGATTAGATCAATTCCCACCGCATGGAACCCATATTGATAAAATAATTGGCGGGCAGTCTCTATAAGTTTTTCTCGCTTGTAACTTATCATAATAAAAAAGACTAATCAGTATATTTATTTATAGATAAAGTTATATATAATATTAAAATCAATAAGTCTAAATTTAAAAATAAAATTATACAAATCGGTCTACTCTATATTTTCAATAAAAATTGAGTTATATGGGAGAGGTCGTTCCCTTTCCTGATTATTTTAAATTCGAGATTTGAGTTGAAATCAAAATCATACACGTTAGGATGGTGTGTTTTGGAATGGTGAATTGAGGGGAAGAGTCATGATTGCAATAATTGGAGGGACGAGTTTTTTGGAATCCGCTCTGTTTTCTGATTTGGAAGAGAAAATAGTAGAGACTGAATATGGAGAGGCACAAACATTTCAGGGTATGGGATATGTGTTTATTCAACGGCATGGAGAAAAAGCGGATACACCGCCACATCGGATCAACTATCATGCTAATGTGCAGGCCGTAAAAGAATTAAATGTATCTAAAATTATTGGTATTAATTCAACGGGTTCACTTAAAAAAACAATCGTGCCGGGCAGTCTGCTTATTCCTCATGACTATTTTAATTTGTTCAATATTCCTACTTTTTTTGATAATGAATTGAAGTTTACAATACCGGGCCTTGATCGCGGATTGATAAAGGTGATTACTCAGATCGCTAAACATCACAAAATAAAGGTGGTTCCTGAAGGGATCTATTTTCAGGTAAGGGGGCCTGTTCTGGAGACGCCCTCTGAAATAAATTTTATAAAACAAATCGGCGATGTTGTGGGTATGACGATGACAAATGAAGCCATACTTGCCAGGGAACGTGATCTTAAGTATGCATCCATATGCATGGTTGATAATTATGCTAACGGGATCGTTGACACCCCCCTGACAATGGATCAAATTGTTATGAAGCGTAAACAGAATTTAGGAAAGCTGGAAAATTTTTTGACCGTGATCATTAAACATTTAATTGATGATTGAATGTAAATTAGTAACTGACTTCAAAACAGATACGGTTCTCAGTTGCTTTTTCAACAGTCCATCGTCGTCTATGGCAGATGTTTTGCCACCATATTTTGATTGCAAACCCTAATAATAATCAATCAAATTCTATGAGTCTCCTGATAAAAAACGCCATATTAAACGGGAGTAAGACGGATTTACATATTCAGGATAACCGGATTGATCAGATTTCATCTGCTATAAACTGCAAGGCTGATAATGTGATTGATGCTCAGGGTAAAATTCTTCTGCCCGGTTTAATGAATGGGCATACACATGCTGCGATGACATTGCTCAGAGGGTTTGGAGATGATATGTCGTTATTCGACTGGCTGAATGATAAAATCTGGCCTATTGAAGCAAAAATGACAGAAGAGGATGTTTATTGGGGCACTAAGCTGGCGTGCCTGGAAATGATTAAGTGTGGGACAACGTTTTTTAATGATATGTATTGGTTCTGGCCCGGGTCGGTAAAAGCCGTAAATGAAATGGGTCTGCGAGCGTCTCTTTCCGGAGTATTAATCGATTTGTTTGACAAGGAAAAATCTGCTCAACAGAAGAGAGTCATTGAAGAAGAATTTAGATTAAGTAAATCTTTTCCGGAACGAATTTCATACTGCATTGGTCCTCATGCAATCTATACAGTAAGTGCAGATAGTCTTAGCTGGGCTCAGGGATTTGCAAAATCAAACAAATTGAACCTGCATTTGCATTTATCCGAAACCGAGAAAGAAGTGCATGATTGTATAGATCAGCATGGTGTACGACCGGTTGAATACCTCGAAAAAATCGGTGTGTTAGCTGATAACGTGAGCATCGCCCATGCAATTTGGCTTGATGACAGGGAACTTGAACTGTTAAATCAGTATAACGTCGGCATTCTGACGAATCCGTGTGCAAATATGAAACTGTCCGCAGGAGTTTTTCCGTTTACAAGAATACAGGAGGCTGGAATTTTGATCGGAATTGGTACGGATGGTGTTGCCTCAAATAATAATTTTGATTTGTTTGAAGAAATGAAATTCACTGCTCTTGTCGAAAAATCAAGAACAGGTGACCCGACAACAGCACCGGCTGACTGCGTATTTGACTGTGTTACTCGAAATACAGCATCCATATTCTCCGCGAACTGTGGTGAAATAAAAGAAGGTAAACTTGCCGATATGATACTAATCGATGCAACTGTGCCGCCGATGGTTCCAGGACACAGCAGGGTTTCGGATTTCGTTTATTCGGTAAATGGTTCAGTGGTAAATACAGTAATTTGTGACGGTAAAATTCTTATGCAGGACCGCTATATCAGCGGGGAAGAAACTATCATCGCAAAAGCACGCGAAACTGCCGCCGATCTCGTCGCCCGATGAATTAATAAATTCACGGATCAAACCGCGTTCAGATTCATGATCCCCCCATATTTACGAATACGATAATTTACCTGCCTCTTGTCAGCCCCCTCCTCCCGACCCATCGACACCGGCTGCTGCTGCACCAGCAGTGCCTCAACAACCTTCTCAAACTGCAATGCCTGCGGGCAGTGGTTCCAGTCCCGGTATAGATAGAATCGAAAACAAATCTGATGACGAAGCACGGCAGGGCATGGTTGATTTTTTAACTGAAATGAGGAAGTTGGGAGCAAGTAATTTCCATATATCCGGAATTTCGTTCCGTTTGGCAGGGTTATGACAGTCCTTCGGTGAAACCAGGGTGCGGGAGGTTAAAACAATCAATCCAAATGATGTAAAAGTCACAATAAAAGGGACCTCAAAACATTCGGCAGCAGTTATGCATAGATTGGGTACGATATCTGAAGTTGAAGATGTTGAGATTCCTGAAATTGAAAATAGTCAGCACGGTTTTTCGATGATGAATTATAGTTTATTTCGAACCGTGCCGTCTTGGTAAAATGGTAAATCTACGATAGTTCCGTTAATTCTTTTATTGCCTAAGTTTACGTGTAATGTTCCACCCCGGCCGATATCACATTGAGTTATGAATCCTAATGCGATAGAACTCTTAAGTGACGGAGAGAAAGATCCTGATGTTACAATCCCGACTTCGGTTCCATCATTTGAAAATAAAATCTCACCGTGGCGAACTGCACGACGACTGTCAAAGGCAATGCCGACAAGTCTTTTTGACGGTTTTTTTGTTAAAAACTCTCTTGCCGTAAATTCGTGATCTAAATTCAGTATTTTACTAAATCCGGCTTCAACAGGTGTTGTGGTTTCATCGAGTTCACGGCTATATAAAGGATACCCCACCTCCAGCCTTAATGTATCACGTGCACCTAAGCCCGCGGGTCGAAGTCTATCGTGTTGTAGAAAAAACATCCATATTTCTTCTCCATGATCCTTTGGAATATAAAATTCAAATCCTAATTCTCCGGTATAACCTGTCCTGGATACTAAACAATTGATCCCGTTGAGTGGCAGGTGTGAGAATTTAAAATATTTTGGAAGCGATTCCAGGGATAATCCTAAATCGCAAAGAAATTCTGCTGATTCCGGACCCTGGATGTCGAATTTTACTGTTGCTTCAGATTCATCAACAAATGAAGTCGTGTCAGATAAATGCTCTTTGATTATTTCGGCATCCTTACTGATGGTTGCTCCATTTACGACAATGTAATATTCATCATCATCAATACGATAAACAATTATGTCATCGTTAACTGTTCCTTTAGGGGTCAAGAGAAAATTGTATCGGCAGCTTCCGATTCGCTGGTTACCTGCCAAACGGGGCAGAAGTCTGTCCAGGTCTGCACCGGCACGGGTACCTTTAATTCTGAATTGTCCCATATGACTGCAGTCAAAAATCGATACATACTGTCGTGTGTAATTATGCTCAGCCATAATGCCGGTTTGATATTGGACTGGCATATTCCAGCCGCCGAATGGGACCATCTTTGCTCCAGCCTTTACATGACAATCTTCAAGAGGAATCGATTTTAAGTTTTCAGATGTATTGTCCAGAATGAGTAATCCGTTATTTATTTTTAAAAAACAGTGGGTTTATAATAAAGAATGAGTAATCCGTTATACAACTTTATAATTTTAATTTCCAAAATCGCGAGACCGGGGTAGAATATAAGCAATTCGAATTCAATGATATTTTCGGTCAATACATGTATGAAGATTTTAGGGGAAACTAACTCAATCAAGAGTGTGAAATAATGACACAATGTATTGTTCAGGTCAGTGATTTTCATTTGCTGGAAAATCCTGAAAAATATAGTGACGGTATCTCTAATTATAATAATTTGGTAATGTTCCAGTCCGAGGTGTACCAGCCACCGGCATACAATTTACTCCTAAAACGAAATCTCCGGCATATGATAATTTGCCACCTGGTTTTAGAGTAATCGAACTTAGTAACACCGGGTACAATGAAAACATTATCAGGCTGAATCACTACGACAAAAAATGCGGGAATGCTGACGAGAAACATCTTCGAGCGGTAAATGAAGGACACAATCTGGACTACGACCCATAATAGTTTCTTCCTTATTGAGTATGTGTACTTATTAACACAACTATAATATAATGAATTTCTAATGAATTTAGAATTATTTTGTCAAGTAAAAATATTTACACTCGTCTTTGCAGTACTTACTGTCAGAGGCACGGGCAACATACTTTTTGACTTTCAGAAATCAAACCCGGACATTTCTGTTTTCCACAAGTCTGAGAACGTTGAAGCGACCTTTTTTAAGAAAACTGATCATTCAACTGAATTTCAAATTACAGGCGACGCTGGCTCCAGGGCAACCTGGTTCATTCCTTTTGAGAGAACCATTGTGTCTAATTGTGAAATTCAATTTGAAATCTCATCGACAAATATTACGTCCGCTAAAATCAATTCTAATGTCTTCCTTATGCTGAAACCCGGGCGTGATCAAATACATACTTCGCAAAATGAAGTTAATGCAACTTTAGGACCAACAATGGTTTCGGTTTATTCCGCCGAAGGAAATAAGGATAGTCTTATTGGGAGAGTCTCGTTTAGTACATTGAAGAAGAGCCATACGATCGAAGGTTTCTATATTGATTTGCTGTTAAATGCCAGTACTTCAGGGAGCCTGAATATTTCAAATCTTAGAATCTCGTTTCAGGGAAACATCCCGTCGCAGAATGCGATTAAAAAATCTCTTGCAAAGCCATTACCCCGGAATGTATCGATAATTAAAGGTAAATCAGGAGAACCAAGAATTCATGTAAATGATAAATCACTTGCTCAACTGGGACAATGGAATACAATTGATTCAGTAAAGAACAAGGGGATTCAAGGCACTTCTGAAGAATATAACATAAATCGCGTTATTCTTAATTTTGGTGGTTACAATTCAAGCTGCCCAGATATTAAACCGGTCTGGAATTATGTCGACTACATTGATTATGATTATATTGATGAATTGCTGTCGGGGTATGGAAGACAGGAAAATCGCACCGTTTTTATTGATATTCTTTTGGCTTCTCCACCTGACTGGTGGAAAAATTTACAGGAACGCAAATTCAAAAAACCTGTCGTGATATCAGACCTGAATCCAGAGTGGGTCAAATATTGTAAGACTGCGGTTAAGTATTTAATCGCTTATTTGAGAGACTCCGATTATGATTATTTCATCGGGTGTACTCTCATTACTGATTTGAACCGCTATAGTCAACACCCTTATGCAGAACGCGATCAGCATCCAGACTATAAAAAAAAATTTCAGGAATGGCTAACAAAACGATACGGTTCAGATTCTGAATTGCAAAAGACCTGGAAACAGGATGCTGTATCCCTGGATTCTGTTTCACATGTTCCCAAAGAAAAGTGGGTTAAAGGCACAATCGGTTCATTTATTCATCCACTGACTGCAGGTGTTGACAGGGACAGTTATCTCTTTTATAACGAATCCTGGGCTGAATTTATTATTTCGTTTGCACGCGATATCAAGATGATAACTCAGCAGAATTGTCTGACCGGAATTGTTGGTGGTCCAGTTTCCTTTATGAATCAACTTTGGAACAATGACTATAATTTAACAGGAAATGCATTAACAACGTTACTGAAATCAAAACAGATTGATTATTTTGATATGGTAATTGATGAAACTGATTATCGTAATGGATACGGTGTCAGTGGCATGGAAGGTCTGTTGATTGATGCCTTGAATAAGCGGGGAAAATTATTTTTTACTCATGATAAAATTGATGGCGGCAGTCAGAAAAAAAATGATTCCCGGATGCCTTTAAAAAACGTTTCTGCTATTCAGGTAAACCGGCGTAAGTTTGTTGCAAACTTTATAAACGGTACCTCTTTATATTTTTTAAATCAAAGTCGCGGGAATCTCTCTACCGATTTCAAAACGTTTCAACGTATATCAAGAAAAGCGGAGAAGTTAGATAATGATATGCAATCTGAGGTTGCATTCGTAATAGACCCAGACGTCTTTTTGAACCTCGCCCCGGATCATGATTTACCGATTAAAATTGATGCAAATCAACGTATTGATCGTGATGTTCAATATCAATCTAAGCTTGAATCATCCCATTTTTATTTATTCCAAATGGCTCGAATTATGTGGAATCGAATTGGAGTCCCCTATGATGTTGTTTTGATCGATGATTTAACACCTGATAGCTATAAGACGATTATTTTTTTCAATACCTTCAATATTAATGAACATAGATTAAAGCAGATCAACACATTCAAAAATGGGAACCGGACCATTATTACTCTCTGGGCTGATGGTTTTGTCTCTGACAAATATTTGTCAGTACAGGGTATTGAGTCCTTGTCAAATATTTCAATAACGATGATTCCGGGGGAAAAGCGGTTTTTCCTTAATCCCAACGAGAATCTGAGGAAATTTTTAGGTCGCAATATTACAGATGTAATTGGCTGGCCCTATTCTTTCAGGGCAGCCGGGCGGTCGATGAAGGTCGAATTTTCGCCGGTGTTTGGAGTTGATGACGATGAGGCAACTATATTTGCAACGTTTCTGGATGGTGGTGAGGCGGCAATGGCACTTAAAAAATTTCCGGAATGGCAATCATTTTATAGCGGTTCACCATTTATAAATCCCGAAATATTTCGGCAGTTGATTCGTGAGTCAGATGCCCATGTGTATTCAGACAGCAACGATCTTTATTTTATTAACCGCAATTTTATTGGGATCCATACACTTGAGGATGGCATAAGAACAATCGAGTTGCCCGAAGAGAATTCATTGTTTGAATTATTCAGGAACCAGGAAATTAAGTCACAAAAGACCCATCATCTTGAAATGGATGGCAAAAATACCTATCTGTTTTTTATTGGCAACAAGGAAACATGGGACGGTTTGTAGGCACAGCCAAATCTTCGAATGGATAGTTTATTATTGGCTGAATCTTAACGCTTTTTACCGATTTATTGACATCGTTGAACTGTGTAAGCAGACATGAATTATCTAGTTATCAAATAATCCGAGTTGTATGCTGAAGTGAATTCCGTAATCCTGCAGATCAGAATTCTTTG
This sequence comes from uncultured Lentisphaeria bacterium, assembly GCA_951812855.1. Taxonomy (GTDB): domain Bacteria; phylum Verrucomicrobiota; class Lentisphaeria; order JABSQK01; family JAJFLO01; genus JAJFLO01. The sequence continues at coordinate 1,648,929 of OX638337.1, read as the reverse complement.
TGTCGACATCTCTTAGTGGATAACCCCAATATAATTCCATTTTCAGATTACGAAGAGGATTTGTCAAAAATCCAATACCGATACTTGAGATGTCATTAAATTCTGAAAAATCAGAACCGTTATTCGTTGCTCTGCCGAAATTATAGAACGGTGCAATTTGGACAATTTCTTTACCTGATTTATTAAACAGTATCGGCAATCGAATTTCAATTGATGAAAGAAACGCCCTGTCCCTGACGAGCTGATTTTCCCGATATCCTCTGACGCTGGAGTAACCTCCGACACTAAACTGTTCCAAAGATAACAATTCATCATCTGTCCATTGAAAATTTGATCGAAAGATAAATTGATTTGCTGAATTTCCGATGCGTCGAATATACTGATATTGTCCCAGCCATGAGGTAAATTGTCCATCCCGCGTTGTCCCCTTTATTTTCGTTGGGTGAAATGCGTCAACCCCTAAACTTATGGTTGATCGAACGATTACTTGACTTTTAAGTGTTTGATGAAGGTATTCCTGCACAAAACGAATTACGGTTAACTTTGTTTTGCTGTGAACCGAGCCTGTTGTAAAGATGGATAACGGAAGGTCAAGAGATTTTATAATCGTTTTATTCTGTCGATGCTCCAGAATCAGTGAGAGAATAAGGTGTTGATTCAGTGATTTTTTTAACGGATACGATAAGGTCAGACTGTAATTTTCTAATTCACTTTCAATATCCAATTTCCGAAACGGTTTTTCTATAATCAAGGAGTCCTTTTTACTATACCGCAGTGAAAGTAGTGCATCGCTGTCGGTAATTGGGAAAGAATATGTTAAATCAATATCGTCAACATTTGATATATCCGTATCTTCGATGTCCCCGGCTGTCAATCCATATTCCAGTGCAAGTGTATCGCTTATTCCCGTTAAATTTGAATGAGATGCATGCAGCCTCAGTCTTTCTGCTCCAATTGTCGGTGCACGATAATTGTTGATTTCCATACTCAATGACAGTGGATATTTTTCAGAGATGATCACATCAAGAAATGAGCTTTCCACATTCTTATGTTTAAACAACTGTGCATTAATTTTCTCTATATTTGGATCATATTGAAGTAATTCCAGATTTTGCCGGAGCCGATTGATATTTAGTTGTGGACCTATTCCTTTTTTTATGCGTTTGATGATGTGATCTGGTTTCAGGCGTTTATTTCCGGAAACAAAAACATGTGCCAATCCACCGATACGTATATGAAATTTAATCGTACCATCTACAACGGGTTGATCTGGAAGTGTAATTACGGTATTAACGTACCCCTGGTTAATAAAATGGTCGGAAAGGATTTGTCTGACATGTTCGAGTTCAACGCTGCTGACAATTCGGCGGGTATATGCTTTGGTGATCTCAGCAAGTTCATCATTGGGAAAAACCGAATTTCCAATAAAGTGAAATTGACTTACATAGATGTTCACGGCCGTAGAAAGATGACCAATATTATCCATAGTAATTGTTGGTAATACAAACTCATTGCTCTCCGCACGCAGGTATGAGCTGGAAAAGATAAACAGAGAAATTACTGTTTGAAGAAGCTGGTATAGTTTAAATCTGAATACAATACGGGTATAATTTTCATCAATCACATTGTTTCCCCACAATATCAGCCCCATGTTTCTCAATTAACTTTTCATACAAGAGTATTTTGAAGAATAGTATGCCAATAGGTAATTGGCAATTTCGACCGTTAAGAATTGTCACGACAATTAAAAAATTTTGTGAAGCACAATGGCATTAAACGATATTCAACTTTCTTCCTATGGCAAGATGTCAATACAATCATCACCCGTCAGCCGGATGATGGCATCGTTTGCGGTTGATTTCAGAGACAATTACGATATCAATCTCGGTGTCGGCTATGTTAATGAAAAGACAATTCCCCGTGATTTTATACAGGAAGCCCAGGAAAACGTTCTGCTCAATCCCCAAAAGTATCGTGCAGCACTAAATTATGGAGGGCCAAAAGGATCGGTTAACCTAAAGAAATCATTAAAGCAGTTCATGATTCAAAATCCTGACAATGGTCTTGACGAGGAACTGCTTGCAGATAAAGAGATTATTATAGGTGCAAATGGTGCCACAAGTTTATTGGAAGGTCTGACACAGATTCTGAGGAAAGGCATCGTTATTACAGCCGACCCGATTTACTATATCTATTGTAATTTTTTAGAACGTATTGGGTTTCAGATATTGGCGATTCCGGAAGATGAACAGGGTATTCGGATTGATATATTGAAAGAAAAAGTAGAATCACTGGGTAATAGAAAACATGAGATTATATTTTTTGATATTGTTACCGTTAATAATCCGTCATGCATTATTTTATCAAATGAACGGCGGCGGGAACTCATTTCCTATGCAACTGAACTGTCTATTGATTTGGATAGAAAAATTCCTGTTATTTTGGATAAAGCTTATGAAGGGTTGGTGCACGACTCTTCGATTTCAGGGCTGCAATCTGGATTTGTTTACGATCCAATGAATATTGTCTATGAAATTGGAACATTATCTAAAATTCTTGCACCGGGGTTGCGCATCGGATATATGATTGGTGAAAATAATGATTTTCTAAAGGGAATGATCCAACGGGTGAGTGATGTTGGTTTTAGTGCAGCATTAGTAAATCAGGAAATCGCCAGTTACATGCTCGACCACCATGCCGCTGCCCAGATTGGAAAAGTCAATGCGGGTTATAAAGATAAGGCAACGCAAGTAAAAAACTGGCTCAATCAACTTCTGGGTAATTACCTGGAAACCAACACCGGCGGACAAGCGGGGTTTTACTATTATCTCACATTTAAGACTATTGAAACCCATGATCAATCACTCTTTTTCAAGTATCTTGCCCGCATTACCGGGAATCCGGATATCGACGGGTCTGAGGATAAAAAATTTCCGCGCATTATTTATATCCCCGGCACCTATTGCGTACATAAATCCGGCGAGCTTGTTGAGATTGGAAAACGGCAGCTCCGCCTTTCATATGGGTTCGAAGATTTGAACAGCATTCATACCGCAGTTAAGTATATAAAGGATGCTTGTGACTATGTAGAAAATCACTCATAGACCTGGATGTTCTTCCTTTCAACTTTCAAAAATTCAGATTAGAGATTGTATCCGGAATCAACAGGCAATAAAAGCCCCGGTTCCCCGGTGTTTATTCAGTGCCTCCATCCTCATCGCCAGTGGGTGAAATCAGTTTCAATAAATCTTTTACGGGAAGGATTTTTAGATAACTTAATTTGGGTTTCCTGAACAGCATTATCGCCTTATTTTCGTTCTCTTTTATCCAGAAACATTCCCATTTATCCTGTCCGATCAGATTAAGCTTCGTTTCCAATTCCACCGGGTCGGTTAATGATATTTCTAATACTTTATATTCCCAGGCGCCTATATTTTTCATATCACTTTTCAACCAATCCATCGTATCCTCAGTGAGGTCTTGTTCATCTTCATTGTCTGTATTTTCTTCTGAGTCATTTTCAGATTTGTCGTGATCATTGTCATCCCTGAAGTGCTGCTTAATCCGTTCCCAATAGCCCAGATCAGTCCGGGCAGATTCTGCACTGACATTTACAGGGATCAACAATGTTGCTGTCACGTAAAAAATGAATAAGCCCCTGGATGTTTTCATTGATTTTGTCTCCGTTAAAATAAATTTTATGATATAATTACTTTGTTGCTGTATTTAATTTGTAAGATAATTTTTAGGTTTGATAACTGGCAGTAAAGTGAATCTGTATTTTATCTTACGAATTCGAACACTCCGGATTATTGGGTGATTCCTCAGGTTTTTGAGTTACTGAATCTAAATAATCTGGCACTGTTGAATAAAACCAACAGGGTTCCTATGACATGAATGCCGGCAGCAGCAAGTGACTTGAAGAATGTTGGCTGAAGGCGGAATATGCCGGCTATATCATCGAGTATCTGACTGCCAAATATAAAAAACATGAGACCACCGACAATCATACTGACGCCAATGAGTAAATTTGCGTTTATAATTGATTTCGTTTTTCTAGACAGTTCAATCAAATCAGGTATATTCATTAAGCGATTGTTCATTAATGCAATCGAGGCACTGTTCATTGCAATATCACTTCCAACAGCTCCCATTGCAACACCAATATCACTTGCTGCAATTGCCGGTGCGTCATTGATACCATCTCCAATAAACATAACCGGTCCGAATGTTGCTTTCTTCGTTTCAACGAATTGGGCCTTAGTTTCAGGTAAACATTCACATTTAATCTCTTCGATACCGGCTTCCTGTGCGATGTAACGTGCAGCAGCAGGATTATCACCGGTCACCATCGCACATTCTTCAATGCCAATATTTGATATTAAATCTATTGATGCTTCAGCATCTGTCCGCAGGGTATCGCTGAAGCCGATCCAGCCGAGCACCTCATTATTTCTCGCTACGTAAACGACGCTAATATTCAAGTTTTCGGCGTCATTTTTATTAATAATATTACTTGTGTCCAAATTTAATTCGTTAAACCAGGATTTGCGTCCGACGTAGTATTTTTCGTTTTTATATTCAGCTTTGATTCCTTGTCCGGGATATTCAATCATCTGATCCGGGTCTTGTATTTGGATGTTTGCTTCATTGGCCAAACTTCGCAGTGCATCTGCAAGTGGGTGATTACTCTTCGATTCTGTGCTTGCAGCAATTGTTAACAGTTCTGTCAAGTTAACACTCTCGCCGGGATTTAAATTTGCCACCTTAAGTCTTCCTTCCGTGAGAGTTCCAGTTTTGTCAAATATTATCGACCTGGTTTTTGCTATTGCTTCCAGCAGACCGGGATCTTTGATTAAGATACCCATGCGTGCCGATGCTGCTATTGCTGCCAAAATTGCGGACGGAACAGCAACAACCAGTGCACATGGACAGGCAATGACTAAAACATAAACAACCTGCATCGGGTTTTGTGAAAAAAACCAGATGATTACGGCTGACATAATGACCGACGGAATATAATAATTGACATAGTCATCGGTAATGCGATGGATTGGTATGCGGGTTTTCTCTGCTGTCTGAATTAATTCTTTAACTTTTCCCATCGTTGTGTCCGGACCGATCCGGGTAACTCTTACATCAACTGAACCTGTTAAATTTCCAGTACCTGCAAAGACAGTAGAATTTTTTGTTTTGTCAATCGGTAATGATTCTCCGGTTATCGATGCCTGATTAACTGTACTTGTTCCTGTTATAATGGTCCCGTCTGCCGGGAAATATTCACCGGGGCGGATACGAATAATATCATCAATACACAATTCGTTAATATGAATATCAACTTCAGTTTCATCAGCTAATTTACGGACGATTGTCGGTGTTAATTTGATCAGCGTTTCAATTGACTCATTGGCCCCCGCAGCGGTTTTCTTTTCCAGTGTTATGACAATCAGCATAACAAATGCAATTATTCCTGCTTCGTAAAATTTGCCTAAAATGACTGATGCCAGCAGTGCCAGTGCGACGAGTTCATTCATACGAATTCTGCCGGATATCACATTTTTTATTGCCTTTGTTAATATTGGCAGTGATAATACAGATACGGCAATAATCGCACTGATTGTGCTTATTATCGGTTCATGGCTGTAGAAATAATATTTTGACAGTGCTGCACTGAGTAAAAATGATCCGCCTGCCATTGCGATATGAAGGTTTATCATTTCCTTATTGCCTTTATGCTGAATATTGATTTGATTTTCTGATTTTGATACCATCGTCAATTGATTTTTCCCGATCGGCATAGAAAATTCGACCGGGAACAATAAAAATAAATTTTTCTTAACTGTTTATTCTTTTTTATCTAGTTTTCGTCGAGCTTGATTCGAACTTCCTGTCCCTTACTTTTGCTGTCGGAATGAATAATATAGTTTGATTCGACATTAGCGAATACGTCGTCTAAGGTCTGGGAATATAAGTTAATAAGTGCTGTTTTCGGTGCTTGATTATAGACTTCTAAAATTTTTAAGAAGTACTCGTTATCTGCTGCCAGTGTTGCGATAGATTTTTCTCGGTATCCTTCTGCTTCGGCAATGATCCGGGCTTGTTTTATTCGACTCTGCATAGTGACCTTTTGAGCGTATCTTTGTGCTGAATCCAGAGTTTGTTTTTCCTCTTGATTTGCTTCGCTTACTTTATTGAAATATGGGATTGTTGAACGTGGTGGTTCTCTTTTTTCACAGGAAATATTCATCACGGTTACACCAATGTTCAGCCGTGCCAGTTGATTGACAGTCTGGTTTTGGACTGATTCTTGAATTGTCTCGATATTTCCGTATAAGAAATCATGAATTGAGTGCTGTGCTGTTTGTTGGAGAATTGCCCGATGTAATTCTTGACGAATCAGATTATCGGGATTTTTAAAATTCAATGCATAGTTTACCGGGTGGGTTATCAGAAAAGAAATTGACCATTGTGAATGTACTATATTGCGATCACCGGTTAATAAATATCCATCAATTCCGGGGCGAAGTTGATTTGAATTCGTATGATTCACTGCCAGTTTTTCAGTGATCTGATCCTGTTTATACCAAAAACAGTCCGTGTGAATAGTTTTTACCTGTTTCGCCGGGACCCGGATTATCTCATCAACTGGTTCAGGCCATGCCCAATGCCAACGACCACTTGTGATAAGGTGCTGATTTCCTTTGTCTCCGACCAGCTTACCGAATCGCAGTATAATCACATTTTCATTTGGATTGACGATGAATAAACCGGAGAGCAGATATAAAATGAACAGAATAACAGTTACAGCTTTTAATAATATATATCCGGGACGCAGCGTTTTTAGAAGAGCTTTCTGTCCCTCATTGGTATTCATGCCGGATGCTTGATTCTGGTTATTATTATCCATAACTGTTATTGACTGATTCTGGTTGGAATATTGCTCTCCAATCCGTCATTTTTCAGTAAATCAAACGGAGCGGTTTCTGTATCTAAAATGAGGGTCGTTTTTTCTGTTAATATTTGCTTGAGAGAATTTAATTTCCGAAGGTAAGCCGCGAGTTCAGGATTCTGCTCAAATACGGCATAATGTTTTGCCGCCTCAGCATCGCCTTTTGCTCGAATTCGGGTTGCTTCAGCTTCGGCGTTTGCCAGTCGTTTTACGCTTTCTCTATCGGCATCAGTTTTAATTTTTGCCGAAATTATATCGGCTTCGGATAAGATTTTTTGAACTTCAGTTTCTCGTTCAGCTTCCATTCGTGCAAATATTTTCTTCGTTACAGTTTCAGGAAAGCCAAGATGAGTTACGCCGATATCTGAAACTTCAATGCCATACAAGTCTAACGCTTCAATACTGATCAATGCCAGGATTTCACGCTCAATTTGTCGAATCTTAATCTTGTTTCGATCGATATTGACTAAATCTTCAAATTTATATTTTCCAAAAACACTGTTCTTATAGCTTCTTAGTAATGCCGTCAATTCAAGTCGAGCCGCCGGGCCGTTTCCGACACGCTCCAGGTAAGTCAAGCGTTTATCTTCTGATATTTTCCAGCACATGAAAAGAGTTACGGTGATATTTTTCTCGTCATTTGTGAATATCTCTTCGACGATTCCAGATTCACCTTCGAAGCATTGAATTCGGTTGTCTGCAGTCCAAACGGTCTCAAACGGTAATTTGAAATGGAGACCCGGATCAGTATTTTTTTCCATAATTGGTTTGCCAAATCGAAGAACCACCGCATGGTCGGTGTGGCGAACGCTATAGGTAAATAACGTTGTGCATAAAAGAGTCAGAATCATCGCGATTGTCAGATACATCGGCCAGCGAACAAGTGGTTTATTTTCAGGCATTTTATTTCTCCTTAGCAGGTTCAACGTTTAGGTCGTTTAATAAATCGGGGCTTAGTCTTTGCTGTGAATCTATGATGAATGTTTCTTTGGAATCACTTGTAATGACGTATTTCTTCACATCTTCTGTTTCAGTTTCGAATAGATCTAAAAATGTGCGTAACTTATATAATTTTGGAGAGATATGAAATAATTTTTGTTGCTCTCTAAATCGCTGTACTTCAGCTTTTGCCAGTTGCTGCTCTTCATATAAATAACCCTCAGCTTCTGATTTTAATGCGTGGCTCTTAATTTCTGCATCACGTTTGGTTATCACCGCGTTTTTTTGAGATTTAAGTATAGTGGTATTTGATAATTCCTTCGCCCCAATAAGATTTTGAAAAGCACCTGCCACAGTGACAGGTGGATGGATTTCCATAATGCCGACGTAATGTATTTTTATACCGACAGCAGGCTTCATTGTTGCAAAAGCGTTTCTTATTCTCATTTCAATATCAGATTTAGCCTCCATGCGTCCTTTTCCTATGATGTGGATAAAATCGGCTGATGCCAGGTAGGAAATTATTTCGCGATACGCAATTTTTTTGATTAATTCCGCCTGATTTTTGTAGTTATAGACGTAGTCAAAAATCTTGGATTCATCAACGGAATAAAATACAGGAATGGCAGCTGCGATTAAATTAGCCGATGTGGGTCGATACCCATTGCCCCGGGAAGCATCCTTAAAATGAGAACGGGTTGTATCGAGCCGACTTGCAATTAAAAACGTTTCTTCGGAATGATGATGACGTTTGTTCCATAGGATTACCTTATCAGTATGGTTTTTATCGGCCTTATGAATTTTGTGCGTTTCTTGTTCGGTTTCCTGATGGGGTTCATTGAAACCGACGATGACTTTTCTTATTTTTTTTACCGGAACATTTATCAGTCGATCGATGGGGCGGGGAAATTTAAAATGCATTCCGGGTGGTAACAGTGATTCTTTAATGGGTTTGCCCGCACGTTCAATGATACCGACCTCATCAGAATCAATGATGACAATGCATTCAAAAAAATATAAACTCAGGCAAACCAGTATAACATAGGGGAATACAAGTCGATTAATAAAATGATTTAACTCAGTGTCTGATATCTTAATTCCAAACTGATAATCAATGGTATTTGCTATATTCTGTAAAAAACCATCCGGTGCTGTGAAAAACGCCAGAAAACGGCTTTCAAATATAGGATTGACTTCTAACGATTGTATTTTTGGCCGATATATTTCAATGATAACATTACCGATAAGTTCCAGGCCGAAGATTATGTTTAGGATACTGATTATCCGGAATATAGTATAATCAGGATTAATAGAATTTATATGAAAGATGATGGCCGAAGCAATAGTCAGAGCATAAAGAAAACTTAAATATAGAAGCCAGGAACCAATGGGTCGCAGCCAACGGTGAGATTGATTGCCGGAAAGACCGTTGTAATAACTTCCGGATAGCACGCAAAAAAAGAACATAAAAAAACAGATTCCAGATATATTAAAACTGCTGACAGGCGGTGTTGTGAGATGGTGGACCCAGGATTTAAGTCTATATATATTCAAGCCGGCAAATACAAGTCCGGCAGCAGCAGTCATTGCCGGAATGATATAGCAGATCACCAGTTTATAAGAAGAGGCAGCGGGGGATGACAGTGAAGACTGATTAAAAATATCCGAAGACTTCAGGCTGTGTTTCAATACGTCATTGTCGACATCTTCGGCTTGTTTACGACCAGCTAAAAATGATTCTGATAAAGCGAACCCGGAAAATACTGCCAGTAAAGCCAGGTTTAACGATATGCTCTTTAGAATGTAAATATCAGGCCATTTATGAGTAAAAAAACAGTTCAATAAATTGAGTAATATTACGATAATCAGACAAACTAAAGAAAGTTGATTTGGTTTTGGATTTGAATTCCTCATGCCAGTCTAATGGATTGATCATGATTAATGTTCCTAATGTCAAGAATGATAAATATACCGATTGAAACGGGAAATTCGAGTTCAATTGGTACCGGGCAGATTTTTCAGTCTTAAAATAGTAGAACCTGTAATGGACTGTAATTTCGATAAACGACGGGAAAGAAGTCTGTATTTCCTGTCGAATAAAATCCCTGTTACCGATGCCGGATAAGCTGTAGGGTTGGCACTGACATTAAAATAATTGAGGAAAAGCCGCAAACAGATTCTTCAATCTCGTATAGGCTTTGGTTTTGATTGGCCGGAGTCGGGCAACGGCTGTCATAATGATCAATAGTGGTTAACTTTTTTTCAAGACTCGGGAGGTTTGACGTCACGCTCATTCTGATCGGAGTAATGGTTTTTGTTGAATCTATAGTGCTAAAGTAAGGAGGCTGAAAAATGAATCTATTTATCGGATTTAGTCATCTCCTGTTCATATTGAGGATAATCAGATTGTGCTTTCTTTAATTTTGCTTTTAATCCGACAATGTCGTTCTGTGCTTTAGATACTTTTCCCTGATAGATTCTCAATTCATTTAATAAGTAGTCTGCTTTATCTTTAGCTTCATACACTTTAAAGTTTGCAAATTTACGTTTCCATTGTCCCGTCGTTCTTCCTGCAATGATGGTACGGGCAGTGACTTCTGCCTGTGCTGCTCTAACCTTATTCTCTAATTTTTTCACTCTTGCTTCATACCGGTTTAACTGTGCAAGTTGAGTCTTGTGGGTTTTCCTTACAGTGTTTCTAATATATCGGTTTCTTAACTCCGTCTCAAGATTCGAAAAATGCTGTGCCCTTTCCCGAGATTTTATCAGTCTTTGCTCATATTTTTTAATGCGGGAAGAGATTTTTTGCACTCTGTTTTCAGCGATATCTAAATCCTTTTCAACTTTTTTGACGGCTTTCTCTGAACGGGGTACTTCTGTACGTTTCAATATGAGTTCATGATCAATTTTTGTTACATTTTGATTTGCCAATTCCAGTTTCTCTTTAAGATTTGCCAATGCCGTTTCCCGTCGGGCAACCTCTTTTTTTGAACTTGATGCTCGCTGAGAAATTCGAACAATATCTTCTCTTGTTTGGGAAAATCCGGAAATAGCAAAACAAAACATCGTAAGGAAAACGAGTTTTAATAATGAGCCGAAGCAGTAGATGTCAGACTGTATTTTGCAGGTCATGGGTTAAGTCTCCTTATAACTCAATAATTCAGGTCAAATTCTATTTTTATATCAAAAATATTCTTTTTTTGATATAATATTCACTAATCTTTATCTTTGACAAGTAATTCTCGATCTACTTCAACATTAGCAACAGTCGACATAATTTCTAATAAAACAATAACGCGTTCTTCGGCTGATGAATTCCGGTCAAAAATTCCTTTCATACCCTGGTAAGGGCCGGTAATAATTTCAACCCTGTCACCTTCCTCAAAATCAGGCTGATCCACGGTATACACATCTTGTTTACAGCGTGAACGAATCTCAGTGATAATTTCAGTTGGGATTTGGGCAGGTTTGTTGCCAAATGAAACTAATGAAGAGACGCCCCGTGTTGATCTGATCTGTGGCATAAATTCGAAATTCTGAAGATTTACAAAGAGATATCGTGGGAACATCGGCGAAGTCACCCATTGCAACTTTCTGCGATATAGTCGTTTACATTTTACATAAGGTAAATACACATCAAAGTTCTGACGTGATAAGTGCATGAGAGAAAGTCTCTCTTCATGAGGTTTGGTCATCACACAATACCAACGTTCTTTGTTACTATTATTCGATTGAGTGGTCATTGGATACTTTTTCAGCACTTTCCTATATTTTTCAAATAGTCAAAAAAAAGTATTGTCCCTGGTTCTTTTAAAGAACATCTATATTAAGTATAAATCGTAATATCCTTAAATTAAATATAAATTGACGTAAATTAATTCGATTTAATGCCATTAATTTTGGGGTGTATCAAACAAAGACGTATACTGCTAAAAACCATCATTCCTATTCAGTCGTTTTCGTTGATGACCAAGTATTTTTATTATATTTGTACTGACAAGAATCAATGAGTTAGTACACAGCTCGGGTAAAAATAAACAGTATTTAATTTTAGTTCAGATAATTCTCTGTCAGTGAACCCGCTGTAAAACGTCCCTAACCTATCGAAGATTGTTTAGACAAACCGATCTGTAATGACCACGTCATTAAGCGACAACCGGCCCGGTTTAGGCCGTGCCTTTTTCGTGCCTTTTCCAATCGCAACAAACATTGTAATAACATGATCCTTCGGTAAATTGATTAATTTGGCGACAGCGTCGAAATCAAAACCGTCCATAGGACATGAATCATATCCCATTTCCTTTCCTGCCAGCATCAGTGTTTGTGCAACAATCCCGCAGGATCGCATGGCTTCGTCGCGTTGCACCTGATCTTTATTTCGGTAATATTGGTCAATAGCCGGGATCATAAATTCCTGAATCGGTTCGGGTGCATTATGCCAATAACGGGTTGGTTCTTTTTCCCATGATTTTAAATCTGCACATAATATAACGAAGAGTGATGCATCTGTGACCTGTGCCTGATCCCAGGATACTTTACGAATTTCCTGGCGAAGGGATTTATCTTTTGGTATGACAAAACGCCAATTTTGAATATTAAATGCAGTCGGTGATAACATCGCCAATGATAACAGCTCCTCAATTTCAGTTTCGGTCATAATATGATTCGGGTCATAATGTTTTACGGCTCGTCGCTGCTTAATCGCGTCAACTGTATTCATTGTATCTCCTTGTTTGATGATAAGATGATTAATCGATTCTTTTTGTATTACTATATATTGACATTGTAAAAGTCTTGTATCACTCTTTAGACTATGATGCGTAAGTTAATTTCTTTTTCAGTAGATTATTTACCGTTTCAATTCAGAAGCCAAAGTAGCTCAGTTGGCAGAGCAATTCACTCGTAATGAATAGGTCAGCGGTTCAAATCCGCTCTTTGGCTCCAGTTTCCCTTACCCGATCAGGTATCAAAACTCCAATCGCTCCCAGCGAATGCTGATTCAGTACAAAATCAGTGCTGAAAATACGAAAATGGAACTTCTTCTTTACTCAATGAGAGTGTGGAGCAAGTGTTAAAACCGCTGTATATGGCTTGATTAAACGAATTGGAAAAGTTTAGACACAAGTCGTGAAAAACTGCTCGGCGAAGAAACTCCTTCCCGATTATCAGGAGAAAAATAGATACCCAATCCACTGTCTATACAGATAGCTTTAGAATTTATGATGGTCTTGTGAATTACTGTCCTCCGTTTTTCATGCTGTTCCCCTTTATAGTTGCTGACACCGTTATTCCATCAATAGCAAAATTCAGCGGTGTAATACACAAAATTTCACCTTCGGAGATCCCTTCGGAAATGATCACATTTTCTTCATCTGACCAAAATGATTTGACGGTACGCCGCTGAAGTTTGTTGTTTTCTATAATGACCAGTACTTCATTTCCAGTACGTACGGATGTTCCTGGAACAACTATGACATCCCGGGCAATGATCCCATCAATTTCTGCTTCCACAAATTGACCAATTTTTAATGGCGGTCGATCATATTTGCTGCGGTCATAGGGATTATCAACCTTGGCGATTACAAAAAGTTGCCTGCTCGCAGGATCAAATGTGCCTTCTGATCGAATCAACTTTCCATTCCATTTATACACGTTTAGACCGAGAGAGGAGGTTAAAATTACCGACGGAAATGATGATACAGGGGTATTTCCGGTATTCCGATGGTGTTCGGGCAGATTAATATATCCAAGTTGTTGGTTCGATAGCGGCAACCTAATTTCAACATAGTCGACTGCATAAATGTTTGCGAGAGGAGTATTTTGGCTTATGTATTGACCTGTGTCTACATTTTTAGTGAGAACGATGCCTGTAAATGGAGCAATAATTTTGGTACGTTCTAAATCTAATTTCCTTTTTTCCAGGCTTGCTTCGGCTGCTTCGACCTTTGCTTTAGCAGCAGCAACTTGATAGGGACCTAATTCCGCATTGCGTTGGCTCTGTTCCAATAACGCTTCTGCTGCAGCAACTGCGGCTTTGGCAGTTGCTAATTGTGGCCTGCGCAATACCAGCTCGTCGGGGCGTCTATCAGGATGTAGCCGTTCCCAATCGTTAAGTGCCTGTTTCCCCCTGGCAACTTCTTCTTTATACGCTAATATAGCCCGTTCCAGTGTTGATTCTGCTGAAATAATTTGAGTCTCAAAATTCGTAACATTGACTCTTTCCTGTTCAAATGCTGAACGTGAAGACATCAATTCTGAATTTGCAATTTTTACTTCAGCCTTGTATGTGCGATCATCGATTTGAACTAAAGCCTCTCCCTCATTGAAAAATTCACCTTCCATAAAATTATCAGATATTTTAATAATTCGACCTGATATTTCGGAAACAAGTGTTGTTTCAGTACGTGGTTTTACGACGCCACGAGATTTTAGTACAATTTGGTAATTCTGACGTTCAATTCTTATGGCTTCAACTGCTAATGTCTTTGTATCGGATTTATGGCGCTCCTGCTCAGGTTTATTTTTGATTAGCAGATAGGCGATTCCAGCACATATTGCCACAATAAACAGTGGCAGGAAAAATCGTAATTTCGTTTTCATATTTTTTATCCAGTTTTCGAATATAGTTTGATTTCTTATTACAGAATACTCGTGCCTGTTTTTTCTTAACTAAACGCATTAAAAAACTTAACTGTTTACTGTGTATTATGTTATAACTATTTAATTTCTGTGGGTGATTTTTTGTTTCTATCCTGCTTTCCCTCTATTCCAAAATCTCCCCCCAGTGCTAAATAAAGATCAATACGATTTTGAATTCGCCTGCTCTTTACAGTTAAAAAATTGTTCCGGGCTTCGAATGAACGTCGCCGGGCTTCAAGAAGTGTGGTTATATTCTCAAGTCCCTTTTGATATCGTTCCCGGGCTATTGTCTCAGCAATGACGGATTCATCTTTAGCTGATTTCAATGCGATTTCCTGATTGAATAACAAATCTTCGTTCGTGATCCCAATTTCAACTTCTTTAAGAGCACGAAGAATCAGCTGAGAAAAATCAGCCAGGGATTTATCTTTGTTTGCCAATGCCATGGCACGTTCTGCTGAAAGGCGACCACTGTTATATAAGGGTTGCATGATAACAGCTGCGATGTTCCAGACTCCAAAATTTGAATTCATCAGATTTTTGAACTTACTGCTTGATGTCCCGCCATTTCCTGTTAGTGCAAGAGACGGCAGCCAGTTGCGTTTTTTATCCTGCCACCGATAATCATTTGCCGCTAAACGCTGGTGACCTGCAATGAGGTCTGGTCGCCGCATTAAGAGATCCATTGGCAGTCCGACCGGGATGCGTCGTTTCAATTCCGGGAAGGAGTTGCGCGTTTCAAGTTCACCTCTTGGGTATCTGCCCAATAAAATTTCCAACGTCCGTTTTTGGTTTTGAAAAGCTCTCAGTGCTTCATATAATCGATTCTTGGCCACAAAGATATTTGCCCGGGCTAAACGTACATCAAGGGCACTGTTGATTCCGGTTCGAAATCCCTGTTCAATGCTAATCAGCGAATTTTCAAAACTCTTTACAGTTTTTCGGGAAAGATTAACCTGTAATTTTGATTCGATGAGTCCGTACCAGGATTTAGCAACATTACCCGCGACAGACAGAGACACTGATTTCTTGTCCATTGTTGCCGCATTGAGATCATTATATGATGCATCAACCTGATTACGCAGCCGACCCCATAAATCAATTTCCCAATTAGTAAATAAGCCGAAATTATAGTTATTTGATCGGACGTTTGACAGTGCAAATCCGCTGGAAGATGTACGTTTCGTTTTGGATGCACCTGACTCAAGACTTAAATTCGGTTTAAGAGACGCACCTTCAATTTTTGCCTGAGCTATCGCTGAATTGACTCGTGATGCCGCTGCTTTTATATCCCGGTTCTTTTCAATTGCTTCTGTTACCAGTGCGGTTAAATACGAATCATTAATATCACTAAGCCACCCAATAGGATGTGCCTCAACTTGATCGTGAGCTAATGATATCCATTTATCTGGAAATGATATCCCTGTTTCTGTTTGTACATCCTTCAGTGTACTTTTCGTTCTACACCCTGAAAACAGAGTTATACTCAGTGACAGGACTATAATATTAGAGATGACTTTCAACATATTTTAGTCAATTTTCATTTTTAGTTTTTCAATATTCTCAGGATTTAGAAAACTGAATTATGCCTTTATTCCAGCAGTCACAAACGTGACTGATTTCTCGATCATCCCGTCAAACCTATCGCTGTCACATAAACCGCCTGCCCCGAATGGCACTGAGTTGAGAGCTGAAAAGTTGTAAAAAGCAACCTGTGAATCAAAGTAGTTTTAAGCACAAATCATAAACTGCAAAAAGGATTCACAGGCATAGATTGACACTACATCATATCTTCCAGATTTTCCAGTTCAATTCAGACGTCCACGCCATAGGAATAAGCAACGAACTGCCTCAATTTATGAGTCGCTGAAAAGTCATCAACTCTCGGAATCTGAACGATTTTTGTCCCCCTGGATTATTACACCAGATTACAGAGCGTCAAAACAGTCGGGGTCGTGCCTTCAGCCTCCATACTGTGTTTTACACTTTTTCCTTCCAGCCTCTTGCAGGCTTCAGCATGTACTGAAGCCGTCAAACAAGTACAGAGCTGGTTATATGACCGGAAACATCGGATTCCCAGTTCAAATACAGGCACTTATTGTTCAGGCACGTCGACGCTTGCGGTTTGAATTTTTATATGCATTGTCTGAACAAATTGTTGAACCGTTGGAGAAAAAGCCATATACAACTGATTTGTGGTATCGCCGAAATGTAAAGGCTGTTGATGGAACTGGACTTTCAATGCCGGATACCCGGGTTAATCAGAAATGTCGGTCTCAAACTGCTGCAATGAAAAAGAGATGTTTTCTACAGCACCATAGGGCTGGATTTTTTAACCTGGCAACAGGCACATTATCAGACTGGACAGAGGAAAACCGGCATAGTCATGAAAACCGGCTCCGGCGTTAATTATGGAATTTAATAATCCATTTGATGTGATTCCCGGCAATTGGGCATTTTATTCATATTATAATGTTGTATCAATGCTTAATCTCAGTACTGATGATGTTGATTTCCACTTAACCCGGATCGTCCTGGCAGAAACGAACCTCGAGCCAAAAAAAGAAGACCAAAAATACCGGTTAATGAACAAATCGGGGACAGATATAAGGATCATATGTCAGTAAATTTTACGCAGCCGAAAACATGTTTTTCAGCCCTTAACTCAGTGCCATTCGGATGATAAGACTGCCATTTGCCGATACAACATTATTAATCCCGCTATTAATTGTAATTACATCATCGACACTATCAAATAGTCCTGTACGACCAAGTACCGAATTATCGGCAGCAGAAACTGTATTAGCACCATTAATCGCGGTTCCATTAAACCCGCCTTTTGTATCAACCACGTCGCCTGGAAAATTCCATACAGAGTCAAATTAGACTAAAACGTTTTTTAGATATCCGTATTAAATAGACGAGAAATAGCAGATGTCAGATTTTTTATAACAATACGACATTCCTGTTACTTTAGTTCTCTTGAATCTCGTGAATAAATCCAATATCCAATAAATGGCGAAAGACGTTGAATGCTTGCATAGTGATTTCCCTGCCAAAACCACATAGGCATCCTTACAGGTAAACCCGAAAAATCACTTAATTCACTCGTAACACCAACAAGATTCCATCCCTTTACCAAACTGGTTGATGATGAATTTGCATTAACTCCGCGAATCGAAATCGTTGCTTTATTCGGGAAATAAATCCAGAACCCCTTTTTTTCCAAATCAACTGCATTTGTTACCTTAATAAATGTAGAGGAATTCCACGTCCAGATACTTGGCAATGCATCAGGAAAAAGATTTGAAAATTCTTTATTGAATACAGGGCCGGGTAATGAAAACAGATTCCATCCTTTAGTAACCGATAGGCTCTTCTCCCAGATCACAAATGATTCGTTTACAAAACTACCCGGTACCGTGAGAAGACGGTTATTAACGTCCTGAATATCATTCGATGACTTAATGGTAATACCGATAGTCCCTTCTCCCGGTCCAGTATTTACTGAAATTAAATAACTGTCATGTACTGCTGGTGCTGAATTATTGGTCTGGCTAATTGAGGGAGTCAGGGCAGCAGGATTCTTAGTCAATTCAAAATCATCAGAGCTGACATTTTCTACATCTTTATTAAATTTCACCAAAAATTTGACAAAATAATTGCTCCCTTGAGATTCAATGCCGGCCCTTGTAATAGATGTTATTACCGGTTTTAATTTGTCATCGTCCCTTATAATCCCGACTCCCTGAGCATCGAAAATACTCAATACAGAAGGCTTGGAGACACCTTCAAGGCGAGGATTAGACAAATCAACAAAAAAGCGTTCATCACCTTCAACCTTAGTGTCTGTATTTACCAGAATTGACAAAATTTTAGACAAATCCCCTGGATTAAAGGTCAGGGTTTCATTTGATTTCCTCTGATAATCATTATCGCTTAGTGTCGCAGGTTCCGGTAGACCAGTTGAACTCCCATCTGCCGTACTATATTGAACGGTTATTGGTATCTCACTGGCATGACTTAGTGATACGGTGAAATCAAACGATGTTGTTTCGGCAATATCACCTTCTATTTTTCTTACATCATCTATAGATATTAAAGTTGAGTCATCATTTTTAATAGTACCCGTTCCCGTTCCGGTATCATTAACAAACGTGACATCAGAACTTGATAATTTAACCTCAAATGTTTCATCAGATTCCAGCTTAGTGTCTCCATTGATTTTTACATTGAAATTCTTTAACGTTTCTCCAGGATTGAAAACAAGCTGATAATCGACCAACGGTTCATAATCATTATCTTCCTGTCTTGCCGTCTCGTCTACAGTATTTGCAAAGACAGTTACAACATTATCCCCTGGTTCCCCTAAATAAACTGTAAATCCGAGGGATACTTCCCCTGTATCTCCCTCGTTCACTTCAACATTATTAATCCCTGGGTTATTAGGTTTAATATTCACCTTTCCCCCTTTATCATAGATCACCTCGTCCTCTACAGAGTTTCCATCAACGAGCTTAACAAGTGTTACACGGGGTCTGGAATAGGTCAGATTCGTTGTACCGTATTTCAACGCCTTTAATTTGAAGCTGAATAGTTTTCCTGAACCACTACCTACAGCGACAGAACTTAATGCGGACAAATCTGCAAGAAACCTAAATCTTAATGAATTTTTATATTCCGTGAACTTTTGTAATGAAACAATTCTATCCTCGGGCTTCGGAATAATTTCAAATCCGGATTGCGTCAATTCACTGACAGGTGCAAGGAATTCGGGGTCAAAGGACACTCTGAAAATAAACTCTCTCAACTCTTGATCGTTCTCGACACTAACTTCAATGGTAACGTTCTCATCAATCTCAGCGTCAAACGTCTCCGGCGACACAGTAACAGTGGTCAAGGAATAACATGGGATTATAAAAAAGACGAAAAATATTATACCTAAATGTAACTTCATTAAAAATTCACCGGGTTAAAATTTGACAGGCTGTTGAAATAACATAGCTTACTGCTCAACCATTGATAAACAACGCCTAAACTTCATTGCGATTCACTAAATATAGCATAATTTCATTTTAGTCCTGACATTGATCGTGTAACAGACCATAAGAAGACTGCGAAATCTAATAATTAACCTTACATCAATCGTATTGGTTATCAATAATCAAGTAATATTAAATTTCCCGATTTAATAATTAAATATGTAATGATTGGATTGACCATACAGTTAATTTAAAATCCTGACGTTTTTCAATAATATAAAAACAAAAATCAAATTACCCGAGCCAAATATCTGGAATATTTTCCAATCATGGTCGTCGAAGTTCACCCGTCGTCGATCGATGTTTTTATAATACGCCTCATTGCACACCCAGAGCAGTGAACCCTGGTCGGCTTTACCACCGTAAAGCCGATAAACTCCAACAAATATCAATCCCCCGTGAAACATAAAGAATCCTGAGGCCAATGTTGAATGCCGGACGAGGTTTTCTCTTAAACTAAATGAGACTGCGTTAAGGGGCTGAAAAAATGTTCCAATATAACACAAAATGATATATATCGAAAAATGCTGAAATATACTCGATATTAGCAAATGATTAAATAATAATTAAATATTTATCGATTGATATCAGTGTTGAAACAACCTTAAGTTAAGTTGCAGGTGATTATTGTTTTGGCCAAAATCACATTCCCACTTCTACACGACTATGCCGAATCTTAAACCCTTCAGAGATTTTTTATCGTATCTCAATGACTCCACCCTTAACGTCGTACTCTAATTTACCTCCAAACGGATCAAGGAGAATGATACCTTTTCCTGAAAAATTTATTTTCGTAATACCGGACTGTTTTGCTTTCATTCGAAAAACGGCAACCGGTCTATCTTCTACTTTTTCTGTCTGCTTCGCCCCGGGATGTCCTTTGCTGATCAAAATCATTCTTCCTTTGTCGTTTTGAGCATAAAACTCAATACCATAGCGGAACATCTTCCCGACAGCTTTGGCACTATCGCTGACATACTCAATAAATTCCTGATTAAACTCCATCATTAATGAAAAATTAACCAACGCCGGTGCATCCACTCGAATACTAATTTCAAATTCTTCACCTGTATCAACATCATAATTACCTATATCCATATAGACCATCTTTTGTTTATCCTCAAGATCCTCCGGCAAGAATGCTGCAAAAGCCTTAATTTCCTCTAAACTCGGCTCTTCTTCAATATATTCTTCAGGTTCAAGCTCTTCTTCTATGAAAGTAATAATTTCCTTTTTTCCCCTGCGCTTGTGCTCTTTCGGCTTTTCAAATTTTTTAACTGCGGTCTCTGCTTGAGACGTTTTAATATTTTCTTTTGATCCACCTAAAACTTCTGGCTTTGGGGCTGCTTGATTCTTTATAAAAAATAAGAATAGAAAAAAAACGCTGCAGCCGATAACAAATGCAAGAATAGAAAAACAAATAAATTTTAAGTTATAATTCATATTCTGATATTTTTAATTTTAAGATGTTCAGTATAACTGATTTAATCCCGATAAAAACCAAAGATCAAATTTTATATTGAAAAACACATCAAGTTCGCCGGGAATATTCTTTTTTCCAAATACCTCATTGTCAGTTCAATACTACACAGATATTTGTGTTACACATTTTGATAGATGACAATTAGTAATGAGATAACATAATATTAACATATTAAAAATATGGAATTGGAATAACATTTAATTAACGTCCCCCTACCCCGCAACCGAGTGCAGTAAGACAGCTCGTACCGCTGAACGGTATGAGAGTGTTCAACAAACACGACAACAGACCGGGAATAAAATCCACCACAGCAGACAAGCCCTGAAGGAGGATTAAATAATAAATTGCAAAACTCCCTGAGGAAGTTTTGCACTCGAATTCTTAAAATATACATTTTATCAGGCAGAGTATATTCATATCTATACTGGGAATGAGTAAAAGAAACTCCCAATCATTAAAGCAAAGTACATGATACTCTTCATCGAATCCTTTTATGTAATATGTTATATTAGGTGTCGGGCATACGCTAATTGAAAACAATAACTATTTTCGATCTTTTTATCATATAAAAAATATTACAGTCAAATCCCCTTTCAGTATGATGCGTCTGTACAATATTGGTGTTCAACAGAATCAAATGTACGGTTAAATAATACCATTAGTATAGCAATAAACAGTGTGATATAACCGATTGTGATTAAATCCCGGGCATACAATAATTAGTGTGTAAACTGTCAACTTAAATTTTTTTGAAAGTCATTTTAAATATACTTCGGAAAATAATCCTTAATCCCTGTTGCATATCAATCAAAATTTTACAAAATAAAAAAAAGCCGCAGTCAAAATAAGACTGCGGCTTTGATCTTTTGTTCCTAACAGTTATAACCCGTTATATGTATCTATTCGAAAATAACTGTACGTGTTCCGGCAAGACCCTCAACATCCTGCACTAATGTTTCCTTAACACGGACCTTCGTATCTTTTGACCAGGCTCCTGAAGGAGTTACCGTAATAACTCTGGCACCAGAACCTACTGCATACGTGTAGGTAGTAGTTTCTGGATTACCTGTTATTTTGATAAATTCTTCGTCGGCAATCAACGTTTGAATATTTGTTGAATTCAAAAGTTTCCCTTCGTCAGTATTACTTGACGTGAGGGCGATTCTCACATGTTCGTTAAATCCAATTAACAAGGGTTTCTGAGTATCTATCAATCTTTTAAGATCTGTGCCTGCAAAAATACCCGGGTTTAATGTATCCTCAGCTTCAGCATTCAACGCATCAATAGCATTATTAATTGCAATAATTTGGTCGGGTGTGAAACCGTCCCGGTTCTGCGATGGAATAGTACTAGTATCTGTATTAACTGTTCCAGAATCGTCTGCTAATGCTGACAATCTGTTAAAAATGTAAATTGCATCTGTTCCCGCATCAAATGATCCAGTTCCATCAACATTAAATGAACCCGCAGATCCCGCAGGTACACGCCCGGCTCCATTTACATTTCTGATAATAATCAGATCCTTCGCTAAATTTTCTTCTTTACTTCCTTCAGCAGATCGGTTAATTGGTACCAGTCCGTCTAAACCACCATAGAGTGCCGCTCTGAATATCCAGGCTCCATCAGTTACGGCCTCTACTTTTCCACTCTCATTTACGTCAAGACGATTATATTGGGTATCAATAAAATCGGCTACAGCGTTAGTAGCGAGTTCAACATCCGCACCTTTTGAATCAATTGATAGTGATCCGGATTCATTCCCAATTTTTAGAGCTGTACCTGTATTATCTTTGGCTCCAACCAAAACGCTGCCGGTAAATGTCAATACGTCTCCGGAAGCCTTAACGGCAACTTTACCATTTTCGGTACTACGCACCGACACAAAGTATACGGTTGTAGTACCCGATTTCCAGGAAGTGACACCCTCAAGAGCAGCATCTGAACTTAAAGTAGCACCACCCTTAGAGAGCAACTCAAAATTACTGAGTTCCCCGATTTGGCTGTTCTCGCAAATTATCGTAAAATTCAGTGCTTGAAGACCAAGTGTATTTGACGAAACGGTGGCGGTAAATTTTTGCCCCTCTCTTGTACCCGGAACGGCAATAGTGATAGATGTATTAAGAATACGAATCTCAGCATTTGTTGAGAGTTTAGCAACGCCGGTACCTAATGATTTGTCTGCGTCAGCCAGTTCATTACCACTAACGTCTGCAACTGTTCCCGTCCCGCCAATAGTATTGGCAGGAGTAAATTCAACTAAGTCGCCCGCACTCGTATAATCACTTCTATCGGCAGCTGTTTTGTAAGTGAACGTAAGTGTATCAGTTCCGCCACCTGAAAGATAGTTTGCTACTACATTTCCACTGCTAAGAGTCAGTCCCAGAGTAACAGGACCCGTTACGTCAACAACTTCGTTAAATTGAGCTGTTACTGTAATAACCTGACCGGGACCAAACTTACCTGCTTTGCCTGAAACCTTCGTTACCTTAGGCGACGTTGAATCCAATACTTCCGTAACCTTTACACTGTCTTTAGCTGCACTTTTATTTGCAGACGCTGAAGCGTCGGTAAACGCACCAGAATCAGAGTCCAATACTACTGCACCCGCTGTTCCAGTTGCCTCAGGATGACTGGAAATCTTAAGTACATTCCGAAGTTGTGTCAGCATCAGTTTCAAATTAATCACATTTACCTTGCCTGTGGAGGAATTCGTTGCTCCGGTCAATGTAACAATGTCCGTTCCCGCAACGTCATTTAAATGTAATTTTGAAAGGTCAGTTGAGGTTGCAGCAACCCTCTCACTTAATGTAATAGACAGTTTACGAATGCTCGTATTATAATCAGCACTTGCACTGAGCACAACCGGCTTAGCTGAATCTGTTGCAGTCATTGTCACACTTGGGAGTGAAACAGACCCGGCAGCCGCGGAACTGGTAATTCCTCCAGTAGCCGGTTTTGTATACGCCACTGTCGGTGTATCCCCCGTATTCAGACCTGCATCTTCATTAATTTTTATAACATATCTATTATTATTAACATCGCCATCCAACGTGTTGTTGGCTGGGTCGACTGTTAACGATGCTTTAAGATCGGTCGTTCCATTCTTTATAACCAGATTACCACCTGAAATCAAGGTTTGAGTAAATGTTGCGTCATCAATTGCAGCAGAAAAGGTAATTAACAGAGCGTCAAGTTTTCCATTTGAATCCACATCTGCAGTCTCAACCTCTGAAATAACAAACCCTATAGTCGGCTCAGGCTCAGCAGGCTCAGCAGGCTCAGCAGGCTCAGCAGGCTCAGCAGGCTCAGCAGGCTCAGCAGGCTCAGCAGGCTCAGTAGGCTCAGGCGCCGGCTTAGCTGAATCTGTTGCAGTCATTGTCACACTTGGGAGTGAAACAGACCCGGCAGCCGCGGAACTGGTAATTCCTCCAGTAGCCGGTTTTGTATACGCCACTGTCGGTGTATCCCCCGTATTCAGACCTGCATCTTCATTAATTTTTATAACATATCTATTATTATTAACATCGCCATCCAACGTGTTGTTGGCTGGGTCGACTGTTAACGATGCTTTAAGATCGGTCGTTCCATTCTTTATAACCAGATTACCACCTGAAATCAAGGCTTGAGTAAATGTTGCGTCATCAATTGCAGCAGAAAAGGTAATTAACAGAGCGTCAAGTTTTCCATTTGAATCCACATCTGCAGTCTCAACCTTTGAAATAACAAACCCTATAGTCGGCTCAGGCTCAGTAGGCTCAGTAGGCTCAGGCGCCGGCTTAGCTGAATCTGTTGCAGTCATTGTCACACTTGGGAGTGAAACAGACCCGGCAGCCGCGGAACTGGTAATTCCTCCAGTAGCCGGTTTTGTATACGCCACTGTCGGTGTATCCCCCGTATTCAGACCTGCATCTTCATTAATTTTTATAACATATCTATTATTATTAACATCGCCATCCAACGTGTTGTTGGCTGGGTCGACTGTTAACGATGCTTTAAGATCGGTCGTTCCATTCTTTATAACCAGATTACCACCTGAAATCAAGGCTTGAGTAAATGTTGCGTCATCAATTGCAGCAGAAAAGGTAATTAACAGAGCGTCAAGTTTTCCATTTGAATCCACATCTGCAGTCTCAACCTTTGAAATAACAAACCCTATAGTCGGCTCAGACTCAGACTCAGAAGCCGTGTTACTTGCTATTGCTGCGATGTTTTCCGGTGATTGAGCCGTAGAAAATACGTTTACCCCTCCAATCAAACCATCAAAGTTCCTTACTTGAGAACTAGCATCGTCATCTCCACCAATTGTAAATGGTACGGCATTATCCAGGCTTAAGGTCACTGCTCCCTTGTTATCATTCTCTACTGATTTTCCATCGACATATAGATTCAGTGTCCCTTCACTGGCATCATACACACCTGCCAAATGTACCCATTTTCCAGTCGCTACATTATCTTTTGCTCTCAGAAACCGCCTTGAACCATTTACATAAAATATAGCCCTGCCGCTCGACAAGATTAACGCGAACGCTCCGTCTTTCCTAAAAGCAGACTTCCCGGCAATATGACGCAACCCACTCCTATTGGTAGTTTTTATCCATGCAGTAAGAGTAAGATCTCCGTCAGCATTTGTGATAATACTTCGTTTACCTTCAGTATCAATTGCAATAAAATGATCAGAAATATCAAAAGAACCGGCACGAGTCAATGCTTCATTATCTTCGACTGCAACAGTCTTGGCACCATTTTTAGCGGTTCCATCTGCTCCAAGTCCTGTACTGTCTTTAACTTCACCTGCTGTTCCATTCCAGGTTGCTTCGTTAAGAGGAAAATGTGCCAAATCACCTGTTGGTACGCTTTTATCAGGGGTTTTTGCGACTATAACGCCTTTCTGTACAGTAATCGTAAATGATTGCTTAGCACTAACATTGATATTACCGCCTGTTCCCGGTCCATCATCGGTAGCATGGATAGTGTATTTCGCGGTACCTGTTTTTCCGTCAGCTACAGTATATTTCAGATTACCTGTAGTCTTATCAACTGTTGGTGCAACTTTAAAGAAAGTTTCTTCTGTTGCGGACTCAGTACCCGATCCATCTGCAGTAGGGACAGCGATAGAAACTGGAGCCAGTGTGAAAGATGCTAATTCGCCAACCACTCCAGCACTAATGTTTGTTGCCCAGGCAAATTCAGTCTGAGGTCCCGCATCTTGATTTATTGTTATATCAGCACCTTTAACAAATGTCGGAGCATCATTTAATTTCTGTACAGTAATCGTAAATGATTGCTTAGCACTAATATTAATATTACCGCCTGTTCCCGGTCCATCATCGGTAGCCTGGATAGTGTATTTCGCGGTACCTGTTTTTCCGTCAGCTACAGTATATTTCAGATCACCTGTAGTCTTATCAACTGTTGGTGCAACTTTAAAGAAAGTTGCTTCTGTTGTGTACTCGGTATCCGATCCATCTGCAGTAGGGACAGCGATAGAAACTGGAGCCAGTGTGAAAGATTCTAATTCGCCAACCACTCCAGCACTAATGTTTGTTGCCCAGGCAAATTCAGTCTGAGGTCCCGCATCTTGATTTATTGTTATATCAGCACCTTTAACAAATGTCGGAGCATCATTTAATTTCTGTACAGTAATCGTAAATGATTGCTTAGCACTAACATTAATATTACCGCCTGTTCCCGGTCCATTATCGGCAGCATAGATAGTGTATTTCGCGGTACCTGTTTTTCCGTCAGCTACAGTATATTTCAGATCACCTGAAGTCACATCAACTGTTGGTGCAACTTTAAAGAAAGTTTCTTCTGTTGCAGACTCGGTACCCGATCCATCTACAGTAGGGACAGTGATAGAAACTGCAGTCAGTGTGAAAGATGCTAATTCGCCAACCACTCCAGCACTAATGTTTGTTGCCCAGGCAGATTCAGTCTGAGGTCCCGCATCTTGACTTATTGTTATATCAGCACCTTTAACAAATGTCGGAGCATCATTTAATTTCTGTACAGTAATCGTAAATGATTGCTTAGCACTAACATTAATATTACCGCCTGTTCCCGGTCCATTATCGGTAGCATGGATAGTGTATGTCGCGGTACCTGTTATTCCGTCAGCTACAGTATATTTCAGATCACCTGTATCCTTATCAACTGTTGGTGCATCTTTAAAGAAAGTTTCTGCTGCTCCGGACTCAGTACCTGATCCATCTGCAGTAGGGACAGTGATAGAAACTGCAGTCAGTGTGAAAGATTCTAATTTGCCAATCGCTCCAGCACTAATGTCTGTTGCCCAGGCAAATTCAGTCTGAGGTCCCACATCTTGATTTATTGTTATGTCAGCACCTTTAACAAATGTCGGAGCATCATTTAATGCTGGAAGTACTGTTACCTTTGCAGAACCTCCCGACGTATCAATTAATGCTTGAATCTTTGCATTATCTTTGCTTATATCTGTGTTTGCACCTGCTGTATTATCAATCCATATATTCCCAAGTGCACTTACATCAACTGATCCATTATGCAGAATGAACAATCCATGCGGATAGGCTGAATTGGTTATGGTTCCGTCTGTTTCATTAACTCGCGGGTTAACAGTAAGCGTATTATTTCCAAGATCAGCAGCTGTTCCCAGATCTAACACCCCGGTTCCCTCAATCTTTATTACTGCCTGGTCAAATATGGTTGATTCACCAAGGGTTACGTTACGAATTTTGAGAGTACCACCACTTTCCACTAGAATAGTTGGAGAATCACCGACTTCGGTTTTATCGGTGTTTTTAACTTGAATGGAATTAACTACATTTCCGTCTGAATCTGTTACGACTGTTCCCTGAAGAGTCAATGTCACGCCATCTCCAACCGTCAACGCAGGTGTTCCCACAGTAAGCACAACAACACCCGTTGCTTTTTTTATTATGAATTCTGCTCCCGGCACGTTGAATGCATTAAAATGTACTCCATCAACATCGGCTGGAGGAAGTTTAAGCTCAAAAACAAATTTTGTGACAGTGTTATCCTTATTGAGTTTGGCAAGCTCCTGCTTAATGCCATCCAGGATAGCATTAACTTTTTCCTGCAGAGCAACTCGGTTTTCTTCTTCAGTTTTACCTGCATCTTTACTTGTATCTATACCTGCATCGGAATTTGAAATTTCTGTCGCAATCTTCACTGAGGCAGGCGGTTCCTTATTCGGGTCGGTGTCACTGCTATTAACAGCGGTAACTGCAACACTGATATCTGTTATCACAGAACTAACCGTTGTGGTTCCTAAATCTACATCATCAGCTGAATCAGCATTCGTAATCGCAGCAGCCAACGGCACCTGAAAACCTGCAGCATCGGTCTTATCATCACTTATCGCCAAGGCATTAGCGTTCACATTTCCGCGTACGTTGAGCAACTGAGTGGCTATATCATAAATGTTTGAACCTTCAACTCTGAGATCACTAGAATTATATACAACAGAATCCCCATCGGTAATTGCTCCCGTTAAATCACCGAGGTTGTTTCCCGCATCAGCTTTTACTGTTTCGTGTGCAATATGAAACCCTACTCCCAACCCATCACCGGAAGGTCCATCGATATCTGTTTCAGCTGCAGTTTTTGCCGGTGCTCCGATTGTTCCAATCCTGTTATAATCAAGAGTGGTAGCAACCGCTTTGTCATTTACAGTTGTAGCAATATCCAAGAGATGAATACCCGTTCCGTTACCTAAAATATTGTTGTTCGCAATCCTGGCTGCTGCACTATCCACAATAATTGCTGCTCCATCAACTGCATGATTTGCAATATTGTATGTTTCATCTGATGTAACACCGTCACCATCAGCATCGGCATTCACCTTAAATGTACCGTCCGCCCCGATGGCACCTTCGATAATATCATTAAATGTAACCTCAGCAAAAAATGCCTCACTCCTGCTAGAAGTGTGGCCATCTAGAATGATGTCGTTAAACAAGTTGACCAACGTGTTATTACTAACTTTAACACCATCACCTTTTCGAATGTATATTCCGGATTCATTTTGAATGGTATTGCCGTTTGCCTGTGTCGTGCTCCCAACAATGGTGTTGCCTGATACATCTGAATTTGCACAATTGAAGAGTGCAATTCCCGAAGAAAGTTCATCCTTCGTTCCATCAGAAACGGATCGGAAACTGACGTTTCTTACCACATTCCCCGTAATTGAAGCTGTAACTGGAGCTGTTTTCCCATTTACACTAATGCCGCTTTGGAAGACAGTAGTACTAACACCGCTTCCCGTTATTTTATTGCCTGAAATGGTAACGGATGACAGACTTCCTTTTGCAGAAATTCCAACTTTTTGAAATGTATCAATTTTTTCGCAGTTAACAACCTTTAAAGATCCCGAGCCAAATGCTGCAATAGCAATTCCAAGGGCTTCATCATCATCTAAATCTGAAGTCTCTCCATTAACGCCAACAACCCAACAGTTATCAACCACTAATTTAGAATCTTTCTCTCCATTTTTAAAACCACCAATTCCGACAAGATTGGCGTTACTACTACCTGCACCATTTCCGTCAACCTTTATTTTTCTAATAGTCACTTCAGCACCGTGGACACCGACCACATAGCTTCTATCAATTCCATCTCCCGGTAATGCGGCTAAATCGGCTGCCGGCGATTGGATTGTCACATCGTCAACATTTTCACCAGTACCTACCAAGGTTAAATCTTTATCAATTTTCACCTGCTCTGTATACGTACCTGCAGCGATACTGATGGTATCTCCTGCACTCGCTTTGGAAAGTGCACTGCTGATTGTTTGAACAGCATTTTCAGCTGTAAGTCCATCTTTGGTGTCATCAGCTGCAGTTTCATTCACATAAACTGTTTTAGCAAACAGCGGCGAACTTAACATCACTGACAGCACGGTGATGAGCACAAGTTTCAGGTTAAACGCTTTATTCGATGTGAGTAATATTTTTTTCTTCATGCTATTTTCACCCCATAGGTTAGTAGTTTTTGTTACGGTTTGAATACCCATATAGCTCTCCTTTTTTGATTAATTGTATTGAGTGTTTGATGTTTCCTAAATAAAACTTGATTAACAAATATAAATTGAATAATATTTGTCCCTGTTTAAACCTAAATTCAGCTAAGATGCATTTTAAGAAATCGATATCAAGCGGAAAAATAAAAAAAATAATCTGCCGGAATTAAATATTTGCTGGTTGAATCACCTAATGGTAAAAAAAAAATGAATTATTATAATTGTTATAGTTAATAGAATTATAAGTTAATTCCAGTTTTTATTAAAAATAATTATAAAAAAAAATTGCAACATATTTTTTTTGATGCTTTAGGATTGAAGACAGGCACGATGATAAGTCTTAACATATCTTTATTAAACCTAAACCACTCCACCTTTTGTGATGATATTATAACCTTTTCGTCAATTATTTTCATCTTTTTCTATTTTTCCCCCCACCTGTTTAAGGCTATAGATAAATAAATTTCTTCAGCAAAATAATATTCCTCATTAAATCCTGTTACATCAAAAAATGATTCGAGTGTCTGGACAGTTTGATTAAACAGGGTCCGGGTAATCAACGTATCTGCGTCAATAAAAATGAGATATCTGCCTGAACTTAAATTAGTGCCGGAATTACGTGCTTTTGCAATCTGCTGATGTTCTTCAAATAGAACTCTTGCATTATATCGTTTAGCGACTTCTGCTGTGTTATCAGTAGAATTATTATCAACTATGATGATTTCACCTGTATAATTACGAACAGATTCAACGATGTCATTTAGACAGGCTAACGTCTCCGGAAGCAATACCCCTTCGCTATAAGAGGGAATAATGAAGGGATAATCAAGTGTTTGAGATTATCATGTATTGTTTAATTTCCCGTGGACGATGTGAAGAAGACACTAAAAATTAAATTTAAATGATTTGAATTAAACAAATTCACGCAGCTCAATAATCGCATTTTATAGTGTTAATACATTTTTTACAGAAATTCTATTTATCAATTATTATTTCGTTTTTCTCCAAACAAATCTAACCCGCCCGGTTTATCATTTTTTCTGATGCCAAATCGTTCGGCAGCTTTGAATGTGGCTGTCCGTCCTTGTGGTGTACGACTTATAAATCCTTCCTGGATTAAAAAAGGCTCATAAACTTCCTCAATGGTACCGGTCTCCTCGCCTAATGATATTGCCAGATTTTTTAACCCTACCGGTCCTCCGTCAAATTTATATAAGATGGCTTCCAGGAGTCGATTATCCATTTCATCAAGTCCGAATTCATCAATATCAAGCATTTTTAACGCCGCAACGGCCACATCCTTATTAATTTTATTATCTGCTTTGACCTGTGCATAATCGCGTACTCTCGAAATTAAATTATTTGCAATCCGAGGTGTCCCTCTACTTCGACGAGCGATTTCATGAGCACCCTCTTGATTAATATCGATATCTAAGATCCCGGCAGATCGCTGAACAATTTTAGATAAAATTTCTGCAGGATAATAGTCCAGGCGTATGTGTAAGCCAAATCGCGACCTTAGAGGTGCAGAGATCAGCCCTTGCCGTGTGGTTGCTCCAATCAATGTAAAACGGGGTACGTCCAGTCTAACCGATCTGGTACCGGCTCCCTGATCCAGAACTATATCAATATAGAAGTCTTCCATCGCACTGTACATGTACTCTTCTATATTAGTTGATAATCGATGAATCTCATCAATAAATAATATATCGCCTTCTTCAAGGCTATAGAATAACCCGGCCAGGTCGCCGGGTTTTTCCACTACTGGACCGCTTGACGTCTTTATGTTTTTACATCGTTCGTTAGAAATTATATGTGCCAGTGTTGTTTTCCCCAGACCAGGCGGACCACTTAAAAGTAAATGATCCAGCGGTTCATTACGCTGCTTTGCGGCTTGAACAAAAATTGACAGTTGCTCTTTTTTCTTTTCCTGTCCCGGAAATTCGTCAAACGTCGTTGGCCTTAGATTGTTGTCGAGTCGATCATCTCGCTTATTCAGGGTGGATGTGATAAAACGTTCTTTGTCCATAGGTAAACTTTATTTTCATTTATTAAGAATGATTAATGCATTCCGAATTAATGATTGAGCTGTTATCTCTGATTCAGGCATTTTTCCTGCAAGCTTACTTACCGTTTTGCGGGATGAATCAGGCTTAAATCCTAATGTGATAAGTCCGGAAACAGCGTCTTCAATACCTTTCGATGATACAGGTGACAATCCAGTCGGTAAATTGGCGAGTCCAGCCCCAGGAAAAATTTCAGATATTTTATCACGCAATTCTACGGCTAATCGTTCGGCTGAACGTTTCCCGATTCCATTGATTCCGGACAATGTTTTAATATCGTTATTAATTATTGCAGTGCAAAATGAATTGACCGGCATTGAACTTAATATGTTTAAAGCTAATTTAGGTCCTATCCCTGATACTGAATTGATCAGCATCAGGAAAAGAGATTTTTCAGGCAATGTAACAAATCCATAAAGTTGTACTGAATCTTGCCTGAGATGAAGGCAGGTATTTAATGTTATCGTGTTGGATTTTTCAGGGAGTTTATCATAGGTACTCATTGGTATAAAAAGTTCAAACCCGATGCCATTAACGTCGACAACGATTTTTGTTAATGACTTCTGTTCTAATTTTCCTCGAATAATTGCAATCATAAAATAGTATTGGAAAATATTTTTTATAACAAGTAATGTTTGAAACCAAAAAAAGTTAAATTAGTATAAATCTGCGAGAAATTTGTTCAAGGAGTTAACCTGAATTAATCGTTCAGGTTCAATTCAGCTGTTTGGGCATGTTGGGCTATCTATAAATAATTTAAGTCCTGATGAGTGTTCTTATTTGAGAAGAAGAGACATAGTGTCGTTTTATTTTAAAACCGAAATTCTTCGGTTTTTGATGATAAAGTTTTAATGAAATCTTTTAATAAAAGGGAGCGATAAGCATGTGCGAAATTGCGAAACTGATATTAGGCAGCGAGACCTATGAATTTCCGATTGTAGTTGGAACCGAAAATGAACGGGCAATTGATATCCGCCCTCTTCGAGCACAGACCGGACATATAACATTAGACAGCGGCTTCATGAATACGGGATCATGTGAAAGCGAAATTACGTTTATCAATGGAGAAAAAGGAATTTTAAGATATCGGGGAATTCCACTCGACCAGCTCGCTGACCAATCATCATTCATAGAAACGAGTTACCTGCTGTTAAACGGAAATCTCCCATCTCCGACAGAATTATCAAAAATAACACAAGACATTGCAAACCAGGGGGAAATTCCCGAGCAAATGAAGAAAATGCTGCAGCATTTTCCTCAGGATGCCCACCCAATGGCAGTTTTAGGATCGATGATCAACGCACTCGCTGGTTTTTATCAGGAAGTTGTTCCAGGCTCAAATGAGGATGTCATTTCTGAAGCAACATCAAGACTGATTGCTGTAACGAGCACGATTGCCGCTCATTCGTACAAACATTCAATTGGTGAAGAATTTGTTGCACCGTCAAGTGAACCTGGATATTCCGAAAATTTCTTGAAAATGATGTTTTCTTCACCGGACAGGGAGTATTCGCCTGATCCGGATATGGTCAAAGCACTGGAAATGCTTTTAATCATGCACGCGGATCATGAACAAAATTGTTCCGCGTCAAGCGTCAGGCTGGTGGGAAGTTCACAACCCAGTTTGTATGCAGCAATTACTGCGGGAATTGCTGCCTTGTGGGGGCCATTACATGGTGGTGCAAATCAGGCAGTAATGGAGATGTTGGCACAAATCCACAAATCAGGAAAAGAACCAGAAGCGTTTATAGATATGGCAAAAGATAAGTCAAATAATTTCAGACTGTCAGGTTTTGGACATCGGGTTTATAAGAACTATGATCCCAGAGCACGAATTATAAAGAATATTTGTATGGACATACTTAAGAAAGAAAGCGTTAGCGATCCATTGCTTGACATTGCCGTAAAATTAGAAGCACAAGTATTAAATGACGATTATTTCATTAAACGGAAACTGTATCCGAATGTTGATTTTTACAGTGGATTATTGTATAAGGCCATGGGAATTCCAACAGACATGTTCACTGTATTATTTGCAATCGGCAGAATGCCCGGATGGATAGCACAATGGAAAGAAATGATTAATACACCCGGAATAAAAATTGGTCGTCCAAGACAAGTATATACAGGAAATAATGAAACAAACTATATTCCTATGCAAGAGAGACATATCTAAAATTAAATTTACCATCCGGGTTAATTCCAATCCAGATAACTGATATGCGATTAAATCAAAAACTTACCATTCGTGATATTCAAAAATTGTACCATTCGCAGGAGAAAATAGTCGCGTTAACAGCTTATGATGCATTAACTGCCAAAATTGCTGATGAAGTTGGAGTTCATATCATGCTTGTTGGAGATTCACTGGGAATGACAGTACTTGGATATAGGAATACTATCTCAGTCACATTAGAACAAAGTCTACATCATACTTCAGCAGTGGTTCGAGGAGTCAACCGTGCACTCGTCATCGGGGATATGCCATTTTTATCGTTTCAAATTAATAGTGATGAAACGGTAAGAAATGCTGGAAAATATCTTCAGGAAGCGGGGGCCGACGGTGTTAAATTGGAAGGTGGAAAGATTATTGCTCCTGCCGTTTCACGATTAGTTGATTGCGGAATTCCAGTCGTTGGACATATTGGAATTTTACCTCAACGGGTTATTGCAGAAGGCGGCTATCGCGTCCAAGGGAAAAATGATAAAGAAGCAGCGTTATTATGTGAAGATGCCGAAGCCCTGGAAAACGCCGGGGCTTTTGCACTGATATTAGAAGGAATACCTGTAAATCTCGCAAAAAAAATAACGAATTCAATAGATATCCCGACAATCGGAATTGGTGCCGGGATTCATTGCGACGGTCAAATTCAAGTCGCACATGACATTCTCGGGATGTTTGAAGACTGGAAACCAAAACATGCGAAACACTATGGAAAATTAGGGCAGAAGGTAAGATCTATATTTTCGGATTATGCAAATGAAGTGAAAAACCAGGCATTCCCAACCGATGACCAATCCTTCAATGCTCTTTAACCGGTTATCCTGGATTAAACGTAATTTTCGGATTCAATAAGTAAAAATTTATCATCATAGTGGAAACATGAATTTACTCAATCGAAATGATGAGACTTATATGCAACTTGCTCTCAGAGAAGCTGAGAAAGCATTTGACGAAAAAGAGGTTCCAGTTGGTGCTGTAATCGTTCATGAAGAAAATATTATAGCCAGGGCTCATAATCAGGTTGAAATTTTAAACGATGCTACAGCCCATGCAGAAATTCTTGCAATAACTCAAGCATCTGCATATTTACAGAATTGGAGGCTGAATAATGCCTGCCTATACGTAACCAAAGAGCCGTGTTCCATGTGTGCCGGTGCAATGGCAAACAGCAAACTTGGACGATTAGTATTTGGTGTATCCGACCCAAAATACGGAGCAGCAGGCGGTGCGTTGAATATTGCAAATTTTAGTGGCCATCTACATCAAATTCCAATCAAATCCGGCGTTTTTCACAAAGAATGCTTAATGTTACTTCAACGTTTTTTCCAACTCCAAAGAGACAATAAAAAAACAGATTTATAGACTTGTGTTTAAATTTGACAATCTCTTTTGTTATGATTATTATAACTGTGGAGGAAGCAGGAGTAAAACTCTGGTTACTATTATACACAAAGGTTGCAAAACCTTAAATTTGATTCTGGAGCAGAGTGTGCTCCTCCTGCTCCTCTATCTTCAATTCACTCCCCCATTCAATAATCAAAATTTATATTTCAGTTTTTCTATTGGGGGTATACAATAGTGAAAAAAGTGTATTCTATGTGTAAACGATATTAAAAAATGTTTATTGCGTTTATTAATGAGTAAGCTATTTTCTATGGTCAGTGAATGGAAATAATCAGTTCATACAAAGGAATTAATGATATCATATTCTTAACGGAATTTATACGATGCCGACATATCAATATAGATGTTTAAAATGTAATAAAGATTTTGATTACATCCAAAAAATGGTTGACCCGCCACTTGCTGTATGTATCCACTGCAATGGAAAAGTGAAACGGATAATAAGTGCTGGTGCGGGTATAATTTTTAAGGGAAGTGGTTTTTATTGTACTGATTATCGCAGTGACAGCTATAAAAAACAAGCTGAACGTGAGAACAAGACAAGCACTTCTACTGCAAAAGAAAGTTCTAAAAACTCAAATAAGAAAACGGAAAAAACAATTAATTAGAAAATTGTGCTGAATCTGACTTCCGGCTAACAAATTTTTATTTTTAATAATTCCCCACAGCTGATTCAATATTAATTCTTGGATGAGGAGATATAAACATGATTCAATGTCCCGAATGCGGGCAAGAAAATCAAATTGGTGCTATTTTCTGCCGTTCATGTGGTGAAAAATTAGAATTAGATGAATTGACCCCGGATTCATTTCAGCAAGGCGGTGATGATTCAAAGGCTAAAACAGCAATTGCAACCGTCCGCAACCTCTCTATACTTATACTGACAGTTGCTTTAATCGGCACAATCTCGGCAGTTTTTATGAAACCCGAAATCACTATGCCAAATGTGCTGACAGAAGAGGAAAATAAAGTAGCATTAAAACGATTCAAAAAATTTAGGAAAGGAAAAACAGGAAAAGAGTACGCCTTTAATATTGCAGAGATTCAGATGCTGTCAGATTTAATCCTCAAATTAACAGAAAAAAATAAACAAAAACAACGTGAAAAATACATTGCTTCAGGGGAAACACCTCCATTAATCACTGATGGTTTATATACTAAATTCCTCCCGCCTGATAAATTAAAATTTATTCTAAAGTTACAGTTACTGGAAAAAGCAACTCTATACTCAACAATAACCGGGAGAGTTACAGGAACTGAAGCGGGATTGTCGTTTGCAGTTACGGAAGTAAACTTAGGGGAACTACCTATACCTATCCCTCAATTACAAGAATTAATTATAAAAAACTTCGTTGCTCTGATCAAAGATAACGAAAATTTCAAAAAAGAAGTACAGCTCAAGATAAAAGATATCATTGTCGGATCAGATCAGGTAATATTAAAAAAATAATCCCGGATATTCTGAAAAATCAGTGTCCGTGATATCTCCCCGAAAAGAACATTGGCAATTAACGAATTGATCCCGATGATTTTTAACTAAAAACAACCATATTGTTTCGATGAACAACTTCATCATAAACCCGTTTTCCCAAAAAACTGTTCAACTCCGAAGTCTGTTTACCCATTATTAATTTCATCTGCTCTGAGTTATAATTAATAATTCCCATACCAATTTCAATATTCTCTTCAGTCACTATTTTTACAGTATCCCCTATATCAAAGCTTCCACGGCTTTTAATAATCCCACTGGGCAATAGACTCTTGCCATTACTCTTCAGAGCATGGGCTGCTCCAGCATCAATAACTAAATCTCCACATGGGTTGGTAAAAAAAGCCAACCATCTTTTTGAATTAGGTAATTTGAAATTCGTTGAATAAAAGAGAGTACCAACATCGGAAGCGTCAAATATTTGATCCAGAATTTCAAAATCCACACCGTTTGCTATCCATAAACTCTCACCCGCAGATAAACAGATTTCTGCAGCCTCAATTTTACTGATCATACCTCCACTTGATACTGAGTTTCCATCCGTCCCCTTTGCCTGGGATCTGATTTGATCACTGATATTTTGCACTATTGAATGGCTCCGTCTGTAATCACCATCTTTAGCAGTTAAAAGTCCATCAACATTGGTGAGCAGTATTGTAAGGTCCGCACGAATCATGGTCGCAACTAAAGCAGCAAGTCTATCGTTATCACCAAAACTTATTTCATCAACACTAACTGCGTCATTTTCATTAATGACAGGCAAAATATTTTGACTCATAAGAGCATTAATACAGTTACATGTATTTAAGTGTCGTTCACGATTTTTCAGATCATCGTGCGAAAGTAGAATCTGAGCACAATGAAATCCATGATCCTGACATGCGTTTTCATACATCGACATTAGCTTGCTCTGCCCCAGTGCAGCAAGTGCTTGTAAACGGGGAAGAGCTGTAGGACGCTTTTTAAGGTTTCGCATCTCCATTCCCAGGCTAATCGCTGCAGACGTAACCAGTATTATTTCATAACCTTTCTGCCGAATGTCAGCGATCCTGCGGATAAGTTGATCAATACGACTATTCGCAGAAAACTTGACGTTACCAGTTAATAATCGTGACCCAATTTTAATTACAATCCGTTTACTATTCTTAATGACTGTAGAACGGTAAATTTCCGATAAATTTTCTGTAGACATAACTTCCGGAGAATAGAATTAATATTTTATAATTGATGAGAATTGTACGATACCACTTAAATTTATTTCGAATGTACATTTTAAAAAAACCACGTTCCACAAAGAATGAGTGGTATACATGATACGAATTGTGTAATTTTTTACCGGCATGTCTGACTCAATTTATCAGCATGCAGCAACTGAGTTTAATTCCCGTGGTACCTGCCCGTATCAGTCACTATAAACACTCAAGAGAAAAACGATATTTATTGAGTAAAGGAACACGTTAAAGTCATGCTTTAGTCTGTGAAATAAAAAAGTATCACACTACAGCCCAAACTCCAGTGTAAGAGATTCTTCAATATTACCACATTAGGAGTTATTTATATCGAACTGGACAAATAAATAAGTGCGACTTAAAGGGAGGGAAGTAAAAGGAAGTAAAAACTGAATGGACTGAACAATACCATAAAAACCAATTTGGTTATATACTAACTGGTACTCGCTTTTTGAAGGAACAACGCTAATCTTGATTTCTTCCGATTTGCATGATTCTTTTTAATAATACCGATTTTCGCAGCTCTGTCATAAAGCGACGATACATTGCTTAAATGAGTTTTAGCTAAATCAAAGTTCTTATTTTTGACTTCAGAATGAAATTTTTTTTCGAAAGTCTTTATCGCTGATTTACGAGACTTATTTCGTATTGTTCTTTCGTTTGTAACTTTGATTCTTTTTCTAACTGTTTTGTTATTCGGCATTTTTTTACTGATTCCTCAACGCGATTTACTCATTGAACATAAAAATATTTATTTTGCAGGTCTATAAATTCCTATAGCCAGGTTAAAATTCAAGATGTAAAACAAAAAATTTCTAAGTATTGCAAATACTTTTATGTTTTACATACAAAGAAGTTGAACTTTTTCATGCTCATATTCGGCTCAGTAGATTTCGTTTTATTAAAGTGGATCAATAGAAATTGTACGTTATCTTTTACTACTCTTCATTCGTTTGGGAATAGCCATAAGTTGACTGTGAAATACATAATCATTTACCTGTTTTTTTTACAGTTAATTAGATACAACAGTAAAAAATTTTAGAAACGAAAGCACTTAAATATTGAATCGTATTCCATGGAATCATATTCATTTTATCGGTATAGGCGGAGCGGGTATGTGTGGCATTGCGTTGCTCGTTCACGAGTCAGGCGTAAAAGTTACCGGCTCTGATATCATTGAATCAAACAACACAGTTCTTTTAAGATCTAAACACATTACGGTTGAAATTGGACATAACCACCAAAATATCACCAGTCCGGATATAATTGTATATTCATCAGCAATAACAATTACAAATCCAGAATTGTCATTTGCTAAAGAACAGTCTATCAAGTCATTAAAACGTGGTATTTTTTTAGCAAAACTATCATCGTTTTTCCCTTCAACAATTGCTGTTACAGGTTCTCACGGAAAAACAACTGTGGCATCAATGCTTGCCCATATACTGATTCAAAATAATAAATCCCCTGCATATCTGATTGGAGGAAGAGTAAACAATATTAAGGATTATGCAACTGCAGGTGCCGGAGATATACTCGTCGCTGAAGCAGATGAAAGCGATGGGACATTATCACATATAAAGTGTAACTATGGCATTATAACAAATATCGACAATGATCATTTTTGGAATTATCACTCCATCCAGGGCTTATTTGAATCTTTTCGGAGATTTGCGTTTTCAACACATGTTCTTTTAACAAAGGACAGCCCTGATTCCCGATCGATGTTTTCGGATCATAAAAATTGTCGTTTCATTGGAGAACAAAATTTAAACCGGGTATCTACACTGCCTTTATTAGGGAGACATAACAGAATTAATGCTTTATTTGCAATTATAATGGCAGAACAATTTGGTATTGATTTCAAAGATTCAGTGTCGAGCATGTCAACGTTCCAGGGAGTAGACCGTAGACTCTCTTTAAGATATAAATCAAAGAAGTTATTAATTTATGAAGATTATGCCCATC
Source organism: uncultured Lentisphaeria bacterium (assembly GCA_951812855.1). Classification (GTDB taxonomy): domain Bacteria; phylum Verrucomicrobiota; class Lentisphaeria; order JABSQK01; family JAJFLO01; genus JAJFLO01. The sequence continues at coordinate 1,608,477 of OX638337.1, read as the reverse complement.
ACCCCAATGAAGTAAAAGCATGTGTTGATGCAATAAGAGAACGTTATCCTTCAAGAAACCTCAAATTAATATTTCAACCCCACAGAGTTGAACGTATTAGCCACTATTGCGACGAATTGGCCGCTGAATTAGGTAAGGCCGACGAATTATATGTTATTCCCGTATTTAAGGCCTGGATGAAGAACAAGAGTTCTGTCTCTGCACAGGATATTGTGAAAAAAATAAACTTGATTCCGGCATTTTTTCACGATCAATCTTTGAATAGCCTGGCTAAACGTATTGCTAAATCATCAAAATCTGATGATATTATCCTCATTATGGGTGCCGGAGACATAACTGAATTTGTTCCAGTTTTAATTCAAGAATTCGCCTAATTATTTCAAATGTTAAATAACGATAATATTTGCATCAAACCAACAACCATTCGCGTAGCTGTATTAATGGGAGGTCCATCAAGTGAAAATGAAATTTCACTAAACTCCGGGCAAGCGATTGCAAATGCCCTTACAGAAAGCGGTTTTTCGGTTCATACGATTATTTTTTCTAATCCTGCTGATTTATATCTGGATGAAAATATTGATGTTGTATTTCCAGCTTTACATGGAAACTACGGTGAAGACGGTCAACTGCAAAAAGTACTGGAAGACAATAATTTTGCTTATGTAGGATGCAATTCATTTTCCAGTTCTATCATTATTAACAAACATTTATCAAAATTGGAGTTAATAAATGCAGGAATACCTGTTTTACCTTCAGGTTTAATCACATCCAAAGATCAGTCATTACCTGAAAATTTAGATTTCCCAGTGATATTAAAACAAAATACCGGTGGATCAACAATCGGACAAGCGATCATAAACAACCAATCCGATTGGGATAATTTTCTTAAAAACGCCTTTACCATTGAGACTAATTTGATTGCAGAATCCTACTTCACAGGAATAGAAATTACTGTTGGATTGCTTTATGGGAAAGCACTGCCTATTGTAGAAATAATTCCGCCAGGTGACGTATTCGATTTCGATGCAAAATACAAATATACTAATGGTGATACAGAATATTTATGTCCCCCAAAAAGCGTGCCCGTTGGCAAACAACACGAAATTCAACGACTGGCAGAATTAATATATGAAAAACTGAATGCAAGAGATATGCTGCGTGTAGATATACTGCTGGATCAAAAAACATTTGCTCCATATGTTTTAGAAGCAAACAGCATTCCCGGATTCACACAGCACAGCCTGCTCCCAAAGGCTGCAGAGGTTGCAGATATCTCATTTCGAAGTTTATGTAAAAACCTGGTGATTTCAGCCTGTCAAAGGCGAATTTAAACGATTAACCCTGATTCTATATTGGGACTTTTGAATAGGTAGAGAAACCATTAGAGAGTTTAAGCCGCACCATTCTTTCCATTCCAATGTTTCAAATGTGAATCGATATAATCCAACACCTTTTTATGTTCTGTTTTACCATTAGAACTTATATTGATTGGCTCACCAAAACTAACTCGAACAGTCTTTGATATGTCCACAGGGCCAAAGTCTTTAATTACTTTTCCATTTGACCAAAAATCCGTTTTAACAGCAACGGGGATAACCGGAACACCTTCTTTTTTAGCCAATTTAATTCCGATTGAATTAAAACTCCTGGGATTAAATGAAAATGATCGTGTCTGCTGCGGAAAAATAATTATTGATCGGCCATTTTGAAGCATTTTCCCCGCTACATCAAAGACTTTTTTAAAATCCTCCTTAGGGTTGCTTCTTGAGACTGTTACTGCCTCAACTTTTTTCAGAATTATTCCCAATAAAGGATAGTTTAACAGTGCAGATTTTATGACATAGGTTACTTCCATGAAAGGCAATATTATCGCTGGTAATATCATTGATTCTAATGAACTCATATGGTTACCGATAAACACGACAGGTTTATTTAAATCTTCTAAATTCTCAAAACCCTCCAGATGCAATTTCCCGCCTATAGCTTCAACAGATTTGATATGTGAGTAGGAATCTCTTCCCCATTCGTGAAAATAATTTTCCATTTTCTTGCATTTTCGGGACGCAATGTAGTTCACCAAACATATACGTAAGTAGAAAAACAATGTCTTAAAACCAGGTATTATACTGATCAAAAACCTCTTATTATCTGAAGACTTATAAGTTTTTTCATTCTGTAAAATTAATTTAAATTCACTATAAGTCATAATTTAAAAATCAATTTTCCATTTTTTATAAATTGAATTCACCAATGTGTAGACTACCGTAGGTCTTTTGATTTTTTGAATAAAACGGGTTAACTGAATTAAATTATCTTCAATTAAGAGAGAATAAAAATGGCTGTTCAACAGAGAAAAGTCTCAAAGACAAAATGCAGACAGCGAAAAGCGGCAAATCGATACAAAGGAATACAAACGGTTTCATGCCCGAAATGTGGAGAAATAAAATTACCGCACTGTGCATGCAAATCGTGTGGTTTTTATAAAGACAAACAGGTTATTTCAATAGATAGCTAAGATTCAATTTTTATTATTATTTTGAAAAAAAATGTAGTGTAAACCATGACGATATCAGTTTGCATACTGTTTGTTTTATTGTCGTATTTTGTCCCCGAAGCACCAACAATTTTTCCGACAAAGCGAAAAATCCAACCCCGTCCCAGGCTCTAAACGATTCAATAATAAATCAAATTTACTTCTTATCAGCCTCAGTGCCTGCCGGCGACATCTCACTTGATTTTTTGTTTAAATTTCTTGGAGTACGCATTCCAGGTCGACCAGATCCTCCTGGCCTCGACATTCTATTTGAAGATCTCCTGCTCTTATAATGGATGTTTAATTCTTCTCGTAATTTTTGCCGGGATTTCATCAATTCAGTATATTCTTTATCATTAGAGATAACCTGATTTACCTTTTTTTGAAGATCACTTATTTGATTTTGAAGGTTTTTAATTTCTTCATCCTCCTTGTATAAGCTTCGACGCCTGGCGTTGATTTTTTGACTGATTTTTCTTATTTCATCCCGGAGATCTGTTAGTGATTTTCTCTCTTTCTTTGTCTTCAACTCTGTTATAGATTCTTTTTTAATAACACCCTTAGAATGACTTCCCTCAACTCTATTTTCATCTTTATTTCCAGCAAATGTCATCATCGAAATCATGATGAATAAAATCATTAACTTTACGATTGAATAAGTAGATTTAGTATTCATTAATAAAAACCCTTCTTAAAGTCTTACTTTATTTTCAACTAACCTGACTCGTTTTTCCAGCCTTACCGTCACGTAATCAAACTCATCAGATTTTATTTTTTATTATTAATTTCGTACACCGACTGTAATTTTGAAAACCCTTTGAAATCGATTTCACCACATGGAGTAGTTTCAAACTGATCTTTTACCATTTCATACGTATTTTGAGAAACCAAAATTTGTCTTCCTTCAGCTTTGCTGCATATTCTTGCAGATAAATTTGTAACGACACCAACAGCAGCATAATCAAATCGACCTTCAAAACCAATGATACCCAAAAACACCTATCCCCCATGTTCCTTATACTAATTGGAGGTGAAAACAATATAGACTCCAAATAATACAGCGAAATTTTGAATTTGGCAAAACATACCGATCTAAGAGGTATACACGATGATTAACAGTCCCGGATAAAAGGGTAATTTCTTAGGTCATTCTCATTCAGAATGACGCAATCTACACTCCAAAGTGAATATTTTGAATTTGTCGATCTCAAACCGTGTTCTAATTTTCTTCTGTGACATCAGTTTCCTTATTAGAATCTTCTGCATCTGATGTCTCTTCACTGTCTGAATCAATAGGAAACCCCAGCAAAATTTTAATTTCTTTAACATCCATAGTTTCCTTCTCAAGTAAAGTCTTACCTAATAAAACTAACTGATCTTTATGATCCGTCAAAATTTTCTCTGTCCTTGCAGCTGCATTATCAACGATGCTTTTTATTTCCAAATCAATTTCGCGAGCAGTAACTTCACTGTAATCAACTTTCCGTGTAATGTCCCTGCCAACGTATATATGTTCCTCCCGTGTGTCATAACTGAGAAATCCTAAATTCTCACTCATCCCCCATACACACACCATATTACGAGCCAAACCAGTAGCCTGTTTAATATCCATTGATGCACCACTGGTTATTTCATCAAAAATTAACTTCTCAGCATATCGCCCCCCCAAAATAGTCGATATCGTATCTAAAATTTCAGATCGGGAAAGATGAATCGGATCTTTTTCAGGCAAATACATTGTTGCACCCAAAGCAGATCCCCGAGGTATTATTGTAACTTTATGCAGTGGCATAGCAAGTTTGCAATACAGAGACACGAGTGCGTGTCCGGCTTCATGGTAAGCTGTAATCTCTCGATCCCTAATGTCCATTTTACGGCTTCTTCGTTCTTTACCCCATCGAACCTTATCCCTGGCCTCTTCCAAATCATCCATTTCTATGGCTTTTTTATCCATTCCGGCAGCGAGCAAAGCAGCTTCATTAATCAAATTAGCTAAATCCGCTCCGCTGAATCCCGGCGTTCCTCTGGCAATGATATTAAGATCAACTTCTTCATTTATTTTAACCTTCTTAACGTGAACCTTAAGTATCCCAAAACGTCCTTTTACATCCGGCAGGTCTATGGTTATCTGACGGTCAAACCGTCCGGGTCTCAGCAATGCAGGATCCAGCACATCCGGTCGGTTTGTCGCAGCAACTACAATAACTCCGGAATCCCCCTCGAATCCATCCATTTCAACTAAAAGGGCATTTAAGGTTTGTTCACGTTCATCATGTCCGCCGCCAATTCCACTAAATCGGGAACGCCCAACTGCATCGATTTCATCGATAAAAATTATGCATGGGGAGCTACGCTTTCCCTGTTCAAACATATCTCTGACACGGCTTGCACCCACTCCAACAAACATTTCAACAAAGTCTGATCCACTAATACTAAAAAAAGGTACGTCCGCTTCCCCGGCAATTGCCTTAGCTAATAATGTTTTTCCTGTGCCCGGTGGTCCAACCATAAGCACTCCACGTGGGATTTTACCGCCAAGCCGATGAAATTTTTCCGGGTCCTTCAGATACTCGATTATTTCTTCGATTTCTTCTTTTGCTTCTTCAATACCTGCAACATTAGAAAACGTAATCTTTTCAGAATTCTGGTTAAGTCTTGCCCGACTTTTTCCAAATTGAAAGGCACTCTTTCCCGCGGTTTTAATTTGACGGGCAAAAAGAATATAAATGATTAGAACAAGCAGAAGAATAGGAAATAATGAGATCATTAAATTGCCGAAGAAATTCGATACATTTTCAGTTTTCCTGTCATCACAACTCTCGCGAATCAACTGATCTAACGCATCGGTATAGATTACTTCCAGCTTATATCTTCGTGTGACAGCACTGTCATCAGGTCGATAATCCCCAATAATTTTTCTACTGCCTGATGCGGGTTCATGCTGGATTACCACACTGACAATTCTGCCTTCCTGTAACGCAGACTCGAATTCTGAACTCTTCAGAGTATCGGCTTCCTCCTGATTATGAAAATAAAAAAGACCAAGCGGAATTGCCAGTAAAATTATCAGCCAAACGACATAACCCTGAGGAGATGGAGAATTGAATTTTGACTCGAGCTTTCTACTTTTTCCATCAGTTCCATGTCCTGAATCATCATCTCGGGATTCTCGTGGTTCTTTTTCAGATATAGGCTTTTCCCTATCATTTTCATGTAATGGCATAAATTTAGATCCTTAATCTATATAAATCTGATCATCTCGAAATCACTCTTTTTATCACACATACACACTATGTCATACTGCACAAGTTACGCTAAAAATGAAACATAAAAATACCATCGTTATTCTGCCTGACATGCTGTAAGGTGATTGAAATTAAAATTTTAACAAACTCGACAGTCAACCCGCTACATTAATGGTACAACAAGCAAAGATAAAATAATTTTTCGAGCTGCATTTTTCTAAAGAGTATAGTTCTGCTATCCCCTCATATGCATTCAAAATAAAAAAAATAGCGATCACTGACATACTTCCAGACGTACTCTTGAGCAAAATACAGGCTAAAATTAAGGTCGAGAATGGAAGAAGATGGGCATGCAGTAATGATGCATGCAACAAACAGGGCACATCAGCATTGATAATCAGTTATTTTTTACACTTAAAACATTTTAAGAATTAGTTTCCCTAAGGACAATAAAACAATCAACCCCAATATGGAAAATGTAGCTGTAAGTACTATTTTTACAATTTTACTATTGCTCTTTCTGTTTCCTTTTTTAAATGGATCGACGTTGCCTAAATCCTGAATTTGCAATCCCCCTGCAGTATCCTCCAAATTAATCCCGGTTGCTGCAGTTTGCCCAGTGCCTCCATCTTCATCATCAGAATGATATAATATTTCAATTCCTCCAACTTGAAGCATATCGCCGTGATTTAATGTCTGCCCGGTGATCAGTGCTCCATTAATTCGTGTACCATTAGAACTTCCCAGATCAACAACCCTGTATGAACCTTCTTCATTTCGAACTAACTCACAATGAGTTGTACTTACCGTTGTATCAGGAATGCAAACAGATCGTTCCTCAATACGGCCAATGTTGTACATCTGTTCAGACAATTCATGAATTTTCTGACCTTCAAGCTGTTCTGACAAAATAATCAATTTAGAATTAACTGAAGCCATAACGCCTCTATTAAAAAATTTGACCGAATATTACCATCACAAACGATTTAAACCGCCCTAAAATACGCTAAACATAATGATTGTCAAAAAAAACTAACTCAAAATTAATCGTCTTCATTCAAGTAATAACCTTCAAGAATAATTGATACGGTAAAAATTGATACTTAGAATTTTAATTTCCACTTGAAATCGAATATATTCCATATATATAAAACATTAATGAAGCGTTACCAACAATAATAATTTTATCTGTGTCTGTATATTTTACACAATCTTAGTCAAACTTGATTCTCCCTATAGTTCAACGGCTGAGATCAGGATCATTTTCCACTAATATAACAAGGAGTACATCATGGATCACAAATTTGTTATAATTCTCCTGTTCAGCGGTGTTTTATTCGCGGGGTGCAATAAACCGCAATTAGACCTGAATTATCAGCCTGGAGTCTATGATCCGATATCATCAAATCCTGTAACTGATCACCAAGATGAACAAAAGGAATCAAATATCGCAGAACTCATTCCCTTCAGTGACAGTGTTGAAGACGAAAATCCAGTTCCATTAATTCCTGTTGATTTAAAATGGCAAGTATTTAGTGGCACAGCTCCGGATTCTCAGGAAGATAATTTTGAGAAAATTGAAGATCGGCGCTGGACCCCAATTCATTTTGCCTATAATCAATCATTTATCGGCGAAACCGAGCGGATAAAATTAGAAAAACTTGCAGAATATCTCTTAGAACATCCCAGGTATTCCTTAATAATTGAAGGACATTGTGATGAACGTGGCAGTGAAGAGTATAATAGAGTATTGGGTGAAAAAAGAGCGATTGCAGTACAAAAGTATTTGGAAAAATTGGCAATAAATGATCAACGGATCACAACAATTTCCTATGGGGAAGATAAACCACTGCAAAGTGGTGACTCCGAGTCAATCCATTCAAAAAATCGGCGGGCTGAATTCATTGTTGGATTACAGTCGCATTAATTGAATCATTCCAATCCAGAATAAATAAGTCATGCTATGATTCGCAGACATTGTGATCAAGGAGTTCAGACTCCCGACTTCATTTTCTATGGTCCAGTTATCCCGCTATCCATCGTTATATTAAACCACAAAATATTATGGCGGATGAACGGGGCAGCGTGAAGATGCCTGATTTCGGAATGGTTACTGCTTACGAATGCCTCGAAGATATTTGAAGAATTAAAAATGACAACCCTCCCCAGGTCTTGTCGATAATTCGCGGTTAAAATCTAATAAATAAATCGAAAACCAGCCGGCACTAATATTTTACTGATAAGGTCAGTTAACCTCTTAATTAAGAGGTTTAGTAAATTCCCGCCTCAAATGAGGAATCTGAATTTCTAAAACACAATTCGATTCAGAGTAAAAATTTGCCAATTGCCTAATGTTACCTCACATTATAACGTCACACTAAATATTTGACCCAAATTGGAGGACTATAAAATTTGAAAGCAATTTACGCATTTTCAGGTGACCCAATAACCTATGGACATATCGATATTGTCAAACGTGCTGCCCAAACATATGATGAAGTAACGGTCGCAATAGGTGAAAACCCCAGTAAAACCGGTCACTATCTTTTAACGGTCAGAGAACGACTTGATTTAGCGAAAAAATGTCTGCATCAGTTCCAGAATGTTAAATGTTTGAGTTTTTCAGGATTACTTGGAGAGTTTGCTTATAGAAATGATTTCGATGTAATTATACGCGGTGTTCGAAATAATTCTGACTTAGAGGGTGAATTAGTTCAATTTGCAGTTAGCCAAACGCTGCACCCATCTGTTGATACGGTCTTTTTCCCAACACGCCGCCAATTATCTCACATAAGTTCAGGGATAGTCAAGGCAATCGTTGAAGAAGGAGGAGATGTCAGTGATTATTGCCCACTGTGTGTAAAAGAAAGACTCGAAAAAAAAATACTGGGAAAGTTCACAGTTGGAGTCGCCGGCAGCATCGCAGCAGGAAAAACATATATTGCAAAGAAGTTAGTGGGAACAATTAATCAACAAGTTACAACATCATACATAAGCCTGGACGAGATAGGTCATCATGTATTAGAAGCAACGGACGGTTCTATTTATCAAAAAACCAGAGAAAAAATTGTTAGCCGATTTGGGAAGAAAATTTTAAAGAAGGACGGAACGATTGATCGACAGAAATTGGGGAAAATAGTATTTTCAGATGCAGCATCATTAACTGAATTAAATCAATTGATGCATGAACCTATGCTTGCCAGGTTATACGAAGAAACAAGAGAAACTCCATTAGGAATAAATATAATTGAAGGAGCCATATTAGTTGAAGCAAATTGGACAAATCTGGTTAATAATAATGTCATTTTAGTCAATGCTTCTAAAAAAGTAAGATTAAAGAGACTGATGGAAATCTATAGCATTTCAGAACACGATGCACTTGAGAAAATAGAAAGGCAAATATCAACTGCAGAACGTAAAAAACTGTTAGAAGAAAAAATTGAAGATTATCAATGGGGTCGAATCTGGACTCTAAACAATACAGGCGGCAATATAACCCTGGATTCAATTGCAGCAGACATTGTAAATTATGCTTCTTCAAGTTAATCAGGGCAGACTAAAATGTTGATATATCATTCAAAAATTAGTTGAAAAATCAAATACAATGACAAATTATCGTATTCAATGAGAACATAGAAAGAGGAAAAATGGCGGGGTTGACGGGATTCGAACCCGCGACCTCCACAGTGACAGTGTGGTGCTCTAACCAGTTGCGCTACAACCCCGTTTTGCGGTTAAAATATAAAGCGGCCATACTACTAACTCCCGTCCTTGCTTGTTACAAACAATAATATTTTATTTTCTTACGATTTTTAATCCATTAAAATTATGACATATAAAATTCAAGAAACGAGAATTGTTTTAATATTCTGTACAATTTTTCAGTTGTTCAGTGTTGCCTACTGCGAAGCAGCCGGTAACGATGGCTCTAAACAATATGTTAAGGGGGAAATTATTGCGAATATCCTTAATGTTCGTGCAAAACCGGCGGTTAAATTTGAAGTCGTGTGTCAATTAAGAAAAGGAGACATAATAGATATTAAAAAAACACAGGGCGAATGGTTAGGTATAAGTGCCCCGCATCATGCTGAAGCCTGGATCTCCAAAAATAAATTGGATTCTGAAAACAAGACGATTGATAAAACATTCGTTTATTCAGGACCTGGAACAATATTTTCCACTTATACAACACTCGTTAAAAATTACACTGTACAAAAAGTAAAAGTCTACGAAGACAAATGGGTAAAAATCATCCCCCCGGATAATGCGATTGTCTGGATTCACAGAAATTACGTGCGTAAGGAAATGGTAAAAAATCCTTCGTCTACACCCGATTCTTCTACGGTTGAAAAAATAAATTCCCACTCTTCCCAAAAACCATTGGAGGAGAAACATTCTCAGAGACATGATAAGAACGAATCAGATATCAAAGAACCTACTGAATCTAATAGAGTTGCTCCCCTGGCAGGAAAGCCAGTCGAGCCAACTCTTACCTATATTGGGAAGTCAAAAAAAGTGGAAAAAACTGGAACAATTATTTTGCTTGGTGATGATCACAAACCATTTACATATTCAATCGCAATCAGTATTGATTCACAATATTATCCATTAGCATATTTAAGTTCAGGAAATTTTAATCTGGATGACTGGAACCGGCAGAAAGTAAAATTAAAGGGTCGACAGCGTTGGTTAAAAGGATGGCCCAGACCAGTCATTGAAATTGATTCCCTGGAATCTATAGAAGGAATTGATTAATTTTATAGTTCGATATTTAATTAGAATCACTAAAACACAAGTTTTTAGACAAGAGTAGTGTCCAACCTTTCGGTATCGGTGGAGGATGGTCGCTTCATTGAAATTTTAATGAAGAGGAAAGTCCGGACTTCCAAGGGCAGGGAGTCCTGAAGAAATTCAGGATATAGGGAAAAATATGTCTCTATCAGGAAAGTGCCGCAGAAATTAAACTACCTGTACAAATACATTGTACAGGAAAAGGTGAAATGGTGGGGTAAGAGCCCACCGGATTAGAGCGTAAGCCTGATTGCCGGGTAAACCCCTCCCGAAGCAAGGTCAAATAAAAAACGAGATGCTGCCCGCATCAATTCGCAAGAAAAAGTTTTGGGTAGACCGCAAAGATTAATGGCCATCATTCAGAATACTATCACTGATGTATTCCTGTTTACAGGTTTATATTCTTAAATAGATTTTGAATACAGAATCTGGCTTATATCCGCCGATACCGTTTTTCAATTTTTAAGCTTAGTTATATTCAGTTCAGGTGCATTCATATCCACCGGTTGACCAAGTGCAAAGCACTGATTTCCAACCTGAAGAATGTGTTTCAAATTTCTATATACATAAATTTTCCCAATTCTCACTGACTCAAAAATAGACTTCCCAATTGCCACATTTGCGGCAATCGCCGACGATAACCGACATCCTGTACCATGGGTTGTTTTCACCTTTAAATACGGACATGAAACTTCGTAGATTTCATCACCATCACAATACCAGTCGCTTGCCATTTCGTGTTTAAAATGCCCACCTTTCAACAAGACATTAGTTTTGAACATTTCAGAAAGTTCTCTGACTGCAATAATTATATCTGAATACGATTTCAGTGTCCGCCCCAGTAAGACTTCTGCTTCAGCAAGATTTGGTGTAACTAAGTCAGATGCCCGCAAAAGTTTACCCGTTATAAATCCATAACGACTAACCTTAGATAAAGGGTCACCACAGCCAGCAACCATTATAGGGTCAATGATAAGAAAATCGTCATAATTAATATGTTCCAGAAATTCTAATAATCTGCAAATAATATTCTCAGAATATAGCATTCCTGTTTTAATTGCTCTAATATCAAACATATCAAAAACAGCCTTAAGCTGACTTGTTACTTCTGCATCCGGCACGGGATGGATAGACTGAACTTCTTTCGGATTTTGTGCAGTTACCGTGGTAATAACACTTGTACCAAAAACATTAAAGTATTCAAAAGTTTTCAGATCAACCTGTATTCCGGCACAACCACCACTGTCGCTGCCCGCAACAGTTAAACAAACAGGTATAGTATTTGTCTTCATTATGGTATTTCTAAATAAACAGGTGCGACGGTTAAATTTCTATGACTTTTTTTTCTGACAACAACGACGTCTTCTAATCGAATGCCTCCCCATTCCGGATAATATAAACCCGGTTCAACAGTAACAACGTGCCCCTTTTTTAATATATATCTATGACTATTAATACGCGGTCTCTCATGAATTTCCAGACCCAATCCATGCCCGGTCCCATGAATGAATCCACAAGGGACACTTGCTGTTAAGTCTGTTTTAAAACCTCCTTTCTCAAACGAGTCAACGATGTTCTCATGAATCGTTTTCCCATTTACACCAGATTTAATTTTTCTCTGTGCATCCTGATACGTATTCAATACCAGATCAAATGCTTTCCATACAATTTCTGGTGCACTTCCTTTTACAACGGTTCGGGTCAGGTCACCGTAATAACCGGTCGAAGCAACTCTGGGAAAAATGTCAATTATAATCGGTTGATTTGCGAATAATTTGCCTGATCCAGTACAATGAGGATCTGCAGACTGTCTACCACATGCCACGATGGTTTGACTTGCAGAACCGCCATTTTTGCAAATTATTGAATTAATTTCCCCTTTTATAATCTCTGATGTGAGAACGAGATTGTTCCAATGAAGTACGCCATCAATAATTTTAGATTCACGGATAATACCAAGTGCTTTTTCAAGTCCCAATTCTGCTAATCGGACACCGTCCTTAATTTTTCTAATTTCAGCTGTCGATTTGAATTCCCTTTTTTCAAAAAAGGGTGCTTTCACAGGCTCTATTTTTATACCTTTTACTTCAGTTTTCCTCGCTATTGCCAGTGGAAATTCAGAAGGCACCAGCCATCTTCGAATCCGATAATATTTACTTATGCCTATTATCTGAGATTCTGGGGAGAGATCATTCAAACTAAACTGTTTTATTGCCTCAGTGTAACTTAAAACACATACATGATCCCCGGCTTCTTTTTTTACTCGATTATATTCCAATGAACTAACAATGATAAATGACGTTTCAGAATCTAACGAAAACCAAAGAACAGGATCTGGAATAAATACACCAATAGCGTAAAGTAAATCAGCAGAGCCGTCACTACTGCCATAGATTAATTTCCTAGACTCTTGCACTATATTTTGATGACTTTCCAGCAGTTTCAAATCTTTGCAATACGATCTCCTTTTGCATCATCGCTTCATCAGCATCGGGATAGTCAATATTATAATGTAACCCAATGCTGCACTCTCTTTCCAAGGCTGAATCTATGATCATTTCTGCGACCGAGGCCAAATTTCTAAGTTCGACTAAATCTGCTGTAATAGTAAAATCCCAATAAAAATGTTCAATTTCTTTTCTGATATTACGAATACGGGTTTTTGCCCGCTGTAACCGTTTTGTGGTGCGGTAGATACCGACGTAATCCCACATGAATCGCCGAATTTCATCCCAGTTGTGATAGATCACAACTAATTCATCAGCATCAACTGCATCGCCGCTACTCCAGTCCGGGATATCATTGTACAGGCTGCGGCCTGACTCATTTTTTACACACTTCTGCAACATTCCTTTGGATTCTTCTATCGCATTATTTGAAACAACCAGGGCTTCCAGTAAACTGTTGCTTGCCAATCGATTCGCTCCATGAAATCCGGTACATCCAACTTCACCTATTGCAAAGAGATTATTAACACACGTTTTACCGTTGACATCTGTCTGCACACCGCCACAGCAATAATGGGCTGCCGGAACAACAGGTAAAAAATCTTTGGACATATTAAATCCAAATTCCAGACATGTATCGAAAATATTGGGAAACCGTTTGTGCAGATAAGATTCCGAATGGCCGGTCACATCAAGATAAACACACGGTTGCCCGGTTCTTTTCAATTCTTTGTCAATAGCCCTGGCAACAATGTCTCGAGGAGCCAAACTGCCTGATTCATGGTAACTATTCATAAAATCAATATAGGTACCTCTATCCTTGATTTTTAAAATAGCTCCTTCTCCCCGTACAGCTTCACTAATCAAAAACGCTCTTGCTTTTGGATTATACAAACAGGTGGGATGAAACTGGAAAAACTCCATATTTGTAATTTTAGCATAAGCTCGATATGCCATTGCAATTCCTTCTCCACATGCAACATCGGGATTGCTTGTATAAAGGTACACCTTGCCGGCACCACCGGTTGCGAGCAGTACAAACTTACTATGGAACGTATGGACACTATTTGAACGGTTATTTAATGCATACGCACCTAAACATTGGTTTTTTCCGTTTAACCCGAGTTTTTTTGACGATATCAGGTCAACAGCCTGAAAAGATTCAAGGATTTTGATATTTGAATTCCGCTTACAGGCATCATAAAGAATTCGCATGATCTCCTCACCTGTAATGTCTCCGCTGTGCAAAATGCGTCGCTTTGAATGACCTCCTTCTTTACCGAGATCATATTCATTATTCTCTTCATTTGATACCCTCTCCTGAAGATCCCGCCTCCGCGTAAATTTTGCACCGAGATCTAATAAATCATTTATCCGTGAGGGTGCATCCTGAATAATTTTTTCGACAACCCTTTTATTACATAATCCAGCACCGGCAATAATGGTGTCATTAATATGACTGTCAAAATTATCTCCATGATCTGTAACACATGCAATTCCACCCTGGGCCCGGACAGTATTGCAATCCAGGACAGTTTTTTTAGTCAAAATAATTACTGAACCCAATTCAGATGCCTTGATTGCAGCAAATAAACCGGCAATGCCACTGCCAATTATCAAATAATCAGATTCGTAACGATCTGGAAACTTAAGAGCCATAATTAAGAATTTTCCTGGAAATTAAATCCTAATAATTAATCTCTAATTCACATACATCAATATCAAGACTCACCGAAAAACCGATCATTTCAACATTAACAGAAACACGAGTTTTGTTATTTCGTCGACTGACAATCCCACTTAAACCCGCTAAACTGCCGGATTTAATAATTACAGATTGACCAGGCACCATTTCGGGTCGGACAATTAACTCACCGGCAGATGTTGCTGCTATGATTAATTCGATATTATTTAACTCTGTAATTAACAGGTGTTCCATTCTCTTATCAGGTATAAGCAATTGTGCTGTATGTCGAAATTCTTCGACAATTTTTTTCGCGGCACTGTCAAGGTGAATAAAGATGTATCCCGAAAATATGGGAACCATGGACTCAACACGTTTACTCTTGTAATGTCTGATATTTCGTTGCAGAGGCAAATAATGAGGAATATCTCTCCTGTCACATAGTGCTGAAACCTTTTTTTCACATCTGGATTTCGTCTTGACGGCAGTCCATACCCGGCAAATATCATTCTTAATTTTTAACGGCTGACATCTTGTTTGATTACTCATTAAAATTACTGTCAAAAAGTTTTTCTAATTCCTCCATCGCAAGGCGAGCATCCCCGCCCTTTGCAATAATCTTTAATTCATCGCCATGCTCAGCAGCCAACATCAAAACATCCATAATACTCTTACAATTCCCTTCAATTTTTCCTTTTAATACGAAAATCTCCGAGTCAAATGCAACCGCAGTTTTTACCAATAATGATGCCGGTCTTGCATGCATCCCATATTTGTTTTGAATGATAAATGATTTTTCAACTGTTTTACACATATGACAAATAAACTAATTATTTTTAATAGTAACAAAGAATCGCCACCCGATATAATTGATTCTTCATGGAGAACAAGCCATTAATATTTGGCACAATCTTAAAAATATTCATAATGCATCAACGATCCGACACACGGGTGTATTTTAAAAAGGTGCTCAGATACCATATTATCGAAGATAACCGAATAGACTCCATCTAACCCAATAACTTAGGATTAAACAGACCATTTACAAACAATCCGCAGTATACAGCTATTTGTCTCTTTGACAATTATGAATAATGTTCAGAAGGGAGTGTTAACTGACTTCGATCGAATGTTGATAAGTTCCTTGCAACCTCCTTAAATTGATATTATCTTACACCATATTTGTTGTAAGGTTATCCGTATGAAATAGGATTAACCATTAAATTTTCCATACAAGCCAGGTCATTATCATGCAAAAGATCCCTATTGTTAAAGACTTTATGTCTACAAAATTAGTAACCGTAACCGAGACAATGGAAATTTTTACGGCGATTAATTTACTTTTAGATCACAAAATTTCGGGTGCCCCGGTTGTTGATCGTGATGGTCACTATAAAAAATTGGTTGGAGTGTTAACCGCAAAAGACTGCATGTCAATTCTTGCAAACGGAGCTTTCTATGATTTACCTGCCGGGAAAGTCCATAATTATATGTCCAGAAAATTAACGACGATTACTCCTGATAAAGACATTTTTGCTGCAGCCGAAATTTTTCTGCGAAAATCATTCCGCCGTATTCCAGTTGTAGAAGAAGATATATTGATTGGAGTTGTGACACGAGGAGATGTATTGAAAGCCAGCCGAAAATTGTGGCAAAATCAGCATGCACCGGATGCACCGGACTCCGGTTATATCAATGACCGCCTTAAAGCCAAACTGGGTGAAACCGGCATCACTCATATTCATAAAAAGCTTGGTTAATGACAGAACGAACCACCTTAACTTTCTATCTCGATGATTTATTAAATAATCAGGCAATTCCAGAAGATAAGTCAAATAACGGTCTGCAGATAGAAGGTAAATCAAGTGTTTCAAGAGTAATTGGCGGGGTTGATGCATGTTTAGAATTATACCAGCAGGCCATAAAGAAATCAGCCGATTTTATTCTTGTCCACCACGGTGAAAGCTGGGGTGACGGAATAAAATTTTTTACAGGCAATATTGCATCCCGATTCAAAGTATTATTTCAAAACGAAATTTCTTTATATGCTTCTCACTTACCTCTTGATGCCCACCGTGAACTGGGTCATAACTCTCAAATTGCAAAGGCAGTCAATCTGGAAAATCAGACCTGCTTTGCTGAATATGCAAATGTTGAAATAGGTGTATATGGAGACCTAAGCAGCCCCGGTACATCAACGGAACTTGCTGATATGCTTGATGAAAAGCTAAAAACCCAATCCAGAGTTTACGATTTTAATGATAAAAAATTGAAGAGAATCGGTATTATATCCGGGTCAGGTTTAAGTGCAATTTACGAATGTAAACGATTAGGGCTGGACTGCTTAATAACCGGTGAAGGGGATCATACCTATTACCATATTATTAAGGAATTGGATATGACTGTAATTACCTGCGGTCATTACAAAACCGAAGTACCCGGCATACTTGCAGTTTTAGAAAGAATAGAACAGGTATATCAATAAATTGTGAATTTATTGATATACCTACGGGTTTATAAGAATCTTATTCTAAGAGTCATTATTAAATTCCAAAGTTATTCAGACACTACTGAATAATGATCTCAAATTCCGAATTATCGTGCGTAATATCAAACTTCACTTGCTTTATAACGTCTTCCTTTACAAACTTATATGTTGGTAAATAACGATAATAAACTGACAGCTGCAAGGAACGCAGGGTGGTACAGTATCATATATTTTTATATAATTTCATTTGAATTGAAAATCTCACAGTTAAATGATTTGATTTGGCTTTATATAAACTGTCTGTATACCAATTTCATCAGTTTTTTATATTTAAAACACGATGTATGAATATTAATGAGTAATTCAAAAAACAAATTAAAAATTTCAGGCGTCCTTTTCGCAATTATCATCGCCGGCATGATAATGATGAGACTGGAGTTAAGCAACATACTGGATGGAATGAAACGAAAAAAATGGCCTGCAATAACAGGAACGATCATCCATAATGAGGTTATCGAACGACGGATGTATATCCCGTTAGTCTATTACAAATACCGTGTCAATGACATAAACTACACTGATAAATCAACTATGCAGGTTCCCGGCTTTGGTATGAAAAGCTCTCGAAAAGAAGTCGCCTATAAAACAATCAGTGACAATCAAATTGGAAAATCTGTTGTTGTGTATTATAATCCCGAAAATCCACAGGATTCACGACTTAAACCCGGCCCAAAATGGTCCGAATTTAATCGATTTTCGCTCGGCATCATATTGATTATTCTAGGGGTATCAGGAATCTGTCTGCTCAGGGAACCTGCGAAAACATAATAAATTCTAAATGGATATAGAAACATTATTGAAAGAAAAAATTTAAGACGTTGATCGTAATACGTGTTATCAAAACTGAGTCAGGCTGGATATCCCGTAGCGCTCCTGAATTTTTTCATTTTCATTCTCAAGACGTTTCGCATCCAGATAAATAACCCTGGGTGAACTTTCAAATTCAACCTTAATGTACGGAGTAGAATTTTTAGCAATTGCGTCGTCGATCTCCTCTATCCGATTTATTGGCATATCATTAATTTCAGTAACACGTAAAAATCGCAGATTATGATAACCAATATTACCTTCAGAAGGTAAAACCTGACTTAAAAAGACAAACTTCTGACCTAATGGAATTAATTCCCATTGGTTGATATCGAAATAGACAAATTCCTGAGGTGCTGAGGTAAACCAATTAGCCCCCCATTCTCTTAAATATTCTCGGGAAAGTTCTTGAAAAACAAGACCACTTACAATCGTATATTTGGGTTTTTTATCTACTTTGAATGGGGGAATTGCGTATTCTTCAGAATTAAACGGTTTCAACTTCAGCTTTAAATCTATTTCTTTTTTGTCTCTTAAAATTCGGAAATTCAGAAAATCCCCGACATATGAGCACGCTGTCACAAGGTGTGACAATAACAATTTGCCAAAGTCCGGATCTTTGTATTGTCCGAATTTATCAATAGTGTAATCTCCTATAGCCAACAGGACATCACCAACTTTGAGGTCTGCTTCGAATGCAGCACTTCCAGGCTGAACTTTCTCAACATAAACTCCAGAATCATGATGATCCGCACCTAAATATCGCCGGGTCTGAGGATCCTCTAAATTTAAAACTCCGAATCCGGCTCTGGGGAATCCATTATAATTACCATCATTATAATCTGTGATAAAATGTATAATAATTGGAGACGGCACCAAGGTCATCGTCTCGTTTCCCTGATTATGCCGCATCATCAATCCTGCCAATTTACCTTTACAGAGAACTGGCAGTGTATAACTCCCTCCTGCCCGGGACAATAAAACCTTGATTTCAAAAACCAGCAATGAACCACGATTGTACGGGTAACTTTCTACATGAACCGATTTTAATGTAGCATTTCCGACAATCGGCGTACCATTTTCTTCAAACTGCCAAACTGAAAATGTGTCTCCGATTTTAGACTTCTTCTTTGTGATCGGTATTGGCTTACAATTGCTACATAAAAAGTCATCTCTTACCGGGGCGATTAAACCCAAATTTGCAGAATAGTCAACTGCTATAATTTTTGCGGGACTTTTTTCGCCGGTCTCCAATTTCTCGAGTTCCAGATAGGTCGCATTTTCGACTAAAGCTGCTGTGACGAGTATTAAATTTTTTTCAATAATAACACCAATACCTCGTTTCGACTCTGGCCGTTTCTTCTCCCATGGGCGAACAAAGCTGTAGGATTGACTCGTTACTGACACACGAACCATTGATTGCTTTAATTTATCAACATTCTCTGCCTGAATGACTGGCAGCATCATGGAAAATATCAAAAAGACCTGAAAAAACTTAGGTTGATTTATATAGTTTGACAGTAACATTCTCAGGAACCTGACATTAGTTCGAATGGTTGATATAAGAATCTTCAAAAACATTATATTGGTTTTTAATTCTCGTTTGGGCAGCATCTACTAAACGCTCTTCAATTATCAGTGGTTTACCCGAATTCAGAAATTTAACGACGTAAAATTCACTTTTTTTACCAAAAACCTCAGCAACATCCCGAAGCGATTTAATTTTGATGCCGTTAATTTCATCAATAATAGAATTCACAAATTCGCTGCCGTAACTATTAACAGGATCAGGCATTATTGAACTTAATACAACAATTTGCGGGCGTTCCAGATATAATTCATTTTTTACAAAGTGACTATAATGATAATTAAGATCCAAATCTTTAGATTTATAAGCATTCAGAAAATTTCGATCCAGCGGTTGAAATAAATATCCGGCAAACATAATAAATTCAGGTCTCACATTATACTTATTTGCTAATATCGAATACGGCCAGGCGCCTTTCAGTTCTACCACAACGGATATCAACTTCCCGTCCCTTAACAGTGAGAAGGTAACTCTATCACCATGAAACTTGCGTTCAACGACTTCTTCAAGCTGTACATACTCGCCGTCAAGAACAATATGCCCGTCACTTGAAATTGAATGGCCATCTATCTTTAAAAGAACATCTCCAATTTTTAATTTACCGCCCGCCGAGGCAGCTTTAACAACTTCAGTTATAACAACACCGTTGCCAGTTTCAGATTTAAAATTCAGTTTCTCCCGATAACTGGGATTTTGCAGATTCAAATAATGAATTCCAAGTTCAACATATCCATCATATTTACCATCTTCTATATCTTTCAAGAATCGATTCATAACAGGTACTGGAATCATATACCCGGTGTTTTGGGCAACCGCACCACTATATCCCTGAAAAGCAACTCCAATAACTCTTCCATTTTGAATGACTGGACCTCCGCTATTTCCAGGATTAATCGCAGCATCAATCTGAATCGTTAAATGAGAATCTAATCCTGAATGTGAATAAATTCTAAATTCTATCCGAGAGACAACACCCCGCGTCACTGACATGCGATCACCGCCAATAGGATAACCAAAGGCTGTTACATTCGAGTGCATCTCTGGAATCCCTCCTGTTGAAAGCACCTCCGTCCCGTTAAAAAAACCATGGTTTTTTACGGTAAGAATTGCTAAATCACAATCATGGGCGATGAATAGAACTTCGGCCGCATATTTTTTCGAATCCCCATCTTTATCAACGTGGATAAATTTAGCATTGCTTACGACATGGGCGTTCGTCATAATTCTTGAATCTGATATTATAAATCCACTCCCGACACCCCGTCCAATCCTGCCCGGATTCCAGGGTGTTTGATAATCTGGAGATTGAGTTGTGCAGAGGATCCTTACCAAACTTTTTCTAACTCTGTCCGGACTGATTTCAGCCCCGACTGCCTGATTCATCAAAAATGTCTGGAGTAGCAGAATCAAACATATCAACAACAGCATACACCGTATTTTCTCATTTAATGATTTTAGATACATACTTGATAATATTTCTCAATTGATATAATTAATTTAATCTGCTGCAATTGTTTAATAATTTAACGGGTTCTGCTGGATACTTACACAGACTGGCATATAATTGAAGAGGCTAAACAAATATATATCGATTCTTTATTTGAATGTTCCACAAACCCTAAAACTCCTGATTCAAAATTTTAGACGTCTTCTGAAAATATTCAGGAACTGCGAATAATATCCGACTTTATCAGAATGTCTAACCATTATCCAATCCCAATAAAAGAATTATCCCAATCATTAAGTTCCCTTCCCGGTGTCGGGAAACGTACTTCAGAGCGTCTTACTCTGGCTTTACTTGATTGGGAATCTGACGATTTGAGAAGGCTCGGGGAACAAATATCTACATTAAAAGAAAAGGTTACTCATTGTGACATCTGCGGAAATTTAGCCGAAAAAGAACTTTGTGAAGTTTGCCTCAATCCTAAGCGGAATAATGACGTAATCTGTGTCGTCGAATACCCTCAGCAAATAGCCGCCATTGACAACTGCGGCCGGTACAACGGATTATACCATGTCCTGGGTGGTAAAATTGATCCTCTTTCAAATATTCATGCTGAAAATTTAAGGATAAATCAACTTATTGATCGCATTAAAGAAAATAATATCAGGGAGATTATATTATCAACCAGCCCGGATGTTGAGGGTGAAGCAACAGCGGTTTATCTGGCAAACGAATTAAAAGACCAGTTTCAGCTTAATATTTCCAGAATTGCCCTGGGCATTCCTGTGGGTTCAGATCTTACCTATGCAGATTCAGCAACAATGGCCATGGCACTGGATTCAAGAAGGCCACTGCTTTAATCATTGTCACCGAACAATGAATAAATTATCGATTCATTGCCACTGTCACTAAAATATCATATATTGAATGAGACCACGCAGCTATACCAAATCCTCTAAGTATATAAACAACGTTCAATACTAAACCAAACAAAAATCGAAACATAAATGACTGCAATGTGAATTCATCACCCAATGTGCCTATATAGTGAACACCGCTAAAAATCAATGATCCAATCACAGCTGCAATGGTATAAGAGACTTTCTGAACAATGAAGAACCGACTCGTAATGAAAAAAAGTCCGCCAACTAAAATTACCCGGAAAAAGAGTTCTTCATAAAGTCCTGCTCCGATGGATAATGCAATTTGAAGACCAAAACTACTCTCCTCAATTCCAGAACTGATTTGAAGAGGCAGCATGATGACACCCGGAATATGAGTAAATAAAAAGGAAACTGCTTTTGTGACTGTAAACGCACAAAAAATACTATAAAATAAACTTTCAATAAGCATCCAGTAGAAATACTGCATTTTTATCTTAATATTTTTTTTCCGTTCGACAAAAAAAATCAGCCCCCCCATCAGTAGTATAATCAACCCCATCACCATATGATCCCCCTGCCCTGCAGTCATAAGCATCTCTTTGACCCAAATATCTGCACCGACCCGGATCATAGAATTGTTATTCGGATTATATCTTACTATCAAGACTTCATACAGTATAAATAATGGTAACGCACTTAAGAATCCATACGTACCACTTCGAGTTTGCCAGAGATAAGATTTTAATGAAGTAATCATAATAATAAAGGAAATTCGTAACGATTATATCTGCGTGAATTATATTTATGGGATTTCAATGGCTAAACTGAACCCTTAACATACAATTTAAAAACTAATTATTACATTAAAAATGAGCATGATTCAATTTTCATGGGAGGATCTGAAAAATTATACGGGTGGGTCCTGGTATAATCCCCATTCCAGTCGTTTTAATGATTGTGGAATTTCAGGAATCAGCACTGATACGCGTCGGTTTCCTGAAAAAAACATGTTTCTTGCCCTGTCAGGCGAAACATTTGATGGTCATAATTTCATTTCAAATGCAATTGATTCTGGAGCGTCGGCTGTTTGTATCGAGAAAAATACAGATGCAATAAAAAAAATTATTGACGAAAAAGACATTCCCTGTCTAATCGTTAATAACACATTGACAGCCTGTCAAAATTTAGCAAAGGCTCACAGATCACGATTTAACAAATTAGTTGTCATCGCGGTAACCGGCAGTAGTGGAAAAACGACTGCCAAAGAGATCTTAGGCCATATAATCCGCCATTGTACTGATGGACCTGTATTAACAAGTTTTCGAAATACCAATAACCAAATTGGTGTCCCTCAAAATTTGCTGAAACTAAATAAAGATCATCGATATCTTGTCATTGAACTTGGAACTAATACGCCTGGAGAGATCAAAATTCTCACAGAAATCGTTATGCCTGATATTAGTATTATTACAAATACAGGTCCTGTGCATCTTGAAAAATTGGGTGATATAGAGGGTGTGACGAAAGAAAAAACCGCAATATTATCGTCTTCTAAAAATACGCAATCGGCTATTATTCCTTATCCATTGGCCGGTAATCATCATGTCAAGTCATTAACTAAAACGTTATCTATTGTCACATTCGGCGGGGAAGTTGAGGCTGATTATAAATTAAACTATATCCATGAGACTCTTGATCGTTCAGAGTTTGAGATTATAGAGCGTGAGAAACCCATCGCTGTTAGTATTTCATGGAATCTCAGCGGTGTGCACCTCGCATTGAACACATGTATTGCGTTTGCTGTAGGGAATTTCTTAAATCTTGATAAACAAAATATCGCCAGGGCTCTTGCATCTTTCTCAATGCCGGGTATGAGAATGGACGTAAAATATATTAGAGACCTGTGTATCATTAATGATGCTTACAATGCGAACCCGGATAGTATGACGGCATTTATATCCTGGCTAAAATCACTGATTTCAACACATCAACTAAAAGGAACAGTTTATTTAATACTTGGAGATATGCTCGAATTAGGAGACTGTGAAGCTCAGTATCACAAACGAATATTAGAACAGGTTTCAAAGGAGTTAACCGGCGTTAAAACACTGCTTGTCGGACCGCGAATGCAGAATGCTTCAAAATCGTTTAATTTTTTAACATTTGATTCTATTCAAGCACTCAGTCAATATTTACTGCCAAACCTGGAACACTCCGATACGGTCGCACTTAAAGGATCTCGTGGAATGAAATTGGAATTAATAATAGATCACATTAACTCTATTTAAAGACTGTTTAATTAATCATTTGTCGATATTGATATATTCTGAATCCCCCGAATAACCTGCATGTAAGAAGTCTCTTTTGAAAATCAGATTAATCAGACCTACATTAGACACGCTTATATCTAAAAAATTAAAACCATAGCAAAAACAATGAAAAATGAATACGATCTTAGACACAATAATCGCTTCTAAGAAAAACGAAATAGCCAGGAGTAAAGAACGAATTTGCACTAAGAATTTAATCTCAAAAATTAACTTTGATATCGGTTCCAGAAATTTTACAACGTCACTGAAGCATATCGGAAAGAGCCACCCTGCAATAATTGCAGAATTTAAACGCGGATCCCCGTCACTGGGAAAAGTTCGCCCTGATTTAGAAGTCAAAAATCAAATAAAATTATATGAACGCGGCGGCGCTGCAGCCGCGTCAGTACTGACTGACAGCAAATTCTTTTTTGCTAAAAACAACGATATAATCGACGCTTTTAATCATGCAAAATTACCAATTTTACGAAAAGAATTCATTATTGATGAGTATCAAATCTACGAAAGTCGTGCATTAAATGCTGACTGTATCCTTCTAATCATGTCCATTCTTACAGCAAAAGAAGCAGCAGCTTTGGCGAATACAGCACATGAATTGAAGATGGATGTACTCGCAGAAGTCCATTCGCATGATGAGCTAAAATATGTCTTGAACGAAGTTGAATGTGATCTCATTGGAATTAACAACAGGAACTTAAAAACATTTGAAACTTCGGAGTCTAACACATTGGAGTTAGCTGAACTCATCGATAATAAATCAATAATTGTTGCAGAATCCGGGCTAAAAACAAATCAGGCAGTTAAAACACTGTGGGATGAAGGTATTCGCACATTTTTAATTGGTGAAGCACTGATTAAGAGTGAATCACCAGATGAAACTATACGATCTTTTATTTCAGTAAATCAGTATCATGAATACAGACAATACAAATAAATTTAACGGTCGATTCGGCAAGTATGGCGGTCAATATATTGCAGAAACATTGATGCCGGCAATGTCTGAGATCGAGACGGCTTTCAACACCGCCCGGAATAACAGAGAATTTCAAAAAGACTTAACATTTTACTTGAAAGAATTTGTCGGTCGTCCCTCTCCCCTATTTTATGCTGAACGATTAACGGAACAACTTCAAGGTGCAAAAATATACCTGAAACGCGAAGACCTGAACCATACAGGTGCACATAAAATTAATAATACAATGGGACAGGCATTACTCGCTCAACGCATGAAAAAATCACGCCTCATTGCAGAAACAGGTGCAGGACAACATGGCGTTGCAACCGCAACAGCAGCCGCAATATTCGGATTTTCCTGCGATGTTTATATGGGGGAAGAAGATATGAAGCGACAGGAAGAAAATGTTAAGCGGATGTACATGTTAGGTGCGAAAGTTATCCCTGTTCACAGTGGTACAAAAACATTAAAAGATGCCATGAATGAAGCAATGCGTGAATGGATTGCCACATCCGACGATACATTTTATGTCATTGGCTCAGCTGCCGGTCCACATCCTTACCCAATAATTGTCAGAGAATTTCAGAAAATTATTGGAGAGGAAACAAAACAGCAAATACTGGAAAAGGAAAATCGCCTGCCCGATACCGTTATTGCCTGTGTGGGAGGAGGAAGCAATGCTATTGGTATATTTACACCGTTTATTCCAACAGATTCAGTAAAACTTATTGGCGTTGAAGCAGCAGGTTTTGGATTAAATACGTCGCAGCACGCCGCGAGTATATCCGGTGGAAAAGTAGGCATTTTGCATGGGAGTAAAACCTATTTACTCCAAACCGAAGATGGTCAGATTTGCAATGCTCACTCAATAAGTGCCGGACTCGATTATCCAGGAGTCGGCCCGGAACATTCCTGGCTGCATGACAAACATCGCGTTCAATATGTTTCTGTAACCGATGAAGAAGCGGTCAATGCGTTTTTGGAATTAACACGAATCCAGGGAATAATTCCTGCACTTGAATCAAGTCATGCTGTTGCTCATACCATAAAAGCAGCACCGTCACTTCCCAATAATCATATCATCGTTGTCAACGTAAGTGGTCGAGGTGATAAAGATATGCAGTCTGTGAACCAATATTTAAGCGAAAAGTAAAAATAATATGGACAGGATTAAAAAAATATTTAGCGAAAAAGCTAAAGTATTTGTTGCCTATATTACAGCCGGGTTCCCATCAGTCGATGATACATTGAAACTCATGAATATACTGGTGGATAACGGAGTAGATATCATTGAACTGGGATATCCGTTTTCGGACCCGGCAGCGGATGGTCCTTCAATTCAGATATCGTCACAAATTGCTCTGGATAAAGGCTTTAAACGAGACCATTATTTTGAAATTCTCAGGAAATTCAGAGTAAATAATGATACAAATCCCGTTGTTGTTTTTGGATATTTAAATCCAGTTTATAACATGGGAATTAAACCGTTTGTAGCGAATGTCAAAGAATCTGGAGGAGATGCTCTGCTGATCGTTGATTTGCCATTTGAAGAACAGTCCGAAATTCGCCCTGATGCAGACTCATGCGGACTACACATTATTCAGTTAGTTTCACCATCTACAAATTCTGACAGAATGAAAAGTATACTGGAGTCTGCAACCGGATTTGTATATCAAATTTCTATTCGAGGCGTAACTGGTGAACGGGAGAATATTGAAGAAACTGTCACAAAACATACTAGAGAAATTAAATCACAGACAGATTTACCAATCGCATTGGGGTTTGGCATTTCCAAGGCCGCTCAAATCGAATCAGTTATAGAAACTGTAGATGGTATTGTCATTGGCAGTTCTATAATAAATACCATTCGTGACAATATGAAAAACTATGAAGCTCCGCTAATCAAAAAGATCCGTGAACTTTCAGAGTCTATCCATCATGCCAATTAACAAAAGGCGTAGACCTGGCAAAACTCCCACCTGGAATCAACAATTGGCGACGTCAGTTAGTCGTTGATTGTCTACCCCGATAAAGTACTTGAAAAGCAATCATTATTGAGGATAATTGTTAAAGATCGGCGATCACACAATAAACGTCTGAACCCAGATGATATCGTGAAGCAAGTACCTACGAATAAAGAGGAAAAGGTATTCAAATCAGCTCTTGCACGTCTGGAAAACGAAGGGAAGTGCAGGGTAACGAAAAAATTATCGTCTGGCGATATGAGAAATATTCTTTATGCTTACGACAAAGATCTTCAACGTCATCTAAGCCGGCAACGAATTATTCCAATATTCATTATAAATAATAAAAGCGTTACAAATCCCGATAATGCAAGACTGGCTCAATTATCAGGGATTAATCGTGTTGGTCAATTATTTTTATACCGAGCGGATTGGTGCCCTGACGGCCAACGTGCGAAAACATTTCTGAACGACAACAGAATTAATTATGCCTTCATTGATGTTGACAAAAATAGTTGGGCAGCTGATGAGACAGAACGAATTAACAGCGGTAAACGAATGATACCAACACTAGTTCTCAACGATCAATCTTATACAAATCCGGATAACAAACAATCAACTGATTTATTGGAAACAGATGAAAAAAATCAGTACAGGCGTTATGATCTCATTATTATCGGTGCTCTGGGGCAGCAGGATCAATCAACCGTCAATTAAATAGTCGATTCTTAAAAAGTATTTTCATGGGTTTATGGATTGGCATAAGGTGGTATTGCGATTGAGAATTTTAATAATTTTATAATCAAGTGCAAAAAATGCTGTGCGTTTCATATCCATTTTTTGATATTGTGTGCGGCAGCGGGCGGCAGAACGTTACTATCATCGCCTCTGGTTCCCTTTATGGAATTCCCCGATAAACGAAAATCATGCTTGAGATGTCCAATAACAGGTTCTATAGCTGACCGACGGCGTAATTGCTTCTTCTGATTCAATACCTTATTGAAGAGTGCAAGCTGTTCGTTATCATGATTTAACTGCTCCGGGGGCAGCTTGCGATCAGGTTCTCGGGCCAGACGGCCTGTAATCGTGCGAATTCTTAGGGCAGCCTTCCGGGCTTTCACATAACCTGATGGACGACGACGACGCCTTTGGGCATACAGTTAATTCTTCGGTTATTTCATTAACTCAATATAATACATAACATATTGAATACAAATATATTAAATCGTTTTTAAGGATCGTCTGGACAGTGTATTCCTTTGTTTTTAAGATTGACTGAGTTCTCACCCTCATAAAATCAATACTATAATAAAATTAAATTTGAAATACGACAAATTATGTCGTACTTATGTAGGTAGAATAAATACAAATCATTTTATTTACTGATGTACTTATTTTTTCCGTAAACTTAATCAATTGCATATTATAAGGATATTAAGAGCCGCAAATGAGTGAAATACTGACAACAGAAAAAGATAATGACACCGAGGATATCGTTGAAGCATATACAAAACAGGATTACAAATTCGGTTTTGTTACTGATATCGAAATGGATACTGCACCCCCGGGGCTTTCAGAAGAAATTATCAGATTTATTTCAATGAAAAAAAATGAACCTGAGTTTCTTTTGGAATGGCGATTAAATGCCTTTAAACATTGGCAAACTATGGAAGAACCTGAATGGTCGAATGTCAATTATAAAACGGTTGATTATCAAAATATTATTTATTATGCAGCCCCTAAGAAAAAGCAAACATTAGACAGTCTCGATGAGGTCGATCCGGAATTAATCAAAACGTATGAAAAATTGGGAATCCCTTTAGCAGAACAAAAACGGCTGTCAGGTGTTGCTGTAGATGCCGTGTTCGACAGTGTTTCAGTTGCGACAACGTTTAAGGAGAAGCTGGAAGAGATGGGGATTATCTTTTGTTCATTTTCAGAAGCAGTTACAAACCACCCGGATTTAATTAAAAAGTATTTGGGTACTGTCGTCCCTTACCGGGACAACTTTTTCGCAAGTTTAAATTCTGCCGTATTTACGGACGGGTCATTCTGTTATATTCCCAAAGGCGTGAAATGCCCAATGGAATTGTCAACATACTTTCGAATAAATACCGCAGGAACAGGCCAATTTGAACGAACACTGATTATTGCAGATGAAGATAGTGAAGTCAGTTATCTGGAAGGCTGTACAGCACCGATGCGGGATGAAAATCAACTTCACGCTGCTGTGGTTGAACTTATCGCCCACAAAAATGCGAAAATAAAATATTCAACTGTGCAAAACTGGTATCCCGGAGATAAAGATGGAAACGGCGGCATTTATAATTTTGTAACTAAACGCGGCCGCTGTGAGGGTAATAATTCAAAGATATCCTGGACTCAGGTTGAAACCGGTTCTGCAATAACCTGGAAATACCCGAGTGTCATTTTAAAAGGTGACAATTCAATCGGTGAATTTTATTCAGTTGCATTAACGAACAATATGCAACAGGCTGACACTGGAACAAAAATGGTCCATATGGGGAAGAATACCAGAAGTAATATCGTATCAAAAGGAATTTCTGCAGGCAAGGGTCAAAATTCTTATCGCGGGTTGGTAAAAGTACTGAAAAATGCCTCAAATGCACGGAATTATACACAATGTGATTCTATGCTTCTTGGTGATCGGTGTGGTGCTCATACTTTCCCTTATATTGACGTCGGCAATACGACCTCTCAAGTTGAACATGAAGCATCAACCTCAAAAATTGGAGAAGATCAGATTTTCTACTGTCAGCAACGGGGAATTTCAGCTGAAGATGCAGTCTCAATGATCGTCAACGGTTTTTGTAAGGAAGTATTCAAAGAGTTACCAATGGAATTTGCTGTCGAGGCAAAAAAACTTCTTGAAGTAAGCCTGGAAGGCAGTGTTGGATAAAAGGATACCATCAATAGAATTGTAATTGGCACAGCGTGCAAACTCATTGGAAGATTGTTGCGGACAACCCAATGACTGCCATAAACAACCCCCTGAATAAAAACTAAAAAATTACTGGAGATATTTTTCATGCTTGAAATTAAGAATCTGTGGGCAAGGATTGAAGATAAGGAAATACTTAGGGGCATTAACCTTACAATCAACAAAGGTGAAGTTCATGCGATAATGGGTCCAAACGGATCTGGGAAAAGTACACTGGCACAAATATTAGCCGGAAGAGAGACCTATGAAGTAACTGAAGGTTCAATTAACTTCAAGGGAAATGATCTATTGGATATGGACCCCGAAATCCGAGCCGGAGAAGGAATATTTATGGCCTTTCAATACCCGGTAGAAATTCCCGGAGTCAGCTGCACTTATTTCTTGAAATCAGCGTTAAACGGAATTCGTGATCATAAAGGCCAACCACCATTAGATGCCATGGAATTTTTATCAACCATACGTGAGAAGATGGATATCCTGGGTATTGATCAAAGTCTTATCAATCGGGCCGTGAATGAAGGTTTTTCCGGCGGTGAAAAAAAACGTAATGAAATATTTCAAATGCAAGTCTTAAATCCTGATCTTGCGATCCTGGACGAAACCGATTCCGGCTTGGATATTGATGCATTAAAGGTTGTTGCATCTGGTGTGACACAATTCAAAAATCCAGAAAAATCGGTCATTGTTGTCACCCACTATCAGCGACTTTTAGATTATATTACTCCAGACTTCATTCACGTCCTTTATAATGGGAAAATTGTAAAATCAGGGGGAAAAGAACTTGCCCATAAACTTGAAGATGAGGGTTACGATCGAATAAAAAACGAAGCTGACAGTTTACAGTCTGCAGAGGAGTCGACCGTATGAAAAGCAGCCGTGAATTTATAGATCATATTCAAAACGAATATGACAAATTGTATAAAAGCAACTCTGCTCCAGAATGGCTGACAAATGTTCGGGCAAACGGTATAGCAAAGTTAAAAGAAATCGGTTTTCCCTCAAATCGAAATGAAGAATGGCGCTTTTTTAATTTATCCTCTATTTATGGAAATAAATTCGCTATTCCCGGAACAACGTCAAACGTCTCTGCGATGAATTCTCAAATCGATAACTATAAGTTAAACAACACTGATGCCGATATGCTTGTATTCATAAACGGCAGGATGAGCGAGGACCTTTCAGATTTTAAAACAGGCGGAAAAGAGCTGAAAATGGGATCTCTTTCGTCATTATCTGCAAAGGAAGGTCCACTTCCATTTGACAATACCCTTATTAAACATGCAGAACTTGAGAAGAATGCTTTTACAGCACTTAATTCAGCGTTATTAACCGATGGTGCCTATATAAGAATACCGGATAATACGACACTGACAAAACCAATCCATATATTATATTTAACTACTGGTACAGACAAAGTGACAGTGTCCCCTCATAATTTAGTCACAATCGGCGAAAACTGCCACGCCACAATTCTTGAAAGCT
Organism: uncultured Lentisphaeria bacterium; assembly: GCA_951812855.1. GTDB lineage: Bacteria > Verrucomicrobiota > Lentisphaeria > JABSQK01 > JAJFLO01 > JAJFLO01. The sequence continues at coordinate 1,576,813 of OX638337.1, read as the reverse complement.
ATGTGGGCGATTGTGCAGATTATTTTTCGAACAGTGTTACTGAAATTATGGTCGATAAAAATTCCATTGTCAATCATTATAAATTGCAAAAGGAATCCGATTCTGCCCATCATGTCGGAACAGTATATGCTTATCAACATCAGGGCAGTCAGTTTACATCATGTACAATTGCATGTGGCAGTCGTGTTAACCGGAATAACGTACACGTTTTCTTAGGCGATGAAAATACTGAATGTACATTGAACGGTCTTTACCTGGGAAAGGGTAATCAGCAGATCGATAACCGTACGCGCATTGATCATGCAAAACCAAATTGTCGAAGTTGGGAAGTCTTTAAAGGAATTCTTGATGACAAGTCTTCAGGAGTTTTTAACGGTAAAATTTATGTTCACCAGGATGCACAAAAAACAGATGCGAAACAAACAAACCGGGTTCTTCTATTATCTGATGATGCGAAAATCAATACAAAACCCGAATTAGAAATATTTGCAGACGATGTAAAATGTACGCATGGAGCAACCATTGGACAACTTGATGACGAGGCAATGTTTTACCTTCGATCACGAGGTATCGATTATAAGTCTGCATATGCAATGTTAACGAAAGCGTTTGCTGCAGATGTCATTGACGGAATTACGATTGAATCCTTAAAAGAAGAGGTCTATAAACTTCTTTAACAGTTTAGTAATTTTGAGTTATCATTTAGTATTAGTCCATAGTAATTGCATCACGTAAAAAGCATAAAATTCAACGACTCAAAGGAAACAACACTGCCCAGAGTTCTTTCTGAATAGAATACTAAGCTAAATCAGACTGAACAGGGGACTGCAATTCGATTGTTTTCTATAGCATGTTGAACTTTCACAGGAAAGTTCCGTCTGTACAGTTTAGCTATAACCGTCTAATCACTCTTAAATTCATTTCAATAATGAAAAAAATTCCACAAACCCCGTTTGATGTTAATCAAATAAGACGTGATTTTCCGATTTTATCAAAAAAAATAAATGGAAAACCACTGATCTATTTTGACAACGCAGCAACGACACAAAAATCTGAAAAAGTCATTGATGCTGTATGCCAATATTACAAATATGATAACGCAAATATCCACAGAGGCGTTCATACACTTAGCGAAACGGCGACAGCAATTTATGAAAAAACCAGGGAGAAAGTCAAAACATTTCTCAATGCGAAGGAATCCGATGAGATTATTTATGTTCGCGGTACAACCGAAGCAATTAATCTCGTCGCCAACAGCTACGGCAGGCAGTTCCTTGAGGAAGGCGATGAGATTATTTTATCAGAAATGGAACATCACTCAAACATCGTTCCCTGGCAGCAACTATGCGATGAAAAAAAATTAAAACTCCGAGTTATACCGATAAATGATAAAGGAGAATTATTACTCGACGAATTTGAAAAATTAATTTGTCCACGAACAAAGTTCATTTCTATCGTATACATCTCTAATTCTCTGGGAACGATCAATCCCATTAAGCAAATTATACATAAAGCCCATGAACATGAAATTCCAGTTCTTGTTGATGGTGCTCAATCCACGTCTCACATGATGGTCGACGTTCAGGATTTAGACTGTGATTTTTATACAATTTCCGGTCACAAACTATATGGTCCAACTGGAATTGGAGTTTTATATGGCAAGAAACATTTATTAGAAAAAATGCCGCCTTATCAAGGTGGAGGTGATATGATTCGTTCAGTATCATTTAAAAAAACAACTTATAATGTTTTACCAAATAAATTTGAAGCAGGAACTCCCAATATTGCCGGTGTCGTCGGTCTCGGTGCCGCAGTAGACTACATCAATACGATTGGACTGGATGTAATTGCTCATTATGAACATGACCTCTTTAAGTACGCAACAAACACGTTGTCTAATATTGATGGATTAAAAATCATTGGCACTGCTGCCGATAAAACTGCCGTAATCTCTTTTTTGTGCGGGGATATTCATCCTCATGATATTGGCACAATATTAGATCATAATGGAATCGCTATTCGTGCAGGGCATCACTGTACTCAGCCTTTAATGGAAAGATTAGGGCTTACCGCCACTGCCAGAGTTTCATTGGCGTTTTATAATACGAAAAGTGAAATTGATTATTTTGCAGAATCAATTCCAAATCTATTCAGGATTTTTAGCTAATGAATGATTTACAAAATTAAAAACAGCCAATATGAATATTGAAAACAGGATTTGAAACTCTAAAATTTGCACCTTTCATAAAGACTGTTTTCCAGACTGGACGACAGATCAAAAACAGATAAGTCTGAGAGTAAAAAATACATAAGCAAGAGGGGGTAATGTCAAATTTGAATGATATATATCAGGAAATGATTTTAGATCATAATAAATCACCCAGAAATTTTAAGCAGATGGAAAATCCAACACAACACCTTGAGGGTTACAATCCATTGTGCGGAGACAAACTGACGATTTACCTCTGTATCAAAGATGATATCATTGAAGATATCAGTTTTACCGGTTCAGGCTGTGCCATTTCAAAGGCATCCGCATCAATAATGACAGACAAGTTAAAAGGGAAGACCAAATTAGAGGCTGAAGCTGTTTTCCACGCGGCTCATGATATGCTGACCGGTAAAATAAAAGATAAAGACGATATCCTGAAACAGGGTAATCTCGCGGCCTTGTCCGGTATTTCTCAATTTCCCATGCGAATAAAATGTGCAACACTTGCATGGCATACACTGCATGCTGCACTTAACGGGGCTCATCAGACGATTTCAACGGAGTAGCAACTATGATTAAATTAAACAAGAAAATTGAATATGGATTAATTGCACTGCTGCATATTGCTAAATTGAAATCAGACGATGTCACAAACTCCAGAGAAATTTCTGATAAATATCACATTTCATGTGACGCTTCAGGAAGAGTTCTCCAGGCACTGGCCAGAGCTATCAACTCAAGGAGTAAAAAGTAATTACAAGCTGAAAAAAAGCCTGGCAGATATCGTAATGGGTGATGTTATTGAAGCCACAGATGGACCAATCCATATCACTCGGTGAACCTGTGAAAATTATGTCTGTCACCATGAGAGGAATTGTAATATTAAAGAACCCATTTTTCATTTTCATGATCAATTGGTAAACTTTATATATAGTGTTACGCCAGCATCTTTTTTAAAAAAAAGAATTAATCCACAGATACAATGATTTTCTCGCTTTACGCTAAAATATTTAACTCTTAAAAAAAATTGAGGATGACGTTATGTTTTATTCCAAATCGGATGATGATCAATCGAAAGACCAGGAAACCTGTCGTCTAACCAAAGATGAAATTTTAGAGATTCTTCATCCTATTCAAGATCCCGACCTGGGTATCAGCATTGTTGATTTAGGATTGATTTATACAGTCCAAAATAACAATGGGAAATTAGATTTGGAGATGACCTTTACCACACCGGCATGTCCTTATGGTCCACAGTTACTTGAAGAAGTAAAATATACCCTTGCGGGGCTGGACGGAGTAACGAATGTCAATGTTGATGTTGTTTGGGAACCCCCGTGGTCTATGGACTGTATTAATGAAGCCACACGGCTTGAATTGGGCATGGATATATAGTTGGTGTCTGTTTAACGTTTATAACGTTTTGTATACCTTTATCCACGCAGTGTTTTGATATTGCGAAAATAGAATTTCAGGCCTGTTAATTATTTTCCAAACCAAATTTCAATCTTATATGAAAGCTTTAATACAGAGAGTGCAATCAGGAAACGTTACGGTAGATGGAAAAATAATTTCAGAGATAGATATTGGATTGGTTATACTTCTGGGAATTCAATGTGAGGATACGACCGAAGACGCGAAGTATTTAGCCGATAAATGTGTCAATTTGCGAATATTCAGTGATGCAGAAGGAAAATTCAACTTATCTGCGATTGACATAAACGCCGACCTTTTAATCGTCTCACAGTTTACATTATATGCTGATTGCCGCAAAGGTCGACGTCCCAATTTTATAAATGCAGCACCACCGGAACATTCACAACCCTTGTATGAACAATTTGTAATGATGCTTAATAAATACAATTTAAGGGTTTCAACGGGTGTTTTTGGCACGCACATGATTGTTAACATCGTGAATGACGGTCCGGTCACAATCCTGGTAGAAAGTAAAAATTAGTATTGCCTGTTCTAAATATTGACTTAACAACGTTAATGAGATATGCAGAATTGAAGCAGGGCATTCTGAACGATAGGGTTGCAACTTAATTATTCTTTTACAAAATCAACATCGTATTTTACAAATTTGTCAGCAAACTTAACCGCATTATCGGACCCAGGCTGTGGATTGTCGGGGCGAAGTAATTGAAATCCCAATTCATCAAAATGATCGACTAAAATTTGAAGGTTTCTATCAACGATATTGAACTGAAGATGATATCGATCCTGGTATTCGCTAATCAATTCATCCAGCACACCTCTCTGATTTGGTAATATCTTTTTTAATGTCTGTAATGGTACTGAAGGATCTTTCACCAACCATACATGATGAACATAATCAGCAACATTATCATTTTTGACATTCAGTATTCTTGAACTTCCAGATCGTTTAGCACCGTCATAGCCAAATCCGACAAGTTGCATTGAAGGCAAAGCCAACTGACTCTTCCCCATATTATTATGCTGTTTTGTCAATAAATCTGGTGCTTCAGCTTTATGCATTTTCCTGCCGGCGATTACTTCCGTCATTTCTTCCTTAACCACATTTGGTTTATCCACATCCTTGACATTATGAAATAGATTATCTCCCTCTTTTATTGCATCATTGGTAATTTCACTTTGTTGACCATCACTGCCACCAACAGGGGCGGCCACCGGAGCATGTACTATTTGATTTGAATCGAGATTATCAGTCTGATCATTTAGAACAACAATTAGACCTATGAGCATGGCACATGCTGCGATTTTTACCCAAATAGGAATCGGCAATATTGGTGAATCGCTCGTGTGTTCCTTACTCAGTTCTTCCAAACAATTATTCTTAATTTGTTCCAATTGAATTGAGTTAGCAGCAACATTGGTGGTAATTAAACGGTCGTAGGATTCAAAGCTCTTTAACGTCTCCAGGCACTCATCGCATTCATCAACATGAGCCTGGAAGTTATCTGATATTTCCTTATCATACCACGCACTCAAATCATCAAAAAATGGGCAATCATTTTTCATTTTTATCTTCTTTTCCATAATAAATATTAATACAAGTTATTGATCGATATCATTTAATTACACGATAATTCTATTTGCCTTTACCTGCTCACCCGCTTTCTCAGTTCTTCTCGAGCACGTGCGATTCTTGACTTTATGGTACCAATTTTGCAATCCAGCAATTCAGCGATTTGTTCATAAGAAAGATGTTTGACATTTCTTAGCATCAAAGCCTCACGATTTACAGCAGGGAGTTTTTTGATTTCCTCGGCAATTTCACCTTCCCATTCTTTAAAAATTATCTCATGGTCAGGTTTTTTACCGGTATCTGGTAAATCAAACGGAATACTTGATCCATCATCTGTTTCCGTATCTTTATCTATACTTATATTTACCTGAGATCCACGCCGTTTGTTCCATCGATATTTATTTCGTGCCTGATTAACAACAATACGATACATCCATGTTGAAAATTCAGAATCTCCTCTAAAATTTGCCAATGCTCTATAAACCTTGATAAATGCATCTTGAGTTACTTCTTCAGCATCATTTTTATTTCCGAGAATTGAATAGCTGATCTGGTAGGCTTTTGACGAATGCCGTGCCATCAAATCACCCATTGCATCCATATCGCCATCGATGATTAAGGTAATCAGTTCTCTATCCGATTTATCCTGATTATTCTCTTCGTTTGACATGAAAAATTATAATTCGTTCCTTAAAAAAAATATTTCTTGTGATTGTCTGCTGTTAATCCTTATTAGATGCTCCTGACAGTGTTGCAACTATTTTTCGTGCACCTCCTGAATCTCTATGTTCACAAAGATATATTCCCTGCCAGGTACCTAAATTAAACCTGCCGTTGGTAATCGGTATCAAAATACTATTCCCGATTAATGTTGACTTAATGTGTGCAGGCATATCATCCGGACCTTCAAAAATATGAGTATAAAATGACGCGTTTTCAGGAACAGCCGCATTAAAATGACATTCCATATCCTGTCGCACATCTGGCGATGCATTTTCATTTAATGTTAACGAGGCTGAAGTATGACAAATAAAAATATGAGCAGTTCCAATTTTAAACGCTGAAATGTCACTGATATGATTTAATATTTCGTTTGTAACTAAATGAAACCCACGGGGTTTTGGGGCTAATTTGAACGATGTTTGGTACCAATTCATACAATTCCTATTGAAATAATTGTTGTTAAGTTATGAGAGCGTTTTGAACGGACTCTGATTGTTTCCTTGAGTTCTGTTATAATATTACATTTGAATTACATTTCTATTTATTATAACAGATCCCAATAGCTTAAACCTTATATGAAGTAAATTCCGATCGTTGCCGGTGGATCGGCTGGATCATTTGTCGATATTCCTTCCACATGTGTAACACTGGGCGGTACAGTTGCGGCAATATCGATTGCCTTTCCTCTTGATAAAGTAAAGGCCGTATTCAACGTCACCCAAAAAACCTTAAATGCTGTTAAGTGGAATTTTATCAGTACATGCAGGAGACAGCCCAAAAATCGTTGGAGAAAAATTAAAGGTCTTTCTCTGCCCGGATGATCGACTTAAAATAAAAGAGGAAGCTTAACGTCCTTTCGAAAACGTCTTACAATCATCTGATTTCTGTTTAGTAATATTCAATTTAATCTATGACCAAAGACTGTCCGACATCATTGGAAACCGAAGAAGAACCACCCCCCAAAAGAAAAAAAGCGGAACTGACATGCCCCGAATGGATGATGACGATGAGAGACGCGATGTCTCTATTACTCTGTTTCTTCGTTTTACTTCTAACCATTTCAACCATGGAAGAAGCAAAATTAATGGATGTCTCAGGGGTGTTGCAAGGTGCAAATGCACCTGCTGATTTTGAGAGCTATAAAGATACTTCCCGAATTTCAATCATGCCGTTGCGTTTTTAACGAGTTCAGTTACAATACTCGGATCTGCCAAAGTTGAAACATCTCCAATCTCATCAATTTGATCATCTGCAATTTTCCGTAAAATCCTCCTCATAATCTTCCCTGAACGTGTTTTTGGAAGACCTGGAGTAAATTGAATGACATCCGGCGATGCAACAGGCCCGATTTCCTTTCGGACTAACTGCACTAATTCATTATGCAATTCATCGTTCCCGACAATCCCTTCATTCAAAATCACAAACGCATATATTCCCTGGCCTTTTATATCATGATGAGAGCCCACAACCGCTGCTTCAGCAACATCGTTATGCAAGACAAGTGCACTCTCGACCTCAGCACTGCCCAGCCGATGCCCGGATATATTAATGACATCGTCGACCCGACCCGTGATCCAATAATATCCGTCTGCATCCCTTCGACAACCATCACCTGTAAAATAGTATCCGGGATACTGGACAAAGTAGGTTTCCTTAAATCGAGATTTGTCTCCATAAACACCTCTCATTTGAGACGGCCATGGATCCTTAAATGCCAATACCCCCTGACATTCACCTTCCAATTCCCTGCCATTTTCAGGTTCAAGAATTACAGGTTTAATACCAATAAATGGCAATGTCGCAGAACCCGGTTTTTGAGGAACTGCTCCCGGCAGCGGAGAGATAAGAATACCACCCGTTTCAGTTTGCCACCAGGTATCAACAATCGGGCATCGTTTTTTTCCAATATTTTCCCAATACCACATCCAGGCTTCAGGATTTATCGGTTCTCCTACTGTCCCGAGTAATTTTAAACTGTCCAGCTTATAGGGTTTAACATAATTCAACCCCGCCTTTGCCAGGGCTCTGATCGCCGTGGGTGCAGTGTATATCGTATTGACCTGCCACTTATCCACAATTTGCCAAAATCGACCAGGATCTGGATATGTGGGTATCCCTTCAAACATTATTGTGGTGGCTCCGTTAGTCAGTGGACCATAAACGATATATGAATGTCCAGTTACCCAGCCAATATCAGCTGTGCACCAATAAATATCTCCATCGTGGTAATCAAATATTAATTTATGGGTAAACGCTGTGTATACGTTGTAGCCTCCAGTGGTATGCATTACCCCCTTAGGTTTACCAGTTGAACCAGAAGTATAGAGAATAAAAAGCGGGTCTTCAGCGTCCATTTCTTCTGCTGAACAGTTCGTCTCTGCAACAGACATTTCGTCATGCCACCATTTATCGCGCCCATCTGTCCAGGGGATCTCACTACCGGTTCGTTTAAAGACGAATACTGATTGTACGAAATCCAGATCTTCAACAGCACTGTCAACGGTCTCTTTCATGGGGATAATTTTACTACCCCGTAACAATTGATCTGATGTGATGACAGTGTCTGACCGGCAGTCAATAATTCTTCCCCTAAGCGAATCCGCAGAGAATCCACCAAAAACAATAGAATGAATTGCACCAATACGTGCACATGCCAGCATTGCAATTGTGAGTTCAGGAATCATCGGCATATATATCGTAACCCGATCTCCTTTTTTTACATTATTTGACTTCAATACATTTGCGAACTGGCAAACATCATGATGAAGCTGTTTATATGTTATCTTTTTATCAACTCCAGGCTCATTACCTTCCCAGATTATTGCAATTTGATCACCACGTGTTTCAAGATGCCTGTCCAGACAGTTATAACTGACATTAGTCTTGCCATCTATATAGAATTTGATATCTGCATCGTGATAATTGTACTCCTTCACCCTGGAAAACGGCTTGGACCATGTGACATATTCTTTCGCTATTTTTTCCCATAATCCATCAAGATCTGTTATGCTCTCTTCATATAATGATTTATATTGATCAAAACTGTTTACAAAAGATTGAGCCTGAAACTCTTTTATCGGTTTAAAAATAGGTTCTGACATGATTGTAATCCTCTTTTACGATTTAAAACACTCAGATAACATTGTTATATAAAGACCGGGTTCCTGTTCCGACTTATTCGGTTATGAAACTTTCTAAGTCTTGGACAGTACAAAATAAATCACTCTTGTAATGATTCCAACTTTTTCAAGCATTCTCTTGATAACTATGTGGGTTAGAGATAATGTGACAGGTTAAAATTTAATGCTCAAAATTGATGCGAAATAACCTAATATCCATATTGAAAATTAAATTTATTATCAGAATGAGAGTCAATTTATGGCGTATGCTGTTATAGAAAATGAAGCTCTTCAGGAACAGAAATACGATATTTCTGACAACCTTATTCCGGGCAGGCGTTCAACATGTAATGTCATTCTTCGTACCCCGGGTATATTCAGGAACCATTGCCGCCTGTTCAGTATGCATAATAAATTTTTTATATAGCCAGGAGCTTATTTTGTAATAATAATAACGTTAGTTTAAGTGCATAAAGGACCACATAAAATGAAAGTAGATATCATTGTACCTGTAACTGGTGAATCGGTTACCGAAGGTAACATCGCCAGATGGTTTAAGCAAAATGGCGATTATGTCGCCATGGATGATCCGGTTCTTGAATTAGAAACCGAAAAAGCAACACTTGAAGTTACCGCTGAAGCAGAGGGAACATTAACCATCACCGTAAATGAAGGTGAAACCGTGAAGGTCGGACAAGCCGTTGGTTTTATCGACACATCCGCAAGTGGAGAAGCCGAAAGCAAAGTTAATAAACCAGAAGACGTAAAAAAGGAAATTTCAGAACCTGCAGTTGTAAGAGATGATAGTAACGGCAATGATTCGGATCTATTTGATGACGTATCAATTCCATCACCGGCGGCTCGAAAATTAATGGCCGAAAATAATATTTCCTCCACTGAAATTAAAGGAACTGGTAAAGGTGGACGTATCACAAAAGCAGATGTCATTAACTTTATCCAGGAGCGTGACAAACAGGATGCGATAACCTCCTCGAAGCATAAATTCATGAATTTTTATGAATCTGGCTTCCCGGTAGTTTCTCCCGACGAAACAACCACACTCTTACGAAAATCGGGTGATACTGAATCTGACCCAAATCAGGAGCAAAAGGTTAAGGAAGAAAAAATTCCGAGTAAGATTCTAACAAAATCAACCGAATCCTCAAGCAATTTGAATGATCATACCCAGTTTAACAGATCATCTAATGTAGACAAATTATCTCGGATGAGAAAAACAATTGCACAACGCCTGATTCATGCACAGCAGTCTGCAGCTCTCCTGACAACATTTAACGAATTGGATATGTCAGCGATTATGGACATTCGAAAAAAGCATAAAGATGAATTTAAGAAAACCCATGATGTCAATCTGGGCTTCATGTCTTTTTTCACCAAAGCAGCATGTCAGGCACTTAACCAATTCCCAATCATTAATTCCCAGATGGACCATGAGTCGATTACATATTTTGATTATTGTGATGTCGGAATCGCTGTTTCTACTCCCAAAGGATTAGTTGTCCCGGTAATTCGCAATGCTGAATCTTTAAGTTTGTTTGAGATTGAAAAAACCATATTGGAATTAGCAGCCAAAGGGCGTGACAATAAGTTAACTATAAGTGAATTAGCTGGCGGGACATTTACTATAACCAATGGCGGCGTGTTCGGGTCAATGCTTTCTACACCCATTGTAAATGCTCCTCAAAGTGCAATCATGGGGATGCATAATATTGTAGAACGACCTGTTGTCGTCAACGGCGAAATTACCATTCGGCCTATCATGTATTTAGCGTTGACCTATGATCATCGCCTTGTTGACGGTTCAGACGCTGTCCGATTTCTTGTAAAGATCAAACAACAGTGTGAGGATCCGGTTAAAATGCTGTTGAATTTATAGTCAGACCGGATTGAATATCATTCCTGGTGTACACTCATACCAGACATACGTTTACAAGAAGAATTTTAGTTATAAGATTATTTTTTAGCAACCTTATAACACGTATCATTATTATCTAACCAGTTTAGCAAATGGAATAATCATGCCTAAAACATTTGATATCGCCGTTATCGGTGGGGGACCCGGCGGATATGTCTCAGCTATTCGCTCAGCTCAATTAGGATTTAACGTAGCATTAATCGAAAAACATACCGCCCTTGGCGGAACATGTCTTAATGTCGGCTGCATTCCATCTAAAGCCCTGTTAGATTCATCAGAGTATTATCACCTTGCCAAATACAGTTTCGCTGATCATGGCGTTGAAATTCCCGAAATTAAGCTCAATTTCGGCAAAATGCTGGCACGAAAAGAAAATGTCATCAGTTCAACAGCAGCCGGCATTGATTACCTGATTAAGAAGAATAAAATTACGCGTTTTGCAGGATTGGGATCATTTATTGATAATAGTACGATCAAAATTACGCAAAAAAATAACAGTGAATCTATCTCCTTTAAACACGCGATAATTGCCACCGGTTCTGAGCCGACTCCACTGCCTCTTGCTCCATTTGACGGGAAAAAAATAATATCATCAACTCATGCGTTAAGCCTGAAAACAGTACCAGAAGAGTTAATTATTATTGGAGGTGGTGTTATTGGCCTGGAGATTGGTTCAGTATATGGACGCCTGGGTGCAAATATAACGGTCATTGAGTCTTTTGATTCGATTATCCCTGTGATGGACCGCCAGTTAGCAGCCGTTTTACAAAAGAGTTTAAAAAAATTGAACTTTAAATTCCATTTAAACACTAACGTTACCGCCATCAAAGCCGGCAGCAAAGACGTGGCAGTAACAGCTGAAGAAAAATCCGGGAACAGTATCACAATTAAAGGCAGCCACGCATTAGTCTCAATCGGCCGACGCCCCTTTACCAGCGGATTAAACCTTGACGCGATTGGATTAAAAGCAGATAAAATGGGACGAATCAATGTCAATAACAGGTTGCAGACATCTGTTAAAAACATCTATGCTGTTGGCGATGTTATTGCAGGCCCGATGTTAGCTCATAAAGCAGAAGAAGACGGCGTTGCAGCAGCGGAATTTATTGCCGGAGAAAAACCTGAATTAAACCATGATGTTATTCCCAGTGTTGTTTATACCTGGCCTGAAGTCGCCTCCGTTGGCAAATCTGAGGAAGAACTAAAAGCCGGTAAAATTAACTACAAAACCGGGAACTTTCCGTTTAAAGCCAGTGGTAGAGCAAGGGCCCTGGGTGAGATTGACGGTTTTGTGAAGGTATTGTCCGACCAGAAAACAGACGAAATTCTTGGAATACATATGATTGGACCAAGATGCTCTGACATGATCGCCGAAGCAGTCGTTGCAATGGAATTTAAGGCATCGGCCGAAGATATAGGAAGAATTGTTCATGCTCATCCAACCTTTACTGAATCATTAAAAGAAGCAGCATTAATGGCAACAGCCGGACGAGCACTGCATATGTAAATTAAACCCACCGGATGCTTTTAACTACACTGCCTTCCAATACGTATGGGAACATATGGTTTGCTCGAATCCGACCCTCCATGATCAGGCACGACCCAAATAGCACTTGAAAAAAATAGCAGATAGTTTTTGAAACACCATGAAGGCACAATTGAGAAATTTGCGAAGGCTGTAAATGAGAAATATGGTAATAATAATAGTGCATTTAATGATGCAAAGAAGAATAACCAAACTGAAACACAGGAACAATTAACGCTATTGGAAAGCCAGGCAAAATACAACGTATAACAAACCACTCCAGCGGACTGCCTGACGACAGCCGCTGAGTTCGGTCGTTAGGCTCTCAGAATTACGAGAATAAATATGAAGAAAACATTGACAAGCATTGGCATTGTATCGATCACTCTATTTCTGGCCTCATGTGCGACGATTCCTTCTACGATTCCTTCTACGATTCCTTCTACGATTCCTTCTACGATTCCTTCTACAACTCCTTCAGGGACTCGCTCAATAATACTTGGAGGTGAAACTTATATTGAAGCTAGATTGGGTAAGTTTACTACATGGAAATGCAAGGATTATGTATATAACACAGACACGTTAGTTGAGGTTGGCTTGTTTAACAATCCAAATTTAAAATCGGTAGGCTTTATTTTATATGATGGTAGCTACTCAGGTGAATTCACTGACTATCAACGTAAAGGTATAAACCATCGCTGGGATTGGGGTCCAAATGGCTCTGACTATGCATTTATTATAAAACCTGACGGAACAGGTCTATTCTATGATTTTTCTTCAACACCCGAAGGAGGTACTGAAAAGCCAAATGGGATTTATAAATGTCGGAAGTAGTAGGTCAATAATTCATTGGAGAAACTGCACGACAAAAAGGATCCGTTGAAAGTGGTGTATATGACACCTGAAGATTATCTGGAATTTTCCAAGAAGATTGATGCGGAACTGGTTGTCTTCGATGAGGGTCAGGACCCGTATTTCTGGCACAATCAATTTGATGGTTGTTTTCAGAAATTGAGAAAACAACAGATACTGTATTTTTCTCTTTAGGATTCGCCGACAACGAGATCCAGACTAGAAAGTGAATGCAATCTGGTATTTGGAAAATATTTCGAAAGGAAAAAATGAGAAAAGTAATGCAAGTAATCGTAAGCATGATGATCAGTGCCGTAATGTCTGGATGTGGAACATCAAGAGAAGATATCGGGGAAATGGTCAAAAAATCAATGCAAGAATACCTGAATGAAGACTCAGGCTATCAAAAGTACAATTTGAAAGTTGATAATGTTCTAGTATTTAAGAATAGTGAATATGACTATAAAGGCTGCGCAAAAATAATATATAAAGGATCATCACATTTCGTAATCGTGGAAATCTCAGTGAATGACGACGCTTTCATGTGGCGGGCACCCCCTGGCGAGTTTATGTTTGTCGCACAATAAAATAGCGGACACCCCTTTGAAAATATAATTTACCGACCGCCTCTCAATTCAATGGAAAAGTTGTGGTGAAAGGGAATGTGGCAAATATATTTCACGTTCCATCTACAGAAAGTAAATATGATATTGAACAATACATTTTGTCAAGACATCAAGTTTTAGATGGGTTAAATGAGAGCCATCCTAAAGCAAAATTTAATGCACAAATATCTTTCAACAATGCCTTAACAAAGGATCAGCTACTTGAAGTATTCTTTAGCATTAACGTTGTTCTATAAAATTGAATTCTTGTTTCCGCCACTGAACTGACAGCTAAATTGCACATTCCAATAATCAGCGAAGGAAAATGAGGTCTAATGAAAGAAAGCCAATCAAAAAAGGTTCTGACTGAATTGCTGCAAGCCTTTACTACGGAGGATGTGCAGAAAATTATTGATGCTGAAAACTTCAACGACGACAACGACTGGAAGCCATACGGCAAGCGAGAAAAGAATTGGGATACTATTTCAAATCAACAATCAAACGCGGTAGGAGCATTAACTGAATTGATTACAAACGCTATTGATGCCGTTTTGTGTCGCAAGGCCTACGAGGCTGGAATAACGGATTTAACAGGCGAAAATGCACCGCAATCCATGCAGGAAGCTGTGCGGCAATTTTACAACGTAAATGAAGGAAAATTATCCAGTTTAGGTTCAACCGAACAGCGGGAGCTGGCAGAAAAGAGCATTTTAATTGGCATAAAGAGAGGCAAGAAGAAAAAGAAAACGCCAACCATTACGGTCGTAGATTTCGGCGAAGGTCAGTTACCAGCAGAATTTCCTGACACATTCATGAGTCTGAGTGAAAATAATAAAGAAGGTATTGGCTTTGTTCAGGGAAAGTTCAATATGGGGTCAACCGGTTCAATCCGGTTTTGCTCAGAATCGGACAAGCCGCACTATAAACTGATAGTCAGCAAAAAACGAAATTCTGATAGCTGGGGCTGGAGTTTGATTCGCGTCCCGAAAATAAAGGAGGGTAAAAAACTGCCAACCGTCGAATATTTGGCACCTGATGACAAAATTCCACAATTCAAAGCCTCCACAATACCGTCTTTTGGTGATAAGGAAATTGGATTGATAGCACAAGGTTCGGTTGTAAGATTGTTTGATTACGACATAGGAGATGGCGCGCATGGTGTTGATTTCGGGCTTTATTACGCGCTGAATCTGAATCTTTTGGATTGTGCATTGCCAATTCGCTTATATGATTTTGATGCCAAACTAACACAAGGGAAAGGAAAACGCAGAGCACAAGGTATCGCAGATCGCACATTTAGCGGTATGAGTGTGATACTCAATGCCGAGTTTGCAGATCCTTCTAATCAAGATCCGGAAATTCCAACTGAGGCTCCAGCAAAAGGAACCACTGAATTTGTTCATTTGGTCGAAGATGACTTATCCAATCCTGAATTGGGAAAAGTTAGAATTATCGCTACAGGCGTTAGCAAACTTCCCAACTATATGGAGAACAGCAGGAAGCGTGTATTTTACACTATCAACGGCCAAACTCACGCAACAGAAAATGCGGGCTTGCTGAACAGCGTAAAGCTCGGAGATCTTCAAAATCACCTTATCATTAACGTTCAATGTGAGGAAATGAACAGAGATGCCTTAACAATATTTATGGGTGATCGTGAGCGGATGATAATTAACAACCTATCCCGAGAGTTGAAAAAATTGGTAAAAGATCGCTTGAAAGACGATTCTAAACTAAAACAATACGCAAAAATTATTCGCCTGCGGCGGGCAAAAGAAAAAATTGAAAATGATGAAGAAACCCAAAAAATGCTTAACGATTTTATTGCACGAGATCCTATGATAAAAGAACTTCTTGGTTTTGGAAATGCGGCGATTAAAACGATAAAAACTCCAAGAGGAACAGAGTTGTATGAAGGAAAGAAATTCCCTACTTTTTTAAACCCTCTGAATTTGACTCCTGTCAAAGAAGGGCAAAATAAATATTTTTTAAAAGAAGTTCCCGTCAATGCAAACCGAAAAATAAAATGTGGCACAGATGCCGCCGATGATTATCTTTCCAGAACCAACAGCCCTGGCTGGGTGAAGTGTTCATTGACGAGTGCAGATCTGCCAAGAAGCGCCAGCCTGCGCAATGGAACGGCAACATTTACTGTTTCGGTTCCAAAACATAAACAAGTTGGCGATGTTATCGATTTTGAAATTGGTTTTGACGATCACGGCCCGCGACCTGTTCCTTTAACAGTCCCTATAAAGATAAAGATCACACCCGAAGAAAATCCTGCAAAATCTGGGGGCACAACAAAATCTGATACAAAAAACACAGAGAAGCCACAAATAGCCGACCCTACGCAATGGGCAGAAAAATCTAATTGGGATGAATACGGTTTCGATGAAAAATCTGGAGCAAAAGTCATTAACTCAGAAGAAGGGCTAATGGTTTATGTAAATAGAGACCATGAACGTTTAGAAGAAATGAGATTAGGAAACGATGAAGCGGCCATAAAATTGAATGAAAATCGCTTTAGAATATGCCTCGGATTTTTAACTTTGGCTGTGTATAGACATTATGATGAAACAGAAAATCCAGACGATGCAGATTCACAGGCAGAAAAAAGTTCGCAGGCGATGGCACCTTATATACTTTCAATCATTAATGTGTTAGGTGGCGAAGACGGATCGTGACTATGAGGAAATTTGTGATCGATTTGTTTTGTGGCGCTGGTGGAATGACCTGTGGTCTTGCGAATGCAGGCTATGTGGTTGTTGCTGGTGTTGATAAAGAAGAAAGATGCAGAAAAACGTATAGCCAGAATAAAAATTGTGATGGCTCGGTGCCCGACTTTATGGCGTTTGATTTGTTTCAGAATACGGAAAACTATCCGGAAGGACAGCAGGAGATTGCTATTAAGGCACTGAAACAATGTTTAAAAAAACGCGGTTATGCAAAAAAAAATGGTGATATTCTTTTGCTGGCGATATGTGCGCCGTGTCAGCCATTTACAAGAATTACTAAAATTGAATTGTCGCGCAAAAGATACTCTGACCGAAGCAGGGATAAAGACTTATTGCCAGCCTCATTGGGTGTTATCAAAGCATTGCGGCCTGACGCAGTTGTCTGTGAAAATGTTGAAGGTATCTGTAAACGAGATCAGGATATTGAAATACTGAAATGTTTTACAGATGAACTTGATTCATTGAAGTATATGGTTGATGTGAAAATAATTAATGTAAAGAATTTTGGCGTTGCTCAAAACAGAAGAAGAACCATTATTATGGGTTATAGAAAAAAGAAATTTTCAATGTCTCCTGCTATTCCTGAAAAAAACAAGAGAGCAAAACCTCGAACCGTAGGCGATGTTATTGGTGGTCTGCCGCCATTGACCGCCGGACAAGCCCATCCGAGAATACGTAATCATCGAACGCGCTCGCTCAGCGATCTTAATTTGAAACGCATTTCTTCTGCCATCCCTGGTGAGACAAACGGCTATTTGAAGAACACTCCTTACGGTGATCTGTCTTTGTATTGCCATAATAAAATGAAAAATCCTTCTTTTAGCGATACCTATACCCGTATGGCTGAAGATTGTGTTTCTCCGACGATCACAACAAAATTTCTATCGATTACTAACGGGCGCTTTGGACATTTTGATGTCAACCAGAATCGGGCACTTTCGATAAGGGAAGGCGCTATGTTGCAAACCTTTCCAAAAAGTTACGTTTTTTATCCTGAAGACAATTTACAGCTCTCGGCAACACTGATTGGTAATGCTATTCCGCCAAAAGTGGCAAAGTTTATTGGTGAACATATAGCTAACGATATAATGCGCTCTGTCTGTGAGACATCTTTATAAGTAGGACTCGTCAACCAACACCGGGTTTGATACACATTGAACAAGTCGCATCAAGAGCTTTAGAATGTTTTCGGCGTTATCGACTCTAGCATTCCCATCAAGAACAATGTCGTGCGAAATATTCTGTCGATAATTTTCATATATTTGTTTTTGCAGAGTCTCCATATCGACGTAGTGATTCGAGACTATCTTTTCGGGTAATTCTATTCCATTGTTCTTCATTTCTCTTTTTTAAAATAGCGGACACCCCTTCGTAAATGCCCCTTTGTAAATGGAAAAGTAAAAAAGTATATGTCGATAATAACAGAGAATATGATCCTATTATTATTGAGATAGAAAATAGGAAAACAGATGAGGAAACTAAAAAGTATTTAAATGATTTAGTCGATGCATTGAATAAAAAGAAAATTAAGTCTTGAATTGTTTATTAAAAAAATGAATAAGAGAGATAAATTCTTTTCAATATCTTAAATAAACAACAAGGATTTGAAGTCGCTTAAATGCAACAACACCAAATCCAACTCTAATAATTAAGGAGAAAGTATGAAAACAAATATCGCTGTTCTGTTAATTGCCATAATGACGGCATCCTATGCCCGGGCAATCGAACCGGTTACAAAAATAGTTGAACAGAGCGGGGCCCCTTTAAAAATTACATCATATACAGCTGCTTATCAAGAAGGCGACCTTTTCACAAAAGAAGGAATTAGACATTACGCTGAATATAAAAATACAAGTGGAAAAACCATTGTAGCGTTAATAATCGCTTTTTTTAGTTTTGATATCTGGAATAAACATATTAATAGCATGCCTAGATATTCTATTGAAGATATCCCGCCGGATGGAAATGGAAATGGAGTATGGTTAGACCCTGCAGACGGAGGCTTCGCATTTACCACAGGCATTGCTGGTATAGTGAAGGTTCGTTTCTCTGATGGAACTGTTTGGGAAGCAGACTATGATGCTTTATCGTCAAAAATAGGGTTAATACTAAAAGAATTAAAAAATTAAAAAAAGAGATTGAATTATACAGCAAAAAATAGTAGACACCCCTTTGAAAATATTAAATGTTAGAAGGCAATAGTAAGAAAAAAAATGGAGCAGGAAGAATACATTAAACAGAGAATAGATGACCAAATTGATTGGTATAGCAAAAAAAGCAACCGTGCCCAACTTTGGTTTAAGTCTCTGCGTATTTTTGAAATATCAGCAGCTGCAACAATTCCTTTTTTGGCTTGTTATGCTTCTGAAACGAACCAAATTATCGTTGCTCTACTAGGTATTTGTATTGCGATTGTTGCTGGAATAATATCAATAAACAAATTTCAAGAGATATGGATACAATATAGAACCACATCAGAAAGCCTTAAACATCATAAATATTTATACCAAACTGAGTCCAGGCCGTATGATGGCGAAGATTCTTTTAAAATGCTTGTTGCTACTACAGAGGCTTTAATTTCAAAGGAAAATTCCAATTGGAATATTTATATTAAACAAATAAAGGATAAATAAAAATGGCTAAGAAAAAGATATTTATAAGTTATGATTACAATAACGACAAACACTACAAAAATTTATTGAAGGCATGGGATGCGAACGGAACATTTGATTTTAGTTTTCATGACCATTCTGCAGATGTATCCATCAAAAGTACCAACGCGACAGTAATTAAACGAGCAATATCTGCCAAAATTAATAATGCAACTTACTTTCTCTGCATTGTTGGAGAAAAAACTCATAAAAGCGATTGGGTAGAATGGGAAATCGATAAGGCAGTTGAATTAAATAAAAAAATCGTGACTGTAAAAACGAGTAGCACAAATACAACACCTGACAATTTATATGGCGTTGATACTTCTTGGGCTATGTCATTTGCTGAAGACTCCATTAAAAAAGCAGTGAATGATGTATAATATAAACCTTCTAACAAAGCACTTCAGCGGATGGCTGACCCGTTAGTTTTTTTGAATTTATTGTAGAATTCAAACTTGGCCGTTTCTATGGAGTTTCTGGGAGGTTAGCTGCCGCTGAGCTTGGCATTAGGTATCAAACTATAAGGAGCAACAATGAATCAACCAACTCATGAAATTAACGAAGCAATCCAGTTTGGGGGCTTCTGGATACGAGTTGGAGCTTGCTTTATTGATTCAGTAGTTCTGATTATCCCAGTTTTGCTTATTTCATTTCTATCTCGTTCTGTGACCCCCGCAACTGATGAAATAGAGCAAGTAATCGTAGAGTCTATGCACTCCCTGATTGTTTGGTGGGTATATCTTGCAGTCTTACATTCTTCAAAATGGCAGGCATCTGTAGGAAAAAAGGCGGTTGGATTGAAGGTTGTTAATGAGAAAGGAAATCGCATTTCATTTGGCAGAGCTACTGGGCGATATTTCGCTCTGCTCCTTTCGGGGTTAATTCTCGGTATCGGGTGTATGATGGTCGGATGGACAAAAAAGAAGCAAGGGCTTCACGATATAATGGCAGGCACTTATGTTATAAAGTCAGAAAATTCCTAACAAGGCACTCCAGCGGAATTGCCTGACGGCAGCCGCTGAGTTCGGTCGTTAAAATAGCGGATAAACTCTGACATCAAAAATCATTAATGAGAGTAGAAAAGCGTTTTATTTGCGATAGCATCCATTAAAACCACTTATTTTAAGGCCTGATTAGCGGATAGCTTGGCTGGAAAGCAAAAGGCCAGAAAGAAAAAGTCCTGCTTGATAGCTTAAGACCTTTATTAACCAAACGGGCACAGGAGTGCGATATTGCTGGTCTCGCGGCCTGGTATGATTAGGCAAAAACCCGTGGTGTCCAAGGCCGCGAGATTTCTGGATTAGCACTGTTTAAGCCTTACCAGGAAAGGAGAGTAGCAAGTAATATTGTTAACCCAACATAAAGCCGATGCCCTGTTAGCCATGGAAAAGCACTATTTTGGTTCGACAGGTCGCTTTGATTTTCCCAGCCTGGGAGGCTCATTACGCCTGCCATTACATTCACTTGATAAAAGGGAAGAATTTTCTCTTGATATTACCAGGGGTCGGATTTCACTTAAGAAAAATACTTTTCAGACCAGAGCACGACAAACAATCATTCTGGTGCGTCTGGATTTGGCAGGACCACCCCACCGCAATCCTGATGGCGAAGAGCTTGAATGTCCTCATCTCCATTTATATCGGGAAGGCCTTGGTGATAAGTGGGCATGTCCATTGCCGAGCGAACTTGCGGGAATCAGCGATAGCGATATTTTAGGCTTGCTTGATGCCTTTATGAATTATTGTGCTATTGTTAAAAAACCTGTTATTGATGGGGGGCTATTCGCATGATAGACGACATCCAAACATTGCTTGATCGCTATATCGTCTGGCTGAAAGATAAAACAGTGCTACGCCGGATTGGCAGCGACTGTGTGCAGGTAACCACCCCACACCTTGATCGTCATAATGATTGTTTGCAATTTTATGTGTGCAAGGAAAATGGTGGATACCTGTTGACAGATGACGGGTACATCATCAACGATTTAAGGCTTTCCGGCTGTTTTCCAGAAAGCAAAAAACGCCAGGCAATACTGAAAACTACTTTGACCAGATTTGGTGTGGAACTGGACAACAATCAATTATTGGTCAAGGCGACATCAGAAAATTTCTCTCTGAAAAAACATAATCTTGTCCAGGCCATGCTTGCAATCAATGATTTGTTTTATCTGGCCTCACCGCATGTCGCCAGCTTATTCTATGAAGATGTCACACAGTGGCTGGGTTCGGTGGAGATTCGTTATACGCCAAAGATTAAATTTACTGGCAAAAGCGGATACGACCATTTATTTGATTTTATTATTCCAAAATCACGTCAACAACCCGAACGTATTGTGCAGGCAATTAACAGTCCCCAAAAAAACACTGCCGAAAATTTAATGTTCAAATGGCTGGATACACGAGAGACAAGAGAGCCGGACACACAACTTTATGCCGTTTTAAATGATACGGATACAGGCGTTTCAGAATCGACTATATCCGCTTTGAAAAACTATAATCTCAAGCCGGTTAAATGGTCTGAACGAGAAGATATAAGGGAAGATTTAGCGGCATGATAAAAAATTACCAAACGGTACTGTTCCTGGCTGACTCTGGTACACCCGAAGATTTTTTTGAATTTAAAAATCACAATCGCTTAAATCCAACAAACAACAAATAAGGAGAAATTATGAAAACAAATATCGCTGTTCTGTTAATTGCCATAATGACGGCATCCTATGCATGGGCAATCGAACCGGTTACAAAAATAATTGAACAAAGCCGGGCACCTTTAAAAATTACATCATATACAGCTGCTTATCAAGAAGGCGACCTTTTCATAAAAGAAGGAATTATACATTACGCTGAATATAAAAATACAAGTGAAAAAACCATTGTAGCGTTAGCAATCGGTTTTGTTAGTTATGATATATGGAATGAACATATTAATGGCATAAATGGATTTTCCATTGAAGATATCCCGCCAGATGGAAATGGATATGAAGTATGGTTAGACACTGCAGACGGAGGCTTAAAATTTGCCACAGGCATTGCTGGTATAGTGAAGGCTCGTTTCTCTGATGGCACTGTTTGGGAAGTAGACTGGGATGCTTTACGGACAAAAAGAGAGAGAATACTAAAAGAATTAAAAAATTAAAAAAAGAGATTGAATTATACAGCAAAAAATAGTAGACACCCCTTTGAGAAGACACTAAATTAACCACAATTAAATCGGGAAAATAAAAAATATCAACTTTTCCCTGAGTGTTTTCTTGTTGGATTTAAGCTCCAATGGTCAAATCGAATGATGCTCCGGGTTAGATTTGCCACCAAAGGTGTTGCGATTGGCTCTAAATTATTTGTTCCTGATGTTCTTAAAAATCAAAAGGAAATCCTGGGTTATCGGCGAGATCATAATCCTGTTAATTCTCGGGTGCGGGATGACATTTATTGCTTAAAAAAGCATCGAACCCGGACTTAATTGCAGAATTGTCAAATGACTATTTCCAACTTAATTAATTTCCCACGGGTCTGTCAGGAGAACATTTCTGCTTAACCGCTGGGCTTGAATGATCATTTTCAAATTATTGATGGAATCATCAAGGTTTGAGTTAACTATAATCGAATCAAAATTTCGCCAGTGAGTTAACTCTGTTTTTGCGGTGTTCATTCGCTGAACAATAACATCTTCCGACTCGGTTCCTCTGGATCTTAATCGGTCTTCCAGTTCTGAAAATGACGGTGGGCCAACGAATATGTAGTGACAGTTTATCGGTTTGGATAAGGATTTATATTTCTTCTGGATATTTTTTACTCCCCGAATATCAATATCCAACAAAATATCTTCCCCGTTATTGGTTATTCGGTCAATTTCCGAATCCAGCGTCCCATAAAAATTCCCGTGAACTTCGGCGTATTCTAAAAAATGGTCATTGGATATGTGCTCTTGAAACAATTTTTTTGACATGAAAAAGTAGTCTTTACCATCAATTTCATTTTTTCGAGGTTGTCTTGTGGTGCATGACACAGAAAAATGCAATAACGGATCGACTTCCAATACGCGATGACAAATCGAAGACTTTCCAGTTCCACTCGGACCAGAAATTACAAATACAATACCTGTTCGATTTGAAATAGAACTCATTGGTCTTCTTTCTTAATTCGTTTCTAACACAGCTAAAACCATCCGTTTTGTTAAAAGCTGAGGTAATAGCTGCGGTTTCTTGTCAACTCCCTGGCCATAAAAGACGTATAACGGCACCCCAGTTCGACCATAACCTGCCAGTGTATTAGCGATTTCAGGGCTGTGACTGGTAAAATCTGCTTTTAATAACGTAACACCATTTGCAATAAATTGATCGAGTACCGGTTTATTTAACGCTATTTTTTCATTTACCTTACAGGTCAGGCACCAATCGGCAGTGAAATTGATAAAAACAGGTTTTCCTTCTGCTCTTAAACGATTCAGTTTTTTTCCCGTGAAGGGCTGCCAGTATGGTCCATGATCTCGTGAACCAATTTTTAACGCATTACGTTCACGATCATTCAATGTTGAATTGATAATTTTCAAATCATAATATATACCAAGACTTACTAAAACAATAAACACCAAATAAGCTCTTCGTTTAGTATTCATTGAACGCTCAGGCGTTCCCCATCGACCCAATATCCAGGCAGCTAAACCCATGATGACTAACGATACCATTACATGGCCAACGATATCTATGTTACTTCGTCGACCTAATACCCATAACAGCCAAACAACAGTTCCCATTAACGGAAACCCCATAAGTTGTTTGAATGATTCCATCCATGCACCGGGCTTCGGGACAAATTTCAATAGAGAAGGAAAACAGGATAATAATAGATATGGGGCAGCAAGGCCAAGACCTAAAAACGTAAAAACTAATGCGGCAACAATTGGCGGTTGAATAATTGCATAGGCAATTGCACTTCCCATAAATGGTGCCATACATGGTGTCGCAACGATGACTGCGACGACACCTGTTGAAAATGACCCTATATACCCTGATCGATGTGCTGCCTTTGATCCAAGCCCAATCAAACGTGTACCAATTTCAAACACCCCGAACAGATTTAAACTCATTAAGAAAAGAAATAAGATTAAAATAACTAAGAACGCCGGTGATTGAAGTTGATAACCCCACCCCACGGTCTGACCAGCCATTCGTAAAACCATCATGATGCCGGCAATAAACCAAAATGAAATCAGAACACCACCCGTAAAAACAATACCATGTTTCCAAATTCTGGATTTATCTTCACCGGCTTTCTTGATGAGACTCAGTACTTTTAATGAGAGCACTGGCAAAACACATGGCATCAAATTTAAAATAAAGCCACCTATAAATGCCGAGATAAGAGCCGGCGTCAAACTCAGAGTTACTCCGCGTGGTGGTGAATAAGAATCGAAATTTGTTATTTCTGTTGATTTATCGAACGTAGAAGATACCAGGATTGGCACTTTAATGTGTAATGCTTTTTCAGAATCAGGACCACGCCAGCCTTCTCTTGAAATCAATATTCCATCAATATAATCATTTATTTTAACATTCTCTGGATTTATAGAAATTGTTAACGAATAAATACCCTCCTTATGAACTAAAGACTGTGGTAAATGATCAACTATACTCTGCGATTTTAACGGGATAAAAAAAATGTCAGAGACATTATAAGAACTAATATCTTCGGGGGGAGCAAGTAATAATGTCAGTTTATCGGTACCAGACAAAACTCCTTCTATATTCCACTCAGAATGATTCAATGGTATCCGTTCAACACTTTGAGAAAACAATCCCGTCCATTGCTCATTAATCTTTGGAATTTGATTTGTAACCGGGAGGGTAAGATGAACCTCTGCGGATCCCGGAATGCACATCGTTTTACATGCTAACCAACTGACTGTTGCACTCAACTGTACCTCTGAATAATCCGCGATATCGGCCGGTACATCAATGGATGTACGAAGTAAGACTTCTCCTTGGTAACCATAACTAATTAATGGCGGCTCATCCTCTAATAATGCATCAACGAACTTTTCCGGGTACGGCCATTGAATTTCCCCTGCGACAAATCCTTTTGGCATATTCCATGAAATTTTTGTGGGAATTCCAACTTCTCCTCCAGGGTTAATCCAGTAAGTATGCCAATGTTCGTCCATCTGCATACGGATTCCGACATTGATTGAATACCCCGGTTGAATCGACAATCCTTCGGAAACTAATTCAACGTCCACATGATTTACCTTGACAGATTTCCCCTGAGAAACCAGTGGCCCTGTCATAAGAAGTAAGGCTGCGATAAGCATTCTCAGGCGAAAAACGAAGTAAAGGAAAAGAGTTTTCATAAATCTATTCTGATTAACTCCTGCTTCTGCTATTATGAAAATTCTATTCATATAATTTTATGTTTCCGATTTATAACCGGTTATCATATATGAGAAATCATGTTTCAAAACCTAAATCAATTCGGTATATATATATATATCGACCTGACTTTATGGTCTGTTCAGATCAAAAATAAGGAGACCGTACTTAACCAAATGATATCAACTTAAAATTAGTTCATTTTTCTATGAGATACAATTGGAAGTTTCAAAATCCAATTCAAAATAAGGCAGACTGTTGGAGTGGAATAATTTCTTATTGAGATATTCTGATTCTTTGTCCGATTAAGTCAGTTTTACTATTTTTTTATAACAAAACCAGTGATACCTATGTCAATATAGACATGATAAAATGACGAAGAGTTCACATCAAATCTAGGTAGTCTCTATGAAAATACAGTGTATTCAGCATGTCGAGTTTGAGGGTTTGGGTGTCATCGACCAATGGATAACCGATAAAAATTATTTATTATCTAAAACCCTTCTTTATGAACCTCACAAACCAGTAGAAATTGACGAATTCAACTGGCTCATTGTAATGGGAGGGCCCATGGGTATTTATGATGACGAAGACTATCCATGGCTCATTGACGAAAAAAAATTTGTTGAAAAGTCCATTGATGCTGGAAAAACTGTTATTGGAATTTGTCTTGGTGCACAGATAATCGCCGATGTCCTCGGAGCAAGAGTTTATCCAAATAAACACAAAGAAATTGGATGGTTTCCACTTCAACTATCCTCCGAAGGGAAAAAGCTGCCTCTGCTTAGGGGAGTCCCTGAGGAATTTGATGCCTTTCACTGGCATGGTGATACATTTTCTTTACCTGATGGTGCGGTTCATCTGGCGAAGAGTTCAGCGTGCGAAAATCAGGCATTTTTATATGAAAAAAACGTTTTAGCGTTACAATTTCATTTGGAGGCAACTCCGACAAGTGCATCGACGATTATTAAGAACTGTGCTGATGAACTTGTTGATAGACCCTATATTCAATCTAAAGAATTGATGCTGGCCAATACAGGCAAATTTGACGCAATTAACAAAATCATGTTTACCATCTTAACAAATATTGAAAATGGATAGAAAAATAGAATTGAGAAAGAGTTTTCGTGTTTTATCAAATCAACAATAAACCCAACACTATTTAAATAGTGTCAGGAACTTACTACAATCAGCCAGGAAGATATTGATAAAACAGGCTTTTTTGATGTTGAATTTAACCGCTTTTTAGAATGGACAGGTACCGAAGAATTTATCCTTTGTTCCCGGGAAATCTATGATGTAACACAAATTAAGTCTGAATGTAAACGATTTGATTTACTGAATTCAACCTCATTCTTCAACCATATAAATCTCAAAAATCATATACTGAATTAAAAGGCGTTGCACCAAAATCAGTTGTACAAGCATTAGAATACCTGGACTTAGAATTTTCCTCTACACATCACCCGAGAATTGATGATGCCAGAAATATAGCATTAATATAGCCAAAGAGATTCTACCCATAAGAGATTGCCGGTAAACGTCCTGAAATAAACCGTTATCCTGCTGACTTTCGCATGAAGAATGACAACGAGGTGATCCGGGACAGAATTATCGGACTGAGTGATAATTCAACCGCATGATAAGTTAAGCTATGGTTTGTAAATTCCACTGACGCCACCTGCACGTCGATTATAATAGCCGAAGAAATGGTCCGGCGACATTATCAAAAAGGCACAAATTACCATGACAATTATACCCGAGGCAAGTTTTTTAATCCCATGACTACAAATATGCCGGTAGCGTTCATCTAATAATTTAAGGTTTAATACAACTTATGGTCTTGTGAATTTCCGTTATAAAAAGCACTGTCGGGTTAAACATATGAACAATGAATTTGCTAAAGGTAACAACCATATAAATGGGATTGAAAATTTTTTGGGTGTTGCCAAATCCAGATTGTCTAAATTTAGAGGCATTCATAAAAACACATTTTATTTACATTTGAAAGAGTGTGAATTCAGATTCAATTATCGTGACCAAAAATCTGTCTAAGGCTATTAAAAATTATTAGAAAATCACTAATTAAGTTGTTTTGAACCTATAAAAATGTGCTATACCCTCCAAAACTTAATTTTTTAATTGAAAGAATTCGAAATGACATTATATCATCGATTAAGAGACCTCGTCAAAGGATCAGTGTCGAGGAACTGGAACGGCTTACAGAGGATCCCGGCAAGAATGTCCGAAACTACAGCCAGGATCGTGCATCTGACATCGGTACACTACCGAAAAGACACAAGGATCTTTCTAAAAATGTGCATGTCGATTGCAGCGTCTGACAGTGAGGTATATCTGGTGGTCGCAGATGGTGCAGGTGATGAATGCGTAGCGAATGTGCAGATTGTAGATACAGGAGAAAAATCCACAAGTCGGCTTAAACGAATGACAACAACAGCAGCGGGGGTGTATACTAGAGCCCGGTCGTTGGATGCGGACATTTACCACCTGCACGACCCTGAACTGATACCATTTGGACTATTGCTCAGAATGACAGGCCGAAAGGTTATCTTCGATGCTCATGAAGATCTGCCCAAACAGGTGATGAGCAAACCTTACTTTACCCCTCTGGCCCGACACATTGTGGCTGCGATTATCAGGGTGATGGAGAGAGTTTGTGCACCGCTATTCACAAGTGTCATCGGGGCCACACCATCAATCACGGACAAGTTCGCTCGTATCGGTGCCTCAGTGGTCACTGTTAACAATTTCCCAATACCAGAAGAATTGCAACGGCCGGTTCCCTGGTCCGAACGAAAGGACGAAGTGAGTTATGTCGGTGGTATGGTCACTGTCAGGGGAATCAAGGAACTTGTTGAAGCAATGGCTCTGCTTGATAACACACGGTTGAATCTTGTTGGCAGATTCAATGAAGAAGAACTCGAAGCACGCATCAGGTTGTCTGCAGGCTGGAGTAAGGTAAATGAACTTGGATTCCTTAAGCGTAATGATATAGCAGACGTGCTTGGACGTTCGAGGGCAGGCATTGTCACCTATTACCCGGTGCCCAATTACATGGAGGCTCAACCGAACAAGTTGTTTGAGTACATGAGTGCCGGATTGCCGGTTATCGCCTCAGATTTTCCGTTCTGGCGGGAAATTGTGGAAGGAGCTGAATGTGGCCTGTGCGTAGATCCTCAGTCTCCTCAAGCGATTGCAGAAGCGATCAGCTATGTACTGAGTAATCCTGTTGAGTCGGCACAAATGGGTAAGAACGGGATGTCTGCGATTGTCGATTGCTACAATTGGATGCAGGAAGAAGGGAAATTGTTGGGCCTCTATAAAAAGATATTGTCGTGAAGTTGTTAACCATACTCGGTACTCGTCCCCAATTTATCACAGCAGCAACACTGTCGAGGGCAATGCACAACAGTGAAGCGTGTACCGATCTCATTCTGCATACCGGGCAGCATTATGACAGTGATATGTCGGATGCTTTCTTTGAAGAGCTGAAAATTATACCTCCTCAGTATCATCTTGGTATTGGTGGTGGTACGCATGGTCAGAACACAGGTCGGATGATCGAAAAGATAGAGGAGGTGCTATTGCAGCATAATCCTTTAATGTCGTTCTTAATAATCCGTCATCTTCAGAATGAGATTTACAGTAATAACTGCTTCGATTAAGTGCAAACAGCCCACAACTCCGGCGAATTGACAGATCATACCTGCTGCATGCAAAATCGACCACTTTGCGTTTCGATGCAGGCATCACCACTTTTTTGAGTTGACGTCCTTTACTACTTGATTTTCAAGCATCAAATCGGTAACCATCGTTTTCAAACGATTATTCGCCTGTTCCAAATTACGACTTCCATCGATAACAGGTACTCAGCTATTCCATGTTTACGAAGTATATCTTTGAACCGAAACGCCTGATTTACCTTTTTTTAATATCCCGATTATCTGCTCATCTGTAACCCGTTTCAGTATATGTCCTCCTTTATTACTATAATTTAGTATTGAGGACTCTATTTCAAAACGGGCTGGTTTTAAGGGGAAAGGTCAGAGCAGTTCATCGGATATTGGCGAATTTGCTGATATCTTTTTAGAATGTGATTAATAATACTAAAATTAGACTAAATCATTCGACACTCTAAAATGAAAATTCCAACTGCTGTTGCGATATTGAATCGCGTTATTTTGAATAGACGTTTAATTTGGATATCATTAAAAATTATTAAGTTGAGGTTAACCGGGGATTTCCAAATAGTATTTGAGCAGATCTTAATTAATTGAGGGGCGAAATGCTTGATACAGTCTTTGGAAATCAGACTCAGTGACAGGATTTTTAAATCTCTTCCTAAAGACTTTAGATCTTAATTTTTTGAAATAGCTATTTATCTTCAGAATTATTTGTTACCTGGTGATTCATTTCCAATGCCGGGCGGGGGACTGACGGATGTCCGCAGACTTTTGCAGGAACGCCTACAGCGGTACAGTGTTCAGGGATATCTGAAAGCACAACACTGCCCGCCCCGATTTTTGCACCATCACCTATTCTGACGTTACCCAGAATCGTTGCATTTGCACTGATTAATACACCTTCACCAATTTTGGGATGCCGGTCTCCATTTTCTTTTCCGGTTCCTCCTAATGTGACTTGATGAAGTATAGAAACGTTGTTTTCGACAACGGCAGTTTCTCCAATGACTAAACCGGTGGCATGGTCTACCAGAATCCCGTTGCCGATTTTTGCTGCGGGATGTATATCAACAGAAAAAACTTCAGATACACGGCTTTGGATTGCCAGTGCCAAAGATCTTCTTTTATGGGACCACAACGAGTGAGCGATACGATAGGACTGTAGTGCATGGAATCCTTTAAAATACAAAAGAGGACTTGTGTAACCATTGCATGCAGGATCGCGTTCTTTAATTGCAGATAAATCAGCACGAATACTCATTCCTATTTGAGGATCGTTTTCAAACGCAGAACAAATTAACTCCGTTAATGAAATTGATTGAAGGACGGGACTGGCAAGTTTATTTGCAAGAATAAAGGTCAACGCATTTTCAAGTGTATTGTGATTAAGTACAGTTGCATGGAAGAAACTGGCCAGGAGCGGTTCATTTTCTACATCTTTTTTGGTCTCAGATCGAATGGACTGCCATATAGCATCGGATTGACATTTTGATTTGGTCATAAAGTTGATGAGTGGTTATAAAAAATTGTTGTAGAATTAAATGAATTGTATTTCTGGTCAGTCAGATTTTGCCCAGGCTAATATTTCCGCCGGGAGTTTTGTTATATCTTTGATTGCAGCAGATTTTCCCTGTGGTGTCGTAATTTGGTCTTGTTTAATTTTTCCTAACAGTAATCGGCCCATCGGTGTGTCATAAGAAAGAATGTTTTTTTCCGGTACACTATCCCATAATCCGAGGATATGATAGGATTCCATTTTTCCGCTGTCAAGTTCTATTTTAACAGAGCATCCGGGTATCACAGATTCGAATTTAACAACTTCACTGTAATCCGTTCCTTTAATTTCTTTGAGACCTTTTTCAAGTTCTCCCCGTCTAACCATCAGTAATCGCTGCTCTTCTTTGGCGGCTTTATATTCAGCGTTTTCACGGAGATCGCCATAACTTCTGGCATGGGCGATGGCGGCACTGTTTTGGGGAATTTTCTCGTTTATAATATTTTCTAATTCATTCTCTTTGATAATGATACTTCTTATAGACGTTACTTTTTCTATCGCTTTTTTAGGTAGAACCTTTTTCTTATTTTCTACTAATAATTGTGCGTCAGGGAAAATCCGCAAGATTTTTACTAATAGGCTCTGTTGTTCTCCTTTGTTTAGGAGGGGAACATTTTTTATCGTTTTTACAAATGTGCTAATACCTTTTTCGGTTCCATTATCCATTAATACAGTCTGGAAGGTTTGATCGTTCATTAGTAGTTTAAATAACTTTTTTTGAGCTTTTGCATATTCCCCCTTACTTTTTTTGCCTAATATCTTGAAAACAATAATATGATTTGCAAGGGTCTCATTAATTTTTGGATTTTTTTGTTTCCAAAGCCATAAAACGACATCAGCAGAGGCTGTTTTCTCTTTAAGTCTTACATGTGCGATGTCCAGCAATTCCTGATTTGGTATCTCAAGATTTGCCAATATTTTTTCAGCTGCAAGCCAAAATTTTAAAGGCAGCAGAGTTATTTGTTCGAGTAACCATTTTTTGGAATTTCCATAATACGAAACGGTAAGCCAGTTTGCGACTAATCTCGTGGGAAGTTTACATGTTAGTGATACGAATGTGTCAGTATCAGTCCAGATAAGGGTATTGTTTGGCAATTCACCAATGAGGTCTATAAGCCAGTTTTGTTTTCCGCATAATGCCCACAACGTTGAAAGGGTATCGCGGAAGGCAACGAGCGAATTTGGTTTAACCGCCTCAATTTTATGAAGTTTTAATAAATGACTTGCCTCGTCATTTCCTACTTTAATTGTAGTTAAGCCCTGAAGACACAATTTCAATTCTTCCAGACTTCGGGCCTGACGCCATTCTCTTGGTTTGTTTGATCTCGAAATTTGTTTTTTGTTATTCGAATTTCCTTGCTTCCATTCGTTAAAATTTAAATTGTTTATCCGTTTGGATGACAACAAAGTATCCATAACCAAACCGGGATTTGCCAAATTTGGAATAAAACTCTTTGTCAGATTAATTTCAAACTCTTTAAAATCTTCCTGTACCCGGATATTATTTTCAGTGTTTTCAAGTATTGGTTTGATGAACGATTCATCAACCGCCACTGATAATGTATTCATTGCCTGTGCTAAACTAAGATACTGCCTGCTTTGAAATTGGATATACACAAGGTCGCTCAGAACATCTATTTCCTCAATTTGGCCTATTCCATAAGAGTTGTGCCAAATGACGCATTTTTCTTTCATTATTGAAAATGTTTTCCATCTTTTTATTACTTCAATAATACTGATTGATTGATCGAATACCCCAAGTGATCGAATTAAGCCGGCGGGGTCGGGGCAGGAGGCTTGTTTATTTCGAAAGATAACAGCCAGGCAATCACGCAATTGCGACGTGTCGACTCCCAGCTCGGCCAGGTCAATTAATAATTTTTGAATTGGATTATTCGATACGACAAAATCGATATCATCGAGTATTAAGTTTATATTTTCCGAAAGAGCCGTTTTTAGGCTGCCGGGAATACCTTGATTTTTATACCTGTCTAATAAATCATAAAACGTTTTAATCGCTTCTTGATCGTTTTCTGTAATTTTCAGTAACGTTTCTTCCATTAAGGTTAATTCATCTGTCTGTTCAGGCATATTAATTTTCATCTCCATATTTTTTCTCAAAAACTCTTAAACTAATACCTAACATTTTTGCTGCTTTTTCCTTATCGCCATTGATTGCAATTCATCCATTTTGAAGGGGTTGCAAATATAATCAAACGTACCGAGCTTCATTGCTTTACTGGCTGTTTCAATCTTTGGAAAACCGGTCATCATTATAATCGGTACATCATCCGAGTCGATTTGCCGGCCCTGCTGCAGGAGAGTGATTCCATCAACTAATTTCATGACGATATCGCAAAGGGTCATGTCAAATTCTTCGTTTCGAAAAATATTTAATCCCTGTTACTGGTTTCGAGGGTCGTTACTTCAAAACCATCTCGGTCAAGCAGTGCATTTCAACACCGTTAAAATGCTGACATCATCGTCAATTATTAAAACTCCCGGTTTCATTATATAAAATTTAATATTGATTTAATTCTTAAATTCTACCCGAAATTCCTATAGGTGTGATAATTCGGGCTTGCCAATTGCATATACATTAAACCCAATATCAAAAAGTCTTTGATGATCCAATATATTTCGTCCATCAAAAATAAAGGCAGGTTTGATCATGACATCAAATATTCTGTCATAATCCAACGACTTATATTCTTCCCATTCAGTCAATACAGCAAGTGCATGGGCATCTGCCGCTGCTGCATATGGATCCGGTTCGAATTCAATCTGATCGAGATATAGTTCAAGATCGATTTTGGCATTTCTAATTGCTTTTGGATCACTGATAATCAGACTTGCACGTTCTTCCAATAATTGCTTGCAAATATCAATGGCAGGACTTTCTCGTGTATCACCTGTATCAGCTTTAAATGCGAATCCTAAAACAGCAATTTTTTTATCTACTACAGTGTTAAACATACTTTTAATCATTCGTGTGACAAAACGTTGTTTTTGATAATTATTGATTGAAACAACCTGCTCCCAGTAAGTTGCAACTTCGTTTAAACCGTAATACTCACAAAGATAGACCATGTTTAAGATATCTTTTTGAAAACACGATCCGCCAA
Source organism: uncultured Lentisphaeria bacterium (assembly GCA_951812855.1). Classification (GTDB taxonomy): domain Bacteria; phylum Verrucomicrobiota; class Lentisphaeria; order JABSQK01; family JAJFLO01; genus JAJFLO01. The sequence continues at coordinate 1,542,697 of OX638337.1, read as the reverse complement.
ACCCAACACTGGCATTTAGGAATTTGCTGCCGATTCGCGAATCGGTACCTATAGCCTTTGATACTTCCTCTACATCGGCTTCCGTTGCTTCACATAATGCTGAAATTGTATTAATTGAGCTAATTCTTTGAGATAAAAATGCATTAGCAACCAGCTTTGACAGTTCACTGGACCAGAGATTTGTAGTCAATATTTTTTCAGGTTGAACCCAGTGTGCATAAATTTTCACCAACTCGTTAACAGCCTTCTGTCCTGATTCTGTGCTGTGTCCTCCAATTAAAACTCGATCCGGATCTGTTAAATCTCGAATTGCTGTGCCTTCTGCAAGAAATTCCGGGTTTGATAATACCTCAAAATGAATTCCGTTGTCATGTGAATTAAGAATTCTTTCCATTGCTTCTGCAGTTCGCACAGGTAATGTGCTTTTCTCAACCACAATCTTATTCGTTTTAGAATGTAATAAAATTTGCCGAGCAGTTTTTTCCCAATATTGCAGGTCTGCAGCTTTACCAGCACCTTTTCCAAATGTTTTAGTCGGGGTATTAACGCTTACAAAAATGATGTCTGCTTTAGTTATATTTCCTGCAACATCAGTGGAAAAGAACAGGTTTTTGTTTAATGTGTCATCGACAATGGGTTTTAATCCCGGTTCATAAATCGGGAGTGAATCAGACTGCCATTTTTGTATTCTGTCCTCGTTTATATCGACAACGGTTATGGTGTAGTCCGGGCATTTTTTCGCAATCATTGCCATCGTCGGCCCACCAACATAGCCTGCGCCTATACATAAAATATTCTTCATTAATGGATTACCTTTCTTAAAATTAGATTACCTGTCTATAGTAGAAATCGCTATAATTTGTAACTGAAATAATCAGTTCTAAAGTATTTAAGTTTTTGTCTGTCAGTCATCACAGATGAATTTTCTTTGCCTATTATAAATTTTATAAAAAATATTACAATGAATTGGATTTACGGGGCGTGGCTCAGTCTGGCAGAGCACTGCGTTCGGGACGCAGAGATCGGAGGTTCAAATCCTCTCGCCCCGACCAAACTAAGGCCGGCCGGTGAAGAATGCATTGATTTTCCGGATTTAAAATGAATTAATGCGTTATTTTACTTATGTTTCAAGCCTTAACCTTCCAGGGGTATTAAGAATGGATTTTCCAATGCATTTTTTATCCAGGTTAAAAAACGTGCCCCGTCAGCCCCGTCAATAACACGATGATCATATGATAATGACAGTGGCACTGTCAGCCTCGGGCTAAACTTTTCGTTAATGTAAACAGCTTTTATTTCAGCTTTTGAAATTCCCAATATAGCAACTTCCGGCCAATTAATTATAGGAGTAAAATTAGAACCGCCGATACCGCCCAGATTTGAAATTGTGAAATTCCCTCCCTGCATATCTTCTAATTTTAATTTTCTATTTCCAGCCTTTTTTGCAATTTCACCGAGTTCAACACTCAGTTGAATAATGTTTTTTTGATCTGTATTTCTAATTACAGGAACTAATAAACCCCGGTCTGTATCTACTGCGATTCCTATATTACAGTATTTTTTGAGTATAATGGAGTTGTTGCAGAGATCTATACTCGTATTAAATTGAGGAAACTTACGCAATGCTGAAGAAACAACTTTCAACAATATTGCAGTGATCGTCAATTTCCCTCCTGCGTCAGTTGCAATTTTTGCAAACTGTTTTCGCTGTGATTCCAGGTCAGTTATATCTGCACTGTCAAACTGTGTTACATGAGGAATAGATGACCAGGCATAGGTAAGATGTTCAGTCGTTTTTAATCTTACATTGTTCATGGCCTGAACTTCGATATCACCCCATTTTTTGAAATCAGGTAAACTTCCGGACTCTGTTTTCAATCCCCGGGGTGAAGAATTTAATGATTTTGCATGTGTCTTTACATCATCGATGGAAATTCGGCCTGCAGGTCCTGTGCCGGCAACACGATTGATATCAATGCCAATTTCTCTTGCAAATCGACGAATAGATGGTGCTGCGGGTACAAGCTTATTATTTTTTACAAAGGTACTGGTATCCGGTTCTTTACTCTTCGCATCAATTTGATCAATTTTGACTTTTTCACTTTTTACGGATTTAATTTCAACATCAGGATCAGAGGTTTCTGCAATTTGATCGGGTTCAGGCTCGTCAGTAGTTTTGCGGTCATCATCAACAGATAAAATAACTTGACCGATTTTTACGGTATCGCCTTCCTTAATAAAAATCTTTTTTACAGTCCCGCTTTTTTCAGCAGGGATTTCGATAGAAGCTTTGTCTGTTTCTAATTCTACTGTGTTTTCACTGTCGGAAATTTTTTGGCCGGGTTTTACCAGGATTTTAACAACTTTACCGGTTTCGATATTTTCACCGAGATGGGGCAGTTGGATTTCATGAATCATAGATTTTTACCTTTCACTTTAACGCAATAATAATGAGTATCGCTAGGTTGTTAAAGGATTTAACTTGGCTGGATTAATCTTCAAATCTTTAATAGCTTTACCTACCGCAACAGGTTTGATCTTACCCTCATCCATAAGTGCCGTGAGTGTTGCAAGAACGATATAACGTGCATCAATTTCAAAATGATCTCGCAATGCTTCACGCGTCTCACTTCTGCCAAAGCCATCTGTTCCAAGAGAAACATAGGTTCCCGGAATCCATTGGGCGATTGAATTTGGTAATATTTTCATGTAATCTGATGCAGCAACAAACACTCCTGATTCTTGTTCCAATGCAGCACTTATAAAGGGTTTCTTTTTTGTTTTCCGCGGGTTAAGCATATTCCAACGTTGTACTTCTTGTGCGTCCCTTCTTAATTCATTGTAACTTGTAACACTCCATACATCTGCAGACACTTTATATTTTTCTTCCAGAACAGTCTGGGCTTCTAAAACAAGATTCATTATTGAACCACTTCCGAACAAATGTGCTTTGTGTTCACTTTTTTTCAGGTTGGAGGTTTTAAATTTGTAGATGCCCTTAATAATTCCTTCAGCTGAATTATTTGGCATTGCCGGCATTGGATATGGCTCATTTCCAACAGTGATATAATAAAATATACTTTGTTGTTCATGATACATTCTTTTTATACCATCCCGAATGATTATCCCGAGTTCATAAGCAAATGCAGGGTCATAAGTGATTACGCTCGGCACGACAGTAAAGAGTATATGACTATGGCCGTCCTGATGTTGGAGTCCCTCTCCGTTTAAAGTTGTTCGGCCGGCAGTTCCTCCTAACATAAAACCTCGACTGCGACTATCAGCAGCAGCCCATACGAGATCGCCGATACGCTGAAAGCCGAACATTGAGTAGTATATGAAAAAAGGGATGGTATTTACACCATGATTTGCATAGGCTGTACCAGCGGCGATAAATGTTGACATAGATCCCGCTTCAGTAATACCTTCTTCAAATATTTGACCATCAGCTGCTTCTTTATAATACAGCAATTGATCTGAATCTACAGGTTTGTACAGTTGACCAACGTGAGAATAGATTCCAAATTGCCTGAACAATGCTTCCATACCGAATGTTCTGGCTTCATCCGGAATAATTGGAACAATTAAATTCCCGATTTTATCATCCTTAAGCAATTTTGACAATATTCGAACAAAAGCAAATGTTGTAGAAATTTCGCGTTCACCTGTTCCCCCGTTGAATTCATTAAACAGTTTTTCGTCAGGTACTGCCAGCGGTTTTGTTCGAGTTTGACGATTGGGAAGATAGCCGTTTAACGCACTTCTTCTTTTATGTATATACTTTATTTCTTCGCTATTTTCAGGAGGAACGTAGAATGGTGCCTGGGCAACGTCTTCATCAGAGATTGGTATCCCGAATCGTGTTCGAAATCGAGATAATTCTTCTTCGTTTAATTTTTTCTGCTGGTGAGTTATATTTTTCCCTTCACCTGCCTCCCCAAGTCCATATCCTTTGATTGTTTTCGCCAGAATAACAGTGGGAGATCCTGTATGCTCAACTGCAGCATTGTATGCAGCATATACTTTCTCCGGGTCATGGCCACCTCGTCTCATATGTTGAATCTGTTGGTCAGTTAAATGTTCAACCATTTTTAAAAGGTCGGGATGTTTGCCAAAGAAATGATCGCGTATGTATTCTCCTGATTCAACGGTATATTTCTGGTATTGTCCGTCGACAACTTCATCCATTCGTTCAATAAGCTTATTTGCATCTTCATGTTTTAACAACGGATCCCAATCATCACCCCAAATGACCTTGATTACATTCCACCCGGCTCCCCGGAAAACAGATTCAAGTTCCTGAATTATTTTGCCGTTACCCCTTACAGGGCCATCCAGGCGTTGAAGGTTACAATTTATTACGAAAATGAGGTTATCTAATTTTTCTCTGGAAGCGAGTGTAATCGCACCCAAAGACTCAGGTTCATCAGTTTCTCCATCTCCGAGAAATGCCCAGACTCTCCCGTTACGATGTGATTTTAAACTGCGGTCTTCGAGATATCTCATAAATCTGGCCTGGTAAATAGCACAAATGGGTCCCAACCCCATTGACACAGTTGGAAACTGCCAAAAATCCGGCATCAGCCATGGATGCGGGTATGAGGATAATCCACCCCCTGATTTTAGTTCACGTCGAAAATTTTCGAGCTTTTCTTTACTTAATCTGCCTTCAACAAATGCTCTGGCATAAATACCGGGTGATGCATGGCCCTGAAAGTAGACTAAATCACCATCATAATCATCACTCTTGCCTTTGAAGAAATGATTAAATCCTATTTCAAATAATGTTGCTGATGAGGCGTAGGTTGATATATGACCGCCGACGTCCGACAATTTATTTGCTCTTACGACCATTGCCATTGCATTCCATCGAACGATACTCTTTATTCGTCGTTCTAAATTTCTGTTCCCGGGGAATGGAGGTTGTTTTTCAATAGGGATTGTATTGATGTAGGGAGTATTGGCAGTAAACGGAAACTCAACGCCTTTATTCTGTGCATGAGTCTGTAACTGTCTGAGTAAATTAAGGGTTCTTTTGTTACCACCATGTTTAATAACCCATTCCAGAGAATTGAGCCATTCTTCAGTTTCAAGATCTGTTTCCAACTGTTTGTTATTGTTCATTTGCTCAGAACACTGTTTAAACTGCTGCCCAAATTATAGTTAAGCCCGTCTTTGCTCAATGCGTTAAATGGAAGTTTCCGACTGGTAAAATATTGTATTTCTGTCCAGCTGAACTCGCCGCAATCTCTGTTACAACTTTTTGAATATAAACAAATTACAGTGTTGTACGATCAAATTTCCCGAAATCACTGAGTAACCGGAGTAACGTATCGTATAAAATTAAAAGATCAATTTATAATTTTTATAGTATTCAGTGACCCTGTTCTTCGTTATCCTCTGAGTCAGAACCTGTACTTTCACTTTGCAGTTTATTGAATTTATCTGCTTCAACATCCGAAACCAACATATAAACATGTGATTGTTCTACAATTTGTGTGTAATTTCTCGTTAATGAAAAGCCGTAGGTCTTGAACATCGTCTGGTTATTTTCATTAAGCTTTAAGAGGAGGTCATCAAGTTCTTTTTGAATATTCTTTTTCGCCTTTTTCTTTTTGGTGGTATCGAATTCAGCTTTTAGTTCTATTACTTTTTGACGTTGTGCACGCAGCAATTGTACATTTCGTTGAAACTCCTGGTTGGCCTCTATGCTGTTGAGAGAACAAACTTTAATTATCTTTTGTTGCTGATCCTGGTCTGCCATTTCATTTTGTGCATATAAGTCTGTCGCAGATATCATACAAAGACTGATAATCATGATCATTAAGTTAAATTTCTTCACTGATAATCCTTCCTTATTCTCAGGTTAAAGGTTTGATATATTTAAGAGTCTAAAGGTTAATTGAAATACTGATGTTGTCAATGTACCGGGAAAAACTCTTTCGACACCTTTTTTCTTGATTTTTTCAATTCATTATCTACTCTATGGCATCGAGTTTTTTTTACGTCTGTAAATCCAGTTACAAACAGTTAACAGCGACTGTTAATACTTGATATATAACCATTATTATTTATTTTGTGAACTTCTTGCAAAGATCTTTTTATAATCGCAAATCATATAATTGCAGGTTCATATGAGTTGCTCAAATGTGGGACATTCCAAATAAACATTTGTCAAAAGCTCAGGAGAACGGATTATGAATCACAGTCAACGTGACATAAACAGCGAATTACTTTCAGCATCACAATACTTGGGACCATCATTTGATTCTGAGGTAATCCCATTACATTTTGATATCTCAAAATACAGTGGATTAACAGAAGACGATGTCTTCACGCTTGAAGCCTTGGAGATTGAAGCAGCATCAATTGCGATTCGTTCTTTGGCATCACTTTCTAAAATAAATGAACTTGACCATCTTGGAGGAGGTCTTGATCTCATCTCTGCATTGTTATTAACTCTTGCAGTAACGGATCAGAAGCGTACGTTTTATACAATTGAACATGCTCATACCAGTATTGGCTATTACTCGAGCCTCGCTGCACTGGGTTTTCTGGACAAAGATGATGTCATAAATGGTTTTCGTCGCGGGATTGACTTTCCCGGTCATGTTTCCTGGGTTCCCGGCGGCACTGAGTTAAATGGAGGCAGATTGGGTGTTATGATACCCGTTGCGGTTGGTCTGGCCCTTTCTAAAAAAGCAATAAATGATGATGGTGCCTGGGTCATTACGCATTGTGGTGATGCTGGTTGGATTTCCGGTCAGGCTTTGAATGGATTTATAGGAGCATCACTGCATGAAGCACCGACAACATTTGTGATGCACCGTAATGGAATTCAGCTCTCGGGATCAACACACAGTATCATGGCAAAGGATCCACGAAAAATAATAGAATCAATGGGCATTACAATTATTGAAATTCCGTCTCTGCATAAAAGTAAGATATTATTTGATGCATATCGGGAAGGATTTAAGCTGGCCCAGTCCGGTAAACCCAATCTGATATATCCTGCAGGAAATCATCAGACCATTAGAGAATTTGCAGATAATCATGGGATAATTGCACCGGTTAATTCCTTTGCTGATAAACATAGTGTTCCTCTCGATACGAGAGTTTGGATTCCCGGATCACTGATGAGTTATAGAGATCTGGAATCAATGTTAGAATGCATATTTCTGGTTAATAGTTTACCGGGTGGAGCAGGGCATCATGACGGTCATATGAAAGGGCGTGATGTGAATCAGGTACTGGGCAACCCGATGCTGCAGTTAAGCAGTAAGCAAAAAATGGCACTTGAGAACTCCAGTTTAAAACCAAAACGAAGGGTTAGAACTCAAGCCCGACCACAACCGGGAACGCCTAATCTCATACTGGATGACGATTTTGTTTCATCATTAAAATTACCTGAAACCGGTAAGGTTATTAGTGCAAGAGCAGGAGTGGAGGTTGGTTACGCCGCAGTTGCAGAAATTTATCCCGAAAATATGTTTGTTGTTAGTTGTGATCTTGATCCGTCGACAAAACTGGCAAAAGCACGGGGATTTTTACAAGCCAATCATCAATTTGAGATGAGTATTCAGGAACAGGTTTCTGCATTGATGGCTAACGGCCTTGCTTATGGAGATAATCATCCACAGCTGAATGTTTTTTCTACCTTTGCTGCTTTTTTTGAAGGAATAGCCAGAGAGGGATTCGAACTGTGGCGTTACCAACGGAATTTAACCGGTATTAATGAAGGACTGAACGTAACGTTTCATTTATCACATGTGGGGTCATGTACAGGCAGGGATCATTTTTCAGGCTGGAGTTTGGACTGGATCACATTAGCACTTGGATACCTGCCTTATCTGCACCGGTTTTATGCCCCTGCGGATGCTATTTCTGCCTTTATTGCAGTTCGGGATCTGGCCGCACATTATGGTGGTCATATTATTGGTATCCCCAGAGACAATTTACCCATTTTAGAAAAACAAGATGGCAGTGGAGCGTTATGGTCAAATACTGATAGCTGGGAAGAAATAACTGAATTCAGGAAGTTCCCCGGGGCAGAGAGAGCAATTCTTGTAATCGGTGCACCCGCTTTTTTGGCAGACCAGGCATCCTTTGAGCTTAATAAAAAAGGGGTTAAAACAGATGTTCATATCATTAATGGTTTACCAATCTCTGAAAGTAAATTGCTCACCCTGTTTTCTACCTATTCAGGGGGAATTGTCACTGTCGAAGATGGCCTCATCGCCGACGCGAGAGTGGGACTTAGGGGTTTTGCAGGTGTGGTTTCATCAGGTGTTGCTGTGTCCGGGGAGAAACTTCCGCTGGGACATATTGGTATTACTGACCCGAGAATAGCACCATCTGAAGGGCATATGGAAACATGGGAGCATTTTGGAATTACAGCGAATGCTATTGTGAAGTCGGTGTTGGAATTAAGCTGATATTTTTATTCTGTTTAGAATGACGAATAAACAGTTGCTCATTTTAACACTGACGTTGAAATCACATTGTTATCATTTTCGAGACGTTCTGGTAATTGACAATTTTTTCCTTGAACCGATTTTGTGTTTCACCGGTTTTCAATTTTGACAGCATCAAAATGATTTCAATCAAATATGAAGAAATTAATTTGTATTCCGACACTTAACGAAGCCGAAAATATTGGTGAATTAATCAAGCAAATTTCATCATTGGGATTGGGTTTTGATATTGTTGTCATTGATGATAACAGTCTGGACGGCACGTCGAAAATAGTTGAATCATTAAGGGATGCTTATGATAATCTGAATTTAATATCACGCGTTGATAAGCGTGGATTTGCATCAGCATATATCGATGGATTTCAATATGGTTTAGATAATGATTATCAATTTATTGGAGAAATGGATGCAGATTTTTCACATCATCCACATTCATTGCTTGAGGTTAATCGACTTATTAATGAAGGACTGCACGAGGTCATTATTGGATCACGTTATGTAGACGGGGGAGGAACTGTTAATTGGAATATCATCCGCAGACTAATCAGTAGATGCGGAAGCTGGTATGCAAGGATCGTTTTGGGAATACCTATAAAAGATTTAACAGGCGGGTTTAATTTTTGGTCAAACCAATGTTTAAGATCGATTGGAATTCAAAGCCTTACTGCAGATGGTTATGTTTTCCAGATTGAACTTAAGTACAAAGCATTCTTGAAAAAAATGCAGTATATTGAATTGCCCATCACTTTCGAAGACCGGCGGGTTGGAGAGTCTAAAATGAGCAAAAAAATCGTATTTGAAGCTTTATTCAAGGTGATTTTTTTACGATTGTTTTCTTAAGTCTTTGGTATTCAGGTTTATGTGGATACCATTGCAATGCAGAATCAATATTTTTTAGTGCTTCCGGTATGTTTCCTGTTAATAAAAGACAATGTGCCGTATATGCATAATAAGAAGCACGGTGAGGTGTGCGTTTCTTTGCTTCCTCAAATGCGATTATCGCGAGTTCTAACTGTGATTGAGATAACGCTTTTTTCCCTAAAATATCCCATGGATAAGGAGAATATGGCATTTTAATACTTGCGGCTTTTACTTCATTTGTCAATGAATTTGCAGTGACGGGTTTAGATTGTTTGTTATATAAACGTTGATAGGCTTTTTCTCCGGAAATTCGGATAATGGAGCTGAAACCGATTATCGCCAGAGCATAAAAGCAAATCGAAATAGATTTTCCCGAATGTATTTCGTTTTTAAGATCATTATGCCCCGCCATAACTAAAGGGGGAAGTATGACTGCAATTAAAAGGGTACCTGTTATCTGGATATTAAAATCAGAAAGCGAGTGACATAACCAGGCGGTATATCCTGTTAATAATGCAAAATAGTACTCAGGCACTATGCATTTAAGTTGTTGTTTTTTATATGACCGCCAAATGATTAGAGGGTGCAGCAGAAAAATCAAAGCCGCAACACCACCGAATAATCCGCATTGTGAAAGGAAATGAAGAACCATGTTATGAACCAACCGGGTTTCTTCTGCAGATGGTGGTTTTATACGAAGATAATTAGGAAAAAACTCTCCTAATCCAATGCCTGCAACAGGATGTTCTAAAAATAATTTGACAGCTGCTGAATAGTAATCCATCCTTGCACTTACAGATAAGAGGTCTCGCTGTTTAAATACGATTATGAGTAAAATAATTGACAGAATTGATAAAAATAACGACCCCGAAAATATAATTTTCTTATCAAGATTTAACGATGTCTTCAGCTGTTTAATTTCAATTGCCAAAATGAAAATGATTGATACTGTGATCGCTGTTATCGCACCCCTGCTGCCCGTTGACATCAGGCAATAAATTGATAAGATAAAAAAGGTGCCCGAAAAAGTTATTCGGCTGATAAATGCAGGATGTATACTCTTGCTTCTTTTCCAAATAAATGCGATTAACAACGGCATTGTCAATATCAGATGGGCAGCATAACTGTTAGGATAGGTAAAAGCTGCATATGCTCTATTCTGATTCAATCTGCTGATCATATCCGGATGCAATATTCTGCCATCACTTTCTGCAAGTTGTATAGCAATGTCTCGAGTCTCTTCAAATCCTATATGTATTTGATAAATTCCGCTTAGAATTGAAAGAAATGTTCCCAGACATACAGCGGTTAAAAATATATTTCGGGATTTGGGGTGATTTTGAACGAAAATCACAACTGCAAATAAGAAATTTACAGCACTCAACATATGCCAAATAAAAATTATAGTATAGTCTCGTTCAGACGAATTAATGATACCAATAAATGTAGTGCAGAAAAGAAGAAAGAAAGGTAGAATAAGTACCATTGTATTTTTCAAAATCATCACGATGCTTAACTTGTTGGACATCAATGATAAGAGAAGTGCAATACTGGAAAATAAACATGTGAGGACAGGAGGCCATATCGAGAATACCCATTCATGGATAGATAATGGATATATGCCTGTGCCTGTATTATTTATGACAGACCCAAATTTTAGTGGACAGATGGAAATGATAAAAAAAATGAATATACCGGTTATTCGCTGAAGCAGTCCTGTATCATTTCGATCAGGCGACACGGTCTGGGTATTTTTCTCCACTGAATTAGTTCCCGGGTTCCTGCTTGTACGGATGATTGTAAAACAACTCCCTCGTATAATAAAATTTCTAAACGCGTCAACGGATTTGTGATATCTTGAATTTGCCTTATTAATATTGGCGGGGATTACATTGGCATCAATAGCTTATACCGGACTCAGAAAAAGGCAGTGTTTAGAAATTCAATAGCCATTTCTATTCGTAAACCGATAAAAATCACTAAAAAATGAACTATGTGAAAGGGACCACCCAATACTGCGATGTTAAAGGCCTGTTTATTTTAGAACTATTTCAGAGACCGGAACTGATACGATTTTATTACCACCATTTAATGAAACTTTTACAGTTTGTTTTAGTGCATTTCCTTCTATGATTTTACCTTCACATCCCTGGCAATCACATTTAGAACCATTTTGGGGTATTGTTTTCATCAACGACTTATATCCTTCATGCTCAAACGAAAGGCAGCATTTTAAACGACCACAGGCACCTATGATATTCGAAGGATTAAGTGACAGTCCCTGATCTTTGGCCATTTTCATATTAATACTCACAAAATTTGTTAAAAATGCTGAACAGCACAATGTTCTGCCGCAGGTTTCAACCCCGCCGATTAAGCTGGCATAGTCCCTGGGACCAAGTTGTTTAAGCTCAACCTTTAAATTAAGAGTATTATTAAGATCTTTTGCTAAATCACGATAGTCTATCCGCGTAGGTGACGTAAAAATAAAGCTGACCAAACTCTGGTCAAACGAATAGTGAGTTGCGATGAGTTTCATAGGGAAATTATAACTCTTTATTTTCTCCTGTGCGGTTCTGTGGAATGATTTACTTCGAACACTATTTTCGTGAGCTCTTCCCTGATCAACCAGCGTGGCACGCCGTTTGATCGACCTTAGATCTTTTAACGAAATCTCAGAAGGAATACTTCCTATATAAGTTACCCGGCCATAGTCTTCGCAATTGTTTCGACTGACAATGCAATAATCATTTTTCTTCAGGCCGAGAGTTTTATCCCCTTTACAGTTAACCTTAATAATCTCGTTTATTGTAATTTTACAAAAGTCATACATAATTTGTTTAGTCAAGACAGCCTTAGGTTATTCCTTTTACAATATCAATAGTGAATCAACTGCAATCTGTCAAGAATAAAAACCGCGTTTGCACATAAACGCGAATGTTTTTTTAATATTTATTTAAATACAAAACATTGATAAAGACAGCAGTTGTGGTTTGCCAGGTGACAGGCAACGAAAATCATACCTGTCTAAACTTACGTTATAAGTTCATTATAGCTGACACGACCATCGTAGAGTGCTTTTCCTACGATTACTCCTTCCAAATTTTCCAATTTCAGATCAAGCAGACTTAAAATGTGCTCTTTAGAGCCTACGCCGCCGGAAGCAATAAAATTTGCCTCAGGGAAGGATTCACATAACATTTTTGTTCCTTCGATATTTGGACCGGTAAACATACCATCTGTTGAAATATCTGTATAGATGAAGTGCCTGATACCGCTGTTAAACAGGTTCGTTGCCAGATCAGAAACTTTAATCGGGGAATCTGTTTGCCAACCATCAACTGATATATAGCCATTATGAGCATCAATTCCTGCAATAATACACTCAGGGCCAAATGCGACAGAGATTTCCTGAGCAAAATCAGGTTTCTGTGCTAAAACAGTCCCTAAAATCACCCTGTTTATTCCAGCTTCAAGGGCCCCTTCAATTTCTTTTAAGGATCTAATTCCTCCACCCAATTCACATTGACATGACGTGCTCGAACATATCTGCTCTATTAAAGGTAATTGTGACAGACTCCCTGATTTAGCACCATCCAAATCAACAATATGAATGAATTTTGCACCGAGCTTTTCCCATTTAAGAGCAACATCAACCGGGTCTGAAGAATATGTTGTTTGACGGTTAAAATCACCCTGTTCCAGGCGGACACATTGTCCCTTTATTAAATCAATTGCCGGTATAATCTCGAACATAGTGGGTTTCCAATTTTAATCTTCGATAATTAAATTCAACATTGTCTAATCGAGCATCCCTTTTGTCGAAGGAACATTCTTTTCCCTTGGATCGAAACCGGTTGCCCGGTCCAGTGCTTTAGAGAACCCTTTAAATATTGCTTCAAGGATATGGTGAACGTCTTCGCCTCTGACCAGATCAATATGAAGATTAAGAGCCAGATTAACTGACAACGCTTGAAAAAATTCATGGAATAGCCGGACACCGATACCATTAATATGATCAACAGTTGTTTTAACATTATAGGATAAAAAAGGTCTGCCGGACAGGTCCAATGCGACGTTTACCAGAGTGTCATCCATTGGCAGCGAAAAACAACCATAGCGGCATATCCCTTTTTTATTTCCTAATGCTTTTTGAATAACCTTACCCATAACAATACCTAAATCTTCAACAGTATGATGTGCATCTATTTCTAAATCACCTGTGGCTTTGACTTCAAGATCAAAAAATCCATGTTTAGCGAATAGTGTCATCATATGATCCATAAATGGTATTCCGGTGTCTATATTGGACTTTCCACTTCCGTCAACACAAAATGTTATCTTTATATGAGTCTCTTTTGTAATTCGTTCTTCCGCGGCTGTGCGATTCATTGTTCATTCCCTAATTCTAAATTAATGAATAATCCAAATGTGTATGATCACCCTATTCCGAGTCTGTACTGTTGTTTCCTGAAAATAAATTTTGAATGTACCCTGATTTTTTATAATAGTTTGGATAATACTAAGAGTTCATCATTCATCATCAGTCAAGATCGGTTTCTTTTGATCTGAGCTGTATTCAACGGTTTTTATCATTATCCATTCATCAAATTCGTTTTTATAATATTGATTCCCCATTTTATCATGTGCATAATTCCCTTTTGCAAAGTCCGAGACGACACGAGGGAAAACAATCCAGTCGCCATTAATTTTGAGAGATTCCTGGTTTACTGCAGAAATTTTTTCAAGTGAATCCTGATAACCATTTTTGGGTCGAAGAGACGGACGGCTTGCATATACTTTTTTTAATTCATCGAGATTTGAACCCATCAAGTTAATATTTACTTTTTCAGATATACCTAAAACTGGGCCGTTGTCCATATTATCTTCGGACTCAAAATATGGTTTTGCAATTATAACACTCGAACGTAAATAATTAAGACCTTCTAAAATTGCCAATTCTATCGGTATAGTATGTAATCCGACCAGATGTCGTTTATCGTTTTTTAGATAGGTTAAATCACCGGGGTGAACATTGAGACATGGGAAGTCAGCTGTTAGATTGGTCAAGGGGATAAAGCCGGCAAATAAAGCAAAATCGATTGCATGCGGTTTTAATTGTTCCCGAATACTGTTTGTCCATTCTTCCCGAATCTTTTTCCCTTCGGGAGTTCCTATTGTCAGGCGTTTACACCCTCGCTCCAAATAGAACTTCCGAATATCATTTCCAACAAATTTTATGCTGAATTTCTCTGATATTTTTTTTGCGTTACTGGTGACAGGCCGATCAGTAAAAATTAAGTTAATGTCATAAAAATTTTTATCGTATGTATTCCAGTGATTTAAAATTTTTTCAGCATTTGTACCACTTCCGCTTAAAAAGACAGCAACACGAGAAAATGAATTTTGTTTAGGATTAAAATATGGAATTAATTTAGTCATTGAGTAAATCTCCATAAATTTGCGACCTTTAATTTGACTTATTTGGCAACATGCATAAACTTCTGTCTGTATACAATAAACAATATAATTATCCAATATTAGGTTCTTAAGGAAAAATTATCATGACATTTCTTTTTAAACGATTTTTCTTCTTCACGGTGATATTGCTTTCCGTTTCCATGATCACAACAGTCGACGCACAATGGTACAATCCAAAATCCTGGCCATTGTTTAACAGCAAGAAAGCCAAAAGGGTTGATATTCTTATTGTAACCACGAATTATGTTAAGTCAAAACTACTTGCAGATTTGATACAATATGAAACCAATCAGCCGATCTTGCTATTACCTACAGGAAGTGAAAAGGACAAAATGTTTTTTCTTCTCCCCACGCATGAATCTGATGAGATGAATGAGAAAGATTTTCTGCGGTTTATTGATTTTCTTCAACCTAAGAATGTATTGTTTTTAGGAGACGAACGATATGCACCGACTCAATACATTGATCGTATTAAAGATGTGGCAGGTACCTGGTTGATCCCGGGAAGTAATTGGGAATTAATCGCTCGAGCTGCCGGAGACATGCTTCGGTTGAGAAACTTGGAATTGAATTATTTGATACTTTTGAATCAGCTGGATTCTAAAGGTCAGATTAAACCGCCTCCCACGACAGAGTCGTATCGCGGATTTATAACTAAAGACAAGTTTTGGAAATCTGAATAAAAAACTAATCTGAATTATTTTCATTTTCTAAATAATGATTCCGGCAACTGCTCATTTAGCGATTCATACCTTTCGCGAATGCCTCAGACAGCCTGTATTTGCAGCAATCCTTCTATTCTCTCTCTTCCTTATAGGTCTGCAACCTGTTATTTCGCTGTTTGTTTTTAGTGAACATATAAAATTGGTCACAGATGGTTCTCTGGCGGTCATTTTAGTTTTCGGATGGATTATGGCGGTATTATGCTCCGGTCTTTCAATATCCAGAGAAATCGAATCAGGTACAGTGCTTCTAGTATTATCAAAACCGATAAATGCATTCATGTTTATCAGTTCAAAAATAATCGGATTGCTTGCAGTACTGTCTTTGTTTACATGGATTTGCGGGACAGGAGTATTATTAGCGATAAAAACAGCAGGTCCTGATCAATTTAATATTGACCGGTCAACATTTTTCCTTTATTACGCCATAATAGGCAGTTCATGTATTATCGGAGGTATGATAAATTATTTTACGAAACGATCATTTTCTGAGGCATCAGCGGTTTTATTGGGGGTCTCATTTACATGCCTTCTAATTCATTATCTAACGGAGTTGAAGATATTCGGATCAGTTTCCGATAAATACTATGCGTTGCAGTTAATACATGCACTTATTTTAATCCTGTTCGCAATATACATTATGGGATTGTTTTCAGTCATATTCTCTATCTGTTTTAATTTGTTTGTTAATATGGTGTTGTGCGGGATTGTTTTTACAACAGGGTTAATGTCCGATTATTTCTATTTTAAAATTGTCAATCTCGAACTCTATGAAATTAAAAACGTTTTATTGTTATGGCCGTTTTTTCTTGTATGTCTTCTTGGATTTGCAGGGATTTTCAGTTTAAAAATGTACCGGGGAAATGAGCGAAAATTTCAAATTCAAACGTATCATTATTACCTTATTTTCGGGATACTGTTCTTTTTCGGTGTTCTAATGTCTTTTGTTGGTAAAAGCCGATTAATGGATTTTATGACTATGATTATGGGGGGTTTGTCCGTAATTATCTTTAATTCAAAGCAGATAATTATGGAGATCATTCATTCTGTAATTCCCAATTGGCATTTATTCTGGATGGCTGATGCACTTTCGGCTGAAAAGACAATTCCCACCTTCTATATCGTTTACGGATTTATCTATTTCATCTTGTATGGTGGATTCCTACTGCTATTTTCCTTAATACTTTTTAATCGACGTGAATTTGGCAAGCAAAGAATTATGTAAAAAATGGCAATTTGCAGATGCAGTCTAAAGTCTATAGACGTTGCGGCTAAATTGAATCGATTGCGTGTTTAATTCGTTCTATCCCCTTTTCCAATATTGATTTTGGGCAACCAAAATTTAAGCGGAAAAATCCGTTGTTTCCAAAATAAACTCCGTCAGAAACGCCAACGCCATGTTTGTAGAAAAAATCATAGGTGTTTTTTACATTGAGATTTCTAATGTCTATCCAGGCGAGGTAGGTGCCCTCAATTTGATTTAACGATGTACCGTTAATGTCTTGATTAAATGTCTTAAAAACAAAATCGCGATTTTGAGTTAAATAGTCTAATAATTCATTTACCCATGGTTCACCATACTTATAACACGCGAGCCCTGCAGTATATCCCAGTATATTAATGTCCGGTACTATTCCCTTTTTAATTTTACAAAATTGAGACCTGAGTGAGCGATTTGGTATTATAGCAAAAGAGCATCCCAGCCCAGGAATGTTAAACGTTTTGCCAGGTGACATTAACGTAATTGATCTTTCTGAAATTTCAGAATTCAGAGATGCAATTGGAATATGCTTATGACCTTCATAAACCAGGTCACAATGAATTTCGTCTGAACACAGGATCAGATCATGTTTTAAGCACAGATTGGAAATTTCTATTAATTCATTTCCAGTGTATACACGACCGGTAGGATTTTGTGGATTACATAGTAAAAATAACTTGGAATCAGCTGAAAGTTTATCCTGAATTTTATCCATTGGCATGATCCAATGGCCATTACCATTTTCCATTTGAACAGTAATAAGTTCACGATCTGAATAAGCTGGTACCGATAGAAAAGGTGGATAAACAGGTGTTAATGTCAGAACTTTACTTTTCGGATGTCCACATGACCGGCAGGCTGCGTTTAGTCCGCTGACCAGCCCTGGAAGCCAAACTATCCAGGCAGGATCTACGCCCCAGCTATATCGGTTAAATAACCTGGTACAAATAAGTTCAACTAATTCCCCGGGGGGAAGCGTATAGCCAAATACTCCAAAATCAATCTGCTCTCTGAGTGCAGACAGCACAGGTTGCGGTGCCTGAAAATCCATGTCTGCAACCCACATTGGAATAATATCTTCATGCAGATATTTATCCCACTTCAAACTTCCACTGCCTTTACGATCAATGACCGAATCAAAATCAACCATTTCATTAACTCTCAGGAGGAATATACATTTCTGTTATAAGATAGGAAACGTACCAATATACCCAGGAAAAGGAAGAGCGGCCATGGGGGATGACCGCTCTCCGGGGGTATGACAGCTTGTTGCTGCCATGGGAGAAACTAATGTATGTACTCATACTTAATCATTGTAGACAGTATAAATTATACTAAAGTTTTAAATTATTTAAATTTTCCTTAATATTTTGTTAAAAAATTTAATATTGCAAGCAGCTGAAGTAATTATTTTATTTTTCATGTCTATGACATCTTCATGAAAATAGAGAGTTCGATGAAAAGAGTGTAGTTCAAATTATTACCAGAGTGGTACCGGGAGGAACAAGTAATATCGTTTCGGATTTTATGAATTGCGGTTCGGATCGATATAACATGACTCTAATTACCGGGGCAGAAGATTTCCTTTTAATATAAAGGAAAGATTACCCGGTGTTTCTATCATAACGGGACCTGAATTAAAACGAAGCGTATCACCGGTACATGATTTTGTTACGATATATAAATAAGGTTCAAGACGACTTAAGTTGTATAATTATTAACACAACCTACTGTCTTGTAATGAGTAATAAGTATATAATTCACTAACGGGTATAGACCTGAAATTGAAATGGGGGTTATGCTTTTCCAGGCACTTTAGTTTTTTCAGTCTTTGCTTATAAGCTGCCGCATCAATCCAGTCATATTAAATCTGTCTAAATATAATCAGGTCAGATCCAGACAGAATAGAGTTTTGTTTTCCTGAACACTGAATGATAAATTTAGAGATATCACAAGAATCAAAATATAGTGTCAAACTTTCCCGGGTGTGTTGTCAAAAAATCAGAACAATTTGAATAATTGATCGTGATACTAAATGAAATTGAAATCCGTTTCAACTAAATTCACTCTACGGGAATCAATCTTCAATCCACTGCCTGCTCTTCCAGTTATTACTCTCTTTCTTTCAGTTTCAGTTCCGATGACCATGGTTGAATTCGGTCATTTCAAGACCGTTAGTGGCGGGATTATTGCTGTCACTCTGCAGATATTTTTACTGATTATTTTACCGATAAGCATTTGGAAAGGGTTTGCATGGATTTTATTAGGATTTGTCATTACTCTGCTCCACATAAAAGCTCCATGGTATGATTATACAAGACATCTGCCCCGATCGGAATTATATGTTGAAATTGAGGGTGTTGTCGCTGATGACAGATTGATTAAAAACGATAATCTGGAATGGATTCAGGAACAAAAGCGGTTTGAGTTTAAGCTAAATAAGCTGCGACTTTCAAAGCATGAAAAATGGCAGGTATGTCACGGTAAAATACTAATCATAAACCCAAATCAGCCTGTTGAATTTCGGCAAAAATTACGTCTCAAAGGGAGGTTGGTTTTGCCGGATGAGAGTTTAATTCCGGGAATATTTAATTATCGCAATTATTTAAAAATAAAGAAGGTTAAACATATTTTCATCCCGAATGAAACGATTTCATTGGGGATCGATAAGAGGTTTATGAGCCGATGTTTGCTCTTTTTGAACGCAGCTCGAACCCGTATTCTTTATCAATTATCGAAAAATGTCAGTAATATTGATAATAAATCAATACTTGCGTCATTAACGTTTGGCATAAAATCTAATTTTGACCGGAATTCCCGAGCGAATTATCTTCAAAGTGGGATGATGCATCTCTTCGCAATCAGTGGACTTCATGTTGGTATTCTTTTCACAATCATATTCTTCGTTCTCAGCTTAATTGGTCTCCCGTACGAAAAAAAGTATTTTGTTTCGCCACTATTATCAGGCATCTATGTGGTGATGACAGGGGCAGCGCCGTCGGCAGTGAGAGCGTGGCTGATGCTTGCAATCTGGTCGTGTGGAAAAGGATTGAAGTTACCCGTTGTTACTTTAAATACGTTACTGGTATCTGCCCTGGTTCTATTGATTCTAAATCCGTTCTATATCCTGCATTCCGGATTTCAATTTTCATACATTCTTGTGTTTTGTTTAGTCTCAGGATGGAATAGAGGTCGGGAGCTCATTAACTATCTAAATGAAACCAGGCTGTGGTCGGTGTCATCCAGGCAGTATAACCTATTTTCAATTTTTACAATTAGAGATTGTGTCTTAAAATCTGCATTGAGTATGGTCGCAGTATGGCTCGGAAGCGTTGGTTTAAGTGCTTTTTATAATGGGCTTTTTCTGCCCACAACAATACTAACGAATATTGTTGTATGCAGTTTTGTATGGATTATAATTTCCATCAGTATAATCAAAGTGTTTTTAACAATTTTTATTGTTCAATGGCCAGATTATTTTATTGGGAAAATATTATCGGTAAATTTAGATTTCATTCGCTTTCTTTCTGAAATCAGCTCAGAATATGGATGGGTTGTTACTGTTGAAAAACCATCTATTCTCATGATACTAATCTATTATTTCATACTTTTTTTACTGTTGTCAGTTCCGAGAAATCTGAAGCAGTTTTTTTTTGTTGCACTATGTTTGACGGGATTTGTGTCTATTCAGGGATTCAGTCATAATTTATTTGTACATCATCCTCAGATTTATGTTTTTTTACCTCGGGGAAGCATTGTTCCATGTATTGTTATAATTCCCGAACAGTTTGCAGATGAGCCAATTGTATTAAATAGCGGAAACAGAAGATTTGGACATCACTTAACAGCTTTCCTGGAATCAAAAGGGACTACTAACGTAAATAAATTTATATTATTGGATAATCGTTCAGACTATTATAATGGTCTCTACTCCATTTCAGAACGATTTCCTATTAACACCTTGATTATTTGCAATTCTGATCGGAGAAATACGCTCAGGTTACAACGATTTGGGTGGGTGAGTAATGCAAAAACACGGTTTTATCACAAAACTCAACACGTTGAATTAATAAAAACAAAGATTGAATTAGATAAAACCAGGGAAGTAAAACGATATACGTTTAAACAATGGTCCGGGGATCGATGGATTATCGATATTGATATTGCGATTCGCAATAACAAAGGAACATATGTTGAGGTTTCGATGACAGATTTGAATACGCAATTGAAAATGGTAAAAAACCTATACTTTCGGTATAATAATCAAAATATCATCGAATCAATACCACATGATTAAGCAACTTGTCTTCAATCTCAAAAATGAATTCGTTTTTAGGTATTGAGAATAATGGCGGCAAAATCATAAATGGCATTTATGACAGCGTTGTTTCAATTGGATTATTAATGAAATGTATCTATTCATCGATTTGAGCTGCATACTCGTCAACGATCGAATGAAGTTTTGTCATATCGATTGGTTTTAGAAAGCAACAGTCTGCTCCAATAATAGTTCTTGAAAATTGTAAACTCGTATGAAAATCCAGTAGAAATCCACCGGAAACAGCAATGATTCTCATTTAATTGAACTATACTATAATAAAAAACGCACAATAATTATGCCAGTTTACATTAAATACTACTTTTGGTTGATATCTGTTTCTTTATTATGTTTTACTATTGAAAGATTTTTCCCCTGGAGAAAGAATCAAAAAGCCCTTCGAAATGGATTTACTCAAGACTTGTTCTGGTTAATATTCAATGGCCACTATCTCGGGATTTTATTAGCGTTTTTCTCGGGTTACCTCATTGAATTTTTGCATTTATTTTTGATGAACATCGGATTACCGGTTCCTGAATCTCTTAAATTAGTGTCTAATTATCCGCTTTATGTTCAGTTTATCATTTTTTTTATTATAAAGGATTTTATTGAATGGAATATCCATAGATTATTGCACAATATTCCTGCTTTGTGGGAATTCCATAAACTCCACCACAGTATTGAAGAGTTGGATTGGATTGGGAATTTTCGATTTCATTGGGGTGAAATCATTGTTTACAAAAGCATTTCTTATTTGCCGCTTGTTGTCCTGGGGGTTGATGAACGGGTAATCATGCTTATTGCGATTATTGTCACAATAATAGGCGATTTAAATCATTCAAACCTGGCGTTATCCTGGGGGCCTCTAAACTATGTTTTTAATTCACCTATGATGCATGTTTGGCACCATGATGTGGACGTTCATGGAAAAGGCGGTCAAAATTTTGGTATTGCCTTAAGCGTATGGGACTGGATGTTCGGAACTGCATATTGGCCAAAGGACAAGGATCAGCCTGAAAAACTGGGTTTTAAAACCATGGCAACTTATCCTCGCGGGATCTTAAAACGTTTGGTTTATCCAATAATAAAGTTCGGGGAAAATTCAGGTTCTGAAAAAATAAATGATAATGGGAATATTCACAACTGATTTTGTTGGTGGGACCAGTAGGGCTCGAACCTACGACCGAGCGATTATGAGTCGCTTGCTCTAACCAACTGAGCTATGGTCCCGGAATGCTAATTAATTTCCATCCTAAACTCTGCAAGTCAAATGAACAGAAGCAAATATTCAGCAGTGATCAACGAAGCAGCTCCTTAAAATCGGCTATGTTTTGAAATAATTTTGGAAGAATATGAGCATTATCATTTTTTTCAGTAATAAATCAAATTTTGGACAGAGTATTTAAAAGAAGTAAGTAGTGTTCGTCTAATAAATGCAAATAAAATAAGAAATGTCCGGGAAGTTCTGGTAAATATGTTAAAATGGATACGAACAAATACAACTTCTGAGCTGAACAGTCGTGATGACAAGGCACTTTTGGAAGCAGAGCTCCAAGTTGCATACCTTGAAGAAAAAGAAGTCGAGTTGCGGTACTATTCTGCAAGTAAGACTAAATAATTAATTATGCTTTTTTAAATAGTCCGCAATAGTATGCGATAACTTGAGGCCGATTCCAGGCATTTTATCTACTATTTCTTTTGCATTTTTCTTTCTTAGATTATTGATTGATCCGAATTGTTTTAATAATTCTAACTTCCGTTTTTTTCCTATCCCGGGTATTTCGTCGATAACTGAATCCTGTATTCGTTTGTGGCGAAGCTTTTGATGATAAGAATTTGCGAACCGATGTGCTTCATCCCGAATGAACTGAAGTAATTTTAGAGAAGGCTGATGACGATCTAATACGATTGGATGACTGCTGTTCATCGTGAATATTTCTTCATTTTTTTTGGCAAGTCCAATGATATTAAGGTGTAATAATCCTAATTCTTCTAACGCATTATAAGCTGCGTGAAGTTGGCCCGGCCCTCCATCTATAATAATTAAATCAGGGAAAGTTCTTTGTTCATTTTGTAATCTCTCATAACGCCGTTTTACGACTTCATTGATCATTTTGAAATCATCAATCCCACTTACATTTTTGATGCGATATCGCCTATACTGTGATTTTGCCGGGTGCCCATTAATAAATCGAACCATACTTCCAACCGCAAAACTTCCTGAAATATTAGAAATATCAAAACATTCTAAAATTCCTGGTAATTGATTAATTCCTAAATTTTCCTTAAGTTCTTTTATCCCTTCAACTCTCGAATAAGTAGATATAGACTTTTTTTCAAAAGTCCTGTTTTTTGCTCCAAAAAAACTATTGATATTTTCAATAATATCTCGATATCTTGCTGCACTCTCGTACTGTTTTTTTTGGGCAGCGTTGTTCATTTTTTTACTGAGCTGGCTTGACAGCTCTTTTGTATCACCTTCAATGACTCGAATTAATTCATATACTTTATTTTTATACTGTCCTTTTGATATTTTACCGACGCATGGAGCACTGCAATATCTAAGAATATGATCTAAACAATGTTTCCAGTCTTTTTCACCGGGAATCGCCGGGCTGCATGAGCGTAAATTAAAGTATTGATTTAGACAGTCTACGGTGGCTCGCAATGCTCCGGCTCTTGGAAAGGGACCAAAATACATACATCCATCATCTTTTTTCAATCTGGCAAGTGTAAGTTTGGGACAGGATGCATTGATATTAATTTTAAGCAATAAAAAACGTTTGTCATCACGTAATACAACATTATATCTCGGAGCAAATTCTTTAATCAGTTTAGATTCAAGAAGCATTGCCTCCTGTTCATTTCTTACAACAAATAATTCGAAATAATCAATACTATGGATGAGTGATCTAAGTTTCGGATCACAGCTGTTTTTCCGTGACGGCTGGAAATAGGTTGCAAGACGCTTTCGCAGCGACTTTGCCTTACCAATGTAGATGACATTTTTAAAACGATCCCGAAATACATAAACGCCTGGGGTTTTTTCAATATCTGAAACTCTATATTCTGCTTTAGATTTCATAAGATTAAGGAATTCCCTAAATCCTTAACGAATCTTGTTTGGACGTTGTATTGGTAATGCAAATTTTCTTCTGTAATTTGATAATCGCAGGTCATTAATCATCCATTTTCAGGTCCCGTTTTCCAGCGTCCCGTTGGTCACCGATTTCAATCAAAATGGCACTTGCCAATCTGAGTAGTGATGCCCCTCGTATTCGTCGTTTTAATTGTTTATTATTTTCATTGTGGGTCATAATTGGATCCTTTATTTGTTGCTGCAAAAAAACAATAATTCATCATGACCTGCGTTTTTATCAACTCAAAAATTTCCCCCGGGTGAAAACCTCCTCTGGCGGTTGTTAGATCAGACAATACTACGTGTCCAGTCTAACCCC
Organism: uncultured Lentisphaeria bacterium; assembly: GCA_951812855.1. Classification (GTDB taxonomy): domain Bacteria; phylum Verrucomicrobiota; class Lentisphaeria; order JABSQK01; family JAJFLO01; genus JAJFLO01. Next base: position 1,518,122 of record OX638337.1, on the reverse strand, counting down.
TCCGCAGTGCCCGGCCCGTCGGCTCAATTGATTGCTGCCACAACCGCTTGGGTCCCCCTCCGGGCCGACACCCGAAGAAGTGAAATTACAGAAAAAAAAGTTACCCCCCCCCCCCCCCCCCCCCCCCTGCATCCTTAATTTTAAGGTAACGTATGACATAAAAATAAATTCAGCGTCAGCAATTCTAAGAGCGTGGGAGACAACAGTCAGTGGTTATGACTCCTGAAAAACTATGGTATCTAAGCAGTATAACCTGAATAGGCACCAACAAAATTTAGATTTATATCTACCTAAAGCATATATAAAGGGGAGGAGGTAACTAAAGCTAAAGATTTTGAATTTAAAATTCCAGATAATGTTCCATCGTCATTCTATGCAGATTATAATAAACTGACCCGGGCGGTTATTGTTACGACATATCTTCCCGGACTTCCTGACTGGAATATAAGTAAAACGATAGAAATTCTCCCATGACAACCTTTTATCGAATTGGATAAATTGACAACACAACCGGGAAATTTAATTTGTGTGATTCACAGTGATTGTTTCAATTTTATGAAAAGTTTAGAGTTCCGCCTTTAGTCCGTGACATATGGCGTGTAAGTCTTGAATGACTTTGTGTCATATTTAATCGTTTTTATTCATATAACCCAACTTGAAAACTCATGAGTTGACTCTAACTACACTAATTCGCCGGATGAAAACCAAACCCCGTTGGGATTCAGCAAAAATTAAACCGATACCAGCTCAGACTGTGGTTCATTTATTTTAAGATATTGGTTATTATCAAGCATTTCTTGAGTAACATCAATTATTTCGCCATCGCGTTCGACGCACCGTTGCATTCTTTCAAAAATTTCGTTTTTAGATTGTTCTTTCAAGCAATCTAAATCACCAATAACAACCATTTCTTTACGACTTCGTGTATGAGCAACATTAATCCGGTTAGGATCATCGACAAATCCTATTCCTTTATTTTGATTACTCCGAACATAACAAATAATTACTGCATCACTTTCTCCACCCTGAAAACTGTCGACTGTTGAAATTCTGGTTGATAAAAAATGGTTCCACTCTTTCTTCGTAATTGATATATCCCGATTACATTGTTTCATCGCTTTTCGACACGATAATTTAGATCGGATTAAACGTACCTGGCGACGATATGGAGCAATTATTGTAATTTCATTTAATTCAAATTTATTCAACATACAATAAAAAATATTAATGGCGATCTTACACTCGAGTCGATTTTCCAGTCCCGGACGACTCCCTGTCAGCTTTAAATTTTCTTTTCGAGTTTCAACCGGAAGATTACTCGTACGATAGAATCTCAGGCTTATTGCCGGAAATACCTTCTGCCGTTCAAAAAGTGACAATTTATAATATTCAGCATTTCGGCTGGTGGTAACTCTGGCATTATAAAACAGTGTCGATGAAAACCTCATTAAACGGGGATTCTGACAACGATAGGAAGATTGCAATAACTGAGGTGTTAAATTACGAAAATTAATAAGCCATTCCAGTGCACTTTTAGTTATTAATGAATGTTCCTGACGCAATAATGGACCATCATCAAAAACTCTCTTCATGATTTCATCCGGCAATGGAAATGGCGGTAATTGCTGATGATCTCCGAATAACACAGCACGATTTGCTAATTGTGCACATAAAATAAATTCAACCATATTCGTCATACCAACTTCATCAAAAATAATCACATCAAACAATCCGTTGTACTCTAATTCTTTATGTACGAGTTCATCTCTCAATATGCCTGCATGAGTTCCACAATAGACACATCCAAGACTCTCTCGTTTTTCCTTAAACTCACGAACGACTTCCCGGTTCTCTATCCAACATGATTCAATTACGTCCAGCGCGATACTCTCCTTTGACTTACCAAGTCTGATCAACGGCATTTTCGGTAACTTCCGGCACACATTGTCAACAGCGGCATTTGACGGTGCCGTCATCAGAATCCGCTTTCCTTTTTCACATAAATCCCGAATTACATTTTCCAGAACATAGGTTTTACCTGTTCCCGGCGGACCCTGTATCAGTACAATATGGTTATTTGAATTTGCTGCCTTTATCTTTGCAAGTTCCTGAGATTGATCCAATTCCAGCAATGGCAGCGGCGAATCATCCAATGAGTCTTCTATTCCCATTTTTGTAATCCCGAATATATAATTCAATAATGGTGACGTAAATGATTTGCTTGCAAGCAGGTTATTCAGTAAAACTTCCATAGAGGTATATAGAAATCTTGTTGGACTTCGCCGCGGTACTGCATAAAATTTACCGGTTTCTTTCATTAATTCGGTAAACTCAATGTAGATCATTGATGCGATGACATAGTCTCTATCATATAATTCGATTTTTATTGATCCAAGACGATCCTCTTCACCTGTCTTAAAAACAGGTAATGAATCTCCTTCTTTCAATGAAATGTCTCGTGATACAGGGATTCTAAATAATGGTTTTTTGATATCATCAATCCGCAGCACGTTATCATTACTGAACTCGATAACAAAATCATGCTCAAATTCCACTAAATGACGGGTCACTTTTTTAAGTAAATCCAACTCACGATAAATTGTCCACAGGGTTCGTTTGGGAGCATAGTAAATTGTCTTTTCAGTTTCCTTATTTTCCTGATTCCTGAATTCAATTTTTTCAATAGTCCCGGTACTTGCATAGGTTCCGTCCAAAGGTAATTCCAGTTGATTATTCAATTCATCTACAGCCATATCCTGAGACGCTTTTTTGATTAATTTTTTGATAGAATCCATTGTCAAATGCTTCATGACTCTGAATACATTTTTATCATATTTTTCCACAATTTCTTCGAGTAATCCGATATAAACAGACTTCGTCAGAGATGAGAGTAAATGTATCCGCCGGGAACGTTTCAGGTGAGCAATTAAATCGTAGATAACTTCGAGTTTCAGACCGAAGGACAACTCCATATTATCAATAAATTCAACCGGGACATCGTATATATTTGGAATACCGTCATCAAAAACGATACGTATTTTTTGATTCGTTCTTTCGCCCTCGATCATTAACGTACAGCATTCTTCCTCCTGATCCCATATAAAGCAACCAATTAGATTATCATCTTCGACAAGCGTAAATTCCTGATCATATAAGGCGAGTAAGGTAGATGTTACGGGAAATGGACGGGGTCTGTGAATCTCTTCCCATAATTCAAAAAAACGATGACTGACAACTAATTCCGGGTTTGTTTGCCATTGCTTAGCGGCCTCGCTAAAATACGAATCAATTTTTTGAAATTCTTGTTCCATATCGGGTTCAAAGGATTGAATAAATCACGACACAATTTTTATAAAAGCAGCCTTCCCATGGCATGGTGTTTTCAACGACAGTATCTCAGTATTTTGATAAGATCAAATTGGGAAAAATTTACATAAGACGATAAATATAATTAAGACATAGCGAAAAATTCCAGGAAACTCAATTGCCGCAGATTTACCCTCAATCTAAATCAAAAATATAAATCTACCAACGGCCGGAAACAGCAAAGTTCAGTATATTACTCAGCAGGAGATGGAAGGTGGTTTTTATCCCTTACATCCTGCCAGGTTTCATATTCGTCAGAATCAGGATAAATCGATATCCAGATTGCTGTCCCGATAACAAACAGTATCCAGAATGACCACATCCCAAAGAAAGGTGAGAATTTCAGAATTCCCATAATTGTTCGTGTAAAATGCAGTCACCAATGATGATGCTATGGTGAGTATAGGAAATACAATACGACGGGAAAAAATTACAATGCGTTTTTTTATTCGGATTCCATAAATAATAAAAGAGTTACAGAACTTTGAACAGCCTAAAAACAAACACATACCCGGCGAATAAATACTGCATTAATTCTCAACTCAATCTAATACCCGAAACGTCTTCCCCACACCATTTTTTCAGAAACACCAATAAACATTCAGGGTTTATTACACAGTTCAATCAACGGTTTTAACTCATCATAAAATTCGCTAAATTTCCCAGACGGAATTTGCTGAACTGCATCACTGCAGGCTTCCTGCGGATTTGGATGAGATTCGACAATCAATCCATCTGCACCAACAGCAATAGCAGCTTTAGCTAAAGGTAAAACAAGATCTGCCCTGCCTGCAGCATGACTCGGATCCACAACAACAGGCAGATGAGATTGTTTTTTGGCTACGGCAACCGCACTTAAATCTAATGTACTTCGAGTAGAATTTTCGAATGTCCTGATACCCCGTTCACATAAAATGACATGGGGACATCCATGGACAATCAAATATTCGGCGGCCGATAACCACTCCTCTACCATCGTGGCCATCCCGCGCTTTAATAAAACCGTGCGACCTGCTCCGGCAACGACCTCAAGCAAATGATAATTTTGGCAGTTACGAGCACCGATTTGCAGGATGTCAGCAACTTCAGCGACTCTTTCAACGTCAGGAACACTCAATATTTCGGTGGCAATCGCGACACCAAATTCTTCTTTAATTTCCGCCAGTAATGCAAGTCCATCCTCCTTCAACCCCTGAAAATCATAAGGTGAGGTGCGTGGTTTATAAGCACCACCGCGAATAACTTTTATACCACAATCTGTCAGATCCCCTGCGGCTGTTCTCATTTGTTCGCGGCTTTCAACAGAACATGGTCCTGCAACCATTAAAAAATTCCCGGAACCTATTCTGGAACTGCCAATGTCAAATACAGAAGGTTCATTACTGAATTCCCGGCTGACCATTTTGTATCTTTTCTGGATAGGCACTACTTTTTCGATCATTGGCAATGTCTCAAACGTTTCTAAAGATTTATGCATAGTTTCATCGCCTACCGCAGCAATTACGGTCTGCTCAACTCCCTGAATTATTTTTGGTTCGTAGCCGAAATCAACGACTCTTTGTCTTATCTTTTCTATTTCCTCCTGCGTTGCATGAGGTCTAAACACGATTATCATTTACTTAACTTCCATTTGGTATTATAAAATGTAACTATAAAGTCTATCTAAAAAATACAATAGTAAGTACTAGTAAAGCAGGACTATGGAATTTCTATATTGATTTCAATATTTATATCTAACTCGTATTCATGTAACTTCTTTCTATCCACGATCTAGATGGGATATGACGCGTCGACAAAGGTATTAACTCTTAAATGAATTTAAAATTCTTCCTTCTCTTATATTTCACATTTTGTCTCCATCAATATTGCCAGGCGGAAATTGCTGCGTTAACAATATTGCAGACCACCGATATCCATTCATACTTCCGGAATAATGAAAAAATGACGAAATCAACTCACTTCAATTTGATGGATACGATTCACCATGAACGCCGCCGTGCCGGCGGAAATGAAAAATGTCTTCTAATTGATTGTGGAGATACACTTCAAGGGGAATTTCTCGGAGCCTTTACCAGAGGTGAAGCGGGTATTCGATTTCTAAACTGCATGAACTATGATGCCTGGATATTAGGAAACCATGACCTGGATTTTGGTGTGAATAGATTAAAATCTCTACTGTCTATGTGCACTGTTCCAGTTATAAACGGGAATTTAAAATTAAGTAAATTCCCAGCATTTCCTGCATATAAATTCTATATGAAATCGAATGCAAAGATTGCGGTTATCGGCATGAATGCATCAAAACTTGGAAATTGGTTAGGAGGTAACAAATCAAATAGTTTCATCAATACACCGGCAATCCCGATAATTGAACGTATATTGCCTGCAATCATGGAAGCTAAACCCGATATGATTATCGCAGTTCTTCATCAAGCCTACGCTGAACATGATGTAAGACAGATCAATGAAATCAAGGAACTCGCCTATACATTCCCGCAGATAGATTTAATTTTGGGCGGTCATTCACATCGTAAAATTGCTGGAAAAAGACTTGGAAATTCCTGGTACGTTCAACCCGGCCATCATGGAAAAACAATAGGGAAAATCATTGCTCAGATTGATTTGGTCAACCATCAGGTTCTATCAATTCAATCAACTCTTATTCAATCCACACAATTTGAAAAACAGACCAGGTGTGTTCCTCTGACTAAGCTAATTGAGCAAGCTGAAAAAAAACAAAATCAAAAAATTCAGTTTATTAATAGAGCTATTACCAGCTCCGGTGTTCCCGGTGTGAATTGTCATATCAGTGATATTATCTGCCGGGCAATACGATGGAAAACAAAAGTACCCATTGTATTTCATGGGAAACTGTCACATCATGAATGGAAAGAAAATACCTATCTGACTGAAGGTGATCTATTCAAAACGATTCCCTATGAGAATTCACTGGTTGTTGCTCATTTAACGCCGGATGAAATTAAACAGATTATTGAAGAACAATTGAATTACAAAAACCACAGATCATTTAACGGTATTCATGGTCTTATTGCCGGGATAGATGCGAAAACAAATAAAGTAAGGTCTATGAAACTCGGACTCTCACAAATCCTGGAAAAAGATGTCCGGGTAAAGGTTGCACTGAACAGTTATACAATGGCGGGTGGAGGAAATCGATTTAATCAGTTAAAAACGATTATCAATCAACCTTCTGCCAAAACCCGGGATACAAATTTAAATATCCGTGATATTGTTCGTGAGTACCTGATCAACGCCAGTACCTGGGAGGATTTTCCAAAATCGTGGCTGAAATTTATCGAAGACTAACCAAATTATAATTACAACGGCCTTTCCAGTAATTAGAATCAGTGATCTTGAAACCTTTTGAGGCCCGTGTTGAAATTCTCAAAGCCTGTTTTACATTACACAGTCGTTTTTTTGGTTAAAAATCTTTTCCCGTAAAAACCAATCATATCTAATGAAATCCGGCAAACAATAGGACAGACAATGGCAAATCTATTATATGTAAATAGTAATTTAGTCAATAAATTAAAAGAACACAGTGCATATTATTTCTGGTTCCCAATCATACGTAATTTCCCACTGCGAGTCGTGCCATTGGAAGAACGTTCTTTTCATCCAAGAAATATTGAAATTGAAAATGGCTGTGTTTATCTAACAGTTGATATGAAATTTATTTATTGTCATGATGGCATGGCAAGTTTCTTATATGCCGATCAAGATTTATCATTTCGTTTTACGACCAATTTTGGAATATTACGAACTCTTGATAATAAACAATTTACAGCAATAATTGGTAAAGTCGCAAAGATTATTTCATCATCTGATGTCGAGCTGGTTGAAGTTGGCAAAGTCTACCATCCATTGATTGATTTTAATCTACTGTCTGTCGATAAAGAAAATTTGGTTATTGATAAATCCAGCATTGAGGAAATAAACCTTTCTGATGAGAATATCAATTTAGAACAAAAACCAAAACGTAAACGTGGTCGTCCACGCAAGACAAATGCAAAACCCAACATTCCCCCAAAGCCTAAAAGAAAATATACAAAACGTAAAAATGAAGATGGGAATGAGGTAGAACTTGATGCCGACGATATCGCTAAAGAAATATTGAAAAACCATTCCCGCCAGCTTTGCGATGAAGTGTATAATCTTAGAGTTAATGAGAAGAGTACCTATATTGCGATTGCTAATCGTTATAAAATTGAAAAGAGACGGGCTAAACAGATTTGCGTGTATTACGAGGAAATTCGAAAAAATTCCTGAAATTCAGTTGAGCTAAAGACAGCTTACATTAAGGATCGACTAATTCGTCGATCCTTAAAAACGATTTAACATATTTTTATTCAATATGTTATGTATCATATATCAGTTGATGAAATGCCCGAAAAATCAGCTGTTCATCGTAATAACCGGTCAATCCGGTTGAACTCATTTAAGGAGAACCTAATGCAGGGGCAATCCCGGAATGGTAAAGAGTAACAATTTCTTTACAGTGGTTTATGTTGAATCCAAATCACAGACTTTACCGACTCTCTCATGCGGTCCCGCGGGATAATTTTAGAAAAAGAGTTCAAGAAATATTATGTCAATTTTCGGCGGCCGGCGAAGCTGCAGATGAAGTGATTGACGGTAAACTCCAAATCTGTCGGCATTCGCACAGATATATAATTAGGTGCAACTCTTTATTATATGGCGACAGATCCAACCGATCGCTATTGTAATCCATTAGATTTAAGGAACGAATTAACTCAATGTTCAGATATTGAAATAATGAGCGTAAACACCGGTTGTATTTTTCCAAACGTGAGAGATTAAAAACTTATTCATGACAGGAATACCAGCTTGCTTATGTCATACTCAGAGTACATTACCTGTCAGTCTGTAAAAATTTTAACCTGTTTTAATGAAGAATATGAAACCAAGTCCATGTCAAGATATAATACTCTGGTGTATTCATGGAAATCTGCAACACCCTGAAGTCTGGGATCAGTTTCAGGGTAGATTCAATATATTGAGTGCTGGGAATCTGCCTCTAATCATATCCATTCAAAAAGAAAATCTCTGGCTGCACATAGAGGATAATTTTTCAAAATGGATATCACAATTTTGCGAAAATGTCAAAATGTTGTCTTCCAGTTCATCCGATTATTTGTTGGGTTATTCTCTTGGTGGACGCCTGGCTTTTCATGCTGCAATTCATTCACCTCAATTGTTTAAAGGAATTATTATTGTCAGTGCTGACCCGGGATTGAAAAATGGACGTGATCAGGCGGTTCAATTGGCCCGGGATAAGGAGTGGGGTGCACGATTTTTATCAGAACCCTGGGGAAAATTAATAACAGACTGGGATAATCAGGAGGTTTTTAAAGGGAGTAAGTCAGCCTTTGAACGCAAAGAATCAGACTATTCTCGAGAGAAAATCGCGATGATGTTTGATGTATTTTCAAAAGGGAGACAAACTGATTTGTCTTCTGATTTAGCCACGCTGAATGAAGGAAGTCCTCGGATTCTGTATCTCTCAGGTGAATATGATCAAAGGTATAGTAAAATTGGGTACACGCTGCATCAGCAATGTCCGAATGTTTCGCACTGTGTTATTGATAAAGCAGGGCATCGGGTCCCCTGGGACACGCCGGATAAATTTATCCGCGTCGTTAAAAATTTTATCTCAGATTGTGAATCGAATTAACAAATTATAAAAATCGTAAAATTTAACGAATACGAAAATACATTAGAAATGAACTTTATTTTAAAAGCGGTTCCTCAATTTTAAATGGTGGTTTTGACGGGTTGATTCCCGGTTTAATTGCCATTTTTTCACCGATTTTAGATCCGTCAGAATGGGCATCTTTATACGATTTTGCATAGTTGCAGCTTCGTCTAATATAAGGATTTCGGGCACGATAAAATTCATTCAGTTGTGAATCGCCCAGGTAAATGAGCGATTGATCCGGTGCTAATTTTTCGTTTTGCAGTGTCAGCTTTTTATGCAGTCCGTTATAGAGCCCGATCATGAACGAATTTTTTTGTTTATTATTGGTTAATTTTTTCGTTCTTTTATAATGTTTCCATTCCATTTCACTGTTATGAAGTAGGAAATAATAAACATATTCTGCTATGTCCAGGTTTTTCGGCAGACCATACAGTTCAATAATTTTAGTTGTGCGTTTACTGGTTTTGGATGAATTGTTATGGAATGGTCTTCGAATATACTGTACAAAATAAAAGTCGTTCAGAATTTTAGTAATACCCCAAATATAGGATGGCGTACGCTTAAACAAAGGGCCAAGTAATCGAATCCCGTAGTCAGACATTTTTGTCTTTGAGTCTAAATTAATATTATACTTTAGACAGAGTTCATGAGCCTTTTTTAATGCACGTTCAGATTCGTGTTTATTTGGCGATTTGCCCAACGCAAATAATTTTATAATTTTTCGATGAATACTGCTGGTTTCAGGCTTGAAACTAATTGACGCTTTAGGACTAATGTTTAATATTTTACAGGCCTTTTTAAACGCATCACCATGCGGCGTCTCATCAACAGTCTTAAATAACTCATCAACAATCTGGTGAGCCATCTCATGTTTGAGAGTGTTTATTATATCGTCCCAGGTTCCAGAAACGAATAAATACTGTGCCAGGGTAATTGTCCGCGTCTGATAATCCCACGTCCCGAGTTTTCGGGTAAATTCAGCACTGATTGCAAAATTTGGCGGTTTTAGTGATGCCAATAATTTACATGAATCCTTAATCTTTTGATATTCATCAATTATTGTAACTGTCCAGGCTTCAATTACCTGGTTTTGAAAATTTTCATACATTTGAACAATACTATTCCTTCTCTGCTTTCTGCCGGCAAAAACCCGCCCGATCTAAATTTATTGTCAAATTCTTTGCTGATGGAGAGAGTGTAATACTTATTCGCATAAACTTTTTTGAGGTCTTTTAACCGTGTTTTGTAACCTTTATCTTCTGCGATTACATCTTTTCCCAACGGTTCTCTTTAGCTCCACTGCGAGGATATCAAGACCCTCTTCTATACCGGGTATCTGAAATTCGGAATCTGCTGTTTTATCGATAAAGAGATTCTGAATAGATTTGAAGTATATTAAAATCAGGACGGGATATGGTCTTTTATATTCAGTCTAATATCTATTAAATTATTAAATTTGGTTTATATAAAAACGGGAAGTTAAAAAAGCCGTCCAGTGCAGTGACGACACCCTGTGTATTATACTGAAAAATTGGAGAATTCAAGCTTTAGGGGGTGAAACAGTACGACGTTTACTTAAACAATGAAAATTTTTCATGAAGTGACATCGGGCATTTATTTGACGGGTTTGATAATAATCAGACAATATCTGTATACGTAAAATAATCGTTCAAAATAGTGAGAGGGTTAATCATGCAGAAATCTATAAATCTGTTAAAACAGCTCAGGCAGATACTATTCAAATCTTTGAATTCTCTTTCCGAAAAGCAGCTATTAATTATACCGGAGGGGCATAATAATAATATTCTGTGGAATATTGGTCATGTTGTTGCAGTTCAACAGGCATTACAGTATCGACTCTCCGGGTTGGAAATGTATATATCGCAAGACGTTTACATTGCTTTTCAGAAAGGATCGTCTCCCAAAGACTGGGAGAATACACCGAATATAAAAGAGATCAAAAGTTTTCTTTTAGAGTTGCCTGAAAAATTAGATTACGATTTTCAGGCTGGAAAGTTTAGAGAATTTTCGGAGTATGAAACGTCGGCCGGAATCACTCTGAGCAACATAGAGGATGCAATTCTGTTTAATAACTTTCATGAGGGCCTGCATCTGGGGGTTATTATGTCTCTAAAAAAATGTGTTCAACGGTCAGGATGACGAGTAGTACTTACAAAATACAGGTGCGATTTCTAAGTTCCTGATTGAGTACCCGGTCGTTTTCACTGTAGTCCATTGGAATGTCAACAATCTGAAAATGTCCCTGCTTACTGGATTGAATTGGTTTTTGTCCGGTAATCATCAGCATTGGCATCATACCGCGTTGCGTATAAGCAGCCAGTGTGACAAAGTTTGTTGCTCCCGGCCCCGGTGTCGACATGCATACACCTGCTCTGCCTGTTAAACGACCACAGGTCGAAGCCGTAAATCCTGCACCTGCTCATGACGTGTAAGAATCAGTTTGATTTTAGATTCTTTTAATGAATCCGGGAAATCAAGATTTTATTCCCCGGGAATACCGAAAATGTATTCTACGTTTTCAGATTCTAATGCTTTAACGAATAAATCACCTGGTCTCATTTTTATTTTTCCCCCAATGTTTTTCTAAAAATTCATCCCTGCCGGAACCGCGGCGATATCGATAATAACTTACTGGACTTTTTTTATAGTATTGCTGATGGTATTCTTCGGCATGGTAGAATGTCGTTGCCATTTTTATTTCAGTTACAATTTTCTTACCAAACCTTTTTGAATCCTGCAGGTTTTTCTTAGATTTTTGTGCGAGTTCTTTTTGACGATCATTGTGATAATATATTCCGGCTCTGTACTGAGTTCCGACGTCAACAAACTGTCTGTTTTTTACGGTTGGGTCAATATTCATCCAGAATACATCGAGTAATTCCTGATAGCTTATAATCGTGGGATCAAATTTAATTTCAATGGCTTCAGTATGCCCGGTTGTTCCTGAACAAACTTGTTGATACGTCGGATTTTTCAGAGTGCCATCTGTATATCCGACTGACGTAGAAACAACACCCTTTAATCCAGCAAATGGCGGTTGGATGCACCAGAAACAACCGCCTGCAAACGTCGCGGTTTCATGGTGGTCTGATGATTGAACTGTTTCATTTTCTTTCTCTCCGGCAAAAAAAATACTTCCCAGCACTCCCGAAAGTATCACTGCTGTTAATGTGTATTTTATCGTTTTTTTCTTTTTGTCAGGAGTCATATATTTTGGTTGCTCTATTAATTTTTAGATGGGTGTAAGGGATAAATCATTTATAATTCATTCAAATTCCAATCATAGTGTAAAAACTTAACATCCAATTTGTTATTCTTGATAAAATCAGCTCTTGCTTTTGGTAAATATTTTGTTGCAAACGACACAATTCCATTATTTTTTTTATATGATGATACCTCTTTAAATTTATCGAAGTCGTCACGAAACCACTTAAATATTTTTGAGAAGTAAATTTTTTCAGCTTGATAATCGATGCGAAATTGATCACGGTTTTTTAAAAGTTCTTCCGCACTCCTTTTCATATGTTCGTATAAGTTTTCTGCTTTATAGGCTTCATTGCTTAAAACAGGACATCCAATGGAGGCACAGTTTATTGCAAAATGGATGAGCGGCTCTTTGAGTTCAGCCCGGAGTCGTTTATGTTCTATATCGTTTAAGGTTTGATTATTGCCTCCGGCTTTGAACTTGACCCTGTCCCAAACTTTTCCGCCCTTAATTTTTTTGATACTCTTAATTGGATAATAGTCGATAATTATCTTCAGTGTAAAGGCATTATACGCATTGATCCAATAGGCTAATTTTTGGTTCTTTGACCAGGAATTAAGGGTTTTTTCTGATACAGAAGATACCTGATTTATGTATTCCTGGAGTTTGCCGGGATCATTTTTAAGACCCTTATAATTTACTTTCCCGTCCTTGACAAATGAGGCTAGAACTTCAGAAAAGAGTTTGTGACTCTGATCAAATGCGTAAATTGAAGATGACAGTACAAACATTATCAGCGCAGCTAATACTATTTGTGATGTTCTGAATGAGGTATTGATGTTTTTCTTTCCAATGTAGAATTATTTTTTCAATAATGAATTAGAGCGTTATCTGTGAGTTACGTGGATTGGGTGAAAAATTATATATTTATCAATCCGCCAACACATAATTGTTTGACAATTAGAAATGGAGATACGTTTCCTGTTTTTCTTTTTTCATTTTCTGATCACCGAATTTCAGTACATCCATAGGACATGCAGAGACGCAAATTCCGCACCCGATACAGGATGTGTTTGCATTATTCAGTTCGTTCTGTTTCAATGCAAAATCCATAACATTGATTCCGACCTGGCAGTTGCGGGTGCATTCAGTGCACCCGATACATTTATCGTTCGATGTAATCTTAAATTTACCAAACCATGTTGAGTATAATCCCATCAGCTTAGCCAGGGGACACCAATAACGGCACCAGACTTTACCCCCTAAAAATGGATACAACGTCACAGGCAGAATACCAACCAGCCATACATCAACTAAAATTTTATAAATGGTTACTGAACCATTCGCCGGGGCAGATAAAAATCCGAAAACATCTTTTAACAGCATTAATCCGGTAATACCAAACGCTAAAATTAAAATCCATTTATTCATTTTTTCCCAGCGAACAGCTGCCTCTCCTTTCGGTGCTAAATGACGCCAGCGATCACCAAGTGTCTCGGCTAAACCTCCACAGCCGCAAATCCATGAGCAATAACGCTTTCCATTAAAAATAACAAATATTGGAATGATTAGAAACGTTAAAACTACCCCCCAGACAACCCATATAATGTGGGGATCATAAAAGAAGGTATAAAAAAACAGGGGCCAGGCATAAATGATACCATATGTTCTCCAGGCTTGACCCGTAAATTCAGGGTTTGTTGATAATTCAGCACCTAACCATTGATACTTGACTGCCCATTGAAACAAAAATTCAGGCAGAATAAAAAAGAAAAACCACTGAAATGAAAGGAGGGACACATATCGCCAGATTTGAAATTTATCGTTTTTATCAATACCCCATCGTTTCATCGCTTTAATACCAAAAAAAGTCATGAGAACTGAGTAAAGAACCGTGTACCAGAATGTCCATGGCCGACCAAATAACGACAGTACGCCATATCCCCAGCCTCTAAATGGCCAAAATTCAGACCCCCAACCTAATTTACAGCCATATAGGGTATAACAGATGAAAAATGAAAAGCATAACCAGGCATATCGGTTACCACGTTTTCCCATTGTAATCAGCATTCCCAATGCTCCCAATGATGCCAGACCTGCGAGCCATTTTGGTAAGAATGCAATCGATTTCATACGATCATCAGGACCAAAAAATGATAGGAAAATGAAAAACGCTATAGTAGCTGCTGCGGCCGACCATAAATTTCCCTGCCATTCATTTTCCATTTTTATACCGGTTGACTTAAGAAACTTTACAGGTAATTCTGCACCGACAAGTACAAAAGCATGGTTATATTTATGTTCTTCTAACGATTCATTATTATCGTTCGACTTAACATTGAGTTTGAAGGTATCATCGTTGAATTCCGTCACTTCTGAATTCAATATTGGTTTGATTCGGCCACTTTCGATTGCGTTGTTTAACTTTCGTTCATTATCTTTGAATATCCGGGAAAACTGATCTCTTCGACAGGATAAAATAACGTTGTTTTGCTCTGAGAGTACTAAGGCTGCTTCGATGGCACTGTTTCCCCCGCCAACAACCAGAATATTTTCATCTCTGTAATGTCTGGGAGAATATAAACGATGGTATACTTTTTCCTGTTCTTCTCCGGGAATACCCAATTTTCTCGGATTTCCACGCTGACCAATCGCTAAGATGATACGCCTGGATATATAAGTATCTTTATCTGTCAATACCTTAAAGTCACCATTTGATTCCTTTACAATTTTTTTTACCCCAACTTCTGTACGAATATTCAGATTATTTTCTTCTATAATTTGTCTCCAACGCCTGATAATATCTTCTTTCTGAGCACCATCTAACCAGAGTTTACCTTTTGCCGGCTTGGTATCAGGCTCTGCATAGACCCATTTTTTTTCGGGGAAATTTTCGATGGTGTTAGCCATTTTACCTTTCTCAACAAGTAAATATGACAATCCATTCTCTTCTGATTCAAGTGCAGCATTCAGTCCGCTGGCTCCCGCACCGATAATCAAAACATCAAATTTTTCCGGGTCGTTAGACTTTGCATCAGGTTTAGAAAGAATATGTTGGATAATATTGAATCCATGTTCCATTGCAAGCTTGATGACAGGGGCTCCGGCTAAATCACCGATGATATATAGATTTTTGACATTACTTTCATTGTCAGATGTTAACATTGGGCGTGGGCTCGGCATATTGCCCAGCTGCAGTAATGAATCAAGTGATCTCTTTATTGTATTTAATATTTCCATGTTAATTCCAGTCTTAAATAGTTGATACTTCCGATGTGACTGATGATACCAGTGACGTTTCACAGTGACTGCATTTTTCTGCAGAGGGGTGGTTGGAATGATCACATGATTTACAAATGGTTTCATTATGGGTAACCGGAACTTTAGCAAGACCCCGGGAATGAAATAATCGGTCGCCTTCAGGTTTCAATACGATGATAATAAATCCAATTATATTAAGCAGAAATCCCAGAATAAATGCGGACCAGGGTGTTATACCCTTTTGAACCGCGATATAGGCGGATGAACCACCAAAAATTAAGCCGATAAAAATATAATAACCGATCCAGAAAAACAGTTTGCTTAAATTAAATTCAGTTTGTGAATCTTCCTGAAAAAGAGCCGATCGCGGTTCGATCCGTGATGTGAATGAATCCAGTGTATTGTTGTCTGATGCATCTTTATAGTGATTTTTACATCCTTCTGAGCAAAGAGGAATTTCCATACCTTTATAGGTTACAATTTGATCTGTATTTTTATGGTTTTTCCGGCACATCAAACACTCAATCGAATTTTCAAGGTTCCCGGCCTGAATCCAGGTTTCCGGAAATAAAGTAACCAGAAAAAATATCCGGAATACGATTGTGCTATTCAGCAATCTATTATAATTACCGGGTTGTTGCATCGCTTTTTTCGAAGTTAATTTTATATGAATCATTCATCAGTAAAATAACTCTTTGTCCCTGACGATTGAATCCCCTGACCAATTCGACTTAATGAATGCACATACGCTGCAGGTATCAATACATCGGCGTCAAGCTCAAGGCGTTCTTCATTCGTAACACTGTCTGCGGCAGCGGCTTCGCAGACTGATCCATAGCAGTAAACAGCTTTCAATTGCTTGCTTTCGTTTTTGTTTTTAATTATACTGGGAATATCAATTATCATTGCCGGTTTATCTTATATTCCATTGTTTAGGGAAATGATGTCAGGAAATTATAACATATTTAAGACTGTAAATTTATCGTATCGCTGACGAGCGTTTGGACGACCAATCTAAAATATTCCGCATATGATGTTAACCGTGTTAATCCTGTATTCACCTGAATTATAAGATTTAAGGTAGCATTGATTTAACGATAATCACGAATTTGACAATTAAAAATGTTATTTGTATCAAGTTCAAATTAAGCAGTTAATGAAAGTGATTGTAATTTTTTTACAAAGAGAACTTCTGGGTCATGTGCACAATTATTTGGAAAGGATTAGAAAATAAATGGGGAAACGATTAACAAAAATTTGTACTAAAACCGGTGACAGAGGGATGACCGGATTGGCTGACGGCAGTCGAGTTGACAAAGATCATCCTCGCATTGAATCTATTGGTTCTATTGATGAGCTTAATAGCATTTTGGGGATACTGGTAAGTTCCCTTGAGCAGGAGGACGAATTGAAATTAACATTTCTTGAAATCCAAAATGATCTGTTTGATCTGGGTGGGGAGCTCTCAATTCCTGGAAGCAATATAATAAATAAAGATCACATCTCGGAATTGGAATTTAAGATTGAAACAGTTAACCGATCATTACCGCCGCTAAAAAATTTTATTTTGCCAGGCGGGACCGCATCTGCATCGTACTGTCAATTGTGCCGTTGTGTATGCCGGCGTGCAGAGCGATTAATCGTGGGTCTTCATAAAAAAGAAGACGTTAATCAATTGAGCCTTATTTATCTTAATCGTCTCTCCGACCTTTTTTTTATTTATGCTCGGGTTTTAGCTCGCCGAAATGGAGGCAGAGAAATTCTCTGGCAGCAAAAAAAAGAAGGATTATAATCCACAAAATACGCTGTTCCGAACTCTCTAATACCTCGAGAATAAAGGTTTGTAGAGTCTGGTTAAAGAGCACAAAATGATTTATATAGACCTTAATATTATTGATGGATTGGATTAATCAGACGCAATGGTTTCCCTGAGTTTCCATCGTCAGGATCTGTTGATGATTCATGAGCTATGAAATCCCTGGATAGCTGATTGGCAGTGTTCTGGAGAAGGTGCGACTTAGTAGTTTGACCACTTTCAGCTTTTTGTGTGCCATAATTTATAAAATTTTGCAACCTGCTTAATTTAATATAATTATTGGTATTTCTTTGATATGTTTTGTTGTGAAAAATGTGATTTAGTGCGACGAAATTTGACAGTGGTGGATTTTTTATGCAGTAGAGTCGTTGGTGAAGTATGCTAACGTAAAATAGTTGTGACCTGTTTACAGTGGGCGATATTATAAATTTTGAAAATTTGGTAATAGTTATGCGGTGCTGAAGCATAACCGAAAACCGGGATTATGATTATTATGTCATCCTGCATTTTTTATAATATCAAAATGTTTCGTATACATTCCGTAGAACTGTTATGTAAAACGTGTTGGTTACACTAAAATTTTATATGTGATTGAGCATATTCCGAAATCGAATTAATGACTGCATTTAGGATAAAATGACTTTACCTGATTCTATAAAATGGCCTTTCGGAAAGGTTGGTATCGTTGCAGTTGTAGGCAGGCCTAATGTCGGAAAATCTACCTTTATAAACTGCGTATTGGGCTGTCATTTACATGCGGTGTCATCGGTTCCACAGACAACCCGAAGGAACTGTTTGGGTATTTATTCGGACGAAACATTGCAAATAATATTCTTAGATACACCCGGAGTTCATCTTGGTAACACAAAATTATCGGCGAATATGTCCAAGTCTGTGCAGCGTTCGCTTGTTGATCCTGACCTGGTATTGTGTTTGTGCGATCCAACTCGTAAAAATGGCGAAGAAGATCGACTTGTAATTGATTATGTTACGAATTCTGGAAAGTATACAATTTTCGCATTAAATAAATCTGATAAATCAACACCCCGGCAGAGAGAAAAGGCAATAGGTTATTATAACGGTGTTGTTGCTGGTCCGAGTCAAATTTTTAATATTAGTGCTTTAACCGGAGAGAATGTTGATAAATTATTATCTGCGATTACTGAATCATTACCTGCCGGCCCCTTTCTTTATCCAAAAGACCAGTTGTCCGAAGCTGTTGAACGTGACATCGCAGCAGATTTAATTAGAGAATCAGTGAATAAACATTTATTCGACGAAATACCCCATGCTGTGGTTATTGAAATTTTATCCTGGAAAGATCACGGTAAAAAAATAAAAATCTCAGCAAATTTACATGTAGAAAAAGCGTCCCAAAAACTGATTGTCATAGGTAAAAATGGCAGCAAACTTAATCAGATTAAACGCGATGCAATTTCTGTATTAAGAGAATTCTTTGATCAATACATCTCATTGACCATATTTGTTAGAGTTTCACCTGATTGGTTTAATAAAGCTGGATTTTTAAGAGATCTGGGATTAGGCTAATGGCTTTTAAAATTTTTCAATTAATTAATACTGTCTACAGTCATTTCGTCGGTCAAAACAGCAATAAAATTAAAGGGTTAAGCACATGTCATTGCATCCAAGCTTAAAAGGAAGTACAAAAATTATTACGAAACGCAATGTTCTGAAGCGATATGAACGGATCAATCAGTTAACTAAAGAGGGTAAATGGAAAAAGGGAGAGCACGTATTTGGTCTGCCTAAAACCAAAGTTTTGGATTGATTTATAGAATTAGATTCAGATTCTTGGTGTATTACAGCTGTTCCTGGCCAATGTTAATTGTCTCCAGTTTTTTTCTTCCAGAACATATCTTGCCTAATCCTGCAGATGTTGAATGATAACGGTAATACAGTCAGTTAATAAAGGAAAAACCTACACAGTTACCCTGTCAAATAACGACAGCGTCAAGCTTTCAGAATATGCCATCTTTCGCCATTCAATATTCCCCGGGGGAAAATTTTCGGAAAAATCCTGGCACCAGATTTTAGCGGATGCCGATAACCATGCATGTTATGAAAAATTACTGCGATTGTTGTCATCAAAAGCACATACCGAGTTTGAAATTAAAAAAAAGTTAACCGGATCGGGGTTCTCCAAAGAATCTATTAATAATGTCGTTCAAAAAGCAAAAAATATAAATCTTATCAATGATGAATATTTTGCAAAAACATTTTTTGAAGCACGGCGGTCAAGTGGACGTTATGGACGATTGAAGATTGTTCATGACTTAAAGCGACGGGGAATCAGTTCAGAATTAATTAAAAACATCCTTCCTGATGGTGATTCCAATTATCATAAAGAAAATAAAATTGAATTTGAGAATGCTCTGAAACTCGGTCATGTTAAAATGAAATCGTTATTCAGAGAAAGAGATTTAATGAAACGTAAAGCCAAATTAATGAGACACCTGGCCGCTAGAGGTTTCACTTCAGATATTTGTTATAGAGTTATTAATCAATTGGAAAGCAGGCATGGAGAATAAAAAAACAGTCTTACTGGGCATCGGTGGCGGTATCGCGGCCTATAAGTCAATTCAGGTAGCAAGTTCTATGTTTCAAACAGGATTTGATGTACATGTTGCAATGAGCCCATCGTCCCGGGAATTTGTCACTGCACTTTCCTTTTCTGCAGTCATAAATCGTCAAGTGTTATCAAGTATTTTCCCTGAATCTCGTACTGATGACAGGGAGGACATCTATCCGCATCTATTCCCTGCGAATCATGCAGATATCTTTGTTCTTTTGCCTGCCACAGCAAATATGATTGCAAAAATCGCTCATGGTTTTGGTTCTGAAATCGTCAGCACATGTGCATTGTCACTGCCCGAAAATTGCAAACGATATTATTGCCCTGCGATGAATGCAGAAATGTGGCAGCAAAAAACGGTACAGAAAAATTTAGAGCTGTTAGATGAATCCGGTTGGCACAGGATCGGTCCAGAACACGGATACCTTGCCTGCGGAGTAACAGGTGAAGGCCGTATGTCAGAACCGGAATCAATTGTCAATATTATTTCAGATACTGATCAACCTGAATCATTGACAGGTAAGCGTGTACTAATTCTTTCTGGACCGACATTGGAGCATATTGATCCTGTCAGGTACATAAGTAACGGCAGCAGTGGTAAAATGGGAAAAGAGTTAGCGTTAGCCGCGGTGAGTTCAGGTGCAGAAGTTGATTTTATTTCGGGTCCTGTTTCTACCGAAAACCTTCCTGTTGGAAAAAGAATTAACGTAAAAAATATTCTTAGTGCTAAGGAAATGCTTTACGAAGCCGAAAACTGTTTTCCAAAAGCCGATATTGCTATTTTTGTTGCAGCGGTATCAGATTACATGCCGATTGAGACGAATTCGGCTAAACTCCCAAAGTGCAAAGAAGAATTTGCTCTAAAGCTTGAAAGTACTCCGGATATCGCAGCATCATTAGGAACCCAAAAATCAGATAAACAAATCTGCTTGGGTTTTGCTCTTGAAACAGACCCGGACGCCGTTGATAGAGCACAGGCAAAATTGCAGTCAAAAAATCTGGATGCCATCATTCTGAACGGTATTAAATCGTTTGGTGGAGAAAAGGGTCATTTTATCTTTATTTCAGACCGCAAAGATACCATTGAAGAGTGGGGTGTTATTCATAAAAAACAATGTGCTCGGCAGATTATTGACAAACTCGGCGGCCTTGTTCAGCATCAGTATTGACAGGGTGACTGAACCTTATAATTGGATTTTAATATTTTTACATGCCGAAGTTCGACAGGTGCAGGAACAATGCATTGGTTTACATCGCTCCTGCCTCCGAACCGGACGTGCGGCTCTCCCGTATTCAGCTCTCCGGTTAAGTACGCCCCCCAGACACACGGGTTCCGCCTTTAGCCGGACAGTTATAAAAATATAAAAAAGCCCGCTAAAGGCAGAACTCCAAACGAACACCCAAGCCCCTTATCCCGGATCTTGTGCCAGCGACTATAATTTAAGATTTTTGATCCTGTGCAGAATTTATTGATGTTATTTTTCTTTTGATGTTATTTTTCTTTTCCGGAATCAAATTATGTCTCTTCTTTATTATTTTTACACACTCCCCCTACCCCCACATCAATATAATTGATGGCCGGGGCCAGCCTGTTATAATATAATTCCTTCAAGCACGGGTACTGCTAAAGCTGTCGGAAAAGTGATTCCATCATTAAACGGTAAATTAACAGGGATGGTATTTCGTGTTCCGACACCCAACGTATCCATACTTGATCCTTGATGCACGCGATGAAAAAGTTCGTCAAGACGGAGCTGTACGGTCATGTGCTCTCCTTATTACTGCTGGAGTAAATACGCAAGGAAAACGTTCCATTCCTGGCGTTAGCGTATCTCTTTAGTGAAGCAGAAGTCCATTGGCGAGATTTTTTCCGATCATTGAAAAAACGGAGTTTATCAGGGATCAGTCAATATCGAAAAATAGAAACAAAAAGCATCACCCTTAACGCACCCCTGGACTTTTCCAAATTCGATTACAAGAAGATATTACTTTGGAAATAAAGAAGTATTCTACATTTAATTTAGGTGAAATTTTAGGTATGCATGAAACAACTTCAATTCTACCATGGATGGCGTTTTTAACGATATCAGGATTATTGATAAAAATTGCTATCGATTTGTTAATTGCTAAAAAAATGAAATTTAGATTGAAATGCATTGAAATTTTAGGCAGCCTATTTAGTATATACCCAAAAGGGAGATTATAATTAGTTTAAAGAGCATGAGACTGAATTGGAGAAAAATTCGTGGCTGATGAAGAAAAACCTGACCTTAAATTGACGATTAAACAACCTAAACAGTCTTTAGAAGAACCAGGCAAAGCTGCGGCTGCACCATTAGCAAAAGGTACTCTAAAAATAAAAGTTCCGGCAGCCGGAGGGCAACAATTGAAGTCTATGTTGAAAATAAAATCCCCCGTTGCTGCAGGTGGAACGAGAAGTTCCGGTGCTCCTGCAGGTACCTCAAAATCGGGCAAGGCATTAAAATTAAAGGCTGTTTCACGTGCTCAACAGCCTGCTGGATCAGAAAAACAAACGGATGCAGCTAAAAAAGCAGCATCTGAAGCTCGAGTAAAACAAGTTATTCAAGGGCAGGCGACAACTAAAATCGGAACTGAACCGGGGACAGTGTATATACTTTCTGCTGTTGCATCACTGATTGCTGTTGGATTAACTACCGGATTGATGATGTCACAATATTACTCATTATTCTAGAACGTCCCAAGGAATTTATTTATTTTTATACTAAAGGATCAATTAATATAAATAAAGCTGACAATTGCTAATCTAAAAAATAAATTCCCTTCCCGTATATCGTTTTCATTTCACGCCGTTTTCTGAATTTTACTGAAAACAATTATAGAATTACGATCCCACCCCGTTTTTAAGCAGAGAGAAAGTCAGGGGCACACATCTATAGGGAATCCATTATTATCAGATATATAATTTTGGTTTCAGCAAAACAATTTTAAAACTATGAACCAATTAAATTTAAAGAATGATTTAAAATGAAACAAATTATAAGTTATATGAAGGAAGAATACATCATTGAATTAGAAGGCAGTGACAGTTCAAATGCACTTGAACAACTGATGGAAACCGTGAAGGCAAACAATATTCTTCCTGATCCTGATACATTTTTCGAAAAAATAAAAGAAAGAGAAGAACAATCATCTACAGCAATTGGTTTAGGCGTCGCAATTCCTCATGCACGAATTGAAAATCTGGATGATATATTTATCGTGCTCGGCCGATCAGTTGATGGGATAGATTATGTTACACCCGATGGAACTCCCGTTCATCTCATCTTTTTAATTGGAATTAATTCAAATCAGTCTGAATACTTAAAAATTCTTTCGAGAATTTCCTGGCTGATTAGAAATGATAATTTTAGAAGTAATCTATTCTCTTGTGCAACAACCCATGATATTTTCGAATTACTCAAAGAACATAACTGATATGTTTCAAGTTGCTGACTCTGTATAGTAACCCACTCCATAATAACGCCTTACTCCAAATCAACATCTTTCCTCACAGAAACCCGATCCCTCTAGTAGAAATGCGATGTTTAAAATAAAATTAACATCATGTTTGGACATCACATAGATAACAATTTAACTTAATATGATTTGGCGACACTTCAGGCATCGATTTCCGAGGTTGTCTGAGGTTCACAAATTTTGTGATTTTGTGCAGATTAGCCAGTTATCAGCATTCTCTGTAAATGCATCTATAATCATAACAATCGATGTTTAACAACCAGAAACCGCTGCATACTGATTAACATCTGTTTCAGATTTAACGTTTATGCAGATCCAGGCAACGCTAAGTGAGTTACGCATAAATTCAGCTATACAATTTGGATCATAAAACATTCGCTTCTCTACGAACCTGAAAAATACACGATCAGCCCGGACTTAACGATACAATATAAATTTATGCCATCCGAATTCGTACATCTCCATATCCATTCCGATTTCAGCATGCTTGACGGAGCATGTAAAATCAATGAATTGGCTGAATTAGCCAAATCGTATAACATGAAAGCAATGGCTTTAACAGATCACGGGAATTTATGCGGTGCCGTTCAATTTTATAAAACAATGAAAAATAACGACATTAAACCCATTATTGGATGTGAATGTTATTTAGCCCCGGAGAGCCGATTTGATCGCAATCAAAACCATGACTACCATAAAGGTTACCATCAAATTTTATATGCTAAAGATTTTGGTGGTTATCAAAACATTTGCAGGCTGACTTCCCTGGCCTATCTGGAAGGGTATTATTTCAAACCAAGAATAGATAAAGAACTGCTCCAACAATATAATGATGGAATTATCGGTACCAGTTCGTGTATTGGAGGAGAAATCCCGGCTCATATTCGTGCTGGAAACACATCCAGAGCGAAAGAATCATTAGCCGATTATATTGATATTCTTGGCAAAGATAATTTTTATCTTGAGCTCCAGGATCATGGGATGAAGGAGCAGCTCAAGGTCAATCAGGAATTAATAAAACTAAGTAAAGAATTTGGAACTCCCTTAATCGCCACAAATGACACTCACTACCTATTGAAAGAACATGCAGCAGCTCATGAAGTTCTCTTATGTATCGGAACTCAAAAAACGATGCAGGACGACAACCGAATGCGTTTCCCGTCTGAAGAATTCTACTTTAAAAGTACTGAAGAAATGGTTGCTCTTTTTAAGGAAATACCTGAAGCAATAAAAAATACATTGGAACTTGCAGAAAAATGTAATATAAAATTGGAGCTTAACAGCGTCAATCACTATCCTGTGTTTAAGACGCCAGATGGTTCGGACAGGAAACAGTTTTTAGTTAATCGATGTAAAATTGGTCTAATTGAACGCTATAACATTGAATTAGACTCAAAAACTATCGATCAGTTATCCTCAAATGATAGGCAAATCATCGACCGCATGAATTACGAAATTGATGTGATCGATAAAATGGGATTCTCAAGTTATTTCCTTGTTGTCTGGGATTTTCTCAACTATGCCAGAAGCAAGAAAATTCCGATTGGCCCCGGCAGAGGCAGTGGAGCAGGCAGTATTGTTGCATATTTGTTAAAAATAACTGATATTGATCCCTTAAGATATCAATTATTGTTTGAGCGATTTTTAAACCCTGACCGGATCAGTCCTCCCGACTTTGATATTGACCTGTGTGAACGCCGCCGATCTGAAGTAATTGAATATGTCCGCAGAAAATACGGAGATGACAGTGTTGCTCAGATCGGAACATTTGGAACTCTCAAAACAAAAGCCGTCATAAAAGATGTAACACGTGCTATGGGCAGACCGTTTGATGATGGTATCAAATTGACGAAACTCATCCCCAATGATCCCAGGATGAAACTGAACAGGGCATTTGATGAAATTAAAGAACTAAAAAGTCTTAAAAATACTGAATCATGGGTTGATGAAGTTTATACCTATTCTGAACCTCTCGAAGGACTAAACCGAAATATGAGCATCCATGCAGCCGGTGTCATTATAGGAGATCAGCCTTTAACGAATTTAGTACCGCTTGCTCGTGGTCAAGGCAAAGAAATTATTACTCAGTTCCCGGCAGGTCCCTGTGAGGAACTCGGTCTGTTGAAAATGGATTTCCTGGGGTTAAGAACATTAACGATAATACATGATACCTGTGATCTCATAAACAGCAGTTCTCCGGATTCTATAACTCCTGAATCGATCCCGCTTGATGACGAAATAACCTACAACCTTATCAAAAAAGGAAAAACCGTTGCGATTTTTCAGCTTGAATCCAGTGGCATGCGGGACTTATGCCGACGATTTGGTGTCGACCGTATTGAAGACATAATCGCATTAGTTGCGTTATATCGTCCGGGACCAATGCAGTTTCTTGATGAATTCATTGCTCGAAAAATGGGCAAGAAAAAAGTTGAATACGATCATCCGGCAATGGAATCAATTCTTGAAGAAACATACGGGATCATGCTCTACCAGGAACAGGTCATGCAGATTGTGCAAACTGTTGCTGGATTTACCTTGGCACAGGCCGACATATTACGACGGACAATGGGTAAGAAAAAGGCTGATGAAATGAAGGCACAATTTGAAGAGTTCAGTGAAGGCTGCCGGGGAAACGGAATAAAGTTGGAAAAAGCAAAGAAAATATTTGAAAAAATCGAGATGTTTGCGGGTTACGGATTCAATAAATCTCATAGTGCAGCCTATGCTGTTCTTGCCTATCAAACGGCGTTTCTCAAGGCAAATTATCTCATAGAATTCATGTGTGTCAATTTATCCAACGAATTACATTCAGCTGATCGAATTTCTATACTCATTGCTGAATGTAAAGATTTAGATATTACGATTCTGCCTCCTGATGTTAATTATAGTGACTTAAATTTTACGGTTGACGGGAGTTCAATTCGATTTGGGTTGGCTGCAATCAAGGGTGTGGGTGCAGCAGGTTCCCAGGCAATTATTGAATCACGTAAAGATGGAAAATTTTCGACATTATTTGAATTTTATGAGCGAGTTGGCACCAGCATCAACCGTCGAATAATGGAAAATTTGTGCCAATGTGGTGCATTTGACGGGTTTAACTTAAAACGATCACAGATGTTCGCTATGATCGATGATGTCATTAGCCGTGCTCAAATATCACTCAGAGATAAGCAGATTGGTCAGGAAAACTTTTTTGATATTTTAAGTGAAAATGATGAAACAGGCATACAGCAAGTTGAGATTCCGGAGATCAGAGAATGGACACAGAAACAACGGTTAAACTATGAAAAAGAACTACTTGGATTCTATGTTACCGGTCATCCTCTAAATGGATACGAGAAGATAATTAAGACGTATGGAGTTAATTCTATTATTGATCTAAAAAATTTATCTGACAATCAGACGGTTCGGGTTGGCGGGTTAATCACATCAACCAGAGTACGTTATTCAAAACGTAACGGAAATCCCTGGGCAATAATTAATTTGGAAGACTTTTCCAACACCGCAGAATGTTTAATTTATTCCGATTTATACTCAATCAGTTCCGCATTACTCAATGAAAACGATTCAGTTTTTATTGAGGGGAATGTTTCGTTCAGGGACGGTGAAGATCAAGCAAAAATCATTGGATCTAAAGTAATTTCACTGGAAAACGCACCCGTTGAATGTACCAGAGAAATTAATATACGTATTATTCAATCTGAAATTAATGATCGTGTTTTGAGTCAACTCAAAGCACTAATTCAGGAACATCCCGGGGAAATACCGATTGTCCTGACGCTGATTTGTGATAATGAACAAATTGCCTTTATCAGAACCGCTAAACCGTTCACAATAAATTTTACACTTGAATTTGAACAGAAAGTCAACAGAATCCTGGGTGATAATTCTGTCTTGATAAAAGCAAGTGACGTTGTGAATGAACGGGAAAACCGGAACTTCAGATACCAAACGAAAAATTCAGTATAGATCGTTGAGTTTCTTTAGGTGGAAAAATACTCTTATTATCATATGTCAAACTGCAGAACCTGTTCATATAGAGATAACTGACTGCCTTTTACAACCTGTAGTAGATTTACACTGTTTATGCACGACGAATCATTATTTAACCAATCTCAACCTGATTCAGATCAGGATACGTTTCATTTTGATGTCACAATCAAAGGAGAAGTATTGTCCATTCTTTTCCAGTCAGACAGTGATCACTATAAAATCGCAAGAATTGTTGATCACAAACAGTGTGAACATATCATTGTTGGAACGCTGCCGGGAATTTGTAAGGGTCAGGAGTTAGAGGTAAAAGGATATTGGACAAATCATAAAAAATTTGGACGACAACTGAAAGTTACCGAATTTTCAGAGATTTTACCCTCAACAGAACAAGGTATTGTTCGCTATCTCTCCAGTGGAGTCATACCTGGAATAGGACCCAAATTAGCAGAACGAATTGTTAAAAAATTTCAATTGGAAACCCTTGAGATTCTCGATAATGCATCAGTTAGACTCAGTGAGGTACGGGGTATAAGTAAAGAACGTGCAAAAGAGATTCGAGAAATCTGGAATACAAAAACCCATCGTCGAGACAGCTTTATTTTCCTGCATGGCCTGGGGATATCACAGGCCTATGCTAATCGAATATTCAAAAAATTTGGCGATAATGCAACTAAAATTATTCAGGATAATCCCTACCGCCTGGCAAATGAAGTTAAAGGAATAGGGTTTAGCATGGCAGATGGAGTCGCCGCTCGATTAGATATTGCTGCAGACAATCCGTTTCGCTTAGCATCAGGTGCTGTTTATGTGCTTAACCAATTAACAGACAGAAGTGGTCATGTATGCTTTCCAAAAAAGGAATTAATTGAACAGGCTGCCAGTATCCTAAACGTATCCACGACACTTGCAGAAGAAGGAATCAAACGAGGATTTCAAGATGGTGCCTTGGTTGAATATAAAGGAAAAGGGGTTCAGGGAAACGAATTAATCTATTCCAGACATCTTTTTGAAATTGAAACATCACTGGCTGATCAAATAAAAATTAAGATTTCTGATTCGAACTTCCATGCTGCCCAAATCAATGAACTAAATACAGCAGCCCATGGGAAAAAGTTAAATGAAGATCAGAAATGTGCGGTAAAAAATGCTTTTCAATTCCCAATCAGTATTATTACCGGTGGACCCGGTGTTGGTAAAACAACCGTTACCCGAGAAATTATTGCAATAGCTGCCGCACAAGAATTAGAAATCGCCCTGGCAGCACCTACGGGTCGGGCAGCTAAAAAACTAACGGAATCCAGCGGCCATTCTGCAAGTACAATCCACCGATTATTAAAATGGGATCCGCATAGACAATCATTTTCATATAATGCCGATAATCCAATAAAAGCCGATCTAATAATAATTGATGAAATTTCAATGCTCGATATAACTTTAGCCTATCATTTATTTAATGCAGTTATGCCGGGGACTAACCTTATTCTTGTTGGCGACAAGGACCAATTACCATCAATCGGACCAGGTTCTTTTCTCAATGATTTAATCCAGTCCGGTAAAATTAATGTTACCTGCCTTACCCAAATTTACAGACAGTCCGAAGGCAGCCATATAATCACGAATTCGTACAGGGTAAACTCAGGTAACATGCCTGAACTCAAAAAGCAATCCGGTGAACTAACAGATTTTTACTGGATTGATCAGGACGATCAAAATAAGATTGTAAATCTAATCGAAACTATGGTGAATGACCGTATTCCTAAACGATTCGACCTATCGCCAATCACCGATATTCAGGTATTAACCCCGATGAATCAGGGACCCTGCGGGACAAAAAGTCTAAATCTATCGCTGCAGGCATCGTTAAATCCAAACACGACAAGTCAATCACGTGAGCTCCATTTTGGAGAAACCAGTTATTTTGAAGGTGATCGCGTTATGCAAATTTCAAATAACTATGATCTGAATGTATTCAACGGTGACTTAGGAATTATACAGAAAATAGACAGTGCAAATAAATCTTTTCATATTGTTTTTGATACCGGAATTGTAACCTACAACTTCGACGATATCGATCAAATCCGACTTGCTTATGCAATAACCATTCACAAATCCCAGGGCAGCGAGTTTCCCGCGGTTTTAGTACCCATTATTTCACAACATTACATAATGCTGAAGCGAAATCTTATTTATACTGCCATGACACGTGCCCAAAAGTTACTTATTCTCATTGGATCAAAAAAAGCAATGGCAATGGCAGTGAATAATCATAAACTGAAACCACGTTTTACTAAATTAAAAGATCGAATTATATCTGAATTCTAAACCCCGGGACATTGTTATCAATAATAAATGTTAATTGGATTTTTATGATTTTTAATTACCCTATGCATAGGGGGATGTAATAAGTCTCCGGGATACGTGCCTTATTTTCAGAGACGTAAGCTGTATGTGTTGCACTCGTGCCCAGAGTTACATTTCTCTATTATGAACACCACCTTTTAATCTTTCCAAATCCACCATTCATAAGGCAATAAAACCTATAACCATTGTGCTCGAAATTTTTTAATAGTAGATTTATTTGTGTAATATCAGTCTCAGAGATTGATATAATGGTGATTAAAAAATGTTTATATATTGAGGATTCTTTAAAGCTGCATTCCCCGCTTTCATTCATATATAATTCAATCCATTTATCTTCTTGCAATATCCGTTTCTTTTTCTTCATTACAGATAAATAAAGTGACTTTGACACCCAGAACAATATATTTCTGTTTCCTTAATCATTCCTAATCGTACCCGGACATTTTCATTGTTTAAGCATTTTACGTAAAGTTTATGCCTGTTTATCTTGTTTAGAATTTAAATTTTAATCCGGCACTGAGGGTTCGTATTTCAAAGATTGATTTATCCATGAGTTACATGTATTCGGCTTCTATTGAAATACGGTCTGACAGTAATATCTCAAATCCGGCACCGTAAGAAATAGCGTCATCAGGGGTATCGACCGAATTGCTTACTGTCGCATCAACATTTGAGTATCCAGCAACGACAAACGGAATAAATATATCAGAAATAGGAAATTCACCCCTGACAAAAAGACCGATATAGGTATCAATTTCCGTATTTACTTCAATTACTTCACCTAGAAATGTGGTTACAGTATCAGAATCGTCACGAATACCAGTGCCGGCACGAAACTCAATTGACAGGTTATCAATTATATAAGTACCTATTTTAACATTTAATGTCCCTGGATCGACATTGTAATTAAGGTAATCTACGTCGATGTCGAATTGTGCGTAGTTGATACCTAAATATACTTTTTGTGCATTAACGGTCAGTGTTGCAATGAATAGAGCAATTACAATTGTTATTTTTTTCCCATGCATGATTTTTACCTTTCTAAGTATGTTGTTTGTTCGTTTAGGTCTTTGGCTTTAATTACCGTTTCGCCTTTACGATGTAATCGCCAGTCCAGTTATACAAATAAACAAAATTATTATCTCTCGTTTTTATATGAGTGAGTCTGTAATCGTTTTTTATAAATTGTTCTATAAATAATTTCGATTATTCATCAGTGTAAAGCATGTGTGAGTTATACGGGATGCCATTCAGGTCAGTATCACCAAAACCGGATAACTCTTTATCGGCCGGATTCAATCGCCCAAAATGTGAACGATTAACTGAAATTCCAAGGATTCGATTCACCATTCTTTCCCGTATATGATTTCAAAAATACTCAATATAAAATTCTGATTACTAAATGTCCGAGTTAAATGATATACTTAACCTCGTTTAAATCATAGCTTTTTGCCATTTCGATATGTTATCGATTAAAGTACACTGAAAAATATTAATCAGGTCACATATTTCATGCCAATAAATCATCGCAGACATAAATTTAATAAATTATGAAATGAATTAACAAGAAAATGAAATTCATAGATAAAGTAAGGATTAAAGTAAAAGGCGGCAATGGCGGCAATGGCTGTGTCAGTTTTCGCCGGGAAAAATATGTCCCAAAAGGCGGGCCGGATGGAGGTGATGGCGGAAATGGAGGGAATGTAATTATTAAAACAACATCGCATCTTCAAAGTCTTGCTCCCTTAAAATATCGTAATCAATATGACGCCGGTAAAGGCCAACATGGAAAAGGAAAAGATCGAACAGGACACAGTGGAGAAGATAAAATTATCATGGTCCCGCAAGGAACTATGATCAAAAATGTAAGAAACAACCTGTACACAATCGCAGATCTGGATCAGGACGACCAGGAGCTGATTGTTGCCCATGGCGGTAAAGGTGGTCGCGGCAATGCCCGATTCAAAACCAGTGTCAATCAATGCCCTCAAAATTCAGAACCCGGGATAGAAGGTGAAGAAAAATTTTTAGAACTTGAACTCAAATTAGTCGGTGATGTTGGATTAGTCGGCTTTCCAAACGCAGGGAAATCAACGCTTCTATCGTTTGTTTCAAGTGCTGAGCCCAAAATCGCATCCTACCCGTTTACCACGCTTTCACCCCAGATTGGAATTGTCGAATTCGATGATTTGTCCCGATTAAGAATCGCTGATATACCAGGACTGATCGAAGGTGCTCACGAAAATATCGGTCTCGGACACGAATTTTTGAGGCATATTGAACGAACAAAAATAATCGCATTTGTTCTTGACATGGCTGGAATTGACGGTCGAAATCCCTGGGATGACCTTGATTCATTGATAAACGAACTTGAGTGGTACAAAAAAGGACTGTCCAGGCGTCCCTCTTTAATTATAGCAAACAAAATGGATGAGAAAATTGCTGAAGAAAATCTGGATACTTTAAAGTTAAAAACTGGAATTGAAATCTATCCAGTTTCTGCAATTATCGGAACCAATATTTCATCCGCATTAACCCGATTGAAAACCCTGAAAAATGAGCTGGAGACCCAGTTCAGTAACGAGAGTCTCTGATTTAGATCACTATCATTAATACTCTTCCAATGTCATCAATTTTCCCTGATTTGAGACGATCCTGTTACAGGGCATCCGGCGATGCCCCACTGAATCTATAGATTACCCACCTTAAATAATTCCATAAAATCACATTAAATTAAATCTCAATTAACTATGCCCCTGCATAATTCAAAACCAAAAAACATTCAACAATAAGAATTAGGATAATGAAACAGAAAAACAAAGAATCAGTCAATATCAAATTGAACGATTTACTGCCAAAAAATAATGTCAAGGGTGGTCAGGAAGAGACTGTATTCGGAATTTATGATGCCGTAAAAACGAAAATTAGTAAAGAATCGTTAAGTCCATAAAAGAAAATACAAAAAAATTCTTGTAGAACGATATTAGAATTATGTATATAAATAGTAGAACTCTAAACAAAAACAAAAAGGAGATAAAAATGTTAACCCGTTTCAAGTCAAGAGTAAGAAATTTCAGTATGATTGAAATTGTACTGGCTCTGGTTGTGGTGGTAATCGGCCTTATTGGAATCATCGGATTATTCCCGATAGGTTTTGACGCAAATAAGCAATCAATAAATAAAAGTCATGCATCTGATGCTGCCGAACAATTCCTCCATTTTAATTCCAGCAAAATCAAAGAGGACTGGAGATGGTCGAACGCCTTCCCCATGAATAAAAAATACTCTGGCGATGATACAGGCACCCGCTGGAGCAGCACGTCACTCATTGACAACCCTAATGTTAAAATATATTTTAAGCTCAATGATGGTGATGCCGCAGATGTCGATTTTAATTCAAGTACACATCAAAGTGGTTTATATAAACTCGAACAACTCTCTCAAGATAAAGTTGAGTTCAGCTGCATAATCCGTGGATGGCAAACATATGGCTCTATTGTACTTCATGTCGAATGCAGCTACCCGGCAGAACTCCCATACGCAACAAGAAATAAAGAAGCGTTTTCCGTACGGCTCGTTCGTTCGACTGAGGCGACACTGGGAAAAGGCCCTGCAAACAAAGAGCCACTACTATCACAAAAATCAACTGATAACAGTTCGTTAACATTTACCAGTTCTCATTTAGACAATGCAGCCTGCGTTGCCGGACTTCAGGTTAATCTCAATCCTGGAAATAATCGCAGCAATCAATTCTGCCTTGTTACACCGGACGGAAACACCTATACCCGAACAGATTTATTAAATCAGACAATCGGAATAGACGGTATTGAATATATCGGTCCTGCAACGAAAGTATTCCTTAAACCTGTTGGGAACAGTAATAATAACAAAATTTATATAAACGGCAAAGAAACAGCTGTAAGTAACGGCACAACCTATGAAATCATTGGCGAACTGAATGTTTATCTACATAATGTTCATCAAAATCATCCTTCCAATAACGCGATGGGCCATTGGCGGCTCTGCCTGGACGCCATGAATGCAACAATTACTCCCGGGGCAACAACCGATTGCGTAAGTTCAACACCGTAACTTTAACTCAAAAACACAAACCTTTCAGCATATAAAAACCCCGGCAGCTCTGTCGGGGCTTTTATTTGTTCAATCTTGATTGGTTTTAGTTTCATGTTTTTTAGACAAACAGACAATAGCAAATACGATTCATTCACAATGCAATATTCAGAAACTGCACTGACTGATCAGCAAAAATAAATAGATTGAAAATCCATAATAACCTCACGACACAACACTCCGATTATCCAGAGAGATAAAAACAGTCCAATACCATTTCAGATTTAACAATTTCCAACCAAACACCTCAACCAGTCCATCACATCGGCAAGAACATGTATTGTTTTGTATCAACCTCGTCGGAATTTATGATGTCGTAAAAACGAAAATTGATAAAAAATCGCTAAGTCCATTAAAAAAAAATGTTAACCCGATTCAATTGGAATCATCGGGTTATTCCCGGTGGGGATTGACGCAAACAAACAATCAATGAATAACATGCATGTTGAGTGCAGCTATCCTGCCGAAATATCATACGGAAAAAGGATGAATTCTCTTTAAGAATGGTCAAGAGTAAAAATGTTGCTTTATCAGCTCCATCATTTGTTGGTGACAATAACGATGACGATGATGGTTCGGGTCCTTAATCTGGAACGATTATTTTAGATTATTAAATTAAAAAGAGACAAGATTATCCCCCGCCTCTTTTTTAGTAAAACAGGATAGAATTATCCTGTTTCGCCGATTGAATATAAAAAAATTATAATAAATTATTTAAGTATTTCTTTGCCTGTCCTATTACTTAATAGAATTAAAATTTACTAATGAGTTGATTTTTTTTCCTGTTCCAGTTTGTAAATTTCTCTTAGGTGTTATCTTTTTAGGAATTATTCTCTATGCTACTGTAGCAGGCGGGTCAAAAATAGTTGATTTAAGATGGTATCAATCATTAACTAAACGTTCATCAATTAAGGAGCAGGAATATGAAAGCAGAGTTTTATGATGTAAAAGGTCGTAAAAAAGTAAACGCAGAAGTAACTGAAAAAGTAAAATATGGTAAAGCCGGCCGTGAAAGATATGCATTTCGCGGTAAAACATCTGATGGACGTAACCTAACCCGATTTGTTGGCAAAGCGGAATGGGACAAAGCCAACGTCTGAGTGACATGGTTTAATTTACGATTTAAAATATAAAAACCCCCATCAACCTTTTGTGTTGATGGGGGTTTTTATTACTTCAATTTATTAGAAGCGACTTTCGACTCGATCTGATGAGTCGATTATTACACTAAAAATATTTATGCTGGATCCTCTCAAGATAGAACGAAAACCATATTTATCGTGGATGCGATCAATACTCTGGTATAGTTTCTGCAACTGTCCGGCGTTATGACAACCAATAAAAACTGGCACGAAATGTGAACTAATAACTGGTAAAGGACCTAAGGCAATGACGATGAAAGACGCAGTTACGCAATCCAGACCCGCATCAAACTGGATATCAGCGGCTCTAATCTCGTTGTTTGTCATCTCGTTTGCGATGCTGGCCGAAGCCCATGCAGCAACACCATCTGGTGACCACATGGTGACGGAGTTTTGTACCGGCAGCAGCGATTCGACAAACCGATTTTTTATCAAATACCACTAAGAAACAACGACAATGAATTTCAAAGGACGTAAGCTTTATATCGACACAGACCACAGGGCGTTGGGCGGCGTCTGTGCAGGCGTCGCCAATTACCTCAATGTACCCAGAATCTGGGTTCGGGTGGCAGCCGTGATTCCACTTGCGTTTTTCCCATTCACTACCTTGCTGGCATACATTCTGGCTTATATGATTCTGGACAAGGAACCCTAAATCATCATAAACTGCTACGAAGACCTTTCTGACTAAAATCATTTCATGGCAACGAACAGAACACGCCTTGGCATTGACCTTGGCAGCACAAAAGTTGAGGGAGTCCTAATCGATGATCGCGGCAACATTATTGAGCGTCACCGTGCCGCCTGTGGTTCAATTTGATTAAGACTGTTAAAAACTGGAGGCGTGGTTACCTCGAACACCCGTCTATACCGTTTCGGCATTCATGGTACATTTTTGCATGTTCTGGCAGTAAATATTCATTTTTACTTTTTGCTAATTCTTTGTGGTTACACTTCCGGTTTGCACACAATTACATGGCTTTGAAGATTTCAAGTTTTATTGACTGATCCAGGTGGTGGGCGATACTGGATTCGAACCAGTGGCCTCTTGCGTGTCGAGCAAGCACTCTAACCAACTGAGCTAATCGCCCTGCTAACCTAAGATGGTAGACTTTAGGGAATAAGTAATTAGGTTTGGGGATTTCTATTCTGAAAGTAATATTTCAATCCGCCGGGCATTATAACAAAATACCTGGGGATAGTATAGATATGTATTAATTCCTTGTCAAGTTGGCTTTTGGGGAGAATAAATACCCCGTTTTTTTCGTGGTGTCGGGATGAATCTGGTCTGACCTTTTTTAAAATGAACGCCATGTTTGAATAATACCTCATCAATATTTGAGGAGGCAATATTTTGAATTAAATGAAAACGGTTTTCGGGAGTGCAGTTGCGATTTTCAGCTTTTGAAATCACCCGAATGTTTAGTTTTTCATCGATCCATAATAATCCCCAGCCATCGGCAAGCTCGTATGGGTGTACCGATTTTTCGGGTACACCAAGGTAGAGATAATCAGCGACTCCGGCACTCATCATCGATTCAAATCGTGATCCTTTATAGATGGCTTTTTCTGTCTTTTCAATTTTCTTGCATAATTTGTGATAGTCATTATTTTCTGATTTTTCGTAGTGCCAATCAGTATATTCTTCGAACAGGGTAGAGGAATTTCTTAATTGAGGTTCATTTTTTCGAATCGACTCCTGCATATCAAGCCGGCGATGTTTCAGATCCCGAAATTCCGGCAGTAACTCTGCAGAGTTAATACAATCCGGCCAGCAGGCGTCACGATTTCCTCGAAGCTCGATGATGATCGTATGACAGGGGACGAGTAATTTGGCCGGACCATCCCGGTTTCTGTTTTGTCTGGATACATTCCAGAATCCTGCGATATCGGATCGAAACTGTCTAATTCGGGTTGGCGTATCTATGCCAATGCCGTTAATCTTTTCCTTCAGTAACCATGCGAAAACAGCCCGGCGGAGATCAGTTGATTTAAGCTGTAATGTATTAGAGGTATTTTCTTTATCTTTCGCTGGAGAAAAATCTAAATCGAAGTAAATTTGTTCACTCATTTTTCGGGATTATATCTCTACATGAAACTCTTCGTTTGGCGGGGTCATCTGTAAAAGCTGTAAAATTGTGTAATGTTGCCGTTTAAATTTCCGCAATGTACAGTTTTATTTCAAAATTTAAACTTTTTATAACCATTGCAATAAATTATTTAGTCTAAATACAATTTAAGAATAGGCATTATGTCATTAAAATTCTATAATACACTTACGCGAAGTCTTGAAGAATTTAAACCAATCCAGGAAGGCAGAGTAGGTCTTTATACCTGCGGGCCAACTGTTTATAATTATGCTCATATCGGAAACTTTCGGGCGTATATATTTGAAGATATTCTCCGGCGAACGCTAAAATTTTGCGGTTATGACGTCACGCAGGTCATGAATTTGACTGATGTTGACGATAAAACAATTCGTGATTCCCGAGAAAAAGGAATGGGTCTGGACAGTTTTACAAGCGTGTACAAGAAAGCATTTTTCGATGATATAGAGACACTCAATATTGAAAAGGCTGAACATTATCCTGAAGCAACTAAACATATCCAGGGAATGATAAAAATAATCGAATCACTTATCGACAAAGGTGTTGCCTACATCGGAGACGATTCTTCAGTGTACTTTTCCATTGAAAAATTTCCGTCATATGGTTGTCTTGCCCATATCGATATGTCAGGGCAGCGTGCGGGGGCACGGGTTAAATCTGATGAGTATGGAAAGGAATCCGTTGCAGATTTTGCCCTCTGGAAACATTGGGTCAAGGAGGATGGTAACGTGCATTGGGACAGCCCGTGGGGCAGGGGCCGGCCGGGTTGGCATATTGAATGTTCTGCAATGAGTATTGCATTACTCGGTAATCATTTTGATATTCATACCGGCGGTATCGACAACATGTTTCCGCACCATGAAGATGAAATCGCTCAAAGCGAAGCATCTACCGGTGAGAAATTTGTTAATTATTGGCTGCATTGTGCACATTTGATTGTTAATGGTGAAAAGATGTCAAAATCGCTGGGAAACTTTTATACGTTGCGAGATTTAATAAAAGAGGGCTATACCGGCAGAGAAATCCGATGGTTAATTATGAGTGTGCACTATCGGCAACATCTGAATTTTACGTTTGACAGTCTCATCGGTACCCGTTCTGTGTTGAAGCGGATTGATGCTTTTTTCGTTCGTTTAAAGGAAAAAATTAAGGAATCAGAGCAGGGAATGGATGACGCTAAACGTTTGGTTGAAGGCACTGAAGCAGCCGTTCGTAATGGACTTGAAGATGATTTAAACACCTCAGCAGCGTTGGCGGCATTTTTTGATTTTATGAAGGATGTAAACAGGACAATGGATGCTGATGAAGTTGGCGGGGCGGCGGCGGAACTTTTATTGGATTTCTGCAGAAAAATCGACGCTGTGTTTGGTGCATTAAATGTCGATAAAGAAGAGGACATACCCGCAGATATTATACAAATGGCAGAAGACCGGATTCAGGCAAGGACAAATCGCGACTTTGCCAAAGCCGATAAATTACGTGATGAAATAACGGCCCGGGGATGGAGAGTAGAAGATACCGCCAAGGGTCATCGAATCGTTAAAGCTTAGCGTGAAACCCCGGGAAGACTGAGGAAAAATAATAAAATGACCCGGGATCTTGCAGGACATTTAGACCAGCTCACTTAAAAACTATGCGTTTTTGTGTTTCTCCCGGGGGAAACGAAATCCTGAAGTAAGGATTCATGATTATGAATGTTATTATAACTGGAGCAAGCCGTGGTATCGGTAAGGGAATTGCGCAAGTGTTGGTGAAAGCGGGTCATAATGTTGGTCTTCTTGCCAGAAATAAATCAGAATTAACATCCTTAAAATCTGAATTGGATGCGGTTGGCGGCCAATGTGAAATTGAATCCTGTGATATTCGAAATCATGCTCAGGTGCAAGATGCAATTGATTCGTTAATCGACCGGTTAAATGGTATTTATGGATTGATTAACAATGCAGCATTGATCATACGGAAGGATATTATAGAGCTTTCTGCAGATGAGTGGGATTCGATGATTGAGACAAATGTTAACGGTGTTTTTTATGCGACCAAAGCTGTTATTCCTCATTTGGTAAATAAAAAACAAGGCCATATCATCAACATTTCATCCATTTCAGGAAGAATGCCTCTGGAAAAAGGCAGTGGTTATGCAGCATCAAAATATGCGGTTACAGGGTTTTCGGAATCGTTGTTTCATGAAATTCGTAATTTTGGTATAAAGGTTTCCACCGTTTTTCCCGGCTCAGTTAATACGCGATTCGATACTGACCATAAAGATCAGGATAATTCCTGGAAAGTGGATCCCGACGAAATAGGAGAAGCGTGTCTTCATATTCTTAATACTCCTGACCAAACGTGTATCAGTCGTGTCGAAATAAGGCCGTTACGTAAGTCTTGAGATCAATCTGAGCAACTGCAGAATCAGCTGCTCATAAAGGGGATTCGTCCAGCTTAGGCTTTAATAATGTTATCATACCCGGTTACAACTGACGATTAACCGTTCTGCTCTCCAGATACTTTACGACAATAAATCCTGCTATAATGCCAATGAAATTGCATAAAAGATCATACACATCACCGTTGCGGTGTGGTAATAATCCCTGAATGAATTCGGTAAACAGGCCAAACCCGATTGAAATTTGCAGTGCTTTAATCTGTGATCGCAGATAAGGAGCCATGGCTTTGTTCCACGTTATGTACAGAATGCTAAAAAGTATGATGTGGATACATTTGTCAAAATTTAACTCAAAAGGGATAAATGCAATATTTGATACGGGACAAAACATCACGATAATAAGGACAATTGAATAAACAATCGCTATCCGACTATTTTTTTGAGTTAACAGATTCTTAAAACGAGAAGTTATCATAATAGAAATAGAATTGGACTCCTTCCATTGGTCTGCAAAAACCATTATGGGCATTTTCCGATAAAAAAATATACAATATTGTTTCCGGCACAGTTATTTCAAAGTAAAGGCATGAAATCAGGTAAATTCCGAACAATGAGTCGAAACCTGCCTATAATTCTTGTATTTTTACGTTAAATTAAAAGATTTTGAGATTTGAGATGATAAATCATATCATTAACATTATAACTGATAAAAGCTATGCTAAAAACCAATAAATCTTCATTGTGTTTTAATCGCCGGAATCGTAATGCTATTAGCAGGATATACCACGCCGAATCAGGCTGGAATCAGTGCCTGTAAGACAGGGGATAATAAAGAAGCAGAAACGCATTTGGAGAAGATCATATAAATGTTGTGGTGATATTAGAAAATTATGTGATTTTGTTAAATTGCCTCGACCGCCAGGCAGAAGCCGCTCAGTATATTAAACGGACAGAATCCATTCGACGCAGTAGTTAACACTAACCAGTGTCCAATCAAAATGTTATGTGTTGTAACTGTCTGTAAAAGAGTTGCTCTGATTTTTGTATTAAATTATTTAAATCGACAGCAGTTAAAAGGTAAAAAATCGTGAATATTTTAGTTGTAGGAAGTGGTGGACGCGAACATGCACTTGCCTGGAAATTTTCTGAGAGTCCAAATGTTGATAAGGTTTACTGTTATCCTGGAAATGGTGGTATTCTTGGGTCGGATATTTCGTCAATAGAGTTAAAAAACGAAGAAACCCTTGCTGACGCTGCTATACATTATAACATTGATTTAACCGTCATTGGACCAGAAAAATATTTATGTGATGGAATTGTTGATGAATTTAGGGAAAAAAAATTAAAGATTTTTGGTCCCGATAAAAAAGCTGCTCAACTTGAAGGCAGCAAGTGGTTTGCTAAAGAATTTATGAATCGGTACGCCATACCCACGGCAAAAGCTGAGGTGTTCACGGATGAATCCAGTGCAATTGACTACGTCAAAAAACACGGTACACCAGTTGTCGTAAAAGCTGATGGCCTTGCTGCTGGAAAAGGAGTCACGGTTGCCTTCACCAATCAGGAAGCGATTAAGGCGGTCCGGCATTGTTTTTCAGGTGCCTTTGGTGATGCCGGATATGAAGTAGTTATAGAAGACTATTTAGACGGTGAGGAGGCATCTATACTGGCTTTCGTTGACCATGATACCATCAAGCCGTTAGCCTCCTCACAAGATCATAAACGACTTAATGATAATGACAAAGGACCGAATACCGGTGGAATGGGAGCCTATTCTCCCGCACCGGTTGTGGACGATGAGATGTGGCGGCGTATTGATGAATCAGTTTTACAACCGTTTCTACACGGCTGTCAGACGGAAAAACTCGATTATCGGGGGATTATTTATGC
Organism: uncultured Lentisphaeria bacterium; assembly: GCA_951812855.1. GTDB lineage: Bacteria > Verrucomicrobiota > Lentisphaeria > JABSQK01 > JAJFLO01 > JAJFLO01. The sequence continues at coordinate 1,476,611 of OX638337.1, read as the reverse complement.
GGGGATTATGATTACATCGACGGGTCCCAAAGTGTTAGAATTTAATGTGCGGTTTGGAGATCCGGAAACTCAGGCAGTGCTGTATCGCTTAAAAAGTGACCTGGCACAGGCAATGTTGATGACGATTGATAATAAGCTGGTTGAGTATGAATTTGAATGGGAAGATCAAAGTGCAGTCTGCGTTGTTTTGGTCTCAGGAGGATATCCGGGAAATTATGAAAAGGGTCATCAAATATTTGGAATTGAGGATGCTGAGCAGGTTGGAGTGAAGGTTTTTCACGCTGGTACCCGGCAAGAAAGCGAGTACCTGTCAAATTCAGGAGGAAGAGTTTTAGGAGTTACTGCGAAAGGTAATTCATTAAAAGATGCTGTTGATGAGGTTTATAAAGGCGTGGAAAAAATCACCTGGACCGGAATGTATTATCGGAAAGATATTGCGACCGGGGCACTATAGCTATTAATTTTCAGTTGAACAGAATTGTTTTCTGTTTGTTATTATTTAAAGATAATCGCGGAACAATGAGGTATGGAAGAGGTTATTATTTATCGATACATCTCCTATTTTCGGTGATGAACAGAAATCAATGATATCAGTAATTGATAATCTTGACACTTCAAAATTTCAACCATCTTTTTTTATGTTCTGATAATTCTGCTTCAGGAATAATTTCAAAGTTTACAGCCGGTAATAAGATTCTTTGTGGATACTTAGAATTACAATGGCGATTGCTCGTCTTCTTATTATATTGTCAATCCTGATTATCAGTTTTGACAGGGTGTTAAATGCTTGTTAAACTTATGCTTTTATTGTTCAATCTACCAATTAAAATTCACAAATGGTATAATTTTCATATGGTCCCTATCAGCCGCAATATTTATAAAGCCAATTTGCGGTCCGTTAATAGACGGGGTCCAATTAACAAGACCAACCTGGAAATCATCCAGAATTTCAGCGGTATTCGAAAAGGCAATCTGAAATCGTTCGGTATGTGCTTAGAGTAGTTCATAAACCCCAATTGCATTCTGGAAAAATCACCGCCGATGTAGTTTATAAACCCCAACTCTTTGATTTATTATTCAGACAGTAACCGTTTGATGTCTAAAGCAATGTCTATCGGACTTGTGCCGTAACTGTAATTCAGACGCCATTTTCCTTGTTTGTCAATAAGAATAATGGATGTTGTATGATTAATTAAATAGTCCCTATTTTTTTTCAACTCTTTTTCGGCAAAGATTCCATACGATTTATAAATAGGATCAAGATCTTTTTGTGTCCCGGTAAGACCGATTATATCATCCCCGTACAATGCGACATATTTGTGTAACGATTTCTGGCTGTCTCTTGATGGATCAACAGATATAAATACAAATTTCACATTATCTTCGTTTGCTCTGATTTCCTTTTTTATTGTCTCCCAATTCATTAATGTTGATGGACATGCATCCGGGCAGTGCGTAAATCCAAAAAAAAGCAGGAGTATTTTCCCTTTATTTTCAGAAATCCGGAAGTCTTTACCATTATGGTCCCGAAGATTAACAGGCGGAGCATCAGTCGGTGGTTCAATCACTGTTCCCTTAAATGCCGGGGGAGGAGCACTGCAGCTGCAACATAAGATTGAAATAACGAATCCAATCTTTGAAATACGGGTTAAAATTCGAAAAATACAGAATGAAATTGGTTTCAGAAAAGGAATCGGTATGGGATTTGTGCCTATCATGGATTATAACCAAATAATAACATCTGAATACCAAATTGATAATCAGACAATGACGGATGAAAAAGATTTTTACATTAAATTTTAAAATATGCTGATGCCGGTATGTCATCATCATTTTCGAATAATAAAAAAAGTATCAGGAGAATCACTGAATTCAAAAGAGACTATGTTTTTTGTTTTTATTATTACGATGATGTCTGAGGGATTCCAATTTTTTCTTTAATGGTTGCCAATATTCTACATCCCGTCTTCGTTCTTCATCTTCCTCTTTTCTAATTGCCACAGTTATTGCTTTAGTCTCGAGCCTGTCATTTACTGTCAGTGCTAATAAAGGACGATTTTTAACCAATTTATGAGCTGTTTCAGGATAATTCTCTGACAATTCAAATAGAAGTTCTGATGATCTTAATTCCAAAAACCAAAAATTAATTTGTTCATCTGTGGGAAATTTCCTATTATTAAAATAATTAACTTCAACAAGGCGTCGAATCATTGGCCAGTCTTTGTCACGCTGGGTTTTTTTAGAATTGACTAGGTCCGAAAGCGATAAGACATCAATATCCTCGTCAAGCAACTTAAACGTTGTTCGTCTATTCCATAATTGCTCAAAGGTATCTATATTACGCATAATGGACATTACATCAATTCGAAGACCTGATGCATCCGGGTGCTTACAGCGAAAATGTATCGCTAATCCCTCCTGAAGGTATTTCGGATCCAATGGGGGAATTGCGACCACATCCGCATCCAATTCCTTTAAAGCAAGTTGAAGTTTTTGGAAATTTTTTTTATCGTAAAGCAGATTTAAATCAACATCACGACTAAACTCGGCTGCGCCGTATAGAACACAAGCCTGTCCCCCCATTAGAAGGCATTTGACACGATGTTTTTTCATCGTAGAAAGGACTTTGTGTATCGGGTTCGGGATCAAGAGAACCTCCTATAGCTAAATACTGCTGCCATAATTTTGCACTTTCGTTCCATCGCTTTTCCGGAGTCATTAAATACCAATCAACCCACTCCGGTTCACATATATCATTTATATCAATCATGATTGCCTGTTTTATTAAATCCAACACCTTCATTTAGTTCCGAGATTAGTCTTAGATCGGCTGATTGTCAAATTTCATATAGACCTATCCAGGGCAAAAAAGAGTTCCACCGGGAAAATGACGGTCATCAATCCGGTGGTATTCAGATTCTTGACAAACTTAGGTAAAATGTCTGTTTGAAATAATCCTGTGTCATACAAGGTTACCTTAGTTTATACAGCATTAAATAAATTATAATCCCGCTAATTGATACAAACATCCAAACAGGCCATACAAATTTTGCTATCCGTTTGTGTTTTACAAAATTGCCTCGCTGTGCATGCCATACAATGTATATAATAAATGGGCACATGGCAGCCGATAATATAATGTGAGGGATGAGTATCATGAAATAAACTGTACGTGTCCAATCGAAATGCGGATATTTAACAGAACCAACCTGAAAGTGATAAACGAGATACGAACACAAAAACGCAATTGATGTAGATAGAGCTGTTAACATGATCTTTTTATGAATTCCCTTATTTCCCTTTTTTATTTGAATATATCCAATAACAAGCAGGACTGCACTTGTGAGGTTGAGAAGGACATTAAGGGTAGGTAAATCGCTTACAGACATTTGAATTTTTCAATATTAATTATGGTTCAAAACAACTTAATTGGAAATTTTCTAATAATTTTTAACAGCTTTAGATAGATATTCTGGTCACGATAATTAAATCTGAATTCACACTCTTTCAAATGTAAATAAAGTGGATTGGGTATCTGTTTTTCTTCTAATAATGGGAAGAAGTTCCCGAAGACGGCATTTTCCACATCACCACAGCCGGGACTGGATTTTAAGGAGAGTTCAGAGTTGGTTTTAAGTATATGCCAATTGGTATTTTAACCGACCCGATTCATTCCTGTGGGATTGATCCGAAAAATTAATTGAATTATTTGCAGGTGAAATTTTAACAGGTCCCGGAATCCGCTTCCGGTCTATCTCCCCCACACCGCCATTTGCCATTTGTGTTATCACCTATCCTCTCCAGACATGCAGATGCATTCCGGGCATCTTCTCTTTGGCAGCACGATTCCATGCCTTTGAAAACTTATGTGCAGGAATAAATACACCCTGCGGGCTGGTATAGTTGCCGCAATCCATTTTCCCGGAGTCTCATATACTGCAATGGATGGTTTTTGCGGTAAACTTTACTCCTTTTCAACATGCACAATCATTTTATGATTCATAACTTACTAAAAAAAAGCAACTTCCAATTATCTGGGGTGAATGACGGGATTCGAACCCGCGGCCTCCTGGGCCACAACCAGGCGCTCTAACCAACTGAGCTACAATCACCATATAAATAAGAATCAGTAAAAATGAACCGTTTTCGAAGAATGACAATGATACTCCAACCAATCCGCCTTCGCTAATTGAGCTGCGGCGAGACAGGCTGAGCCTGGGCTGGAATCACCAAATCAAACATAATCAGTGAAAAGTTATCCGTAAGTGACCAAATAAAACTCGTGCTGTCTGAGTTAATTTAACGTATTAAAGAACTCTCAATAGTTGCAGGATTTATTCTAATAAATCATGAGAGATAAGAAGCGGATAACAATCAGAAGTTATCAGTGTTCGACCAATAATCTGATTTTACTCATCTACGTTTGCTACCCTACCCTTCGGGTTTTGGGCTTTCAATAAAATCATTAAAAAATATAACTGTTTTTACGGATTAATCCTGATTTTTTTTGATTAGTGATTATGGTAAACCGTTCAATGCATGATTATTATGATTCAGTTTATATATTTTCTACTAAAAATAACATTTTTATAAGTTCAGTAAACCACTTTAAAATACCGACTGTTTTCTCAATATCACTATCTAAAATTGACGACAGAATTTTACAAGGATAAGACTTATGGTTAAGAAGATTTCCGGACTAGATCAATTATTCATTAAAGCAGAAGATTTGGCCAATGATTTTTCTCTTTTCCCGAATTCAGGTGAAGTAACTCCAGACAAAAACCTCGAGGGATTAGTAAAGGACAATAAGATTGATTCCATTCTTAACGGCCTTCAAAAATTAAGAGTTGACAAGTATATCGAAAAAACAGTCCGGCCAACTGAGGATAAATCACGAGTCAGTGTAAGAGCTGTTCTTAAAATGTTTGAGGGCGAGGTCATCAGAGAGCGAGTCCACGGACCATTATACGTCGTAGAAATGTTTCTTAACTTTGACAGTCATAAACGACGTGTCGGATTTATCGCACAGGATAGAAATGCAGCCAATGGTGTATGGATGCCTGAACATCATAATTTAGCATCCAGCTATGTTAACGAATTTGTCGAATATTCCATACCTGTTGTGACGCTGATCGACACACCCGGGGCCGACGCCGGAGAAATCGCGAATAAAGAGAATCAGGCACATTCAATTTCCAGGTTAATTGCAACAATGGCAATCGTTCCTGCTCCAACCGTTGGTATTATTCTTGGGAACGGGTATTCCGGAGGAGCAATACCGTTAGCCACGACGAATATTCTATTATCTGTAAAAGACGGTGTCTTTAATACGATTCAACCTCGAGGATTAGCCAGTATTGCACGTAAATACAATTTATCATGGCAGGAATGTGCTAAGTATGTCGGAGTATCATCATACGAGCTTTACAAACAGGGATATCTCGACGGCGTCATTGATTATGTCCCCGGAGAAGCAAAACAGAAACATCACAATTTACAGAGAGCCATAATTTCCAGTATTATATCGATTGAAAATCGGTCCAGGGAATTCGTAAATAATAATAAATATGTAATTGACCATTATTTTCGCAGTGTCGACCGCTTTTTAGATCCCCATGAGGTCGTGATAGCAGATCAGGATCTGGCACTTCCTCAAACACCCACCAGCCATCTGAATATATTCGGAACAGCGATTCGATATCTTCGATATTTGAATATGCGAAATAAACTCAGGTCCACCACAAAAGAACTATATGGCCGACTGAGTAATCTTGAAATTCCTGAAGGTGATCTCGACCATAGGATTGCAAAAGAACATCGTGATGCATTTAAACAATGGCTAAACAGTCCGTTGGAAATTAAGTATGATAACACATTGAGTAAATCATGGAAAAATTATCAATACTTCAAAGAACGGATCACAAATAAACGCGGTAAATTCGCGAAAATGATCCTCGGAGATCCTGTTAAAAACTTCCATGATTCAGAACAGGAATTGCAATTCTGTTTTGCCTTTCATTTGTATAATCTTTGGAAAACCGGGGCTCAGAATAATTTTGTATCACTAATAAAATATCTTTTTAAGAATGACGTCCATCCCGATAGTCAGGTAGATGATCTAACCATATTAGATGTAATGGTTCGAAGTGATGTGAGAGAAGGGATGATCCTGGAATCCAAAAATTTAATGATTTTTGATCTCATCTACAACAACATTGTCGCAAGTCTAAATACAATTGCAGCGGAAGCAAGTGAACATGATACGATTTCGAAAAAGACAATATCAAACCTGATTGACGATCCAATTCCGGGAATTATTGAATCCGTACAAAAACGGCTGCCAAAGGAAAAATTATTCGGATCCGGTACTGACCAGATAAAACAGGAATTTGAAACCTGGCTCAAGCTCTTAGCCAAAAGTTCAAAACGCCATGCTCTACTTAAATCAATCGAGGAATGGAAAAAAATTGAATTCCCCCGATATTCTGAAACATTATTTGCAATCATAACGTTTATTTTCGATCATCTCCTGCATCAATACTATGAATCAGAACAGTCCGGTAAAAAGTTTGATGGTCGAATCAGCCTGCGGAATATCGGCATGAAAGACTTCTGGAATCGACTGCAAATTGCCTGCCATGACCTGCTGATCAATGATTTATTGACAACCAATAAACGAAGTAAAAAAACGACAACGACAGCAATTATTGATAAATTCTTGACTGATTTCAAGGAATCTCATTCAAATTTAATGACGAATGATCCTGTCGGTTTTCCGGGATTCAGGATATCTATTGAACAATCATTGTCAAAGAAAATTACACCGTGCGGTATTATAACGGGAATTGCCCAGATAAAATGCAAAAAAATCAAGAGAAAAGCCGGCGTAATTATATCCAATCTTGATTTTCAAGCGGGTGCATTTGATATGGCAAGTGCAGAAAAATTTTGTAAACTTCTCGTTGAATGTGCACGCAAAAAATTGCCTGTCGTCTGCTTTCTTTCGTCAGGCGGTATGCAAACAAAAGAAGGTGCCGGAGCTCTTTTCTCCATGGCGATTGTCAATGACCGTATAACCCGCTTTGTCAGAGACACAGGGTTACAGATAATCTGCTTTGGATTTGGAGATTGTACCGGAGGTGCTCAGGCGAGTTTTGTCACACATCCGTTAGTCCAGACCTATTATTTTTCGGGAACCAACATGCCATTTGCCGGTCAGATTGTTGTTCCATCATATCTGCCATCCACTTCGACTCTGTCAAATTATCTTTCTAAAACACCCGGAGCAATGCAGGGCTTGGTGAAACATCCATTTTTCGATGAGTTGGATGAGCAACTAAGAACTATTGATTCAGATATTCCTGTAGCGAAAGAATCTGTAGAAGACGTATTATCACGGATATTTCAAGGTATTCTGGTTGCAGAAGATGGCGAAGGGAAATCCCCAAAAACAATTCATTATATGGATTTAATGAAGCCTGTAAAACGCGTTCTCATTCATGCCCGGGGCTGCACAGCGGTGAAATTGATACGAATTGCACAAAAGGAAAATATAGAGGTTGTTCTTGTGCAATCCGATGCTGATATGGATTCTGTCGCTGCGGATATGCTGTCTAAGAAAGATCGACTCGTTTGTCTGGGTGGTAATACGTCTGACGAAAGTTATCTCAATGCACAGAGTGTCGTGAGAATTGCTGAACGCGAAGAAGCAGATTCTCTACACCCCGGCATCGGATTTTTATCTGAAAATCCACTTTTTGCAGCACTCTGCCAGAATCATGAGCTCAATTTTATTGGCCCGCCCGTTGAGAGCATGGAGCAAATGGGCAATAAATCAAATGCTGTCAATACCGCACTTGATCTAAAAATTGCAGTCGTTCCGGGTAGTCATGGTATCATTACCAGCCCTGAAGCAGCACAGCGTCTCTCTGAAAAAATCGGTTATCCTATCGTTATCAAAGCTGTACATGGTGGTGGCGGTAAAGGAATAAAAATGGTTGACTCATCCGAAAATTTCCGAGAAATATTTATCCAAATGATGGCGGAAGCAAAAAGTGCCTTTGGTAACAGTGATGTTTATATTGAAAAATGCGTCACGTCATTACGTCATATCGAAGTCCAAATTTTACGGGACAAGTTTGGGAACACAAAAGTGCTTGGACTCAGAGATTGCAGTGTCCAAAGAAACAATCAAAAAATAATTGAAGAATCAGGTTCAACCTCACTCCCTGAAAAATTGGAAAAAGAGGCATTTAAGTACGCAGAAGCAATTTCAGACAGAATTGGCTATATTGGCGCGGGAACAGTTGAGTTCATTCATGATTTAAAAAATAAAGCCGTTTATTTTATGGAAATGAATACTCGACTGCAGGTTGAGCATCCGGTAACAGAAACAGTCACCGGTATCGATATCGTTGCAACACAATTTCAAATTGCATCGGGCAAGAGTATTAAGAAAATGAAAATCAGTCAAAAAGATTATGCAATTGAAGTACGCATAAATGCTGAAAAAGCGGCAATCAATCCCGACGGAGAATTCATTTTTATCCCTGAACCGGGGGAAATTACCGAATTCCATTTCCCCGAAAACAAGAATATCGATGTCATTGCGGCTATGGGTAAAGGAAAAACTGTTCCGACATATTATGACAGCATGATTGTTCAACTCATCTGTAAAGGCAAAGATAGAATAAGTACCATTAAAACTCTGATCGATTATTTGGGTACCGTAAAAATCGAAGGTATTTGTACAAATATTCCATTATTAAGATCTGTTCTTTCTGATGAAATTTTTCAGAAAGGAACGTACGACACCACCTATCTGCCAAAATTCATTGACCGTACCAATACTAAGAAATTAATTAAAGAAATTGAAGACGCTGCCGGCGACGTAAAACAATCATTTGATCTGGAGAGTCTGAAGATAGAAGGCTGTGATGAAATTAAAGTTTTAGCCCCGTCAACGGGAATATTTTATATTACCCCATCCCCGACTGAACCCGAATTTGTCAAAATTGATGACATCATCAATACAGCACAGACGCTCTGTCTCATCGAAGCTATGAAAGTTTTTAGACCAATATCCTTAAACATATTCAATGGTGGCGACAGTGTCATTTACCCTGAAGATAAAAAATACAAGGTCGTCCGTGTAAATCCAGCCAATGCCCAGGCCGTCAGTACGGGTGATCTGTTGTTTATCATTAAACCAATATGATTTTAGTAAATGCAGTAATAAACAGGTAGAAGTCCATATCTTACCTAACGCAGTTATACCCTGTCGGTGGTCAAGCTGTTTTCTCTATGATCATCACCAATGTCCACAAGGCTGCACAACTGTTTCCGGAAACCGAAATTCAGCCTGCTTGAAACCAGTCTGTACCTCAAATCGATGACCGGCAATAAAATTGCACACAGGAAAAGATCGAAGTAAATTCAGCAATGATAAGAGTTGTCAGATTGGCAAGTGCCATCTTGATCGGAATCAGTGAACAACGGGACGCTGAAAATGGTTGATTAATGACCCGCGATTATCAAATTAAAGAAGAAAATTTGCATTACCGAAAATCTCCGGGTTATTGAATTATTAAATTGGGATGATATACAGATCATAAGTAAAACAAATATCTTTACCTGAATTACAGTATTGTATTCTCATCCTTGATGGTAATGCTATAAACAGGATACAATATCTATTAACGGTTTATCTTATAAACTAATTAATTCAGGCGTAAACGATTTTCCAACAAAGCCGTTTGACCAAACTTCTCCTGAGGATAAAATACGGGAATATATTTATAGTTGGCGGGAATTTTATTTTTCGGGTCGGCTAATCCTTACTATACTTCGTTCGCTGCCAAGATTAGTTAACCCCAGAACAATCAACATCCTTCCGATAAGACCATCAGACAGAAAATTTATTTCTTCGATATTAATGTTATGCCGTTCACAAAGATCCTGGAAGTCCTTTACTGTGACCAAATGAATATTCGGAGTGTTATACCATTCAAACGGAAGCGATCTGGATATCGGTAATTTACCGGTAAAAAACAAAGATAAACGAAATGCATAATACGCAAAGTTTGGAAAACTGATGACACCATTATCAGAAATTCGGATAATTTGCTTTATCGCATGCAATGCACTGCGTAACTGTTGGATCGTTTCGTTAAGAAGTACACAATCAAAGGTGTCATCTGCAATAATTCCTAATCCGGTATCAACATCAAGCTGAATTGCCGGTAATCCCTTACGCATGCATTCCACAATTTTATAAAAATCTAAATCAAGACAGATTCCCGACACATTTTTCCTGTTTCGCAAGGTCCTCATAACCTCACCATCACCACTGCCTACATCCAAAAGATGAATCTCATCATCTATCAGTGATGAAATCTGTTCGAACTCCAATTCATCGATTGCATTCTGATTCAATTCAACATCCTGATCATTCAGAAAAGCATCCACCCCCACTCCCAGAGTATCATATTCAATCAGAAAGGCATCATGTCCATATTGGGAATCTAATTGAAAATAACTCACCGATTTTCGATTCGAAATAAGTGCTGAAACAATATCAAGCTGTTGAGATGGAGGAAATAACCAATCAGTACTAATTGAAACGATTAGAAAATGACAGTGAGTTTCCTTAAAGGCGTCTTCAATTGAACCGTGTTCTCTTGCTAAATCGAACATATCCATCATACGACTAATATATAAATACGAATTTGCATCAAATCGATCAACAAATTTCTTCCCCTGATAATTCAGATACGATTCTACCTGAAAATCTGTGGAGAATTTACCCGGTTGTTCAGTTCGTTTATCTTCCTGAAGTTCCCGGCCGAATTTGGCATCCATTGACGATGACGATAAATAGGTCACATGCCCAATTTGCCTGGCCCGAGATAATCCTTTAACCGGTTTGCTTTCTTTCTCAAGGTAATTGCCGTCGTGCCAGTCCGGGTCAGATTCAATTTCCTGCCGCCCAATGACATCAAATGCCAGGGCCTGTGATGTAAGACTGATTGCAGAGGCAATACAAACACATCGATGAACATACTCCGGGTACTCAATACTCCATTCCAATGCCTGCATTCCCCCCATAGATCCACCGATAACACAATATAAATCGGGAATTCCTAATTGATCGAGGAATAGTTTCTGAACGTTGACAACATCTTTTATCGTCACCATTGGAAATGACGTTCCAAAGGGCTCATTTGTATCAGGATTAATAGATGAGGGTCCAGTTGTCCCATTGCAGCCACCCAATATATTAGAACAGACAGCATAATATTTTTCAGTATCTATCGGCTTTCCCGGGCCGATCATCGGATCCCACCAGCCTGGCTGTTTATCATCTTCACTATTATAAAATGCAGCATGAGGATCACCGGTCAGAGCATGGCAGATATAGATAGCATTTTTTTTATCCGCAGCCAGTGTTCCATACTCTTCGTAAGCAACAGTAATCTCTTTTAGAGACTGACCGGAGGTAAGCTTGAAGCCTTCTTCCGGCAGGTCCAATTTACAAAACTTTAATTCAACTGTCGGTTTACCCATTTTCGTCAGATTACATACCCATCGTATTGTGGCATCGGCATTTCGTTTACAGGTTCGCAAATCATACCGGAAGCAACTGTTGCATGCGTTGCTTCATCAATTAATATAAACGATCCCGTACTGCGGCAGCGACTATAATTATCAAATACTAATTTAGCCTGTGTTTTAATTTTTACTTTCCCGATTTCATTTAAACCTAAACTCGGGGCATCATAATTTTCGGTTAAATCGTTTATGTCTGTCCTGAAAACAACCTCCTTTATAATGGCTTTTGATGTTTGGTTTAAATGTTTTAGAAAATATTTTTTCCCTGAAATCAATGGTGTTTCGTGCATCCAGCAAATCATTGCTTGAATTTCGTTTGAGACATAAGGAATATGATCCGGATGCACAAGTACATCACCACGGCTAACATCAATTTCATCTTCCAATCGTATAGCAACAGACATCGGTGTAAATGCCAGATCCAGCGATTGATCCAAATTTAGTATTTCCTTGATACGGGAACGTTTCCCTGAAGGCAAGGATATAATGTCATCACCAACCTTGAATACGCCGCATGCCATCTTCCCTGAAAAGGCTCGGAAATCATGAAATTCGTCTGATCGGGGTCGAATGACCCATTGAACGGGAAATCGTGGATCAGAAAAATTTTGATCATTGACAATATGCAAATTCTCAAGGAAAGATAAAAATGCAGGTCCCTTGTACCATGGCATTCTTTCTGATAAGTCGACAATATTATCTCCTTCCAATGCACTCATTGGGATATAAGAGATGTCTTTGATGTTGAGCCGGGTAGAAAATTTCTCAAAATCATCACAGATAAAATCAAACACCTCTTTCTTAAAATCCATTAAATCCATTTTATTAACACATAAAACAAGGTGAGGAATACCAAGTAGAGAGGCGATAAAACTATGACGTCGGGATTGTTCAATAATACCTTTTCTCGCATCAATCAATATAACCGCTAAATTTGCTGTCGATGCACCGGTTACCATGTTACGTGTATATTGGATATGTCCCGGTGTATCAGCAATAATAAACTTTCGTTTTGGCGTTGCTAAATATCGGTAGGCAACATCAATGGTAATCCCCTGTTCACGTTCAGCACGCAGCCCATCAGTTAAATTAGCCAAATTAACTTTCTGATCACCGGATAATGTCTGAGACCGCTCTAATGCGTCAAGCTGATCTTCAAATAACGTTTTACTATCGTATAATAACCGCCCTATAAGGGTGCTTTTCCCATCATCCACACTTCCGCATGTTGAAAAGCGCAGTAATTCACTCCGGCCTTTATTATCTTCAGAGTCATGAATTAAATTCATTAAAAATATCCTTCTTTTTTCCTGTCTTCCATGGCAGTCTCTGAAAACCGGTCATCGGCACGGCCACCCCGTTCAGAGACTCTAAACGCTGCGATTTCTGTAATTATTTCTGCAACACTTGAGCACGTTGATTCAATTGCACCGGTACACACCATGTCTCCTATTGTACGAAAGCGTACCATTTTTTTCTGTACTCTTTCATTATCCCCCGGCACCAAATATTCACCGGTGCTTAACCACTGATCGTCCCGAAAAAATACCTCGCGTTCATGTGCAAAATAAATGGACGGTATTTCCATCTTTTCCCGCTCGATATACTGCCAAACATCAAGCTCAGTCCAATTGCTGATTGGAAATACTCTGATATTTTCACCTTCAAAAATGCGGCCGTTGTATATATTCCAGAGTTCAGGTCGTTGATTCTTCGGATCCCATTGACCAAAGTCATCGCGAAACGAAAAAATTCTTTCTTTTGCACGGGCTTTTTCTTCGTCTCGTCGTCCCCCCCCAAATGCAGCATCAAATTTAAACTCCTCTATTGCAGCCAACAATGTTGGACTCTGCAGCCGATTCCGACTCACATTACCGTCAGCAGTTTCCACAGCAATTCCCATTTTAATCGCATCTTCCACAGTCCTGACGATGAGTTGTTCTCCCATCGATTCAATAAGGTCATCTCTGAATTTCAATACTTCCGGGAAATTATGACCGGTATCAATATGCATCACCGGAAACGGAAATTTAGCTGGTCGAAATGCTTTTTCCGCGATTCGAAGCATGACAAGCGAATCTTTACCACCGGAAAATAACAAAACAGGCTGTTGAAACTCAGCTGCAACCTCTCTCATTATATGGATTGATTCCGCTTCAAGTGTATCTAAATGTGATAAACGATAGTGTTCCATAAAATATAATATCCGAAATAAATTTAATCAGGGTTAATAAATATACTGAATTTAGACATCAACAGTAATTTTCAATCCTTAAAACGATAACCTCAAAAAACAGGTTGAATGTGTAAAATCAACGGTATCAGCTACTCATCTTCCGTACTGTTTTTCCGTCGACAACATGTAAACCGCATTCCTTCTGTTCAGGAAGTTCCCACCACCAGCGGCCGGCTCGTACATCGTCACCATCTTTTACTGCACGGGTACAACTTGCACATCCAATACTGGAAAAACCTTGATTATGAAGTTTGTTATAAGGAACATTATGTTTCTTAATATATTGCCACAAGTCATCTTCACTCCAATTATATAATGGATTGACTTTGACCAGTTTATTTGCAGCGTCCCACTGAACCGTATCTACATCAGTCCGACTCACAGCCTGTTCCCTTCGTAATCCACATACCCAACTGTCCAGTCCTGAAAACGCACGATTTAACGGTTTAACTTTCCGGGTATGACAGCACATTTTCCGCAGCTCAATACTGTTGTAAAACAAATTAACACCGTGATTTGCCACCATTGTCTGTACATCATTGGTATCTGGGAAAAAAACAGAAATCTTAATATTATATTTATCTTCTGTTTCCTGGATCAAATTATATGTTTCCTGAAATAATCGACCCGTATCCAGGGTAAATACAGGAATTTCCGGTACAGATTTCACAATCATATCAGTAATAACCTGATCTTCCAGACCAAGAGATGAGGCAAACTTAACCTTTGAACTGAATTCCTTACCTGCCCATTGCAGTATCTCTACGGTCTCAGCATCCTTCAGTGCCTCATTCCACAGGCTTATTTTGTTTTTGTTCTCAGTCATTGTATCAATAATTCTCGTTTATTTTTAAAAGCGGAATTCCTGTTTCAGAGTGTCGTCATGACGCATTGTTCAGGCAAGCTCTTACATGCTCACTAAGGTAAAATTATGTTATTACCAGGTATTTATTCAAACAGCAGAGTACTTAAATAGCGTTCACCGCCACTGGGTAAAATTACAACGATTGTTTTACCCTTATTTTCGGGTCGTTTTGCAACCTGAACAGCTGCCCATGCCGCCGCTCCGGAACTGATTCCTGCTAAAATTCCTTCTCTGGCTGCCAGTGCACGGCCGGTTTCAATCGCATCACTGTCAGACACTTTGACAACATCATCAATAATGTCTTCATCTAAAATCTGTGGGACAAATCCAGCTCCGATGCCTTGAATGATATGTTTACCGGGACCTTCTCCAGATAATATTGCTGATGCTTCGGGTTCAACCGCGACTAATTGGATGTCTGAATTTTTACTCTTCAGAAATTCACCGGCCCCGGTAATCGTTCCGCCGGTTCCAACGCCTGAAACAAAAATATCAACTCTCCCATCAGTGTCTTCCCAAACTTCAGGTCCTGTTGTGTTACGGTGTATCTCCGGATTCGCGGGGTTTTCAAATTGCTGCGGCATAAACGCATTCTCTGTTGCAGCCGTTAACTGAGTTGCTTTCTCAATAGCACCCTTCATTCCTTTATCGCCCGGTGTCAGTACAATTTCTGCACCGAAATGTTTGATAACCCGACGACGCTCCATGGACATCGTCTCGGGCATAGTAATGATTACTTTATAACCTCGAGCAGCGGCAACAAATGCTAAACCGATGCCTGTGTTTCCGCTTGTTGGTTCAATAATAATGCCACCGGGTTTGAGTCGGCCATCTTTTTCTGCATTATTAATCATATTAACAGCAATACGATCTTTAACACTGAATGTAGGATTTCTGAATTCCAATTTTGCCAATACTGTACCATGACACCGATCTGTCAACCGATTAAGTCTCACCAGTGGGGTATTCCCCATTGTTTCTGTAATATCGTTAAAAATTTTCATTAGTAGTTCCTTTGATTAAAAATTTTGAAGACAATATACTGAAAACAGCGTTATATAATCAGCAGAAAATATCGAATCAATATCAATTTATCAACCTAAATAACATACTCAGGTTGTGATACATCTTCTTTTTCAAGCAGCATTGATAATGTTGTTTGGGAAGCTCTTTGACAAAATGCATCTAATAAATCTATCCAGACTTGATCGGTTATGTTGACCAATTTAGTGTTCCCATACGATTTATAATGATATATCTGCTGTAAGTCTATATTCGATTCAAAGATGTTAACTATGTCAAGAACTGAAATATCCTTCACATTTTTTCCTAATTTATAGCCACCGTTTCTACCGCGAACAGTCGCCACTAATCCAGACTTTTTCAGTGATATCATGATCTGTTCAAGATAAGGCTCATTGATTTCCTGCTTGAACGCGATTTGCTTTCCCTGAGATAATCGTCCACAGACTGAATCTTCAGCGATATGCAATAAAATTTTTAATCCGTATTTTGTTTTTGCTGATATCATATTCTTATTCAGAATTTAAACTCATATAAACATATAAAGATTTATGGGAAACTAAATCGCAGGCGGACAGTTGTCAAACAAGTCTAATGAAATAATCGACAGGATCTAAAATGTTTAATCTTGACTAAGGATACTTCCAGGATTAGAGGGAGAGGGATAGAAAAAATCCTCGGCAGTCTTCAGCTTTATCCAGTAGCCGGCCCCGGGCGTAAGCATCGTCAAAGAATTTAGAGAATCTGAAATTCCGGGATCAAATGTCTTGCTGCCGAATGTCGCAATTTGCAGATTAGAATTGTTCAAATCAGTTTCATTAATAAGACTTGCAAAAGCTGTTCTAATACTCTGTTCACCTGAAAGAAAATAAGCAATAAAGTTCCAACCCGCCTTTAATGAAATCTTCTCATTGCTTATATCCAATAATGTGCCGGATATCGTAAGCTTAGTCGCTTTATTTACCTTTACAGCATAACCTGAACCAACTTTTAATCGAGATAATGAATTTAATGAACAGGGATATTCAGGGTTAAAATTGGATGTTTCACTGACAACCATTTCGAGTTCGTTATTTTTAATCAACGAATTAAATACTTCAGAAGTTGAAACGTTAAGAGGCAGTACATTAAAGGAGATTTTATTCCATCCTTTCCCTAATTGAAACTCCTGATTTACGGTAATACCGGACTGAGATAAAATGTTTGCAACATCAAAAGGATTAAAATGTTCAGCATGAAAATACCGCCAAACGGTTGTAACAGCACCTGATGTTGTCTGATCTCCTACAGATTCAGTATTTCCGACGTAATCGGCACTAAACGTCTGAAATCCACCATCAGACATTTGCATTTTCGTTTGTGAATTAAAGATTTCATCAGCACTGGCCATCTGATTTTGCGTACCTTCAGCTTCATGCGAGGCAACCAAAAAAGCCAGACCCAGCTGAGCATAACCTTCCAGCCAAATACCTGTATCACCTTTATACCAAATTCCACCGGTTAATGTTTGACCATTAATTTGACCGGAACTGAATAGATTATTCTTAGCAAAGTCGAGAACTCCCGAAATATCTGTACAAAACCTCATTTTAAAACGGCGTCCAAAAGCAAGGAAGGGCCAGGTTTGTGCATCCATGGAGGGAGGAAATTCGGGGTTTACTGCCCCTCTCAGGTCTGTTAAACCTGTGTGAAAAAAAGATGACAGGTCATTCGGATCCGAGCCTTGATGATTCGGGTTGTAAAGAAAATTATACACAAATTCCAATATTTTCCGGGCACTCTCGGCATAATTCTGACGTTTAGTATACTCAATATCTGATATTTTTGACGCCAGCAGTAATCCGGCATATGATTCTGTTTGATGTTCAGTTGTTATATTTACCAGTGGAACATAGTTACTGCCGCTTCCAACAGGAAGATTAAATCCATGTTTTATCGCACCATATGTCTTTGAAATGTCAATCCCGTTATTTTCCTGATCATTCTGCTGACCTTTGAGTATTAGGAAGTCCGCCAATGCGATGATATTTTCTATATAAGTGTTATCACCGGTTATAATTGTGTAATAAGAAAGTGATAGTAAATACCAGGCATTATTTCCGTTTCTTATTATCTCAGAAAAATTATTATTTTGCGTATTATTTTTACCCGTGTTTATACTGAACGAATTTGTAAATGCACCTTTTAGTTCATGATCTGTTTCATTTCCGTTTTGGTTTTTAATCTGATCAAATTGATTCTTATTTATCATGCTGATAATTTGACTGGCACGCTCAAATCCATTGTCATAATACCCTTTTTTTTCGGCATGAGTAAACATAATGACGGCAAGAGCATTAATATATAATGTCGCTGAAGACCCATCTTTTTCGCTACGCACCAAATCATTGTCCGAATTAACTAAGCTCAGGATGAAATCAAGCTCATCAAGTGCCTCACTGCTTGAGCGAATTTGAATATCAGCTGATGCAGTAATACCCCCATCAGTGGATGCAGTTAACGTTGTCGTTGAACGATCAGCACCTGCAGCACTCATCCTAAATATTCGTTTTCCATTAATGAGGGTTAATGATGATGAATTATTAACGGGTAAATTTAAACCCTCCTCCAATGTCAAAATATTTAGTGATTCAGACAACGCAACATTGAACGGGTTGATAACTCTTAACCCAGAACTGTCTTCTCCGATAAGGACTACATCAAATCCCGACGCGGTATCAAACTGATCTGCACCTGAAACGGGTGTATACACTCGTTGAGGAGCACTGACAACAATTTTGTGGAGAGCTCCGGGTTCAACAAATTCAATATTATCAATCCAAACAACAGAATTCTGCATTGGTGAGAGGAGTATGCCAATACGATTTAAATCCGTCAAATCAAAACGGTTCCCGCTGGACTCCGACTCCAATAGGAATCCGGTACTTTCAGTGTCAAAAGGTACCAGAACTCGTGTCCAGTTGCCGGCAGAAGTCGCCAGCAGTACCCGATAACTCAGAGGTTGTTCCCATTCAGATCCATTGCCAAAGATAAACTTTATTGAAATCCGGTTTTCATCTGGATTATCATTATTAACCGCATTGTTTATATTCTTAAATCGATATGATATCGCCCTGAAACGACTAATATCACGCTGGGACTGAGATAGAGTTGCTGTTGCAATTCCGCCAAAGCCCGATGTGCCGCCTTCTATACGTAACGAGTGATTACTTTCAAGTCCATCTCCGGTAACGATTTGATCTGAGCACCCAATACAGTGCCATCCTCCATCGATGATGGAGGTACTGCCTTCAAAATCATCGACAACCTGGTCAGCGTTAATTTCTGAAGTCAGGAAGAGAATGAAAATTATTAAATTGATATACTTCATTTACAGACATCTAATGTAACGAACAAAATTGAATCAATCAGATAGATCGGTTATGCTTTATAAAATACATGAGTAATTTTACTTATAAAATATAAGATGCATAGTCAGACCTTCAAGAGTATATTCAACTTGGATTCGACATATTTTGTCAGGTTTAGAATTATTTTCAATGTTGATTTTATCTCATTTACAATTGAAAATATCGAATTAAAAATCTGGCCAAAAATATTTCGGATCCATTTCCGAACAGTGTATGCAGCAGCCAATAATACGTTCATATCATCGCCTTTAATACCTTTCAGGAAATTTCCGGATAATCTGAAGTCTTATTTGAGACGTCCTGTTACCGGTTCAATTACTGCCCGTCGACGCAGCTGCTTTTTTAGTTTCTGTTTTTGATACTCTGTCAGTTTCCTGCAAAGCTCATCCGCATTAATAATTTGAGTAGACTCGATAACCGTGATCAGCGATGATCCCCAAAAATTAGCAGCAACAGCCCAATAACCATACTTTTCAGAAACAGATTCACATATGCCCTTATGGTTATCCCCCACCATACAACAACCATAGACTCCCGGATAATATCCGCATACACATCCCGGCATCATCCCAACGGTCGAAATACCCCGACCCTGAACAAATCCGAAACAGTATCCTGACCATGAACTCAAAATACTTGAAGCTACCGGCAATAAGACATCTGAAGCCAGTAAGAGTACAATAATGACCGCAAATAAAAAAGGACGACCTGCCGAGTTATTTTCCAATAAACCAGACACAAGTCCTTCCATATTCTCCCCAAAAACAATGAATGGAATGATCAAAATTAAGGAAAGAATAACCACCAGGATTAACACTGAAAATAATTTATTATTTGTCATATTAAAAATTGGAGGCCAATTGAATACTTCCAAATACCTCATTTACTAACGAATTTAGCCTTAACAAGAGTTGTAACAAACCGACTATCCATTATCAAGAATATCCTTTATGACATCATCACGGGACGAATCGCCAGAATTTGACTTGTTATCTGATTTTTCATGATTTGGTGTGGTTGTGAGTTTTTCAAGGACTTCAGGTTCGTTCGTGGCTGAATCTTTTATCTCAGAATTTTTTCCATTATTTTGAAGATCCGAAGAATTTGATTGGTATTTTTGCAGCAGTTCTTCAGGATTGTCAGTGCGGAATAGGAAATCTGCAATATGTCCCGCAGTTTGGGCTCCATAATTATTTGATATTTCGTTTTGTGCCTGTTGAACGACATCAAGAAAGTAATGTTCTAAATTAATTGCCGGTTTATCAATTGAAACATTTTCTTTCAGTCCACTCTCATTCAATATTTCCAAGATTTTTTCGAGAACATCTGCCTCCAATACCGGAGTTGTGATTTGAGTTTTCTGATCATCGATAAGTAACGGGTTTAATGGACCGCACGCCCGGATTTTTCCGGCATACATAATGATGACTTCATCACAAATATCCTCTATGTCTGCGAGTAAATGACTACATATAACGATTGTTTTCCCGCGCTCCGACAAAAAGCGGATGAGTGATTTTATTTCACCGCAGCCTATTGGGTCAAGGCCTGATGTGGGTTCATCCAGAATGATTAATTCAGGATCATTGATCAATGCCTGTGCTAAGCCGATACGCCGAGCCATTCCCTTGGAAAATTCGCCAACGAGTCTGTGTGAGGCATGTTCTAAGCCGACCATTTCCAGGAGTTCTGAAGAACGTTTTCGGCGTTCGCTATATGAGAGATTAAACAGTGAACCGAAAAACTTAAGCGTTTCAAATGCGGTAAGATAGTGATATAGATAGGTTTCCTCCGGTAAATACCCAATTTGATGTTTGATTTTGACACTGTCCGGATGGTGATTGAAAATTTTGATAAGTCCGCTGCTTGGCTTAAGTAAACCTAACATCAATTTGATTGTTGTAGATTTCCCGCAACCGTTTGGACCAAGAATTCCAAACACTATCCCGGGTGAAACTTTAAAATTGATGTCATCGATTGCAATTGCTTTTGGGTGACCCCAAAAATCCTTAAACACTTTCTTTAGTGATACAGCTTCAATGATATTCATGGAACCGGTGTCAATTTGTAAGGAAGTTTATACTGCCTGCCGTATGTCTTTACCGATTAAAGGGTTCCAAAAGTTTCTTCAAATGAGATGCTGCATCATATGGAATTTTACCCAAATAGCATTGTTACTTTCTATTTTGATATGTTTGGCAACATTCCCGATAATTGAATTTTGTTATCTGAGAATAAACCCCGAAAATTTTTCGGATATCTTAAGAAAACCCGTCAAAAATACCGTGCAGGAATAGACGTTCCTCATTCGGGTCTAATTTTTTGACGTGTGATCTTTTTGCACTCTGACGATCCAGAATCTGAAAAAGCCGGTTTTATCTGTTTTAACCGATGTTGTTTTTCTACAATCCAAATTTTCGGGGACACTTTCAGATTTACCATCCCATGGACTGCAAAACAGATCCCAGCCATCCGGAATTGATTTTGGATCCCATGATACCGAAACTGGATTCCCGCCTGTTCTTGCGTAAAAAACCCATTGCACCTTATCCGCAAACCCTCGCATATCTTTATACAAATTATATTTCCTGTCAGGTGAAACCAAAAAGGTATACCCAACTCCTCCCATACCCGGAGGTGGTGACATATCATCCATTTGGTTATCAAAACCATCAGTGGCGTTTTCACTGCATCCGATAAAAACGTGTCCAATATGTCCATGCTGTATATTCAACTTAATCAGGAACGAATTATTGTTTCTCGTATTTTTAGATTGTCTTGATTGAGTTTTAGACTGACTCTCTGCTTTTCCCTGAGGATGACTAATGATTACCAACAAACACGCGATTAACAGGACAGGTAAAAATTTCATGTTATTCCAAATCAATTGTAGGTCTCCTTTGCTGTTCACGAAAGCCGACCGAATAATTAAAATAGTTTGGCAGTACCTTCGCCATTCTGATAATTTAAATTTTTTGAACTCTAATGATTAACTAAACAGAAAATTGAAAAATGTAAGTTTAATATTCTACAAGACGTCATAATATTATAACAGTTCACTATTTAAGCACAACTTATAAAAAGCATCTTGACGGGTATTATCGTGAATCTCGAAATTGGATACTGCGGGCTTCTTGAAGAATTATAGTTGTCAGAATTGTAATCCAATATAATTTCACAAGGGGTTCGCTCATTTAGGAATTTACCGATACTGTTATATGCTGAATATTAAAAATCAAACTCAATCGGCCATGAAAGCATTAATAGATTTTGACTGTATTGAAGACAATTGTGGTAACACGATTCAATTTGATTTATTGACGGTTCAAGACGATAAAGGTAAAATCAATTGTACTAATTGTCATAAAATATATAAATTTGAGCAAGACTTTTTAAATAAGTTAAATAAGTTAAGGGTTTTAATTATTGCAGTGCAAGATGCTGAGGACATTCTCGGCGATTGTAATGTATCTGTGGTTACACCGGCCGGAGATGTTAAAATACCCTATAGGCTAATGTTAACGAGATTAAATACGTTAATATCGTTAAATTTAAAAGGTAAAAAACTCGATTTTAATTTTCGGGTTGAACCCTTAAATGACGGGTTGTTTAAGTAATTAGAGTGAATCCAGAAAACTGTCGCGGTGCTCTCTGTCCCTGGGGCTGACTTTAATACAAATTATAAGGAATCACGAAATATGAAACGAACATTCCAACCATCGAATCGTCGAAGAAGAAGGAGATTAGGTTTCAGGGCAAGAATGTCCAATAAAAATGGCAGAGATATTCTTAAACGCAGGCGAAGAAAAGGCCGTGCACGTATCACCCCCATTTAAGCGGTTGTATTTGGATCTTTATTTGTGGAATTATAAAATCAATTGATAACCATAAATATTTGGAGTGAAAAATTACTGTCCGGGCAACACTAAAACGGGACGAAATCATGAGGAAGCGTCATAATTTCCTGTGTGTTAAGGCCGGAGGAGAAGTATTTAAGGGACGTTTTATCATTATTCAGTTGCTTAAATCCCCGGACACAAAGACTGAAATTGGTATTATTACAAGTAAGCGGTATAGTTGCTCTGCAGTAACACGAAACCGTGCCAAACGACGAATCAGAGAGTCATTTCGGTTAATTAAGCAGCGAATTTCAACGCCGGTCTGGATCGTTGTTATTGCTCGGAAAATGATGATTGAAGCATCGCTTGAAACGGTTAAGCATGAGTTAACTGATTTCTTGATAAAGGGAGGCGTGATTGAAAAAAATTCTTCAATGCCTGAATAAATTGATGTGTTTTATTGTGGTTATGTTGATCAAAGGATATAAACGTTTCCTGTCGCCGCTGTTCATGCCCTGTTGTCGATTCACGCCTGCGTGTTCAACATTTTGTATAGAATCAATAAAACGGTTCGGTATCATTAAAGGATCATATTTGGGTGTCTTAAGAATTTTGAGATGTAATCCGTTGCACCCTGGCGGTATCGATCAAGTTCCGATATCGCAGGAATCTGAAAGTATATAAAACGAATAAGAGAGGTTTTTAAGAACTGATTTTCCGTAAAATGCCTCAATTATTTTAATAAGTAAATAAAAAGGGAATATACAGGATTGATAAGTAAACCTTCTTTTCTAAGCGAATGTTGTATTTCTGATTTAAAGAAGGTTAACCATTTAATATTGCAAACTTTAGTTCCAGGCATAGTGTTTAATTCCTCAACGGTTGTGTTGAGTCTGTTTGTTTTTCATTGAGAGAGTATCATACCCCGCTGATTGCAGCAAGGCAGCTGATTTTAACATAATGCTATGATTCAGTCAATAACTGTATTGACTGATTTAAGTAAGGGCAGGGTATTAATCGTTTGATTCTATCCGGGTGAAGACTGTCTAATATTGATTTTTGAGTTTGAGTATAATCAAAACGATAAATCTTCAGCTTCCTTTGATTCCTGTTTAATTGCAATTTATTACTTGGTTTTATCCTCCTGGTTATTAACTGACAGATGGAGAAAAATGATATATTAATAGTGGGATTGTGCATCGCTTTGTTATTCCTTTGGTTTGCAAAACGTCCACTAACTCCGCCCCCGCCGCATTCGGTCACACAAAAAACTGCCGAATCGTCTCAGCCGCCTTCAGATAATGCTGCTGCTGATCCAGGACAGAAATCCGGTGAGAGTACCCTCAACCCTGATCAAATCTCAACGCAGTTATCTGAAGCTGAATCTCCATACCATCCTGACTATCTTAGTTTAGATCCCTCTCCCGAAGTTCAACTTAACGTAAATAGTAAATTCGCTATAACAATAGATCCTCAGTCAGGTGGAATCACCGATGTCGTTCTGTTGAAGTTTCAAAAAGATAAAAAAAGCAAAACCCCGATTCATTTAAATAATAAAGCCTACCCGATACATAGTATTCAGAATAGAGATAATGCCTGGAAGTTCAGCAATGCAAAAATCGAATCCCAAAGCGATCAGCACCTGTCTATTTCCCGTTCTATTGCAAATACTCACCTTATTTTGGGGCAGACGTGGAAAATCGATCCGTTAAATCCCTATGAAATCGCGTATCATATTTCCTTTAGAAACGACGGAGATACTCCTGTAAATTTTGATAATATAATTATTAACTGTGGAATGATGGATCCTCTTGATACTGCTCAGGGATTTATGGGGGCAGGTGGTCTGGATCAGAAAATTGATATATTACTCGACGAATCAGACAGTCCTAAAACCGTCGATTTGAATAAACTTCAGAAGTATGATGAGGAAGATCATCTGGAAGCATCGCACTGGCAGGTAAAATGGATTGCAGTTCAAAATAAATATTTTGTTTCCTTCCTTAAATCCGAAACATTGTTTCCAGGCTGTAAACTGGCTGCATCAGATTTGGAATCAACAGAACAGGAAAAAAATGATGGGAAAACTATCATTGGTCAAACAATGTTACCCGAGTTGTTGATTCACAGTCAGGGGACAGTGGATTGGAAATTGAATGCTTTTATTGGGCCGAAACAATATAATCTTCTTAAGAATCAGGGGAATAACGCCGAATCAATTTTACAATTTGATTTGTTTTTATTCTTTCACTTTGATTGGGTAAAAGGAATCTCGCTGGTTATTCTCTGGGGGATGAACCAGTTGGAAGGGATTTTTCATAATTATGGCCTGGCTATAATCTTCATAACTATCATCATAAGGGGTATTTTTTGGCCGATTACCCATAAAAGCACGGTTTGGTCAAAGCAAATGCAAAAAATTCAGCCTTTAGCTCAAGAGATTCGCGAAAAATATAAGAGTGATCCACAGAAAATGCAGCAAAAAACAATGGAGTTATATCGGGAACATAAAATTAATCCTGTTGCAGGCTGTTTGCCCATGTTATTGCAAGTACCCGTTTTCTTCTCGTTATTCAATGTGTTTAGAAGTGCTATTGAACTGAGGCAGGCCAGTTTTCTTTGGGCGGCTGATTTATCTCGACAGGATACTGTTTTTGTAATACCAATTGGTGATATTCCCATCAATCCTCTTGCGCTGCTTATGGGAGTAACCATGTTTTTACAACAAAAGACCATGCCAACAAGTCCCGACCCGATGCAGCAAAAAGTTATGATGTTTATGACAATTTTCTTTGTCTTCATGCTTTATCCAATGCCTTCGGGACTAACCTTATATTGGACAATAAATCAAATTATTTCAATTGTTCAATACAGAATTACCCATAATATGGAATCTGTTAAGGCGTAAATTTATAAAAATTAAAGGAGTATAAACCATGACAGCTGCTAATGATGAATACTTGCAACAAGCTGAGAATAATTTCAAACAACTCGTATCGCTCCTGGGCTTGTCAACAGAACTTAAATCGAAAAATGAGCGAAATACAATTTACCTTCATGTTAAAACAGATGAACCGGGAAGAATTATTGGGCGAAAAGGTCAGACTCTAAATGCATTGCAACATTTATTAAATAGTATTTTACTGAATCAAAAGGGAGTTTTTCCTAAAGTATTGATTGATGTTGAAGGGAAAAATGAACAGAGGAAACCTCATCCTCACACTCCACGGCAGAATAAGAAAACAAACTCTGTGCAAATACAGGTTAAAAAAGCTGTAAAAGAGGTAAAACGCTGGGGAGAAGCAGTAACGTTGGAAAAAGCAACTCCATATGATTTAAAGCAAATAGCTGCGATAATAAAAGATGATCCTGAACTTGAAGTTTGCCTGGATGAAACTGGTGAAAAGGAACCGGGAAAAGTAAAAATCAAATTGAAGCACTAAACAAAACCTTGTTCAACCAACAGATTTCAAGAATACGCAATTATTTATGCTTAACCCAAATTAATTGAACTGTATTTTCGCAATTCTGCAAAAAAAATCACCAGTAACAATCAGGACAATGCTGATGTTAAATCCAGGTACTGGTCGACACTTAAATTTTCAGGACGTGACGACATGTCGAGGTTTAAATTATAAAATACTTTTTCCAGCAGTTTTGTTTGATAATTCGCCTTTAAATTCGAAATCAGTTTTTTGCGGCGATGTAAGAAACTCGTAGTAACAACTTCAGATAATTTTACGAATACATCGGAGTTGACAGCATCAATTCTTTTTGTAAATACAACACATGTCGATTTTACCTCAGGAGCCGGCCAAAATACATTTTCTGAAATTTTCCGTGCAATTTTCACATGATATAACGCCTGAGTTTTTATTGTGATCGCTCCGTATGATTTACAGTTATTTTCTGATGCAAGCCTTTCAGCCATTTCTGATTGAAACAGAAAACACATTCGTTTTGGTTTATTATCGGTGTGAAGAAGCCGGGATAAAATGGGAGTGGACGAATTGTACGGAAGATTACCGATACATGTATAGGACCGTTTGTTTGAAAGTTGATCAAAATTCAGACTGCATGCATCGGCATGGATGACTGAAACCTTTGTATCCTTATACTTTTCGATTAAAAAATGTGCTAATTTTTTATCATATTCAATGATGATTAACTCTGTTTCAGCGGAATATATAAAATGAGTCAGGTTGCCAATTCCGGGTCCGATTTCAATCATGAGTTCGTGGGATTCCCGACAGCAAAGCGATGCTATACACTGGAGAATATTCCGGTCAAAAAGAAAATTTTGGCCCAGCTTCTTGTTTGGTCGTACACCCAGGGACTTTACAAATTGGATCAATTCTTTTTTTTTCATTCCTGAAAAAAAATGCGGATATACGCTTTACTTCTCAATTCTTCTATATAGGATTCATACCGTTTCTTTTTCGCTGTGCGATAAAGATTTTTTTTTATCTCATCATAGACATCACCAACAGGATGAGTTATACCTTCTGTCAAGTCCGCAACCTTGACAAAATAGGTTGAACCATTGAGAATGAGATGATCTGAAACGGCACCTTTTTTAATTTCTCCCAGTGCATCTTTAAATTCAATTCGGATATCACTCTTGTCCAGCCAACCCAGCTCACCCCCGTTTTTCTTACTTGGATCATGTGAATACTGTTTAGCCAGTTCTGAAAAATCTACTCCGTTTTTAATTTCATCAGAAATCGTTTTTACACGCTTTTCAAATTCCTCTCTGTTGTTTAATTCATCAGGAATAACCATAATAATTTGTAACAAAACTCTAGATGGTTCTGAATATTTGTCGATATTCTCTTTATAATAAGTCTCAACTTCGTAGGGTGAAATCTTAATATTTCGGTCAATTGATTGGTTTATCAGAAGATCTACAGCCAATTTTCTCTTAATTTTTTCTCTGAACTTTGTAATAGATGTATTTGATTCCAGTAACATTTCTTCAAACTTCCCCCTGTCCCCGCCAGTATATGACATGACTATAGAATCAATTCGTTTATCAACCAGTTCTTCAGGAAATTGATACCCTTTTGTTTTAAATTCAGCATAAATCAGTTTCTCGTTTACTAAATTATGAGCCGCTTTAATCCGATGTACATTAATTTCGTTAACCAATTTTTGGTGTTTGGCGGTATCGTCTAAATCTAAACCGGCGATGCTTTTCTTTAGGTTACGCTCAAACTCAGCATTGTATTCAGCAACATCGTATACAGTGATAACTTCATCGTTAACAACTGCAACAATTCCATCAGTGTATTCTTGTTCCCGGGCTGGCGAACTGATGGCATTCCCGAATGAGAAAGCAAGATTGACGAGAATGAAATATATGATATTGGGATTTTTTCTAAGCGACATTGGATACCTTTTTGTTAATCTTATTTAAAATCGGATTTGCATTATTATTAATTACCCGTTCGGTAATGGTGCAGGTACTAATATCATTTCGTGAAGGAATTTCGAACATAATATTAAGCATGACGGCTTCCAGAATAGAACGCAATCCCCGAGCTCCTGTACCTCTTTTTATAGCCTTTTGTGCAAGTGCTTTTAAAGCCCCCCGCGTGAATGTCAATTCAACATCTTCCAATGCAAAAAGTTGTTGATATTGTTTTGTTATCGCATTTTTCGTATCGGTAAGAATTGAGATCAGATCTCTTTCTGTTAATTCGTTAAGGACTCCAAGCACCGGCAGCCGACCGATAAATTCAGGGATTAAACCGAATTTAAGTAAGTCTTCGGGTTGAACTTCTCGTAGTATATCTTTGTTATCTTTACTGTATGAAGCAAGCCTCTTTTCTTCATTGTCATCCAAATCAGAATGAAACCCCAGCAAACGTTTTCCCAATCGTCGCTGCACGACTTTGTCAAGCCCAACATACGCTCCTGCACAGATAAACAGAATATTACCGGTATCCACCTGCAAATATTCCTGGTGAGGATGTTTTCGCCCCCCTTTTGGAGGAACATTTGTGATTGTGCCTTCCAGTATTTTCAGTAGTGCCTGCTGGACTCCTTCACCAGACACATCACGTGTAATCGAAACGTTTTCAGACTTTTTGGAGATCTTATCAATTTCATCAATATAAATAATGCCTGCCTGGGCACGTTCAATGTTATATTCTGATGACTGAACTAACCGGAGTACAATATTCTCAACATCTTCACCAACATATCCGGCTTCAGTTAAAGTCGTTGCATCAGCAATTGCGAATGGAACATCCAGTATTTTGGCTAATATTCTTGCCAATAACGTTTTACCCGAACCGGTTGGTCCAATCAGTAAAATATTACTTTTTTCAATTTCAACCTCATCGTTAAAAAGTATTTTATCTGATTGCATTCCCCGTAAATGCTGCAGTCGTTTGTAATGATTATGTACTGCAACCGATAACACCTTTTTCACGAAATCTTGACCCACGACGTATTCATCCAGTATTTTCTTCATCTCGGCAGGTTCAGGAACTAAAAGCTCCGGTATATTCAAATCAGAAGCAGCTTGTGAAACCTGACCGTCACCGGTATCGTTTCCCGCAATCATGTTATTGCATAATTTTACACAATCTGAACAGATAAAGATGCCTGCGGGGCTGGAGATTAGTTCGGGTGCTTCACTTCGGGGTCTGCGGCAAAAAGAACAAAATATATCACTTCCTTTTTTCTTTGACATAAACTAATCCTTTACTGAAAATGAGGGATAAATTATTTGTCAGATTTTTTCGTTACTACCGAATCTACCAGACCATAATCACACGCTTCCCGGGCAGACATAAAAAAATCTCGGTCAGCATCTTTTTCAATTTTTGTGATTTTGTTGCCAGTATGATGTGCCATGATTTTATTTAAGGACGCTTTCAATCTGACTATTTCTTTAGCTTGAATACCAATATCAGCAGCGGTTCCCTGTGTCCCCCCCCATGGCTGATGAATCATGATTCGGGCATTCGGCAGTGCATAACGTTTCCCTTTTGTGCCAGCGGCCAACAGTACAGCACCAAGACTGGCTGCCTGGCCAACGCAATAGGTTCTAATTTCACAACTTAGGATGTTCATCGTGTCGTAAATTGCCAATCCTGCTGTTACGGATCCTCCGGGACTGTTAATATAAAAATCGATATCTTTTTGGGGGTCTTCAGATTGAAGGTATAAAAATTCAGCAATCAGTAAATTAGCAACGGCATCATCAACCGGGGTACCTAACATTACAATTCTATCTTTTAATAATCGGGAATAAATATCATATCCACGTTCGCCATGTGCACTTTGTTCTACAACCATTGGCACCAATGTCATTTTCTCCATATCATACTCCTACACATTTAGCAGTTATTTTTCATTTTTTTGATTCGCCTGGCCATACTCAATCAGTTTCTCAAATACCTTCGAATTTAGTATATTTGCTCCAATCTTTAACTTAAGTTCTTCAGCGTCAAATTTTCTATTTTGCTTCCTGGCCTGACGTTCATGCTGATCTTTAACATCGTTAAAATATGCGTCAATTTTCTCTTGCTTAATTTCAATGTTCTCCTGCTTTGCAATTTCCTGAACAATATAATTTAGTTTTAAGCGATTTTCGGCTTCTTCATCTACATTTTTCTGAAGTTCTTCTTTATTTTCACTAATTTCTTCGTCTGTTGTATATTGGTTCTCTTTTTGTTTTTCTATTATTTTTGAAACAAGTGTATAATATTTTTCTTGTTCCAACACTCTTTGCGGTAATGGAATGGGGGGTGTTTCATTCAACAAATAGTTATTTACCTGTTCCTGAATCATTGATTTGCTTTGCATCAATTTATTCATTGAAAGTCTTTGTTTTATTAATGTTTTTAATTCAGAAAGTGATTCTGTTCCTAACGTTTTTGCAAAATCATCATCAAGTTCAGGAATTTTAGAGGAATGCACTTCGAGCACTTTAATGGTATACGGTATTGCTTTGCCAGACAGAAATTTTTCGTGAAAGTCATCTGGAAATTTTATGGTCAGGTTGACATCGGTTCCTTCTGAAACCCCTGTAAGTCCCTCTATAATTCCGGGAAGTATCTCGGGTTCTGCCAGTATGAGCCATGTTTCTTCCGCTGCTAAAAGTTTGGCTGCAGATTCAGGTATGTCATCATCGTCGAATTCTGAGGCGTAGCTTACTCTCAACATATCCTTTGTCGATGCCGGCGACTCCACTTTTTCATATGTTGCCCGTTCAGAACGGATAAGCTCAATTGCATCGACAACTTCCTGTTCACCGGGTTCTGAGTCAGGGAAATCTATTTTTATTTCTTTATAGTCTGGCAACGTCACTTTTGGTGCGACATCAAATTCGATATCATATATAAACGGTTGATTTTCTTTTATATCGCCAACTTTATCATTTTTAAATACTGGTGTGGTTATTGGTTTCTCATCACATTGTTCAATTGCAGTGTGTAGGCTGGTTCGAATGAGTTCTTGTTTTACCTCATCAATGATCTTATCTGCAAAGCGTTTTTTAATTAAATTATGGGGGACCTTTCCCTGTCTGAAGCCCGGAAGTCTGGCATGAATCATAAACGTTTCTTCAACATCATGGAAAACTGAATTCACTTCTTCAGCCGGTATACTGATTTCAATTGAGCAATGGCATGGTTCTGTTGCTGTCGTGTTAAACGAAATATTACTTGTATTCAATGATTAATCCCTTTGAATTTTGTTAAATTCCATAAGTAGAACCAGGTGTTTTTTTACGTTTCAGTTTGCATGAAACGCTTCTGCCGAATCGATTTTACTTATTAATTCCGTAATTAACAAAGAATTATTTATCAGGCGTACAGATTTTTCAACAAACAGTTCGAAACGTTATGGACAACTAACAAGATATTGCAAACCAACTGTTTTCAGATAACTCAATGGTCGATCAAATCATAAAAGCAACCTCTACCATAGAATACAAAGAACTGTTTTCAAAGACAGAATTATGAATTCTAAAAATATATTTACTTCAATTTCAATGTTTTATAATACGGTAATGCAAATTTTCTTCTGTAATTTGATAATCGCACGTCATTAATCATCCATTTCCAGGTCCCGTTTTCCAGCGTCCCGTTGGTCACTGATTTTGATCAAAATGGCACTTGCCGATCTAAGTAATGATGCCTCGTTTGGGAAGAGTGATGCGACGCGTGTTCGTCGCTTTAATTGCTTGTTTATGTTTTCTTCCATATTAGTAGTACATAATCGTCTATGGTGATATCCGGGCAGCTGATATACAGAAAAGCCGTCCTGAATAGTGTCGGGATTTGTCAAATTGACCCAGGCTGCGATCCTGATGCTGTCGCTTATTCCAAGTGATTTTGAGCTGGAGATTTCTACCTAATCATCATGGCCGGCCTCAATCTTTATTCACCTTGTATTTCCTTGATACTTCTTAAAGTTTTCTGCCTGCTCGAAGATTTCTTTGTAAACCTCGTCATGGGTAATCGGTGGATAATCATGTTCGTCAAGTAGCACTATAAGGCCAGCTTTCAGTCCAGCTTTAATGTCGTCGCGCTTACTCCAATCAGTATATTTCGCCTTATCATCTACGACTTTTCTCACCATCTGAGAAAGCGTGATCAGCTTTTCCTCCGGGTATTCAAAATCATATTTAACAGTAAGAGCCTTGAGAATATCGTAGAACGCCTTTTCTTCGAAATCGATACCACTATCCGTAAAGGAGTTTTTTTCCTTCTTTACAGCATGATACAAGTCTATAATCTCGTCCGTGAACTCTTCGAGCACTTCGCTCCGGAGGACGTCCTGCTCGCTCCGATCATTGTATTTCTCCACCAGGGCTTTGAATTGTCTGGAAAAGTCAACACCCTTGAGCTTGTTTACCTTCTTGAACTCTTCGATTGCCCCGGCCAGTAACTTCCGGAGCAGCTTTACTCTTGTGTTCGGCAGTTTGATCTTCCCAATCTTTGCCATGTAGTCCGGATCGAAAATGTCCACCTCACTCGTATCCCCCCGGCCCATCTTGAAGATTTCCTCGACCCCATCACTCTTCAACGCTTCGGCGACCATTTCTTGTACCCTGCCGTTCATTTGAGTGAGGTCGGGGGCATTGCCCCGGGTCAGTTTAAAGACTATGGTTCGGACTGCCATATAAAAATGAACATAATCCCGCTCGCCCTGAGTAAATTCATTACACCCAACGCAGATGTCATAGGCGGCTTTCATCTGTTTGGCCAGGAGCATAAAGCGCTTCTCGATCTTATCCGTCACCTGGACATATTCCGCTGCCATGTTGAGGCAGTTCAGTTGCTGGATTGGCTGATCGGAGAAATACGGGGCGGAGTCGAATTTATGGAAGATCGCCCGCATCAGATCCAGACGGTCTCTGACAACGACAACGAAGTCTTTAATTTCCTTAAAGACTGCCATATCGGTTTTCGCGTAATGTGCCAGAGCCAGGTTCATCTGCTTCTTGATGCCGATATAGTCGACAACCAGACCCTTTTTCTTTTCCCCATACTTCCGATTCACCCGGGAGACAGTCTGAATTAGGCTGTGCCGTTTAACCGGCTTGTCAATGTACATGCTGTCAAGAAACGGCACATCAAAGCCGGTGAGCCACATATCCACCACGATGGCAATTTTAAAATTAGACCTGGCTATTTTGAACTGCCGATCCAATTCTTTTCGATACTCCCTGGTCCCGAGCATATCGTACAAAACCGCTTCATCATCCTTACCACGGGTCATCACCAGCTTGATGCGTTCCATCGGCATGATCTGTTTCTTCTCTTGTTCCGTGAGTTCCTCCCCATCAGCACATACCTTCACTTCTGCCCATTCGGGACGAAGAGCAATCACTTCCCTGTAAAAATTATAAGCTGTTGGACGGCTGCTGCTAACAAACATCGCCTTGCCCGCAACTGTAGCACATTCTTTGATCCGCGCCTCATAGTGATCGACGAAATCTGCAGCTAAAGCCTTCAGACGGTCAGGGTCCCCGAGAATAGCAGTCATCTTCAGATTAGCCCGTTTACTCTCCTCAATAGCGTAGTTGCCGGCCCCGTCATCCGCACAGCAGGCGTAGTAATCCTCGATCTCCTCCAGCTTACGGTTGTTGAGCAGTAGCTTCGCTGCCCGGCCTTCGTAAACAATGCACACCGTGATGTCATCAGCCACCGATTCCGTCATCGTGTAAGCGTCCACCACCTCACCGAACACATCCAGCGTCGCATCAATCGGCGTGCCGGTGAAGCCCACATAGGTCGCGTTTGGCAACGAATCATGCAGATATTTGGCAAACCCGAAAGTCCGCTTCACCCCGTCTTCGGTTATTCTGACCTTTTGGTCCAGATTCACCTGGGTGCGATGTGCCTCGTCCGAGATGCAGATCACGTTATTCCGCTCCGCCAGCAGTTCCGTATCCTCCGTAAACTTGTGAATCGTGGTCAGAAAGACCCCGCCGCTGTTGCACCCTTTCAACAGTTCCCGCAGATGCTCGCGGCTCTCAACACTAATGACCGACTCATCCCCGATGCAGCCCTTGCTATTGGTAAACAATCCCGAGAGCTGATCGTCCAGATCCGTGCGGTCTGTGATTAACACAATCGTTGGGCTTGAAAGATCCACACTCTTCATCAACAGTCGCACCAGGAACAACATGGTAAAACTCTTGCCGCAGCCTGTCGCCCCAAAATACGTGCCGCCCTTACCATCGCCCTCGGGACACATATGCTGCAATATATTTCGATACAACTTCGTCGCCGCGTAATATTGGGGATACCGGCAAAGGATCTTCTCCTCCTTCCGGGAAGTATCAGGAAAGTAAACGAAATTTCGGATCACATCACAGAGGCGGGTCGGATGAAACAGTCCTTTAATCATCGAATAGAGCGAGTCGATCCCGTCTTTCTCGATCAGGTCGCTGCCATCCGTCTTCCGCCATCCATAGAAGAATTCGTATGATGCGAAAAACGAACCCACCTTGTTATTCACCCCGTCGCTGATCACGCAAAGTGCATTGTATTTAAACAGTTCCGGGATGTCGCGCCTGTAGCAGTTGGTAAGCTGCAGGAAGGCATCGTGAATCGTTGTCTCCTCGCGGATCGCACTCTTGAACTCAAACACCACCAGAGGCAGGCCGTTGATATAGAGAATGCCGTCAGGGATGCGAGTTTCGTGACCGACGATCTCCAGCTGATTGACGATCTTGAAAATGTTCAGTTTTCTTTTATAAGTCTCCGAATCATCTGCAAGAATATGCGGAATCTCCCCCTCCTTCGGTTCCCGAAACGCCGCTAAGTCTGAATAATCGATCAGCTGAATATACAGGTCCTTCCGGGTGTGATCTTCCCGCTTCAGCAGAAAGCCATCTGAGACCAGCTTCATGATTGCCTTATTGCTCTCGTAAAGATCGGATGCAGAGTAAGCTTCCAACTGGTGAATCACCGAATCAATTTCACCTGGCGTAATCCCGTCTTTTGCATACTTTTTCGCCAAAAATTCATTTAAATCTGCCTTGATCAACACCTCCTGCCGTTGACGCTCAATCGTCTTACCCAATACATGCGGGTAGCCCTCCTCTCCGAGAAGTTCGATGATAGCAGCTTCAAGTTGCCCTTCAGTGAATTTCATGAGTTGTATTCTTCGGACTTAGATTCTTGTGTGACTGCGTTCAAAATTTTCAATTTCAATGACTCATCCTCTTCTTCACCTGTCAATATGGCTAACATCCACTCGCCGAGAAGTTCTTTAGAAATTACTCCGGCTGCAACATGGTAGCTGATGTTTTCTGATTTTTGGATAAAGCCATTAATACTCCTTAAGTACCCATTATCTATTAACATCCTGACACAAAGCGTAATGGCAATCCGCTTGTTTCCATCTTGAAAACAATGAAATTTACAGGCTGAATGAAATAGA
This sequence comes from uncultured Lentisphaeria bacterium, assembly GCA_951812855.1. Lineage (GTDB taxonomy): Bacteria > Verrucomicrobiota > Lentisphaeria > JABSQK01 > JAJFLO01 > JAJFLO01. The sequence continues at coordinate 1,440,713 of OX638337.1, read as the reverse complement.
TGGGTAAGTTTGGCATCAAAGGTGGGGTAGTAGTCATCATTTTGGATATTATCCAGGACAGATTCCAAATTCCCTATTTCAAGATGCCCTTTTTCACCGCCGCCGCTCTTATCCACCGTCAGAGCATGGATATCGATTGCTTGTTCAAGGGTGAGATAGACAAAACCCATTACTCGCGCTCCTTGAGGCGTTTCAATACATCCCCGGCTTCGTCAAGACGTTCGGCAAGTTCTTGACTTTTCTCCCCGAGGAATCGTTCGAATTCATCCCGCTGAAGTGGCGTTATACAGTCTTTTAACTGGAGATGAAGAGCATCACGAAAAACCAGGTCACGGCTGGCCATTTTGTTACGAGCTTTTTCAATGAGCGGCTTCCAGTGAGCCTGCTTCTCGAATTTCTTAAATAGACGGTCGACTTCCCAGTTCGTAAGCTTTCGACCTTTGTTCCTGAAAGCGTCTTCCAGAATATCAGCAAAGCCACATTCGTAAGATGCGATGAGGTCAAGCACTTCTGAGTAGAAGGTATCACGCAGGCTGTCTCGATTTGATAACTTCAAAATTTTCCGGTACTCCTGAGATTTTTCCTTAAAGATACTGATATAAATCTTATCGGTGTAAATTGCGTATTTGATTTTTCCCATGTCAATACAATGATCAAGGGCATCGGTGAATTGTTTACGGTAATTCTCTTCGACAAACGCGGATTGGATGAATTCTTCATCGCGTTGATTGATGTATTTCGTACCACCGCCTGTTCGCTGATTAATCGTATCAATCACGATATCAAGAATTGCCTTGCGAAGCAGACCGGCACGTTCGGATTCGCACATCAACATAGCCAGATTGAGAAAAGCACGAATATCGAAGACCCCCAATTGGGCGCTTTTATTTATGTTCACGAAATCTCTTTCGTGAACATCGGATTGCTGAATCGCTAACTTGATAGCTTTCAATCGGTTACCTTTGAGAACCTCGTAACCATTCTGTTGCAATTCTGAGGCGTTTTTCTCCAGATAATTATCAACGGTTCGCGGTGTGACTTCAAAAAACAGTGCGATTTGTTCCTTCAATACTACAGATTTCCCTTCAAAGGAAATACCTTTGATTCCTGCCGCTTTTTCAATTTCAGAAAGTGCATATGGGTTATTCAGAATATTTTGTCGATCGATGTGAGAGGTGGTGAGATCTTTTTTCATTTAAAATGTCTCCTCAGCTATATTTTCAGCGTAGAGAACACTGCAGTGAATGACGATTGCTGAAAACTGAATCTTCTTTAATTCATCACTCATAATTTATCCTCCATCATCTTTTAAAAATTGCAGATTCGGCTTCGGTGAATTTCATCTTCGAGCTTTTGTATATGCTTGGCGCGGATCGTTTGGTGTGCGGGGAAATGCGATATCCAGGGTTCCTTCCCTCACCATTTTGGTTAAGTATAGTTGCCTTAGGCTTTCGGGATCTCGCTTTGTGAGTTCAGACAAGCACGCGATCGTAATATAATGCCCGGTAGTCAGAGACTCTAAAACGCCTTGCATTAGCTCCCGTTTTAGGCGTTTCCTGGTTCTGGGTTCGCTTGCAAGTTGTTTCAGTTGAGCTCGATATGAGTTGGAGAGTGCTTCCATATCGTCGACGAACGGCAAATCGTGTAAGGGCGACATCACAAGCCCATCGACATTACGCAGGGAGCTTTCAGTATCAGTGTTGCTAATTGACAAGCTGTCCTCACTAATCGGGGAGCTCGGTCCACTAATCAGGGACCTGTTCTCACTAATCGGGGAGCTCCCGGCGAAATCAGAAGAATCAAAGACATCTTCGGGGCCTGGGATTCTGGCACCCAAAATGTGGTAAACTGCACCTCGACTGCTGCCTGTTTGTTCCAGGAACCCCTTTTCGACGAGACTCCTGAGGCAGCGACTCGCACCCGCAGGGTGTCCTCCGGCCAGAGCATATAGACGCTGATGGGTTACGATCTCTTCGACTGCTGCGATCGCCAATGCCACCCGTTCGATATGTAAAAGTTCCTGATAGCGCTCCCCAAATTTCAATTCGAGTTCTTGCACCAATTTTTGCGGGAACAGGTCGATCATTCGCATCCGCAGGATAGTTTGATCATAGGGTTCTCGTCTATCCATAAGTTCAGGAGGGCGCCAGTGGCAATCATACCAGGACTTCATGATTTTTGGGATGCCGGAGCCTGCCTGATCGCCGATACCTACATAACGGAACATTTGGTGCAAATTTCGATTGCGGCAGTCCGGGCTGCCGCCACGAAGTGCAAAGTCGACCGGGATACGCATCAGACCCGGATTGCGAAATCCGAATAAATCAGGCCGTTTGACGACCAATACCGAGCAACGGTCCGAATAGTCGGCATGCACCAATACATTGCAAAGCGCTTCACGAATCGCAACGTGGATCGGAGACTCGTCCACACGCTGATCGTCCTGCAGCTCAAAGGGAGTTTTTAAGCTCTCCGTCAACTTTGGATAGATTTTGCGGTAGAAATCGTAGAGATTCCCCGACCATGTTCCATCAAGCGTTATACGGTCAATCCAGCGGTTCTCCGTTTTTGCCTCCGGACGCTCCTGGTAGTCGAGCATGTAGTTGGGATACGCTTCCTGAATCGTAGAGTGGTAACCAAACATGAGCAGCCCGGCAGCCGTTAGCCCATGCTCACCGGTCTCACGGTCGGTACGCCACGCTCCTACTTGCTGTAAGAATGGGCAAAGCTCCAGTCCGTTCCAGGGGTGGGCAGGCTGCCGGTTGGTAAATACTTGTCGGTAAGTGCGCAGGGTCTCTTCGCAAAGATCATTCAGAAAGAAGCCTTTCAGGATTTTGGTGTCGCGACTGTCTTCGGTTTGTTCCGCGAGCATGCGCTTGACGGCTTCATCCGACAGTCGCTGATCAGCCTCATGCCTGCGAATAAAGCTGTTCCCCAGGGGATTGCCGTTCAGGTAGACAGGGCGTTCTTCACGGCCGGCCCGGCGGATATCAATTCTAAGTAGGCAAATACCATCTATCGTGAGCGTGTCGACCGAGCTGTTGGCGAGCAGGTTGACGCTGACTTTACCCTTGTTGTTAGCCGTATCAAACAGGTCCTTTTTAATCTTTTCTATTCGCTCGAGCCCGCCGAGTTGAAACTGCCCGTCCCTCTCTTTTATTCCCAGCAAGACGGTGCCACCGTCGGTGTTGGCCATCGCAGAATAGCTCTTCCAAAAATCCCTGGGCAGCTCGCCTTTTCCATCCTTCCCTCCAGCACGTTTACATTCGAGATCGGAGGATTCTGCCAACAGAACAATATCGTCGATTGTGTGCAACTCAATCATGCCAATGCTTCCTCTGTGAGTTGTTCAGCTTTCGGGATACGGAGTTCACCGGAAATGAGCTTCGGGAGAAGGACATCGCGGAGTCGAGCGAGAGTCTTCGACATCTCGTCATTTAACTCCATCGACGCACGAAACTCTTTAGCGTGGTCGTTGAAAACAGCTACTAACTCCGGTGACGGCAGCAAGGTCTCTTTGATTGAGAACTCCATCCAGTGCCGTCGGTATTCTTGGAATTCTTGGATATCCTTAATCGCGTAGTAGGTCCAGTAAGGAGCATGTGTCTTCGCTGAAAGGGGAATTACATTTGGGCCTACTGAAAAGGGCTTGGTCGACAAGTGGGTAATGCAGGTATGGTCGCCGAAAATAAATCTGGGATTCTCTTTTGAGGAATCTTGGTCAGCGGGAAGTTCGCTATATCCCAAAAGAAGGCCTGCTCCTTGATCGAAAATCGGAACCGGCCCTTCATTCAACGCGTTCTTCTTCGTGAACTTCTGTTTTACTTTGTGTCGAGTAACTAAGTTTTCAGCTTTTGCGACGTCCCACCCCTCGGGAATCCAGCCGAGTTGTTCGGTGAACTCGAAGGCGGCGGGGAAAAGAGAATGATGAGTGCTAAGTGATGAATGATGAGTGGAGGAGTTTTCTGATTCAGCATTCAGCATTCTTAATTCAGCCTTCGCCTGCAATGCAGGCGGTATCGGATTGCCGGCGGCGAGGGCATTGTCGATCACCGGGTCAAAGTCCACAAACCAGCTCTTAAAAAGTGCCTGTGCCATTCCTTCGAGCGTCGCATTCATCCGGTTATTCAACTCAATCCTGTCATCCAGTGATCCCAGGATGTGAGCAATCTCTTTCTGCTCGGGTAGGGGTGGGATGTTTACCTTAATTCCGAGGATTTGGTTTCTGCTTACGTTTGGGAATGTTGACCCAGTAGCTACTGAAAGCAGTTCGTCCAATCGGTAGTCAATTACACCACGTAGATATTGTTGGCAGTCCGGATCCTTATGCCGAATGGCCGCGAGTCCTCGGCCAATCGCGTATTCTTGATCTGACCAATTCATTCTTCCTATCGATCCCCGGACGCAGAACAAGAGGTCGCCATCTTTAGACATCCTCTTTGGGTTTTCCGTGTATTGCCTTGTCTCAGGCGAATGAGAGCCGAACTCCGTTGGTCCGTTCAATAAAGACGGTCCAATTGGCTCTTTTGAGCAATCCTTTCCGGGAGGTGATTGTCCCATCAGCACCTCTGCGATGTCTGCTAACGTGCCTTCTGTCCACTCACTTCCCATACCCGAGGTCCTCCAGGTTTTTTCGGATCACCTCATCGAGCTTCGCGGACTCCTCCATCTGTTCGTAGAGCGTCTGGCTCAGCTCGGTCATTTTGGTTTCAAACGGGATGCCATCATCCTCCAAGACCGCCGCGCCCACGTAACGTCCTGGGGTCAATACATAATCATGTTTTTTGATATCTGCCAGTGTTGCACTATAACAATATCCAGGGATATTCTCATAGCTTGACTGACCCTCATCCCCCGCCCTTATCCCAGAGGGAGAAGGGAGATTGGATTTCCAACGGTGATACGTTTCCGCAATTTTGGAAATGTCCTCAGCAGTCAGCTCCTTTTGTGTCCGGCTGATCATGGAGCCGATCTTGCGGGCATCGATGAAGAGGGTCTCGCCCTGCCGGTTTCGGGTGGGAGCGACACCGGCATTATTCGCTGTGCCCTTCTTGTTTTTGGTCAGGAACCAGAGGCAGACGGGAATCTGGGTGGTGTAAAAGAGTTGACCGGGCAGTGCGATCATGCAGTCGACAAGGTCGTTTTCAAGTAGTCTCTGACGAATTGACCCTTCGCTGCCGGTGTTGGTGGACATGGAGCCGTTGGCCAGGACGAAGCCGGCGACGCCGTTTTCGGAGAGCTTCGAGACTATATGAAGAATCCAGGCGTAATTGGCATTGCCGGCGGGCGGGGTTTCGCAGCCGTTCCAGCGGCTGTCATGAACGAGTTCGTCGGGACCGCGCCAGTCTTTCAGGTTGAAGGGGGGATTGGCCATGATATAGTCGGCCTTCAGATCGGGGTGTTGATCCTTGAAGAAGGTGTCGGCGGGGACTTCGCCGAGGTTGGCGGAGAGTCCGCGTACGGCAAGGTTCATCTTCGCCAGCTTGTAGGTGGTGGCGGTGAACTCCTGCCCGTAGACGGAGATGTCTTTTTTGCTGCCGTGGTGGCTTTCCACAAACTTGACGGACTGAACGAACATGCCGCCCGAGCCGCAGCAGGGGTCGTAGATCTTGCCTTTGTAGGGTTCGATCATCTCGGCAATCAGATTGACCACGCACTTAGGCGTGTAGAACTCGCCCCCGAGCTTGCCCTCGGAGGCGGCGAACCTGCCGAGGAAGTATTCGTAGACCCGGCCGACGGTGTCCTCTTCCCTGTCCCCGACCGTGTCGATGTTGTTGATCGCATCGATGAGAGCAGCAAGCTTGCTGTTATCCAGACCGAGGCGGGAGAAATAGTTGTCCGGCAACGCTCCCCTGAGCGAGGTATTGCTTTTTTCGACGGCGGTGAGGGCAGAGTCGATCTTGATTGCGATGTCGTCCTGCTTCGCGTGCTGACGGATGTAGCTCCAGCGGGAGGTCTCCGGCAGGTAAAACACATTGTGCATGGTATAGAATTCCACCATGTCTGTGTATTTCTGCCTGGCTGTTGCAATCAGTTCTTGCCGACGCTCCTCGAATTTATCCGAAACAAATTTAAGGAAAAATAAGCTCAGTACCACGTGTTTATACTCCGAGGACTCGACGCTCCCGCGAAGCCGGTTCGCCGAAGCCCACAGTGACTCTTCAAAGCCTTTATCGTTTTTCGCTGCTGCTTTTTTCTCAGTCATATGAAATCCGGAGTCAATTCTGTGCGATTGATTTTAATAATTTGTAACTCGAAGGTATTGGAGGAAATGCTATTTTTAATTATTCACCCCGCAATCACGGTAATATCCCATATCAATACGGTATAAACAATTATTTTTAAGGTAAAAGTTTTTTAAGCAGTCGATTCCTTTGTAAGGGGTGTCCTTGGTTTTACTGGTTTTAAAAAAGGTTGACACTTTCAAAAATCTTTTACAAAACTATAAAGAGAATTATTGACAACAAAAATAAAAAAAAGGGATACTATTGATATTGCTTCACGTATTGCAATGGTTTTTTTCAATATGTACACATAAGAAGTAGATAAGATACAAAGATTAACTAATAATCATTGTAATATGGAAGACGCTTTTTTAATAATATTTTTCTTTTCATTGCTTTTTTGCAGCTATTTTTTTCCAACGATTGTAGCTGAAATTAGAAAGCATCCTTCAATACCCGCAATTTTCGTATTTAACCTACTTCTTGGATTGACTGGTGTTTTCTGGGTTCTTGCTCTTGTATGGGCATGCACAAATCCATACCCAAATAATGTTGATGTTGTTGTAAAAAATGACACCTCACACGGTGGGGCAGATGAAATTAAAAAATTAGCTGATTTGAAAAAGAATGGTTTGTTAACAGAAGAAGAATTCAACCAAAAAAAGCAACAGATTTTTAAAGAGCAACAGCAACAACATGGCTAAAGGTTTTGTTAACGACGAAAGACTACTGGAAGAAAGCCCTAAGGTTGAGGATCTCCTTGATAATTTCAGATTTCAAATTAACCCGGACAAGAATCTATTATTGTTGAAGCATAAAGCTGAAGAAATATAACTATTCAGATTTAATGTATTCCGGCATACCTGCTGAGGCGGATTAAAAAAGACTGTAAAACAGATGTGACAGTTACTCTATTTAAAGCTTACAAAAATATCCGGTCTGTTTTTTAGAAAATCATCGTTCTTACTGATATCAAAAATCCACTTAACGGATTTTTTTGATTCTATTCTTGCTGAACTGTCTACAATTTTATTCGGTACTTTTAGTGTTAACGACAATGTTGTGCCTTTGAGAAGGTTTCTCATTTTCTCCATTTTTTCAGGGTCTGTGTCTTTTTTGAAAAAATCTGAATGAGGCTCAAGACTCAATCTCAGTAAATATGTATCGTCCTCAGAATGTTTTATTAATGAAAAATCTCCGAGTTTTTTTGAGTCCAAAGTTTTTTTCAGGTTACTAATCAAGCCTTTTATTTTAACATAAATTCTATCTTTTCGTTCATAAACCCGATACCGATCAATACTTAAACCAGGTTCATCAGCAAAATAGCTGTTTCCATGTTTAGGATCAAAAAATTGAAAGATCGTATGCGGAGCAATCGATTCGGTGTCTTTCATTGATTGATAAATATCAATGGGCATCGATATGTTATATTGAAATACGCCTTTATTATTTTCTCGTATCTCGATAACTTGTTCGAAATGCAAACATCCCGAGCTCAATGTCAGTGAAATCCCCACCAAAATAAAATGTAAATGCCTAAGTTTCAAAAAGTTGCACCAATGAAATTTATGGTTGTCTATTTAATCTGAGATTCAGATTAAATAGACATTAAAAGCAGCCCCGATCATGTTGCTTAATGTATTGGTAAACAACTGTTATATTGCAATGAAAATAACTCATGACAATTGTAAAACTTACAGAAACTAAGGAAAATAATGATAGGCATCTTAAAATTACTTAGGATTTTTCCAATTCTACCAGTATCCACAATCACCTATTCATAAATATCAGAAATTCTCCGGATGCCGATGATTATTTACGGTGACGTTTTATTGACATCTAATCTTTGTAAATTAACTTGGTGTTTTACTGTAAAAACAAGGGGAAAAAATGGATAAGAATTTATTTAAATCACAACGAACATTGTTGTTTATCGGGTTTTGTACATTGCTTTTCATTGGATTATTGTTTAGTCAAGATGACAGTAATTCTTCTGCACCTGTTCTCCCGGAGCTCAATACTGCAGAAACGGTCGATCAAATTGAATCAAAAATAATTCAGTCCCCCGAAGAATCAGCAACTGTTGAGAATAATTCCGCACCAAAAATCATACAGGACAAAACGAACAGTTTTTTTGGTAAGTTGGTTGGAATAATTGCTCCGGTTCTGTTTTATCCAGTTCCGATTACCTCAACAATTAAAATGCCCTTCCTCTTAATTATCATGGTATTGGGCGGGTTATTTTTTACGTTTCGGTATCGATTCATCAACATCCGGCTGTTTCGACACAGTTTTGATGTAATTCGAGGTAAATTCGATAATCCTGATGATGTCGGTGAAGTTACCCATTTTCAGGCGTTAACTTCAGCATTGGCTGCAACCGTTGGATTAGGCAATATCGCCGGAGTCGCAGTTGCCATTTCACTTGGAGGCCCCGGTGCCGTTTTTTGGATGTGGGTCGTCGCATTTTTTGGCATGAGCATGAAATTTTCGTCATGCACTTTTGCACAATTATATCGTAAAGTCGATAACGAGGGTCAGGTTTTAGGTGGCCCGATGGTTTATTTGGAACAAGGTATAACTGAACGATTTCCCAATCTGTCAGGATTTGGAAAACTACTTGGGGGACTTTTTGCGTTTTTAACAATTTGGGCTTCCTTTGGAGGAGGAAATTTGTTTCAGGCAAACCAAACATATAAGTTACTTTCATGGCAGTTCCCCGTTTTGGAGAATTACAAACTGGTTATCGGTCTTGGTCTGGCGTTTCTTGTGGGAATTGTCATAATAGGTGGAATAAAGCGGATCGGTGAAGTTACCTGTAAGCTTGTACCATTAATGTGCCTATTTTACTGTAGTGTTTGTATGTTAATAATTGTCAGTCATATATCCGAAGTCATTCCTCTGCTAAAAAGTATTGTCAATCAGGCTGTGTCTCCCGAGGCTGCCTTTGGAGGCTTTGCGGGCGTTTTATTCCAGGGGATTAAGAGAGCATCATTTTCAAATGAAGCTGGACTTGGATCTGCCGCAATTGCTCACTCAGCAGCGAGGACAAATGAACCAATTCGTGAAGGAACTGTCGCGATGATCGGACCATTTATAGATACACATGTGGTGTGTACAATGACGGCATTGTCAATTCTAATAACCGGATCGCATTTAGATCCGGAACTTGCTGGTGAAGGAGTTCAAATTACAGCAAAGGCGTTTAGTACTCTGGGTTCATTTATGCCTATATTGTTATCTGTGGCTGTTGCTATATTCGCATATTCTACTGTGATATCCTGGAGTTATTATGGTGAAAGAAGCACGGTCTATTTGTTCGGGGAAAAAACAGTTCCTGTTTATAGACTTGTTTATGTTCTCATTATTATCCTCGGCCCATTCCTAAGCCTGGAAAATGTCATTGGTTTTGCTGATTTAATGCTCCTAAGCATGGCTTTTCCTAATATTATCGGTATGATTATCATCTCAGGAAAAGTAAAAAAACTGGCGGATGATTATGTTAATCGGTTAAATTCCGGTGAAATGAAGCCGGTAAAATAAATATGAAATAATTTAAATTGTTGGTATTAAAAATGCTCATTTGCTCTGATATCGCGGGCTCAGAAGGGGGCAGAGTTTTAATCCCGGAAATATAAACAATTGCATTTGACGCATCAGGTAATGGTTCGTTTCCGTGCTTTTTGAATACAGTTAACTCTCCACTTATATCAAACGCCCACAAAGAGGATGTAAGAGAATAACAAAAAAAACAGGAAACCACAATAATTCTTATAAAATTTCCAGAATTTGATCTGCATGGGCATCTGTTTTCACTTTTTTAATTATCTTTTTAATAATCCCTCCAGAGTCAATAATAAACGTAGTTCGAAAGACTCCCGGGTACTTTTTCCCATACATAGATTTTTCCCCCCACACTCCGTATGTCTTTACAATCGTCTTGTCTTCATCGGCCAGTAAGTGAAACGATAATTCAAATTTTTCTGCAAAGCGTTTATGCGATTTTACTGAATCCGGACTCACACCAATAACAACTGCGTCATTCTGATTCAACTTATTAATACCATCACGCAATGAACAGGCTTCTTTTGTACATCCGGGTGTATCATCTTTCGGATAAAAATAAAGAATAATATATTTTCCCTCAAAATCTCTAATTGAAACCTTATCCTCATGTTGATTAATTCCTTCAAAATGAGGAGCCCGGGATCCTTCTGTCAAATGTGTCACAGGTCTTTCCTTTGAAATTATACACGGTTAATCTTATAAAATTAGCACTTCAATAAACTAATTAAATCAAAAGAACAGCAACCGAAACGGAACTTCTCCTAATTTCCAGAATGATTAAAAAACTGGATTGCCGACTGTAAATTTAATAGATTAACAGTGTGGTGATGTCACAGCATTACTATATCAAACCGACGAAAAAGTTGAAAACGAAACCTATAGACCTTAGAAAAAATGAATCAGTCATAATCAGTATATTTCTCAGGCACAATATATTTCAAACCTGCAGTAAATGCATTGACTTTGATCGTCAGTTGATTGGACGCACTTCTGTTCGGATTATCCGCTGCGGTATCTGAGTCTGTAAACGGGTTTTTTACAACCCAAAAACCATTTAACCTGGTTGCTTCACCAATGGTTACATAGCGATGATCGCCTACGGGTCGCGGTTTACCTGATTTTGCGAAAATAAGTGCTCTGCAGGTTGCGGTAAAATCAGTTGTCGCATCGAACAAAGGCGAATCAAACGGAACCCCATTAACCTTGCTTGCATTATTATCTTCCGGATCGGTTGTATAAGCAAGAGATCCTCCAACGATTTTTTGAACCCCCATATCATCGTCAACTTCCATAAGAGAATAACCCGTTGGCAGATATTCCCACTTTGTCCCTTCGATCCAACTGCTAAACGTATAAGTGCCGGCACTTAGGGTAACAACTGCCAATCGATAGGCTCTATATTTTTTTTCATCATCCAAATCCAAAGCGGGGTTGGTAACTGGTGCGACGTTCGTTAATTCAGCAGGAGTAATCAACGCAGCAAATTCACGATTGGATTGTGCATATTGACGGGCCAGATTTATCCGGGATCCTATTATGCGAATACTGGAATTCAGTTTATTCCGAGAGGTCATATTATTGAAGACAGGTAGAAACATTCCCAGCATAACTCCCATAATGACTAAAACAACAAGCAGTTCCACGAGGGAAAACTGCTGGATACGTAATTGATATTGGTTATATAAGTACGTATTATCCATATTTTCTGATATATAAATCAGATCGAAAAATTTTCAACTGGAGTCAATTGCATAATGTTAATATTTACCATAGCTAAACAAAGGTGCAATACTCTTATTTTCGAATGACGAAAATCAATTCTTGGTTGCTGATTGTGAAAGATTATTTTAAACTGTTGAAGGTGACAGTACACTTAACAAATCAGATTATGAATGCTGAAACAAATTTCATCTCTGTTTAGCCGGATGATTTTACCACATATGATCTATTCATAAGGCTTAGCCGTTTAGCTCAAGGACTATTGAGGCTTAATTACTCCGGTTTATACAGAGTTTCTACAATCGCGTTAATACTTTCAATAATTAACTTTTCGTAAACTGTTATGCAATATTTATTTTTGATCATAACATTATCACTCACCATTTTATCGTTCCGAAATTCAAAATCGCGGAAACGACATCCCTTGTCGTCAAATTTTAAATTGGATAAAATAATGGGCACAAACTCAGCTGCCGTTTTCTGGGCATCGGGATCTCTAATTGCTCTAATAGTCTTAACAATTAATTCTCAACCTGGCAATGCAAACGTAAAACAGCAGCGATTAGAAAACGAACTCACCTCACAACGAGCATTAGGCCATTACTTTGGCAAGCAATTTTCACTATTAGCAAGAGGTGAATCACAGGCATTGATCGTTAATAAACAGCAGACTGAAACGGGTTAAAATTACCATGATGCGTTTATTGAAGGGTTTAAAATGGGAATTTATCGATACATTAACGGGATTAAAGAAGAATTTATAAGTATCGAAAACAAGGAATCAAATACAATTGAGGATAGCTCGTTCGATCCCGACCTGCACGTCGACGCAGGAATGATTGATGATCTGGTGATTAAACATGAAAAATGCAATATTATAATTCTCTTGACAGACCTTCCGGGAAACTTTACAGGCAGTAAGACCTGGATAAAAATAAATGAAGGAAAATTATTATTAGGTCTTCTTACCAATAATCTCTGCAATAAGGGAGGCATGATATTCGAGAACGAAATCTCTGCATGTGTTGTCCCCCGGGGATTACGTTCATACGATAAACAATTAATGAATTCGAGTCTGGAAGAAGTATTCGCACTGAGATATATAGATATTAATTCTGAAAATGTATCAAATATGCTCAAAGAACATCGACAATTGTTTCAGCCCGCAAATACAAAATAAACAGCCTAGCTTAATTCCTTCTTTATCATATCAGAAGCCAATTGTGGATTTGCTTTTCCTTTACTAAACTTCATGACTTGCCCAACCAGGAAATTCAATGCTGTTGATTTCCCTTCCTTTAACTGCTGTACAGGGGTTGGATTAGATTCAACAGCTTTTTTCACAAACTGAAGAATCTCGTCAGTATCGGTGACCTGTTTTAATCCTTTTTCATCAATGATTTCCAACGCTGTTTTTCCGGAACTAAACATGTCACTAAACACTGCTTTTGCAATTTTTCCGTTAATGGTTTTATTATCAATCAATTTAATCAGTTCGGCAAAATTCTCAGGGTTGACAGGGCATTGATCAAATGTCTTATTTGCTTGAGATAATTCTCTTAACAGCTCAACCATTGTCCAGTTTGATGTTTTTTTAGCGTCAGAGCCAAAACTGATACATTTTTCAAAGTAATCAGCACATGATTTATTTGATGTTAATACAGATGCATCATATTCCGGGATAGCAAATTCACGAATAAACCGGGCACACCGTTGAGCCGGTGTTTCCGGTACTTCCTTTTTTAATTTTTCTAAATAATCTGATGATATCTCTACAGGCATGAGATCGGGTTCAGGAAAATATCGATAATCCGCAGCATCTTCTTTTGTTCTTAAAATATACGTTTCACCTATATCATCGTTCCAACCTCGTGTCTGCTGAATAAGTTGACCATTTCCTTCCAGTACCTCCGATTGCCGCTCTGTTTCATAGAGTAAGGAACGGTGAACTGCCTTGAGACTATTTAAATTTTTTACCTCTGTTTTAGCATTTAATGTCGGCGATTCAGGTGATTTTAAGGATACGTTCACATCACACCGCATTTGACCTTTCTCCATATCACAGTCACTGATGTCAGCATATTGCATGATCTGTTTTAATGCGGTTAAATAAATGTATGCTTCGTCCGGCGTTGATATATCCGGTTCGCTGACAATTTCCATTAAAGGAACGCCAGCCCGATTAAAATCGATACCGCTGCATTGTCTGAAATGAGTCGATTTAGCAACATCCTCTTCCAAATGAATACGCGTAATACCTATAGGTTTTGTTTCTACAAATTCTTTCGAGAGCCCTTTCCCGGAAATAACCACTTTTCCATCCTCACAAAACGGCAGATCATATTGTGAAATTTGATAATTTTTAGGCATATCCGGATAGAAATAACTCTTACGGTCAAATTTACTGTAAAGAGCAATGTTACATTCGCACATCAACCCGGCCAATAATGTTTTACGTATTGCCTCGTTATTAGGAACAGGCAGTACACCGGGATATCCCATGCATATCGGACAGACTAACGTATTGGGATCTGAACCATATCGGTTCGGGCAACTGCAAAACATTTTAGATTTTGTCATGACCTGGACATGAACTTCCAACCCGATAATAACATCAAACTTCATGTTTGTTTCCCGATATCATTTACAGATTCAAACCAACTTGCTGCCTGAAGAAGCTTTACTTCTTCCATGAAATTTCCAATTAATTGAGTTCCAATGGGCATACCGTCGCCATCAAATGATGTTGGAACCGAAATTGCACAATTCCCGGCTAAATTAACTGGAATTGTATAAATATCAGATAAATACGTTTGCAAAGGATCACTGACCGAACCGAATGGATATGCTGAAATTGGAGAAACTGGACTCAATAATAAATCACATGCACTGAATGCTTTATTAAAATCATCTCGAATAAGTGTCCTCATTTTTTGTGCCCGCAAATAATATGCATCGTAGTAGCCGCTGCTTAAAACATATGTACCTAACAAAATTCTCCTTTTTACTTCTTCTCCAAATCCATTTTCCCTTGAATCCAGATATATGTCGAGTAAATCTGATGACTTATCTACCCGGTTTCCATATCGAATACCATCAAACCTGGAAAGATTGGAACTCGCCTCAGCAGTCGCAATGATGTAATATGATGAAACAGCATAAGCAAGATTAGGTAACGTTACTTCAACAATTCCGCATCCATGAGATTTGAAAATTGAAATTGATTTTTCAAATGCTCCTTTCACATCAGTTGATAAACCCTGAACTTCAAGAAATTCTTTGGGGATACCAATTTTTAGCGAATTAATATCGAATTCATCGTGCAAATCAGCGTAATTGAAATTGCTCTTAGGTAAGGAAGTAGAATCCAATTCATCATGACCAGAGATAAGTTCAAACAAAATTGAAGCATCCTCAACATCACGGGTAATCGGCCCAATCTGATCAAGAGACGATGCAAAGGCAACCAAGCCATATCGTGAGACTCTTCCATAGGTAGGCTTTAGCCCTACAACACCGCAAAAACTCGCAGGCTGCCTAATGGATCCTCCTGTATCCGACCCTAATGCCGCAAGTGCCTGCCCTGATGAAATGACGGCAGCAGAACCACCGCTTGAGCCACCCGGAACGCGGCCGACATCCCAGGGATTTGATGTTTTCCTATAAGCACTGAACTCTGTTGTAGACCCCATTGCAAACTCGTCCATATTTGTCCGTCCGAAACAAACAACACCATTTTTTCGCAGATTATTAATAACCGTTGCATTATAGGGAGAGGCGAAGCCTTCAAGGATTTTTGATGCACAGCCACACGTCTGATCCTTTACAGAAATATTATCCTTAATTGCGATGGGTATGCCATCGTAAGGGCTCAGTTCTTTGCCATTTTTCCGTCTGGAATCTGAAGCAGTTGCATCCTCCAATATCTGATCTTTGTCAACGCTTAGAAAACCGTTAATTTCGCTGTCGACGCTATCAATTCGGTCAATCAAACCTTCACATAATTTAACTGAACTGAGATCTCCAGTTTCCAAAGCATCCGATGCTTCGTGGATCGTACCCGGGTTATGTTTGAATACAAACTTTTGTACGGTACTCATTTCAGGCTGAATCCTCCGAATTACTACTAATTACAACCGGGACCTTAATTAACTCATCATCAAGCACATCCGGTGCGTTATCCAGGACGTTACTGCGACTCATTGACACGCCTTCATCGTCATTTCGAATCACATTTGTAATTGACACAGCATGAGCTGTGGGGCTGACATCAGATAAATCAACCTTTGACAATTGCTCAGCATGAGTCAATACTGCATTTATATCCGTTTCATAACGGCTAATTTCACTGTCATTTAGATTCAATCGAGCTAAACCGGCAATATGCTTAATATCAACATCTTGTGATTTTTCATCCATTTATATAAACCTTTTTTAAAGATAAATGCGTTTATCTTGAACAAAGAAAAAATAAAGTCAGTCTTTTAAATTGGAATGCTATAATACTGATTGCCAATCTGTTTTCAAACCAGGCTGACCGATTACATTCCAATAGATTGTATAATATCTGACGATAATGAGGGTTATAATCTCCTCAATTATGCTAATTGCGTTTATAGAGGGAAATCATAAGCCAAGACTTAATCTGTTTAAAAAGTAAGACCCTCCGAATATCAATTTGAATTACAATTGAATATTGAAAACGGCGAGCAAGGAAAATAGGTTCTGTCGATTTATGAATCATTCTTATTAGAGACGAAACTTTTTAGTATACGAACCCGGCAGTAAATCAATGATCGACAGAATCGCATTTCAGGTTGGAAACATCCCTATATACTGGTATGGAATATGTGTTGCCTCAGCCGTAATGGCAGGTTTCTTTATTATTCATTACAGGGCAGTAAAGTTCAATATTGATCCTGAACATGTGTCTGATTTATGTTTTTATGCGATTCTCGGTGGGATAACAGGAGCCAGGCTTTTATATGTCGTTCTAAACTTTGAGGATTATTCCAATAATCTATTAGAAATCATAAGAATTGATCATGGCGGATTAGTTTATTATGGCGGTTTTATCGGTGCAGGGACCGCTGTGACCTGGTACATCAAACGAAAAAAACTGGATTTTTGGATCATTGCTGATTTGTTTGCATTGACACTGCCTCTATCACAAGCAATTGGCCGTATCGGCTGTCTCATTAATGGCTGTTGCTTCGGCATCCCTGCTAACAGCTGGTTTTCAATAAAGTATCCATCGGATTCAATTATATTTTCTACGCAAATTAATAAGCATGTGATCGCACCTTACGCAACGGAATGTGTACCCGTAGTCCCAACACAAATTTCCCAGAGTCTGATTAATATAGGAGTGTGGCTAATTCTCATATTTTCAGCGAAAAGATTTAAGCATAAAGGACAATTATTTTCACTTTACCTCGTCCTATATTCAGCAGGTCGGTTTACAAACGAGTTTTTCAGAGGGGATTATCTTTCGTACTATTCAGGAATGACAATTTCACAAATTATATGTTTAATATTATTTCCTATAGGAATCATATTTTTTATCAAAAACAAGAAAACAGTAAATGTCACCTGATCCCGTTGTTCGAGATGTCGAAATTATACTAAGCGAAAGTGAATCCGGAGTGAGACTGGACCAGTTTTTATCTAAACAATTTTCTGACCTCTCCAGAAGTACTTTGCAGAAAATGATTAAACAGGGTTCCATCTTGCTAAATGGGAAAAATACTCAAAAAAAATCCAGTCTCTCATGTAATGACAGGATAACAATTGAGTGGCCGGAGAATAAAAAAAATAGATTACTCCCTGACCCCGGCATAAAATTTACAATTATATACGAAGATCAGGATATACTGATTATCAATAAACCTGCGTATCTTGTCGTTCATCCCGGAGCAGGAATAAAAGACGGCACCCTGGCGAATGCCCTGCTCAATCATGATTTTACCTCATTCAGCAAAATGCATGACACAGATTTACGACCGGGCATCGTCCATCGTCTCGATAAAAACACTACTGGAGTTATGATCGTTGCAAAAAATAAAACGGCGAAATCAAATTTAACAGAAGAGTTTAAGCAAGGAAATACCGTCAAAGAATATCTGGCCTTAGTTCATGGAATATCTGACTATAACTCGGGTACGATTGAAACTCTTATCGGTCGCAGCCAGAGAAATCGTAAAAAAATGAGTGTGGTAACCGAGAATGGAAAAAATGCGATTACGTCCTACCATGTTGTAGCACAATCCAACGCTTACTCACTGCTAAAAATAAATATAAAAACCGGTAGAACTCACCAAATTCGTGTTCATCTGGCCTATATAAAATTACCCGTTGCCGGTGATACCGTTTATAACAAAAGAAAAGTAAACGATGTATTCTTTCCAAGGCAAATGCTGCATGCCCTGACATTAAAACTTCATCATCCAACTACGGGAGAATTGAAATCCTTCCAGGCTAAACTGCCAAGTGATTTTTTGGAATGTACTCAAAAAGTCGGACTGACTATTCCCGAAGACCTTTTATAAAATTTTTCCCTCTCCAAATTTTGGAGCGCCGGCTGGATCTGTTTCTTTAATTTAGCCGATCCTGAAAAACGATTTAATATACTTTTATTCAATATGTTATGTATTATATATCAGTTGATGAGATGACCGAAAAATTAACTGTATTATCGTAATAACCGGTCAATCCCGTTGAACTCATTTAAGGAGAACCTAATGCAGGGGCAATCCCGGAATGGTAAAGAGTAACAATTTCTTTACAGTGGTTTATGTTGAATCCGAATCACAGACTTTACCGATTCTCTCATGCGATCCCGCGGGATAATTTTAGGAAAAGAGTTCAAGAAATATTATGTCAATTTGAGGCGGCCGGCAAAGCTGCCGTGAAACGTTGAAAAAATTACTGTATGCCCATGGCATTTCCCTTAATTTTTTCTATTTTTTCCCGTATCACATAGCCAGCTTACTTACATAATTGATCTTCTGTAACATTTTTTTTCGAAACTTTTTGAATTGGAATACACTCCACCGGGCAAACATCAGCACATGCACCACAACGAATACATTCGTTTTGATCAATATATAACATATTATAATCGTACGAGTTTTGCGACCGGATATAGCCTGTAATTTGTCCATCGTCATCATAGGTCAATGAATTTACTTTAACAATACAATTTTCAACCGGCATTACCCTGAGGCATCCATCACAATATATACACAGTTCATTATCTATCTCATATTTGAAATGGCATAAATAACAGCGCAAAGCCTCTTTCTTTGCATCAGCCTTCAGATAGCCGGTTTCAACTTCTGCAGTCAAGGTCCTTTCACCAGGTGGAATCATCGGCATCACGTGAAGTGAAATTGAATTATGCTTGGGGTTACGACTGTTGTTATCGATATTTTCTACTGAAACTACGTCAAACAGTCGATCTTTCCCACATAAGAACCGATCTACATCTCGAGCACATCTCCGAGCATGGCCAATTGCATCGATTAATGTTGTCGCACCTAAAGCAAAATCACCGGCAACAAAAATTTTATCAACCGCAGTCGATGTTGAATGACCACTGATCAGCCACCCATTTTTATCAACCAAATCCGTTTTCAACGATTGATCAATCCACTCCGTTTCAGGGAATTGCCCCGTAGCAAGCTGAACCATATCTGCAGAAACCTGAAATTCACTGCCTGAAATTTCAGTTGGTTTGCACCTGCCGCTTTCATCATTCTTACCAAGCTCAGTTTTTACAAATTCAATTGCTGTAAACCTCCCTGAACTGTCACCGTGATAACGTATTGGAGCGACCTGATAGTGGATTGGTATTCCTTCCACCTCGAGCTCACGAATCTCTTCGTCAGTTACTAACATCTCATTTCGAGAACGCCTGTAATAAACCTTGACAGACTCTGCACCGGAACGCAACGATGTTCTGGCACAGTCCATTGCCGTAAATCCACCACCAATAACAAGCACATTCTGACCAATCCGATTGTTATTGAATTCGTTGACCTGCAGTAAATAATCGAGCCCATGAGTGATGCCTGAGAAATGATTCCCCTGAATGTGAAGCATGTTTGGTTTCAAGGTACCCGCTGCCATAATTACAGCATCATTTTTCATGACCAGTTCCTGCAATGACACAGTCTCTCCGATATGAGTATCGCAAACAATCTTAACACCACAGAGTTCAACCTGATGAACTTCCTTTTCAATTATGCTTCTTGGCAGGCGAAATTCGGGGATCCCCTGATTTAACATTCCGCCAGGCGATGAGTGTTTTTCGTAGACGACCACATCATGTCCGAATAACGCTAAATCCCGAGCTGCAGCCAATCCAGCGACTCCAGCCCCGATAACCGCAACTTTTCTATCTGTTGGTCCAAATATTTTAGGTAATACAACTGGATTCTTATGCATAAAATCAGCGGATGAACGTTTTGAAAAACAGATTGCAACCGGATCTCCTAAGCCTTCCCATCCATGCCGGCAAGCCGGCTCACATGGTCTGGAACACACCCGCCCGAGTACAGCAGGAAATACATTATCTCTTAGATTTATAAAATAAGCCTGTTCAAAATTACCCTGGGAAACTGCATGTAAATATTCAGGAATATCAGTACCTGCAGGACAGGCTTTTTGGCATGGAATATTTTTGCCCAGCCAGTCAAAGTCTTTTGGTTGATTCGCAAATCCTTCAGCCTGGGACAGTACCCAGTGAGGTTCCCGGTTTTTATCTAACAGTGGTAACATGAGAATGTTAATACAGTTTACTATTTAAAATTCAGTTTATAAGAAAACAGCGGTTAATTTTTGCTGTTACAGTATCAAATTGTAAAAATCAGTTTTACTATACCGCAAGCAAACGCTTTTTCGATATTTACTGCTTATCATTAAACGGCAATATTGACCTTATCAATTGCCAAAAGTAATCTAATCAGCAGACGGCCTGTTTTTGACATGAGTATGTCAAAATGTAGATTACTGACATAATCCTAAAGTAAATCACCAATTTATCACATCGCGTAATGTTAAAAACGAAAAAATATCACCTCTGGACGATTGGCTGTCAGATGAATGAAGCAGATTCGAGGCACTTAGCATCTCAACTGGAAACAATTGGTTTTAAATCTACACCGGAACCTGACAACGCAGATCTTGTCGTTTTAAATACCTGTGTGGTCCGTCAACAGGCTGAAAATAAAATTTATGGTCGATTGGGCTCATTAAAAACGGCAAAAGAAAAAAATCCTGATTTAACCATTGGACTCATGGGATGTATGGTTGGCATGAAAGAAGCACCGACCCTTAAACATCGATTCCCTTATGTTGATGTGTTTATGCCACCCTCAGATTCAACACCGCTAATCAATTATCTTGAACGTCATCATTTTTTACAAGAGCTGAGAAATCAGGAAAAATCCGATCGCAGGCTGCGCGATAAAATTCAAGATGCAAAAAACCTGCTTCCAATGAATCAGCGTGGAAATGCTGTGACAGCATTTGTCCCAATTGTTCTTGGCTGTTCCCATGCATGTACATTTTGTATTATTCCGTATCGCAGAGGCGTCGAACGCAGCCGACGTCCCAATGAGATTTTGACCGAGATAAATACCCTGGTTTCTCAAGGGATCAAAGAAGTCATGCTGCTGGGTCAAATCGTAGACCGATACGGTGCTGACCTGGATCAAAATGAGAGTCTGTCCGGGTTAATACGAAAGATCCACGAGATCGATGGGCTTGAACGAATTCGTTTTTTAACAAGCCACCCAAACTGGATGACAGATGACTTGTTGTATACCGTTGAAGAATTAGATAAAGTCTGTCCCCATATCGAGATTCCGGTCCAGGCAGGGAATAATAATGTGTTAGCAAATATGAGGCGGGGTTATACCTGTGAAGATTATTGTAAATTGATCGACAGAATCCGCACCATTATACCCGGTGCAACAATTAATACAGATATTATTGTCGGTTTTCCTAATGAGAGTCATGATCAGTTTAATGATACGTATCAACTGGTAAAAGATATTGAATTTGACAAGATACATATCTCAAAATATTCGACTCGGCCGAAGACTATTGCCACTCGAAAAATGATTGATGATGTAACTGACGATGAAAAAACGGAAAGACGAAATATTATTGATGAAGCCCAGTATGAAATATTAGAACGTAAAAACAAATCATTACTCGGCCAAACATTAGAAGTTCTGGTAGAAAATAAAAAGAAAGATCGGTGGTTTGGACGCACCATGCATAATAAACTTGTATTTTTTGACGATCCCAGAAATCTGTTGGGCAAGACAATTCATGTAAAGATAGGCAAAACCAGTCCCTATTCTCTTATTGGAGATCCCATGAATTAAATCGTTACTTAAACTGTATTTCTTTAAGGACTTCGTTTTATTCACTAACGGTTCTGTACCTGAATCATATTTAAATAAAATAAACATCATTGAACGAGAACCCATTTCTCCAATTTTATAAAAATAGGCAATCAAATTCACCGCAGTTTTGTAACCAACCATCTTAAAATCAGCTGTCTCAGGAGCAATAACAAATGTTAAGCCTAATAATTGCAGTTAGTTGTGGAATTTTATTTTCAGGCATAGCCAGTTTGAAAATTGAGAGCACAGGGTGGGTAATCACCATTGGTATTGCCGCCTTTTTAACTGTTGCCATAATCTTAAATCGTTATTTTGGGAAAAAGCTGACAACCGTAGTCAATCAGGTCCAGGGAATGCTCACTGAATCTCAAAATGACGCGTTTAAGATGATCAACCGATTTCAAAGTAAACCGGCGGGGTCACAGAAGATGATGGAAAAAAATGTCGAAAAGAAGGTTGAAGCCGGTGTGATAAAGGCACTTGAAGTCCTTGAAACCATTCGCCCGCTGTTCAAGTGGAGTTTATTCGCTGAACGTCAAATAAACACCCTGAAAATGCAGTTGAATTTTCAAATAAAACGATTTGATGAAGCTGATAAACTCATGCCGAAAATATTTGTTTTAGAACCATTGACATTATGCATGAAAATGGTTCGACAATATCATAATAACTCACCTGATCTGGATAAAACCTATAAAAAGGGCATTAAAAAGTTCAAATACGAAAAAGGAATTCTTGTCCATTCTTTATATGCATGGATATTAATAAAACGAAACGATATTGACAGAGCCCTGGAAGTTTTGACATTGGCAAAGGAAAAAATCGATGACGAAATGATACATCGGAACTGGCAAAATGTCGCGAATAATAAAATTCATCTTTTTTCAAATGCCGGATTAGGTGAACAGTGGTACTCTTTGCACCTCGAAAAACCACCTAAACAGAGACCTGGCAAAGGTCAAATGAAAGGCAATCCAGTGATGCCCAAAGGGAAGAGACGGTTTTTTTAAAAATCCCCTTGCCCTGTCACACTTTTTACGGGATAGGTTACAGTGAATATTTAGCCTGATTTAGAATGTAATAGCTTCGATAGATATTTATCCATAAAAAAAGCACATGTCTGACAATACCCATAATTACGATGAGAGTAAGGTAAAAACACTTAGCTCATTAGAACATATTCGCCTGCGTCCAGGCATGTATGTCGGCCGTATGGGCAACGGCTCGCACAGCGAAGACGGTATTTATATCCTCCTAAAAGAAGTGATCGACAATGGTATCGACGAATTCATCATGGGATACGGCAGAAAAATCGAAGTCAATATTGAGGAAGAGGTTGCCTCAATTCGAGATTACGGGCGAGGGATTCCTCTGGGAAAAGTCATTGATTGTGTTTCTCAGATTAATACCGGTGCCAAGTTCAATACCGATGTATTTCAGTTTTCCGTAGGACTCAATGGGGTGGGTACAAAGGCGGTTAATGCCCTTTCTGAAAACTTCCAGGTTAAGGCAATTCGGAAGGGCAAGTACAAATGTGCAGAATTTGCAGATGGCAGCTTAACAAATGAAGCCGATGGGAAAACCGAAGAAGCCGACGGGACTGTGATTACGTTTACACCGTCAGCAGAACTATTTAAGAAATACAAATTCAATATCGCATTGATCCGACGGCAACTGTGGAACTATGCTTATCTCAACAGTGGACTCTCCCTATATCTGAATAGAGAACGAATCTATTCGAGAAACGGACTTCACGATTTAATCCTGGAAAAGGTCGAAGACGAGAAAATATACAACATTATTCACTACAAAGATAAAATGTTGGAATTTGCATTTTGCCATACCGCCAATTTCGGAGAAACGTACTATTCCTTTGTCAACGGTCAGTATACGAATGATGGCGGTACTCATCAGTCTGCATTTCGGGAGGGTATACTCAAAGGAGTCAATGAATATGCCCGGAAGAGTTTTGATGGTGACGATGTGCGTAATGGAATTATCGGGGCGATATCAGTTAAACTGAAAGACCCTATTTTTGAATCGCAAACTAAAAATAAGCTTGGAAACAGCGAAATTCGAGGGGAACTGGTCACGACAATAAGAGATATAATCACAAAATATCTATTTAAGAATACAGATGTTGCTGATTTAATCATCGAAAAAATCGCACAAAATGAAAAGGTTCGAAAAGAGATTCAAGCGGTAAAAAAAGCCAGCAGAGAAAAAGCAAAAAGACTATCCCTGAAAATACCAAAGCTCAAAGATTGCAAATATCATCTTAATTCTGATTCAGAAAAAGGTGCTGAGACCATGATTTTTTTAACTGAGGGAGAGTCCGCGGCCGGATCGATGGTCAGTTGTCGCGATGTGTATAAGCAGGCAATATTCGCTCTTAAAGGAAAACCTCTCAATTGCTATGGCAAGAAGAGGGATCTTATTATTAGCAATGACGAATTCTACTGCGTCATGAAGGCATTAAATATTGAAGACGGACTGGAAGGTTTGAGATATGAAAAAGTTATTATCGCTACCGATGCTGATGATGACGGGATGCACATCCGCAACCTTCTATTAACATTCTTTCTCTATTATTTTGAACAGCTTATCTTGTCCGAACACCTATTTATCCTCGAAACACCATTGTTCCGTGTTCGAAATAAGAAAAAAACAATATACTGCTTTGATGATCAGGAACGTCTTCGGGCAATCGAAGAGCTTGGAGGGGCACCTGAAATAACACGCTTTAAGGGATTAGGAGAAATTTCTCCAAACGAATTTGGTCAGTTTATTGGCGACGATATCAGACTGATCAACGTATCTGTAGATAAAATTCATGAAGTCCCGGAAATCCTAAGTTTCTTTATGGGACAAAATACACCAAAGCGACGAGAATACATCATTAACAATCTGTTATGAGTAACGACAAACACAATCAACCTGAATCATTCGCATACGCAGACGATTCTGCCAGTGATCCCAAAGAATCTGAACAAGAGGTTATTCAAACCGATGAACCCAGTGCACTTAGAAAAATGATGTCATCATATTTCATGGAATATGCTTCCTATGTCATCAAAGACAGGGCCATTCCTGATATTAACGACGGTCTAAAACCGGTTCAACGTCGAATTTTACATTCCCTATGGGAAATGGATGATGGTAAATTCCATAAAGTCGCCAACGTTGTGGGGAATACGATGAAGTACCATCCGCACGGAGATGCATCTATCGGCAATGCATTGGTGAATTTGGCAAATAAAGACTATTTCATTGATCGGCAGGGTAATTTCGGCAATATTTTCACGGGAGACGGTGCCTCTGCTGCACGTTACATCGAATGCAGATTATCGCCGTTGGCACGGGAAGTTTTATTTAATAAAGAAATCACGGAGTTTATTGATTCCTACGACGGCCGCAATAAAGAGCCGATATCACTGCCTGCGAAAGTTCCGGTATTGCTCATGCAGGGCACCGAGGGAATCGCTGTCGGAATGGCAACCAAAGTTCTGTCTCATAATTTCAACGAATTACTAAAAGCCCAGATTAAAATTCTTCGGAATAAACCATTTGAAATTTATCCGGACTTTATTCAAGGCGGCATCATGGATGTCAGCGACTATCACAAAGGTAACGGTAAAATTCGATTGCGGGCAAAATTTGAAATTACCGATCAAAAAACCCTCATAATTCGGGAAATACCGGCAACCACGACAACCGAGTCTCTGATGGATTCAATCGAGGATGCAGTCAATAAAGGAAAGATAAAAGTGGCTGCCATGAATGATTATACTGCTGAAAATATTGAAATTGAAATTACCCTGCCCCGTGGAGTATATGCAGACCAGACCATGAAAGCACTTTATGCCTACACGGATTGTGAAACCGGAATTTCAACGAATTGCCTGGTGATTCGAAACAATTGTCCCTGGATAATGAATGTTAATGAAGTGTTAGAATATAATACCCACAAACTTGTAGAAGATCTTCGCAATGAACTGGAAATAGAACTCGGAAAACTTGAAGACCTGTTCCATGCTAAAACACTGGCTCAGATTTTTATTGAAAATAGAATTTACCAACGCATTGAAGATTGTAACACTTACGAAAAGGTACTGCAAGAGGTTAAATCAGGTCTGAAATCATTCATCAAACAATTAAAACGGGACATTACCGAAAAAGATATCGAAACATTATTGCAGATTCCTATTCGAAGAATCTCACAATTTGATATCGATAAAAATAAAAAGGATCTGGACGACATACTCGCAAAAATAGATGACATTAAAGAAAATCTTGCGAATATTAAAAACTATACAATCAATTATTTGAAAGATTTGAGCAAACGCTATGGCAAAGCCCATCCACGACATACTAAAATCGAGGATATAGAAACAATTAATATTCGTGCTATTGCTCTCAGCAACATTAAAGTCGGGTGGGATAAATCAACCGGATATGTCGGAAAAGCCGTCAAAACAAGCGAACCCATTTCATGCACCGAGTATGATCGACTTGTCATTTTGGGCTGGACTGGAGTTTATAAAGTTATTCAGATACCGGACAAACTCTATATCGGTTCTGTTGCATCTGTCATGAAGTCAGATAGAGATCAGGTATACTCCATGATTTATAGAGAAAAGAAATCGCACATTTCTTACATGAAGCGATTTAAGATCAACAAATATATCATGGACCGCGATTATAGAACAACCCCGCCCGGCTGCAAAATAGATAAAATATATGGCCGATACGGAATTGTAATTCGATGTGAATTTGCCCCGTCCAAAGGTCAAAAAGTTCAGCATAAAGATATAGACTTTAATGACGTATCCATTCGCGGTGCCTCAGCAAGAGGCTATAAAATTTCACCAAAACCAATCATTAAATATCTCCAGGTCAAACGCGGCAGTAACACCAAACCTGAGCCAGAAAACAACAACGCGGATATATCGCCTGAACCACCACCGACATCTCCGAAATAAATGAACGATTTCCGATTTTCAATGGAGCAACTGTCGATTCAGACTGATGAGTCGATTATTACAATACAAGACTTTAATCCGGCAGTAAGTGGCATGGGCATCCTGCCCGTGCAATAATAAAAGCCACGGCCAAGATGACCGTACGACTTTTGACAACCGACATAATACGTAAATTATTTCAAGCCTCAGAGGAGATAATTTTAAAAAATAGAACTGACCCCCTCAGGCTGACGATGTCAGGTGACTGACTGTATTTCACCCAAGTGAAAAACGTTCAGGTTCTTCTATCAGGATTTTAGATATGGCAAAATCACAGATAGTTTTACATGTAATCCTGCCTTTCTAAACTATCTGGATAGTGATTGCAATGGCAGAAGCTGATCAATCACACTTTAACAAACGGGCGGATATTCTCGAATTAAAATGGATCAATACAGATATTCAGGAAGGAGAGTCATTACAATAACGCCGCGTTA
Organism: uncultured Lentisphaeria bacterium; assembly: GCA_951812855.1. Taxonomy (GTDB): domain Bacteria; phylum Verrucomicrobiota; class Lentisphaeria; order JABSQK01; family JAJFLO01; genus JAJFLO01. The sequence continues at coordinate 1,413,327 of OX638337.1, read as the reverse complement.
CGAATTTTAAGTAACCTGGATGAATCCGATTCGGATTCAATCAGCCTTTAGCAGGTCTGCAATAGACAAACTATTGTTTCAGGTGGCACCTGGAATGGTGACGGAATTATACCGTCGAAACCGACTGTGTAAATCGTTTTGGGATTGGATATTACCGCTAAAGCAACAGCAAACACCCCGACTTGATGTGCCGGAATAGAGGTTTTAGAATTGTTGATAACGACGCTGCCATCTGAGACTTCACAGGGATATGAAAAAATGTTCGCACCATCAGCATAGGACTGAGGTAATTTTCTGACCCCTGTTACAATCGGTCTTAACCAATTCTTATTATCATCAAGCATTGGCTGTAGACGGAACCAGCTCAACAACCGCCGCAATATTATATAAAGCAAGGTTTTTCAACTCATGGCTTAATTACCGGTTTGCAGCTCTCAACTACTCTATCTGTGCCGGGAGGTGGATAAGGGGAAAGTGGATTCTTACGTAAAACAACGTTTAAAAGCTGTTCATCGGCACCTAACTTCTCTAAAATTCCGTGAACTCTTTTTAGTGCTGCTTGTTGTGAAAAAATTGCCATTATTGTAATTAAGATTAATTTTATATCCAAAATGAATGTTTGATGTTCTATGTAAAAGAGTCCTAACCGACTTTTCCAAGGGCGTACAAGCTGGTTATGCTTTAAAACAGGATCAGCACTATCGCTAAGAATCTCTCCTTCATCAAAAAATACAATCGATGAAAAATCTGTTATTCCTGGTATAACCGTTAACAATTTTTCCTCAACATTTGTATACAGGTCTGTTGTTTTCTCTAAATTTGGCCGTGGTCCTACGAAACTCATGTCTCCAATCAGTACATTCCAAAGCTGTGGCAGTTCATCGAGTTTAAACTCTCGGATGAAGCTCCCTACAGGCGTAAGCCTGCTATCACGATTTGAGGTCAAATGCACACCGCTTTTATCAGCATTAACGACCATTGACCGTAATTTTACCATCCTGAATATTCGCTTATTTTTTCCAAGTCTTGGAGCGATATAAAAAGGGCTGTGGAAATCATGTAGCCATACAAGAATAGCTGCGGGAACTAACAATGGGCTGGAGCATAATAAACCAATCAATGAAACGATAAAATCAAATAGTCTTTTCATAATTCGTTGATAGTCAGCCTGTAATAATCGTTCTTAAGGAAGTGATAATTTCTTCAGTGTCAGGATAATACATTTTTTCTAATGGCTGGCTTGTCGGAGCCGGTGTATCCGGTAAAGTAATGCGTACAGGTGATGTCTTTAATTCATTTGGATTTAATCTTTCCACTACTGAAGAAATAACTTCTCCGGCTAACCCACATATTTTCCATCCTCCATCAACCACGCATAATCGACCCGTTTTTTTTACAGACTCAGCTATAATAAAGGTATCAAGAGGATTGAGTACGCGTAAATCAATAACTTCACATTCAATCTTATTTTCTGTCAGTGTCTTTACCGCGTCCCGGCATGCATAGCCAGGTATATGCACATACCATGAATGCAAGGCCTGTCCAATCGTAAATACTTCTTTATAATTTGTCAGTAAATAATGAAATGCCTGACGTATCACTATGCCGTATGAAGTCTTAGCCATTACTCTATCACCTTTGAAAATGTTTATTTTGTAATCATCAACGAAATTTAGAAGTATATTCGAATGATTCAACTCAATCTAATGTTAATTTAAAACGAAATATCGAATTTAATAGTTTTGTTCAGCATTACGCGTAAACAAAATTAAAAAGTTGATCCTTACAGGGATAAGGCGCTTTATCTGCAGTTTTCCAAGCCTTTTATACTAAGATATCCAACTCTCTATTTATTAAATTAAAATCCGCATCCGTAATCATACCAAAACTAAGCATCGCATCTTTTAAGCGGCCGACAGGATCTCGATCGCGCCATTTCCATAATTCCTTTCCCCTTTTTACACCCACATCTATATCCTCTCGATAACCAACATGACCACGCCAACGGTAAGATATTGCTTCCATAAATATCGGCCCCTGATTATTACGTGAGAAATCAATCAGCTCTTCAGCAGCTTGTGGAGGTGCGGGAGTCATCAACAGGCGGGCGACCGGCACGGATATATCGGTATATACAAGGGTAGGTTGTGGCGGGAATTATGTCGAATTTTTCTTCAAGTTCGACCTTGCTCGGTTGATAATCTTTCGCAGTTAGTAGATAGGGGCTTGACTTCACAGCAGGTTGGGCTGCGCTTCTCCCCGCCCTCGCGCAATCGAGGGAGTGCTAAATCGCTTCCCCTCTAAGATGTCCGGCACAGTTAACATTTGCATTCTGGGATATGGAACACCCCGATGGTCAAGGTCCCCCGCCGCAGCCATTTCCATTTGAAAATTTGCGGCTTTTCTGTCGCTTAACGCGTCCATTACAATCAGACCCGCCATAGGCACCCCTTCGCGTTCCATCGCCCCGCGGATATCGCGAATAACGCTAATGTTAATATTTTGGCCGCCTTTGACTTCGAGTATCATACTTTCAAGATTATTCCCGCCACGGTCGAAATATAACCTTCCGTCAATTCCGCCATCCCCCGTTTTGCGTGACGTAACAAATCCGTCTATCTGTTCGACAGCCCATTTCTGAAAATGGTATTTGTCCCGCTTCCATAAATCGCGGGCACCTTCCAGTGTATGTGGAACGCCCTCAATAATAAAATCGATCCCCTCTTTCAGGCCAAGCCGATCTTCAAGTCGAATCTTCGCCACGCGTTTAATTGCATGAATGGCAATGTCGATCCCAATCCACCGCCGATTCAGTTTGTGTGCAGCTTCAATAGTTGTTGCACAGCCACAGAAAGGGTCAAAGACCACATCGCCTTCGTCACTACTGGCTTGAATTATACGCTCAATTAATGCTAAAGGTTTTTGGGTGGCGTAGCCAAGACGTTCTTTTGAAGTTGAACCGATTATTGGAAGTTGCCAAACATCTGAAAGAGCAACTTTGGTTTTTCCCTCTCTATACACAATTTTGCAACCATCAAGCTCGGCTTTTCTCACTGCATCAACGGCCTTTTCTTTATCGTAGACCAATAACTGAGGAATTCCTTTCGGCCTATGCCTTCGATATCCTCTCAAGTAATCAATTTTGGTACTTTCCGCTCCTTCCGTGAACTGTTTATTGAAGCAATGAGAATTCTTCTTTTTGCAATAAAGCAATAATATGTCATGGTTTCTTTGAAAATGATTTGCAGCGTTAGTGTATTTCCCATAATTCCAAACAATCTCGTTGAGAAAATTTTCGTGCCCGAATATGCAGTCCATCATAACCTTGATATAGTGCGAAGCGGTTGGGTCGCAGTGCAGGTAGATTGAGCCGGTTGGCTTGAGAACCCCTCGCATCTGCAAAAGTCGCTCGGCCATGTAGCTGAGATAGGCTAGAAGACGCGGTTGTGTCTTTCTAAGCGCGTTCATCCAGATTTTCAAGAACTGCGCCACATCATCATCCAGACCGGCTTCACTCATCAGCACCGGCATTTGCTTAATTGCCCTTTCCCGATCCTGGTCCAGCTCCCACAAGTCGCTGAACGCTGCAATTTGGTCTGGCAAAGGACGACCTGTCTCGTCTTTGTAAATTGCGTTGTAATCGCGGTTGGAATTGAACGGCGGATCGAGATAGATCAGGTCCACGCTTTCCCGCTCTATGTCCTGCATAATGATGGTCAGACAGTCGCCGTAATAGAGCTTGTTCATGCGAAGCATCCCTGCACAAACGTGCCGAAAGCATTGTCAGATTTCCGCCGGTTGTATTTCCAGTAAGCTTCGTCATTGAGAACTCCATTGCCAAAAGTCAATGAATCACCAATAATCATGATACGAACCCTGCCCTCCGGCTTTGGCATTTCCCAATCATAATCGCTAAAACCGAAAGAATTGGTTTCCACCTTCTTATTAAGTGTATATACATCCGATTGATTTGGTGCAAATTTATGTCTATAACCTGCCGGGACATGTCGCACTTGCGGATATAGGAACGGTGGATTATTTCCATAGAACGCCCGAAGTCCGATCTCCATAAGAAAGCATGTAAAACAAAACGATCGAATAACGAGTATTATTCTTTGTAAAAACCTTTTTATAGAAGCCATATTTTATTGAGTAAAAACTCCTTATACGCAACCACAAAATCTTGATAAAACCCGAATCTGCCAAGTTTTTAATTGACTTGCCGGAGGTACTTATAGTACCGCTTTCACTTATGATTTATATTCTCTCGTATTTTGTTAACATTTTTGCATAAAAATAGTTCCGGGTAAAGATGTCGCTCTACCATTTCACAAATAATATGTCCAATTGTAATATGTGATTCCTGGATCCTTGCCGTAGATTCAGAAGGGACTTTTAAGCAAGGACACAACGTTGAAAGCATTCCCCCTGATTTTCCAGTCAGACAAAACACGCTTATTCCCATTTTCAACGCAGCTTCAACGGTTCGAATAATATTATTTGAATCGCCGCTTGTCGATATACCGATAAATACATCTCCTTTACGACCAAGTGCCTTTATCTCACGAACAAAAACGTCTTCATACTGGTAATCATTTCCTACAGCTGTTAAAATCGAATTGTTGACACCAAGACTTATTGCGGCTAACGGATCTCTTTCAACCATGAAACGTGATACAAATTCAGCTGTTAAATGGATACTGTCAGCAAAGCTTCCTCCATTACCGGCAAAAATAATTTTATTGCCTGATCTAAGTGAATTGAGAATCGATTGAACGATTTCATTAATACATGAAATACAGTCTTTCTCATGCAAAAGTGCTGATTTCACTTCAATACTTTCTTCAAATATGGATCTAATTATTTCATCTGTTTCCATTAAAATTTCTCATTCCGTATTATTATTTCAAACGGTTTGCACGTTCCGAAATTTCTCTGATTGCATCATATCCTGTATTTGACAATAAAATGTTTTTTCAATATCCAAATGAACAATTCATACCTATATTGAACGCAATCAGGTTTTCAACAGCCTTGGTTAAAATTACTGCCTGCAGCATCATCCTGCTGTACAGAAGAACAATTTATCCTCAATCCACGGGGCCTCACAGTAGATCAAACACCTGGAGGTGTATTAGTTACAAAATGAGTCAATAACGTTGTGTATTTTGTGGGAAGCATTGCCGCCGCCGAACATGGGAGTGGATATATTTTGGGGAATTTTAAAATCGATTATTGTGGATAAAATATTCCCTATATCACTACCAACAAGAATTTTCAAAAAAGAGTGTATCTAAAGGGTGCTGCCGAACTGCCACTGAATAGGATCAGCAGCCCCAACAGCAGCATCACTAAAATTATTGGGATTAACCAAAACTTTTTATTATCTAACAGAAACTCCCTGAATTCAGCAGTCAAACTCTTCTCAGATGCTGCTGCTTCAAAATCTGTTTTATTTTCTTTATTCATTTGTTTTATCCAGGGTTTTCTCATATCCTAATAATTACAAGAATTGTTTAATATTCTGAAGTAACGTTTCAGAAATAACAGATTCAATACAACTGTTCCGATGCACACCCCTAATAAAAAACCGGACATGATACACAGGTCTGGAAACAGTCGGTAAAATCTCTGTTAGTATCCCGGGCATGATAATGACCCTGCCAACAATAAGAGAACGTCCAGATTCTCTTATGTCATCATTTATAATGAGGGAAATTCATCTCTTTATCAAGCAGCTGTAATCCGGATCCACTTCCCTTGCCAAAGACCAGCGGTAAGACATTCCCCGACACCATCCCCACAGGAATCACAGCAGAGTCATGATAAAACGCTGATATCCCCGGGACTTTCATATTATCCCTTCCTGTTTAACTAAACTAATCCGGGGATTTCAATCAAACTGAATACGCCGCCTGGTATTCAGCGAGAAAATTAAGAATGGATTATGAATGTTTCTCACAGTTCATCTCTATTGCATTTGCTCTAAATTTAATATAATCAACGAGAACAGTCACATTTTCGTTAACAGTTACATCTTCACTTTTCAGTATAATTTCCGGGTCTGACGGTGGTTCATATTTCATTAATCAGATGTCATTAAAAAAATAAATTAGATCAAATCAACCGCCCCGCACGCAGTAAGCAGCGGGGTATGACTTAGCCTGAAAACATATTGGCCTCGACCAGGAATCGGGGAATTAAACCCGCAAGTGAGATAAAACCAAAGACCACCCTTTACCTGCCCGCCGGTGATTACCATTAAAACCAATACACCATTCGACCTGGAAAATAATAGACTCTCAGATTTGACTGCCCTGAAATCTAAGAATCTCGTGAAGCCATGCTGCATTTACTTTAAGATCTTAGAAATTAGACAGGCTACCGCCACTGCGGCACGCAGATATGCCCGCTGAAAATAAATGATATTGGATTTACAGAACGTGGAAATCGTCAACCTCTTATCTGGTTGAGAATGAACATTTTCAGAGGTGTTACTATGAGCAAAATTCGGATTAAAACAAGTTGGGTTTTATGTAAAACCCTTAAAAATCTGAGCCCGAATGTTGTACCCGCAATTATAATTTAAGATTTTTGATCCTTTCCAGAATTTATTGATATTATTTTCCTCTTCCAAAATCAGATTAGGTCTCTTTTTCATTATTCATACACACACACCCTTACCGCCATTTTTCAAGTTCATCATTCAGCAGTGCTGTGGCACGGCTGACCCGGTAGCTGCTGACCTGAGTTCCGCATAATGATTCTATAATCCGCGTTACTTTTCGCGTCGAGACACCTTGACTATACATTTCTGCCAAAGCCGGGTTTAGAGCTCGTTCGCTGCGTTGTCTTTGCTAAAGAGCTGAAGGATAGAAGCCTTCTCCTCCTCTAACCTGAGGAATCTGAAGGTCCAGTTTTCCCAGGCGGGTACTCAAGCACTTGGGTTTAAATCCATTGGCATGACATTTACGTTCCGCGGTTCTTTCCCGGGGTTGGGCACCGATAAATTCGGAACGTTCAATTTTCACAGCCTCGTTTAGCAGCATAGCAAAAGCTAAGCTGTTCCCATTCCTTCAAGTCCATTTTCAAGTATTGCCTGCACAGCTTCGGTTATACTATTATTATTTTCATTGTGGGTCATAATTAGAATCCTTTGTTTATTGGGTACAAAAAAAGAATAATTCATCATGACCTGCGTTTTTATCAACTTAAAAATTTTCCCCCTGGGGAAAACATTCTCTGCTGGTTGTTAGATCAGACAATACTGCTTGTCCTGTCTAACCCCTCCGCAATGCCCGGCCTGTCGGCCCAATCGATTGCTGCTGAAACCGCCCGGGTCCCCCCTCCGGTCCTGCACCGAGAGAAGTGAAATTACAGAACGAAAGTTACACCCCCGAATAATTCTGACTGCTTCCTTGCAAGGAAGCAGAGATGACAAGCAATATAAAAAGATCAAATCCTATTTTGACAACCTGATTTTCCTGCCTACGAGCCAAGCCGCCTTTATCAAATCAGCAGATGTGTACCGTTCTTTACGAAAAAAGGGCATAACCATTCGTAAGCCTGTAGATTGCATAATAGTCTCTGTGGCTATTGCTCATGAGATACCGCTTCTCCACAATGACAGAGATTTTGATCGCATTGAGGATGATTGTGGATTAAGAACAATAAAAGAAAATGAGTAAGATAACATGCGGATCAAGATGAACGTCATATACTCGCCGGTGGCTCGTATACACCGTGACTTATACTGGTCGTTCTCTAAAAGGCAGTCAATGAAACAAGATCATGATAACGCTGTGCAAGTTTAGCTTACATCGGGCGAAGCGTTGGTTTTATTTGAACGAATAACGGTGCCATGAACCACATCATGCTCTTAGGAATATGGATATGAATCTATTCTGCACAATGAAAAATCGGTGCCACTCAACATTGGTGTTTCTATTATTTAGGAGTTGCTGCTAAATTCATAGAAAGTTCAACCGCCACCTGATGGAATCGCTTCAGACTTAAGGCAGGTCGAAACGGTCAAGATTCATCACCTTAACCCATGCTTTTATAAAATCACTGACAAACCGGTCTTGAGAGTCACTACAGGCATAAACTTCTGCCAGGGCACGTAATTGTGAATTCGAACCAAAAATTAAGTCAACACGTGTACCTGTCCATTTTACTTCGCCTGTTGAGCGATCATACCCTTCAAACAGCCCTTCCTCACTCGATGTCTCCCTCCAGCTTATGCTCATGTCTAACAGGTTTACAAAAAAGTCTGTTGTTAACACTTCTGGCTGGTTGGTGAAGACACCGTGTTGTGTCCTTCCGGTATTTGTATTTAATACTCGCATACCTCCGATAAGAACAGTAGTTTCAGGTGCAGTCAATGATAATAATTGTGCACGATCAACCAACATTTCTTCAGCTGATACACTGAATTTCGTTCTTTGATAGTTCCGGAAACCGTCAGCAACGGGTTCGAGTACAGCAAATGACTCAACATCTGTTTGCTCTTGTGCAGCATCTGCTCGACCGGGTGTAAACGGAACAGTGACGTTATGCCCAGCGTTTTTTGCTGCTTGCTCGACACCGGTGCATCCTCCGAGAACAATTACGTCTGCAAGCGAAATTGCCTTATCTCCGGATACTGAACCATTGAATTCCTGCTGAATGCCTTCAAGAGTTTTCAATACCGCTGCCAATTCAGTCGGTTTATTCACTTCCCAATCTTTTTGCGGTGCCAGGCGAATACGTGCACCATTAGCACCACCACGCATGTCAGAGCCCCGAAACGTCGATGCTGATGCCCAGGCCGTCGAAACCAATTGTGAAATAGATAAATCTGAAGCAAGAATTTTACGTTTAAGATTTTCAGTATCCTGCTCATCAACCAACTCATGAGCAGCAGCTGGAATCGGGTCTTGCCAAATAAGCTCTTCTTGCGGAACCTCTGGCCCAAGATAACGTGAACGAGGTCCCATATCACGATGAGTCAACTTAAACCATGCACGGGCAAACGCGTCGGCAAACGCATCCGGGTTCTCATGAAAATATCTCGAGATCGGCTCGTAGACAGGATCCATCCGTAATGCAAGATCAGCTGTTGTCATAATGGGTGCATGCTTTTTTGAAGAATCATGTGCATCGGGTACGGAGTCAGCGGCAGCACCATCTTTTGGTATCCATTGATGTGCACCGGCAGGGCTTTTAGTCAGTTCCCACTCATGACCAAAAAGGGTATCGAAATAGCTATTATCCCAGGTGATTGGAGTAGACGTCCAGGCACCTTCAATTCCACTGGTGACAGTGTCTGCACCTTTGCCACTGCCTAAACTATTTTTCCATCCCAACCCCTGCTGCTCTATAGGAGCACCTTCGGGTTCCGGTCCGATATTTGCCGGGTCTCCTGCTCCATGAGCCTTACCGAATGTATGTCCACCAGCGACCAGTGCGACAGTTTCTTCATCGTTCATCGCCATACGCCCAAAAGTCTCGCGGATATCACGGCCGGAAGCAACGGGGTCCGGGTTGCCATTCGGTCCTTCAGGGTTCACATAGATCAGGCCCATTTGTACAGCAGCAAGCGGGTTTTCCAAATCGCGTTCATCTGAGTAACGTTTATCACCAAGCCATTCGTCTTCTGATCCCCAATAAATGTCTTGTTCAGGTTCCCAGACATCAACACGGCCACCAGCGAAACCAAATGTCTTGAATCCCATCGATTCCAAAGCACAGTTACCCGCTAAAATCATAAGGTCTGCCCAGGAAATTTTACTGCCGTATTTCTTCTTAATCGGCCAAAGCAGGATTCGTGCTTTATCAAGATTACCATTGTCCGGCCAACTGTTAAGCGGTGCGAATCGCTGTGTACCCGTTCCTGCACCGCCGCGGCCATCTGCGATACGATAAGTTCCTGCACTGTGCCATGCCATACGAATGAAAAGCGGTCCATAGTGACCATAGTCTGCGGGCCACCAATCCTGTGATTCTGTCATTAATGCATATAGGTCTTCTTTTAGATTATCCAGATCAAGTTTCTTAAATTCTTCAGGATAATCGAAATTCTCATGCATTGGATCAGACAACGATGAATGCTGATGTAACATACTTAATTTCAGAGAATTAGGCCACCAATCGTCATTTGAGGTTCCTTTACCGGCATGTTGTTTGTGAAAAGGACACTTACTCTCGTCTGTCATAAAATCATCTCCTGGTCAGTTAGCTTGAACTCATAAGTTGAGATATATTTATAAGCTGACTGTAGATATAAATCCAATCGTTTCTTTCAAGATATGGAAATAATTTTTAATTGATGTAGTACCACCTTGTGTATTACTCATAATTATGTTAAATCAAGGCAGCTGACTGGTCGAAGCGGGAAGTGAAAAATTTATTTGTTATCTAACGAATTTTCTTTTAACTGTCGCTGGATTAAATTTGATTTGACAATAGAATATCAACAGAATTTACCAGCAATAATTATTCTCTGATGATGAATTAAATGTTGGCCGGTAAAGCAAAAAACTGATCGGACGGGAGAACTCATCACCCATCCATTATCTGTACTGATGTCAATACTACAATTTTTTTATTGCTTTTTAAAATATCTGAAAAATCCAATACTGAAAACAGCTTTCGGTCTGAATGAATTTAGGTGTGTCGTCAGGGGCTGTACTTTAACCGTAAAATACCCTTTGATCGAAATACCGTAAAAAAATAAACAGACAGCTTATATTGGCTCTGCGTCGCGATGTCCGGGGTCGATTCTTTCGACGACAATGCGTGGCCCATTCGTTTCAATAACGGTGATTTCTTCATCTTTATCAATATAATCACCATTACTGACTACATCGATTCTCTTATCATCAAAAACTGCAGTTCCCGAGGGTCTGAGATCTGTTAATGTTTTACCGCTCTTACCGATGAGTTTAGTATTTTCTTCAATATTCACACTCACGAATCCATCAGAAGTACTTTCTGCTGTTTGCAGGACCAATTGACCATAAAGCGATGTATTGGGTAAATATTTTGCCAAAACAAACATGCCCGCTCCTGAAATTACTATTGATAAGACCATGTTTAAGAGAGCCCGATTAAGATAAGACTCCATGATCATGGGATTAAAGGTTACATTAGGCAAATCAGGAACCTGGGGAATATGAGGTATCATAGCCATTATAATCCCTCCAATGACAGTGATAATACCGAGTACTCCACAAAACCCGAATCCGGGAATCAGAAAAATTTCTACGGCAATTAGAACAAAACCAATCATGACCAATAAAATATCCTCTTTTCCAGCTAAGCCGGCGATGAAATGTCCAAACAAAAATAAAACGATACAGCAAACGCCGATTAATCCCGGCAAACCAAATCCAGGCGATTTCATCTCCATGTAAATACCTAAAAATCCAAGGGTCATTAAAAATGGTGCTATCATGGTAATCATTCTTGCAAGCTTTTCAGCACCATGCTCCTGAAATGTAACGAACTTAGGATTCATTATCCCTTCTTGCTGAACCAGTTCAGTAATATTTTCAGGAATACCGCTTGCTAACAGCGGTTCTTCTCTGGGAGGAATGATTTCAATTGCTTCCTCGGCGGTTAAGTTTAGTAATTCTCCCTCTGCACATACAACTTTTTCCCCGATTTTAACTTCAATACCATTGTCTACCATTGCTGCTCCGAGCTCCGGTATATACCCTTTTTCCTGTGCCAATCCCCTAACCAGCGCACGGGTATCGGAAAGAATTTTTTCCTTAATGTCATCGGGCATTTCCTGAATACCCCCTCCAGGGGCCATCAATATAGGTGCTGCACTGCCAATGCGACTACCTGGTGCCATATAAATCGCGTCGGTCGCAAGGCAGATGATTGCACCTGCACTTTGAGCTCGTGAATTTACATAACTATAAATTTTTAAACCTTCTGCATTAAGCGAACGAATCCAGGATATTATTTCTTCTGTGATTCGCAGTTCGCCGCCAGGAGTATCCATATCAATAACAATTGCACTAAGTTCTTTATCATCTCTTGCGTGTTGAAATCCGCGTCGTAAATAAAATAACATAGCCTTATCAATTTGTGCTTTTAACGGAATAATAAGTACTTTGTTTCCGGATTGTTTCTTAATCTCATTTTGTGCACCAACAATTAAGCAGATCAGCATCAATAATATAAAATAAATTATTGATTTTTTACTAAAAAATGTGTGCTGTAATTTTAAATAAGTGCTCATGATTATAATATTTTTTCAATGTTCGAAGTTAGACAGCTTCAACAAGGTTACCTAATAATCAGATATCTCATCTGTAAACAATTCGGCGGATTAAATCAATCACAAACCAGACCACAGAAACAACAAGAAGCGATAACAACGTTCCAACCCGTGACACTCTATCAAGTTTCAGGAATGCAGCAGCAGCAGAATATCCAATGAGCCCAATTGGTGACAGGCAAATTAAAAAGTTTAGTAAATTTAGCGTACAGGTATGGTTTCTACATCCATTTTCCTTTCAGATTTGCCGGTACTGGATTTTGAGGTATTTCACCAAAAGACGTCGTAATTTTGATCTTCAGGATTTGGAGAATCTGAACTCATAATAACCTTTTTCGACATTATTTATGCCGGCAAGAAAAAATTTAGAGCTGTTTCAAGTATGAAAACCTCCGTTAAACTAACATGATCATCTACAATTTCCAACGGACATTTTCAATGTTTGAGTAAAATCATTTTATTGTTGGAGTATTCATTATTAAACTGCTTAAAAACAGAGTTTCTATTTGCTTCAAAGAAAGGGTGTATATACTACCACAAAACGTCATAAACAGTTCCAGCCTGTAAGATGAAAACTTAGTTTAACTTTATGATTGAAAATAACCGGAATTAGATAATATACCTATAGAAATATGCTGCCTGCCGGGTGAGATTGACAATCTGCAATCAGTCGATATTCTGAAATCCGAAGAAATATAAAATTTCCATATAAAAGTCATTGATATACTTTCACTCGAACAATCTTATATTAGCTTATTGGTTTACTTGAATTTCAATCATTTACTGTCAACTCAAAATATTCAACTATGCATTTCAGATTAGAAATCAGCCCTCTTATTTCAGAAAATGATACGCGTGGCAAAGCAACACTGAATAAAATCATCGAATATTTTGGATTCTCAATTGAGAAAATTCAGACCCGTGATGTATTTTCCATCGTCGCAGAGATCACTGAAACCGACGCAGAAAAAATGCTGAAGAGTATGACTAATCCCGTCATACAAGACAGTATACTGGGAGAATCAGACAAATTTGATTTTGACTGGATCATTATCATTGGCTTTCTGCCTGGAGTTACCGATAACGTGGCGACGACTGCTAAATCCCTACTATGTGATACAATCAGCCGACAACTTAAATCTAATGAGCATATCTTCAGTTCAATCGAATATTTAGTATCCGCACCTCAGCTGAATTCAGATCAAATCCGTATGATTGCTGAAAATTTGTTGGCTAATCCGATAATTCAGTCAATTAACTGTCTTTCGAAGGCCGAATTGAAAAAGAATGGTATCCCGTTTAATAAGCCGGTATTTTTAGACAGTTGTAATATTCATGTTGAAGATATCGAAATTGACATTCCTGATGATGACTTAATCCGATTAAGCAAAGACCGCTGCCTGGCTCTTTCCCTGAAAGAGATGAGACAAATCAAACAATATTTTACCAAAAACGACATAAACAGGCAAGAAATGGGGTTAACAGAAAATCCCACCGACGTCGAAATTGAAATTCTTGCTCAAACCTGGTCGGAACATTGTAAACATAAAATTTTTGATGCAGAAATTAACTATACAGACGAAAACGGTAATATCAGCAAAATTACAAGTCTGTATAAGAGTTTTATCAAAAAGAGTACTTATGAAATAGGCAGTGATGTTGATTGGCTTGTCTCTGTTTTCAGTGACAATGCCGGTATCATTTCATTTAACGAAGAGTGTGATCTTGTTTATAAAGTCGAAACCCATAACAGCCCATCGGCTCTTGACCCATATGGCGGTGCAATGACCGGGATTATTGGTGTTAATCGAGATCCTCTCGGGACAGGATTGGGGGCGAATCTGTTAATTAATGTGTGGGGTTACTGCTTTGGTTCACCATTCATTTCAGCAGAGAAAGTTCCAAAGGGTTTATTACATCCAGGACGTATTCGGGATGGCGTGCATCAGGGAGTCATTGAAGGTGGAAACCAAAGTGGTGTCCCCTATGGCTGCGGATGGGAACTTTTCGACGATCGTTTTATAGGAAAACCATTAGTCTTTTGCGGCACAGTCGGGCTGTTACCAAAAACAATTAACGGTCAGCCCGGTTATGAAAAATCTATTCTGCCCGGCGATTTAATCATTATGGCTGGTGGCCGAATTGGAAAAGACGGCATTCACGGGGCAACATTTTCAAGTGAAGCGTTAGATCAAAATGCGAATGCACAAGCTGTACAGATTGGTGATCCGATCACTCAAAAGAATCTTTATGATTTTATCATTGAAGCACGGGACAGAGGACTCTACCGCTACATCACAGACAATGGTGCAGGCGGTCTTTCCAGCAGTGTCGGTGAAATTTCAACGAATAGCCGAGGGTGTATCATGGATATCGCAAACGCTCCGCTAAAATACCCGGGACTCCAACCCTGGGAGATATTATTATCAGAATCTCAGGAACGGATGACCCTTGCTGTTCCACCTGAAAAAATAGCGGAATTTAAACAACTGGCAAACGATAGAGATGTGGAAATTAGTGTTCTGGGGAACTTTACCGATACCGGTAAATTTCATATAAAGTACGGAGATAAAACAGTTGCATACATTGATTTAGAATTTATGCATGAAGGATGTCCACGAATGCAATTAAACGCTGAATGGACTCCAAAAAATCATTCTGAACCCAACCCTGTTGACAATGAAAATATTGATATCTCCTCGCTGATCCTCCGCCTTCTCGAACAACTCAATATTTGTTCTAACGAAACAAAAGCAAGACAATATGACCATGAAGTCAAGGGTCTCAGTGTTCTAAAACCATTCGTCGGGTTAGAAAACGATGTTCAGTCTGATGCATCAATATTTATGATTTCACCCCTTGCCAATGAGGGAATTGTTTTGAGCTGTGGTGTCGTTCCCCAGTATTCAGATATCGATACCTATCATATGACGGCGTCCGCACTGGATTTAGCAGTCCGCAGGATTATTGCTGTCGGAGGCAGCTTAGACAAAATTGCCGCAATCGATAATTTTTGCTGGCCTGACCCGGTCAAAAGCGATGTGACCCCCGACGGTGACTATAAACTCGCCCAGCTTGTACGCTCTAATATGGCACTGTACGACTATACAAAGGCATTTAAAACACCGTGCATTTCAGGGAAAGACAGTATGAAAAATGATGCGGTTATGGATGGTAACAAGATATCTATTCCACCTACCCTGCTTTTTTCACTAATTGGAAAAATTTCAGATATTTCAACAGCACAAACACTTGATATAAAGAATGCAGGGGATTTGGTCTACCTCATTGGTGCAACCAGCGATGAACTTGGCGGCAGCGAGTATTATCGCATGCAGGGATATATCGGCAACAACGTACCAAAGGTTGATGCGGATTTAAGCAGAATAACCTACGCTGCACTTCATCGTGCAATTAGCGATGAATTACTTCATTCTGTACATACGCCTTCGATAGGTGGCTTAGCAATCGGATTCGCAAAAATTGCCATTGCCGGACGCCTGGGGCTTAATATTGATTTATCACAAATACCAACCCGTGAACGATTGAACTTTGAAACTATTTTATTTTCCGAATCAAATAGTCGTTTTATAGTTACATTACCCGGTGACCGCAAATCAGAATTTGAAACTCTATTCACAGGTATATCATTTAACTGTGTAGGAACAGTTAATTCTAAGCCTGAATTAACATTCTGTAACGAAGATACTGTTTTGTGCAGTTTAGCTATTGGTGATCTTGTTTCAAGCTACAAAAAAACGTTGAGTACAATATAAAGAATTTACATTATGAATCCGAAAGTAACAGCAACGATTATAACTGGTTTTGGCTTAAATTGTGAGAAAGAAACAGCAAAGGCTCTGTCAATGGCCGGTGCTTCAGTCGAGCAAATTCATCTCAATGATTTAATCCGAAATCCGGATAAACTGCTAAACACTCAAATACTTTGTTTTATTGGCGGTTTTTCATTTGGAGACCATTTAGGTGCGGGCACGGTGTTTGCAAACCGTATCATGAATCATTTAGGTAACTCATTAAAAGAGTATATTGAACGCGGAAACTTAATAATTGGTATTTGCAACGGATTCCAGATTATAGCCCGCCTGGGACTTGTACCATCATTAAACGGTATTGATTTTGAGCCCACAATCGCCCTTGCAGCAAATGATTCCGGTGTTTTTCGAAACTCCTGGGTCACCCTTAGGGTTAATAAACAATCTCCCTGTATATTCACTAAAGATATTGAGACTATTCCGTTGCCGATTCGACATGGTGAAGGAAAAATAGTTGCTCTCAACCAGGCCGTACTGAATGAAATAGAAAAGGAAAATCTGGTTGTATTAAATTATGCAGATCCCGTTTCATTGAAACCGACCGCCGAGTTTCCTTATAATCCTAACGGATCGATCAATGGAATTGCAGGTATATGTAATAAAACAGGAAGAATTTTTGGTCTAATGCCCCACCCTGAAGCATATCTGTCTGCCTACAATCATCCACACTGGATTCGTCAAAAACTAAATGGTTCTCTTCAAAAAGAGGGAATGGGGCAAATCGTTTTTAAAAACGCAGTTGATTTTGCAACTGACAACTTATTATAGCAAGAATGAGTGAAAACCCTGCAGAAACTGACAGCTCGATTAAAATGCCGATATGGCTGCGTTTATCCTGTCTTGTTTTTGCCATTTTAATCATCACATTTTTGTTGATCAAACGAGAAGAAAACCATGCTGCGTCAAGTGATCCTGACCCTGAAAAGCAAAAAATTATAAAATCCTTTCCCAAAAACCTGTCAACAATCTGGACAGATATAAAAATCGATATCGAGAGTGTCGCACAAATCAGCAGTCAAATGATCATTGCGGAATGGAACTACATCAATACCAATGAGGATATGTCTCAATCATTTTCATGGGGATTTGCTCAACCAAATTTTGTTGCTGAATCAACTCTGATAGATGCGACGGGCAGAGAATTTAAAGTTCATATAAATACATCAAAACTGCCCGCATGTTCAAGTACAAACAAAGAGAGTGACGAAAATTGGTCTAAGGAACTCTTTGGAGGCAGAGATCTTCCAGCATGGGCACAGTTTAAGATTCCTGAAAATCTGCAGAAGCCAATTCAGATAAAACTCTATGGCGTAAACGAAAATGGCATTCATACCGTCAACGTTCCCGTACTTTCAATCCGGGAACAAATTAAGCGGATGTACCAGGAAAAAGAAACAAATTGGCCCGATATATATTTAGAACTTAAAGATATTAAGAAGCGTGATAACAATACGTTCGAAGTATCTTGGTATTATGTAAACAGAAATCCCGACGAACGCTTTATTTGGGGTTTAAATCAACCCAATTACGTTGCCCGAACACAGCTGTACGATTTCAAAACAGGGAAATACCACAATGTTCATCGAGTTTTTGAAAACGGCAAGGTAAGATTTCTGTGCAGCAGCACCAATAAAGACGATAATCCAGGCTGGTCAAAAGCGATACCGCCAAATGGGAAAATAGAAGCAAACGCAATATTTAAAGGTGTCCCTGGAAAAAATATTCAGATCCTGTTTCACAGTGCTATGCCCTTGTTCTATAACCCGCCCCGAAACGACGAAAAGAAAAAACGAGTAACGAATTAATTATAAACACAGAAAAAAGGAATAGGTCGTACAGGCGGATTGAATCATATCTCTAAGTGTGTGACTCATTTTGAAACCGGTATCAGCGGAATGAAGGATATTTCCAGTTGCTCTGATGGCAGGTTTAAACTTTTATATTTAACTGAGACTCAAGAAATTTTATGAATCTTCAACAACAATTTTACCTTCAGCGATTTCAAGAAGTGCCGTATCTAAATAACTTTGACCAGACTTAACAGGTACCATAGATGCAGAACCACGAGCAAGTTCTCTGGCTCGTTTTGATGCAACATTAACCACAATTAAAGGATCTACCAGTTTTTCTAAAGCATGTACTAAGTATTCGTCGTTCAAAGTTAGCTCTCCTGTATTTAAAACGGCTTTAATCATTACGATTTGAAAGAAATGTCTGCAGAGTCAGATGACATCAATTCAATACGTCAGTTTTAACAAATTAAAATTGGCTTAGTAGGTTACTATCAGTTTCAATATTGTCAATATGAAACTCTATAAATTCAAAAATTATAGTGGTTGATGATAAGACGTTCAGGAAAAATTACATTTTACCCCTAAACTATTCAGGTTCTTTTTATGAATTATAACTTGGAAGAAATACAAAATTTGATTAGAGATACGTTACTCAATGATCCATTTATTGATCAAATTTCTATGCCGATTTTAAGAGATGCGATTCTTGAGTATCCATCTCGAAACAGCAAGGCAATGCGCCCTGCACTGGTAATCTGGACCTCCGGCTTATTTAATAGCAATGTTCACCAATCTGTCAAAGTGGCTGCTGCAATTGAAATTTTTCATATTTGGACTCTTGTCCATGATGATATAATTGACGAAGACGACATGCGACGCGGTGGAAAATCAATCCATAACTATATTGCAGAAAGAGCATTAGATACTTATAAAGACTTATCTGCGGAAAAAGCCACGAAATACGGGTATAACTTGGCAATTTTAGTCGGGGATGTACAACAAGCCTGGGCGAACAAGCTGATCATTGATGCTGTCCGGGATGGCTTATCTAAAGATCTGGCTCTAAAAATTCTTTACAGACTTAATCAATTTGTAAATCCTCACCTGAGTACAGGCGAGGCATTGGATTCTGAAATGGAAATCCTGCCGATATCGGATCAATCATCTGATTCGATTCACCATATGATGAATCTTAAAACAGGTCGGTTATTTCGTTTTTCTGCTGAATGTGGTGCACTAATCGGATTGGAATCCGGAAATTTTGAAACCGATCAGGTAAAAAAAATAGGGGAATTTGCAGAGAATGCAGGACTGGCATTTCAACTGAAAGATGACTTATTGGGTATGTTGGGTGAAATCAATACGTTAGGGAAACCAATTGCCTCGGACTTAGAACAAGGGAAAAGAACGTTCCTATTTGTGACAGCAGCCAAAAAGCTGAATAACAAGGATTCAAATTATTTTTTGGAGTGTCTGGGAAAACGTAATCTCACGACTCAATCTGTGGAAAAAATTTGTGAATTACTAAAAAATTCCGGGGCGATTCAAAGGGTTGAGAACCAAATTTTGGAACATATCAGAACAGCAGAAGATCTTTTAAAGGAATTTCCCGACAATAGATATCGGGAACGCTTAGAAGAATGGTTAAAATTAATTACCTTCAGGAACAAATAATATTGGAGATATTAAAATGGTTTTGAATCACAGGTATCAAAATGCTCCGCAGTTAATTTTATTAATTTTTTTAATATCATTCCTGCCTGGATCAAATGTTTCTTCACAAGAGAAGAATCCGCTTATAGAAGTAATGCCAAATGGACTGCAAATCGCCGTTAAGGAAAGTCATACCGCACCTGTTGCTGATGTTAGAATCTACGTAAAGACAGGCAGTATATACGAAAATCAATATCTCGGTACTGGAATTTCTCATGTTTTTGAACATCTGATTAACGGAGGAACGACCCGGAATTATACTGAAAAAGAAATCAATGAAGCGATTGATCAATTAGGAGGAGCAAATAATGCTTATACAACGAAAGACCACACCTGTTATTTTATCACTACATCCTCAGAATTAACCGCAAAAGCCATTGATATAATGGCTGACTGGATGATGAACAGTACATTTCCTGAGAATGAATATCAGCGAGAATTAGGTATTGTCATGGAGGAGCTGAGAAAGGGAAAAGAAGAACCCTATCGAATTCTGAGTAAGCAATTATACAGGACAATGTTTAATGTTCATCCAGTAAAATTCCCCGTGATCGGAGAAGAATCGCTCGTTACTAAAATCACACATCAGAATATTCTTGATTACTATGACATGATGTATGCTCCGAATAATATGATCATTGTAGCAGTGGGTGATTTTAATAAGTATAAAATTATGGATCACATTAAAAAGGCATTCGCGTCCTTTGAACGAAAAATCATTCCTGTATATTCTTTGGCAGATGAACCAAAACAACTCGGGAAGCGGCAAAAAACAGTTACTAAAAAAAGTATTGCTGAAACGTATTTTGCTTTGGGTTACCACACCGTCAGCATTGACCATAAGGATCTATTCGCCCTTGATGTTCTGAGTTTTATACTTTCAAACGGGGGCAGTTCCCGAATGAGAAAATCACTGGTAGAGGAAAAGCGGTTAGTTTCTTCAATCTACGCCTATTCTGACACTCCCGGATACAATGCGGGTACATTTACCATCAAGGGAGTTTGTAAAAATGAAAATACTGAACCGGCGATACAGGCAATACTGCAGGAATTGGATAAAGTTAAAAATATCCCGGTTACAGAAAAAGAATTGGCAAAAGCGAAAAAACAAATGACTGCCGATGATATTCTTGGAATTCAAACGGCCTCATCTGAAGCAAGTGAATTGGGTATAAATCTGCTTATGACAGGCAATCCTGAATTCAACACGTATTATCTGGAAAACATAAAAAATGTGACGTCTGAAGATGTTATGCAGGCAGCAAACCGATACTTATTCGATGACAATTTATCAGTTGTTATGCTTCGGCCGGAAGAGAACAAAACTGTTGATAAAGGGAAAAGACAGTCAACCACGCATCAAAAAATACAAAAATTCAGTTTGGATAACGGTATTCGCTTATTAGTAAAAAATAACCCGAACCTTCCTCTGGTAAACCTAAGAGCAATGTTTATCGGAGGTGTGCTTCATGAGCCGCGTGACAAAGCCGGTATTTCGCGGATAACTGCTGCACTTCTCACAAAAGGCACAACATCGCGGTCACGAGACGACATTGCAACTGCCTTCGACAGTATTGGTGGTTCGTATTCTTATATATCAGGTAATAATGCATTTGGAATTAATGTCGAGGTATTAAAAGAAGACTTCCATTTTGCATTAAACATTTTTGCAGATATGCTTAAACATCCGGCGTTCGATGAAAATGAACTTGAGACAATACGACAAAACACGCTATCGAGCATTTCCCGAAGGAATGACCGCTGGGATAAAGAAGTGTTCTATATATTTAAACAAAAATTCTATCGCACTCACCCCTACCATAACGATCCACTTGGAACCAAAGAATCAATTCGATCTGTCACCACCGCAGATGTTCGTGATTTTTATCGCCGTTTCGTAAATCCCGGTCGATGCGTTGTATCAGTATTTGGCGATGTTGATGAGAATAACATTCAGGAATCAGTCAGGGATGTACTGGATAACAATTTCAGTTCCGAGACCTTTGATCTCCCGAAAATAGAACCCGTGAGAGCGATCAAAGATGATCTTACCATAATAAAGGAGGTTGACAAATCTTTAGCAGCAATATATCTGGGTTATCCTGGAACTGATATATCAAACCCGGATAGATATCCAATGATCGTTATGGATACAATTCTATCCGGCCACAGGTATCCTGGGGGTTGGCTGCATGAACAGCTTCGTGGTCAGGATAAGGACTTAGTCTATGTCGTTCATGCTCATAATTTTACCGGATTGGCCCCGGGGTACTTTGGTATTACAGCAGCTGCATCCCCGGGAAAAATGGATGAGGTAATATCTATAATTCTGAAAAATATTGAGACGATTAAATCAGAACGGGTATCTGAAGAAGAAATGTCAAAAGCAAAAACCATTTGCAACACAATGGAAAAATTAAGCAGACAAACAAATAACGCAATGGCAATACAGGCTGTACTGGATGAACTCTATGGATTAGGATTCGATTTCTCAAACACTTTCTCAAATCGTATTAATCAGGTTACTGCTGACGATGTTTTACGGGTTGCAAAAAAATACTTGACGAATTACGTCCTGGTCCGCACAAAACCAAACGAAAATTCGAAATAATCAGATAGATGAATTTTACACATAATCTGATTAACGCCGCTAATAAATCTCCTCAAAAAATTGCAGTATCCCTGCAAAACGCTGCATTACTCAACCAGAAACCATCATACACATCCTTAACATTCAGTAAATTCGATAAACGCTGCAGCCAGTTTGCATTCAGTCTTGAATCATCCGGAATAGAAAAAGGCATGATGGTCAGCTTCATGGTAAAACCGGCAATTGATTTTTTACCCATTGTCTTTGCACTCTTTAAGATTGGTGCAATTCCAGTTTTAATCGACCCGGGAATGGGACGACAAAATCTGTTTGCCTGCTTAGATCATATCAAGCCGCACGCTCTTGTTGCTATTCCTGCAGTTCATTTAATCAGGATATGTTTTCCTAAGCACTTTCAAAGCATTAAAATTAATATTACAACCAGTAAAATGGGATTTGCCGGAGCACAATCTATTTATCGCAAAAAGAACAGTGATCAGGAATTCACTATATCGGAGAACAAACCGGAAGATACCGCAGCAATCATTTTTACAACCGGCAGTACCGGTGTTCCCAAAGGCGTTGTCTATACCCATGACATGCTTAATGCACAAACTCGGCTTATTAAGTCTAAATACAGTATAAAACAAGATGACATTGACATGCCTGGCTTTGCATTCTTCTCGATTATCAGCATTTCACTGGGAATGACCGCTATTTTTCCAAGAATGAACCCGACCCGACCCGCAGATGTTAATCCGAAAAACATTATTAATGTTATTAACGATAACAACGTGACATTCTCATTCGGCTCTCCGGCACTTTGGAACACTGTGAGTATCTACTGCATAAAGCATAACATAAAATTCCCCCGCTTAAAACAAGTCCTGATGGCCGGAGCCCCCGTACCCGGCTATCTTCATGAACGGATGCTACAGCATATTCTCGGACCTGGTGCTGAAGTTTACACCCCTTATGGTGCCACTGAAGCACTTCTTACGACCAGCTTCACAGGCAGCACGGTTCTTTCTGAAACATTGGAACAAACCAGAAAAGGAAAAGGATACTGCGTAGGATACCCTTATCCTGAAATTGAAATCAAAATAATAGAAACCAGTGATGATTCGATTGAAAACATCGCTGATATAAAGAGTTTACCTCCAAATCAAAAGGGAGAAATTATCGTCAAAGGCCCCGTCGTGAGCAGAGAATATAGAGACCTGCCCGAACAGAATAAAATTCATAAAATCTATGAAACTGCCGATAAAATTAATGGCCCGTTTTGGCATCGTATCGGAGACATTGGTTATTTCGATGAACAGGGAAAATTATGGTTCTGCGGACGCAAATCACACCGAGTTGAAACGGGATCAGATACCATGTATACCGTTTGCTGCGAAGCGATTTTCAATGAACATCCAAATGTATATCGATCTGCATTGGTCGGGCGGGGGAAAGATCGATTCAATCAGTGTCCAGCCATCATTATTGAACCCTTAAAATCCAAATTTCCAATTTCACAGTCTGATCAAACTAAATTTAGAGATGAATTATTAGTTCTGGCTAAAGAAAATGAGTTGACAAAAACAATCAAAACCATATTCTTCCATAAGAGTTTCCCGGTAGACATTAGGCATAATGCTAAGATATTCAGGGAAAAATTAACAGTTTGGGCTCAGGCACAATGATACGGTCGGTCAGTTACCATTGAATGATATCTCAACAATTCCAGTAGCCTTTGCCATTTCAAACCACTCTTTTAATTGAGTTAATTCAATTCGTTTTGTATAAATTCGGTTCAGAATGGAAAAATTTGAAGACAAAAAAAACAACTTCATTTAGATAAAAATTAATATCATGCTGGCACTTGTAACAGGCGGTGGCGGTTTTTTGGGACGCAGAATCGTCAAAAAACTGCTTGATAGAAAGGATAGAGTCCGAATTTTTTCCCGTAGTGATTACCCTGAATTAACAGAATTAGGGTGTGAAAGTCATCGGGGGGATTTGCGTAATCAAACTCAGGTTATGGATGCTGTTAAAAATGTTGATATCGTTTTCCATGTCGCAGCGTTAGCAGGAATCTGGGGGGAAAAAAATGATTATTTTTCAGTCAATGTCGATGGCACACTAAATATCATTAATGCGTGTTTGAAACATAAGGTTAACAAACTCGTCTATACAAGTTCGCCCAGTGTTATATTCGGAATGAAGGACATTAATAACGGAAATGAAACGCTGCCTTACCCTGATAGATTCTATGCTCATTATCCACATTCCAAAGCCATTGCTGAGAAAATAGTTCTGGAGTCTAATTCAGTTAAAAAGCTGTCGACCTGTTCATTAAGGCCGCATTTAATTTGGGGGCCAGGGGATCCTCATATCATACCAATGTTGATAAAAAAAGCGAAGAACAAATCACTTGCCCAGGTTGGAACCGGAAAAAATATCGTCGATATAACCTTTGTTGACAACGCCGCGGATGCACACATTCTTGCTGCTGACAATTTGGCTGCGGATTCACCCGTTGCCGGTCAATCATATTTCATCGGCGATCAGCAGCCCGTAAATCTTTGGGAATGGATCAATTTACTCCTGAAACAATTTGAAATACCCCCCATAAGAAAAACGATTCCCTATAGTACTGCCTATGGGATTGGAACAATTATGGAATGTCTCTATTCAATATTGCCAACAACCAAGGAACCAAAAATGACACGATTTCTTGCTGCTCAGTTTGCGTTATCACATTATTACAGCCATGAAAAAGCAAAGCAGGATTTCGGCTATATCCCGTCGGTGTCAAATGAAGAGGGGCTAAAAAAGACCGTGGCATGGCTTAATTCAATGGAACCAATAAAATAGGCTTAGGCCAATGTCCTGCCGGCACGAAAATCTTAACTAATATCTCAGCACTGAAGAATCAATTTCAACCGCCCAGGCATCAATACCACCCGTCAAACTTTTTACATTTTCAAAACCAGCCTGAGTTAAACTTTCAGCAGCCATCCGGCTTCTCACGCCATGATGACAAATCGTAATAATAAGCTTTTCTTTAAAACCCCCAATTTCATCGAACCGCCCGTCAAGCTCATTTAAAGGAATCAAAATTGATCCTTCGATTTTAGCCAATTCAAATTCTTCAGTGCTCCGAACGTCTAAAAGCAGATCAATATCTCCGTCATCCATTAAATTCTTTAATTCTCCCGGTAAGATTGTATTTTGGTTTTCACTCATTTTTTAGAATCCGTTATTAGATCAATAACCCTGCCGCAGCCGAGCACAGCAAGACAGCCCGCAGTGCGGGAGTCTAGAAGGCATCAACCAGCAGGGTATGAATCCGCTTAAAAAATATTAGACTTGACGGTAAACATCGGGAAACTAAGCAAGATAGGATTAAATTCACTACGTTTCAATCAATCTCAATTGCATAATGACAATAAAAAACACATCGCTCTTTTTGGCGGAATAATTGTCTTATCGTTATTTCTCTAATTGTCGCTAAATTCACTCTGATTATCGAGGAAAATCAGCCCAGTCTCTTACAAAAAAAAATCATTTTGTTTTCTATAAAATAATTAATCACGAAATACTATGTTGAAACCAAGGGATTTAACACCACAATCGGATGCAGGAAAGAGAAAATGGAGCGGGCGAAGAGATTCGAACCCTCGACATTCACCTTGGCAAGGTGATGCTCTACCACTGAGCTACGCCCGCAGATTAATTCATTGAATAGAATTTGAGCCTCTGTGAACTTAAAACACAGAGTGAGAATTTTCTACCTGATTTTTGTCACTTTGTTTGCTTTTTTGCAAAAACTCTCCCTGTATCGCATTTTTTACAATGATTTTGATATCTTCAGAAAAATCGCCCCGTAATATCCACTGTAAATAATTGGGTTCTTTATCAGCCAATTCGCGTAGAGACATCCCTGATTTGTGTCCAAAACCAATAACAACCTCATCATTTCGCCATCGTAATTTACCCATCATATCGATAAATGACGGATCCTTTGGATTTGAGTACTCAGCCAATTCGACCACTGTGGAAGGCATATCATCGTACTTTTCTAATTGAGCATTAAGAACTCTTATCGTTGCCCTGGCATCTTCTTCAGCGCCGTGGGCATTTTCATGTTTCTCATTGCAGTAAAATTTTAATGCCGCAGCCAATGTTCTGGGTTCTTTTTTATGATAAATTTTCTGTACATCAACCAACTGTTTATCCTTAGTGGAAAAACTTAAATCACATCGCTTAAATTCAGCAATCAGCAATGGAACATCAAATTTAATGATGTTAAACCCACCCAAATCACAATTTTCAAGAAACTCGAAAAAGCTTTTAGCGACCTGCCTGAATGTCGGTGCATCCTTGACATCCTCATCACTAATCCCATGAATTTCCGTCGTTTCTCCGGGAATCGGAATACCAGGGTTGATCAATCGTTTTTTCGTTTTTTCTGAATAATCAGGAAATATTTTTACGACACTTATTTCTACAATACGGTCACGAGAGACGTTTATTCCTGTTGTTTCTAAATCAAAAAACACGATAGGTCTCGTGAGTTTAAAATTCATTAGATTTGTTCTTTCAGTTTTAAAGTTAGCGATTAACGGTGGTCGACAATGAATAAAAATCTGATTGATAAATTCATATAGTTGTTTTTAAAAGGACATGCTCCCGGCAGGCCTGCATGGTTATCACCATATTAATTTGAACTGCATTTTCAATATGCGGCTGGAAAATAAAATCTGTTATTCAAGGATGATTCAGTTACAATGCCGTCATACCGGCTTGATTTCATTCAGTTTTTGTATTTAACTACAATGTTCTAAGTCGTAAACCTGACAAATCAGTATGAACAAAATCGACAAATTAGAAAAAAAATTCGGTGGACTTGCAATTCATAACCTGACATTAATTCTGGTCGCAAGTCAGGCATTATGTTTTTTACTCAGCCTAAAAGCACCATCATTTACAGACGCTCTGGTATTGACTCCTGAATCAGTAAAGCAGGGTCAGGTATGGCGATTAATAACGTTTATGATTGTACCGCCGGCGACGAATCCAATTTTTGCGTTTTTTGCCGTGTATATATTCTATCTAATGGGCACAGCATTAGAACAGGAATGGACTGTCTTTAAGTATAATTTGTATTTATTCATTGCATATTCTCTGACCATAGTCAGTGTATTTTCAGGTCCCGTTCCTACCGCTGACAATGTCTACATCCAAAGTTCGGTATTTCTTGCTTTTGCATTTCTTTTTCCTGAATTCGAATTTTTATTATTTTTTATTCTACCCGTAAAGGTAAAATACCTTGCCTGTTTCACCTGGTTTATATATGGAGTTCAGTTTTTATCAGGACCGACATCTCAACGGATTATGATCATTGCCTCCACTGTGAATTTTTTCGTGTTTTTTGGTCAGGATTTAATTTACTCGATTAAAGACCACGCCCGAAAACGGGAATTCGAAAAAAAAGTGGAGAAAAAAAATCAACAATCTATACATGAATGCAATGTTTGTCACACGACCGAAAAAAACGATGGTGATTTAGAATTCAGAGTGTGTTCAAAATGCAGCAATGGACAGGAATATTGCCTGAAACATATAAAAAATCACGAGCATGTCTGAAGGAATTTACAGTGAATTGCGATAATTAATTAAGTAGTAAGTGGTAACAAATCAGAAATTAAATGTGAACAATTCTACAATTATGCTGCAAAAATTTTATGACGCATTACTCGTACATTTCGGCCATCAAAATTGGTGGCCGGGTGATTCTCCATTTGAAATTGCAATTGGTGCGGTTCTAACGCAAAATACAAATTGGAACAACGTCGAAAAAGCGATTAATAACCTAAAAAAAAATAAATTAATTGATGCACAGAAAATAATTAGTATTGATTCAGAAAAACTGGCAGAATTAATTCGACCCAGCGGATATTTCAATCTAAAAGCAGATCGATTGAAATACATGGCAGATTGGTGGCATAAAAACGCAGAAATTGCCCTTGCTCAACAATGGGAATTGAATCATATAAGAGAAGATCTATTAAAGGTTAAAGGTATAGGTGAAGAAACAGCCGACAGCATTTTATTATATGCATTTGACTATCCGACCTTTGTTGTCGATGCTTACACCAGGCGTTTTTTAGTCCGGCACAATGTAGTTCATGAAAAAGCCAGCTATACTGAAATCAAATATTTCTTTGAAAATCATCTCCCTCATGATCTGGCTGTGCACCGGGAATTTCACGCACTGATCGTTGCACTGGGAAAGACATTTTGCAAAACGTCATCTCAATGTGAAAACTGCTGTTTAAAATGGCACTTAAATTAAAAAATATATTTAATTAATTTGCTATTGTTGATATTTTTTATTTTGTGAACAATGTTCACATTTATTAACCATTTTTTTGCGAATTATAATCTTACAATTTGAGGACCTCTAAATAATGTATTGGCACACTAAGTTGATAATTTTCCTAATCACAGCTTCCGTTGCCGGCAGTTTCCTGTATAACTTTCGGACTCAAATTAAAAATCTATCTTTTTTAGCAAATAAACCTAAAGCAGCAACCGAATCAACATCCCAATTATCTACGCAGAAAAAGCCTGCAAAACCGGTTAAAAATCGAAATGATCCACCCCCCCGATTCAAAGAAAAACTGCAAAAAGCCGTCGACCTTTTTGAAAAAGAAGATTTAATCAATTCTCGAAAAATTACTGAAAATATTTTAATAGATCCCAATTTGGAACTTTATAATAAATATTGGATGATGGCAGCAGATCTGTTAAGTAAAATTAACACCATTTTCATTTTTACAGACGCACCCTGCCCTGAAAAACAAACATACCTGATAAAGCGAGGCGACAGTTTAGTAAAAATTGCACAACAATTTAATGCAACCGTTGCTATGATCCAGAAAAGTAATGGTCTGGATGAAACCAATCCAATGATTTATCCTGATCAGACATTCAGAATATTTTTTGCTGAATGGAATATAAAGGTCATCAAAAGTAAGTTTTTACTTTTGGTAAAAAATCGAGATAAAATTGTCAAAACATATCGAATAGGAATCGGCAGGCAAGATCGTACACCGACAGGAACATTTCAAATTGATCTCAAAGACTTTGAACCGGATTGGTGGCGTCCAGGAAAGGTTGTTAAATTTGGAGATCCGGAAAACGTACTCGGGACGCGCTGGATGAGTTTTCTTCCAACAGATGATACACCAAAGACTTTAAGAGGTTACGGAATTCATGGCACTTGGCAACCCCAATCAATTGGGACCGCAGCGAGCCAGGGCTGTGTCCGAATGGTAAATGAAAATGTCAATGAATTATTCGATATAGTTCCACTCAATACTCCCGTTGAAATTGTCGATTAGGAGCTAACTCCCCTTATAATAATGCCAAATGAGTTTTTGAGTCGATTTTTCTTAGTGTTAATCGGTGTCGCCCAATTTTCAGTATACGCAAAACCCGATCAGCGTATAAAGGCGAAACTGGACCGATTATTTTCCTCGCAATCCGCATCGAAAGGCAGCTGGGGCTGCAGTATAAGTCATATTCCTACAAGAGAAATAATCTATTCATTTAATCAGGATAAACCGTATATTCCCGCCTCCAACCAAAAAATAGTCACCCTGGCAGCTGCGTTACTCAAATTGGGAAAATTTTATCGCAGTAATACTCAATTTGTTGCCGATGGTCCTGTCATTAATGGTATATTGCAAGGCAATTTAATCATAAAAGGATTCGGGGCCATTTATTTTACTGGACGCTATCCTCATGATTTAAGTATTGAGGAAAGAAATTTCAAATTAACCCGGCAGATCAAAAAATTTGTTAGAAAATTACATAATGCGGGTATTCGGGAGATTGGTGGTAATATCATAATTGACTGGAGTGAATGGACCAATATGAGTAAAAATCATCACTATCCGGCTGCAGCACCGGTCCTGTTCAATGAAAACACTGTGGACATTGGTGTACATAATCAATCGATATCGACCTGTCCTAATCCGGCAATTGGATTCCGTATCATAGAATATAAAGGAAAGAGGAAACAAAAGCGAGGCGACAAAAATCAATATCAGGACATAATTCTTATTAATAAAAAGATGACGAGTAACGACTATTGGCGTATTGAACAATCGCCCGCATTATTATTTTATTACAAACAAATCAAACATCAGTTTGAAACAAACGGGATCCCGGTTCACTGCCACCCTCAAAAAACAGCATCGAAACAAAGAGTGAAATATAACATATTTGAATTAAACTCATTATCGCTGGGTGAACTCGCCGAATATACCGGGTTATACAGTGATAATTTGAGAGCAGAAATTATCTTTCTAAACCTGGGCTATATCCTTTCAGGAAAGGCGAACTATGATACTGCAAGCAAGGCGGTTACATCTATATTATCAGAATTTGCCCCGACGATTGGAAACATCTCCGCCGTTGATGGTTCCGGATTAAGTCGAAACAATCAAATAACACCGTTGCAACTAGTCAAAATATTAAATTTAATGACTGAACAACCACAAAAAGATTCATTCATCCGCTGTCTTCCGATTGCAGGGAAATCAGGGACTTTGAAAAAGAGGTTTTTGAAGAGAAAGGTTAAGGGTTTACTCATTGGAAAAACTGGCACATTAAACGGAGTTACTGCCTTATCCGGCTATCTTCTGGAACACAATAAACCTAAATACTCATTTTCATTTATCAACAATGGAAACATGAATCAACGCAATGCATGGGCTCTTTTGGAAAAGACAGGTGATATTCTTGATGTTTTAATCAACGTGAAGGAGTAAATACTAAATACGAGATAAATGAAACAAATGTAATACTCTTAACATGCTGGAATCAAAGTATGTTATCTAATCATGGATAATACAAAAACATCACTGTTTACCAGGTAGAATCTGGGAGATATTTACAGAATTCATTCAGACTCACTTAAAATTTTAGGGAATTATATACTTTAATCCCCATTTTGGGACTTCTTTATTTCTATCAACTTCCAGTGGGTCTTTAATTCTTGTTGAGTCGGCTTTTTGTTTTAGTATTGTGCCCGCTTGCCATTACCTGGTAATACCTTGGTAATGGCCTTCTTAAATGCTTTTGATTTCATGATTTTTCAATAATATCTTCGACGAGTACCCAATTTTTCCATTGGTTTGGAATTAGGTCGGCACCAGCACCAGTATATACCATCCAGCGGGCTTTGAAGTTTTGAAAATTTGTATTAGTGACGATGCCGCCGAATAGGTTCTTTTTATGGTTCGCTTTTATGTAGGATCGCAAGCCGTCGACTTTTGCTCTTGCGTCTGTGATTGTACGGCCTGATTTTGTGTCAAATAAACCAATGCGTTCGTCTTTTAAGCACGCGATAAAATCTACATAAAACGGCTTCCGTTCTCCGTTTTCTTCATAGCGCACGGCAAAAAATGTTGCGTCTCGGTCGCCGTTCTTAAACCACCATTCAATTTGATCTGATTTTTCAAGGAATTTGATAAACGCTTCTTCGGTTTTCCATTTGTTATCATAATAAAACGGCTTCATCGCTGATAATTCTGTTTTTAACTCTGTGAAGTTTCCGCAATAGTTCAAAATTTCTGGCAATTCCCAGTCGGCTGATTTTTGTAGTTCCGCTTCTCGTTTTTGAGTTTCGGCAATGTATTTTTCTTTGGTGCTATCAATGACATTGATGAAATGCCGGCTATTTTTCGGGCTTAATACAATATTTATGATTTCAGCAAAGCGGTTGGTATATGCCATACCAAGACGCATTCTAAAAAAGTAATAAATTGCTTCTTTCAGTCTGCCGATTGAGCGATCTTCGGGATAAAAAGGCGATAAATTATTTTTTACAAAAAAGTCATAGAGCTTTTGTAAATCAGCTTCATTTTCGGTGTTGATTTTGGCTTCGCCCTTGATTTCTTTATTTGCCAATTTATCAACGTCTTCTGCCTTATAATCAGAAATTAAAGACTGTTCTAGTTTTTGCCCTTTGGTTTCAATTTTCTTTTCGAGGTCGTATTTTTTAGCCTCATCTAAAAAGATATTGATAAATTTTGGGCTTAAACGAGTCTTTTCTCGTTGTCGCAAGCGATAAACAGATTCTAACTTAATCGGTTTGTAGCTTTCTATTCTTTGGCTGGTATAAATCGTTACATAGTTTCTTGCCATGTCTTCCTTGATTTCAATATCGGCAAGGTTTGTAAACACAAATCCGTAATTCAAAATATCCTGTGCGTAGTGTCCTGTGTCGGGCTCGGGCATACGCATAATTCGCCCAACTGTTTGGACCGAAAATGTGAGACTTTTCCAGTCTCTGAAAAGCACTAAGACTTGAGCACGAGGACAATCCCAACCTAAAGCGATTGCCTGCTTAAAAAGCAAAACTTCGGTTTCATGATTATTCTTAGCGATATTCTCAAGATTTTCTTTTTCTCCTGATAAATAGATCGCCAGTCTGCCGTTTTCCGTTGTCATTCTGTATTTATCTTTCAAAATCCACACAACATCATTTTTGACTTGATCTTCTGCTTGTGTTTTACGGTCGGGTAATTGAATAAGTAAAAGAGGGTTTATCTCAATGCCTGCTTCTTTGTACGCTTTTGCGATTTCTGCTCGTTTATTTATACTTTCTTCCAGCACCATTGCATCTGTTCCGTCAGCAAGCTTGGTTTTTAGACTATCGCCGGATAAAATATTTTTAAAGTTTGGATTGAGAATAACTGATTTTTTGATCATTCCTTCCAGTTTTACATCTTCCAAAGGCACAGAAACAATCTCGTCTGGATTTGAAATTACAGGAGTAGCAGAAACTTCAATTGTCAGCCGCGGCCCAATATCTGAAATTAAATCTTGTGAAATTTCGCTTGTGGCGTGGTGATGGCTTTCGTCAATAACTAAAACAACTTCTCGTCCTTCTTCTTTTGTATTTTCAATAATCTTGCCAAGATAAAATTCATTCTCATTTTCTTTTACAATCGTGTTTTTGTTTTTTTTGTTTATGCTTTCCCAGTTCAAAAACAAGATTTCATCTCGTCCGATTTGTCGGTCGTTTAAGTCTTCAAAGTTTACGCATTCCAAGGCTCTGGTGTTTTCGTAATATTTATCTAATTTATTTTTGCTTTGATTGTGAAGTTTACGAGGAGCAGTCCAAATAAAACAAAATTCTTTTTGTTTGAGTTCATAATCATTAATCAATCGTTTCAGAAATTCCGCCATCATGATAGTTTTTCCACTTCCTGTAGGAGCTTTGAAAACAATTTTCTTTTCTCCGCTTTGACTCAAAAGTTCTTTGGAGCGGATAAGAAGTTTATGAATAGCTGTTTCTTGATAATTTTTTAGTATCATATTATTTGCTATTAAGTTTAAAAATTTCCCGATAAACCTTCAAAATCGTTTCGGGGATAGGAGATAATTTTACTTTTTTCTTTATGTCTTCAAATTCCTCGTCAAAAGTATCATCACCGAGCGAGAAAATATAAAGACTGAATTTGCCGTCAATTTTAGCGATTTCTTTTTTGAAGTCATCTATCGCCTGGTAATCAAAAACAACTCCAGTATATCGCTTCTTGTTTCTGAAAATTTTATACTGCTCTGTTGTTTTTACTTCCTCAAAAGTATCTTCTTTTACGCAAAGCATTGCTGTTGCTTTTTTGGTTAGAGCGATTTTGTTTTGGTCGGTCGGGCCGGCGGGGACAAAAGAGGTTTGATAGTATTTCAAGTTGCCACCTAATCCATTAACTTCTGATTTTCCGTTGTGATAGCCCTGAATCACTTTTTTTATTCTAGGATAGGTAACTGCCTGGCAGATGCCATGAGATTGTATTTCTTTTTCTGATAAACCTTTTTCTCTGAGCTCTTTTTCTTTGCCATTTAATTCGTTATTAGTACAAAGAATGAATTTTCTATTCCCCCCGTCTTGTTTGTTTAACTCAAGTACCGCGTGGCCGGTTGTTCCACTGCCAGCAAAAAAATCAAGAATTAAAGCATTTTGATCATTTGTAGCAGACTCTATACATTCCTTTACGGCCCAGATTGATTTTGGAAATGAAAAAACATCTTTCCCTAAAATTTTATTTAATAATCCAGTACCATGAGAACTAGAATCATATTTAGGATCTATCCATACGGATTTACGTCTAACAGGCTTACCAGAAAATTTAAAATAAATTTCAGTCCTTCCTCTTTGTGTTTTTGCAAAAACATTCCCAGAATTTTTTTCATTGATAAGTCTTTCCGCCCCATAGTACCATCTACGTTCCGTTCCCTGTTTATCAATAGGTAAGATAATTCGATGATTTTTATCAACGGTTATGCTCCCAGCATTATTTTTATCTTTTAGGGTATTTGTTACGCCAATTATTTTATCATTTTTATCAATAATTATACCGTAAAACATTGTTGGCCTATCTTCTCTTAAAGAATTTTGACCTGTTCTTCGTAGGTTTAGAACAGTGTCGTTAGAGAATTCTTTTTTTCTTGTAATGGATTCAATATTCTTAGGCAATACCCAAATTGCATATTCATGTGTTAATGCAAAATTACTTTTTGCACGACCACGATGATTATGTTCTATAACAGTAATTACAATATCTTTGTCTAAAAAAATTTCCTCTAATATATGTCTCAAATTATGAACTTCATAATTGTCTATCATAGCAACTAGAACACCGTTTTTTTTCAAGAGTATTTTTGATTGTTTTAGGCGTTTATGCATCATTGAAATCCATTTTGTGTTTTTATACGGATCTTCACCATCAACATAATCATTATTATATTTCCAGTCTTTTGCTCCCGTGTTATAAGGCGGATCAATGTAAATCACATCAACTTTACCCCTGTGCGTGTAATTCAAAACTGAAAGAGCGTGATAATTATCACCTTCAATCAATAAATTTACCGGCTTGTCTGGGTCGGTAATTATCTCTTTATCTTTGACCTCTTCCAAAACAGGTAATTCAGTTTTGCATTGCTCTACAACATTTTCCGGCTTATCTTCCCAGACCAGCCCGTATTTTTTACGCTTGCGCAGGCGGTGGATTTCGTTTATGAGATCGGTTTTTTCCCAGCTTTGATAGTTTGTAGTAGTCATCTTGGTCCTTTATCAGTTATTATTAGCTCAGATTTAATCATTTTTTATCAAATCCTTATACGTTAATCTCTTATTGTCTGCATTCATTACCAAGGTACTTATTCTATCTATTATATCAATTGTGCAATTTCCTTTGTTTAATCTAAAGGTAAATTCATTAACATAGCGGTCCAGGTGTTTAGTGCTAAATTGATGATATGTTGTGCTATAGAATCCACGTTTTAATAAAGGCCATACACTCTCTATCCCGTTAGTATGGGCTAATCCGTCCACATATTGCCTGGCCGAATGATTGACCTTATGGCGGGTATATCCACTTATTTCCGCATAGCCTCGCCATTCGTCTGTACAAATGGCAGCAGAACCCTTGATATGGCTTTGCCACTTCCGCCTTGTGAGCCTTTGCGTTTCTTGTTGGCGTGTTTATTATCCTCTTTACCTCCAATATAAGTCTCATCGATCTCTACCACCTTAGATAACTGGAATGTACCTTGCTTACAAGCCTCTCTAATGCGTTGCAACATAAACCAGGCTGTCTTCCGGGTTATGCCCAGTTCTTTACTTAACTGTAATGATGATTTTCCTTTACGGGCAGTCATTACCAAATACATTGTTATTAACCACTTTTGAACAGGTAGATTACTACCGTGCATTATGGTTTTTGTTTTAACGGTAAACTCTTTACGGCATGTTTTATCCCGATAGGTAAATCTTTTCCCCTTGCGTATAACAATATTATCACTATTATTGCAATGCGGACAAGTGGGCTTTCCCTGCCATCTAATTTCCTCTAACGACTTAACAGATTTTGATTCGTCTCCAAACAAATCCAGTAAACCCATGATACTGATTGTTTTTGCTGCCATTATTATCCCTTGTTAATTATATCCATGGGGATTATTATGCCATAGGTTTATAGAAGACAATATCGATATTTGGATTTTTGGGGGATTAAAGTATATAGCTCCCAAATTTTATAATAATATCATTGATGAATTAATTGTTTATTCATTTTTCTACTATATATTTCGCCCTTTTAAATATCTTGAATAAAATATTTACTAATCACCATCGCAAACAATTAATCTTAAATCTAATCTTCAACGCGGGAGATCAATTTGTCAAAAATTACAATTCAGAATTTACTTGAAGCAGGCGTTCATTTCGGACATCAAACTAAACGGTGGAATCCCAAAATGAAACCATACATTCATGGTACCCGAAATGGAATTTACATATTCGATTTAATTAAAACTATGCACCAACTTGAAAGTGCCTGTAAGTTTGTTTATGACCTGGTGTTAGAAGGGGACGAGATTTTATTTGTCGGGACAAAACGCCAGGCTCAAGAAATAATCAGGCAAGTTGCAGAAGAAACGAAGATGCACTTTGTCAGTGAACGATGGCTTGGGGGCACACTGACGAATATCAAAACAATCCGATCGAGTATAACAAAAATGGAAAATATCCGTGCCATGCAAGATTCCGGCGAACTCGATACCCTGCCCAAAAAAGAAGCATCCTCCTTACGCCGTACCCTTTCCAGGCTGGAGCGAAACTTATCTGGCATAGTCAATTTGAGGAAGAATCCGAAAGCAGTTGTAATCGTGGATATTCAATATGAACATACTGCAGTAAGAGAGGCATGTCGTCTAAACCTTCCTATCGTCGGGATTGTTGATACAAATTCAAATCCAGAAAATGTTGATTATGTGATCCCGGGCAATGACGATGCTCATCGATCCATCAAAATCCTCATGGACGCATTGAAAAATACAATATTAGCAGCTCAGGAAGTTTATAATAAGAAAAAGGAAGAAGAACAGAAACAACGCGAAGCTGAGGAATCAAAAAATGCTGAAAACGCTAAAAGTAGTAAAAAGAGTGACAAAGAAAAAAATTCCGAAACAGATTCGGTCAAGGACGATTCAGAAGCAGAATCAGTAGAAACGCCGCCTGCAAATAAGAAGTCGACCGCAGCAAAATCAAAAAAAAAAGTAAAAGAGAGTTCCAAAGCAGTCGATGAAACAGAAGACGATAAATAGAACTGCGTTATATATAAGGGGAAAAAAATATGTCTGATATCTCGGCATCAATGGTAAAAGAGCTTCGAGAAAAAACCGGAGCCGGTATGATGGACTGTAAAAAAGCACTTACTGAAAGTTCAGGAGACTTGGAAAAAGCGATTGATTTTTTACGAAAATCAGGAGTTGCCAAGGCTGCAAAAAAAGCAGACAGGACAACAACTGAAGGGAAAATTACAACTCATATAAATGAGACCACAGCAACAATGGTTGAAGTATTATGTGAAACAGATTTTGTCGCAAAAAATGATCAGTTTTCTAATTATTGTGATAACTTATGTCTGGAGGTTGCAAATAACTACAGTGATTCAGGTGATCTTTCTGAAGCAGTAAAAATCGATCAGCAAAGTGCAGTAATTGATCTGGTTGCCAGGGTTGGTGAAAATATTCAGCTTCGACGTGTTCTAAGATGGGAATCAAACGCCAACTGTGCTTCTTATATTCATATGGGTGGTAAAATTGGAGTGATCGTGGAGGTAGAAAACGGATCTTACAATGACTGCCTCAACGATCTATGTATGCATATCGCTGCATTTAACCCGCTCTATTTATCTCCAGAAGATGTACCCGAGTCAGTAATCGAAAAAGAAAAAGAAATAGCAGCTGCTCAGCCAGAACTGGCCAATAAACCAAAAGAAATTATAGATAAAATTCTAATGGGAAAAGTCGGCAAATGGTATAAGGAAAACTGTCTGCTAAAACAAACCTGGATCAAAGATGACAAAAAATCTGTTGAACAGATTGATCCAAATGCCACGGTTTTACGATTTATGCGCTGGCAAATCGGTGAAGAAATATAAATTTTCAGGTGTAATATAAGCCATCCTTAACGGGGTGGCTTTTTTTATGGTGTTGCAATAGTCTGTGTTCAGAGAGTTAATTTTTATTGAAAAATTCCAGTTTTATATATAACCCTTAAACAAATCTTACAGAACGCGAAAATAAAGAACTATTTATCGGAGGTATTTTCAGCTCAATGTATAAACGTATCCTAATTAAATTCAGCGGTGAAGCTTTGAAGGGACCGTCAACATCAGGAGTCGCCCCCGACAGAACCGGTCAAATTGCAAAACAAATTAAAGAAATAGTCGAAAAGAAAATTGAAGTCTCTATTGTCATTGGAGGCGGAAATATTTTTCGGGGTCTTTCAGCAAGCCGCAAGGGTATGGACCGGACAACTGCTGATTATATGGGCATGCTGGCAACGGTAATAAATGCTTTGGCCTTACAAGACGCCCTGGAAGCAAATAATGTTGAAACACGGGTTCAAACTGCAATTGAAATGAGGCAAATTGCAGAACCGTATATCCGCAGACGAGCTATTCGTCACCTGGAAAAGGGAAGAGTTATTATTTTTGCAGCAGGAACCGGGAATCCATTCTTCACAACAGATACAACCGCCGCATTAAGGGCAAATGAAATCAATGCAGAAGTTATTTTAAAAGCTACAAAAGTAGATGGCGTTTATACCGCGGATCCTAAAATTGATCCAACAGCAAAGCGTTATGAAAAAATCAGCTTTCAAGAGGCATTGGAAAAGCGTCTGCAAGTTATGGATTCGACTGCATTTTCAATGTGTATGGATAATTTGATGCCGATTATCGTATTTGATTTTAGTGACCCCTCCAGCCTCATCGATGTTATTGATGGAATTACCGATAATTCAACTATCATTACCAATTAATATCAGACCAAAACGTTTAACTTACGAACGGCTTGACTCAATACGCCTAACCTGATTTATTCATAATGTAAAACAGGACATATATTTCTGGATAAATAATTCTGTGATTCCTAAGCGTTAAATGACAACGATGTTAAGTCTCTGGACAGTCACAAAATCCTTCACTGCAGCCTGTACAGTTATTGTCAATGCGACGTCGGCGCCTCCGTAACTCAACAGTCCATCCCTGTCAAAGAACGGGTTAAAACCCAGGTTGATTTCAGATTGTCACAGACTGATTTGACACGTATATTTTTTTATGCACTCTGTGAATTTTCAGAACAATTTAAAATATTTGAACATTGCAGCATTTTTGATTTATATCATTTCAGCCAAAAGCCAGGTTGTTTTAGACCCATCGCTGCGCCCACAAATTCCATTGACCGGTCCCAATTACCAAATAACTGCTAATCAGGGATTAAAAATAGGCAATAACCTCTTTCACAGTTTCAGTAAATTCAATTTAGCAAGTACTGAATTCGCTATTTTTTCCGGCCCACCAGGAATTGATAATGTCATTTCAAGAATCACTGACGCACATCCTTCTCTTATTGACGGAACCGTACGATCAACAATCAGCGGTGCCGACCTATTCCTTATGAATCCGAATGGTTTGATATGGGGTCCCGGTTCCCGGGTGAATATTTTGGGATCATTGCATATCAGCACTGCAGACCGATTGTCATTAGGAGATAAAGGACGATTTGACATGAATCCACAAAATATCAGTTCATTAACAGGGGACGCACCGTCCTCATTTGAATTTCTTGACGGTAATTCATCCTTGATCAAGATTCAAGAATCCACATTTTCTGTCCCTGAGAACAAATCAATTTCACTGTTGGCTAATCAAATTCAATTGTCAGAAGGAAGAACAGACATTGATAACGGGAATTTCAGAATCATAGGCAGTGAACCGATGAGCAGGGTTTTAATCCAATCCACCCAAAAATTTGGTGTTATTAATCAAATAGATGACATTTCGACGAGTAATATTGAAATCAACAATCATTCCATCGTGTTGGTAAATGATGGAATATTCCAGGTAACAGGTCATGATTTATTGATTTACAATTCAGAAATTTCTCTGAATTCAGCATCGGGAAACGCCGAATTATTGATCAGCCTGACAGGAAATTTAGACTTAAACGGCAGCTTAATTCAATCAATTTCCACCCATGAATCAAAATCAAATCACCTGATTGTTAATGCGAAAGAAATAGTAATTCATACTGGTTCACAATTGGCAGCATTTTCTTTAGACAATTCAGCCGGTGGTGAAATACTGCTTAATTCTGACTCTATCACAATCGACGGCAGCAGGACAGAATATTTCACGGGTATCTCGACAGAAAACCACCAGAATGCATTGGGGTTTGGTATAATAATTCAAACTGAAAATATTGATATTACCAATGGAGCAGTCATCAGCACCACAACTCAGGGTATCAAAACCGGAGGCCATATCGATGTCACAACAGAAAATTTATCCATAGATGGTAACGATCATGATTTTTCAACGGGAATCTTTACATTGACGACATCACTTACTAATGTGGGTGCCGGCGGCAATATTAAACTGGTATCGAAAAATCTGAATGTTCTTAATGGCGGAGAAATAAATGCAGCGTCACAAGGGAACGGAAATGCAGGCAATATTTTTATTGATGCAAGCCAAATTTATCTGGCCCGTAATAATTCTTTACTCTTGACAGGAATATTTGCTCAATCTGAATTTGATACTGACGGCCGGTCAGGAACAATATCCATAAACACTCGTTCATTAGAAATTAGAAACGGTGCACTGATTGACAATTCTTCTTATAGTAATAACAATGGTGGATCAATCAAAATCACCGCAAGAGAACTTTTGTTGTCGAATCTGACGGCATTGTTTAATTCCGGCATTTTATCAACATCCCACTCGCAAAAAAAGGATACACATGGCGGTCAGATTTCAATTGACACCGAGTCTTTGAAAATTTCTGATGGTTCGATCATTTCAACATCCACGTTTAATCAGGCAAATGCCGGATCCATTGATATAGAGAGTGATACTATTGTTATCGAAGATATTCATATGTCAAATAAGCCAACAGGTATAATTTCATTAACAAATCATGACACACAAGGCGGGACTGCAGGAAATATATCTATTTTCTCTCGATCAATTGATATTTTCAGGGGTGAAATTAATGCATCATCTACAGGTAACGGCGATGGGGGGAATATCGATATTCACTCTGATACCATTCGTATAATCGGAGACCAATCCATAAAATTTACCGGTATTTCTGCCGAGACTCAGGGAGAGATAAATGCCGGTACCGGCGGCCAAATTACCATAATATCAAATGATCTTTTAATTTCAGATGCTGCTGCTGTTACAGTTAACAGTTGGGGGCAGGGTAATTCAGGGACTGTTATTATATCGGCAAATACTATAAATATTCAGAAAAATCATGGATTATTTGACACCGGCGTTTTTGCTCAGAATCACGATAGCTCATCGACTGGAAACGGGGGTTCAATACAGATTGACGCGTTAACTGCTCTTACAATGAATCGGGGAGTCATTTCAACATCTGCTGAAGGAGATGGAAATGCAGGTTCTATGACTATTCGGACCGGATCTATGATAATTCGTAATGAATCCTTAATCGATAACTCAAATTTTGGAACCGGTAAAGCCGGTAACATTATCGTTAATGCTGTAAATGAAATTCATCTTAATAACAGTTTTATTTCAGCAGATGCAGATCATAATGCCGGTGGAGATATAATAATTAACAGCCCCGTTTTCGTATTAGAAAACGGAGGTGCAATAAATTCGACAAGTCTTGGTATAGGAAAGAGCGGTGATATTACATTAAATACCCGCAGTATTGCGATAACTGAGAATTCATCAATTCAAAGTTTGAATTTTGGAATAGGCGCAGGTGGAACAATTAATCTTTATGCAACTGAAAACCTATTCTTGGACAACAGTGATATTAACTCGATTTCAAGGCTGTCTGATGGTGGAAATGTAAATATAATGGTTTCAAAAATGTTAAAATTGACAAACAGTAGCATTACCTCTGAAGCCAGTCTTAATGGAGGGAATATAACGATTGATCCAGAGATTGTCATTTTAAATAATAGTACACTGATTGCAAAAGCAATTCAGGGATCCGGCGGTAATATTTCCATTCAGACAAATGTGTTTTTACAATCAAAAAACAGTATCCTTGACGCTTCGTCACGATTCGGTTTGGCAGGTTCTCTTAACATCTCTGTCCCGGAAAATCAAAACCTGACAAACCTATCGATGTTTACCACCAAATTGCCATTATCCAAAGACCTTCTATATGAACGATGTGACGTAAAAAAAGACAGCCCGTTGAGTACGCTTACTCTGTCAAATATAATAAGCATTCCAAAAAATCCTGCATCCTATCTGCCCTATAGGTAAATTAAACAATACAATTTATTTATATCAGACACGTTCTAAATGTTTATATTATTGCATAAAGTAATTGATGAATAAATCAAATTGACTTCAACTGTGGGTTTGCAATTGAAAATTCAGCATGAACCACTTAGGTTAATCTCTACTATGAGGACTAAAGGAATAGACATACATTTAAGTTGTCCTGAAACAGTTTCGGAAGGGATTAATTAAACTTGATGAAAACTAACGAGTAAAATATGGGT
Source organism: uncultured Lentisphaeria bacterium (assembly GCA_951812855.1). Lineage (GTDB taxonomy): Bacteria > Verrucomicrobiota > Lentisphaeria > JABSQK01 > JAJFLO01 > JAJFLO01. The sequence goes on along the minus strand of OX638337.1, from coordinate 1,370,492 downwards.
AAAAGAACATTAGTAAGCAGTTGGAAACAATATCAAAAATTGTCGCAATCTTATATTAACAAACCCGATCAAAAAGACGAGATAATTACAAAACTGGATAATCTGACTGAAAAAATCAACGGTGACAATATAGGCAATGCATTATTTACATTGTTTGTAAAACCGTTTGTTGGAAAATGTAAGCTTGTTGACTTTTCAAACGAACATAGTGACAGGATTCCGAATTGGCAAACCAAATATGACGAAGATGCGTTTAAAATATCGATACATCCATTAAGCATTTTCAATTTTATTGAAACGGTAAAACATATTGAAGTTCCGGATAAATCTGTCAATTTCATTGGCTGTCGGAATTCAAGTTTATTAGTTGAAATCAGCAAATTACCATCGACATACATCCTGTTTCTTATGGTTCTTCAACGTGTCGCTTTTCTGCTTCAGATTGCACATTTAGAAAAAAGGGGCGGCATTATTGAAGTTGCTGAAGATGAATCATACCATACCATGCTTTGGGCTTTCAAAGAATTGGAAGCATTTGCTAAAAAGACTTATGGTATAAATATAAGGGTACATTACGGCATTTCCTGGTACGAAGCTGAATGGATAACAGGGAAGTAAGATTATTAATCAATTATATCTCTGCCAGGCAAAGCAACTGATAAACTGATATACAGAAAAGCCGTCCCGAATATTATCGTGCATCCCGGCTGCCGGTTTTGATCCTTTTTGTTCCTATTTTCCGATACTGATTTCGAGTAATCGCTCAGCTTCCTCTATCGAGGGGGCATTGAAGGTATCCCGAATATCCTGTGCAACCTCACTGTGCATTTCTTTCCTGGGTACGTAAGCCGTGGCATTGTGCTGAAAGTACACCTGACAGGTTCAGGCTTTCCGCACTGACCCGTGCGGTGCTATGCCCTGTGCTGACTCCTGGAACATCATTTCCAATTACCACCGGAAACGCACTCAACGGGTATTGAGTGCAATATAATGGAGAACTCCCCGAATAAGAACGTAGACTCTAATTGCACAGCCTCATCATTTACCTTCTCTGCTAAACCATGGACTCTGCTGTGTTGTCCCAGCTGATCCGCAGAGGCGGCTTTATATGATGTTTCTGTTCGCAGACTCACAATTTTGCCATTAATCTTCTTTCCTGTGAATCCCTGCGGATTTCGCAGTTGACATTGGCGGGTACTTTTATTACATTCAGTTAACATAATACAGTTCCCGTACAGGGGGCTTTAATCCCATTCGTTCGCACCCATGCCGGGCGTACACAATGGTTCTGGACAATTTAAGCTTTATAAACTGCCATTTGAAGTTCGGTTATCTACTATTAACACTATTAGACCTACTTGATCTGATTACGGCCGGGAATCTATTTGGTGCTGAGCCGGAAACCGCACGTTATGATCCGGGAATTGGTATGGTTTCAATTGGTTTAGGTGATGGAAAATTCCAGGTTGGCAGTCTGGAAGAAAGCGGCCTATATGTTCCGGGTAATGTTAAAGACTTAACATTAATTAATGCAGGCAACAACGGAATAGGCCTATTAGCCGCAAATAATAATAACAGACTTCAAACACTTGTTGTTAATGACGTACCAGAAAATAAAAGCGAAAACCTAAACTACTTAAAAAATTAATCAAATAACATGAATATGAACATATTGATATTGAATCGATTTATAATTTTCATCGCCATTATTTCCTGTTTACACGTGCCGGCGAATGATATTAACCCCATCAATAAAAAACAGGAAATTTCCCAATTACTTAAAGAATTAAGAGAATTAAGAAAAGCGAAATATACCCTGATCAATGAATGGAAAGATGAAAAAGCCCAACTTGAACTGATCATGAATCTGGATAACAAAAAAATTGAAACGCTCAATCAATCAATTACAGATTCTAACGGTTCAATCGAAGAATTGAATCAAGAATTAAAAATTTTGACTGAAGAAAATACAACACTTAACAACGAACTTACTAAAATCAGTCAATGGATTAATGATGAATGTCAAAATATCATTGATTCTCTATCAAAAGATTACCCATTCCTAATAACCGACGAACACCTGACTATAGTCAAAAATATCATGACGGATGAACAGGAAATCACATCAAGAGTGGGTCAATTTCTGAACCTCATCCAGACATTGTCAATTGATGCCGTAAAAGCTCACATAGACTTCAAAGAAATTGATATTAACGGAAAATCATATGGAACCAATATCATCAGACTTGGCGGTGTACTTGAATATTTTGTTACCCCTGATGCCCGGTTAGGTGGCGTAAGGACCAATACTCAAGACAACGAAAAATGGACCCTGTTAAGTACTGAAATGAATCGCCAGATCCTGGAAATCGTAAGAATAATAAATAAGGAAACGAATACAAAATTGGTAACCATTCCAGTACCGTCAAAAAATATCATTGAGTTTAAATGAACATGATCAGACTATCAAAAAATATAAGAAGAAAATCGCTGATTATCGCGTGCATTACGTATGCTGTCACTTCGGGCATGAGTGCTGAAATAAACTCGGACAGTGATGTTATTGATGCCATAAACCGGGAATTGAATACCGCCAGAGATAAGCTGGAGTCTGTACAGTTAAATATCAGTGACCAACGCAGAAAACTCAGGGCTGAATCTAAATCTATCCGCCACCAGCGGGATTCCTTAAACCGAGATGCAGTCACACTTGAATCTGAAACGATTTCATTAGAAGAAAAAATTCATAAACTGCAAATTGACAAGCGTAAACACAATCATCAGCTCAAACAAATTGGCGATACCATTCAGTTTAATCTTAAAGAATTCAGAGAGTTGTATTCAATGGCATTTCCAAAAGACAATCAGGTTCTGAATCTGATTACAAATTTCGATAAGAACAGTAAAGACTTAAACAAACTCTTTGATACCACAAATTCATTTTATTGGGACTTTATCCAAAAGGCATGTTCACTCGGTTACGGATCTTATGAATTATACAGTGAATCAGGTGAAAAGTTTACTGCAGATGCGTTGTTTGTCGGTCTCATGGGGGGCAGTTATTGGACAAAGAAAGAATCTGGAATCATATACTTTCACCCGGAATCGCCACAAGTACGAACTCAAAAATCAGGCATGAACCGATCGCAAAGACAATTATTAGCATCTGTTAATTCTGATAACACAGATTATTTACCCGTACACCTGGATGTTTCTAATGGAATGGCACTACAGCAATTAAGAGTAAAAAGAGATTGGAAAGAATTTTTTCAGGCAGGTGGTACAGTCATGATTCCCCTGGCTGTCATTGGTATTATCGCAGTACTTATGATGATCGAGAGAGTTATTTATTTTGTTTTGTTCAGATTAAGTTTTAAAAATTTGTATAAAAAAATAATTACGTTGATAAACGAAAGAGATTTTGACAGTGCTCATGAGATTGCCATGTCACATTGGGGACCCGGCAAAAAATTCTGGTTAAAGGGATTGGAAATTTTTAAAAAATCATCCGGTGATATTGATGCAGCACTACAGCATCTGATAATGGCCCAACTTCCTAAACTGGAACGTTCATTATCAACCCTGGCCGTATTTGCTGCCATTTGCCCCTTGCTGGGTTTATTGGGAACTGTCAGCGGTATGATCAAAACATTTCAGATAATTACCCTCTATGGCACAAGTAATTCCGGAATGTTATCGCAAGGCATTTCTGAGGCATTGATTACGACACAGGTCGGTCTTGTACTGGCGATTCCCATTTTACTGATACATGCAATGCTTTTACGACAGTCAAGAGCCATTGTAATACACATGGATTTAACTGCCCGGCAATTCACTGAATCAAATTAAATGGTCAACTATTCACGAGTCAAGTTTGAAAGAAAATCAACCCTGGACTTTCATTAACAAATCTAAATTATGATAATCATCGACATAATTAACAGTTTAATTGATACTGGCGGCATTATCATTTGGCCGCTTGGCATTCTCAGCGTAGTCATTTGGCTGTTGCTAATGATGAGAATTAATCAACTTGCACAGCATAAATTTTGTCAGGTTTCAGAGATTAAAAACATTGGTCAGTCATTGATCTCAGAAAAAGATGTCAATGCTGACAGCCTATTTGCCACCCTTACAGGTATTGAATTAGTATTTTTTAGATATATCGCCACCCATGACACTAAGAAATTAAGGGCGTCTATACACTCGGCTGCCAATGATGTTATTGAATGGTTTAAATATGATCATCATTTAATTCGCTGTCTCATAAATAGTGCACCTTTATTAGGGTTGCTTGGCACGGTTTGGGGTATGATTGAAACGTTTAATGTTATTACAGTTGCCGGTACATCCGAACCCGGCTTAATTGCACGAGGTATAAGCCGGGCGATGATCACGACTCAGGTTGGCTTACTGATTGCCGTCCCCGCAATTTTTGTTGAACGCAAAATCAGCCGGTGGGAAGAATGGATTGTATTTAAACTGGAAGAAACAAGTATGGTTCTCATTCAGAGTATTGATGAAATGGATAATGTCGTTGAGCCCGGTTCATGAGAAAGAATGAGAAAGAATAAAAACAAGAGTATGAGCAAAAGTTAAGATTAAGAAAAAGATGGATAGAATCTAATGCATTCAAAAATTTACGATCATTATAACAGTAACCGTAATAATCAGACCGATATTAATATTTCACCGCTGATTGATATGGTTTTCATCCTGTTGATTTTTTTCATTGTTACGACCAGTTTTGTGAAGGAAACAGGAATTACTGTTGATAAACCCTCTGCAGCAACCGCAGACCAGTTAAAAAACCAGAGTATCATGATCGGAATTACTGCAAATGGTGACATTTTTCATAGTGGAAAAAAGACAAATCTATTATCATTGCGAGCAATAGTTAAACGAGAGTTAGTCGGTAAAAAAGATAAGCCGGTAACAATCATTGCAGATGCAAACTCCCGTAATGCAACTCTGATTGATGTTATTGATGAATGTAAGTTAGCCGGTGCTCAAAAAATCAGTCTTGCATCGGAAAAGGAATAGCAGGCAGTGTTGGTTGTTAATTCCATCCGAAATAAGAATAAATCACGAAAAATCAAGCATCGATAACACACTATGTCACACAATTATGACATCTTCAGTTCAAACAGTTCAGCCGTTGCCAGGAATGCTGTTTTTGCTGTAATTACAACATTGGCAATCAATGTAATTTTATTGTTGGTCATTTACTATTTGAGACAGACTGATGTAAAAATGGTAAAACAGTATGATCTGAAAGAAATCAATCTGACAAATATAAAAAAAGAGCCGTTAAATCCGGTTATTCCAAAAGAACCCTTAAAACCAAAGAAAATAATTAAGCCAAAACCAAAATTGCTTAAACAAAAATTGATCACAACTCCACCGCCCATGTCACCGATATCAATGAAACCGCTGTCACGCAACTTAAATATGAATTTATTACCCGTGAATTCGTTATCAGCCATTACAGTATCTGTGGAACCCGGAGACGAAAATCAGATTACCGATTCATCTGAAGCCGAAACTAATTTATTCGATGTGTCACGTGTTGACCAGCGACCGGTCCCGGTATCACGAAGTGAACCCGTATATCCATTATCAGCCAAAAAATCAGGTATGGAAGGTTGGGTCGAAGTCGCATTTATTGTTGATGAAAATGGCAGCGTTATCAATGCAGACATCATTAATTCCAGCTCGAGACGGTTTCATCAATCGGCACTCAGGACAATTTATAAATGGCGATTCAAGCCGGGAATTAAAGATCAACAAGCGGTGCTTACCCGCTGTCGTCAAAAATTTACATTTGAATTAAATTAGCCAAATATCAATGAATTTTATCCACACTATAATTATTCTTTGCTTTGCCATAATATTCAGTACTTCTATACTTACAAACCAAGTATATGCTGTTGATGTTTCTCCGGAAGAATTTTCCATCATTCAACAGTTTGAATCACTGAAAAAGACAGATAAAAACGCTGCAGAACTGTTTTTACATGACTCATTAAAAACCATGCGGACAGCGTCGTTACTCTACCAGGCCGGTTTAATTGAAATTGACAAAAATCAAATTTCGAAAGCCGCTGAGTATTTTAGTGAAGTATTGAAACTTGACAATACATTTCCAAACGCCCGGATGAACAGGGGCCGATTAAATCTAAGACTGGATAATCATCTTGCCGGAATAGAAGATTTATTGGCAGGAATTAAAGTTGACGGTGCTGATAATGATACGATGAAATTGTTAAATGATGCCTATTCTAAGATAAACCAGCCAATAGCAGGGGAACAACTTCTTCGCTGGGCAATATTAACAAATCCAAAAGATCCGGAACTGCATATTCTCTTAGCCTACAGTCTTTTTCAACAGAACCGCTTTAGTGAGGCAGCAAAAATTGCTAATATGGCAATGATACTGGGTTCAACCGATATTGCAGCCTGGACAATACGCATTCATGCAGCAATTGAAGCTGATAAAATAAATGATGCCATAGATATCCTTGAGGAAACTCGATTGTATCATGACGAATTATCCGATGATTACCTCTGGTTACTGGGAGAACTTTACTTAAATGAAGGATTAATCCGGGAAGCGTCAACTATTTTCAGCGAATCGCATCAGAAAAAGCCACTGCATAATAAAAAATTAATCACCTTTCTGGAAACACTGATTTCACTTGAAAAAATCGAAGAATTGGACAGGCTTTCTTCGTCACTCAGAGAACAAGATCCAACAAATGCCAGGGCGATATATTATTGTGCATACGCATGCCAGCTTAAAGGAGACATAATCGGTGCAACAAATTTTGCTAAAAAAGCAACAGAAATGGACGCTGGATATGGGGAAGCATATATTCTTCTGGGTAAGCTGTACTCAAAAGCCGACAAAGTACAGGATGCACTAAACAGTTTCCGGATTGCACGATCGTTTTCCAACGTAAAACTCCAGGCACTTCGACTGGAATTAGAACTATGGATGCAGGCGGAAAACTGGGTTGAAGCGTTGGAAATACTGGAACTATTATCTCAAATTGAGCCAAATAGTAATTGGTCCAGCCTCATCAGCTCTATAACGAATTACGTTCAGGAATAATTTACTTACTGAAACATGTGCCGGCCCGAAGACCCTGGACTTCAACAAATCAACCTCATTTTAATTGACCATTGTTAATGGTCATCGTGTTCCTAATCCCAAGTCTAAATCATAAATCTTAACTCGTAATTACAATCAATGTTTTTATTCTTATGCTCCCTGCTGTCAATAGATGCGGGATACGTGAGTATAGATTACTTTTACCAAATTTCTTTACTGAATAGTATTTGTTTAAATAGGTTTGAAACACAGGAGTGAGGTTTTAAATCCAGCGACAGGAAACCGGCATCAGTTCTGATTCACTAATTACTTTCCATCTTCTTCGATATCAACTTTTCTGGAAACAGTTCCCGGAGGATGATCGTACCATGTTGATGCGGAGTCCGGGGTGAGTTCTTTTCTTACTTTAAGTACAGTAAACATCCCTCCCATACTTATATTTGCAAATGGCCCCTTTCCCATCATCATGGGCGGAGTATTTTTCGGTCCCGGCATGTGTTCGCTGTGGTCTTGCATGTCTCCCATCCCATTTGTGCCCATCGACATGTAATTCGGAAATAATTTCTGAATTTTTTTGTCGGCATTCGTCTGATTCACGCCGATCATGTTGGGAAGATTATGCTCCATTGCATTCATGGCATGATGAGCTTTATGGCAATGAAACGGCCAATCACCGGAATATTCCGGAACAAACTCAATCGTTTTAACAGTGCCCGGAGGAACATTTACGGTTGTTGTAGGCCGTTGTGCTGACTCTGGAATATCTCCTCCTTCAGTGGCCGTTACCTTAAATGACACACCATGAATATGAATCGGGTGGCTTTCCATACTTAAATTCGCAAATCTAACGCGGATAAGACTGTTTTCCCTTGCTAAAACAGGTGCTGTTCCCGGATAAACACGACTATTGAAAGAGAAGTAATTAAAATCAAACATGGCATTGGGATTGGGTTTACTGGTGCCGGGAGGGATCTGCCACATGTGAAGAAAAACAGCATAGTCATGATCAACTTTATAGGGAGGCGTTTTAGGATGAATAACAAAAAATCCTTCCATCCCAAGTGCCATCTGTACAGCTTCATCCGCATGGGGATGATACATAAATGTACCATGCTGCACGAGATCAAATTCATATAGATACGTTTCCCCCGGATCGATATACCGTTGGGTCAACCCGCCAACACCATCCATGCCATTGGGCAGGAATAAACCATGCCAATGAATCGTCGTATGTTCCGGTAATTTATTAGTCACAAGAATACGGACGCGATCCCCTTCCACCGCTTCAATGGTGGGTCCCGGAGTCTGTCCGTTATATCCCCAGCAGTCAACAAAAAATCCCGGTGCAAATTCACGCTTTACCCGCTCTGCTATTAAATGAAAAACCTTGACACCATCAACCATTTTATAGGGAAGGGTCGAACCATCCGGAGTAATGACAGGAGTATAGGATGGGTTACTGGTTCCTAATGAATTTAAGGTAAAAAATATCAATACTAAAACGATTTTTATTAACAATAATGTTGATTTATGCTTCAATGATATATCCCTTCATTCATAATTTTATTTTTAGCCGTTTCGTGCCGCCAAAATCAGTGTCCAGAATCCTTTTCCCGACGCACATTTGATGTTTTTACGTCACCTGTAAACATCCCTGAGCCTCCTGCATAACCGCCTGCAAGAGCATGGTTTAAATCTGAGGCTGCATTGAGATAATCTCGCAGGATACGATCGTAATCCTGCTGAGCTTCAAGTTCGGATCGCTTTACATCCAGTAATTCATAGGGCCCTATAAACATACCATTATAATGGCGCTCAGAAAGTGATAAATACTTTTTTCGAATCGGTAAAACAGCGTTTTCATAATAGGTCAGCTTTTTCCTCAGACCCGTATACAGGGCATGAAGAAGTTTTAATTGAGAACGTAAATTAATCGATATTGCTCTAATTTCTTTTTCCTGCTTCTGAATCATCGCGGACAATCTGTTTGTTTCACTTTGATTATGGTCAAATATTGGTAATTCAAATGCGACAGAACGTCCAGACGTCGGATCATGTCCATCTTCTTTTTCCCGTGAAACTCCAAACTCAAATGAAGGTATAATCATTGCTTTATTCATCGAATGTTGCCGTTTATAAACGTTAATTTCATAAGATGCGGCTGCTATTTCGAGATTACGTTCAATTGCTGATGTTATCAGTTCCGAGCGTGTCAGGTTAATTTCCTTAACCCTGGGAAATTCTGAATGCATAACCCATTCTGTCATAGTTCCCCACAACCCCATCAATCTGTTCAGTTTTTCCCTGGCAACAAGGGTCTTATATTGCTGACCATTCACGTTCAATTTGTCATTTTGATATTCCATTTCTTGTTCTACAAGGTCCAGATCACTGATGTTACCGGCTTTATGTTGTTCGATTGCCAATTCGAGTTTTGCCTCGCTGCCTTCAAATATTTCTTCTAAAAGATTCAAATGTTTTTTCTCATATAAAAAATTGTGCACCGCTTTCGATACATCATTGATTTTATCTAAAAGTTGATTTGTCAGACGCATTTTTGCTATCTCTACCTGTGCCCTGGAAATCTTAGCCAAATTTGGTTTCGAAAGTAAATCAAGCAAATCAATTGAAACAGACCAGTGAATCTGAGCATATTGCCGGGCGTGGGGTAGAAATCGACCGCTATGTGATTCCATTCTGTCAATGTGAACATTTGGATTAGGTAAAATCGCCGCCTGCATCAGCTCCGCTTTCTGAATACCCAATTTTTCGAATGATGCCTGTAGTTCAGGGTTATTTAATACCGTTAACTGAATTGCAGAATTTAGCGTTAACTCATTTTCAAGTATTTTCCCTATGATTGAATTAACCTCGTTATCATCATTAGGGTGAGATGTAAGAAAATCCATATCGTCAGCAGCACTTAACCGCATCATCGCGTCCGATTTAACATTCATCAGATCAGCTTCATAACGATATGTCTTACAACCACTGACAATTACCAATGATATAATTATAAAATAATTTAATATTTTCCGCTTTAGAGGATTCATTTAATGATGGGATCCTTCGTGATGATGTGAACCTTCGGGCATTTCTTTAACATGCTTTAATTGTTCACTGGATTTCTTTTCTAAATAATCCTGAGCCATATAATTTTTTGATGTCGAATCCGCCTGTTCTGTTCCGGCAGAGTTTGCGGGATGGTCAGTCGAAAATTCTTTGGTCTTGCGGATCGATGTACATCCTGCAATAAGGATCAGGATTGAAATAACAATTACTATTTTTCTACTCATAAATTATTCCGATATTTATATATGAATTGATAATATTTTATCTATACATAAAACTACCATTGGTATTGACTTTAATCCAATAGCTGCGACCAGGATTTAGTGTTGACAAAGTATTTAATGAATCCGGTAATCGCGGGTTATAACTCTTCCCTCCCCCGATAATACAAATCAAATTTGAATCCTGGGGAGTCCCTGCATCAATCAAGTCACTTAAAGTAACTCTAACATCTCTTTCATCACCTGGAAAATAACCAATATTGTTCCAACCGGCATTTAATGTTATCATTTTGTTCGAATCAATCATCATACCTTCAATTGTCAACGTCACGCCAGTAGTGAGATTCACCCAATATCCCTTACCGATTTCCAGTACTTTCAGAGTGTTTAAAGAATCTGATTTATTCGGATTGAATGAATCACCATTACCGAGTACCTCCTTCAGATTATTTGCGGCAATGACATTGCTGAAAAGTGTGCGAATCAATCGATCATCGGGTTCCAGTGATAACGAAATATTGTTCCAGCCGGGCTGTAACGCCATATTCCGGGAACCAATAACTATTCGATAAGTACGTGACCGGCTTACAGCAGCATTTGCAGCACTGTCGGAAATGTTATAGGTGACGGTATAATTACCTGCCGTCGTCATATCCACCGTATCGCCCCCTAAAATAATATCATTAGGTGTTAACGAATTACTGCAATTATCAATTACAGATACGCCTGACAGTCGATCAGGTGCACTTGAATTAAGCGGTAAAGTAACGTCTCCCGGATCAACAGTAATTACAGGCACCGTATTATCTTTAACAACAACATCAAAACGACATTCCACAGAATTTGATGCCGCATCTGTTGCTGTATACGTTACCGTCGTTGTTCCCACAGGAAAAGTATGGGGCGGTGTAAAATTAGATGATAAATTAACAGAAGGGCAATTATCCGTTGCAGTGGGTTCTGTCCAGCTGACGGCTGCCTGGCAATTTTCATTTGCATTAACGTTTATATCACTGGATGGACAATTGACGATTTTGGGATCTTCATTATCTGCCGGAACAGTGATTTGTACACCACAACTGGATTGTCGAAACACATCATCTTCAACGGTAAGTTTTATAATATGAACGCCAGATCCAATTGCGGTATTCGCCGCGATATTCTGTGACACCGTCAAAGTGCTGTCAAAATCGTCCGAAGCCAAAATTTCTCCGGTCAGGTCGGGAACCGGCACGCTGGATTCTCCAGGAGCAATCCTCAATGTTCTTGCAGGCGGACAGGATAAAATTGTCGGATTTTGTGAATCAATCTTTTGTATTGGACCATACAAGACTTCAAATCCAGTCTCGGTTGAAAAAGTATGAGACCCGATTGAACTCGCACTCAACATGTTTACGGGGGATTTCAGAAGTGTATTGTCCCCCGCTAATGATCGAATATACAAGACATAATCGTCGTTTAGGTCGATTTGTGCACCATCACCAGACTGTAAAGTCGAAGTCCAGCGCAATGTACGGATAATGGGTTCAGCTGAGGTTGGTTTCGCAAAGATAGTGAACTTATAAACCGTATTCTGGATATAATTGTCAAATATCGATGATGAAAAAAACGGGTCAGACGTTATGACATCGGGAACCTGAATATAAAGTTCAGTACTCTTTTTATCTACATGATCATGATCTTCATCACAACGTGGATCCGTATTGCCCAACCCAATTAAAATTCGAGTGGTCTTAGCAGGAGCCGCGGGATTATCCACCAACTCCATACGATATCGGCCAGGTCCATTCGCTTCCAGTGATCGAGATACAGGGGCTCCGGGCCCCGCCTGCATTTCGTTGCTGTTAAGATCTGAAATATTCTTTATTACCTGAAGATCAAATTTTAAACTTGGGCTTAAAAATTCCAATTTATACTCAAGACGAATAACCGTGTCCCCACTGGTTAACGTACCGCCGTTACCATTAGTTAAACTGCAAAATTGAGGCGGATTTTGATTAGCTGCCGAAATATTGAAATACGTTGAATCAATACCGCCTGCAAGACCTTCATCAAATTCAACATATATATATCCTGTACCACTGCATTCAGGCGCTGACTGGAAACAGACCTTTCCACCAGGTGCAGGTATCAGACTCCGGTACGTTAGGTCACCTGTGACATAAGAAGAAATAATCTGAGGTGGTTTATTGTCCGTTATAACAATATTGGAATTTCCTAACGACTCGGCACTGGTCGTCCGGGGAAGCAAAATAGTTGCAGGCGTAGATGTTCCCTGAATAAAAATCTGGCTGTTATTTAATATTAGAGATGTAACATCCGGATAATTTAACTTAGACGAGGAATCGCCATTTTTAATTTTGTATAAAAATGTTAATGTTTCAGAACCACTGCCTCTGACTAAATCTGCATTAACAACAGAATTGTGATTCATCTGCAGTTTTAAATACGGGATATTCCCCGTTAATGAAACCGTAACAACTTCATCAAATACAACATCAATAAATACAGAATCTCCTGTGTTGAAATTCGTTTGAGTTCCGTTTATCCGAACCTGATTCACACCGGCATGTAAACTACAGACTACAAAAGCAAAAACTAATAAAGAACTATAAATTGAATAAATTTGTTGCACTGTTTACAATCCAAAAATTATGATTTCCGGTAATTACCAGGACAAAATTCAAACATCGGAACATTACGTTATCCGAAATTGCAAAAGTCTGACAGCCAATGTGGTCATATAAACATTGAACGAAAGTGTACCTGCACAGGCAATGATCAGCAAAAGTATTATTGACATAACAAGGCAGTATGCAAATTTAATAATCTTTAAAATGAAAGGGAAATAGAATATCCGTTTTATTTGGTTTCAATCGAAATAGAAATTGTTTTATTAGAATATATCCAAAATCCTTTAGTTGGTGTAATTTCAGTTATTGATATGTAGGTTTTCTGGTCAGTATCCCATTCCCAAATTTTTCCATGGTAAATTAATTCATTCGAGGGACTTTCTTTAAAAATCATTGAAACAATATTGTTTTTGGGTTCGCCGGGTAAGGACATTAGATTCCAGCCCTGGTTAATTGATATGATATAACCATTTGGATCGGTTTGAGGGGAGGCATCGAATTCCTCTTTATTTGACTTACCATCAAAATCATTGTCGTCAGATCCGAGCCATCGGAGTTCGCCATCAAAATGCAGTTTTTCCCAGGTATCATCCATCCCATCATTATCCGAATCAGGAAAAGTACCTGAATTATCGCCCTGATTCGTAACAAAAGCCGGACCCAACTCAGTGTTTACAGGCAAACTGAAATTCTGGTTTGTCCAGATCCAATACCCTTTGAACGGTTCCAGAGTTTTTGCGATACTAAAATTCTGAAATTCAGTATCCCACTCCCATATCCCATTGCCCAAAACACTCTCCCGGGCTGCCGTTAAAAAAACCGATGATACCGCATTATTTTTAGGAATTCGGGTTAATGAAATCAGATTCCATCCTGCCGTAAATTTTATATCATAAATAAACGGTTCTGTATCGAATGTAAACTCAATAAAATTACTGATTCCATCCCGATCGGCATCTTCATCTGCATGCCAGCGAAGATTTCCTAATTTGTCCGTCTCCCATTGATCCGCCATTCCATCACTGTCCCCCTTATCATCCATTGGGTCAACGATTTTCCCGACTCGATAGGTTCGTTTTTTTGTTTCAGCTGCATTGCCGGATCCATCCGTGACATTATAAAAAACGGTATAAATCCCTACTGCAGAAGTATCAATGTCGTTTACAATCGTGGTATCATCTTTGAGAATTGAAATGACTATCTTCGAGGAAATGTCTCCATCAATATTGTCGGTTGCTGCAACATTCTCAAGGAGATCAGGAGGTGCCGTTCCCAGATCCAAATTGATCTGGCTGGCAGTAATATTCAGTACAGGCGGGATGTTATCGAAAACAATATATTCTGCTGTTTTGGCGATTGCCTTATTGCCCATGCGATCACTGACATTATAAGTTACTGTATAAGTTATGGGTTTACTGGAATCAAATTTTTGACTCCCGTCACCCAGTGTTGGAACAATATTAGCTGAAATATCTCCGTCTCGATTATCACGTGCTGCAGCATTACTTTTAAAATCAGGTTCATCAGAGCCTAAGGGAATAGATATAACGGACTGTATAACGGTTATTATCGGAGCTGTTTGATCAGTGACAATGAAGTCTTGATTTTTGTAGGCAGCTTCACCCGTATCTGGATGACTTGCTGTAAAGGTTACCCTGTTGCGACGCAATACTTTTGTATCTATAACTGAGATTGACGTCTTCCCATTCACTGCAAATATGCTGACAGGAACACGGGTTCCTTCGTCAGTGATCGCACTGACTCCGTCCAGAAGATTAGGTGAAGGAGAACCAAATTCAATGAAAATATCATTCCCGTTATTTTTTAATGATATCGTTGGTGCGCCGTGACCAAAGAGTTGGTTTCCAACAAAAATTAAGATAAATATTATACATTTTTGATTGTCCATATTAAAAAACCGATGTGATGGATTTTATCAAATTCCTATGAATGATTAATTTCCCGGTATTATGACCAATAAAAAATATGAGAGAAACTCAACACGTTATTCTTTATACAGAAATTCAATTCTGGAATAATCGATTTATATCGTCAGAAATTGAGAATTGTATTATCAGTATTGTCGATATTCTAACTCAATTTTTACATATTCTTTTCATTGGGAATTTGTTATACGATTATATCGTTTTGACACCGAAAATATAATTATCATTTCAATTTCCCATAGCGAATATATCCAGAATTCTTACACCATGTTAATAAATAGTTATTCCTGCATAGTGATTTTTCATAAATGACATAACAATGAATCTTTAATTGACAATTTATATTATATCCGTAGGTTACCCGGTTTAATGCCTATTCATATTTCCCTTATCGAAAATTGTTTATTCATGGCCGGGATCAAAAAACATTTTTTTATATTTTTGTGCATTTATGTAATTGCTGCGATCAATGTGAGTGCATTTACATTGCCAACCGACTTGTTTAAATGGATAAATGCAGCACGCTGCTGTTCATCAACAATGGAATGCAGCACGACGTCACCATGCTGCTGTGAGGCACCGGAGACCCCACAGTTCAAAGATAATGATCCAAATTTCAACAAAACCGATTTATTTGGCAAGCCTGAACGCTCACAGCCGGACCGGATTAATCTCAATCCGGCTTCTGGAAATTGTATCTTGACACGGTCCAACTCATGCGGCACAAATCAGTTTATGCTCATCAAACAGAGACTTTCCAGGTGTGAGCATCGTACCAACAGAAAAAAATGTCTGCAACCGGAACAAAAACAAGCTCAATCCTATGAGTTGCCCTCTGGACAAAGTAATCATTTGTTCAGTGAACAAGCAATAATAACAGTAAATATACACATCTTGCACAGTAACTGGCGTTGTTGATATCTTTATTCTCTGCCCTTTACTAATTCATCTCTGATGATAGAATCACCTGCAGGTGGATCCTCCCCTGCTTATTCTCTATTCCATTTAAGTCCGGAGTAACAACAATGAAGTGATTGTTACAAAAATCACTATTCCTCAGCAGCCTCTACTGAACCTGCATAATTATTTATTCGTATTTTTTTAAAAAGAATCAGGAGGAATTTATGAAATACCAAATCAAATTTTTATGTTCTCTTTTAGTAATACAAATTGCCTTGAATACCTATGCACAAACAAATGACGATATCTATCAACTTGATGATATCATAGTTCGTGCTGAAAAAGAAGCCGAAGCGAAACGATTCAAGGTCCATGCAACAGAAGGATTTCATGGTATGCCGGCCGATACAACACAGCTTCTAAAGAAAATTCCCGGTGCCAATGTAAACAGCAATGGACCGCTTACCAGTTTAGCACAATACAGAGGGATGTTTGGTACTCGAATCAATCAGGTCATTGATGGAATACCGTTAACTTCAGCCGGAACAAACTCAATGGACCCTCCTTTGGGGTACGCACCAAGATTACAATTGCAGACACTCGAGGTCTATCGGGGAATTGCACCGGTCAGTACCGGAATCGAAACAATCGGCGGAACAATGATTGCCAACTCAAAATTGGGTAACTTCGGCGACAGTGAAGAATTTGAATATCACGGTGAATTAAAAGGTGATTTAAATAGTAATAACAATGGTGTTTCTTATGGATTCCTTAATACAATAGCAAATCAAAATATGAAATTTTTTGTAACAGGAAGCAGAGAAGACGGTGATGATTATAACTATGAACACAATGATACAAATAGACCAACCGGCCATGAACGAAAAAATCTCAAATTAGGGTCTGAATTTAGAGTCGGAGACCATCAGTTTGGATTTGATTACACCCGAGTTGAAACGGGTAAAACCGGAACACCTGCTTTACCGATGGACGTCATGTTTTTCGACGGCGATATCTGGGGAGCAAACTACAAACTGAATTTTGGCGACGGTGGGATTACAGGAAAATTCTATTATTCTGAAATTGATCATGGAATGAATAACTTCTCCCTCAGAGAAACCGCTGCGAATCCTGTCGCTGCAGGAGCAAAACGTCAGGCATTGCCTCAGGCAAAAGCAACCGGCTTTGCCCTGAAAACAACCTTTGCAACAGGGGATGGCTATGTAAACTTTGGGATTGATGCTGATTATGCGGAACATGATGCCGATATCACAAATCCTACGGCAGCGGCATTTTTCATTGAAAACATTAACAATGCTGAGCGAAATCGCGATGGCGTTTTTCTGGAATGGACAAATCCAATCGGTTCCGAGGCGGAAATAGAGTTCGGCATCCGCTATAACCACATTACATCCCGCACCGACCCTGTCAATATCGCAGCGTCTCTTCCACCCGGATTGCAAAAAATCAAGAATAACTTTAACGCATCAGATCTCAGTCAGTCTGATGACAATATTGATGCTGTTCTCCGGTTAAATTACAAAATGAATGAAAATCTAACCCTTGAACTCGGGGCAGCTCGTAAAACCCGGTCGCCAAATTTCATCGAACGTTACATGTGGATTCCTTTAGAAATCAGTGGCGGTATGGCTGACGGACGAATTTACGTTGGTAATCCTGAACTGAATCATGAGACAGCATATGAATTAGAAATCGGTCTGGACTATTCCACCGATAAAGTCTATGCTCGTCCCAGAGTCTTCTATAAAGATGTCGATGATTACATACAGGGTACACCGTCAACCAACAAAATGCTCAATACTGTAAGCGGAGTTGTCAATAAACCGTTTGGTGTGGCCAATACCGTCCCATTAGTATTCAATAATACTGATGCAACATTTTACGGAGCCGATATTGAAGCCGGTTACAGTTTAACCGACAACTGGAAGATTGACAGCATCATATCAATTGTCAGAGGAAAACGCGATGATATTGATGACGACCTTTATCGAGTTGCACCCCCGAACACTCTTCTTTCCCTGACGCATCAACAGGAAAATTGGTATGCCTCTGTCGAAGGTGTGTTTTACTATAAACAAAACAAAGTATCAAAAACAAATTCAGAATCGAAAACCAGCGGGTATGGTATTATGAATTTGCGAAGCCAATATAACATCAATGAAACGATGGGCATCTCTGCCGGTGTCGAAAATGTATTTGACAAAAAATACACCGATCACCTGGCTGGCGTTAATCGTTCCCCAATCAGTGATGTCCGGGCAGGTGATAAATTACCCGGTAACGGCCGGAGTTTTTATCTGGCCTTAACAGTTAACTGGTAAGTTAAATACTAAAATGCAATTCATAAATCGATTCACCAGAGCACTTGGTCGCCCGTTTGGTACTGTGTCCTCTGGTTGCATACGGAAGTGATTCCCAAAACACGAAAAAGCGAAAAAAAGACATTCGACAGTCATTGAAGGTGGGCCTCCATTGACCTGTTGTTAAACGTCGTTAAACTCTGTGTTTTCAACAAAATGAACTATAAAGCACTTAAATGCACAGACTATGCCTGCCGGACTCGCCGCTATGCGGCTTAGTGCGGTGCCAGTATTTAAATCAACCAGGGAGAAATTATGCAAGGAGAAATTATGAAATTAAAAATAGTTGGCATTCTTTTGCTGTCATTACTTATGACAGCCTGCGTTACGACGCCTTCGCCTGTAAGTGATAAAAACTCTGCTCTTACACAAGGGAATGTTCAAATGAATCTTGAGGTGGGTCAAACGACCAAAGCAGATGTCCTTGAAAAATTTGGTTCGCCCAATATCACTACGAGAGATGGAGCGGGAAGGGAAGTATGGACGTACCAACGCCAGGCTCAAATTGCTCAATCTTCTAGTAAATCCGGCTATTGGACTGTCATATTAGCTGGGCAGTCTGGTTCTGCTGCTGGTTTTGAAAGCAGTTCAAGAATGATTACGCTGATCATCAAATTTGATGATCAAGATGTCGTTACCGATTTTAAGAGTAGAACCTCAAATTTTTAAGGAGATAAGAAATGAAAACTTTAAAGTTAGTCACTATATTTCTGTTTGTGTTTCTAACAGGCTGTGTAACGCAAGGGCCGCTTACTATGACCCCTCTTGAAATACAGATTATGCAGACTCGCGAATATGAACACCGCAAAGATATAGTTTTTCCTAGCGTTATATCCGTATTTCAAGATCTAGGCTATACTGTAGCCAGTGCAGATAAAGACACTGGTTTAATTACGGCATATAGTGCTTCCAGCAGTGATGCCTCTTCAAAATTTTGGCTTGGCATAACAGATGTATCGCAAACGAAAGCAACCGCTTTCGTAGAAGAAATTGGCAGCATTACAAAAGTCCGGTTTAATTTTGTAAACACCAATAAAAAATCATCCTATTATGGTCAATCTGACCAGCAGGATACACCCGTGTTGGAAGCTACTATTTACCAAAATGCTTTTGAGCGTATTGAAAACGCCATTTTTGTACGCTCCAGCAATTAATACTGGCATGGCAAAGCAGGAGACGATTTTCTCGTTGGCCTGTGCATGAATCCCGAACGGCGGATGTCAGTTGTTCAGCCGAGGCACTGCCATGTCGAGTCGCGAGGTTCATAGTGTTACGCAAGCTATCTGCCACTTTGAAAATGTTGATGAAAACTGTGCAATCGCCAGGATGACAGACTATATCTCTCACCTTAAATCCGGTACGGGCAGAGATAGTAATTGAACCTGAAGATTATAAATGAAGTGGGTATGCTGAACGTATGGCATTAGGTAAGCTGCAGGAAGATGACCGGGAAATCGTTCTTTTTTAGTAAGCGAACTCGGATTACCGGAAAATTCGTTGAAAGGTAACGATAAACTGGTACTTAATTGAATTTGGGATCGATTCAGAGATTATCTTTTAGGTCATGCTTCAAAAAACCGTGAGGTTGGTATGGCTATAATCGGTGAATTGCCTGAACTGGCAGATATGCGATTAAAGCTCCAATGGTCAAATCAAATGATGCTCCGGGTTAGATTTTTTGCCGGGGGTGTTGCTGTCGGCTCTAAATCATTTGTTTCAGATGTTCTAAAAAATCAAAAGGAAATTCTGGGTTATCGGCGTGATCATAATTCTGTTAATTCTCGAGCCCGGGATAACATTTATTGCTTAAAAAAGCATCGGACCCGGGCTTGATGATTGAATGCGGCTATTCTGCATTTAGATTAAGCAGAAGGACATAAACGGTTTAATACGAAAGTAACAGCTTACCTGAATACGATTAGAATTGCGACCTGAACGCTTCCAATAAAAAAACCTAAAATTGCACCGAGAATTTCAATCGTTTTTAGTTCTTTATCTGCTATTCTAAATACAATCTCTTCAAGTTTTTCGTGATCAAAATTTTCTACTTTCTGTTTTACAATTTCTTTAAAATCTAATTGTTTTTCTATCTGGGTTATGCTTGTTTCTACAAATTCAGGAATAACTTCGTCTAATTGATCGACTAACATTTGCTTTATCTGTTGAGCAAGATCCCCTTGTAAAAACATTGATACCATGGGAAGTGATCCAAGTTTATCCGCCATAAATTTGTCAACTTGATTTTCTATCATATTTCTAATTTCATGTCTAACTTCTTCACTTTCTAAAATGGCTTGAATATCTTTATGTGAAACCAGTTCTTTTTCCACAAGGCTTCCAAGATTTTCAGCAAGTTCTAATTGACGTCCCGGAATTAGTCCCGGAATCTGAAATCCTAAAATATTTATTGGGATTCTCGGGCGAAAAATCATTTTTACTGCAATATAATTGGTAATCCAGCCGATCATCGCCGATATAATCGGAATTAAACCATAAATCAAATAGGTAATATTCATTAATTTCACTCCTCAAAAGAGATGTAATTTATATTTAATAAAAGCCCTTACAATACTATTGAAGATGAATCATTGCCGTTTAATTATATAAAAAAAAATTGATGCTTCTAATGAAAAAATCCGGAATTTTATATAATACCATCCAGGAATACAGCTGGGGTTCAATAACTGAACTGTCAGAATTTCTGGGACGCCCGTCTCATATCCCAAAACCAATGGCTGAACTTTGGATGGGTGCTCATCCGAAGGCACCGTCAAACGTAATTGTTAATGGGCAGAGTGTATCTCTTTTAGATATTATAGAGGAAAATCCAGCTGAAATATTAGGTTCTGCCGTTGCAAATCAATTTAATAATACCTTGCCCTTTCTGTTCAAAGTACTGGCCGCTGACCAGCCTCTATCAATCCAGGCTCATCCAACAATAGACCAGGCAAGGGTTGGTTATCTACGTGAAAACAATGCGGATATTCCCATCTCATCTCCGACACGAAACTACAAAGATGAAAACCATAAACCTGAGATAATTTGTGCTTTATCGACATTCTGGGCATTAAATGGGTTTCGGCCAATCCCGGAAATAATTGAAATATTGAGCACAATAAAGTCACCGCTTTTAAGTGTTTTTAGTCAATCATTGATTAATGAGCCGAACTCACAGGGATTAAAAATATTTTTGGAGAAAATTTTTCATATGGACTCAGAGAATCGAATTGAAATGGTTAAGGAGATACTCAACTATGCTCAATTCAATATCAATCATGATCCGCTGTACGAATGGTTAATCAAGTTTGACAAATTATATCCCGGTGATGTCGGCATTTTATCCGCATTGTTATTAAATATGGTTTGCCTGGAGCCGGGAGATGCAATGTGCCTTCAACCGGGACAACTCCATGCTTATCTTCACGGATTTGGCATTGAGCTAATGGCTAATTCGGACAATGTCATTCGAGGCGGTCTAACTTCAAAACATATCGATATCGACGAGTTGCTGACAATTCTTAATTTCGATGAAACTCCCGTTAACATCATTAATCCTGAAAGCATTTCGGATACTGAACGCATCTATGAAACTTCAGCGAAAGAATTTCAATTATCTGTCATCAATATCATTCAGGAAAAACCATACTTGAGTCATATCAGCAGAAATGTAGAAATTATCATTTGTACTTCAGGGTTTGCAGATTTGACTGATTTATCAGATAATTCAATCCTACAACTTTCAAAAGGTGATTCTGTCGTGATACCCGCAAGTCTCAACCAGTATAAGATCGAAGGGACAGCAACCCTGTTTAAGAGTTCAATCCCGCTGATATCCTGACCCTGGAGTATTTTCCTAATTAAAAAATGAAGATATGAAATATCATTCCTGTGATCTTGAATATTCCATCATATGATTTACGGAACTAAAAACATAGTTTGCAGGAAATATGACGTAATATATTGAACAGGAACGGATTTAAGATTATGAGAAAAATTGGTAAGGTAAACGAATGCATGGCTTAATTAGATGGTTCACGAAAAATGATGTTGCAGCAAATCTGCTCATGGGATTTATTCTGTTATGGGGCATACTTGCGTTAAAAAACCGAATTGTCCTTGAGGTATTCCCTCAGATTGATCTGGACATCGTACAGATTGCTGTACCCTATCTCGGATCAACACCTGAAGAGTCGGAGGAAGGTGTTGTAATTCGTATTGAAGAAGCGATTCAGGATTTGACCGGGATCAAAGAAATTCGTTCCAGAGCAATGGAAGGTGCTGGTATTGTTGATGTTGAGATTAGTAAAGGCTATGATCCCAGGGAATTACTCGATGATATAAAGAATCGGGTTGATGGAATATCAACATTTCCTGACGAAATTGAAGCTCCTAAATTTAGTGTTCTCCAAATTAATCGCGAAGTAATCAGTATCGTTATTGCCGGCAGCCTGTCAGAAAAAGAACTGCGTAAGTTAGGGGAACGCGTTCGTGATGATGTATCTGCACTGCCGGGAATTACCCAGGTTGAATTAACAGAGGTTCGCAATTACGAAATCAGCATTGAAATAGCTGAAAATACCCTGAATGAATATGGACTGTCTTTCAGTAAAATCGCTGGTATTGTGCACAAATCATCACTTGATTTACCTGCAGGATCGATAAAATCGGACAGGGGAGAAATACTGTTAAGAACGAAAAGCCAGGCGTACACTAAAGAAGACTTTGAAAAAATTCCTATAATAAGTCGTGATGATGGCTCATATGTTACTCTCGGCGATATTGCAACCATCAGGGATGACTTTGAAGAGGACCAACTTGTTGCTCGGTATAATGGCAAACCCTGTGTCATGATTGATGTTTATCGTGTCGGTGATCAAAACGCGATTGCAATTTCAAAGGCTGTAAAAAATTACATAAAATCCGATCAGGAAACGATGCCTGAGGGAGTTGAAATGAGCTATTGGCGTGATCGATCGCGAATTATAAAATCCCGTCTCAATACATTGTCTCGCAGTGCACTCCAGGGAAGTCTTCTTGTTTTTCTGGTTTTAGCTATATTCCTAAGATTCAAGGTGGCATTATGGGTATGTATTGGAATACCTGTCAGCTTCATGGGTGCAATAGGATTAATGCCGGACCTTGGGGTGACTGTAAATATTGTCAGTGTATTTGCTTTTATTCTGGTTCTGGGAATTGTCGTTGATGACGCCATCGTTACTGGTGAAAATATTTTTACCCGTTTAAAGACAATCAGCGATCCAACCGAAGCAGCGATCACCGGAACTCAAGAGATTTCGATCCCGGTAACCTTTGGCATCCTGACTACAGTTGCGGCATTCCTGCCAATGATGTTTATGGGCGGCATAAGAGGCGAACTTTATGCACAAATAGCAATGATAGTTATTCCTGTATTACTATTCTCGCTGATAGAATCCAAACTTATACTCCCCGCCCATCTCAAACATATGCGTATAAAAAACGGTGATGAAGACTCGAACAATATATTTAACCACATGCAGCAAAAGGCTTCGGCGGGTCTGATATCATTTATTGACCGTTACTATCAACCCCTGTTAGAGCGAGCGTTAAACCGCCGCATTTTGACACTATCCATTTTTCTTGGAGTTACTGTTATTTTTTTCACCATTGTCTATAGCGGGCACATGCGTTTTTTGCCGTTTCCCAGGGTACCAAGCGAAGTTGCCCGGGCTTATTTAAAAATGCCGTTGGGAACACCGTTTCATGTTACAAAAGATCGGATAGACCAAATAACCAAAGCCGCAGAGGAACTGCAACAGGAATATATTGATCCAAAAACAAGCAGAAGTGTGATTGAAAATATTCTGTCAACAACTGGATCATCACTCGGAAAAAGCGGAGACCCCAATCAAGGTCGGGTTATGTTCGAAATTTCGCCCCCTGAAGAACGCACAATTAATGTAACCAGTTACGAACTGGTTCGAGAATGGCGAAAGCGAATCGGAACCCTTATTGGAGTAAAAGAATTAAATTTTCGTGCAGAAATTCATCGTGGAGGCGACCCGATTAACGTCCGGCTTTCCGGGCAGAATTTTGATAAAATCAGCAAAATCTCTGAAAAAATAAAGACTCGCCTTCGTGAATATCCCGGAATCTTTGATATAACCGACACATATGATGAAGGTAAAGAGGAAATAAAACTATTCATCAAACCCCAGGCACATTTGCTTGGACTCTCGTCCAGTGACCTTGGGCACCAGGTAAGAGATTCCTTTTACGGTCATGAAATTCAGCGTATCCAGCGTGGACGGGACGAGATTAAGGTAATGGTGCGATATCCCCGAGAAGAAAGACAGTCTGTAAAACATTTAGATTCTATGACTATCCGTACAGAATCGGGAACAGAAGTGCCTTTTTCAGATGTCGCAAAGGCACAAATTGGACAGGGATTTTCAACAATTCAGAGAATTGACAGGAATCGCACCCTAAACATTTCTGCTGACATAAACAAGGAAGCAGTGGATATTCGAACTGTCTATTCTGATTTGCGTATATTCCTGGAAAAGATAATCCGGGAAAATCCAGGCGTTCAATATAGCTTTGAAGGGGAAGCAAAGGAAGAACGCGAATCTTTCGACGGACTGTTCACCGGTGCAATTTTTGCATCGTTCGGTATCTACTCGCTATTGGCAATACCATTCCGGTCTTATATTCAACCCTTCATTGTAATGTCTGTCATCCCGTTTGGATTAGTTGGTGCGATACTCGGTCATATGATCATGAGATTACCATTAAGCATATTCAGTATATTTGGCATGCTGGCATTGTCAGGTGTCGTCGTAAATGACAGTCTTGTATTAGTTGATTTTATTAATCGTAAACGCCGAAATGGAGTTGACATCATGGAAGCAGTTAAAACATCAGGAGCCGCACGATTCCGGGCAATACTGCTGACGTCATTAACGACTTTCGCGGGTTTGACACCGCTCTTACTTGAGAAAAGTACACAGGCACAATTCCTGATCCCCATGGCTGTTTCATTAGGATTTGGCGTATTATTTGCAACATTTGTAACACTGATACTTGTGCCGGTAAATTATCTGCTATTAGACGATATCTTAAAAATTACGAGCTTCAAAAAAGAATAAATATAATTTGACTCTTAATCCCGGCGTTTTTTTCGTAAATGCCACATCATGTAAAAGATATCACTCCCTCCGAAGGGTCTGAAGTCTATCCTGTTTTAACGTGAAAAAAGATGCCGGCCATACCCATATAAAACCATTTACGACGATACCAGGCAAAAGCAGCAATAATGCAGCCGGGTTAGTAAATTCAATTCCACTGAATAATCTGGGAAATAGAGCAATTACAGAGGTGACAGCTCCGGCAAATATACCCGGCAAGATAAGAATACAATGTTCGTTAACCAGCATCCTTTGAATTGTGGACCGTCTAAATCCTGAAGATTTCATTATTGCAAATTCACTCTGACGCTCCTGAGCATGACGAAAAATAAGAATTCCCAGTCCGATTGAACCCGCAAAATCCCTACACCCCCCAGTAGCTGAAATATTGAAATTTAAGTATTCTGTACCTGATTGAGTTCGTTTAATCGGTCTACAGTATTAATCACGTCAAGACCATTGTCCTTATAGGATTCGCTTACTAATTGAGCAATTGATAATTTTATCGATTCTTCAGATACTCCTGATAATATTCCAGTGGACAAACATTAATCTCATCTGTAAAAGATGTCGGGATTTTCTGCCCCTTTATACTATTGTCCTGACGATTAATCATCACACTAACAGCGGTAATGGTACCGGTAGCAACTACACCGGCAGAGGCCGTATCGTCTAATTTTTTAAACACATAAAAATAATTTATCGTTTTGTTACGTATCTCTCGAACAAACAGATTTATTTCGAATTCTTCCTCAAAATGAAGTGGCAACAAATAGTCACATTCTGCATGAACACGCACCCAGCCATTGCATTGACCTCCGACATTGTAATGCACTGACAATCCGAGAGAACGCAAAAATGCATGTTCTGCCATTTCCATATAGCGAAAAAAGTTGGAAAAATGAACGATTCCCGCCATATCGGTTTCTGAAAACTCAATCTGCCTCTTAATCGTAAATGAATATGCCATAGTTATCTCTTCCTCCTGTCATTCAATCTCTTTTATCAATTCTATAACGTGTTCAGCCATGACATTATTATCAAATAACTTTGATACAGATGCCCTGCACTGTTTTCCCAATTGTCCAGCCTTTTCTTTATCTAACAGTAATGAGTTAAGTGCAGAAATATAAGCCTCCAAATTTCCGGATTCATATAATACTCCGCCTTTGCAGCCTCAATTAATTCTGGAAATGCACCGCGGTGAGGCTGCACTGCCGGGATAGCCGATGCCATTGCTTCAATGATATACAGACCAAATGCTTTGTCGTATTGAACCGGAACCGACATTACCGATATATTACGAAGAAAATCTAATTTTTGCTGCCCCCCCGGGTCCCCCTCCGATCCGACACCCAGAGAAGTGAAATTACAGAAAGAAAGTTACACCGCCCTGGTGGATATTGCAGCCCTTTACTGGAAACTCAGTGTTATGGTATGCATAATAGCCATTGTACTTCCATGGTTTATTCTTTTCAGACAATCTAATTTCGGAGCGAATCCCAAATTTTTAATTCACACTGTGATGCCGGTATCTATTATGATATTCGTTTCGGTCAATCGTTACGTCACGGCTCACACCGCCGCCTACACAAGAAACACTGGAACGTTTTTTCTAATGGTGAAAATAATAATATTGTTACTGGGAATGCTAATAAGCATGCCTGCAAAATCAGCAGAGAGCAATGAGTATATCGTGTTATTACATGGTTTATGCAGGACAGCAAAGTCAATGACTAAAATGGAACAATCATTGGAAAAACAAGGTTATCACGTTTTAAATGTAGATTACCCATCCAGAAAGCTGGAGATCACAGATTTGAGTGAAAAGTACCTTGGAGACGCTGTTAAATCATGTCGATCGAAAGGTGCAGTCATAATCCATTTTGTTGCTCATTCTTTAGGTGGAATTCTAATAAGGGATTATCTAAGTCGAAATAAAATGCCGGACCTGGGACGAGTTGTGATGCTTGGACCACCCAACAAGGGAAGTGAAATTGTCGATATATTAGGTGAACTAAAATTATTTGAATGGATTAACGGCATTGCAGGAAAGAATCTTGGTACCAAAGCAGGCAGTGTGCCCAATCAACTCGGTCCTGTCAGGTTTTCACTGGGAATTATCGCAGGCGACCGATCAGTCAATTGGGTTAACAGTGCAATGATATCCGGCAGGGACGATGGAAAAGTATCAGTGGAAAACACGAAAATTGAAGGGATGTCCGATCACATCACGCTGCATGTCACCCATCCCTACCTAATGAAAAACAAAGAGTCTATTCGACAGACTATCGTGTTTTTGAAGGAAGGACGTTTTGATAAGAGTATAAAGTAATCTTACCTGATTTTACCTCAACCGTGCCAACGCTGCAGGGATAATCTTCAATCGCACTGCTGGAGAGAATATCGAATATGTGTTGATCAGGATCACACTGATTTTCAATTCAAACTTTATTTCTGAAAATTAAAATCTGCCACCGCATTCTTAATTTTGACCCAATATCCTTTACCCGGATTGAATTGCAGAAGGGTATTTAAGGTATCCGGGAAATCAGGATCGAAGCTCTGTGTACCACCAACAACTTTAATTAATTCATTGGCGGTAATCAAATCAGCCAGAGCAGTTCGAACGGACGTTGGATTCTGCATGATAAAGCCAACATTATTCCAGCCTGTATTTAAAGGGATAGTTGTTGTTGCAAAATCGTAAACACCACCAGACACATCAAGAGTAAAGGCTGATGATGAGGATTTTACTTTCACCCAATATCCTTTACTATCTGCAAATGACTGTAACGTGTTAAGCGAATCATTTTTTAAGGGGTCGAATTCCTTTCCCTCACCAGTCACTATTTCGATATTTGTAATCACGGATGAAAAAATTGATCGTATTAATTTATCCTGAGGTTTTACATTTAATGAAATATGATTCCAACCCGGTACAAATGAAATTGATTGCGTTCTATTTCCGGGAGCAACAACATTGATCGTAAATATTTGTTTCTTAATAAACCCTCCGGGCGAATCTTTTACCACCAACACAACGTTGTTGGCAACTCCTAAAACGGCAGTACCGGTAATCGTTCCAGTACCGTTATTATTATTATTGAATCGGAGCCAGCCGGGAAGAGTCGGAGCGGACAATGATAATCTATCTCGATCAGCATCGGATGTAGTAATATTATATGTGTAGACAGAACCTGCATCAATTTCAGCAGTAGGCGGCAGACTGGTGAATGTTGGAGTATTGTTTAACAATTGCCTCCTTTCAACTGCTCGAGCCAAAGTTCCTGTTTGTTCACCTGAGGAGGTCGCCTGAAGTAACGTAAAGTTACCCTGAAAACCATTATCGGGATCACCATCAGTATCTTCCCCGCTCGTTAAGTAAGGTGTAAAATCCACTTTACCAGTCATCCTTTTACTAATAGAACGCTCGTTACGTGATCCCCACCAGTTCCCGGAAGCATTTATGGCAGCACCATCATTGCCAGAAAGTATTCCTTTATCATTGACCAGAAAATTATTTGAAAATGTAATGGTCGCATCATCATCTAAAAAACCGAAACTGGCCCGATCGAGGTCATATATTGATGCACCAGATTCAAACCCTGTTATTTTATTTCCTGTTACATTTACGACTGCCGAATCAGGAATCGTACCGAATCCATCGTTAGTAATGAAGAAGATACCCGATGTTTTAACTGCTGCAGAACTCAATGCATTTATGTTACCCCCATTCATCACATTACCATTTATGGTTACATTTTTGATACCGCTGTTTAATGCAATGGCAAATGCAGTCTCTGAAGTCGTTGCTGTTGTAAAACTTCCAGTTAAGTTGAATGTATTTTTGTTTATGTTAAGTGGACCGTGTTGATCATCATTAGCATTCTGAAATATCGCGTCAATAACTGCTTCAAACGTTCCCTGAGTTTCAAGATAAACTGGATTCTTACCAAGAGTTCGTGAATCTACATTTTGAATAAAAGAATTTGATTCAATTGTTATACCCCGGGGGCCTAAAGGAACAGCTGTGCTCAAAATTCTCAGCCAAATTGACTGTGCAGTTGAATCGGTAAACGTATTTCCCCGTATAGTAATATTATTGACACCGCCTTTCCTATTAAAGAATTTATTAATGTATACACCGCGCTTATTATCTTTAAACTTAGAATTTTCTATAACTGCATTACCTAATTCCTGGGCAGATATACCTTCGAAGTCGTTATCATCGAAATTACAATTATTCGTCACTTTTAAATTTGTGATAAATCCTGAACGCCCACGATGCCTTTGAAATATTCCGGCATCATTTTTGGAAAATGTTGTATTTGAAATCGTCAGTCCATTTCCAAATGAGCCAACAGGAAAATGCAAACCCGCCCCACTGTTGTTATGCAGAATTGAGCTGTCTATTTCCATATTGGTTACAGTCGTACCCGCTTCCACTTTAATTGCATCTGCAAGTGGATTCGATCCAGAACCGTTTTCTATCCGAACACTGTTAATCTTGAGATTATTAACCGTTTGATTTGAAAGATTCACAGAGATACCAGGTTTGGCACCGACTATTCTCAGGTCTTTAATGGTTACATCACTGGCTGTGATCTTAAAACAAAGCACGGATGGTGAACGAATAATGGTATTATTAAGTCCTGCTCCCTGGATGATTAACGATTTATTAATAGTAATCGCTGATTGTGTAAACGTCCCTGACCCTAATAATAAAGTATCACCTGCATCCGCAGAAGTAACCGCTCGACTTATTGACTGATTCGACAGAACATTAATCGTTTTTGCCATCCCGGTAACGGATACTGCACAAGCTAATATAGAAAATAATAAGATTTTATTAACAGTCATTTAAGAATTCCTTGTATTCAGGTTAAATTTAAGAGGTCGAAGAGAAACTCAATTACACAAATTTTCAATATTAAACGTTAAAATTACTTGATTGCAACCCGAGCGTGGTCACCCACAATTCAGGATTGTAATAAATACGCTAAAATAAGACTTTACTTACAATATTAATCTGGTAAAACAAAACCACTGTCGATTAAATTTTAGCCCCCTCCCCCCCCAGAACCAGAACCATTTAATTCCTTAATGGAGACAAAACTGAATGGTTTACCAAAACAACTTATTTTCAATTCTCCCATCGGACAAATTTTATAATTTTAATTCCCTCCAGTCGTTATGGAACAGATTTTAAATGGATAGTTACAAACCTATTTCCCGCTTGAATTTTTTGTAATAATATTTCATAGTTTTTTTTCTTTTTTTGTGTTTTTTAGACGAAGGAATCCTGCTTGAATATTCTGTTATACGGTTTGGAGGAACAAATTCTTCTAATTCCGCGTACACGACAATGTCATCTTTAGTGCCTTTCTTACGATTCGGCCCGCGGCTATAGATTCCTGTCTACACCGTTATCTTTTATATTCAGTTCAAAAAACGATCGCCAAAAATCCGTGGCAGGATCGCGATTGGGTTACGTTGAATCTGAGCTGAATCTGACCTGAGATATTCACTGAAATTCGGACAGGGACCGGTTCTGACAATTAAGTAATCTTGCTTAATCGCCTGAGATATCTGCGTCATTTCCTGTCGCTGGAGATGTCGATCGTAGACTTTATCCAGCACTTTCATGTTTTATCAGGTATTCAATGAAAATTCCAATACAAATAGAGAAACCCCTGAATCCATTTTTTGAGCATAGATTCCGCTTACAATTCAAATAAATTTGGTTGTTGGTTGTCATTGGTTCGTTTCTTCTTTCGTTTTGCCAATTTTGGCTGATGACTTTCTTCATCAATTGCATTTCCCTGAAGATTATCCAGTACTTCGTCAGCTCTTTCCAATACAGTTTTTGGCAGCCCTGCTAATCTGGCAACATGTATGCCATAGCTCTTATCAGCAGCTCCCGGTAAGATTTTTCTTATAAATTTAATCGTGTCACCTGATTCTATCACAGCAACATTATAATTTTTTATACCGGGGAAGGTCATCGAAAGTTCAGTTAATTCATGGTAATGAGTCGCGAACAAAGTCCTTGCTTTCAGGTTTTGATTGTTATGTATAAATTCCGCAATTGCCCAGGCAATACTCAGCCCGTCAAAGGTACTGGTCCCCCGCCCGACTTCATCGAGTATGACAAGACTGTTTGGTGTTGCGTTGTTCAAAATATTAGCGGTTTCGAGCATCTCCACCATAAACGTACTCTGTCCCTTGGATAAATCGTCTGCAGCGCCGATTCGGGTAAAAATTCTGTCAACAACGCCAATTGTTGCTGATTCAACGGGTATATAACTGCCCATTTGTGCCATTAATACCAATAATGCGACTTGCCGAATATAGGTCGACTTACCCGCCATATTGGGTCCTGTTATAATCAGAATCTGATTGTCAAAATTATTCAGATACGAATCGTTCGGTACAAATAATTCATCCGTCATCAAGTGATCGACAACAGGATGCCGGCCGCCTTTGATATCGATAATGATATCGGATGAAATTTTTGGTCGTTTATAATTATTCTCCAGAGCAACATGTGCAAGAGCTGCGACTGCATCCAATACTGCAATTGCATTGGCCATTGTTTGAAATAATGCGGTTTGTGAAATGACTTCTGAACGAATGTTTTGAAAGATTTCATATTCAAGAGCTTTTGCTTTGTCTTCTGCTCCGAGAATCTTATTTTCAACGTCTTTCAGTTCAGAAGTGATGAAACGCTCTGCATTAACCAACGTCTGCTTTCGTACATAATTCTCCGGAACAAGATCCGAATTTCTGTTGCTCACTTCAATATAATACCCGAAAACCTTGTTGAATCTTACTTTTATTGACTTAATTCCTGTTTTTTCCTGCTCATCCTGCTGAAGTTTTGCAATCCAGCTCTTTCCATCTTTTGCACCCCGCCTGAATTCATCCAGATGGTCATGATATCCGTCATGAATCATTCCGCCATCTTTTATGGTTATAGGCGGTTCTTCTACAATTGCCTTTTCAATAAGAGTTGCCAATTCCGGAAATTCATGCATTTTTTCAAATACACCACCAAGGATTTCAACATCTTTATTCAGTGAAACAATTGCCTTGATCCCCGGGATCATTGTTAATGCACGTTGAATGACCAGTAAATCCCGAGCATTTGCACTGCCGACATTCAGTCTGGAAATAGTACGCTCAATATCCCGTATCCCTTTCAGTGCCTCCCTTAACTCCAAAAGTAACAGTTGATCCTCAGCATAGACGCTCACTGCATCCAGACGGGCATCGATATCATGCTTATTCAATAAGGGTCTCAATATCCATTCGGTCAACAATCTGCCGCCCATCGGGGTGATAGACTGATCCAGTATTCTGATCAGGGCAGAATTTTTCGAATCTGAAAATAACGGTTCGACAAGTTCCAGATTACGTTGCGATATTCGATCAACGATCATGTATGATTGAGATGAATACGGTGACAATACCGTAATGTGATCGGTTTTTCTGCGTAAGACATTTTGTACGTAATGAAAAACGGCCCCTGCAGCTCTCACGGCTATCGGATATTCGCGACAACCGAAACCATCAAGTGACGTCACTCCAAAGTGACGATGCAACTCATCTCCGGCCAGGGCATAGTCGAAGATCCAGTCTTCTGACATTGTCCAATTGATTTTTGTTGAAACATCCGGGAACACATCATCCTGCCACACCTTGTAAAGCGATTCGGAAAGGAGACACTCTGCAGGCTGAAGCCGCCCCAGTTCAGCTTCGAGCAGTTCAAAAGTATTCACCTGAGTTATCCGGAAATTCCCTGTACTTATATCTAAACTGGCAACACCATAGTCACCCTTTTTAGATTCAATAATGCCGACTAAAAAATTACTCTTCCCGGATGCTGATATATCGCCGTCACAAATTGTTCCCGGGGTAATGATTTGAGTAACTTCCCGCTTAACAATACCCTTAGCCAGTTTGGGATCCTCCATTTGTTCAGCAATGGCAACCTTAACTCCTGCATTGAGTAATCGGCTTAAATAACTCTGCATGGCATGATGCGGAATCCCGGCCATAGGAACGCCTGCGCGTTTAGTGAGTGCAATGTCCATGATCTGACTCCCTTTTACCGCATCTTCAAAAAACAATTCATAAAAGTCTCCCATGCGAAATAAGAGTAACGCATCAGAAGGTATTTCTTTCTTGGCATTCCGATATTGAAGCATCATCGGAGTCAGTGTTGTTTCTTTGCTCATATGGATAATCGTTATTGCATTTGAAGGTTTCGGCTATCCCGGAAAGAATTCATCCAACAGTTATCTGTAGTATTTTGGAGCAAGCATAATAGATTTAAAGCAAATACCTAACAATCTGCGACAAATCGAACGAAAGCGACAAGTCACCAGAAAGAAATCAGAAGAGAAGCGGCTTAAAAAAATCTGTCAGCACAACAAACAGTATTACCGTCAAACACCCTTAATTTAAGAAACAATGAAATTGAACTAATACGAATTTTCACGTGTTTCTCGAACAGCACTGTAAATAATATCACATGCAGAATGATATCGCTGCCAAAGACTGTCAGATTCTCTTTTTGATGAAACCGGACCAGTATCTTTCCATTTTTTCTGCCATTTCTTTGCGACATTGAGAACTGACGGCAGATCTTCTTTTTTAGACAGCTCTTCTATCGTTTCACAAATTTTTGTTTTCTCAATTAAATTTGCCTTCAGGACAGCAGGGTCATCAATACGTTTTACTCTGGGCCGCTTTGAAAAAAATTTATCTTCAGCTTTCTTGAGACGTTGATTTAAACTATATTCTGATTCGGCAGGACATGCACCGATTTTTTCCCATTCAGTTTGTATTTTTTTTACCTCAGCTAACGAATTGTGCCAATTCTGTTCCTGTGTACCAGCTTGTTTTGATGCTGAAATAAAATTTGATTCGAATGCTATTTCTAATTGTTTTGAAAGTGATAATGATGAATCATCATTTTGAGTCCCTGTTTTCCTGTCACTGTCAGCCAGTAACTCCATACGATAACATAATTCTTCTTTACTTTTTAAATTTGTTAACTGTTTATTGTCTATTTTCCCGGAATGTATCTTTTCCTTTTCGAAGAACAGGTTGTAGAAGTGTTGGAACTGTTTATCGGTCTGCCGACTGTCAACCAAATTTAATTCGCCAATCACTGTCCATGATTTCATTAATTTTTTAACCTTGGCAGAAGAACGTTTCCAATCCGTTGTATCTGCAGCTAAATTCCTGATCTCATCAAGCATAGTTTTCTTAGTGGAAAGCTGCTTTTTCTGATAATCTTTAGATTTCCTTAAAAAAATGCGTCGAATGTCATAAAAAGAATCACAGAAATTCTGGAATAATTCATTAATGGACTCTTCCTCATTCTCGGGAACAGGTCCGATAGATTTCCATTTTTTCTGAATACACCGTACCTCATCTGTGAGTTTTTTGATATTATCCTTGGTGATATCTGCGTCGGTTTTGACATCTTTTAAACGATCTGACAACTCTTCTGCCAGTGCCTTTTTATCTGTGAGATTTTGGGGACTGTTTTTTGCCGCTTCACTGAAAAACTCATTTAAAGATTTGTTGAAACGGTTCCATAACTTTTTTTCCTGTTTTACCGAGGCAGGTCCCGTATGCTTCCATTCTTTTTGCAACTTCTTAACAGTATCAATAGCAGCCTGCCAATTATCGATTGTCTGCAATGATTCAGCTTTAATACACAGCAGCTCTTTTTTTCCAGCATTATCATCGTGTTGCTTTGACAACTGCTCCAGATAATTTTTATGTTTAGTAAAAAATACATCACAGTTTGATTTGAACAGTTTCTCCAAATCATCCTTTTCACCTTTAGGAACAGCCCCGGCTTCCCACCATTTTTTTTGTAATTTTTTTACTTTATCAGCCGCCTTCCAGGTTGCCGAAGAGTCTATATATGCACTAATTTCTGAATTAATTTCTCTTTTCAATTGAAGATTTTTCTGTCGGTCCTCTTCAATATGTGTAAAAAACAGATTGCACCGTTTATAAATTACGTCGCTGCATGTTTTAAATCGATTATTGATGTAGTCAGCCTTTTCAAAAGGAACCCTTCCAATCGTTTTCCATTTTTTGTGATATTCCTTTATTTGTTTTGAAATTTTGTAGACATCAGCCTCAGCCTCCAGTTTTTCGACGGCCTTACATAATTCTTCTTTTGCTGTTAAATTAGACCACTTTTCCCATCCATCTTTTTCTCGGCAGTCTCGTAATTTTTCATAATAACAATCGCATACACCTTTAAATCGCTTTCTCAAATTGATAAATTCTTTATTCTTATCCGGCTCCGGCCACTTAATTTCATCCCATTCTCTCTGAGTTGCCTTTACCTGTTTCTCTGATTTTATTAAATCTGTTCCATCCGCTGCGGAAAATTGTTCAATAGATTTGCACAATTCATTCAGTTTCTGAATAAAATTTTTCTCTCGCCGGTCTATTTCAGAAAGATAATGCTCTTTTCTTTTTTCGAACGTATCTAATGCTTGCAAAAATCGATCGTGAAGATCAATCATGCTGTCATCATCGTTATCATAGAGATCAGTCCAGTCTTTATTCCATCGTTTCAAACAACTTTCGGCCTCCGCTAAATCAACAAATTCAACCAATTTTTCCACCTGACTGCAGATTTCGGATAATTGGGTTTCGAGTTGCTGCCTTTTTTCAGTATCTTCAAGAATTTGATGCTTCCGCTCTTCATAAGCGGAACATTCACGTTCATACAATTCAATGAGTCCCTTAAAGTCATCATTATCCGGCAACACTGTCCAATTGGACTTATAATTATTAAATTTAATATCGGATTGATCATCATTTGAATACTGCAGAGACGCAATTCCGCTACAGATGTCCTTGTGATAATTAATAATTTTATTTATTTCTTCGAGGTTCTTTTCTATTTCTCTCTGTTTGATTTTAAAGGCGTCATAACGTTCAAAAAACTGAGAATACAACTGATCAAAATTAGATTTTAGATAATGTTCATTGTTCGTATCTAATGCTTCCCAATCCAATTTATTTTGCTTAAATGTTTTTGCTGCATATTCCCAGTTCCAGGAAACAGCCAAACGATTGGCTGAGTTTGACAATTCTTTAAGTTTTAACTCTCTTTTCTCTGATTCTGACAACTCCGGTTCTTTATGTGTCAGTTGATCTACTTTTTTTAAAGCATACGTCCGAACATGTTTATTCGATGCGTGTGATGCGATTCGATTTAAATAATTTTCATCAAAAACCCTGTCTACAGCAATACAGCCAATAATTTTACCACATTTACTCTCTGTTAATCTGGACAAAATTGCGTTGTCTGAAATCTTACTTACTGCTAATTTTTTTAAGTCAATTGAATCAACTCTATTAACAATTTCTTCAAGAATTTTTTCATCTGAAATCTTCATCAATACATCATCAATATCGATGTTGCTGTTACTGAGAACGACCCGATCAAAATAGAGTCGATTCAACTTATTTTGTATTAGAACAACCAAGTTACTCCGTGATGATGCGGACTGTAATATCGACTCCAGGGCATCGACATTACGCATTTTATCAATAGTGGCTGTTAACACGTCACGATCGTTGTCCGAATTGATAATTTCGATAATCAGCTCAAGATCCTGCTGCGGGTCAAGTTCACCAATGGCTGCTAATCGCACAGTCTTTTCAGGATGTTTCCATTTCGGTTGTAAGAAATTTATCATAGTTGTTTAAGATTCAGAAATAATTAAAATTTATAAAGTATATCAGGAATAAAAATTAAAAAGAAAGGATTGACCCGAATGGCACTGAGTTAAGAGCTGAAAAGTTGTAAAAAGCAGCCTGTGAATCAAAATAGTTTTAAACACAAATCATAAACTGCAGAAAAAATTCACAGGCATGACTGACACGACATCATATCTTCCACCCAACTGTCATTTTCATTAATAAACAAAATCTATCCGGTTAAATTAAACAATCTATTTCCTGCCAATATTAAAAATGTTTCGACCGTCACAGACGCCCGATTTCAGAATGATGATTTTGAATGGCTGCAGGCGGTGTTGGAAAAATTGATCTTGGGTCCGAATCAATGGCAAATGCTTAAAGACCTGCGATGTGAAAACAAATTAAGGGGTATTGGTGCAGCCCGCTTAATTGTGCTGCAGGATATAAAGACAACAGGATATACCCTGGAAACAATGGAAAAAGCTCTGGAAACCTGGATTGTTGATATTTTTGCGACGCTTGAGAAACACCGGGGTATTTTCAAGAAAGTTAAAGAGGTATTCAGCAGCGAATCAGCAATTGAAATGAATACTCTGATTGACGCCTGTCAAACAAACGTCACAGCCTTCAAGGGAGTGTAACTTTCTTTCTATAATTTCATTTCTCGTGGTGTCGGACCGGAGGGGGACCAAAGCGGTTGCAGCAGCAATCAACCGGGCCGAGGGGCCGGGAACTGCGGCGGGGTCAGACTGACTGATTAGATTTACGAAAATAATCTATTGTTTTCGTTAAGCCGTTGTCAAATTCATCCGCCAGCTGAATCCCGGTGTTTTTTAATTTATCAATTGACGCCAGAGAATGCAGTACATCACCCGGACGTTCCGGCATATAGCAAGTGTCACTTTTGGACTCGGTAAGTTCAATAATTTTTCCGGCCAGATCATTAATTGCGATTTTTTTCCCATAAGCGATATTATAAACCCCTGTGTCGGTCGTTTCCGTTGTCAAAAACCGGTTAGCTTCAACGATGTCTTTGACATAAACAAAATCTCGGGTTTGCTCTCCGTCTCCATAAACCGTTAACGGTTCGTTTTTTAATGCCTTATCAATAAATATTGGAACTGCGGCGGCATACTGACTCCCGGGGTCCTGACGGGGGCCGAATACATTAAAGTAACGTAAACATACTGTTTTTAACCAGCCTTCATCATTAAATAGTTTACAATAATATTCACCGTCAAGTTTCGAAATTGCGTAGGGACTTTTAGGCTCTGGTATCATGCTTTCGACCTTTGGCACGATGGGATTATTACCGTAGACTGCAGATGAACTGCTCAGGGAAAGTTTCTTTACGTTCGCCGATGCAGCAGCTTCTAAAACATTTAATGTCCCGATCGTATTAATTTCTGTACATTCAACGGGGTTATGCATTGATTCAGGGACACTAACCATCGCGGCAAGATGAAATACAAAGTCAATACCGCGAACGGCATCACGTAAAAGACCCTGATCCATGATGGATCCTTCGATAATGTCAACATCAAACCCATCAAGGTTGTGACGAAAACCGCTACGTAAATTATCCAGGACTTTCACATCAGCTTTTCCCTGAAAATGTTCAACGATATGACTGCCAATGAAACCGCAGCCGCCTGTGACCAGAATTTTCATATGTTAATCCCTTTTGTTCATCACCCCAACTCAATTAATCTTGGCTAACGAATTGTTTCTATTTATCAATGTTTTTAAAGTGTTTCTGAAAATCGGTTCAGAATATAAAATGAAGACTGTGAGTCAGCAAATACTTTCCAGAATTTTTTCAAATTTCGAACTGCCTTTATCAAACCCCGGTCGGGTTATTTGGGGAATGGTCATCATTTCCTGGATCAATCTAAATGTATATCAGCATTTACTTCATGTACGGATTTAGAATCAATATTTTTTGAACTCTCAATGACTTCAGGTGCCGTAAATTGCTGAAATTACAAATATAAGTCGAAACAGTATAAATAAGATACTTAAAGCCATTAGACATCGTATCGCTGAAGTTTGTGATGAAGAGAGTTCTTTTGAAGTTGGTGAAATCGAGATTAACAAAAGCTGTTTTGGAGCACGAAGAACCCGGGGTCTTAGAGGAGGGGAGTAAGAGGTAAAACCACTGTGTCCAGCTTGATTAAATGAGGTGGAAGAGTTTATACACAAGTCGTAAAAACTGCTCGGCCGGGGAACTCCTTCCCATACTGAAACCATTGACATACATATTGCCGGGAGGATATGTTCGGCCAGACAGGGAATGAATAATGAAATTTGAGGCAGTGCCACGGTATGAAGTTCGAAACGTAATTAGAGCTGCATTGTTCAGGAAACAGCTGAAATGTTCAGCGATTTGGTAATGTATAACAATCCTTAAAACTTAACTTATTTAAATGCACTCATTTTCACAGGCGAACTTTTTATGCAAAATTTTATATTTTTTAATAGTATGACTGAGATATCAATGATTGATTACCCATCAGATCCTTGAAATTATCTATTCCAAGAAGAAACATTGTTGTCTTGAATTCAAGCTTGAATTGCTCAATTACCTTGATCACATCTTCACAGGAGTTCATCGCCGGTCGTAAAAACGGAGATGCAATACCACATAATGATGCACCGAGAATTACGGCTTTAACCATATCAATTCCGTTACGCAGACCTCCGGATCCAAACAGTGTGATCTTATCTTTATACTTATTAAGCTGTATAAGGGATTCGGGAGTTGGAATACCCCAGTCTTCAAATGTAATTCCCAGAGAATTTCCATCGTCTCCGGGTTGCCGGAAATGTTCAATCCGGCTCCATGACGTTCCCCCGGATCCTGCAACATCAATATATTTGACATTTTGTGAAATGAGTAATTCTACATCAGAACAAGACATCCCTGAACCTACTTCCTTTACAATTACGTTTGAATCTAATTCACGGACAACATTTCCTATTTTATCTGCCAAACCCCTGAAGTTTGTATCGCCTTCTGGCTGAATAACCTCCTGCAGTGGATTTAAGTGCAGAAATATCCCGTCAGCACCAACAACATCAATTGCTTTTTTACACGATTCTGTGTTTAATTCGCAGTTAAGCTGTATTGCTCCAATATTTGAAAACAGAAGCGTATCCGGTGCATATTGACGAATATGAAAACTTTTTTCAGCTTTGGGATTGTCAAATATTACCCGCAGTGAACCCGCAGCCATCGCAACATTGGTTTCCTGTGCAGCTAACGCCAGGTTCATATTAATTTTTTCAATGAGACTATTTTCACCTCCCGTCATAGATGAAATTAATAGAGGAAATGATAATTGCTTTCCCATAATTGATAACGACGGATCAACCCCGGAATAATCGATTTCCGGCAAGGCTCGATGGTGGAGACGAATTAAATCAAAATATGCCTTTTTGCGATCAATTCCATGAGCCTTGTCAACGATGTTAATATGTTCAGTCTTTCTGGTATTGATTGTATCGTCAGACATCATCGCTCCAATTTGGTATGGGCTCTCATTAAGTCTCCCGGATTTGTCAGTGAAGCAAGTAATGATAATTCGCCGCATAATACTGAGCATGCAGCAATTATTGCCAGCCGTTGTGCATTCTTACCAATATTTTGGGGATTATTACAATCTAGTTGATCCAGATTTTTTTTAACGAAATCCAGTTCCTTTCCGTTGCCGACTGAACCAACGATAATATTGGGCAGGGTTACTGAGAAATAAAGGTCATTATTTCTAATTTCCGTATGGACGATACCCTGTGATCCTTCAACAATATTTGCAGCGTCTTGACCGGTCGCTAAATAAAACGCGAGAAGGATATTTGCAAAATGAGCGTTTCCTGTGCGTATACTGCCGGCCAAATTTGAGCCCAAAAGGTTTTTTTTAATATTTAGGTCAACAACCTTTTCAGGTGTTGTTTTTAAATGCCGGGAACACAGTTTTGCAGGAATGACAACTTCAGCGATGACATGTTTTCCCCTGCCTAAAATTCCGTTAATTGCAGAAACTTTTTTGTCAGTACATATATTCGCCGACAATGATAGATAGTTAAGGGAATCATTTTTTTCAAGTATGAAATTCATTACCTTTTCTGCAGCTAATGTTGCCATATTGTGACCGGATGCGTCACCCGTTGAGAACTCCAGACGGAGGTATATCAGGTTTGCAACGATTTCGAAATGAAGATTTAATAATTTAGCAAATCGACTTGATGACATAACTATATTTTCCAACGATTCTCTATCCCTGCTGATTTCATCGATCACAATTTTTGCACATCGGGAATCCGGTGCCTCCAGTAAAATAGATCGAGTCATCTTATCACTGATAACAGTAGCAGATATGCCCCCTGCTAAACAGGTTACTCTTGCACCACGGTTTGTGGATGGCCACAACGGTGTTTCAAACGTGGCAAGCGGAATCATAATATCCTCTGAAAAATCATCTGTAATAATTTTTATGGGCCCAATTAGCGTCTGTGGAATTTGTGCTGGAGATAATTGCTGTAGTTTAGCCATATTGCTTGCCTGATAAATGTTAATGTTAATTATTGCCCAATAGTCTAGTACTGAGACAATAGATTGCAAATTTGTCAGTCGGGCTCATTTTAAACTAGAACTTCAAAAAATTAATTAGGCGTCTGCTGCTTCGATGAATAGTAAAAAGGGAATACAACGTGATGACAACTTGCCGCTGGATCTCAATAATATGCCGTCTATGGATGAGTTACTGGGAGAAGCTGGAAGTAAATCAGGAATAGAACATCCTGATCCGGCTGACATATGTTCCAAAAAGAGATTACATAAGAGTCTGAGTTTTTTTGCGGTCAATACAAATGACATGCCAACTATGGATACATTATTGTCCAATAATACGTGTACTGAATCGGCCTGTGAAAAAAACGAACGTTCAATTGAAAAATCAATGGCAGACCGTAAGCGTAAAAGGAAACCTGATTTAAGAAAGTCAACAATAATAAAACAAATTGGGCACATGCGATTTGTAATAGACGGTTCCAATGTATGCCGCAGTTATTCCTGTTTAAACGGGATTTCATCACTGGCTCCATTATTAACGCTGACACTCACCCTGGTAAAGCATAATGCTAAATTTCAATGTGTATTTGATGCGAATGAACACTATATGTTGGGAAAAAATTCCAGTGAACCTGAAAATGAAATTGTTTATGAAAAATTATTAAATTCATTATCCCGATTTTTTATTGAAGTCCCCGGTGCAACTGACGCGGATGATTTTATTCTTTCATCTGCGGATCGCGATTACCTCCAGATTATCAGTAACGATCGGTTTAATAAACTCGATGAGAACCATCAGAGCCATTATCCCTGGCTGCAGTTTGCGACAAAGCGGATTCTAAAAGGAACAGTAGATAATAATCGTCTAATCATCGGACAATTGGGTATAAATGTTCCTTTGGAGTATGATTTGAATCAAAGTTTTAAGAGATTGGCAGATCGGCTGCGGCCCGACTGATTTCAGCTGAAATTTATAAGATAATTAAGGTTTTTCTTATTGAATTAATCTTTGAAAAAGCGTTTAAAGGTACGCTTGAAAAAACCGTCTTCATCTGATTTCGTTTTCTTTCCCTCAACATCCTTTTTTTGCATTTCCTCTGTAGAGGCCGATGGTTTTTTAATATTGTAATCAATACCTTCCTGAGCAATTTTCCCTCCGTTAACTTGTATCGTACCAAATTCAGAATCGCGAAGTAATTTGGGTTGAGAGGATTCATAAATATACGTCGTTTCCCGCATTAATTTACCATTTAAGTCGAATATTCTATGCTTAAATAATCGGGGGGCTGTTTGTACAAGCG
Organism: uncultured Lentisphaeria bacterium; assembly: GCA_951812855.1. Taxonomy (GTDB): domain Bacteria; phylum Verrucomicrobiota; class Lentisphaeria; order JABSQK01; family JAJFLO01; genus JAJFLO01. The sequence continues at coordinate 1,327,434 of OX638337.1, read as the reverse complement.
TATGAATGCGACTGAGTGCATCGATATCACATTCCGGCTGGATACCTATTATTCTGGGGCCTAACCGGACAATTGACTGAACGTAGTCTTGATTTTCTATTTTTAGATAAAAAATATCGCCATGTTGCATACTAAAGACATTTAGACTGCATGTTCGTGTTTGAATTATCGATTCATCCTGAGCTGTGGGGATGCCGGCAGTACGTGACCAAATTTGTCGACCGTTTCTAATCTGTAAATGAATAGGATTGGATAATTGATCTCTTGCCAGTCTTCGATGACCGACACGTGCTTTAATCTCAAAATCCTCATGTCCCTGAATAGGGTAATAATCAGTCAACGAGAGTGTTATAGTTTTTACAATTCCTGCTGAAATCACCAGATTTGAAACCGGATTAAAATCTTTTTCAATGGCACGAATTTCGTTTCCATTGCTATTCTTAATGTGGAATTTGAGATAGCCACCCTCATTTTTATTGTTCCCGAAATTTAGTGAGTGACCACTATAATTTCTCAATGTGATTTTTACCTGGACCGGTTCAAAATTTATATACCGATTATGGCTTGATGAAATAGAAATAGAAATCTGACTAAATCCCGGGCACACTGAAAATAGTACGAATAATACCAATAGTTTGATCCGTTTCATAAGCGAATCCCAAGTTTGATAAAATAATAAAAGAAGGGTGAAACAAAAATCAGGCTGTCGACAACATCAAGCATTCCGCCAAATCCGGGAATGACAGCACCCGAATCTTTTTCAGCAGTTGCTCGTTTTAACACAGATACAGACAGATCTCCGATAAGGCCGATAATCGTTAATAAAATTCCCAGAACAACCGAAATAATAATCATTTTATTTAATGAAAATTTTACTAAATAATGACCTGATGAACAGTAGATCATAACAAACGCTGAGAAGATACTTAGAATTATTCCGCCAACGAAGCCTTCCCAACTTTTGTTCGGGCTGATTTCAGGCACCATTTTATGATTTCCGTTATTTAGTCTGGCTGTAAATTTGCCGACAAAATAACCACCAATATCGGATGCTTTTGTGACAATGATCAATAATAAAAATAGATATCTGCTGTTCGTCACCTGCAGGTCAAAAGCATAGTAAATTTTACCTAAAAACAGTAATGTCCAAACGAGATAAACAAAACCACCGAGCGATACCAGTAAATTATAAAACCCCTTTCTGAAATCTTTTTCATTAAAAATACAAATAATTAACGATACAAGATAGATAAAAACAATCATGTTGCCGAAATCTTCACACACGCCCGGAGATAGAGTCCCTGTAATTGACGTGATACCTAAAATACTGACTAATGCTGCACCGGCAGCTGTGGTTAATATGGGATAGCCGGAAAGGTCAAGTTTATTTGTTAAACAGAAAAATTCCAATATGGACAATACAAGAATTGCTAATGAAATCAGGAGAAAAATTATAGATGCAAGGATGGAATCCCAGAACACGATTAACATGAATAAGAATATGAAAATTGCCCCGCTTATCACTCGATAAAGTAACATGTCTTATTCTCCAATTCAGATGAATAGAATCTGTTTTCGTCCGGGACCGACGGATACAATGTCAATTTTTACATTTGTCAATTCAGATAATCGAGACAAATAACGTTGTGCATTTTGTGGCAAATCATTCCAGCTGCGGGAGGAAGACGTATCGCATTTCCATCCGGGATGATCTTCATAAATCGGTTTAATATCATCAAATTGATCAATATTTGCAGGGACCGACGAAACAATATCCCCGTTAATATCATATCGGATACATACTTTTATCACATCCATACGGTCGAGTACGTCTAATTTAGTAAATGCCAGTGAATCAATACCATTGACCATACACGCATAATTCGTCGCGACAGCGTCGAACCATCCGCATCGTCTTGGGCGTCCCGTTGTTGCACCGTATTCGTTTCCAGCTTCCCGCAGTGAATTGCCTTCTTCTGTCTCGAGTTCTGTTGGAAACGGCCCGCTTCCAACGCGTGTTGTATAGGTCTTAACCACTCCAATGACTTTATCAATATGTTTTGGGGCTACGCCTGAACCGGTACAAACGCCGCCAATTGTTGTATTACTGCTGGTTACAAATGGGTAGGTTCCATGATCGACATCCAGCCAAACTCCCTGTGCACCTTCAAAGAGAACAGCATTTTCATTTGCAATTGCTTTGTTCAGGGAAAGGACGGTATCATTTATCAATGGTGCAATGTAGTTAATTGCGGGTTCAACTGTTTTCCATTCAGATTCAAGATCAAGTAATTCAATTCCATTGGACTCGAAGATTCTGTTATAATGATCCAGGCCAATCTTAAATTTTTCTTTGAATCGGGCTTTGTTTTTTAATTCATCTGCCCGAATTCCAACCCGGTTTATTTTGTCTGCATAAGCCGGACCGATTCCCCGAAGTGTGGTTCCAATCATTTTCCCGCCGAGTTTATTTTCTTTGAGACCATCCAATAATTTGTGAAATTTGAAAACCAAATGGGCACGGTTGCTTATTTGTAATCGATCACGAATTTTTATATTCCGGGCTTCAAGTTCTTCGATTTCGTTTACTAATCCCAGAAGATCGATCACGACCCCATTACCAATAATGCATTGAGAATCTTGTCTAAGAATTCCGGAGGGGATAAGATGGAGTACAAATTTATTTTCACCAATTTCAACAGTGTGTCCGGCATTATTTCCACCTTGAAAGCGAACAACAACGTCGGCTTTTTCTGCCAGAACGTCAATAATTTTTCCTTTCCCTTCATCACCCCATTGCATCCCTAAGATCACTGTTGATGCCATAATTTTAGATCACCTATATTCGTAGTTATTATTAAGATTTTATCATCTGGTACAAACTCTTTATGTTTCAAATCATCATATAAATAAAGAAATTATAATCTGATGTTCAAAATCAGCAATGGATACGTTTGTCTGATTTAATGAAGCGATATGTGTGTGACCACATGAAAAATTTTGAAATCAAAGTCAACAGAGTAAGATTGAATACCTGCCCGGTTTTAGGTTACTGTCCAATTCATCCCGTTTTAAATCATAGACTGCAGGAAAATATAACAATGTGATTTCCCTTTCAATAAAGTAGGCAGTATGATAACCATATCAATGAAAATAAGCAACTGATGTGAATATTCTCTTAAAATGTTTTCTCGATATACAAAAAATAAATTCTAAAATACATGCCAATAATTGACGGTAAAAAAATAAGCATTCAGCTTTTTTCTGAAATCCGGCATGAAGTTGAAATTCTAAAAACCAGAGACAATCTGAATCCGGGATTAGCTGTTGTAATCATTGGTGATGATCCGGCTTCTCAAATTTATGTCAATGCAAAAGTTAAGCGTGCAAAAGAACTTGGAATAAATTCATTTAAGTATGAATTACCTGAAACGGCATCTCAGGATGAAGTTTTGAATCTGGTTCGGGAATTAAATGTTCGAAATGACGTCAATGGAATTTTAGTTCAGTCCCCGCCACCTCCCGGTATTGATGAACAATTGATAAATGAAACGATAGATCCATCTAAAGACGTCGATTGTTTCAACCCTTATAATGTTGGAAAATTAACGATTGGTGATGAAACGGGTTTTCTCCCATGTACACCGGCTGGTATTCTCGTACTGTTAAAACGATATGACATTCCCACTGAAGGAAAGCATGCAGTTGTTTTAGGTCGTTCTAATATTGTCGGTAAACCGATGGCTTTATTGTTATCAAGTAAACGAGTGAATTCAACTGTGACCATATGCCATTCCAGAACTGTTGGTTTGGATAAGATATCAGCCGAAGCTGATATCATTGTTGCAGCAATTGGAAAACCCAATTTTGTCAGTGCAGATATGGTTAAAAACAACGTTGTCATTATTGATGTTGGTATTAATCGCGTTTCCGCCCCGGAGTCTAAGAAAGGATATAAGCTTATTGGGGATGCAGACTTTGAAAATGTATGTGAAAAGGCATCCTTTATTACTCCCGTTCCCGGAGGTGTCGGCCCGATGACGATTGCAATGCTCATGTACAATTCGGTTAAGAGTTGTTGTATTCAAAACGATGTGGAACTTCCAAAGTCATTAATATAGATTGAATCGTTTTTTCAATTCAACAGGCTTTGCTTATCAGTTAATAATTGAATCGGAAAACGAAAATAGATATTCAGTTATGGAAAAATTGTGATTCAAACGGCTGCTGCCAAAAAGAATCACACGAAATGACTGAAAATCATTTTCCCTGTTACAAGGCAGATTTTTGCCCTCCCTTAAATCCTAAGTAGACTTACGTTTGAATGTTTTATTCTGAATTATGCCGCTAAACTCAAAACTTTCGAAAAATGCACTGAAATTGATTAAAAAGTTAAAAAATGAAGGATATGAAACCTATCTTGTCGGAGGTGCAGTTCGCGATTTATTATTGGATCAAACACCAAAAGACTATGATATTTCAACAAACGCTTATCCCCATCAGGTAAAGGCATTGTTTGGACGGTGTGCCCGGATTATTGGCAGACGATTTAAGCTGGTTCATGTTTATTCAGGCAATGAACTCTTTGAAGTCAGTACATTTCGTAAAGCTCCGACACTGGAAGAACGCAAAAGCCGGCCAACTGATTCAGGATTAATGGTTTGGAGTGACAATAGTTACGGAACATTGGAAGAAGATGCGTATAGACGGGATTTTAGTATAAACGCGATTTACTATAATCCGTTTGGGAAAAAGTCAAAAACTGTTGACTTAGTCGGGGGGCAACGGGATTTAGACAACGGTTTAATAAGAGTAATTGGATCCCCTAAAATTCGTATCGAGGAAGATCCGGTTCGGATGCTGCGTGCATGTAAATTAGCAGGACAATACGGTTTCAAGCTTGAAAGTAAACTTAAATCCGAAATAAAAATAAACGCATCTAAATTGGATTTAAGTTCAAGAGTTCGTCTTCTGGAAGAACTTTTCAAAATTTTTAAAAAACCATACGCATCATCAATATTTAATCAGTGCGACCAAGTTGGAATTTTACAGTTTTTGCTTCCGGGAATTGCACTGAATTGGAATTCAAAATTAGGGCGAAAGAGCCAGAAATTACTGAAAATCCGAGATGCAAAAATAAAATCCAGTGAGTCCTTCCCTTCTCGAGTCACCGGATTTTGTGCAGTGTTATTACCATTTTGGAATCAACATGTACATGATATTAAGGAAGATACGTTCACACAGAACAGCCTGGATATTGATAAGGAATGTCGACAATGGATTAGAGAGATTCTTCAACCCTATTTTGTCCCTAAGTGTATCAGCCGCCGTATTCGAAAAACGCTGCTGATGCAACCTAAGTTTTTGAATAAAAAACAAAGTAAGAAGATTGTTCATCTTAAAGAATACAATATGGGGAAAGATATTTTTCTAATCGCTAAAAATGTTGTTCATCTGGAGGAGTATGCAAAGGCATAGTTTTATCTTGGCAATCTAAAACTCATAAGTCCTGCTTTGGATGTTGTTTCCGGGAATGTTTTTCGGGAGTAACGATACCGGCTGTCAGGAGTAACTCATCAGTTAACAAAATTAGTTCATCCATGACTAATATCAGGTTGGACGTTTTTGAAGGTTGTTGATTTTATAATAATAAATTCAAGGAAAAAACTATGTCGACAACAATATCATTGCTGTTGTTGCACACAATATTAATGTTCCGCGGTCAAATAATACAAAACACAGTAGTGGATTATGGTGTCAGTTAGACATTGAAAACAATCCAATAGTATGGACGGATGAAAACGGGTTAGCCAAAGTTGCAGACTGAATCTGAATCATAATGTAAATTCCTCAAATTCCCTGCGGTTCAGTCATTGATAGTCCAGAAAATACGGGTATCTTACAAGCTGTTTTTAATAAATTTACGAATTTGAAAGGGGTATAACTATGTATGCTGTAATTGAAACAGGCGGTAAACAATACCGAGTACAACAAGGTGATGTTTTGGATATTGAGCGATTGAATTCTGCTGAAGAATCCAAAGTAAATTTCGATCACGTTTTAGCAATTGGAGATGGCGGTAATATTGAAGTTGGAACTCCAATGATTGATGGAGCGGTTGTTACAGCTGATCTTGTAAAGGATTTCAAGGGAAAGAAAGTCACAGTCTTCAAAATGAAACGACGTAAAGGTTACCGTAAAAAACAGGGACATAGACAGAATTTATCACGGATAAAGATTCAAGAAATTAAAAAACCATGAATTGTATTTTCTGTAAGATTGTATCTGAAGAATTACCGTCGCAAAAATTGTTTGAAGATGATCATGTTACCTGTTTTTTAGATATTGCACCAATCAATCCCGGGCATGCACTCATCATACCAAATGAACACCATCCAAGTATAACAACTGTTCCCTCCGAAATACTCAGTCGAATGATGATCATGGCTCCAATAATTGCACAGGCTATTGTTCGAGAAGCTGATGCAGATGGATTTAATCTGCATTTGTCCAACGGCCAATGTGCCGGACAAATCGTCCTCCATTCACATCTTCATATAATACCCCGGTCACCCGTAGATGGTTTTTCCTGGGGGTGGCGATCTAAGGAGTATGAAAATGACGATGTGAAACTGGAATTGGTCGATAACATTGTCAACCGATTAAAAAATAAAAAGTTGTGATGATTACATCAGATTCTTATCTTGTCATTCTTAATAATATCATTGAAAATGATCCGCGCTACTCCCTTGATGCCTATGTCTTCATTCAGGAAGCAGTTTCTTACACACTCGAGCTTCTTAAAGATAAAGGAGAGGGATTGAGACATGTTACCGGAGGTGAATTACTGGATGGAATTCAGAAGTACAGCATTGATCAATTTGGACCTGTGGCAATTGACATGTTTGATGAGTGGGGAATTCGTTGTACCAGGGACTTTGGAAATATCGTTTTTAACATGATTGATGCTAAATTACTCAGTGCTCGGGAAGAAGATACCGTCGAAGACTTTGATGATGTTTTTGATTTTAATGACGTATTCGGTTCTAAATTTACTCCGCACGGCAAAAGGGTTCGGGTTCCGGTTATCGCGTAAAAAAGTTAATTTATCAGTTATTTGAAATAATAAATACACAGATCAACTCAGTATAATCCCTTTGAGAATATTTTATTTAAACTGATTGTTTACATCTTCTTTAACTTAAAGCCGCCTCATCACGATTGAGTACAACTCGGCTAAAACTCAGTTTTAGTTGTTATTTTGAACCAAAATTTATATGATATTTTAAAAAGTAGTCCCAATCGAAATTATGCGATTCAGTATTTTTCTTCTTTTCATTCTTTTAAGCACAGCAAATTCTTCGACAGTTAAACTTGGTGTAGATGTTTTTCTTGAAGGTTATGTTGACCTAATCCAGAATAAGCGCGTTGGTTTGATTACCAATCAAACCGGTAAAAATGGACGCGGGTTAACAACTATAGATTTGCTGTATGAGCATCCTGACGTCAACCTTGTGGCACTATTTGCACCTGAACATGGTATTCGGGGAGTAATTAAAGCCGGTAAATTAATTCGGGAATCCGTCGACACAAAAACTGGATTGCCAATTCATTCATTATACGGGGGAAATGATAAGCGCCCCTCGGATGTCGCATTGGGAGGACTTGATGTTCTCATATATGATATTCAAGATGTCGGAAGTCGGGCTTATACCTATATTTGGAGTATGGCAGAGGCAATGGCGGCGGCTGGGGACAATGATAAACTCTTTATCGTATTTGACCGCCCAAATCCGTTGAGTGCAAGACAAATCGATGGTCCGGTTACGGAAGATAAATGGCAATCATTTTTAGGAATATGGCCGATCCCGAGAGTTTATGGCCTCACCGTGGGTGAACTCGCCAGGTATTTCAATCTCGAACATCATCTTCAGTGTCAATTAGTTGTTATTCCCATGGCATCATACAGTCGTAATCAAACCTGGAATGATTTGGAATTGGTCTGGACGCCCCCGTCACCAAATATTCCGACGCCGGAGTCTGCAATTTGTTTTCCGGCAACCGGTACGATTGGCACTCTGGGGACCATTCACATTGGAATTGCTACAAAATTTCCTTTTCAGATAATCGGTACTCCGTGGCTGGCCGGGCAGCACGCAGCAGATTATTTGAATAAATGCGAACTTCCCGGTGTTGTTTTTGAAGCATTTTCTTTTATTCCTTCTGCTGGTTTATACCGGGGTGAAACCGTTGAAGCAATTAAATTGAACGTAAAAAAACCAGGACAGTTTCTTCCTGCAACAACGGAGATATACATCCTTTACTATCTGCAAAAATTTTATCCCGGCAGGTCTATATGGAGACATGATAGAATTCAATCGTTTGATAAAGCGATGGGGACAAGCCATATAAGGCACGATATTATTAGTGGAAAACCGGTTCAGAGTATAATTGCAAAATGGCAGAAAAAATTGGTTGAGTTTAAACAAAAATCAACACGCTGTCTGATTTATAAATAATTCCATTATCAGTATTATTTAATTCTAAAGGATTAAGAACAAGCCTTATAACCTGTAAATTCATTCGACGTTAAAAAATTTAGTTATTGTGGCGGTTTTTGTTGTTCCGGAATTTTTAGTTAACAGTGTGTGTTTTTCTGAATTTCTAATTTCTACAATTTAGTATGGTAAATAAGAAACACCGAGATTTTAATAATGTTTTCTATTTCTCACCACGATTCACGAACCAAAGCCAGAACAGGTATACTTAATACGGCTCATGGTATTGTCAAAACACCTGTGTTTATGCCGGTTGGAACAAAAGCAACTGTCAAGGCTGTGACTCCAACAGAACTGCATGAACTCAATATCGAAATTATTCTTTCGAATACCTACCATTTATTTCTCCGGCCGGGAATAGATATTATAATAAAGGCAGGTGGACTCCATAAATTCATGAATTGGGACAGCCCAATCCTTACTGATAGTGGCGGATACCAGGTTTTTTCTTTGTCGAGTCTTAGAAAAATTAAAGAAAATGGTGTTGAATTTAAGTCGCATATTGATGGTCAAAAATTATTTCTCGGCCCAGTTGAGGCTATGGCCATTCAGAAACAGCTCGGGTCGGATATCGCAATGGTTTTTGACGATTGTCCTCCATATCCGTGTAGCCGTAACGATGCTGAACAATCATTGACACGTACCTTGAAATGGGCGAGAGAATGTCAAAATCAGGATCGTGCAGAGGGTCAGTTCTATTTTGGTATCATACAAGGCTCAATTTTTAAGGATCTTAGAATTTCATGTTTGGAGGCATTGGTTGAAATGAACTTTGACGGATTTGCGATTGGCGGACTCAGTGTAGGCGAACCAGACAACGTCATGTTTGAGGTTATCGAATGGCTGGGGCCAATTATGCCAACTTCCAGCCCCAGATACCTAATGGGCGTGGGAACGCCACCGCAAATAGTAACGGCGGCTGCAAATGGAATTGACATGTTTGACTGCGTACTGCCAACACGGGTTGGCCGAAATGGATGTGCCTATACCGAAACCGGAATGAAACAAATAAAAGGAGCAAAATGTAAATCCGATTTTAGCCCGATCGAAGCAGGGTGTGAATGTTATGCCTGTAGACATTTTACCAAAGCTTATATCAGACACTTATTAAATGTCAATGAAATATTGGGATTGCGTTTGTTAACTGTCCACAACTTATATTTTTATAAAAATCTTATGAAGAGAATAAGATTTCATATTGAGGATAATACATTCCGGGAATTTCAACAATGCTTTTTGAAAGGATACGAATTACCGGGAAGTTAATTTAGGGTCATACCGAGTATTTTATTTTCGACAATCCAGTAAATTCTGATATTGATGGCCGATTATTAAAAATAATACGATTTAATTGTCAATGAATTACAGTTTTCAACTTGCTTTGAAATTTCCGTGCCTGGTTAGCAAGTCCAGGTTCACCGGCTGGTTTTCCATTTTACGAAATTGGTTTATCATTCAAGAATTTTTGCAGTAAAAGATGTGTTCTTACTCTGGAAAGTATCTCTATTTGTCAAAACGGTTTGTTAATATAATCCACGCCTCCTGCGAAAAACACTTTTCCAATTTCTTCACCATCGAATTCAGCACTGATAAAAATTACTGGAATTAACTTAATATCCTCCATTTATTTTAAGGTCTGGCAAGTTTCAAAGTCATTTTCCCCGGGCATCATGATATCTAATAATATTAGGTCAGGGTTGTATTGCAGCAATTTCGAGGGCAACCTTGCCATTCGATGCCTTAAACACATTAAAACGCTCTGACTGGAGAGTTTCTGCCAAGACCTCGATATTGATGGGAAGATCGTCAACAACAAGAATACGACGTCCGGCAAGATTTTGTTTCTGTAAATCACAGTTTTTTGGTAAAACTACTTGCAACGTTCATTTTTCTTAATTAGTTTCAGCGCTTCGCGTTACGCAAAATTTATTTCATTTACACTGAGGCCTGAATCGATCAGGTTAACGACTGACTGCTATAGTGCAAAATATCTGAGGAGAATAAGTAAATGGCTAAGAAATATGTTTATTTTTTTGGAGGAAGAAAAGCAGAGGGAAAACCAAGTCAAAAAATGGTGCTCGGCGGTAAAGGCGTTGGTCTGGCAGAAATGACGAATATTGGCTTGCCTGTTCCCCCGGGATTCACTGTTTCAACAACTGCATGTGGTGAGTACTATGAAAACGGCAGAAAATGGCCGTCAGGATTAAAAAAACAAGTCCAGGCTCAACTCGCTAAACTGGAAAAATTAACCGGAAAAAAGTTAGGAGATCCAAACGACCCTTTACTGGTTTCAGTACGCTCAGGTGCAGCATTGTCAATGCCGGGAATGATGGAAACGATTCTAAATCTCGGATTAAATGACAAGTCTGTTGAAGGACAGGCAGAAAAGACGAATAACCGACGTTTTGCATACGATGGGTATCGTCGGTTCATTATGATGTATGCATCAACAGCAATGGGATTGAGTAAGGAAGAATTCGAAAGTGCATTTGATCAGTTTAAAGAAACTGTGGTCGCAAAGCGTCTTAAACGGAAAAAAGGGGAATCTGTTCTCGACACTGAAGTCACAGGTGATGAATTAAAACAGCTTTGTGAGGAGTTGAAAGCAAAATATAAAAAGATGGTTGGAAAACCATTCCCCCAAAATCCATGGGCTCAATTGGAGGGATCAATCAATGCTGTATTCAACAGCTGGATGGCGGATAAGGCGGTAACCTATCGGCGTGTCGAAAAAATCAGTGAAAACGAAGTCTGCGGGACAGCTGTAAATATCTGTACGATGGTATTTGGGAATAAAGGTGAAACATCCGGAACCGGTGTCGCGTTTACACGTGATCCGAATTCCGGAAAGAACGAATTTTATGGCGATTATCTATTTAATGCACAAGGCGAAGACGTGGTTGCGGGAATACGTACTCCAGTGAAACTTGCCGAATTGCAAAAAAAGAATAAAAAGGTTTATAACCAGCTTTTGAAGGTTCGCAGTAAACTTGAGAAACACAATAAAGATATGCAGGATCTCGAATTTACGGTTGACGAAGGCACGTTGTATATGCTCCAGACCCGACGCGGAAAACGAACACCTGCAGCAACATTCAAAATTGCATATGATATGGTCAGAGAAGGTCTGATTACTGAACAGGAAGCTGTCTCACGAATTACTCCGGATGATATTGAACGACTGTTTTATCCTGAAATTGATACATCAATATCCAGGCAAGATCTATCTGATGCGTTGTTGACTGTTGGTGTCAATGCTGTACCGGGGGCGGCTGCGGGGAAAATTTATTTTTCCGCTACTGTTGCTGAAACGGCAGCAAACAATGGAGAACGGGTTATTTTGGTCCGTAAGGAAACCAGTCCGGAAGATGTTGGTGGAATGCATGCGGCCAGGGGTATTCTTACCCAAACAGGCGGGAAAACAAGTCACGCAGCTGTTGTTGCCCGAGGTTGGGGAAAATGCTGCATTGTCGGATGCGAACATTTGGAAATTGATTATAAAAATAAAAAAATGTCAGTAAAGGGGACGGTCTTGCAAGAAGGTGATTTTCTCACCTTAAACGGATCCAGCGGCGATGTTTATAAGGGTGAGTTTCCACTTATTGATCCTCGATTACCAAAAGAATATACACAGATAATGAAGTGGGCGGATAAGTTTAGAACTGTTAGTGTCCGAACAAATGCGGATACTCCGGAAGATGCCGGTAAAGCGATTGAAATGGGAGCAGAAGGCATTGGGCTTTGTCGAACTGAACATATGTTTTTCGATACTCAGGAACGCATTGATGCAATCCGCGAAATGATTGTGGCAGAAACAATCGAAGCCCGGATAAAGGCACTTGAAAAATTAAGACCGTTTCAACGGGATGATTTTGCCGGTATATTTAAGGCAATGAAAGGATACCCGGTAACAATTCGACTGATTGATCCGCCGTTGCATGAGTTCGTTCCTCATGATGACAAGGGGCAACGTGATTTGGCGAAAAAGATTGGAGTGCCATATACGAAAGTAAAGCAGCGTGTTGAATTGTTACACGAATTCAATCCGATGCTGGGTCATAGAGGTTGCCGCTTAGCAATTACTTATCCCGAGATACTGGATATGCAGGTTCGAGCAATTTTGGAAGCTGCCTGTATTGTGACGAAGAAAAACATTAAAGTAAAACCTGAGATCATGATTCCGCTTACCATGGCAGGCAGGGAGTTGGAAATACTTTCCGAACGCGTTCGGAAAGTCGCAAATTCAGTTTTAAAAGAAAATAAATTGTCAAAATCTAAAATTCCGTACTTAATTGGGACAATGATCGAGATACCGCGGGCAGCATTAACGGCTGATAAAATCGCTGAAACAGCTGAATTTTTCTCATTTGGGACGAATGATCTAACCCAGACAACAATGGGATTGTCACGCGATGATTCAGGCCGATTCCTTCCTGATTATGTCGATGAGAAAAAAGCGGGTATTTTTAAGAATGATCCATTTCAAGTCCTGGATCAAGAAGGAGTCGGACAACTCGTAAAACTTGGAATTAAAAAAGGTCGTTCAACGAAGAAGAATCTGAAAATTGGGATTTGTGGAGAACATGGCGGTGAATTGGAAAGTGTAAAATTTTGTGTCAGAATCGGAATGAATTATGTGAGTTGTTCACCGTACAGGGTGCCTATTGCACGACTCGCTGCTGCTCAGCAAGGAATTGCAGACAGTAAGTAAAAAGAATTCATTATGTTAAAAGATTACTGATGGGATGCTTCATTGTTTTTCTTGATATCCTCAGGCGTTTAATAATCTTATCCGCTTCATCTTTTTTCTTCATTTTACCAGGGACTTGTGCGCAGCTTGTAAGGATGGCGATCAGCCCGGAATAGTTTTCGCCTAACGTGTTCTCCCGGATCTCAACGGTTTTCTGGCAGCTGTCAGCAGATGCTTCTAAATTGCCTTTTAAAAATAAATTTCAGTAATGGCACTATGAATATTTCCAAGCCGTGGGTCATCCTTACCCAACTTGTTGGCAGCCTCTAATGGTGCATTGAATTTTTGTTCAGCACGATCGTAATTCTTTTGTTTCATCGCTTCTTTACCTGCTTTGAAAAACTCTCCCACGAACGTTGCTGTATGATTGTTTTATTCAATTCACTGTTCGGGAATCATGATTTCTATCCTTTCTCAATTTTTAAGCGACCTGATTCGTTGTAATTATCAAGGTTATAAGAATACTTTACCTTTATGTCAATATCGAGATAAAATATTGATTTGATTGAAGGGAAATATCGTTGTGTACAGGGCTGATTTAATATGATATATTCGGTCAAAGTTCCAGGAAAAATTATAGTAAGTGGTGAACACAGTGTGGTTTATAATAAGCCGGCATTGGCTATGGCGGTCAATCGGTATACTGTTGCTGAATCAAAATCAATTATATCAAAACGAATCGAATTTGAATTTTCAGATTTAGTTACAGGCTCCAGCCTGAGTTATGACATCGATGAAATTCACCAAATTATTGATTGCACAAATAACCGTTATCAAGAATTTATCGATAAAAAGATAGCAGTCTCATCTGTTTTACCCGAGACACTTCAACTTTTCCCATATGCCTGTGGATTGTTATTGAAAAAATACGGTATGACAATGAAACATGGTGTATCTATTAAAATTGAAACAACAATACCTATTGGTTGTGGAATGGGGTCATCTGCATCGGTTTCCCTGGGTGTTCTTCAGGCATTTTCAGTTCAGCTAAATGTAACTCCTGATCATTCGGAACTGTTTCAACTTGCACTTCAATGTGAACATTTAAAACATGGTCAGTCGAGCGGCCTGGATCCATTTGTATGTTTACACGGCGGTCTGGTAAAATATACGAAGAATGATCAGAAAAAGTTAGCGATGCCGAATATGGAATTTTTCCTGGTATTTACCGGAAAACCCCAATCGTCAACAGGTCAATGCGTGATGAGTGTTCGGGAGAAAGTAAAAAATCAGTTAGTTTGGGACCAGATTGAAAATATCACTGAAACGATGATGACAGTGATGACTGAAAATGACGTATCCGGATTCGCAAGTACTATCCGTGAAAATCATAGATTATTATGTGATATAGGTGTTGTGCCGGATCGGGTTCAGTCATTTATCAGAGAGATTGAACATATTGGGGGAGCTGCAAAAATTTCTGGTGCGGGTTCGGTTTCAGGTGATAGTGCCGGAATTGTTATGGTCGTTGGTAAAAAAGACCTAAAAAGACTATGTAAAAAATATAATTATGCACTATTGCCAATAAAAGGAGATAACGATGGTTTACGATGCTGTTAAGGTTTCAGCACCCGGGAAATTAATGATCCTCGGAGAACATGCAGTATTGCATGGCAAACACGCTTTGGTATGTGCGATCAACAGAAGAATAACAGTGTCTGTCAATTTTAGTTCGAATAAAACGATTTCAATACGGTCAGAATTGGGTCACTACAATGGATCAATTACTGATTTGAATGACAATAGAATCTTTCGATTTGTATATTCAGCCATTACCCGGTTTAATGAAATCCGGGGAAAAGGAATGGATATAAGAATCGAATCTGAATTTTCAGACAGTCTTGGTTTCGGATCATCAGCTGCTGTCACCGCAGCCCTGGTCGGAGCGATTCACTATTTACTCAATGAAACGGTTGATTTAAACGCCATTTTCAAGAGTAGTTTATCAGCAGTAAAAGCGGTTCAGGGAAAGGGATCCGGTGCGGATGTTGCCGCAAGTGTGTATGGTGGTTTATTATATTACAGAGCTGAACCGTTTAGTGTTAAAAAAGTTGAATGTGACATGCCCATTACCGTGATAAATTCCGGGAACAAAATACCAACAACACAGGTTATAGACCGGGTAAATAAATCGTATAGTAAATTTACTGAATTATATAATTCTATCTTTGATTTAATGGACAGGAGTTGTTGCGAAGCATTGAATGCTTTAGAAAATAAACAATGGGACACATTTGGTAAAATATTAACGCTGAACCATGGACTCATGGAAGCAATGGAACTCAGTAATTTGAAATTGAATGAAATCATTTATGCTTTGAGACAAATGCCGACCATTTCCGGGGCAAAAATCTCGGGCTCTGGATTAGGCGATTGCGTGATCGGTATTGGAGCTGTTAATGATAACTCATTTCCTTTTGAAATTATTTCAGTCGATATAACGAATAAGGGGTTCACGATTGACTAAGCAGGATGTAATTAATCAGATTTTGGGTAAAAATAAGAGCAGCGATTATTATGGTACCGTAACGGCATTTGCACCGGTTAATATCGCATTAATTAAATATTGGGGAAAACGGAATGAGATCCTCAATCTACCCGTTACCGACAGTCTGTCAATCTCATTAACAAATCTGGGTACGACAACTGAATTATCAGTTAATAATAATAAAGACACAGTGTTTCTAAACGACAAAAAAATAGATGAACACTCGGACTTTTTTAACCGGATCGTGAATTTCGTTGATTTATTCAGACCCGATCCGGAATTTTATTTTACCGTTAAAACAAAAAACGATATACCGACTAACGCCGGTCTTGCATCGTCCGCATCAGGATTTTGTGCATTAACAAATGCTTTGAATAAACTCTTTTCATGGAATTTAGATCATCAACACATGTCAATAATTGCACGCCTGGGGAGCGGAAGTGCATGTCGATCAATCGAAAATGGATTTGTATATTGGCATGCGGGTAAACAGCAAGACGGTATGGACTCTTATGGTGAAACATTATCGTATAAGTGGTCTGAACTTACGATCGGAATTCTTACAGTATCTGATAAGCCAAAAGTAATTTCATCACGAAAAGCAATGTCCCTTACCTCTAAAACATCATTACTCTATAAAAATTGGTCAGAACGGATTAGTCACGATTTAAAAAGTCTACTCGGTTCGCTAAAAGAAAAAGATATGAAACGTTTTGGTGAAATTACCGAATCAAATGCGTTGAGTATGCATGCAACGATGTTAGATACAAAGCCGCCAATATTATATTGGCTGCCGGAAACTGTACAGTATATGAGGGAAATCTGGAATTTACGTGAAAATGGAATTTCAGTTTATTTTACGATAGATGCAGGACCCAATATTAAATTGATTTTTGATAAAAAAGACAGCAATACCATTAAAAAATATTTTCCAGAGGTAAAATTGATAAATATTTGGTGACAATGACGTCTTAAACCTGTTTACCAGGAAATATCACTGGGAATTTCACTAAATGAACCTTCACTAAGCTGTTTCTGTACCTCTGCTTCTAACAAAGGATGTGGATCTGTCCACCCTTCAGGCTTCAGGATTTTTCCATCATCCCGACGAATTACCTTTCCATCAACTACTTTTCCCATATTTGCTTCATGGACTATGTCAAATAATGGATCAAGATTCATACCATGTTTTACTGCACAGTCGCAAATATAATATATTGCATCAACCAATGCATCAGCCTGTTCCACAATGGATTCGGATTCTTCCAATTCATCAAGTTCATCATTGACCATTTTGCGAATGAATTCAACAGCCCCCTTAGAAATTAATATCGGTTTAGATGTTAAAGAACCATTACATACTTGTGAAAACTCACGAACTTTTTTTGTATAACTCATTATTTACTCCGATTATTTTTTAGAACGGATGCACAAATTTCAATGTTATAGATTTAATAATACATATAGAATGTTATTACCGAAGAGTACCCATTTTCACCTAAAATTTAAGAAAAAGTTTTATCAAAATTTACATTGAAGAATTTTTACTCTCAAATTTAATTATATAACATGCTGTTATATAAGAAGATAGAGTATTTTATACATCCGGCATTCAGATTGCCTTCTTTTTTGTTTCCATCAATTTTTCTAAGAATAAATATTTTATAACCAGCGTAATATAAAAATGATACATAAAATTCATACAAATTTTGTTTTGATTTATCCAATGTATAACAAATTTTGTAAAAATACTGCTGCTATAAAATGTTTTATGATAGGAAACACGCAAATTTACAGCCAGCATTCTACCATACTACACTATAGTAGAATACAGATATGCGTGCAGCTCGCAACAAGCTTGTTCAAGGCGTATTATGTATATTCTGTTTCGGTGGTTGTGTAATTTTTCGAATATTATCAGTAAAAAATTTGTCTAAAACCTAAAAAACTGCTTGTCTTAAAGCATAGTATAGTATACTATGCTTTAAGTGCCGGGAATCCGTCTGTAGAAACGGGTTTTAGAGGGGTTTTTTGTGCTTTTATTTGATTTTTAACTTATATTCTTAATAAACAGGAAGTATCATTACCGAGTGTGAAAGATCTATTTGATAAACAGGTCGCGTCATTAAGGGATTATCATTTCCTTATATTATATTGGGCAGCCAAAGCTGAAAGCCAGCATATTAAGTATAATATAACGAACGCATATGATGACTTAAAATACCATAGAATTACGCGGACCAAGCAGAGTGCTGTTGCCTATATAGAGTCGTTAACCACGCTGTGTTTTCTCAGTATGGTTGAGGAACATAATCGAAAAAATCTCTACATTACCAATTACGGGGCAAAGGTGTTAGAACTGCTTTACAGTCAGAATATATATTCAATAAAACCATCTAATTTCCTGGAGGGTTAATATGAGTGTTGGAGTTGGCGGGGCCGGAAGCAAACTGGCCAGTTTATTAGACGAAGGGAGTGCAACAATATTTGATGTTTCCGGAGTGGAGCTTGATAAGGTTGAAGCATGTTCTAAAATTCGTGCGGTTGCACATTCAAGTAAAGCACAGCTTAAAGGTTCACGAAAGGATCCGGAAATTGGAAGACAGGCATTCCAGTCTGTAAAAAACAAGGCACTTGACCTCATTAAGGGACAGACCGTATTCTGTTCAACCGGAGGGGGAACTGGAAACGGACTTTGTTCGGTAATGTTAGAACATCTGTCCGCATTAGATTCGATATCCATAACAAATAAAACCGTATTTGTGTTTGTTGTTCCTTATGCACAGCGGGAATCATCTGATTTTGTTGATAATACCATTAGTTTTCTGGAAGGACCTGTTTCGAAGGCGATTGATGCGGGTAACACAGGTAATTTAATTGTATTCTCGAATAAGGTGAAATTTGAACAACGCATCCCTGAAAAAACATTTAATAAAATGATTATTGAGTCGTTAAATCATTTCCTGCATATTCCAATTAAAGGCGAAGAGTTAAAACAGCTTGATGGAAATATCGATTATGAAGATTTTTGTCTTTATAAAACGAAACCATATTTCAATCATTTTTGCCAATTTGAGTATGATCAGGACGTACCGTTTGGTAAACAGTTAAAGGCAAATTACAATGAATTACTTCTTGATCCAGAAGGGACGATTGAATCTCTTTTTCTCCTTGAACTCCCTAATCCGGATTTAACAAACAGTTTTTACAGTATACTTGACTATTTTGCTGAAGACGATGTTTCTCCAATGTATTCGGTACTGCACAATCCCGAACTGAAAAAACCGCTGATTACCGTGTCTTTACTTTATTCTCGAAAGCCTTTAGAATTAGTCGATGATTTTAATGCGATTTCAGGCAGACATAAACGAAATCGGGTTGAAAAATCACTGGATCAATATGTTACGCTCTCCAGGCTGGAAGTTGATCTTACCAATGAGGCTGAAAAGGTTTGGAGGGAATCGCATACTGAAGGAGATGAGGTTCTCAACGTACTAAAACGGATTGGGAAGCTATAGATAACAGTCCGTTTTCAGGATTTGATATATCACGTCATAATATTGACTTTTTTCCGTTGAATCAGTTAAATAATGTCTTGCCAGACAATCCTCTGTTTTTGTCACACAGCTCAATACATCATGACTCAATCAAACAACTTTACTGCCCTTTCAGCCTGTCTAATGGTGTTTTTTCTAATGTCTCCAATTGTGATACAGTCGGTAAGCGGGAATGACAAATACGAATCAGAAATTCAGACAATAACAAAATGTCTGGAAGATCTAACATCCTCATCGGTGGATATTCGTAAACGTGCAGTATTGATATTGGGAAAATATTCACATTCTGCAGCGAAAAGTGCGATCATAAGATCTCTGCGAGATGATGATGCAAGTATACGGCGGTCTGCGTTGGTGTCCATGACCGAAACCAGGCCTTTTCCAGAGAATTCTCGTAACGAAGTTCTGACTATGATTGGGGATGAAGACGTTCATATTAGACGGATTGCGTCCTCTTATATACCGGATATAATGGGATTTGGTCGAACATTTATAAGAATTCGCGGGCAGATTCGTACCCATCAATTTCCACCGGACTTGCAGTTAATAATAAAAAAGGCATTTACAGACAATGACAGTATTGTGAGGAAGAATATGATTACAGGCTATCAGCATTTCAAGGGAATTATTGACAATTCCACGATATTGGGCTTGTTACATGATTCGGACAGGGATGTTAGAATATTGGCATTAAATGCGATTAGCAGTTCACTGAATCATGCGGAGTTTGTCAACCAAACTAAATTTCTTGAAAATGACTCGGATAAAACATTGCGACTTCACTACGTAAAGATCCTTGCCCGGTTAAATATAACATTAACAATAAACATTTTGAAATCAATGACCGACGATGACGATTTTGAAATATCTACTGAAGCACTTATAATTTTGTTTGAGAATAATAATTTTTCATATTATCCGGAATTAAAAAAGCGACTGAGTAATCATCGGATAAGCCAAATTTCCGGAACTAAAATTATCCGAAAACTCGGTTTTATGAAGGACGGCGGTGAAGCGGAATTGATCGCACTTTTCTCTCATAAAAACATTGGTTTTCGTGAATTGGCACTACAGACTTATGGAGATTATTTTTGGAAGACTGCAAATCTTAATTTGCTTATTGATTTGCTCGACGATCCACTTCAGCAAATCAGAAGTCGAGTTACCTATGTTTTGTTACGCAATGGCAAACTGGATATGAGGGATCTTCAGCGATTGTCAATGAGTCACTACAGTGATATACGTGAGTTCGTCATTACATACAGTAAGAGATTGGATAATGTAGGAGCAATGCGTTTATTAATCGACTTGATCATTGATGATGACAATAGCATTCGTATTAAAGCACTTATGGAAATTATTAATAGAAGACTTGATAACTGGCAGGAACTTTTAGCACAAACCTTAATGGATGATGAAGATGAAATTGGTGGAGAAATGGTTCGAATGATCCGGGTTTCAAATAATAAGGAGACGATTGCATTTGTCAGAGGAATATTGGAAATATCTGAGAATAAGAAATTATTGGACATTCTAAACCACCATAATAGATTTCAACACCCGGCAGTGATACATCGCAGGTAGAAGTAAACTGGAAAATAGACCTGACACCGCTTCGCAGCACAGTTAAGTTGTGACATAGACTGGAATAAATTCAGATATCCCTACATTATTTCTTTGGTTTACAGCAGATTATATCCGGAACGTTTTTAAGTATTCCCTGGTTACGGATTAAAATTAAATAATAAACAGAGTAAAATTGACAACGCTATCGGTGAAATTAAATAAAGCTGACGGTAATCCTGATAATAATTCAGTTGTACATGACATAACCCGTCTTGAGCTTAACGGAAGTCGAGATTTTTCATTTTATCTTAAAAAATCATTTTTATTGATCATCTTTATTGCATCGATAACAGTGCAATCAGATTGCCTTGCGATAAACCCGGTCAATTCACACGATGCTCAACGTCAGTTGTCAATTAAAAAATCAGGTCTCCCGAATGTATCAATCGTTCAACTGATACAGGGGAAGAGTATTCATCGGAACTATCCGAATGCATTGCCGACATTATTATCTGCGATCAATGACAGAACCACAGTAAAAATAAATAAGGACCCGGTGATCATTTCATCGTTTGAAGATCCGATAATTTTTCAGCACCCGTTTATTTTTGTCAATTTTGGAGATCGAAAAGATTGGACTCTTTCAGAGATGGAAAAACGAAATTTAAGGAAATATTTGGAACGGGGAGGGTTTATCTATATTGATGCCGGAATTAATGCGGAATTTCTTCGCAAGAACAGAAGTCATGGACAACATCATAGTTTTGCGGACTGGGAGGCATCGCCGGTAATTAAAGACGCATTTAAGCAGGTTTTTCCGGGAAAAAAGTTCCTTCCGTTAAAACGCACGCACGCCTTGTTTAAATCATTTTACAGCGGATTACCCGATCCCGGTAATCTTCCCGATTCAGTCCGAGATTTTGTAATTGAAGAAAAGTGGCCTCAGGGAACTTATTCTGCGGTGGCGATGTCCGTGAAAGGTCGTATTGCTGTTCTTGCAACACCAATTATTTCAATGGGCTGGGGTAAGAATCATCTGGGAAACTGGTCAACCACCATTCGATTTAGAATTCGAGAAAGCACGACAGGATTATCAGATTATCTTGGAACAGCAGCTTACTCAGGGGACCGATATGAGTCTACCCGTGAGGATGGAGGCAGGGATGTAATTTATTGTCAAAACGATGCGTTGCCTGCATGGGTTAACGAACCGCATAATCGGTGGCGTGTATTTCGTTATTATCAAAGCAGGGAAATCAGTGATTTTGCTCATGTGTTCTACACCCGGTTAGGGACAAATATATTTATGTATGCATTAACTCATTAACAGAAAGTATTCAATAACATGGAACAGGACAGTTCAGAAATTATATCGAAAGTTTCTAAAACCAGGGACAAAATTGCCAATGAGCTGCAAAAGGTCATTATTGGTCAGGAAACGATTATTGAAGAGATGATTATCGCTCTATTAACACAGGGGCACTGTCTGATGACAGGCGTACCGGGGCTGGGCAAAACGTTGCTTGTAAAAAGTATTGCTGAAATATTTTCGCTGACCTGTAAACGAATTCAGTTTACACCGGATTTAATGCCGGCAGATATTTGCGGAACTGAACTCCTTGAAGAGGATTCTGCAACAGGAAAACGAATATTTACATTTAACAAGGGTCCAATTTTCGCAAACATCATTCTGGCAGATGAAATTAATCGTACACCACCAAAAACTCAAGCCGCACTGCTTGAAGCAATGGGAGAAAGGCAGGTTACTGCAGGGGGAAAAACCTATACCCTTGAGAAGCCTTTTTTTGTTTTGGCAACACAAAATCCAATCGAACTTGAAGGGACCTATCCCTTGCCTGAAGCACAACTTGACCGTTTTATTTTTAACGTTGTAATGGATTATTTATCAGCAGAACAGGAAAAAGAAATGGTTCAGAGAACGACAAATCCTGATAACCCGACTCTTGAAAAAGTTTTCACGGGTGAAGAACTTACTGAAATTCAGGAACTGGTAAGAGAAGTGCCTGTTTCATCAAACGTTGTTTCTTATGCAGTCCGTCTTGTGTCAGCGACACGGAATACCGGGAGTTCTCTAAAATATGTCAAAGAGATGATTAAATGGGGAGCCGGAAGTCGGGCGTCACAGGCATTGGTTTTAGCTGGAAAAGCACGAGCACTTCTGTATGGGCGCTACAATGTTGCATGTGAAGATATCAGGGCCCTGGCCAAACCCGTATTACGTCATAGAATCATCACGAATTTTCACGCAGATGCTGAAGGTATTACGACTGAAAATATGATTGATAAATTACTCCATGATGTTCCTGAAAATTGAAAAACCAATAATCCGCGTTTTAGCGTCGCTGGAGATGGAATTAAAGGACTCTGCACCGCTTTCCAGTTGGCGAAAAACAACATTTCGGTTACACTTCCGGAAAATAAATTCTGTGGGCCCGGTGCCACGGGTTCAGCACTGGGAGTGCTGTGACCGCCATCTCCGCTGAATTTAATTTTATTCATAATACAGGATTACTGTGTTTCAGTAACTACATACAGGAACTGGAATCTTTTTCGGGAATTGGCGTTGGGTTCTGGCGATGTGGCGGGATTAAAGTACTATCCAGATCATCACACACAGCCGGAGATAACAAAGAAGGAGGCTGCGTTCTTCCAGAAATCAGAGTTAAGCAATTAACAAATTACACTTTCAGTAATCAGTGATAAAGAATTGAACTTTATAGTCCCTGAAATTTCAGGGACAGGATTTGTGTGCGATCAGTTCTTCATTTTATGCTCAAATTGATGTTCATTTACTGCTGAACGCATTAAATGCCGCCTGCAGAAAGCTCAGTGTTGGCATTTTAGAAAACTGCCGGATAACTGATCTGTTAATCGATAATGATGAGGCAATCGGTGTGAAGACGAAAAACGGAGAACTTTTATCTGAAGGTGTTGTTGTGGCTTCGGGTTATTCAAGCTTCCGCTTTACAAAAGTATACCCGGGTAAATCCTGTTAAAGGGCAGGCAATTATTCTTCGAATGCAGAAAAAGCGTATTGATCGGGTTATCCGCTGGAAACGTATCTTTGTCCGGCCTTTGAATAATAATCAGCTTGCAATAGGCTCAACAACAGAACTCAAAAGATCGGTTGACTTATCATTAACGGATAAAGTGAGAGTTCATTTGTTAAATAACATTGCAGAAATTCTTCCGGTGTCTGCGAATAGCAAGGTGATCAATCAATGGGCGGGGCTTCGTCCGGTAAGTACAGATCGAAACCGTATATTGAACCGATTCCGGAAATTTCCGGGCTGGTTATGACTGGAGGACATTATAAAGTAAGCCCGGCCCCTGGATTTGTGACGGCTGAAATTATATATGAATTGATAACGTTGGGGAAATTGAAATATTCAATAACATCGTTAAAACCGAGGATGAATTAATCGGTATGGGGACAATTTCAAATCATAAACCTGTGATATTGATTACCGGATTTATCAGTCGTTATCCGGACGCAATAGAATGGGGGCTTGATCAAAGTATTAGTAAATGGGGTCCATTGTTAACAAAGAGTGAACTCTTTTCTTTTGAAGAAACAAATTATTATGAACCATCTATGGGTGAAGACCTGTCCTGTATATTGCCCTGGCGGCATTTATTGACAGAATTTTACCAACATACCTTCCGGGTATCAAAATCAAACGAAGAATCTGGAACAGAAATTAGCTGATACAGACAGGTATAACGAAAAGCGACGACGGAATATTTGGTGAGATTACTTTAACTTATACTCGTAAAACCTGGCAGGCTCAGTTCTGGACATATCCCAATTACAGACGGGATGATTATAAGGCATTTTACTGCAATACCGCAACTTGTTTTAACATCACCTATGGTTCAGATTAAGGGGATGGTGTTGTTAATGACAGTGCTCTTTCCAAATTCAAAATGGAGTTTGGAACTTAGCAGGATGCTGAGGTCCCGAATGGTTTAAATGTCATGATTAATAATGGTAATAAAGTCAACGCACCGAGTAAGGCTGTAAACATTGCAAAACCGGTCAAAATACCAAAAATAATGCTTGGGATAAAATTAGAAAACACCAGGATTGAAAATCCAGCTATAATTGTGCATGATGTATACACCATAGCATTACCGACTGAATTATGACATCGATTCATCGCATTTGTATACGAATAGTCAATAACAATCTCTTTTCTGAACCGGTGAATATAATGAATTGTATCGTCGACTGCAATACCTATGCTGATCGCAACAATGGTGATTGTCATCATATCCAGTGATACACCTGCAAGCCCCATTACTCCCAATACTGACAGAGCTGAAAGGAGATTGGGAATAATCGCGATTAATGCTAATTTCGGTGATTGGAATAAGATCAGAAACATTATGACTAACAATAAGAGAACCACTCCCATTGTCTTAATCTGTGATTGAAACAAACTCTGGAGCATATTGTTATAAAGGACCATCATACCGGATAACTGTACCTGGTGATCTTTCAATCCAAATTTACTTTGAACTTCTGACTCTATCTTCTTCAGTAGTTCACTGCGTTTGAGGGATTCCATTGAATCCCTTATTCTAACGTTTATTCTGGCCTGATTATCTTCTATTGAGGCATATGGATCAAGGATCATTGTCTTGTAGTAGTCTGGTATTTCAGAATAAAGCAATGCCAGCTGAAAGTTATTTAAGGGTTGATCATTATTAAAACTTTCTGCAATTTTTATCATTGTTTCCAGTGACAATACTTTCCCTGTTTCAGGCAATTCATCGATGTAATCATGGATATCGCTTAATAGAGCGATTTTATCCATAGTATACCAGTAACGGTCGTCGTCTTCAGCTTCGTCAAATTCGTCAAATTCACTAAATTCGTCAACTGCCTGAACGGGGGCGTTCCCGGGATCGGGAGACTGCGGGTCCGTCTCAAATTCAATGAGGATATCAAGAGGAGTCGTTCCACCCATCGTCTGGTCGATCACTTTCATGCCTTTATAGATTTCAGTGGTCTTTTTGAAAAAATTGATAAAGCTGTTTTCGACACTGATTCTTGAGATTCCTATACCAATTAAAACGGCCATTGCTATCGTCACGAAATAAACCATCTTTCCACGATTTTGAGTGATAAACATCATTTTTTTTATAAAGAGTTGTCCAAAATTATTTCCGATATTTTCGTCAAATTTTGGCAATAATATCAGGATTGCTGGAAACATGGAAAAGGTAACAATTAATGAAACGACCAGTCCCATAATCATCATCCAGCCAAATGTGATGACGGGTAAAATATCACATACCAGAAGAGAGCTGAATCCGGCAATTGTAGTGAGTGCAGCAAAAATACAGGGTTGCAATTTAGAAGACACAGTTTCAAAAACCAGATCGTTTTGAGACCAGGCCGGATTGTTATGACTAAGTTCGTTAAATTTCACAATCAGGTGTATGACCAGTGACATTGTCATAATAAGCTGCAGGGAAATGAAATTTGATGAGATAACCGTAACTTTCCAACCAAATATTCCTAATATCCCTGCCATGGATAGCGTTGAGCAAAAACAGCACAAAATGGATATGGCAACCCAGCGTTTTTTCCTAAATATGAGACCGAGAATCAGTGTGATGAAAAAAAGCATGCCGCAGCCGAATATTTGAAGATCATTTTTAATAAATGTGATCATATCATCAGCGATCATTGGAACTCCGCCCAAATACAGTTTTGCATTTGTCTTATATTTGTTCATTATTTCTCTGACACTGATTATATCCTCATGACGTTCTTTATCAGCTTTGATTTTGTGGATTTCAAATTCCCTGATCGTGTTCTCTAATTGAGTTAACTCAGCAGATGTTATCGTGCCGTTTCGTTCTTTTTCTCTCAGGTCATTTCGTTTGGTTATCAGCTTGTCAAATTTTTCATCTCTGAGAAAATCAATCTTCAGTGCTGTAGTCTTTAGATCCTCGCTGATAAGTAGATTTTTGTAAATCGGACTATAGGCAAACTCTTCAGCTGCAAGTTCGAGATTCGTTTCGGTATCTTCCAGATTCTTTATATTATCAAGGAGTTTGTTAATGGGGACTGGCGGGTTTCTTAATAGAGGCACGTCTAAAATAGTTATGACATTTTCGACACGATCCAACTCTTGTAATTCGTTACGCAATTGTTTTAATTCATCGAGATTCTTCTGGCCAAAGACTCTGCCGTGATTTGGCCGATATGTCATTAATAGAAAACTATTGCTACTATAACGTTTACTTATCTTTCGATAGAGTTCGACATGTTTATCATTTTCAAGAGTCAGGGAATCTGCGGATGCATCAAGTTTGAACTCTTTAGCCTGGTAACCCAAAAACAGAAATACCGCTGTCAGGCACCCTAAAATAACTCTTGGATATCGGGTGATAAGAGGCCTGTAAACTGAATTGAAAAAAGAAACGCTGCCAATCATAACATCGTGAACAAGGGTTGCGAATTGAATGTAATTAATATCTAAACAAACAAATTAGAGAAAGCCTGAACGATAACGATTAGATGCAGAAACTTCCAGCGATGACCTGTATTTTATCTAAAACACATGGCGGGACAGGAAAAATAAGCGGGAAAAAGAAGGAATTGTGACAGGGTATTTTGCCTGATTTTTTTTAATAAACTCGAATTAAAGCTGAATATTAGATCAATAAAAAAACGTTATATTAATGTTTATAAGGCAATTCAGTCCTTACCAAAGCACACTACTCTGATTTCACAATTTGAATTAGAATATTCGGTGTTTGCAATAAACCCCGCAAAAAGAATAATTCCGCAGCTGCTTTTGCGTAATAAAATTAGTCAAAAATGCAAATTCTCAAAATATTTTGGGGATGTGGATTTTGATAGGAACGGATTCCCGGTTTAATTCTTTGGGCATTGACTCAATCTTCTTCGCTATGGGGAATGAATGCCCGGGTATTAAAAAATGCAATTTTAAGTAAAAGTCTGTCGATAAATGAGTGTCCGTCCGGAAGCACATTGCGACAAAGAAAACAGCCGGGAATGCCCGCACACAATTTCGCAAGAATTGATATGATTCCAAATGATAAAGCAAAAAAAAGATGCCGACAGGAAAATAGTACAAAGTCCGGATTAAAGTCTTGAATTTTTTTTGTATGTTGACAATCAGCTGAATGGATTTGTAGAATCCGGGCAGGGTATATTGGGTAACTTTAATCACGGTATTGGATCTGTCTATACTATTTTCTTGTCCTGCTTTTTTCAAGAAAAATAAATGCATTATCAATTTCAGCATGACTGCCGACCATTACTAAAACATCGCCACTGTTGAAGACATGTTCAGGTGGCGGATTTGTGAGAGTATTATTCCCTTGAACAATCGCAATAACAGATGCCCCTGTTTCCTTTCGCAACCGGAGTTCTGAAATTGATTTACCGACAGCAAAATGGGTCTCTGAAAGGAAAAAGGAGTCTGTTGTCCCCTGATACAATGCCTGGAATACCTTCTCTGAAATACCGATAACCGGAGATGGGGCACGCAGCATTTCATAGCCATCTTCTCGCAGAATACGGGATTGTGTCCGAATTAAATTACCGGGCAAATGTAATTTTGACAAAACCATTGTTACAATTTCAATAGAGGTTTCAAACTCTTGTGCGATAACCTCGTCCGCACCGCAATCGCGTAACTCTTCCCATTCAGATAGATACTGCGATCGGACAATAATGTATAAATTAGGATTTAACTGCCGCATGAGTCGTATACTGTGTCTTAATGCCGGCGGATCCGGAAATGACAATACTGCAACGGATGCTGATTTGATACCGCCGTGTATTAATATTTCCGGGCGTGTGACATCGCCATATATTATCGGTTCACCTGTTTTTAATGCCTGTTCAACTTTGTAACCGTTTAAGTCAATGATTATATAAGGAACGTGCGATGTCTTTAAAACTCTGGCTAAATGACGGCCATTCAAACCGTAGCCGCATACGACCACCTTGGTCTCGGTTGCCGAAGAGGAGGTCTCTGAATCTATCGGAGTCGTTTTCGTTCCCGACAATGAATCGAAAATGGCTGCAATCTTTGGTGCAATACGGAAAAGCAGTGGCGTAAGAATCATGGTAAATACAGCAGAGGCTATAGCCATCTGATAATGATAATCATTAAACAGACCGTGAACGGACCCGGCTCGAATAAGGACAAACGAAAACTCACCGACCTGGGCTAATCCCATGGCTGCAATAATTGCTGTTCGGATTGGAAATTTCAATAAAACTACCGTGACGATAAGTATCACTGCTTTTAATAGAATTATACATAAAACCAGGAAGAGGACAGGAAAAAGGTGTTCAAAAAAGAAATCTAAGTGCAGAAGCATGCCTACCGAGATGAAAAACATGCTGTTGAAGACGTCACGAAATGGTGTGATTTCAGCGAGTAACTGTGATCGATAATCTGATTCTGAAATTAAGATTCCTGATAAAAAGGCACCAAGGGCAAGTGAGAAGCCAAACGATTCGGTTAACAGTGCGGCTCCCAGACACGTAAACAAACATACGATAACAACAATTTCGCGCACCCCGGTCTGGATGATTAATTTTAATAAAACAGGCAGAACATTGCGTCCGATTATAAACGTTAATGCAACCACCGCAAGACCTCCGCCAAATCGGGTGATTAGTTCCGGAGATGTTGCCGAAACGGTTCCGCCCAGAATCGGAACAGTCAAAAGTAATGGAACAATTAACAGATCCTGAAATAATAGAATCGCTGTTGACACCTTACCCTGAGGAGAATTTAACTCTCTTTTATCCGAATAGAGTCTTAAAACAATTGCTGTACTGCTTAACGCAACTAAGAGTCCATAAAAAATAGACTGAGGTAATGGATGACCTAATTTAATACAAATTATCGTTGTTATGCTTACCGTTGCAACTGTCTGAACAAAACCGCCAATAATAAAAAAATGCCATAGTTTTTTAAGTTGATTAAAAGAAAGCTCAATTCCAATAACAAATAATAAAAACACAACACCAAACTCAGCAAAAACCTCAACATGTTCAGAATCGTGAACAAGTTTCAAGCCATGAGGTCCGACTAAAACTCCAGTCACGAGGAATCCGATAATAGCGGGGACTTTTAGTCGATAACTTGCAACGATTACAACAAGAATCGACCCGAAGAGAATGACAATATCATGTAAGTAGGGTATCTCTGTCACAGACAGTTCCTTTCACGCTCATGCGGTTTTCTTAATATCGATCTAATTAACGGATTCAACAATTTATATTAATGAGTGCCTATAAATACTTATCAAATTATTTACCCGATCTTTTCTGAATTGTCAGCCCGCTAATAATGCCTAAATTAAATAATGCATCGATTCCATTATTCCGAGGAATCAAGTTTAGGTCATTTAATATCCATCAACAAATATGGACCGACGCGGCCGTTCATCGGCTTCTGCTTCAGGGGCATCGCTTCCCGTTAAAAACTTCCCGGGTGCAAGTATAGGAAACACTCGGCGAGTTGAAATCGGACACAATCTTGTCTCGGACGCTACAGCAACGAATATTCAGGACTTTCAGACGATTGCCCAGAAGATGATACGCTCATTGATTCAGTTACCGCAAATACAACGGGCTGACAAACCGCTGACCCTTGCTTTGAATTCATGCCGGACAAACGAATAGATTTCAAGGTGCACCGGTGCATCGATTCGTTTTTTTTCACACTCTTTGGTATCAATGTGTTGACAAAATCTATCGTCCGGATGTGAAAAATGGGGTAAAGTGTGAGTTCGCTTTATTTAAATGGCTTACTTTCGCCGCATTGGAAATCTAATCCAATATCAATAGAATTTACAGAATGTGTTAATTCCCCGACAGAGATAAAATCCAGCCCAATGGATGCGATTTCAGGGATACGTTCAAGTGTAATTCCGCCACTGCCTTCAAGTAGCGTTTTTGCACATAACTGATCTCTTAGTTTGACTGCTTCAATCATTTCTTCAGCAGACATATTATCCAGGAGAATGTAATCTGTGCCTGACATCAGTGCTTCCTCCAATTGATCAAGGGTATCAATTTCAACTTCAATTTCCAGATTGGGATAGGTTGACCTGCATGTCGTGATCGCTTCTTTTATTCCGCCTACACCTGAGAGTGATGCGATAAATAGATGATTATCTTTTATCATGATCCGATCATACAGCCCATGCCTATGATTAGTGCCCCCGCCCATTGATACTGCATATTTTTCTAACAGCCTCAGTCCGGGTGTTGTTTTTCTCGTATCCAAAATCTTTGTTTTTGAATTTGATAAAGCATCAACATATTTATTTGTCAGAGTTGCTATTCCTGAGAGGTGCTGAATAAAATTTAGAGCCGTTCGCTCTGCGGTTAATATTGAGCGGGCCTGCCCTGAAACCGTACCGATGACCTGGCCATTGATACAGCGTTGACTGTCAGCAATTTTGGATTCAAAGGTCAATGATGAATCCTGAACATGGAACACTTTTTCGACCAGAGGAAGACCGGCGATAATACATGATTCACGAGTGATCAGTTGACCGGATACATTTATGGAATCCGGTATCACTGAAAGGGTTGTTGCATCGCCACTCCCGATATCTTCAGCGAGTGCTTCACGGCAAAGGTTGGTCATCATTGACGGGTTAAGATGGATCGTATCGTTCATTTTATATCGTAATTAACTGAACAGGTGTTTGGTTTATTATTAATATTTTCGATGGATTTAGAGTTTTTATTTTTCATCATCACGTTTCTTGATGTGATGGAGTATAACAACAAGCAATAACATTGCTGATGACTGAATCAACACCAGCACGACACCTTTTGAGTCCAACCACATTAATGTAATCGCACCAAGCCCGATTGAAAGTGCCAGCATATGAACAATAAAAACGGCCTGTTTTTTACTTACTCCCATATCGTGAAATCGATGGGAGATGTGATTATGATCGCCATAATAGATTGGTACGCCTTTTTTGAGGCGGATTATAACGACAGCAAATGTATCAAAAATAATGACTGCCAGAACTAAAATCGGTATGAGAAGTGGTGCCGGTGTCGGTGATGTTGCCGGGTGGTAGAACATCGTTAATGTACCTATGACTGCAAGCATATATCCTAGAAAATAACTCCCGGAATCGCCCATAAAAATAGACGCGGGGTACCGATTATAAAAATAAAATCCTGACGCTGCTCCGGCAGTTGCTGCTCCGAGTGCTGCAACAAAAATCTGATTTCCAAATGCAGCGACCAGTGTAAATAAAACTGCGGCAATAAAGGCCGTACCTGATGCAAGTCCATCCATATTGTCAAAGAAATTAAAGGCATTGATAATAAACATAAACCAGCAAACGGTAATGGCCCAGGTAATAATCGGTGTCTCAACAAATATAGTTACACGTATTTTAGGATAACTTGCGACAATGGAACATATGACAAATTGCATGATAAATTTTACCAAAGGCCCCAGGGGTTTCTTGTCGTCAATAAGTCCCATTATCGTCAAGGCAATTGCCCCGGCAGTAATGACATATAATAATGATTGCACACTCAATATTCCGGGAATGCGATGGATAAGCTCATCCGGCAGCATATGCTGAAATTTTACGCAATATAATAACCCGCCATAAACTGTGATGATCCAACCTGATAACATGGCGATTCCACCGAGCAATGGCGTCGATTGGCCATGTTTCTTATGAAATTCACCAAGTGGAATATCGAGAATATCCAGTTTCCAACTTATATTGCGGCAAATTGGCGTGGTAATGAGTGTGATGCCTGTGGCACAGACGCCAATAAAAAAATAGATAATCCACCATTTCATGATATCGAGATAGAGTTAAAACTCTTATGAGCCTTTTGATGATGAAGACAGATACCGGTCCGGGATTAAATAATTCAACACATAATCTTCCGTTGCTTTTTCAAGAGTCATCATCGATTTTGAATATCCGGCTTTATGGAGCTTGTCCATATTCAGCTCTGTAAAATATTGATACTTATCTTTAAGCCCTTCGGGCATGTCTATATACTCAATCTCAGGGGCAATTTTAAGAGCAGAAAAAATTGATGTAACTAAATCCTTCCATGTTCTCGCTTTTCCGGAACCAATATTGTAGATGCCATTTATATTCTGTTTCTCGAGGAAAAAAATAATCATGTCTACGACATCTTTTATATAAATGAAATCGCGCATCTGCCCGCCGTCATTGTATTCGTCTTTATATGATTTAAATAATTGAACTTTTCCGGAATCTTGTATTTGGACAAATGCTTTATGGGGTACACTTCTCATATCATCTTTATGATACTCGTTTGGTCCGAATACGTTAGAAAACTTAAGTCCAACAATTTTGTCGAGAAGATTATGGCGATATGCCCATAAATCAAACATTTGTTTGCTGTATCCATACATATTCAGCGGGATCAGTGAGGTTAATTGACTCCGATCGTCATTGTATCCCCGGTCTCCGTTACCATAAGTAGCTGCGCTTGATGCATAAACAAATCGAATATTATGTTCAATTGCAAATGACGCAAGTTCTTTTGAGTATTGATAATTGTTATCGACCAGGTAAGATGCATTCAGTTCGGCAGTGCTGGAGCAGGCACCCATATGAATAATTGCACTGGTATTATCCGAAGAAAACCGACCCCGTTTTATCAAGTCCCGTTTTATCAAGTCACGAAAATCGTCTTTTTCCAGATAATCTTCAAACGATAACTCCCGTAAATTCTTCCACTTTTCGTCACAGTCCAGATGATCAACCACAACGATATCGTCAACACCACGATTATTTAATCCCCAGATAACAGCACTGCCTATAAAACCGGCACCTCCAGTAATAATGACCATTCTTTTATTCCTGTTTTTCCTGAGAATAAAGTTTGTGTTCTACTGAATCTACAAGTGCCTGCCAGGACGCTTCAATAATATTTTCACTGACGCCAACCGTTCCCCAAAACTTATTTCCATCGGTAGATTCAATTAAAACGCGTGTTTTTGCTGACGTTCCCGCTTCACCATCCACGATTCTGACTTTGTAATCTCTGAGTTCAATATCTGCGATTTGAGGGTAAAACCGAACGAGTACTTTTCGCAATGCTTTATCTAAAGCATTCACGGGACCGTCGCCTTCAGCTGCACATATTTCAATGTCATCATTTACATTTACTTTAACCGTAGCTTCACTTATACACGGGCTGTCATGGCCTCGCTTTTCAACGATAACCCGGAACCCTTCCAGGCAAAAAAATGATTTGTGTTTTTTTAGTATTTTTTGCATGAGCAGTTCAAATGATGCACCGGCCGCTTCAAATTCATACCCTTCACTTTCCAGGGTTTTGAGTTCATTAAGGATTGTTCGAACTTCAGGACTTTTACTGTTGATGTCAATATTATGCTCTGCAGCTCTCATTAAAATATTGCTGCCTCCGGATAAATCAGATATCAATACCCGAGTTTTATTGCCAACAGCTTCAGGTTTGATGTGTTCATATGAGACTGCCGTTTTCTGCATCGCATTAACATGGATACCGCCTTTGTGAGCAAAGGCACTTGTCCCGACATAAGGAAGCCGGTTGTCAAGTCTTAAATTGGCCAGATCGAAAACAAATTCACTGACCTCTTTTAGGCGACTGAGTTTTCCTTCAGGTAACGCACTCAATTTTAACTTTAGTTCAATATTCGGAAGGATTGAGCATAAATTTGCATTGCCGCAGCGCTCACCGATACCATTTATTGTTCCCTGTATATGACGTGCACCGGTTTCAACAGCGACAATTGAATTGGCTGTTCCCATTCCACAATCATTGTGAGTATGAATTCCAACGGTTACTCTGCTGCTGAACCGTTTCACAACTGTTTCTGTAATTGTTTTGATTTCCGTCGGCATTGTTCCGCCATTTGTGTCACACAGCACAATAACCGAAGCACCACCGGAAACTGCACTTTCAAGTGTGGATAAGGCATACTCTGAATTATCTTTGCAGCCATCGAAAAAATGTTCCGCATCGTATATAACCTCTTTTTTTTGATCGTGCAGATAAGCACAAGAATCTTCGATCATTTTGAGATTATCATCTGGACTAATACGCAAGACGTCTGTGACGTGAAGCATCCAGGTTTTTCCGAAGATTGTCGTAACTGGAGTCTCGGCCTCAAGTAATGCTGTAATATTGGGATCATTTTCAACCTTATTTGATGCCCGGCGCGTGCTGCCGAATGCAGCAATCTTTGCGTGTTTATACGTTTTATTTTTTACTTCATTAAAAAAGGCCATATCCTTTGGATTTGAACCCGGCCACCCGCCTTCGATGTAGGAAACCCCAAAGCTGTCGAGACATTCTGCGATTCGCACTTTGTCCACCTTCGAAAATGATACACCCTCACCCTGTGTACCGTCCCTCAGGGTGGTATCATATATTGCAACTCTATCTTCCACTTTTTTTATTCCCTTTCGATAGTAATTTCAGTACGGATAAAATTTAGTTTAAGGAGATAATTCGAATTTTCTTCCGGTTAAATATCTTCAATCCTGAGAATAACCGGTTTGTCGTGAACAACTGGTAATTCCTTGATTTTTTTAATTGCGGTATTAATATCGGACTCTTTTGCTGTATGAGTGATTAAAATAACAGGCAGCCTGTTTGAGTCAGATTCTTTTTGTACGACACTGGCAATGCTTATATTTGTGTCACCTAATATGCAGGCGATTTTCGCTAATACATTTGGTTTGTCTTCCAACGACAAACGCAAGTAATAACGACTTGAAATTTCAGCCATTGTTAAAACATTGTCATAGGACTGGTGAGGTTGAAATGCAGCAACCCGATTGGCAGAATTACATTTGATATTGAGGGCAACATCAATGATATCTGCAATTACTGCACTTGTTGTCGGATTTTGTCCGGCACCCCGTCCATACAGCATTGTATCACCGACAACATCACCGTGAACCCACACGGCATTAAACTCGTTATCGACTCTTGCGATCAATGAGGTTGAGGGGACCAGGGCTGGATGGACCCGCATTTGAATTCTTCCCGAATCAAGTTTTATGATACCTAATAATTTAACGGTATAGCCTGCTTCGGCTGAGTTATGAATATCCTGTAACTCCAGGTTGCGTATGCCTTCTACATGAATTGAATCGATATCAAACCATTCCCCGTAGGCTAATGAGGCTAATATACACGTTTTATGAGCTGCATCATGACCGTCAATATCTAACCCGGGGTCTGCTTCTGCAAAGCCCAGACGCTGTGCGTCCTTTAATACATCGTTAAAATCCTCACCATTTTGAGCCATTCGAGTGAGGATATAGTTACAGGTCCCGTTCAATATCCCGTATATCAAGTTGATATGATTTCCAGCAAGTCCCTCTTTTAAATATTTAATAATCGAGATTCCGCCGGCAACACTGGCTTCAAAATATATATCGGTGTCGTTATCTTTTGCCAGTTTAAATAATTCATCCCCATGAAACGCAAGTAATGATTTATTCGCAGTAACAACGGGTTTCCCCTGTTTCAGAGCAGAAACAACGAGTGACCCGGCGTCATCAGTTCCACCAATCAACTCAATAATAACATCGATATCAGAATCATTTACAAGGCTCTCTGCATCAGTAGTCAATAATGCACTATCACGGCCCAATCCCCGATCTTTGTTTAGATTCTTAACCGCAATTTTTGCAATCCGGAGTTTTATATTGCAGCGTGCTTCTATTAAATTTGAATTCTTTTGAACCCATTTTACAACGCCGGCACCAACATTTCCGCAACCGATTAAGCCGATATTAATTATTTTCATTACGCACCCTGAATTCGTTATAAATAATATATGCAGGTGTTTTATTTTGAGAAAATTACACTTTTAGAAAGTCTATAAGAGAAACGTTTCCTGTTTATCTCTGATGGACGAGAACTGTCTCTCACTCGGGAAAAACGTCTATGCATTGAATACTTACCGATATGAGTACAATCTTAGTAAAGATTTTATCCAGAACCAAAACCCGTTACAATACGATGAATTTGAATATTCCCAATATATGGTTTTTACTCATAGATCAAGCCTTTATGATTTTACTAATGTCTTTGAACCCACGTTTAATCAATATTTTAATTCGGGAATTTAATGTATTCGGATATATGAAGGATCAGCACCTTGAGACAACTCTACAGATGTTCGATGAACTTGAGAATTTTATTAAATAGAAGAAACAAAGACATGCTTTTTCTATTGCCGGGGTTTCGTGCTTTTTCTTCTATTCAATAATTCACACTAAAATGATAGGATTGGCAGCTGCGATATTCTTTTGTATATCGATACTCCTGAGCCGAATTTCCATTTCTTGTGCTCTTTGCCATTCCGGGATTGCCTTTACATTAGATTCTCCTTAAATCAGTTCAACCGGATTGATCAGTTTTTACGATAAATCAGTTAATTTTTCGGTCATTTTATCAAAATGGATATGATACATAACATGCTGAATAAAAGTATATTAAATCGGTTTTTAAAAAAAAATTTAATAATTCTCTCAAAATTTTAAACAATTTTTCTATTTTCTGAACTGCCAAATTTTTTTGATTGCAGAATTTTTCACCCACCCCTCTGCCTCATCAATACGAATTCGACTCCACTCAGACCGTTGTTCTACAATAGAAATATAGTCTCCAGCCTTTAATACCTGTTTTGCAGCTTCGTTCGTGTTTTGACCCGGAAGTCGATATAAGGGAGAATTTGCAAATATGACAACTCCCTGATTTGGTTTATAGGTCCCTTTCGATTGCTCAAAATAAGAGAAAATTGTCACTAAAAACCCAATCACTATTACTGCTGTTATAACATGCACCGGTATCTGTTTCCACCGAAAAACTCCGAGTATGATCCAGAAGGCGAACCAGATCAAACCGGCTGCCAACCCCCATTCATCCGGTCTTAATTTGTCCTGAAATGAATGAATTATATCCAGTGGATTATCATGCTGATAGATTGATGGCAAATTTAGTTGGTCACGAACAAAATTTAGATTTTCAATGATATCAGAATCTCTGGGTGCCAGTCTTCTTGCACTTTCGTAGTAGGCAATCGCATTGCCATAGTCTCCTTTTCTATAGGCACAATTACCAAGATTATACAGGAGAGACGCATTCCCATATCCGTTTTTAAGCTGGCTTAAATAAATTGATTCAGCTTCCGCAATATTACCCTGGTCATAGGCTGAAGCAGCAGCGTTACTTTCAGTATTGCAAAATCCTTTCGACACTATAAAAAAACATAACATGACAACTGTAAGATTCTTCAATTTCGACAGTAATTTTTTCGCATCTATCCCGGTGCTGTTTCCAGGCATATATTCCCCCATCTCTGCGGATTGTAAAATCTCAGCAAGTTCGGGATCGTCCAGATGGGGAAGAAGTTCCGGGATTGTTGCACCGGGCGGGATATTCAATACAGCAGTTAAAAAGGGTAATAAATGCTCTCGGACAACGGTGGGTAATTCATCCGGGGAGGCTTTTCTGATTTTTTTCATTACGTCACTGCGATTTTTCAAAGCCTGACGGCGACGGCGGTATATCGAACTGTCCTGCAATTTTTCACGTCTCAAAGCCACCCATAATATTAATAGATACGTGATAGGACCACCCAGGATCAACACTCCCAATATTGGGGCGATATTATCTAAAAGCGGTATTTTAACAAACGTTGTTAAATCTTTTTTAATATATAAAACGTCTGTTGAACGATGAAGTTTTCGTGTATTTGATTTCTGAGTGCTGTCATCTGCTCCATAATCTTCAATCACGGGTCCTGATTGCATAGGCAATTCTGATGAATTTATTTTAAGGACTGGTTGAAATGAATAGTTTGTAAATTTCCCCGATTTAGAATCAAACGTATTAAATTGCAACAGCGGTATTTGACTTTCCTTATTCAACGGAATAATAACCCATTTAATCTCAACCCGGGAAACCTGTGAGGTAATCCGGGTTATTTCAGGTGGATAAATTCTAAAACCCGGTAATTCTAATTCAGGTTGAATTAAGGTTTTAATATTTCCCTGGCCTTTAATTGAGAGTTTTAGTGTAACATCTTCTCCAACAGAGAGTTCTTTCTTATCAGGCTTTAAATCCACCTGCCAGTTTCCAATCAGCCCTAAGTAAGATCCTTCCGCTGCATCATCGTTTGGAATCTGCTTAATTTCAATATCATTAACTGCCGAACGAGTTGTGTGCGTAGAGAATTTGTTTCGTCTTGAAAAACTGAAAAAATCACCAAATGGATCGTGTGAATTTCTTCGACTGTTCTGCTGATTTGGATCCAATATCGGGACGGTGTGCTCAATTACACCTTTTATTTTCCCTAATTCAACTCCTGAAATACTGGCATGATACGTAAAAACCCTAAATCTCAAACTATTTCTTATTTCAGAACTCTCTTGTTCATATGTAAATTTACTGTAAATCGCATTTTCGATTTTAATGTTCGGGAAATAGTTCTGACCACTTGTGAAACTGTTATTCTGATTAAATTTATCAATGTAAATTTTAAGACGCTGATCAACATATAACTTTATTTTAAGATTTAATTCTTGCCCAAGGTATAATTGTTTAGGCTGCAGCGGTTGATCATCGTAGAATACCCTCAGAAAAATCAATTCATCAAGTGTTAATTTTTTCCCTTGATCTGAAAATTCACGTTTTTTAACTGTCAACTGAACTGCGTTTGTTTTTATAACTTTATTACCGACTCTAATTGGAACAGACGGTAATGTAAAGACACCCGGCTTACCTGCAACAAATTGATACGACAAGGTATCTTTCCGATCAAAATTGACAATTTGTATGCCTGAAGATGACGAATTTTTCAACCACTGGATTCCATTAATATTTGGAAACGAAATTATTTCCGGTTTACCAATCGTTGATATAATTTCATATTTACCGTGCTCTCCGGTGAAAATTGGATTCGGCGAAACAGTTACTGAAATATCAGCAGCAAAAGCTGATATCGCCATCACCGCCATCGCTATCGACTGAGTTTTTATAATTTTACCGGGATTAACAATGTTCATATGGTTTAATCTTGACATCATAAAAGTGCAGTTAAATTATATTTGGTGTTCAAATTCTGCATGAAAAATATGGCTCGTTCCGGTTATGTTTGAATTATACCCGTTAATAAATTAAAAGTCACTCCTGAATCTACTCAAGCTTCAGCCGTCACTACCAGTTTTCTGTTACGTCTTTAACACCCATTTTTTGTTTTTCAGCTTCTTTTAAATCTTTCTTAAGATCACGTTCCTGTTCCTGCATTGAGTTTAATATACTCAAGGCCTGTATTTGATCTAAATTCCTTAAATCATTTTCACTTTCATTATCTGAATCAGATTGTTCTCCGGACGTTTGTGCCCCTTTTGATTCCTCACTTAATGCATCTTTTTGATCATCATTTTCATTTTCTTCTTCAGACTCGTCACCTTTCTGCCCGGCCTGGGTTTCTTCACTATCGGAATCCTCATCATTTTTTTCCTGCTTTATACCCAGTTGATTTAGAGCCTGACTGATTAAATCTTCGGCTTTTTCAGAAGACTCTTTTTCCTCCCCGTCTTGTCCTGCTTTCTGCATTGCCTTTGTCTGTTCCGCCTCTGCCTGATCTAATTTTTCCTTTGCCTGCTTAAAATAGTCAGCGGCATTTTCCTGCCCCATTTGACGCACAGCCTCTTCCAGCTCTTCGGTACTTTTCTTTGCTTGTTCCGTTTTACTTTTTGCCTCAGCCTGTTTTTGATCCTGTGCCGCAGAATCTGTCTCCTGATTCGCATCCTGCTGTGCATCAAGTGCTTCCTGAGTCCGTTCCTGAGCGTCCTTTTGCATATCACTTATTTGCTGTTGAAGATTCTTAAGTTCCTCTATCAATTTCCGATCTTTCAACACTAATTCCTGATTGACTGCGATATCTTTCAGTCTTGGGTTATAACGCATCGCCTCTCGATAATATGCTTGTGCCTGAGATAGGCTTTCCATTGCAGCATCTGAATCAGCAGCAATGTTTTCTCTGCTTTCCCGGTGTTTTAAAACGCCCAAATTCTGATAGACAACACCTTTAAGTTCATCAGAATCAATACCGGAGTCCAGGGCATAATTGTATTCCGTTTCAGCCTGAGTTTCCCGCCCTAATAATTGATAATTGACGCCAAGATTATAATGCAGGTAAGCCTGTTCTAATGGTTCTGCAGCATTTTCCAGTTGACTTAAAAGAGAATCGATGGATTCATAAATCATTTTATCTTTTTCGCTGTTTACACGCATCATTTGAGGGGGATTACCCGGAGGATTCGGAGATACATTGTTCGGATAAGAAGGAAATAAAACAGGTGAGTCTAACAGTGGAGAATCGGCCACGTCATCATCTTTCTGTGCATTAACAAATAGTGCTGATAAATAAATATTAACCCCTAAAATTAATAACACTGCGACATTGGAAATATTATTTGAAGTTAATTGATTTGCCGTTGATGATAATGGTTTCATGATTTGTTTTCTTTCACCTGTTAATAATCGAATTGAAAAACATATAAAACTAATGAACAAGGGAATCTGATACCGTTCGACTGGTCTGGATACGGTGTTATCTTCATGTTGTTCAGGAACTAAATTTCTTACTCTATCCACAATATGATCCAATCCATCGTGAACAACAGTGGAGTGAACGTACGTTCCGCCTGCTTTTGCTGCGATGTGCTGCAGCGATGATTCATTTAATTTTGATTTTACACGATCTCCATTTTTATCCAATACGAATTTATTTCCTTCAACCTGAATGAAACTCCCAAGATTTGGATCGCCAATTCCGACAACAAAAATGGGTATATTCCGTTCCTTAAAATCTTCAATAATGTTACTCGAATCTCCCTGTAATTCGTCACCATCGGTAATAAAAATCACAGCTCTGTTACTACCTTCTGCAGCCTTAAATGCCTCCAATGCTGTTTCAAGTGCTTTTTCAATATTTGTACCTCCAACCGGAATTGTATCTGTATTTATATCATTCAGAAATAACATAAATCCGTTTCTGTCCTGAGTGAGTGGACATTCCAGAAACGCAGTCCCGGCAAAAGCGATCAATCCATATCGGTCGCCGGGAGTTTGGTCAAGTAAATTACGTATAAACCACTTTGCATGCTTTAAACGAGACGGTGAAATATCGTTTGCCAACATACTTCTTGATGTATCAAGGACGACTAATAAATCTCGGCTTTGGCCGGGACGTTTTATAAGTTTTGTTCCCCAATGAGGCCCCGCAACTGCTGTAATTAGAAATAAAATTCCCAGTAAGAAAAAAACCTCTCTAACCTGTCGCCTGAATTTTGATACATTGATTGTTAATTGATTTTTTAATTCTTCACTTTTAACAAATCGGCTTAGTTTTTTACTGCGTACCGCACTTCCATAATACAACGCGACCCATATTATCGGCAGGAGCCAAAATAAGTTCAAGAATATATTTGGTTCATTAAAATTCATGATTTAACCATAATTCAGTGTAGAAAAATAGATTCTAAATAGCATCAGGGGACTCTCAAACACAGTGTATTCTCCAATAAAAACCCACACAGAATCAAAATCAGTCCGCCGTACAACCAATTTTTATATAACTCTTTATAATCAATGTAAGTCGGCTGTTCCATGCTTGTTTTTTCAAGAGTATCAATTTTTTTCATTACCTCTCTTAATCCTTCAGCATCCTCAGCAGCAAAGTATTGGCCGCTTGTTTCTGTGGAAATATCGGTGAGTAACTTCTTATTAAAACTTCCCCGGGCTTCAATAAGCTGCTGTCTGCCAAAAAACGTCGGCCGGATTACATAGGCCCGGTCACTGCCGATACCGACGGTATGAATGATGACATCAAACATTTTTGAAATCTTTGCAGCTTGAACCGGCGTTACCTGAGCGTCTACATTATTCTCACCATCAGTGAATAAAACCAATACCCTTCGTTTTGCTTTTGATTCTTTTAATCGAGTCGTTGAATTGGCAATGGGAGCGGCAATCCCTGTACCATCCGGCAACATCCCTGCTTCCAGCCGAGCCAGATGACTCTCTAAGAATGCATGATCTAATGTTGGCGGGCACACCGTATATGTATTAGCTGAAAACGCGATTAAACCAATACGATCATTTGGGCGTTTTTGAATAAACCGTTTCACTTCCTCTTTTGCAACGTCTATACGCGGGCGCAGCTTACCATTTTCCAGCATTTTAATAACGGTTCTGCTATTGCTTACAGATTTTGGAACATCAAAGGCCGCCATACTGCCAGAGACATCAAGTGCTAACATAA
Source organism: uncultured Lentisphaeria bacterium (assembly GCA_951812855.1). Taxonomy (GTDB): domain Bacteria; phylum Verrucomicrobiota; class Lentisphaeria; order JABSQK01; family JAJFLO01; genus JAJFLO01. Next base: position 1,284,115 of record OX638337.1, on the reverse strand, counting down.
TGTCAATGCCTTCGGTTCTGCGAATCGTTTCTTCTATACCATGTTGAGGGCGAATCATGGCAATCATTAAACTGACTAAACCCAGACTGCTTAATATCAGCGGTAATTTAGTCGGCAAGAAAATTTTTTGCCGCGGCGTTACCGACACGGCATAGGATTGAATTGTAGACACAATAACAGTTGGATTTCGTTTAAAATAAGCTGCGGCCGTGATGATTAGAATAACTGGGAAAAGGACCATGAACCAGGGCGATTCAAGGTGATACAATTCATTTGTTATTAATTGATTAAATAGATTTTTCATGTGCTCTGTCTGGTGATTTGCCCACTAAACTCTGTTTTATAATCTCTTCCGAAGTCTCGACTACAAATCGTTTCGCCTTTTTCAGAGTTTCATCAATTTGCCCCTGATTAACGTCAACTCGTGCAAACTTAACCATATCAGCTGCGGTTAAAAAATCGGTCAATAATAATTTTTGATCTGTGTTTAAGCTTTTTGAATCCTGATTTATTTGATTTAGAAATTCCGGCGTCGTCATTTCTGCAGCCGGCAACTCAAATGCAGCTTCAATATACTTTCTGACAATGTCTGTCAGTTCAACAAAAACCGTTTCTGCATCAAGGGGGAATCGTTCCTGTAACTGCATCAGCATTGATTCGGCAACGATCCATGGTTTAGGGGGGACAACAATTTTATGTGTTCTCTTTTTTAACAGAAAAAATGATAAAAGAATGATCACTGCCAATACAATTGCGATTAGACTGTAATGATTACTCTTTTGGGTATTCGACTTTAAAAAATCGTCGGATAATTCCTCTGCGATCCGCAGTTCATCATTGCCGTCATCCAGCATTGACTGAATAGAAATTTCAGGGATTTTTACTGTAATTGAATCATTCCCATCCAATCGGTCTGGAGTCAGTATAATCACCGATTCCAATTCCGAAAACGGACCAAAATCGTATGCCTGAAATTGAATAATTTTCTTCCACTCCCAGGTCCCTAATCTCAGTCGGCCAAATTGGTTGACATCATTTCCGACAACCTGCAATCCCTCAGGCATTTTTACCTGAGCTTTACCGATCAACTTCCGGTACCATGGCAATTCAATGGTCATTTCGACACTGATCACATCACCGATATGCTTTGTCTCAGGAGTCAGTGCAACATTCAGGACTTTTGGAGGATCCTGACTATTTAAACTCCTCCAGAAGAAAAAGGCAAAAATGATGGCTGACAATACGGTAAAAATGCCGCCGTATTTAATTATTTTCTTAAAAAGTTTATTCATGTCATCATTCTCATTGTGTTATTCTGCTGTCCACTTTTCAAAACAACCAACCTGCACCCCGGTACCCAAGCCTGATCAAAACAAAAATTTTTAGGAATTAAAAATTGATTAAACTCATTGAATTAAAAAGACTTCAACTAATCCTGAGCCAAATTATGTGGTATTTATAAATGCCGGCTTACAAACACATCCATTGTCTATATATACTACCGTCGTTTTTCACGTGTCCGAAAGAATTGCATCAATGGTTTGACGTAATCCCGGCCATTCACAATGTCAATGAGATCGACTCCTGCACGTCGACAGGAATCAATAATAGACTGATGAGCAATTGTACTGTGTTTCTTAAACCGATTCCGATTATGCTCCGATTGGCTTGGGTAAGTCAGCACATCTCCGGATTCGGCATCTTCTACGGAGATATAACCGGCCGATTCCATTTCCAGTTCTCTATCATCAATGATTCTCATTGCAACCAGATCATGTTTTTTATTCGCAATCATAAGAGCCTGCTGAAAACCATCATCGATAAAATCACTAATCAGAAAAACAACTGTTTTTCGTGGCGTAACCTTCATAAAGGTTTCTAATGCATTTTTAATACTCGTTTGTTTATTAACCCGTTCATGGGCTATTAATTCACGGATCAATCGGAGTACATGCTGTCGCCCTTTTCGAGGGGGTAAATGGAGTTCATCCTGATTTGAAAAAAGCAGCAATCCCACCTGATCATTATTCCGAATCGCATTGAATGCAATTACAGCGGCTAATTCAGCTGCGAGCGTATTTTTGCTCTGACTTTCACTTCCAAAATCACCTGAAGCTGACACATCAACAAGTAGAAATACGGTCAGTTCTCTTTCCTCTACAAATTTTTTAATGTACGGTTCTCCCATTCTGGCAGTGACGTTCCAATCAATTGCACGAACATCGTCTCCGGGGAAGTATTCTCTTACTTCATCGAACTCCATTCCCTTTCCTTTGAATACACTGTGATATGCACCGCCGGTTAATTCATCTACGATCCGCCGAGTACGAATTTCTATTTTCCGTACTTTTTGTAAGATTTTTTTTGCCTGCATAATTTTTCACTGTTTATGTTGGGGTTCTGTAGACATGCATAACATCATGTCGGTAAGGCCGGGGCGGTTAAGGAGTTCTCAGTTCGTCTAAAATTTTCTTAACTAAATCGCTTGTTGTCATATCTTCAGCTTCAGCTTCATAAGTGGGAACAATTCTGTGACGAAGAACATCGGGGGCAATGTCCTTTACGTCCTGAGGAACGACATAGGCACGTCCCTCGAGGAAAGCAACAGCTTTAGCAGCGATTGCCAGACAAACTGTTGCACGAGGCGAGGCACCATATTGAATCAGATTAGAAAATTCATCGAGTTTAGCCTCTTTCTGCCGTAATGAAAGCTGGTGACGCTTGTCATTTCGGGTTGCAAATACAATATCGAGAATATAGTCGGTTATCTTTTCATCGAGATAGATTTGATCAACCCATTTTCTTGCATTCATAATTTCATCAATTGAAACAACAGACGTCGCTTCTGTTTTCACATCCGGATGAGCCATTCGTTCCAGAATAATGCGTTCTTCATCTCTTGATGGATAATCGAGCATAAGTTTAAGCATAAATCGGTCTACCTGAGCTTCCGGAAGCGGGTAGGTTCCTTCCTGTTCCATTGGGTTTTGTGTTGCCATCACCAGAAATGGTGATGGTATTTGCCTGCTTTCCCCGCCGATTGTAACCTGCCGTTCCTGCATTGCTTCAAGAAGAGCACTTTGCACCTTTGCCGGTGCTCTGTTTATTTCATCTGCAAGAATGAGATTTGCAAATACCGGTCCCTGTTTAACTGAGAAAGTATGTTCCTCAGGGTTGTAAATTGTTGTACCCACAACATCTGCCGGCAAAAGGTCCGGAGTAAACTGAATTCTCGAAAACTCTAAGCCTACAGCTTGTGACAGAACATTAATTGCCATTGTTTTGGCCAGTCCGGGAACTCCTTCCACCAGAATATGTCCATTTGCGATCAGACCAACGAGCAATCGATTAATCAGTGTTTCCTGACCAACAATAAATCGACCGATTTCAATTTTCAGTGTTTGTACAAATGATGACGAAGCTTTTATTTGATTTTGCAGCTCCTGAATATCAGCACGTTCCATAAGATGATTCCTTTTTTAGAGAAATAGTTTAACATTTTAATTCCACTCAGCGGGTTAAATTCTGACGATCTGCCATGGATGAATCTTAAATTAAAAAGTTGATACCTTTGAGATTTTTCTCAAGGTTATTCATTTTTAAAAAATTTAAAATCAGATAACGAATTTGGATCTTTTCAGAATTAGAAAAATAGGACAATTAAGTATTAGAATGGTTCCAATTCAATGGAATATACACAAATTATTTGCAGCACTTTCAATGATGACTTTTAAGGGTGAGATTTAATCATTATTGAAGCGGTATGGAGATTCTGCCTGTGTGGTGCAGCAAAGCAACAGTCCACTAAATATTGGGATGTGCTATTTTTGAAGTAAACTTAAATGAGCTTGTGCACTGTTTCCAGGTGCTGCCTGGATAAGTCAACCAATTTGTGAAGATACTATATCCATCTTGCCAATAGTGATTGGCAAAACGATACAGGCTGTCCGTAATGTGAATATCGGTTCAAAATCAGACCCGGATTTTACAGTGCAATTGATTTTGCCAAGCCTGTGAATGTGAATTTATGGTCCTCCCTCCTGAATCATTCTGTAACCGGTGACAGGACGAACACGCTGGACGTGGTTATTTTCCAATACAAAATTTATTAAAAATTATACCTAATATATCCGGCTCAATCGTTTTTCCGGTAATGCTCCCCAAAGCAAACAAAACAGATCTGAGATTAACGGCCATAAGTTCAAAATCTTGATTTGCAAGAGTTGTCTTGGATTTCACTAATTTTGATTGTGCATCTTCTAATAAAATCCCGTGTCGGGCACTGATTGCTATCTCAGGTTCATCTTTATGCGGATATTGCCATACCACCATTTCAATCTTATCGTATAATTCTTCTAAACCTGTTTCTTCAGTTGCAGAGATTTTTACACAGGGAAAGTCCAGATCGTTTGGAAATTCAAAATCTTTGTTTAAATCAATTTTATTTGCAATAGCTACGACAGATTTTCCTTCGATGAGTCTGTTGCTTAATAATTGTTGATTCAATGGTTTTTCACTATCAATAATCCAAAGAATAATTTTTGACACCTGCATGGAATCAATACTTCTGGCAATTCCGGCTTTTTCGATCATGTCGTTGGTATCTCTCAGCCCGGCAGTATCAATAAGACGAATGGGTATTCCGCGTATTTGAGTAATTTCTTCTAATGTATCCCGTGTTGTCCCGGGAACAGATGTAACAATTGCTCTATTCATTCCTAAAATAGCGTTGAGCAAACTTGATTTTCCTGCATTTGGGATTCCGATAATGGCAAGACTTATACCATTACGCAAAATTTCACCTGTTTTTCGTGACTGTAATAACGCAGTAATTTTGTCAATCATTATCTGCAGTTTTCCATTAATTTCAGCAGCAGGCGTCCAATCAAGATCCTCATCGGTAAAATCCATTGTTGTTTCAATCTCGGCAAGTAACATTTCTGTATGCTCATACAGATCATTGACTCTTGATCGTAAATTCCCTTCTAACTGACGATTGGCGGAATGAAGCGCCATTTCACTTTGTGCTTCGATGACGTCCAGAACAGCCTCAGCCTGAGTTAAATCCATTTTCCCATTGATAAAAGCCCGCTTTGTAAACTCACCCGGTTCTGCGTGTCGACATCCGTGAGACAATATAAGTATGAGGATAGATTTTGATACCAATACTCCGCCATGGCAATGAAGTTCTACAATATCTTCTCCGGTATAACTGTTTGGTGATTTCATTACAATTGCCAGGCACTGGTCCGTTGTTATACCATTTCGATCAATGATATTTCCCTGAATCAGTTTTCCGGGTATGATTTCGGTTCGCTCAGATTTAAATTGCCAAATTTTCCCAAATATCTTTAAAGTGTCTTTTCCAGAAATACGAATAATTGAAATACTCCCGCCGACACCCGTGCAAATTGCAGCAATCGTTTCATCATTATCTGTTGCCGGAATCTTTGACTCAGTTTTAGTTTTTGATTTCATTGGTAATGGAATTTTATTCTCCGGAGCATGTTTAAATCATGCAGAATTTACATCTTTATTCAGTATAGCCGAATTCATATCCAATAAAATGTTCACGTTTCCGGTTTTTACTTTTAATTGCAATTAAAAGAGCAGATTATATAGTTTAAAATCATAATGTAAACCCGGGCTAAACGACTAAAATTAAGATTATTGAATGATCCGGATAGAAATCAAAAAACTTAAACATATAGGTAGGGAAAGTCTCAAACTCCATGAAGCAGGTATCAAAGCCTCAGAGGCTTCAGAACTGTTGACTCCAACCCACTCTTTTCATGCTCGGGAAGAGCTGCCTTGAAACCAGTAATGCAAAAAAGCAATTGAGATGTTAAGTGCAGTAATTAAATTATTACCCCGAATATGCAGTGCTGAAAAAGAGGCTTATTATTTATTGACGAAGCGTCTCATGAGACCCTTAATGAAACAAGCATTACTGAATCATTCTATAAAAAGATTTACGCAGCAGACGATCATTTTCGCAATTGGCATAAATGATCAATTACTGAAATTTTAATTATAGTCAACCGGGAAGCAGAATTTGAAACAGTATCTCAATCTCCTACAGCACATCATCGACAACGGGACATCAAAAGAGGATCGTACCGGCACAGGAACCCTAAGTTTATTTGGCTGGCAAATGCGGTTCAATTTAAACGATGGGTTCCCCATATTAACAACTAAAAAGCTTCATTTAAAATCTATAATTCATGAATTATTATGGTTTATTAGTGGGGATACCAACATCAAATATCTGAATGACAACGGTGTCCGAATTTGGGATGAATGGGCGGATAAAGATGGGAATTTAGGACCAATATACGGCTGTCAATGGCGGTCATGGCCAACTCATGACGGAAAATCGATCGATCAGTTAGAAAATGTCATAAATCAAATAAAATCAAATCCCGATTCAAGACGTTTGATTGTCAGTGCCTGGAATGTTGCTGATATTCCTCAAATGGCCCTTCCGCCCTGTCATACATTTTTTCAATTCTATGTGGCGAATGGAAAATTGTCCTGTCAACTTTACCAACGGAGTGCAGATGTCTTTCTCGGAGTTCCTTTCAACATTGCATCATATGCATTACTAACCATAATGGCTGCTCAGGCATGTCAGCTGAAACTCGGCGATTTTGTCCATACTTTCGGTGATGTTCATTTGTATAATAATCACCTGGAACAAGCAAAATTGCAGTTAAGCCGGAAACCGAATGCATTACCCAATTTAACGATTCGTCCGGAAGTATCTTCGATCTATGATTTTTCATATGATGATTTTAAGTTATACAACTACAATCCGCACCCTCATATAAAAGCACCCGTTGCAATTTAATTCATCCACTGACTGAAATAATCAGGTATGAGAGATATCCTGTAAATGGTTAAAGAAAGGATTTTCGGAAGATTATGATCAAACGTGTAAATAAAAGGTCATACCATTCGCGACGTTAAGCACTCGAAATTACTCTGCTCTCAATTATTCATTCAAATATTCATATCTCAATACTTCCACTGTGTTGCGCAATGCATCACGATAAATAAGAGCCATTAAAGTCTGGTCAGCATAAGCAAGATCGATCCCTTCATTAAAATGCCCCCGTTCTCCTGAGCCCCCAACCCCGGCAACCATGTCTTGAACCATCTGCGACACAGCAATAACAGTAAAATAATTCTGGCGAACCGTTGTTAAACCAATCATTTTGCCTATAACTTCTTCTTTTTGCCGGTCAGTAGTTTGTGTTCCCCCTGTCCCGTCAAACAGTTTCGTTGCATTCGCTAATTGTCCCCGGAATCGAAATACTTCACCATTTCCCTGTTTATCAGCATTGTTTGTGCTTAGGATGGAATTAGAAACTGCCGGGGTTAGTGTTCCAACGATACTCCCGGCCCCTGTACTTGTAATTGCAGTTCCGCCCGGGGTTGCATCATCACTATATGCCCCGCCAATCGTAATCCCTTCAAGCAGGGAAATTAATACTCTTCGATTATAAGTGTTAATATTAATATACCCGGTTGTCTCTGTATCATTTGTTATTTTTACCTGACTCAAAATGTTTGCATCACCATCACTATAGGCTCCAAACATTGCATCAGGTGATGACATATTATAAATACTGACATTTTTATATTTCTTCAGGTTAATTGTTTCCCAGGGTGCCCCGCGATGAACTGCTCCCAATTCCCATATATATGTCATTTTATCATTTCGGATATAGGCAGTTGACACGTTATATGGTTGAGTTACCGAAGGTTCCGGATCTTTATTGCCGCCCGGATTTGGATTACAGCTGCTGTTGACAGACCCGTTCGTTGCAGAGGTTCGGGAAGTACTCCATGTTTGCACCTGAGTCCATGCATCTGTTTTTAAATTATATCGTGGATCATTTGCTTCATATATTATGATCACATTATTCGCCGTTAACGGTGTACTTGTGTCTAAGGTAATACTGGTGGCCGGGTTGGGTAATTCAGAAAAATCTTTTAGTTTCGTGCTATCCGTCGAATTCTCAAGGTACACAGCTAAATTGGATAATGTGATATTTTCTGAATCACTGTCATCGTCTCCGTCCGCTGGATTTGAAGACACCGTATTTGCTGAAATTGTTATCGTTGTTGCTTCATAATAATTCCCGGACGGTGTGATAGCAGTTCCAGTACTTGAAAAATTTTCAGATGTCAGTTCTGTCCCTCCAATTGTACCTCTTACAAAAAGCCTGCTGCTTCCGGGACTGCTCACCTGAAAAAAATTAACCAGTTCAATATCAAAAGCCAATGTAACTTGATCACCTGAAAGTGTTGCTTTAATCTCTACTTCATTAATAAGATAATACCCGTCATTGCCACAATATGCAGGTATATTTCCCGAACCTGAATAATCAGATGTCGCATCCGTATTTGAATCACAGTAATCAAGCAAATTTGCAGCAATTTGATTGTTCAAAACAGTATCTGTACTTATACCCAGCCAGGGAATACCGGTCGCTGTATGAGATCCGGTTGACCAAACTTCGGCCGGCTTTAGAATATCAGAAATTGACAACGAATCCCAATCCGTACGGGCAAGATTGAAGCGATGTTTATCGTCATCACCATCATAATATGCCTCCTTGTCATAACTGTGAGGGAAAAAATTCTTTGTGATCATTGCCATATCCGCGTCTGTATCTGCTGCGGCAGATACGTATGCTGAATCTGCGTTCAATTGTTTGAATATATGATAATAAGAGAACCAAATTCCTCCGGCGGGAATACCGGAAGTGTCACCCCGACGCAGATTTGCAGCTAAATTTGATTCTGTTGATGCATTTGTAATATTAATTTCTGCAGGACGGGTGCCAAAACGCTTTTCGGTGCCCTCTGTTACACCATTTTCTGTGGTTGGTGCAGGGTCAATCTTTCCTGATTCATCTATAATAAGAAAAGCAACCCGGGAAATAATTGGCGTATCAGTGTCATCAATATATGTTTCGCTTGAATCGTAGGTATGAATCCATCCAAACGTATCATCTAAAGCCACGCCGGGTGTAAATTCAATCCCATCTAATTCAACATGCAGGGCTGTATCAATTCCGGATCTGTTTTGGGATGGTGTATTCGCTGTCTCAGCTGCATCTGAGGCATAATAGTTGTCATCCCTGCTCGCCCAGTAAACACGACCGTCCCAATCATTCACCACCGCATCCGGTCCGAATACACTGGTTATAGTTTTTGTTGCCGGGAAAATATTTGCAGCGTCATTCGGATCTGAAAAGTTTTCAGTAAGCAGCTCAAATGCTCTCTTAAATCCACTTTCTGCCTGTAACCTGGACTTTGCGATGTCCTGGGCAATATTAACACTCTTCAGAGTACTCATAGCAGCAAATGCAAATGACAAAGCCAGAACCAGCAGAAGCGATAACATACCCAGTGTCATTAGAAGGGCAACACCCTGATCAGTCTTGTAGTGGGACGACAAAGAGTTATTGATTTTTTTGTTTTTACCCATAATAATAACATGTATTGGTTCCAATCAGCCCTGTTAAGGCAATCGATTATTTAATATTTTTTATAAAAATCAGTCGAATAATTCAATTTGAATTGCCTTGCCCGGCAAAACCAGTTTCCTTTTGACCTGATAATCTCACAGCATTAAAGAATAAAACGATTATGCAAATACCCGTTGCCTGTTGAATGTATTTTCAATGTCTTTACCTAAGATACGTTCTGTTTTTCTTAATCTTCCAGATGACTCAGAAATAATATTTTGGTAAATGATTTTTGAGTCTTCAGTTGAACAGATTCCGGAGCATCTTCCAGATCCGGATCATACAAATCTATAGTAACGTCGATTCTAACCGGCATTACAGTAACGGTAGATCCAGCAGTAATAAGAGTGCCTGAACTGTCATAACATTTGATAGAAAAACGTTTAACGCCACCGACAACGCGCTCATAGCCGGTATAATATCCGTCAGGGTCAGTGCCTGCTAATGCATTTACATGCCAGTTATTCGTCAATCCGTAAAAATCCCAAAAACCATTTGTATCACCCTGACAGGTTATTTTTCGATATAATACGTGGGGCTTGCTGTCAGACGTTGCGGTGGTGTCGTTATGGTGATTATAATTTATTTCACACAATCTGGAAGTTGCGATCTTAGTAGGCTCAGTAGAACTGACAAGACATATGTGAACCGCATCATCTTCATCATTTGCCACACCATCAGCATCCAAACCTGGATTCCCTGCATAAAATCCGATCTCCTGACCGGCAATTGACGATACGACCGCAGATTGCATATCATGCTCGATCAAATCAAATACAATCCGAGAATTTTCATAAATCCCCCATATACTATCACTTAAGTCCAGGGCCTGTTGTGATGACAGTACAAACTTGAACATCATCAGCATCAATATTGACAATATCATCATGCCAACCATAAGTTCTACAATGGTAAATGGTTGTTTTTTTGCCGCTGACGCCGCCGGTTTATTTTGATGAAATCCGTCCCGAAATATTCTTAGATTTTTTTGGTTTGCTTTTATAATTAAATTTACTTTTTGATTCGGTTTCTGGAGTTTTTTTTACGATCCAATTTGATCTTCGCAGTGGTAAAATTTGGGGATCCGGGGTCTTATATCGATACTTCTTCTTCATGAAACTTTTCATTTCTGAAAAAGTTAACCATTTCCTTGAACTGTCCTTTTTAGTTATAAATTCTATTTTCCGTTGAATCTCTACAATTTTTTCTGCACTTTCAGATGCACCGATAACATTACCTTTTTCAAGTTCCTTAATGACGGATTCATTCAATTTTATCAACTCACGATGACGTTCTGATAATTTTTTATATTTCCGATACTTTTTGGATCGTCTACTCTCTTCATTATCTAATTTTCTTTTATAATAATCCAGCGTCTTCAAATTTTTTTCAAGATCCTGTTTATTCCCCTCATAAAGGAATTTATAAGGCTTGATATAGGCTGCCATTTTCTGCTTACGAACCGTTGCGGCTTCTTTAAGAATATTTTCCTCTGGCGTCTGAGCATTACCTGAGAGAACCTGCATGGAAACAACAAGGTACAGACCGGGGATTACAGCAATAAATAACACTGATTTTTTAAGGTATCTAAATAATAATAAAACGTCCATCGATTTCTCAGATCTACTTGTATCATGACTGAAAGTCCTTTTTCAACAACGGACTGTCCGGTCTTATTTTTTTAAGTTTGCAACGCTCGCCATCCCCCGTTGGGAGGGGGATTAAACAGCGTAATTCAAGAGCCTGGTAAATCAAATCATTCAGCACATTTACTTACGGTTAACCATTTTGATTACAGGAGATTGCATATTTACTTAAAATTTGCCAGGTTTCCAAAACAAACTCATTCTTCCTGATAATAGATATCATACATTTCGTCAGAGATCTGGTTTACATCAGCACCAAATCGGCGAAGAAATAAGTAAGATGAAACGAGTTTCATGACCTGAAGAGTATAACCTGAAAATTTTTTCTTCTCCCAGCTTCGAGTTGAAACAACGAGCAGTCCTCCCAGATTAATACGATTCGGATACTGATTTAATCTTAGCGATAGTTCGACATCTTCCATTAACCGAATTTCAGGGATACCACCGATATCATCTAATAATTTTCGTCTGACAAAAATTCCCTGATCTCCAAACGCCAGTCCAAAATGGCTGAACCTTAGTCGGTTACTCCATTCAATTATTCTCATTTTTAATGGTCTGTTTTCATACGTGTGCCCGATAATTCCCCATTGTAGATTTTTATAAGTTAAAAAGGATTCCATAAGTTTAACCAGGGTATTTTCCCGAAATTGTGCATCTGCATGCAGCATTAAAACCACATCGCCAATACCGCGTTTAATTCCTTCAGAAAACTGTTTCCCCCGAGACGGTTTATCCAATTGGAATACCTCTGCGTACTCATATAATTCCAATGATTGAAGCGTTCTGTCCGAACTTCCCCCATCAACAAATTTAATCTGAACCGCGGGCACCGCTGAATATCTATCTGAAGAATCCGGTTTAATCTTCATAATTGTGGTATTCCAATTCTCTCTTAAAAAATCAATACACTCTTGCAGCCGGGTCATCAGTCTATCAATTCGTTCACCTTCATTTAGAATTGGAATTACGATATCTATTGACCCCGGGATGTCATATTCTTCATGAGTGATGAAGTGATGATGGTAAAAGTCCCATATTAACATGACTAAAAACACACCATAAGTCCCAAACCACAGCCAGGGCAATTCGTGCCATTGCCCCGTTGTCTGTAATTCATGATATGTCCAGAAATTGCATCCCGTTGAAATCAGCAAAATAAACCATGACCTGGCTGGACAATAGATTAAAAAAGGGACAACAATAATAAGATACCAGGGATGAAGAGTAGATAAGCACAGTAAAAACCACATAAAACCCAGCGTAATACTGCGATAAATATCATGTTGCTTAAATACCCATATCCATAACATACCCAGGGAAAACACTGCAAACATAATAATTGACAGTATTCGCTCAGGGATAAAATACCGAAACCAGTGTGAAATAATATCATTATAATGCATGTACATTGTAAATTCAGATAGAGTTTCAACAAGCCTGATATCCCAATAAAATAGAAATAAAACAAAGGGTATAAAACAATAGAATATCTTTCCGAAATTTCTGCGACTGAGAATAAACGGCAACACCATGATGGCAAAATATTTTGTCATAACAGCACAGCCAATCATGAAAAAGCCCAGGGCACTGTTTAGATGTTTCTTGTTGAAGCAAACCACAGCAGCGATAACAAAAAAAACGTGCAGGATGTCAATATGCCCCTCGCCTGCACCATATAAAATAATTAACGGGTTCCATGCATAAATAGCCAGCCAATGCATTGGACGCCCCCAGGATGCAACCAGCGATACCAATAAAATCATTGTCAGACTGTCACAAAATATAAAGAAAAGTTTGTATCCCGTTAAAATCGCCTCAGGTGATTTAGAAACATGGAAAAATAGTGATGAGAGACCTCGAAACACCATCATTGACAAGGGTGGATAAATTGTCGGAATTTCTTTATGATTTATACCCTGGTAAACGGGATCATTTGAATATTCAGAATAAAATTCCTGAGGTGCCTGAACATATGGGTTAACGCCTTTCGACTGCATTGCACCTTCCCAGGCATATCGGTTTAGATCATCAGACGGCGGGTAACCAAGGAATAATAATCGAAAGAGAATACCAGTCAATATTATTCCGGAGGATGAAAACAACCATGCTCTAAGCTTTCCCGGTTTCGGGGAATTGCTGTTGGGAAACAACTTGAATACGATGGCATATAGAAAACAATGTGCTGCAGCATAACAACTAAATGAAAGTAATGGATGATGGCCTGTACCACCCGACAGTGCAAGAATCAGCAAACATTCAATAAATAACACAACTGTCGAGAAGAGCATTATTTAGGTAATTTTTGTGCAATAATATTCTCTAAATTAATAATATCTTCAGAGAATTTACGAATTCCTTCGGCAAGCTTTTCGGTAGACATCGGATCTTCATTTAATTCCCAACGAAATTGTTTTTCGCCAAGCTCGACTTTTTCATCATCACAAGAATCTTCAGCACTCTCTGCTGAAAGAATTCTTGGTAATTCCGAAGTATCGTTCTTTAATTCTTCAAGATAACCCGGCCCAATCGTTAATAAATCACACCCTGCCAATCCCTTTACTTCATCCACATTTCTAAAACTTGCACCCATTATTAATGTTTCACAGCCATACGTTTTATAATAATTATAAATTCTGCGAACAGATTTTACACCGGGGTCGTCGTCGGGGTCATAGTGATCTTTATTTTCATTTTTTTTGTGCCAGTCCAATATCCGGCCGACAAATGGAGATATTAAATAAACATTTGCCTGAGCACATGCTGCTGCCTGTGCGAATCCAAACAAAAGGGTCATATTACAATGAATACCTTCGCGTTCCAAAATCTTTGCCGCCTCAATCCCCTCCCAGGTTGATGCAATCTTAATTAAGACTCTGCTTTTGGCGACACCCACCTGTTCATATAATTTGATCAAATCCCTGGCCTTTTCGACCGTCGCTTCAGTATCAAAGGAGAGCCGGGCATCAACTTCAGTAGAGACATATCGCGGTACGATTTTCAAAATTTCATGTCCGAAATTGACGAATAATTTATCAACGGTTTTACTTACAACCTGAGCACGGTCAGTACCTCCTTTATTAAGTCCGTAAATGATTGCTTCATCTACAAGCCCCTGATATTCAGGCATCTGTGTTGCTTTAAAAATTAATGTCGGATTCGTCGTCGCATCCGTCGGCATGTATTTTTTTATTGCGTTCAGCTCGCCCGTATCAGCAACAACAGTTGTCATTGATTTTAATTGTTCTAAGCATGACATCATCAGAAATGCAGCCTTAATAAAATTCAAATATATATATAGTGTTAAAAATCAGTCCGATTATTATCGAAACAGATTTGTTTGAGCGAGTGGTTAAACCAACTGCTAAGATTGCAAACTCCACCAATTCCGCTTATAAAAATTACGCTGTCAAACGCACTGGATAAAGTCTCGGTTTAAATCCCGAATCAGAAATTATATTCAAAACAAATATTTTCAATCGCCACGTTACGCCAGATATTAAATAATATAATTGATATTAGAAATCAAGCAGGTTAAAATTCATATAGAATCTAATAATTGACCTATTAACCGTTTCCAGCAGACAACATTGAGAAAAATCAATAATCTAACCCGATATTTTACCGTTCTTCCCGTAGTAGTATTAACGCTGGTTTTAGGGTGTACACATCATAATCACATAAAAAAATCTAAAAACATGTCTACTGAGTCAATAATTCAGAAACTTGATTTTCTTAGAAAAACGATCGAACATCATAATTACCTCTATTATGTTGAGGCAAAACCTGAAATCAGTGATTTCGAGTATGATTCACTGTACAGAGAATTAGAGGAACTTGAACTCCAATATCCTGATTTTGTGGTTCCGCACTCACCGACTCAGAAAGTAGGCGGTCAAGTGTTATCCGAGTTTGAAGACTTCCCCCACAGTGTCCCTATGCTCAGCCTGGACAATACCTATAATGAGGAAGAATTAACGGCGTTCCATAATCGCGTTATAAAAATATTAGGTGAAGATAAAATTACGTATACTGTCGAACCAAAAATTGATGGAGTTGGTATTTCAATTCGCTATGAAAACGGAATTTTGCAGCGGGCATTAACAAGGGGAAACGGAGACGTTGGTGATGACGTAACAATAAATGTAAAAACAATTAAAAGCATTCCATCTCGTTTACACCCGGATGATCCACCCGCTATTTGGGAAGCACGGGGAGAAATTTTTATCCCGAAAGCAGATTTCTTAAAATTAAATGAGGAACGTGAACAAAACGGGGAAGATCGTTTTGCGAACCCGCGTAATTGTACCGCCGGTTCATTAAAATTATTGGACTCAGCTGAAGTTGCCAAACGACCGCTTGATGCAGTGTTTTATACAATCGGCGAAATCTCGGATACCACAATCTATAGCCAAAAAAATCTCCTTGATGAATTAACTCGGCTGGGTTTAAAAACTCCGGATTTTTATCGCGAATGTCAATCGATTGAAGACGTAATCAAGGCAATAAATGAACTTGAATCTTTACGTGACCAGTTTTCCTGTGAACTCGACGGTGCCGTTGTGAAAGTCAATAATTTTGATTTTCAAAACGTACTCGGCTTTACCGCTAAGTCTCCACGATGGGCAATTGCCTATAAATTCGAGTCTGAAAAAGCAATCACAACCATACAAGACATTACAATTCAAGTCGGACGAACTGGTACGTTAACGCCCGTTGCTGAATTAGAGCCCGTTTTTTTATCCGGTACAACCGTAAGCAGAGCAACACTGCATAATTTTGAAGAAGTTGCCCGAAAGGATATTCGAATTGGAGATGAGGTTGAAATAGAGAAAGCCGGAGAAATTATTCCAGCGGTACTGAGATCACTCAAAAATGCACGAGACGGTTCAGAAAAAGAGATAAGTCAACCTGTAAATTGTCCAGAATGCCAGGCACCGGTAACAGTTCTTGAAGATGAAGTTGCAGTACGCTGCACTAATTTTGAATGCCCAAAACAGGTAAAAGAACGAATCATACACTTTGCTTCAAGAGGTGCTATGGATATCGAAACCCTGGGGGAAGCCCTGGTAGAACTTCTGGTTGATAACCATTTCATCAGTAATCCAGGTGATATTTACAATTTTAATAATGACCAGATTGAACACTTGAAAAGCTGTGAGGGATTGGGTGAAACGTCTATTGAAAAACTATTACTGAAAATTGAAGATAGCAAATCCAACCCTCCATGGCGGTTATTATTCGGTCTGGGCATACGCCATGTCGGGGCAAAATCTTCAAAAACGTTAATCAGACATTTTAACAGTATTCCTGCTTTAGCATCTGCGAGTGAAGAGGAACTCATTGATATTCATGACATTGGACCCGTTGTCGCTGAAAGCATCTATACATATTTCAGGGATGAAAAGAATAGTTTGATATTGGAAAAACTAAAAAATTGCGGTTTGAAACTTTCAGAAGATATTAAAGAAATCCAAAATTCATTTTTCACGGGTAAAACATGTGTTCTCACGGGAACTCTTGGAACGTATAAACGCGATGTTCTCAAAAATAGATTATCTGACCTGGGAGCAAATGTCACCGGCAGTGTCAGCACAAATACAGATTATCTCATTGTTGGTGAAAACGCGGGATCAAAACTTCAAAAAGCTGAAAAACTCGGGGTGAAAATTATTAATGAAAATGAATTAATCGAATTACTTGAAAACCCCTGATTATTATTCTGAAGAGGCTGTTTTTCATTTAAATCAGTTTAATTAAACAGTCGAATCTTAAAGAGTATATTTAACCTGGATTCGATATATTTTTGCCAGGTTTAGAATTATTTTCAAATGCCAATGCAGTCAGTTCCTTAAATTTTGAGTAAAACATCTATGATGGTCACAGTTTACCTCAAGTTTTATCCAATGGAAATCGGTCTGAAGTTGCCGTTGTTGATCAAGGTTCCCGTGGCACGCTCGAGGTCGAAAGCACTCAGATTGTCAATGCAGACAGGCTTCGGCGGGGCAATTCAACCCGATATGCAAAAAAGAAAACGAAAAAGCAATTACGCCGCCGGTCAGCTGTAGAACCTGTTATATTGGATATCTCAAACATGATTTTCGTCTGTCGGGGAACTTCCTGAAGGGAACCAGAGGTGATCATAGTAACGTTCTGCCGGCCGCTGCTGCACACAATATCAAAAAATGGATGCGAAACACACAGCATTTTTTGTGCGTGATCATAAAATCATTAAAATTCTCAATCGCAATACCACCTTATGCCTGCCAATTCATAAATCCATGAACATACTTTTTAAGAATCGACTGCATCAGGCAATTGAAAAAACACTTAATAAGCCGATAATGTTATTATCGCCATTGAATCATCTCTGTTATTTTAGACTTGTTTATTAACTGAGCAAATTTCGAATGATCTTGATTTTTACTATATAGATAAGTTGATGAACTTGCTGCTGTGGGTAAGAGTTAATAACATTAAATACTTAGTGACTTTTAACGTAATTTCGAGGGAAAGAGGAGTAAAAAATAATTAAAAATAAACTGCCTTTTATCGATTTGGCAGCCCAGCTGGACCGAATCAGGCCGCAAATTGAAAAACGAATACAAAATGTCCTGGACCATGGTAAATATATCCTTGGCCCGGAGATTAGAGAACTCGAAGATAAACTTGCAGATTTTGCAAATGTGAAACATGCGATAACATGTTCGAGTGGAACTGACGCCTTACTCATGCCGCTAATGGCTTATGATATTGGTCCGGGTGATGCCGTTTTTACCACGCCGTTTACTTTTATTGCTACTGCAGAAGTCATTGCGTTGTCAGGTGCGGTACCGGTATTTGTCGATATCGACTGTCAGACATTTAATATTGATCCTGAAAAACTGGATGACGCTATTACCAAAATTAAAAGCGAAGGTAAATTAATGCCGCGTGGCATTATACCGGTTGATCTTTTTGGTTTACCCGCAGATTATGATGCTATCACACCTATTGCTGATAAACACGCAATGTTTGTACTCGAAGATGCCGCTCAGAGTTTTGGTGGATTATACAAAGGACGGAGTGTCGGAAGCTTAGGACATGTTGCTGCAACAAGTTTTTTCCCGGCAAAACCGTTAGGCTGCTATGGTGACGGAGGGGCTGTATTTACAAACGACACGAATCTTGCCGAAAAACTTGAATCTATCCGGGTTCATGGAAAAGGATCTGATAAATATGATAATATTCGCATTGGTCTTAATGCGAGGTTCGATACCATCCAGGCTGCTATTTTATTAGAAAAACTGGCAATTTTTCCCGATGAAATTATGGCGAGAAACAGAATCGCTGCTGAATATACCGAATCAATAAGTAATTTATCTTTTCTTAAACCGCCGGCCATTCCAAGGCAATGTACCTCTGCCTGGGCTCAATACTCTGTATTAGCAGATAACAGAGCTGACATTCAGGGGGAACTGAAAAAATCAGGAATTCCATCAGTTATTTATTATCCTAAACCATTACATTTACAAACAGCATTTTCGTTTTTGAATCATAAAGAAGGTGAGTTTCCGATTTCAGAATCTACTGCCCGGAAAATTTTTAGTTTACCAATGCATCCTTACTTGAGTGATTCTGAAATCAGAAGAATTGTATCAGCTCTTAATTCAATCTGAAATTCAAATTGCAGAAAACGGATATAGAATATTTTCTGATCAATAAATTCTACAACGGATCAAAAATCTTAAATTATAATCGGAGGTCTAACATCCAGGTTAAATAGCGTTGACTCTTTTTACTCCGCAAACCGCAAGAGATTTAATGCCTGGATTAAAGCGATTGGAAATTATATTTAATCCCGATCCCTGAGGTGTTTTTCAAAGGATGAATCTATTATAAGAGAGGACGGACCGGTGAGATTACTGAAAAACGTCAGTGGGATATTAATAAACTCATCTGTTTGACGTTGCTTGATGTGTCTCCATGTTCAGATCTGGATTCACCTAAAATGAAACCACTGATTTACGGTAAAATACTTGCAATTGCTGTAGATAATTTCTGCCGCAGAACAGGTTCTGCTTCTGCAAGAGTAAGATTTAATCTATTGCACGAGGTTACAAGACGGTTTTGGTGGTATAAAAAGTCATCTCTTGTCTTTAATGATTGTTCTTCTGAAGAACTTAATTTTGTATGACCGGTTAGTCGTCCGCCACCATCGGCAGCATTATAATGCATCATCTGACTTTCCTGCTCATTTCCCCTGCTTGTATCAACACCGCCTTTTATCCGTTCTCCAATCGTAACATCTAAAACCAGACCGATTTCAATGTCTTTATTCCTGTTTGTAACAATATTACCGCTCACTGCTCCAATTGCAGCACCACCGGCCGCACCCATTCCGGTGTTATTGGTTCCCACGTTATGACCAATTGCAGCTCCGGCAATTCCCCCGGCAATCGCCCCTAAAACCGAATTAGATAAATTTTTATGAGCATTTTCGCCATAATACCGTAAATCTACTCTCAAATAATACTGGGCATCGTCGATGTTATTAACAAACTGATATCCCAATTTTTCAATTTCCTGCTGAATATCCCCATTCACATTAATCTCTGATCCTGAAGAATTTCTAAATCGTGAATAAACTGTCATTTTATCAGCACTGGCAAGGCGAATTCGAGGGTTTGGTTTTATCCATTTTAGCTTTGTATCTATTTTAAGCCGGTCTGGATTTGTCATTGATACGGTTTTGACATAGGCCTTGTCTACTGTCCGGCAACCCGTGGCTGCTGTTACGAATAGAAAAATGATCAAATATCGATAGAAGTTACAATGTTTAAGCAATGGATTCAGTCTCATTTTTTTACCCCGATTATTTTATATTATTTATATATTCTTTAGAAGATCTTTATCTTTCTCAGCACCCGTCAATCCGGATTTACAAATACATCATTTGTTGGCTTTAATTTGTTCCGAAACAGTGACCATTTCAACACCAGAGGCGTAATCAATGTCGTAACGATGACCATAATTACGACCGCAGAGAAAACGCTTGCGGTAACAACACCGAGCCCCTTTCCAACACTTGCAAATATTAATCCAACTTCGCCGCGGGGAATCATTCCGATACCGATTGAAAGACGATCATTTTCTTTTCCCCCGGGAATGCCGGAAACAATTTTTCCTATGACCGCAACAATTGTAAACAGCATTGCCATTTTTACCGTTCCCGGCTCCATAATGGTTTGCAAATTAACCTGCATTCCCATTAAAACGAAAAATACTGGAGCAAACAATGCTTCTAATGGTGCTACAAATTGTTCGATCTTTCTTTTATCAAAATGTTCCGAAAATAATTCCTCATGCAGGATCAGACCTGCGGCAAATGCACCGACTATTGATGCAAGACCAATTAAATTAGCTAACCATGACAACGCAAATGCAAATGCTAAAGGAAACAACAGTTTTAAGTTCTGACGCTCCATTCTGCTGATGATCTTCAAGTTTAACCGGATTATTTTTTCACCAAGTTTAAAAATAACAGCAAAGAAAATAACAGAAAGAAGTGTAATCTTAATGACCTCGCTTATATGAAATTCCCCGCTGACGACAACTCCGACCACAACGGCCAGGATTATTAATCCGAGTACGTCATCAATGACAGCAGCACCCAGAATTATTTTTGCCTCCGGTGTTTGAATGCGATCAAGGTCCTTGAAAACCCTCGCAGTGATACCGACACTGGTTGCACAAAGTGTCGCCGCCAAAAATAAATGGACAGAGAATGGTGCCGTCGGAAGCAAGCATAAACCGGAACCATAACCTAAGAAAAATGGAGCGGCAACACCAACGATGGCGACCATAAATGACTTAGGACCGACTTTTACCATCTCATCTATACTGGTCTCCAAACCAACCATAAAAAGTAAGAGGATTACGCCATAGCTTGAAAACAGCCATAAGGCAAAAACCATGATACAATATTCAAATGCACCCGAACTTCCCATAATATCGACAATTTGTTGTCCTATATGACCGGGTATAAGCTCTTCTTGAGAAAAAATCTGATGTGCAGCATCGTAAACATTTAGACCTGAACTGAGTACAAGATTAAATATCCCTGTTGCACTGTCGAGATGCATGATTAAAACAAATAGAGGAATTTCCAGATAATAGCCAATATTACCCACGGCCACACCGATAAACAGTTCGCCTAATACAGCCGGCTGATTGTGTCGATCCGCAACCCAGCGTCCAAAAATGGCTAAAATTATAATAACAGCCAGTTCCAATAAAATCA
Organism: uncultured Lentisphaeria bacterium; assembly: GCA_951812855.1. Taxonomy (GTDB): domain Bacteria; phylum Verrucomicrobiota; class Lentisphaeria; order JABSQK01; family JAJFLO01; genus JAJFLO01. The sequence continues at coordinate 1,262,645 of OX638337.1, read as the reverse complement.
TGGAAAACGGATCTGAATGTCCGCGATCATGATTCTCGCCATGATTGTTTTTATGTGGTTCACCGACAGCTGCCGCTTTTTCGGAAGGCAAAACTTTTTCTGATGACACACCTGGATGATCGTTTGATGCATTGACTGCATTCGCCAAATAACAAAAATATCCAACAGATACAACGATGAACCATCGTATTAATTTTAGATTAACTCGATTAGACATGATAATAAAAATTGATTTAAAAACGTTTTCTTACAGTTTTAGGGAACTCCGAAACACAGTTAAAGACAGTATTTAATGGAGGAATAAAAAAAACATACTATGATGGATTTATTATGAAATACGAAACAATTTTTTCTCTCATATTCAAAATAATTGAGAATAGATTTGCCAGCTTATAAAACTCACCCTAATTTACTGAAATTCTAACAGCGGGCGTAGCATAGTGGTAATGCTCCAGCCTTCCAAGCTGATTATGGGGGTTCGATTCCCCCCGCCCGCTCCATGGAAATTTTCAAAATTCACTACGGTACATTAATTAAATTCTTTCTATATTCAGGAAAAAATCTGTTCAGTTTTATTCAATAAACAGACTTCGGATAACCAATGTATCTCCTGCTTAATTGTACTGTTGACTGGAAGTTTTAACTGCATCGGGTTCGGTATTCCTTCTGCAATATTTTTTAACCGTTTTAACAGTGCCAACCACAAATCGTTTCTGGCCGGTTTCCAGATGCGTTCACTAAATATCACATTCCATTTTGGCCTCTAATTTCAAGAGGTGTGCTATAGTCAGCAGACGTGACCGCAAAAGTCAGTATCACTCACGAGATTATTGAATCTTCAAGTAAAAAGACTGCATATATTAGAAATGACTGTGGACAGCCGGCAGATGGTTTTTATGTAATACCCGGTTAAATAAAAAATGTCTTATGAAAACACTGGGTTATTTTATGCCATCTATAAGTATGAATTAATTTTTCTCACAAAGACGCAGAGTAACGGAGTTGGATTTATACTGTCACCATGCCATTAATTAAAATCGACAATTTAAGAACGTGGTTTCCTGTACGCAAAGGGATTTTATCAAGGACAGTCGGGTATATAAAAGCTGTTAACGGAGTTTCGTTGAGTATAGGAAAAGGAGAAACGTTAGGGTTGGTCGGGGAATCAGGGTGTGGCAAAACCACACTCGGCCGGACTTTAATGCAATTGGAAGAAAAACAAGCCGGCACCATAAAATTTGAAGGTGACGATATACAGAAGTTGAGTGGAGAGCGAAGGAAAGAGATTCGTAAACGGATGCAAATGATTTTTCAGGATCCGTTTTCATCGTTGAATCCAAGGATGACAATATTGGATATTCTAACAGAGGGAATGCTTCATCATAAACTGATTAATAAAAAAAATAAAACCCAAGAGGCAGTTCGATTGATGACCGAAGTTGGGTTGGATGAAAATGCAATTTATCGATATCCCCATGAATTTTCAGGAGGACAACGGCAACGAATTTGTGTTGCCAGGTCAATATCATTGAAACCCGATTTCATCGTGTGTGATGAGGCAGTAAGTGCCCTGGATGTTTCCGTTCAGGCACAGGTGATAAATTTACTGATGGATTTAAGAGACAAGTATGATTTATCGTATTTATTTATATCTCATGATTTAACCGTTGTTCGTCATATATCCAATCGGGTAGCTGTAATGTATTTGGGGGTAATTGTAGAAGAAGGTAATGTTCAGGAGGTTATGGATGATCCTTTGCATCCTTATACCAGGGCACTGATTAAGTCAGTACCGATCCCGTTTTCAGAAAAGAAGAAACGATTTGTCCTTTCCGGTGAAATTCCCTCGCTTTTAGATGCTCCGACAGGGTGTCCATTTCATACGCGCTGTCCAGACGTTATGGATAAGTGTAAAGTTTCAGTACCGGAAATGCAGACTGCAGGCAGTCGAAGAGTTCAATGTTATCTATATGAAAACTAACAATAATTGAGAGCGTTTCAGATCCGTAAAGATTAAAGTCAATTGTTTGATTATTGGATTTTGATAATTATAATCCCTGCAGGCATTGATTAACTCTCTCATATTTTATCAACTCTAACAAGTCAATCTATGTTTGCTGAATTCATAAATTCATTTCAGACTTATTTTAAGCTTCTCCGGTTTACCAAACCCTACAGGACCCGATTGATAATCGGGGTTCTTGCCGGATTCATGTCAGGAGGGTCTTTGTTTGGTGTGTTGTATAATATGCCCAATTTAATTCGGTCGTTTGAAGTAAAAAAAATAGAGAAAATTAAGAAAGTTAAAAAAGATGACAGCGGGCTGGCCAGAATCAAAAGAATTGCAAAGAGGTTTGATATTCAGTTAGAAAAGGCTGACGGGAGCATTACCTGGCAATTCATGCTGCTGGGTATGATCGGACTGCCCGTCTTTATTTTCTTAAAAACCGTATTCACCTATGTAAACAGATATTGCATGCGCTGGGTTGGAGCAAGAGTTGTTGTCGATCTGCGAAATGCAATCTTTGCTAATCTTCAAAGACAGTCCCTCCGTTTTTATGGTGCCTCTGACACGGGGAATCTTATAAGCCGATGTTTTACCGATACAGGTACGGTTGAGGATGCGATTTCTGCCAGCATTGCAGATTTGAGTCGTGCTCCTGTTGAAGTGTTCGCATCCTTACTTTTTGTTATTTACTTTGCAATAGAAAAAGAACTGCTGGGTTTGGCTGCGATAATGTTTGTGGTTGTTCCTTTTTGTTTCGTCCCAATTATTATTTTTGGGAAAAAGATAAAGAAATACACCCAGAATTCGCTGTGCCGAGTCTCAGAATTATCGAGTTGTATGCTCGAAAATCTTACTGGGATCCGTGTTGTTAAAGCCTTTAACATGGAAGAAAAGGAAATTGCCCGTTTTAATCTGATATCACAGCGTTTTTTTCGACAAATCCTGAAGGCATTGCGAGCTGAACTTCTAATGACCCCGATGATGGAGCTGGTGGGTGTGTTGTTTATTTGTTTATTTCTTGTCTTTTGTTTCGCAAGTAATATCGCTTTAAGTCAAATATTGCCGATGGTCGGTGCCGGATTATTTGCCTATGGCCCAATCAAGCGATTGGCAAAAATAAATAATCGTATTCAGCAGAGTATTGCAGCATCCGACCGAATATTCGAAATGCTTGAGCTGAATGATACACTGGCAAAATCACCGAATCCAATTAAGCTGACCGAATTTAATGATAAAATTGAATTTGACCATATTTCATTTACATACGCAGACAGCAGTCCGTTTAAGGTTGACGATGTTTCATTAACGATCAAAAAAGGAGACCTCGTTGCGTTCGTTGGCGATACGGGTTCAGGAAAAACGACTATGGCAAATTTGCTGGTGCGTTTTTATGACCCGGATTCTGGATCAGTAAAGATCGATGATATTGATTTAAGGGATATTGACATTGCATCACTCAGATTTAAAACCGGAATCGTTACGCAGGAGACTGTTTTGTTTAATGACACTATTGCATACAATATTTCATATGGATCCGAATTTGCCGGTCCGGAGGAAATAGAACATGCTGCAAGACTCGCAAATGCCCATAATTTTATTATCGCTGAACCGGAAGGATATCAGAGGGTTGTCGGAGATAAAGGGTTTAAGCTTAGTGGCGGTGAGCGTCAGCGAATTGCAATAGCCCGGGCAATTATGCGGGATCCGGATATTTTGATTCTTGATGAAGCAACGAGTGCTTTGGATACAGCAACTGAACAATTAATTCAAGAAGCACTTGACCGGCTTATGGGCAATAGAACAGTATTTGCGATTGCTCATCGACTCAGTACTGTCAGAAATGCAGCCTGTATCTATGTTATGGAGAAAGGTGAAATTATTGAGAGTGGAACTCATGAAGAATTATTAAAAGGCAACGGTAAATACTGTAAACTTCACGATATTAACTAAAACTCTCGAAATTAATGTTTTTCAGATAATCTGTCTGTTCGGAAAAAAAGGCCATCAGCCTGAAATAGTTCTCCAGTATTTCGGTTGTTCCAACCATTTTCCAAGTATACTAATCTAAAGCCAAGATCATAAATCCAGGGTATTAAATCCATCATCAAGGTTTCACCTTCGTAATTCGGTACCAACGACATTTCAAGTTTGAGTCCAATAATACGATTAAGAGAATTAGATGCACCTTCTAATACTTTTTTTTCATACCCCTGAGTATCTATTTTAAGAAATAGGCGATCTCCCTTAGGGTATAATTGGTCAATAACAGAATCCAATGTTTCTACTATAATTTTTTCCTTCCTGATTACTCGTTGAAGCGGAGCATGTTTTATCACATTATCAGTCATTTTTAATATTGAACTTGCTCCTCCATGATCACCAGATACATTTATCTCAGATTGACCTGGTTCATCTCCAAGTGCTATGTTTTTAGTATGCCATAATTTATCTTTAGCAGAGTTGATAACCAGCTGGTCGTATAAATGCTTTAAAGGCTCAAAAGAAATAATATGATTATTATATCCAATATCTCTAAAAAATTGGCCGGACATACCCGCATTTGCTCCTATATCGAAAATCATGTCAATTTCATAGCGTGGAAATAATTTGCGAGCTAGCCGAATTAGCTTTTGTTTATCTGAATAATATCGCCGATATCCTTGTATTGATTTCTTTACTATATTAGAAATATTTCTCATATTCGTGATTCCTCATTCCCCACAGCAGTTTAGGATGTATGCCTTAATGTATTCAAAATCAAAAAACCGACTTTTTAGTCAAGTGTTGTTGAAAGCATAATACTATACTGCCCGCAGTAGATTTTTCGATATTTGTCTTTCATTTTTTGGGTTGTAGATTTAGAACTGCCGAATTTAGTTAGGTATTGCTTTTTGAAAGATGATACTTTATTTAATCAAACATCATCGCCGGCGGTTCTATTTTTAACATAAATTTCGAAAAAATATCATCACAAAAAGTAGGCTGGATAGCTGATCTGCATTATGCAGGTTAATTACTAACTTGGAGTTTTTGATGCCAAAATGTCTTATCTGTAAAAGCAGGTTCGAACCTTTTATCTCATTTGGAAAAATGCCCGTTGCAAATGGATTCCTTACCGAAGAACAGTTTGGTGAAGAGGTGTCAATTCATGAATTTTGTCAAGCGATACAAACATCCGCTGTTTTGAAACTGGTTACTGTGTCTGTTTAGGTAACTTAATCCAGCTCTCAGGATAAAAATCGTCATCCCTGATATTTATCTTGTCAAATGACGGGACGGGACAAATGACGATCTTCTCTGGATTTTGGTTCAGCCAGGCTCCCCACCAGCTGAAACTGCTGTTGGCAATGATATTGTGACGACAAGAGCTCATGAGCCTGAGATCCTCATAGTTCCTAACGTCTGTATTATAGGTGACACAGTCTACCGGATAATCTAATTTGAAATGATTCCGAGTCCATTCTGGATCGTCGGAAAAAACGAAAAAGCGGGGAGTTGCGATCTTACTCGCAATATAAGTTGCTGCGGATTTATAATAGTTAATAGAACATGGTCCAAATCGCTCAGTGACAACTTTATTTGTTATGTAATCACCACGCCTGATATGAATGCTGACTGATTCGACCGACGAAATTTTTTTTATTAATTTTTGGTTATGGTAATCAGGAGAATTCTTGAATGAAAAGTCCTTTACAATCACATCATGAAAACCTTTGAAGTATTTATGACTTACAAAATAGCCTTCTAATAATAAATTATCAGGCAGCTGTAGAACTGACTTGTCGAATTGCGGTTCTTTTTCAACAAAATGAATTATGTGCCTTTTTATGCCGACTGAATTAAAAATTACACAAGGTAGAATCGCCCTCATTCTTTTATAAAATTTCCGACTTCTGACCCTTTTTAATATTTTGTTTTCATAGCTGGTTATTTCTTTCGTGTCAATATTGAAAATATCCAGTTCAAAATCTCTTTGAACATCTTTGGGAAGACTGGCCTGGCAGGATCCGGTATAATATGATTTATCTATAAATAATTCAGTCTTATGTTTTATGGATAAAACTCTGGCAATCGCGTAGAGAAACATCTGATTTCCCAAACCACAGCCCGGTTTAAATATTATCATGAGAAAATATCTCCAAATATACTCTCGCAAGAGGCTTTTGGATTATAAATTTTAGTAACCTGTTTTTAGCGGCCGCCGGCCACTCTTGACCAATTCACAGCAACTGGGTAAATGGCCAATATCTATTGCCTGGAAACCTTCTTTGGAAAGATCAAATGCCAAAACAGTTGCAACTGGCCCCATTGCTAATAAAATAAGTCTGTTCTCTGCATTAGCTTTAATTTGGTTTAGTAATTCATCATATTCATCAAATGCGTTTTCAGATAAGCCGTATAGGAATTCACTGGACTTTAAATTATTAAAAAGCTCGGGAATTAATGAAAATCTGCTGCCTTTTCCCGTAACGATTAATACATCCCTTTGGTCCCAGATCATTCTTAAAAGGTCTCTATAGGTTTCCCAATCTTTTCCTCCGAAAGTAAATGCATCAGGCCTGCTTATAAATGTTGAACCATACTTTTTATCAGGATTTAACAATTTAACATACGTCTCTTTCCACCTTGCAAAAAATTTATAAATAAAAAGTTCTACCCTGGCCGTTACTCGAAAGCAACTGTTTACATGTGGGGCTGTACAGATAATTAAATTATCAACTGAATCGTCATAATAAATTTCCTTTAAGCGTGAAGATAATCGGTCGTCGTACTCCTGGAAATATATACCCTTTCCATGACAGATTAAAATTTCACCATCACCAAATCGAGCGACAGAATGCTTTTTTTCAGCAATTAATTTAAGTGTTTGTATCTCGTCATATACAAAAGGCATCATTGAAATATACTTTTTTGCACTGTGTTTGTACCATTGGAGTTTTATAAAGTTTTTCACGGCGTAATAGCCTAAAATTGTTTTAGCAGATTTAATTAATGTCATGTATATCGCCTTCAAAATTAAGATACTGAGATCCGGGGTTACTAATATTAAGCCGTTATCCAGAGGGCTGTGCCGGAATAAGCCTGGAAAATTCCGGGAATGATTAATTTAACCATAGATATCGGGCACTTCGGTTGATTTTACGTTTCAATAATCGATATTTTTTTCTTATCAGATCGTTGTCATCCTGCTGTATCGATTTCAGTACGTGAATAATTTCGCTTTCGTTCTCTGAATTCTCAGTTAAAACCAATGATGCGAGCAGGAGTGATGAACCTGCATGATTCAATGTCTGCGGGACTGATAATACATCAATTGCAAGTGAATGAAAGCAGGACGCAATTCTATTTAATCGTTCTTCCTCTGAATTATTACGTATTTCAGATGTAATGTCTTTGCCAATAGTGTTCCAGTTGATATTTCCGGGTTTCTTCGGGATGACAATATTATTTTCGGATTTCATGGCGTCATCAATAAGATTTAATTTGTTCATCATGATCTGTTTTTTCAGTTGCGAAGGCAGCTTATTGAGTATTCCGGATACCTTTTTATGGTGACCCCCGGATTGTGTGAGAACAAGACCTGCAGCGGCAAGACGGATAATCGTATCCGGATCGTATTTTTGCTTTAATAATCTACGTGCCAAACTGGCCAGTCGATTACCAATCCCTTCAATTCTGAACTGTTCAGGTGTCATTCGTGCAATGACTTCGATCTGTGGTCCAAGCTGTTTCCAGACGTCTCGGCTTGTACTCTGAGAATGTAGGCGGCAGGTCCACAGTGGTTTGTCTATGAAACCAACTCTGTAATTTTCAAATAACCGAATGTTCACGGGCCAGTCGTCTAATAAATAGTCTCTCCAAATGGGTATGATCGCTTCTCTAACTACTGATTGTCTGGCCAAAAGTCCCTGAAGCGAAATTCCGGAAAGATTTTTTTGTTTTAGCAATTCCGCTGCTTTACCTGAATTAATGATGGTTGAAATTTTTTCAGTGTCGCGTTGGACCCGTTGATCGCTGCCTTCATATAGAATGTCGCCAATTGCATAAACTGCATCAAGGTTTTTGCTCATCAGCATTTTCATCTGCTCTTCTATTTTTTCGGGTTTATAGAGATCATCCTGTGACAATTCAGCAATAAACTCTCCTTTTGAAGCACTCACTGCATCGGCTAAAGTCTGACCGATTCCTTTATTGGACGTATTAGACACCAGAGTGAATGCATATTTTTTTGATAATTTTTTAATAAATAATGACTCATCTTTATTTGGCGATGCATCATCGACGACGACAATTTCGATATTTTTATAAGTCTGATCAAGGACTGTCTGAACTGCCTGGGTCATATAGCGTTGTCCATTGTAAAACGGCATGATTACAGAAACAAGAGGGGTATTATTTCCAGGCATTGACAACCTCCGCGACTTTTAGAACATCATCTTCTGCCATTACCGGGGAAATGGGTAAACTGAGCACCTCATTTGCCAGTCTCTCTGAAATTGGAAGGGAAAGCTTATTACAGTCTTTATAACATTCCTGCTGATGAGGCGGGACAGGATAATGAATTTGAGATTGAATTGAGTTTGATGCAAGGCAGTCCCTCAGTTCATCTCTGTGCCTGGTTCTAATGACAAATAAGTGCCAGACATGTTTTTTGGGATTTTCAGGGACAGACGGCAGTACTATATTTGGGTTATTGATTTTTTGTAAATACAGGTTTGCTGTCTTTCTGCGAAGCGAATTATCGTTGTCAAGATGCTGAAGTTTGACATTCAGAATTGCCGCCTGCATCTCATCCATCCGGCTGTTCAGACCCGTATATTTATTATAATAACGCTTATGCGAACCATAATTTCTCAAAGCTCTTATTGTATTTGCTAATTCACTGTCATTGGTTACCACTGCACCGGCATCTGCCATTGCACCCAGGTTTTTACTCGGATAAAAACTGAATGCTATGGCCCTTTCCTCCCAATTTTTATCGGCTGTATCGATTTTCAGAATTGTCCCGTGTGCCTGGGCAGCGTCATCGATTATCTTGAGATTATATTTTTGAGCCAGTAATAAAATTTTATCCATATCACAAACCCGGCCATAGAGGTGTACCGGCATTATCGCTTTTGTATTCTTCGATATTTTCCCTTCGATTTCAGCCGGGTCCAGAAGATGTGTAACCGGGTCCGGCTCAACAAAAACCGGTTTCGCCTGACACAGGGTAATTGCAAGAACAGAAGCAATATAGGTATTTGACGGTACGATAATTTCATCGCCCGGACCGAATTTGTAACCCCTGATTATGAGAATCAGTGCATCCAAACCACTGGCGACGCCAACAGCATGACTGCAGCCGCAATAAGTTGCGAAATTCGATTCAAATTCTTCCAGTTCCCTTCCTGACAGATAACAGCCACTGTTCAGAATCCGCTCAATGGATTCCTGAACAGGCTCAATAAAACGCTGGTTTACAGCCTTGAGATTAAGAAATTCTATCATTTCAATTCCGTGATAACCCTTGCAGGATTTCCTCCTGATATAACATTGGCAGCAACGTCTTTGGTGACAACAGCACCTGCAGCGATTGTCGAATTACTGCCGATTGTTACTCCTTTTAGAATAATTGAGTTTGCACCGATAAAAACGTTTTCTCCAATCAGGACAGGACTCTTTTGTGGTGAAGAACGGTCCACTAAACCATGAAAATCTGAATCAAAAATAGTTACTCCGGGGCCAATGAGGCATCGCTCACCGATTTTAATACCCGGCCCCTCCGATATAATTGAGAAATTATTATTTATATAAGTGCCGTTTCCGATTACTATTGTTGATTCCGGTGTTCTTGCTTCAAAATAACTGTAACCGCTTAAAAAAAAGGGTGAACGTGAATAGCCTATATTAACAGTACCGTTCAACGTAATAGATCCTTTGCCGCAGAACAGAGCAGGCTGTGATATGATTGGTGAGCCGCTTACAATCTTCATATCAGATAGAAGTCGATACCTGTATTTTCTGAAACTGTGGATAATACTTTTCATTGTTTACCCTGGAACAAATTAGATTAAATTCCATCAGTGGATTCAGCCGGGAAATGCAATTCTTTACTTATAGAATACTTCTTTTTGGTGTAAGATAATTCAAACATTTTCCTTATCCAAATTTAATTCACATATGCAATTACAACAATACACGCGTAGATTATTGATTCGAAATTCTTTTCGGCAATTTATCTATGAATTTCAACCTTCTCCGGGGCAGGGTTAAATCACATGATATATGTTCATGCATACGGGTTAGCTTTTTTAGAACTTACATTTGTTATTGTATCCTTAATGCTGCTTCACAGTCTCAAACAAACAATCGGCAATGCCGGATTTTATTTATCGTTAGGTGCAACGCTGGTATTTTCCCAATTTGTAACTGCAGCCGGGATGAATATTTCCCATGCCTATCCGGGTCTTAATGTAAATATCGGACCCACGATTTTTTTTACACCGCTAATGGCTGCACTGCTGATTACCTATATTGTCGATGGAACAACAGAAACTCAGCGGCTTATCGTCGGCATGATGGCAATGGTCGGTATATTTGCCTATTTTTCCATACTTTCTGAAACACAGACATATTTTCCCGGATACAATCTTTCACCTTACGTTCCAAAGAGTTTCATTGGACCGATTTTTAAGTCAGGACGACATTTAATGATCGCGTCGCTTCTGTCTTTTCTTGTCGTGTTTCTCGTCCTTCCAGTAGTTTACCAGTTATTACGCAACAGGAATATTGGATTAAATGTGTCTGTCTTTGCAGCACTGATTTTTTCGGAAGTGCTTGATGCATTTTTTTATGAACTTGTAACAAACTATCCGTCTGAGGAATGGTGGGAGGAACTCCAATTTTCATATTTAACACGAGCCATTGCAATGATCTGGGTCAGTACATTAACCACTGTTTACTTGAATTTGAGAAATGTTCATAATAAAGACCAAACCGATTCACGGAGTGCATTAGACATTATTATGGCTTTTCTCGGCAGCTATGGGCAGGCAAAGCGGCTCCAGGCAAATGTCAGAGAATGGGAGGGTCGATACCAAATGGTTGTTGAAAATACGAATGATTTAATTTTTCTCATCGATCATTCCGGGATGGTATTGGATGCAAATAAAATCGTTTTAAATACCCTTGGATACACTGTTGATGAGCTTTCTGCATTAAAAATTCAGTCGATAATTAAAATAAACGAGAACGACTTCATTAATTGGGAGGAAATTGTTAATTCGTTCAAAACTACAGACATTCAGAATGATTATCATTATAGCGGTCATGAATGGATAATTACAACAAAGAAGAACACAGAATTACTTATTGATGCAACATTATGCCGGATAGATATCCAACAAAATAAGGCCGTGCTTCTTGTGGCTCGAAATATAACCCAGCGCAAGAGTTTAGAAAAAGAGCGTGAAACTCTGCAATCCCGGCTAATCGATTCGCAGCGAATGGAAGCTGTTGGTAAATTGGCCGGGGGAATTGCCCATGATTATAATAACCTTTTACACGCGATACAGGGAAGTATCGACATGCTTTATTCTATTGTTGCCCGCAATCCAAAGGCGAGGGAGTTAACATCAAATATTGGTTCCGCGGTTAAACGAGCTTCTCGTTTAACCGGTCAACTTCTTGGTTTCGCACGCGGGGGAAAATACAAAGTTGTTGCAATTGATATCGCAGATCTTATCGAACAATCTTCTCGATTGTTTCGACCCATTTTAGGTAAAAAAATCGAACTGAAAATCGCTGTTCATCCTGATACAATGATTGTGGAAGGTGACTTTACCCAGTTAGAACAAGTGCTTCTCAATATCTTACTTAATGCAAAAGGAGCTATCGGCGAGAGTAAAGGTAAAATTACGTTTCGGGCAGAGCCGGCACTTGAAGTTACCCCCGGATGGCGAGACACGCCGCACAAAAACCTGACCGATACCGTCACACTTCTTGATACGACTCATGATACAACAATTAATAATCTGAATATAACTGACCTCAACAAACGGATTTCAGAATCTATAGATGACGAAAAAAAACAGGAAGCCGGCGATTTTATTGTTATTCGAATTGGAGATAATGGATGCGGAATGACTGATGAGATAAAAGACAGAATCTTTGAACCCTTTTTCACAATAAAAAAACATAAGGGAACCGGTATGGGACTTGCCATGGCATATGGTTGTATTGAAAATCACAGTGGGTGGATTCATGTTGAAAGTGACGTAGGCAATGGTTCTGAGTTTTTCATTTTTTTCCCCCGATTGCAGTAAAAAAATTACTAAAAGGCACACGCATTCTATCCTGTCTGCAGGAATAAATACCGGATTCGGCATTTAAGAAAATTCGGCATTTGATTCTAATCATCATTGCAGAAACTATCCATAACATACCCGGGGATCAAGAATGCCGTATATGATGTCTGATACCAAATTAAATACAATAATACAAATTCCGTATACAATAACGGTTCCCATTACAAGCGTATAATCTCTATTCAACGCTCCTTCAACGAACTCTCTGCCCAATCCCGGTATTTGAAAAATTTTTTCCACAACAAGCGATCCGGTAATAATTTGAGAAAATGCCGGCCCCAAACAGCTTACAACCGGTAATATTCCACCCCTCAGTGCATGTTTAATGACAATGACATAATCCGGCAGTCCTTTCGCCCGGGCTGTCGTGATAAAGTCCTGGCTAAGAATTTCAATCATACCCGTTCTCATTAATCTTGCAATCCGTGCAGCAAACGGCAGTGATAAGGTAAATGCCGGCAGTATCAAGTATTCCGGTGATGAGATTCCTTCATACCCGGCGACCGGTAACAGCTGCCGGTAAACAGCGAATCCGAGCTGAAGCATTGGACCAATAATAAATGTTGGTAAACTTAATCCGATGACAGTCAGAGACATAACACCATAATCAAGGCAGGTGTTATGATTTAATGCTGAAATTATACCGGCAGTCAGTCCGAACGCCAACGCTATAACAAATGCTATAAATCCCAATATAAATGACTGCGGAAATGCTGTACCGATAATTTCATTAACACTAATATTTTTATGTTTATAGGACGGGCCAAGGTCCCCCTTTGCTACATCACGCAGATAAATAAAAAATTGAATATAAACCGGTTTATCCAGATTATATTTTGCATGAATCGCCGCTTCTATTTCCGGATCTAAACGGCGATCACCGGAGAACGGACCTCCCGGGGCAGCATGCATTAAAAAAAACGTTATTGCCAATAAAATAAAAAGTACTAAGGGAGCATGAAGTAAACGATAAATTAAATATTTCAACACAGGCTGCTAATCCTCAAGCCAAATATATTTCAGGGGATGGATATCTCTAATATTTTCATGCCATCCATTAACGGACTGATTCAACACTCCCTGGTTAACATAAATATATAAAGGTAATATTGGAAATTCTTCTTCAACCAGCAATCGTTCCATTTTCTGAAATAGGCGATACCGTTTTTCTTTATCCAATTCCAGTCGGGTTTGTAAAAGCAGCGAATCGTATTCTTTGTTCGACCATCCCGTTCGGTTATTACCGCCACCGGTGACAAACATATCAAAGAAAGTATTTGGGTCGCCATAGTCACCGATCCAACTTGATCGGATAATTTGAAAATTTAAATTATCCATATCACTGAGAAGCACTTTCCATTCAGTATTTCTCAAAGACACTGAAATTCCGAGGTTATTCTTCCATTGCTGAACTATTGCTTCAGCAACTTTTTTATGTTGCTCACTGGTATTATATAAAATTTCGATATTCGGGAAAGGACGCCCACCCGCACCATAACCTGCTTCTGTTAATAATTGTTTTGCTTTATCTCGATTATACTTTAATCCGGGCACTGGCCTGTATCCGGAAACCGGAGGACAAAACCAGGTTGCAGGCTGCTGCCCGGCCTTTAAAATGTGTTCGGTAATTATCCTGCGGTCAATTGCCAATGAAAATGCTTTACGCACCCGAGCATCATCAAACGGCGGTTTTGTAACATTGAACCGGTAAAAATATGACCCTGAATACGGCATAACATAGTAATCGGGACTCCTGATTATTTCACTTAATTTTTCAAGTGGAATGGCCGGCATCCAATGAATTTTATTCTGTAAAAATAACTGGTAGGCCGTATCAAGATTATCGTAGGGAAACACCGTAATTTTTTCTAATTTACAAATCATGCTGCCCCAGTAAAATTTATTTTTTACCAATTCTATTTTTTGCCGTGGTTTCCAGGTCTCCAATCTAAACGGTCCGTTTGAAATAATATTCTCCGGCCTGACCCATTGCGCCTTATGCGTTTTTATTACTGAAACAGGCACCGGGAATAATGTATGAAATGCAGCAAGATCAAGGAAATAGCTGCAGGGTGCCTTTAATTGGACTTTAAATGTATGATTATTAATGACTTTGATTCCCACCTCATCAAATGATTTGCTTCGGTTTGAGTGAAAATCTTCTGCACCTTTTACCGGGAATAACTGATACGCATAGGATGCTCCTGTAGAAGGCGTTAAAACTCGTTTCCAGGAATGAAAAAAATCATGGGCTGTCAATTCAGAACCGTCACTCCATTTTGCATTTTTCCGCAAATGAAATTCATAAATTAATCCATCATCACTGATGTCCCATCGGTAAGCAATCCCGGGTCGGGGTTCCAGTGATTTTGGATCGAGATTGATCAACCCTTCAAACAATTCAGCTGCCAACCTGCTTTCGGGAACTCCAGTAATCAGTGCAGGATCAAGGCTTTCAGGATCTGTACCATTATTAAAAATGAAGTGCTGCTTTTTTGCCTGCCAATTATTTGTTTTTGGCAAATATGGTTTTTCCCAGTCCGGTTTTTCATTCTGTGTGGTGCCGAATAAAAACGATGCTGCCAGGAATATAAAGAAGATTTCAGTATAAGTAAGAATTTTGTGTTTGGTGAGGTGTAACATGGTGTTATTGTTTTAGTTTAATTTTTCGGTGTTTCACATAAGATTTATTATTACCGGGGAATGACCGGAATCCGGGTTAATTTTTACACCCGTAGCTCAGCTGGCAGAGCAAGTGACTCTTAATCACTGGGTCCTCGGTTCGAACCCGAGCGGGTGTACCCATTTATTATTTTAACAAATTATAGTTCAGGTTGTATATTTAAATATTTTTTCGCTGTTTCAGCTAAAGTCGGAACAGCTGCATTTAAATCGGAGAAACGTGGAACCATTATTGAATCGCCGGTCATGAGATTTCGACGTTCAATATTTGATATTTCGGTTCATTTCCTCTTTAACGGGTTCATAAGAACAGTCCGCCTCTTTACGATCTCCCAAGGTATTAATATCGGGTTTGTCCATTAATTTACCCTGTTCTATTATAATGTTTTTGATCCCGGGTTAATTACACCCTGAATTTGTCGATTTCACGTTTGATAAACTCTACTGTATCCTCCAATACAATAAATTCTTTTCGTGATCCATCTCTGGTTTTAAATTCAACTTCATTTCGTTTCAATGTTTTCGGTGAAATGATAATCCGGAGTGGAACACCAATTAAATCCGCATCATTAAACATCGATCCGGGTTTTTCAGACCGGTCATCATAAATCACTTCTGTCTTTTCATCTAAGAATTTAGAATACAAGTCTTCTGCAGCGAGTTTTACTTCCGTTTTTTTACTGTCGACGGCACATATATGCACATGATACGGGGCGATTGAAAATGGCCAGACTGGACCGTATTTATCATTAGACTGCTCTATTACTGAAGCGATTATACGCCCCACGCCTATTCCATAACACCCCATAATCATATGCTGAGATTTACCATGTTGATCCAGAAAAGTACATCCCATTGACTTCGAATATTTGGTCCCTAATTGAAATATATTGCCAATTTCAATTCCTCTTTTTAAGATCAACGGCTGCCCGGTTACCGGACACGGATCACCTTCTTTTACGACAGCCAGGTCAATAATTTCAATATTTTCGCTTGCTGAAGCCATGTCTCTTGAAAAATTGAAGTTTTTATAATGATAATCTTCTTCATTTGCCCCGACTATAAGATTCGGTTCATTTGCTGCTGATAAATCAAATACGACTCTGACCTTTTCAAAATTGATATTTAAGGTAGACGCATATCCCGGGACACATCCAATTTGTCGAATTTGTTCATCTGTTGCAAATTGTATTTCCTCAATGTTCAAACAGTTTTTGAGTTTGACTTCATTAACCTCAATGTCGCCTCGAATAACAACAAACACAACCGTGTCGTCCGCATCAACATAAAACACTGCTTTACCAGTTTTACTTGTCGGTACATTTAAAAACTCTGCAACCTCATCAATGGTTTTTTTCCCCGGGGTATGTACTTTTTCCATCGGCAATGCTTCCTCATACTCATGTTTTAAGAGTGATTGGGCAATATCTTTATTCGCTTTATAGTCACCGTCCGGTGACATGAATATTGTATCTTCCCCACAGTCAGCGATCGCCATAAATTCATGGGACGTATTCCCGCCCATCATCCCGGGGTCGGATTGAATGGACACAACATTTTTTAATCCGATTTGTTTAAAGATTTTATCGTAGGCTTCATGTACCTGCTGGTAATAAGTGTTCAGACAATCCTGAGTGGTATGAAAAGAATATGCATCTTTCATTGTAAATTCCCGTACTCGAATTAAACCGGCTCTGGGACGGGCTTCGTCCCGATACTTGGTCTGGATCTGATAGAGCATTACGGGTAATTGTTTATACGAATTGACATCAGATCTAACAGCATGGACAACCGCCTCTTCATGGGTCATACCAAGGATCATATTCTTTTTATTTCGGTCTGAAAACTGAAGCAATTCCGGTCCAACGCGTTGCAAACGACCACTTTCCTCCCACAACTCACCTGGCAAAACAACCGGCATCAGGATTTCCTGACCGTCAATTGAATTCATCTCTTTTCGTATAATTGCCTCTACTTTGGACTTTATTCGTTTTGCCAGCGGTAAAAGCGTATAAATTCCTGTGGATACCTGTCGCACATATCCTCCTCTCACGAGGAAAATGTGGCTGGTCGTTTGCGCATCTTTCGGAGTTTCTTTTATACGCTTTCCAACAAGCTTTGATAATCTCATAAAATTTCCTTTTTATAAAATTGGATATTGACGACGACTAAAGATCATTTAATTGATAGGTTTCACTGACTGAACCCGAGTCACAGAAAATCATCCTTGATTTTCTAAATAATCAAATCAAAACTGTCTTACTGATTTCATGTTGTTGAGCAATAATAACATTGACATCTTCTCGACCAATATCTTTTAGTTTACTGCCCATCACTTTTTTAATAAGATCATTATTATTACAATCATCACTGATATGTGCCAATATAAGATATTTCGTCAAAGGACCAATCAATTCCGGCAATAATTCAGCAGCACTGTCATTGCTCAAATGACCTCTTCGACCCCGAATTCGATGCTGTAAATGGGGAGGCCGGTTTGACTGTTTGAGTAATTCTCCGTCATGATTGCTCTCCAGCACGATTAAATGTGAATCTCTTAATTTTAAGGGAACCATTTTGCCGGCATGTCCTAAATCTGTGGCTATTCCTATTTTTTTATTTTCACACCGAATGATGAAACCAACCGGGTCTACTGCATCGTGGCAGACCGAAAATGCATCAACACTAAATGATCCAATTGAAAAGGGAGAACCATTTGCGAAGATATTCATTGTTTCCGGTGCCTTTTTCACCATCCTCAGTCTTTCTGTCGTAAGCGAATTTGCATATGCTGAAATATTACCGAGTCGCTTTGCCAAAATGCGTGCACCCTGAATATGATCATCATGTTCATGAGAAATCAAAATCGCTGTAACCATGGATACATCGATAGCAGCTCTTTCCAGTCTTCGTGCCATCTCAACGCCTGAAAACCCGGCATCAATCAATAAAACATTATCATCATGCTTAATCGCGATGGAGTTTCCAGAACTGCCACTTCCTAAAATTGTAATTTCAACCATAGTGAGTGTTACTGAACCAGTTGTAAATTCGTCAAAAAAATGTACGTTTCTCTTACTTAAAATGACAGACTTTTTTTATTCCTGACTAATTCCGATTATAATATTTTTCTAATCATGTTTGTAAACAATAAACTAAACTAATTTAAACAAAAGCTTTCATGGTCCAGCAAGGATTTTATCATTCACAGTCTCAGGAAATGAGGCAAGAACAAATTCTGGCACCTCATCAGATTTTATCGCTGGAAATGCTGTCTGCTCCAATTCTTGAAATGCAGACATTGATAAATCAGGAACTTGAATCAAATCCATCCCTGGAACGTATTGACAACAGCGGTGTTCAATTAGTTGGTGATCCCGTAGAGGACGTCGGAACATCCGGCCGGGACAACAATGATGAGGCCGCCGGTCAGGCAGCTGAAAAAGACGAATTCCTTGCAAATTTAATGCAGCTTGATGAATCCTGGCGCGATTCCCTGCCCAGAAATCATGGCAAGTCATCCTCCTTTGAAGGAGATGACGAAAAAAGAAAATATTTTTTCGATTCATTAACAAATCAAGAGACATTATCGGATTATCTACAGGAACAGTTGCGAATGAGCAATGCAACTGATCGCATTAAAGAAATTTGTGAGTTAATTATCGGCAGTATTTCTGAATCCGGTTACTTACGAACTCATCTTGCCGATCTCGCAATAATTTGTAATGCAACAATGGATGAAATGAATGATGGATTAAAGCTCATCCAAACACTTGATCCGCCGGGCATCGGTGCAAGAGATTTGCGCGAATGCCTAATGCTTCAACTCGAAAGGCAAAACAAACAAAACACATTAACCTATAAAGTCATTGATAAATATCTTGATAAAATTGGTAAAAATCGAATCATTGAAATAGCCAGGGCACTTAAAATTTCACCTGCAGCATTATATGATGTCATTTATGAGATCAAGCAACTTCAGCCTAAGCCGGGAAATGCAGTTGAGTCATCTTCGGAACATTATGTGTTGCCTGAAATTTTTATAGAACAAGATGAAAACGATAATTACATTGTTAAAAGCAACAAAGATTTTGTTCCCCGGTTAAGAATTTCATCACAGTACTTAAAACTCTTAGAAGATCCATCCACACCAAAAGAGGTTAAACATTATATCCGGGAAAAGGTTAATAACGGAAATTTACTAATTAAAAGCCTGTCTCAAAGGCAAAGTACAATTCAACGAATCTCCGAACGAATTCTGGAACATCAGAAAGAATTTTTTGATAATGGAGAAGAATACATGAAACCTCTGACAATGAGTCAAGTTGCCGATGAAACAGGGGTTCATGAAACAACAGTAAGCCGGGCAATTGCAAACAAATATGTCCGTACCAGTCGAGGAATCTTCCCTTTAAAACATTTTTTTACATCCGGTTTCCAGGCTGAAGACGGGGAATCGCTGTCCAGTATGAGCATTCGAAAAAAGATTCAAGCCTTCATCAGTGAAGAAAACCCGTCAAAACCACTAAGTGATAAAGCTATTGTTGATATGCTCGAAGAAAAAGGCTTCAAGGTTGCCCGCCGAACCGTGGCGAAATATCGTGACGCTTTAGGAATTGCGTCATCACACATGAGAAAGAATCACGGATAAACAGTTTTTTCACCGATCCCCCAAAGACCCCGGACGCCAGTTGTGACAAACACTATTCAAGTTATCTCTGAAGACAGAGACCGCCAATCAGGAAACCATCCGATCATCCTCATCCTCGATAATTTGCGAAGTGCCTACAATGTCGGCAACATATTCAGACTGGCAGAGGTTTGCCGGATAGAAGAGATTATAACTTGCGGATACACAGTTACTCCTCCACATCCAAAATTAGCAAAGACGGCAAGGGGATGTGACAAACGAGTCAGCTGCCGACAGTTTGAATCGAGCCTGGATGCAATCCTTTTTTTAAAGAAAAAACATTATCAAATCGTTGCTGTTGAGACCGTTGCAAATGCTTTTCCGATTTGGGATGTACCACTTCATTTTCCTGTTGCATTCGTCTTCGGCAATGAAGCCCATGGAATATCTAAACGGATTTTTGAGCAATCTGACGCTGTCGCGTGTTTACCCGTATTTGGTTTCAAAAATTCGCTTAATGTCGCCAACTGTGCTGCGGTTGTTACCTATTCAGCGATTCATAGAATGACCTGAGTTTTGATCACATTTCATGTTTGGAATCAATGAAATTACAATTTCCTTAAAATACTCGTTGCAAAATCAGTCAGGGTATCATCTCTGGCACCCATGATAACTATTATGTCCCCTGAATCAACCTGCGACAAAAAGCAGTTTTCGATTTGATTGCGATCAGAAATATGTTCTGCATTAATTCCCTTTGACTTAATGGCATTGATTAATTCGGTGCTGGAAATTTTTTTGTCGGCAGTTCCACCCGAATAAAAAATATTCGGCATCACAAGAAAATCATTACCATCAAGCGTATTTGAAAAGGCTTTAATCAGTCCATCTTTTGCCAGATGTGCCGGTGCATAACCATGCGGTTGAAACATGACGAGTAAACGTTTTTGAAACCGTTTTAAGGTTTTAAGTGTCGCAGCTATTTTTTCTGGATTATGAGCAAAGTCATCGATCACAGTGACTCCATTTACACACCCTAAATTCTGCAGTCGTCTTTTTATTCCCGAAAATGTTGTGAGTGCTTTGGCACAGTCAGACAGCGATATACCATAAGTACTGCAGGCAGCGATTGCTGCAAGTGCATTTTCCAGATTAAAATCGCCTGTTAAGTTCAGAGTAAAAGCGTGTTCTTTTACATTAAATTCTATACTGCTGTCATTAAATTTTATTGATTCTGCAACAATATCTGCCTCATAATTCTTTACACTGAACGATGTAAAATTTTGGTTTAACTTAAGGAGTTTTCGTGATTCAGGACAATCGAAATTTAATACGGTTGCATTGGTAGAATTTTTCGAAAAATTTTTAAATAATTCATTTAGTTCATCAAGGGATTTATGATCAAGAGAGATATTCGTAATGACTCCAATATCGGGTCTGTAGTACTCAATCGTTCCATCACTCTCATCCGCCTCAATTACAGTCAGGTCACCATCGTTACAATAGACGCTGCCGGAATATTCAGATGAATTTGAGTTCAGCATCTCGGCTCCATTTATAACAGTTGGATTTTTTCCTGAATGCATCAGTATGTGACCAATCATACCGGTCACAGTGGATTTACCGCTCGTTCCCCCGACTGCAATTCCACAGCTGCTTTCATTAAATATTTCAGCGAGAATTTGTGCACGTTTCACGATTGGAATATTTTTCAATTTTGCCTGTTGCACATCGGGAATGCTATCTTCAACAGCGGTAGAAACAATGAGTTCATCAATCGTTGAGCACAAACCTGATCCATTCTGAGGGAACAGCTTTATCCCCAGGGACAATAGTAAATCACGAGCAGCAAGTCCTTTGTTTTGATCGAAATTTCGATCCGATCCCAAAATTTCATGTCCATTATGATTGAGCACCTGAGCAATTGAGCTCATACCGCTGCCGCCGATACCGCAGAAAAAGTATGTTTTTCTATTCGTTTTCATTGTGTGATTTATTGATCTGGTTTATTCGTAAATGAATTTATCCCGGGAATCGCACTGAAAAGCTGCTGAGTATACTTATGAGTTGGATTTTTATATAATGTCTCTGTATCGGCTAATTCTACTATTTTTCCATCTAACATAACTGCCACTCGATCGGCCAGACAGTTTATCACGCTGAGATCATGAGAAATAAAAATCAGCGTTAAATTTAATGATTGGTGAAGTTCTTTGATCAAATTTAAAATTTGAGCTTGAATCGACACATCAAGACTGCTGACCGGTTCATCACACAAAAGAATTTTAGGCTTAACAGCAAGTGCCCTGGCGATTCCCAATCGCTGTCGTTGTCCGCCCGAAAACTCATGGGGAAAACATTCACTGTGGTGTTCGTCGAGACCGACGATCTCAATTAGTTTTTCTGCTTCAATTCTGGCCTTTTTGCCACGAAGATTTTCATAGTTGATCAGAGGTTCAGCAATATTTTTCCATGCGTTTAACCGCGGATTCAAGCTGGAATACGGATCCTGAAAAATCATCTGAATTGATCGTCGAATATTTATCAGTTCATTATCATGCAGTTTTGTAATATCCTTATCATTGAATAAAATTTTTCCTGATGCTGGTGTTACCAACCTTAAAATTCCTTTTATCAATGTTGATTTTCCACTGCCGCTTTCACCGGCAATACCCAGAATTTCATTTTCGAATAACTCAAGACTGACGTTATCTACCGCATTCCTCTTTTTACTTTTTTCATACGAAATTTCAAGATTTTCAATTGATAGAATAATGTTTCTGTTTCTTTTATGACTGCTGTTACTAATGAAACTGCTGTTTTTATCATCACCTTCCGATTCAGGAATCAAGTCAAAATGGCAACGGTAATGATGAGAATTTGAGCATCTAACCACCTCGGGATTCTTCTCATCGCAAACCGGTTTAGAATAGTCACAGCGCGGACTGAATACGCAGGGTCCCGATACATAATTGACTAAATCCGGTGGTTTGCCTTTTATGGTACATAACTTTTTTGCACTATGGTGACCAACCTGAGGAATCGCTTTTAACAATGACCTTGTGTATGGATGCTTCGGGTTGCTGAAAACATCATAAACAGTTCCTTCTTCAACAATCGTTCCTGCATACATCACCACGATATTTTTACATAAACCTGAAACAATGCCTAAATCATGGGTGATAATGATCATGCTCATATTATTTTGTTGAACGTTACGGCTCAATAATTCTAGAATTTGTGCCTGAGTGGTAACATCAAGAGCGGTGGTCGGTTCATCTGCAATTATCAATTCCGGAGAACATGCAATCGCTGATGCAATCATTGATCGTTGTCTCATTCCCCCGGAGAATTCGTAAGGATAATGAGTTACACCACTTGCAGCATCCTGGATTCCAACTTTGTTGAGCAATGATATCGCCTGATTTTTCGCTTCATTTTTTGATAGGCCTAAATGCCGTTGTGCATGTTCAATCACCTGGGTCCCGATTTTCAGGTAAGGGTTTAAGCTGGTCATTGGATTCTGAAACACCATTGCCATTTTTTTCCCTCTAACCAACTGCATTTTCTTTTCGTTCGCACTAATAAGATTTTCCCCGGCAAATATTAGGTCTCCACTGATCGAAACGTCTTTCTTGTTAAATAATTTCATCAGACCAAAAGCAAGTGAGCTTTTGCCGCACCCGCTTTCACCTACTATCGCTAATGTATTGCCATATTTCAGTCTTAAATTCACATTATTGACTGCGCATAACTTCCCTCGATTGGTGTTATAGGTAACACAAAAATTTTTTAGTTGGAGAATGTCACTGTTTTTCATTGAAACAGAGATTTGAATTTTTAAGAGTTTCGTTTGTATACATAATGATAAACTCCCTAAGTGAGATTTTGAGCAGAAGAAATTGTTTCAAGGTTTATTCTATCTGTTTGATTTTGTTTTTGGATCGAAACAATCTCTTAGGCCATCACCCAAACAATTTAATCCGAATAAGGTAAGAGCCATAGTAAGTGACGGACCAATCAGGAGCCAATATCGTTCACCTCCGGTCCCAAGTGACAGCATGCCCTGTTGTACAAGAGATCCCCAGGAATCAAGGTTTTGTCCATTGAATTGAACGGATAACCCGATAAACGCCAGAAAACTCTCTTCAAGAATGACGACAGGAACTGTCAATGTCGCATAAACAATAATGGGCCCAATCGCGTTTGGTATTAAATGATAGAAAATTATTCGTTTTGAGCTTGCACCACAGACCCGGGCAGCATCAACAAATTCTTTTTCTTTTAACGAAAAAATCTGTCCCCGAACAATTCTGGCCATAGTTAACCATTGTACTGCACCCAGGGCGATGAAAAGTATGACAATATTTCTGCCAAACAACACCAGAAGAATTATGACCAAAAACATGAATGGTATTGCATAGAGTATATCAATTATATTCATCATAATTTGATCGATTTTACCTCCTGAATACCCTGAAATTGCTCCGTAACAAACTCCAATCAACAAACTGACTGCAGTTGCTACAATTCCGATAAGAAGAGAGATTCTGCCGCCATATAAAATTCGACTGAACAAATCGCGCCCTAATTCATCGGTACCCAGTAGAAACGTCATCCTCAGCACGTTCCCACTATCCGTCCTGATACTTGTGATCGATTCGCCTTTTAATGATATTTTATCGATCTCTGTGCCATCTCGTCTGATTCGTTTTACAATCTCATTATTAAATTCAAACCGGATAATTTCATCATCCGCCTTTTTGATAAGTTGGACGATCATAACCCGTTGGCCCGGATTCATTAAGCCTTCCGGTACAGGCTCACCAATTTTTAAATTTACTTCAGGTAAGCGACGCCCCCTTTCATCTGATTCGTTTAATTCCCAGGCGGTTTCAAACCCTGAGTTTAGATCATATTCCATCAAACTCTTCGCTCCGGTCAATAGGGTAAGTTTGTGAATATTGCCGCGTTTCACCACAATTCGCAGTCGTTCCGAAATTGACCGTTTAACCGTATAGTTTAAGGCTTTATATCCAAGCACTCTTATTGATGTTTCCGGGGAAAGTCCAACTGTAAACACATTTTCTGATAAGCAGGGCGGAGATTGATATCCGGGTGACCGGGATCCGATCCAGGGGTGAATTTGTGTTGGACTGTTCGAGCAAATAATCGGTGCGAATACACATAAAATACTGACCGCTAAAACAACTGAAAACCCAACAACAGAAAGTTTATTTTTGGTAAGATCAGTGATTGATTTAAAAAATGGAGAGACGTGTTTTTTTGTCATAAAAACGTTAATACCACTCATGGGTTTACTTGCCGGCACTTGTGTAGAAGCCACTGGTTATTCAATACGTGTCCGAGCCTACACTCAGTAACAGGGTTAATAATTTTCGAATTTTTTTGGAATAATCATGTGATTCCATTCAATCTTAAATACAATCACTCAAAAAACGATCTGATTTTATTAATTTAAGGAAAATCAGGGCGTTGAATATTGTTTCAGGGTTACAAATTTTTCGATAACATTCCTGAAATCTAAAATCCAAATTCTGCTTTAAAACCCCGGCCGGGACAAACGAAACCGGCTCCGGAACCTTATTTGCCGCATCCCGGGGTCATTCTTATTTTTTTAAGGCTGAACCTCGAAATGGTCGAAGGAATCTTCCACCAGTGGCGTTACGTTATTTCCATGGTTTGTAACGATTGATATTTCGGTTTCAATTTCTATTAATTGACCAATGTGTGTTAATCGAACATTAAATGGCCATTGATCAATTAATTCGTATTTTCGTCGCTCTGGAACGGCAAATAACAATTCATAATCCTCGCCATCCAGATACGCATTTTTAAGCGGTAATTCCAAGTCATTAATTTTTGATCGTGGAATATTATTTTCATCGATAACAGCACTGACTGAAGACGCGTTACACAGACGTACCAGATCCTGAATTAAGCCATCACTGATATCAATTATTGTGTTTGTAAAATCATTTTCTGCCAGCCACAATGCTTCGTCTAATCTAGGCTGAAAATCAAGATGCTTTCCGGTCTCGAGAGAACCGCCAAATTCACCGGTAACAAAAATAACATCTCCAGCATTGGCCTGATTTCGTTTGCATACCTGTTTTGTAGAAACCATCCCCAGTAATGTTAAACTGGCAACATTTGTATTTGCTGAAGCCAAGTCTCCTCCAATAATGTGAATATTGTAATCTTCAGCAAGATCCAGGATACCCAGAGTAAATTCATTCAGCCATTCCTGACTGTATTCCGGAGACATACTGACAGCAAGAAGAGCATATAAGGGTCTCCCGGCCATAGCTGCAATATCACTAATACTTCGTGCAAGCAATTTTCTGCCTGCCTTTTTTGGGCAAGTTGGTTCGGCTGAATCCTTAGAACAGTAGTGAACGTTTTCTGCGAGTTGATCAACTGTCAGCAATAAAATGGAGTCATCACTTAACTTCAAACCTGCACAATCATCACCCGGGGGAATGATGATTTCACTATCACCGGTTAATTGTGGAAATAAGGATTTGAGGTATTTTTCTTCGTCAATTTTCATCCAATTATCCTGAGAAATCAATGATTGAAAAACAATAAATTATTACCCACACCGGGCCGGGTGAGTGCAAATACTATACAATCCTTCTTGTGTTGAAACAGAATTTTGTTCCTTGATTTTCACTGCTGATTACCGTGGTTCAAAGAGGTTATATTAACTCGGGCATCACGTCATGTTTCAGTTATCGTGAATTTGAAAGTATTATTTGGCGCAGGTTCTTTTTGCCACTTCGAAGTGTTAATTTTCCGTTACTAAAATCTGAACGCTTAATCTCTTTATCCATATCCGTTATCCGGGAATCATTGAGATAAGCTCCTCCCCCCTTAATCAGACGTCTCGCAGCTCCATTTGAATTTTCGAGTCCCGAATCGACAATGAGTTTAATGATCCAGTATCCGTTATCCATATCCGAATTCGTAATAGTGTAAGAGGGCAAATTTAAAGAATTATCGTGAATTTCTATATTTTTAATTTTACTGGATGTTTTAATTTTACATTCTTTATCCGCACAGCCGAACTGCCCGGCTGCTGCAGTAAATGTCTCTTTTGCCGCATCCTCGCCATGGACCAAACATGTTGCTTCAAATGCAAGAATTTCTTTCGCCCGATTTATTTCAGGATCCTCCAATGATGCTAAATATTTGATTTCATCAATCGGAAGAGTGGTATAAAAAAATAAAAGCCTGCCCACATCTGCGTCATCCACATTTCGCCAAAATTGGTAATAGTCAAATATGGATGTTTTAGATTTATCCAACCAGACAGCACCGTCAACCGTCTTGCCGAATTTCCGTTCCTGCTTATCTGTCAACAGTGGAAACGTCATACCGTAAACTGGTTTACTGAGAATCCGTCTGGTTAGATCGACACCTGCAATAATATTTCCCCATTGATCCTGTCCGCCTAACTGAAGAACGCAGTTATGATCTTTTGCAAGTATATAAAAATCATAAGATTGTAAAAGCGAGTAGTTAAATTCCAAAAATGAAAGGCCTGTTTCCAGTCGGAGTTTTACTGATTCAGCTGCCAGCATTTTATTAACACTGAAATGTCGGCCAAAGTCTCGTAGAAATTCAATATATTTTAAATTCTGAAGCCAGTCCCTGTTATTTAAAATAATCGCTGAATTATCGTCTCTTAGGGATCCGTCCGTTTGTGCATCAACGAAGATGAATTTACTCAGTTGATCTTTTAATGCCTGCCCATGAGATTGTATCTGCTTATCAGTCAGCATCATTCTCATTTCTGTTTTGCCGGACGGGTCCCCGACCATTGCTGTTCCGCCACCGATTAAGATAATAGGCTTATGTCCATATTCCTGCAGCCATTTAGCAGCCATCAACGGGAGAAGATGTCCGATGTGTAAACTGTCAGCTGTTGGATCAATGCCGATATAGAAGACTAATTTATCATTTGCCAGTTTTTCTTCTATTTCTGTATCATCTGTCAATTGATAGATAAAACCACGATGCTTTAATAGATCAAATACATTCATTATTATTCTTTATTCAGTAATTCCCTTAGAACATTTACGAATTTTTGATTTTCGTCAGGTGTGCCGAATGTAACTCTGATATACTGTGCCAGGTCATATCCTTTCATTGACCTTACAATAATTCCTCGTTTAAGCAACTGTTCTGTAACTTCAATACCATCGCGAACATCGATAAGCATAAAATTTGTTGTCGTCGGTATGTACTTTAAGCCAAGATCCTTGCAGAATTTTTCCAGATATAATTTTGCTTCCTGATAATTTTGTTTTGATTGGGTAATAAATTCATCGTCGTCAATTGCTGCAGATCCGGCAATTTGTGCGATTAAATTAACATTAAAAGGCTGCCGGACTTTTTGTAACGCCTGAACTAAATTTTCCGGCCCGATACCAAACCCCAGACGCAGTCCTGCCAGACCATATGCTTTTGAGAATGTTCTACAAATTATAACATTCGGTTTTTCTGTAATATATCGAATTGAATCCGGCATTGTTTCCAATGCAATTTCAGCATAGGCTTCGTCAATAACCACCAATACGTCCTCAGGAATCTTGCCGACTGCTGAGTCCAGGTCTTCATTTTTAATCATTGTCCCCGTTGGATTGTTCGGATTACAGATAAAAATAACCGATGTGTCACTCTCAACTGCATCAACCATTTTATGTATGTCCAGAACCAAATCCGGAGTCACAGGAACTTGAATAGACCGTGCATTATAGAGCTGTGTAACCATCTTGTAAACCGCAAAACTATGTTCGCTTGAAACAACTGATGTTGCATTATTCATAAAACAGTGGCCAATAAATGTCAATATCTCATTTGACCCGTTTCCCATGATTATTTGATCTGCTGAAACATTAAATTTATTTGCAATTTTATTTCTAAGTTTCCAGGCACTTCCTTCAGGATATCGAAAGCACGATTCTGCATTTTCCCGAATCGCCCTGACTGCTGCCGGTGATACACCCAGGGCACTTTCGTTTGATGCCAACTTAATGATATCATTGACATCTAATCCATAATTTTCTGCAGCAACTTCAATCGGTTTCCCGGGATCATAGGGTGAAATTTGCTTAATCCGGGTATTTATTTTTTGCGTAATATTCACAGTAATTTTATTCATTTACAGCTTTAAAAGGAGGATTTTAGATGTTGAGATGATGACAATCACTTTTCCGGGATTCTTTGTTTTTCTATTCTCATATACAAGTAGATTCAGGACAAATTAATATGCGGGGAAAGTGCCAGAGTAATAACAATTCAGGGGATACGGTTTGAATCCGACAAAAAAATATAATCATATAATGGTTGATATTCTCGAAATTCATACGCTTCTAATTTATTAATCTGACCGATCAAGATAAAACCTATTTTTAACTTCGTTTTTATTGGCAGCAGTTCCAAACTTGCAAGACATCGCGGGGGTGTAACTTTCTTAGAGTTTTGTTTTGAATTAATAAAGACCCATATCATACTGGAAAATCGCTCCTCAAAAACATATAACTGAAGTTGTTAACTGTCTATAGTAACTATTTGCTATCAGAATCGTGATTTGAGCAATATTCACAGGCCTGTTGAAAAAGATGTACATAACAAATAGATTTTACGTGATTTTTGGATTCTCATAAATTCCAACATGAAAAAACATAAAGAATTTCCGTATGATATTAACGTTTTTAGGAACCGGTACGTCATTTGGTGTGCCTCAAATTGGCTGTTCATGCGGGGTATGCCAGTCATGTGATTCAAGAGATAACCGGACACGATGCAGTATTTCAATTATTAATGAGTCAACCCGACTAATCGTTGACACCGGACCTGATTTCAGACATCAGTGTCTTCGGGAAAAAATCACAAAAATAGATGGCGTTCTTTATACCCATTTTCATGCAGATCATATTTTTGGACTTGATGATTTACGAGTATTCAATTACCTGCAAAAAGAGGAAATTCCTGTCTATATGCCGGATTTTATGCACACGCAATTTACAGAATGTTTTAACTATACCATTACCAAACCCGGTCCGGGATTAACACGCCCGCGATTTGATATCAACACGGTTTCAAATGACCAATTCACCGTTAAAAATATGACTGTTGATCCCGTTGACATAAACCATGGTGAAACAAATGTAAAAGGATATGTTTTTAACTGTGGATCTGCAAAAATTTCATACCTGGCTGATTGCAAATCACTGCCGTTGGAAAGTGTAAATAAAGTTAAAAATTCAGATATTTTAATATTAAGTGCTTTATGGATAGATTCTAAACAACATCCTGGTCATCTTAATCTGCAGGAAGCAATAGAACTATCACATACCCTGTGTCCAAAGACAACATATTTTACACATCTTACTCATCGAATTGGGTTACATAAGGAAACCGAAGAGACTCTGCCGGATTTTATGAATCTTGCCTATGATGGATTAACTTTAGAAATGTAAACAGATTCAAAAAGACCCGGATAAAATATCGAAAGAAAAATAATCTGGTACTTAATTTTTATCACAACCGGCTTACTTCCACTTAATATTACATCCCATACCCGGCTTCTGATTCTGATCGATCGGATTACCTTCCAGGATATTATCCAGAGCCTGACGAATATCACTTCCGGTCAGTGGTACATTGTTACCCGGTCTGGAGTTGTCCATTTGTCCACGATATACACAGCTTAAATCACCGTCAAAAATGTAAAAATCCGGTGTACATGCTGCATTGTAAGATTTTGCTACTTCCTGAGTTTCATCGAATAAGTAGGGAAAAGGGTATTGGTTTTTTTCCGCAACTTCTTTCATTTTTTCTGGTGAATCTGCCGGATAGTTTGATACATCGTTTGAGTTAATAGCAACAAACGAAACACCATTTTTTTTATAGTCGTTACCGAGCCTGACCAGCTCATCCTGAATATGAATTACATAGGGACAATGATTACATATAAACATAATTACTGTTGCGACGTCTGATTTAAGTGAATTTAGACTTAATTCCTTATTTGACACTGTATCTATCAGCTGAAAGTCGGGTGCCCGTGTTCCCAGCGGCATCATATTTGATGGTGTTAAAGACATACTGAATTCTCCATATATTTAATCGTTTTACTACAGTAAAATTTATTTTAACACCGCTTTTATTCGTCTTATTCCGCGGCTTGAACTTTCTTCCTTTTTTATCTTAAAAGAGCCTAGTTTTTGGGTATTTGAAATATGAGGTCCTCCACAAATTTCTTTACTAAAATTCCCAATTGTATAAACGCTGACTCTTTCACCGTATCGCTCCTCGAATAATCCGATTGCCCCCTGAGATTTCGCTTCTTCTACTGTCATTTCTTCTTTTGTAACCTGTAAGTCTTCAGAAATCTTTTCGTTAACAATTTTTTCCACCTCTTGTATCTCGTCTCCGGCCAGCTTTACCGGATGAGAGAAATCGAATCGCAGTCGTTCGGTTGTTATATTCGATCCCTTCTGGGCAACATGATTCCCCAAAACCTGCCTTAATGCCTGATGTAACAGATGTGTTGCTGTATGAAGTCTTGTTGTCTCCTCTGATCTGTCGGCGAGTCCACCTCTGAACTTTCTTTCTGCACCTTTTCGTGACAATTCCCGATGTTTTTCAAAGGCTGCTTTGAACTTCGCTTCATCAACCTCAAAGCCATTCTCTCTTGCCAATTCAATTGTCAATTCAATTGGAAATCCGAATGTATCGTATAAATAAAAGGCTTTTCGCCCACTGATAACTTTTCGCTCAAGATTTGCCGGTATCGACTCAATCACTTTATTGAACTCATGAATACCTTTTTCCAACGTTCTGGAAAATTGTATTTCTTCGCATTCCAATTCATCTAAAATAAACGTTTTATTTGTTTGTAATTCAGGATAGACATCGGAGTATTCGGTTATAACTTCTTCAGCGATCTTTGATGTAAATTTCTCTTTTATGCCCAATTGTCTTCCCTCTCGAACAGCACGTCTGATTAATCGACGAAGAACATATCCCTGGTCAACGCTGGATGGAGAAATGCCATCGGCCAGAATAAATGTACTTGAACGCAAATGTTCAACAATAATCCGGCCACTTTGTGTATCTCCGGGATTTTCGCAATCTGAGATTTGACTTAATTTCGCAAACAACGGCTGAAATAATTCTGTATCATAAACACTTGATTTTCCCTGTAAAACTGCGGTTACTCTTTCAACGCCCATCCCGGTATCAACATTTGGTTTAGAAAGCGGCTCAAATTCACCGGTTAATGTTTTGTTATACTGCATGAATACGTCATTCCATATTTCAACCCATCGTTTATCTTCCGGCTCAAATTTTTCAGGGGGAGGTTCAGTACCACTCCAATAAAAAATTTCTGTATCCGGACCGCATGGTCCGGTTTTTCCAGGAGGTCCCCACCAATTGTCACTCTTTCCCAATTTAGCGATTCGGTCGGGTGAGACTCCCAATGACACCCATTTATTATAAGATTCTTCATCAAACGGGGCGTCGGAATCACCGGCGAATACGGTGAATGCTAATTGTTCCAGGGAAATATTTAAATAATCCGATGACGTTAAAAATTCAAAACTGTACTCAATTGCGTCAGTCTTAAAATAATCACCTAAAGACCAGTTACCCAACATTTCGAAAAATGTCAGATGAACATCATCACCAACCTCATCAATATCACCGGTGCGAATACACTTTTGATAATTTACAAGGCGCTTTCCCAGAGGATGTTTCTGTCCCAGTAAATAGGGAACAAGAGGATGCATACCGGCTGTAATAAATAATACAGTTGGATCATTATCCGGTATCAGCGGTGCACTTTTTATTTCTTTATGATTATATTTTTTAAAGAAACCCAAATATTTTTGTCTCAGCTCTTTTGCATTCATTTCAATCGTTTTATTCCTTACATTTTACAACCTTGCCATTGCTTATGTTAAACACTGACGAATGCGGCAAACAATCAAGAATTTTGTTATCGGTTGTTGTGATAAATACCTGTTTAATATCCTGAAGATATGTTAGAAACGATTCTCTTCTTTTTTCATCGAGTTCACCGAATACATCATCTATAATATAAATAACATTATTATTGTCTGTTTCATTTGACAGCCTTCCGGATGCTATTTTTAAGATTATTACAGTAATCCGACACTCACCTTCAGAACCGAAATTGTTTAGTGATTTTTCATTGAAAAAAATAAGAAAATCATCTCTGTGCGGTCCCACACTTGTCAGTTTATATTGACTGTCTTTATCAATGTTTTTTTTTAATGCATTGAGATAACTACGTTGAAATTCTTCCTGTGTCTGCACTTTTTCCGAAATGTCATATGAGAACTCATACTTAATTTTTATCCGGTCGTTACCAGCAAGCATTATTGGAGAAATATCGGTTAAATGCTCATTTAACCGATTACAAAATCGATAACGGTACTGTGTTATCAATGCACCTGCAGTGGCTAATATGGAATCAAACACACCAATCGCCTTAAAATTTACAGGTTCACATTTCAACAGCCTGTTTCTTGATTTAACCGCCTTATTATAGTTTTGAAGTGCTGACAGGTAATCCGGATAGAGTTGAGATAAAGTTATATCAAGAAACTTTCGGCGATCACTTCCACTGCCATAAACTAAATATATATCTTCGGATACAAACGGGACACACCGTATCCTGCCGATAAATTCACTTGCTCGGTTAATTTTAGTATTATTTAAATACAGGCTTCTGGTTTCACCCAACTGAACACTAAGTTTCATTTTACTATTAAGACATTCTACACACCCCGAAAGTAAAAACGAATTCTGCTGCCATTGAATCAGATTCTTCAAGTTATTGCTTCTGAAAGATCTGAGAATAGAAATGAAATAGATTAATTCCAGGATATTTGTTTTTCCCTGGCCGTTTTCGCCAACAAAAACATTAATTCCGGAGCTGAATGTCAGATTGAGTTTGGTGAAATTTCGAAAGTGTATTGCAGTTATTTCATTAAACAATCCCATTAATCATCAGAGCTTAACTGCGCATGGGCATAATGACATATAAAAACCCCTCATCTCCAAGCATAACAACAGGTTTATATTCGTCATTAAACCGAAGCGTCAATTCATCACAATCCAATACTTTTAAAGGATCTTTAAGATAGTCGGGATTAAATGAAATAGAAAGAGGATCTCCCTGGTAAGCAACTTGCATTGATTCATTTGCCTCACCGATTTCAGCAGAATTTGCTTCTAAAACAGCCTCATCCTGTTCTAAAGAAAATTTCACTGATGAACCTGATTCGTTGACCACAATTGATACCCGGTTAAGTACCTCTGAAAAATTTTCCCGCGGCAGTTGTATAGAATTAGTAAACGAAGCAGGTATAACCTGGCGGTAATTTGGATAACTTCCCTCTATTAATTTCGTCGTTAAAACCGTGTTATCAATAATAAAGGTTGCATTTGAATCGGATAATTTTATACTGGCATCGCCATCTTCATCCAAAAGTTTTTGTAATTCATTAACCACTTTACTGGGCAAGATGACATCGCAGTCTATGAGAGAGTCCTGATTATCAAGTACTTTTTCTACTAAAGCCAACCGTCGCCCATCTGTTGCAACTGCCGTTAAATTTCCTTCTCTCATACTTAGAAGAATTCCGTTCAAAATGATCCGGGTTTGATCCTTGCTGCTTGAATAACAGATTTTTTTTAAAATCTTCAGAAAATCCATCTTATTAAACAATAATGTCTGATTTTCCTGAAATTCAGTCTCTTTGGGAAATTCGGATGGATTTAATCCCATTATTTTGAACAGGGCTTTTCCCGAAGAGATACTTGTTATAAGTTCAGAATCTGTTTCAATTGTTACATTCTCTCCCGACAATGTGCTTACGATCTGGCCGAACTTCTTTGCCGGAATTGTTGTTTGGCCTTCAGATTCTACTTCAGCAGTTATTTTGGTAGTAATACAAATTTCTAAATCAGTTGTAAATAATGACAATTCATTTTTCGAGGCGGTTAAGAGAACATTTGATAAAACAGGCAGTGTTGATCTTGGACTGACAATATTCAAGACTTTTCTAAGACTCATAACTAAGCTGTGTGTTGGAACACTGATTTTCATATTTTATTTCACCCCTTAATCTTATGGATTAACAAGATACATTTTATGTTTTAATAAAACAAGTTTAGAATAATAGAGTTTAACGTTCGGATTTGTTATCATTTTTTTAATAATTTATTATATATTTTAACTTTATTATATTCCTATTAAAAGCTGTTGATTTGTCAATAAAATTTTTTTCTAATTAATATAAAAGAAGATACATCGATCTAACCCTGTTTATAAGATGAATACTAAACACCTTATAACCTGTCAATAAAGAAATTAACATATTTATTAATCAGTTACTGACACAGGTTGATATAGCGGGAATTAATACAACAACAGGATCAGACATTATTTATTTATGGGAACGACAGCAGTTTGACAGCTTTTTTTGATATATTAATTAATATGCCGAAAAGATAAAGATACGGTTGGGATTTTTATGGCCATAGAGATGAATGATTTATTGCAGTTGATCCTTGATGAAGGTGGTAGTGATCTTCATATTCAAGTGGGGGTACCTCCAATGATACGGATGGACGGACACATCGTAAGTCTTGACACCGCTCCTCTGACTCCTGATGATACAGAAAGTCTGATGAAGTCAATCACAGCACTGGAAAATCAGCAGAAAATCCGGACACATGGTGGATGCGACTTTGGGTTTGCATTCGGAACAGCTGCACGATTTCGAGTCAGCGTATTTAAAACAAAAGGGAATATCGGGATGGTTTTACGTGTTATTCCAAATGATCTACTTACACTTGAACAGATTGGTCTTCCCCCGATTATAAAGGATATCTTATTCAAACCGAGAGGAATGTGTTTAGTTACCGGGCCTACAGGAAGTGGTAAATCTACAACATTGGCATCGATGATAAATATTATTAACCATGAGCGTAATGATCATATAATAACAATTGAAGAACCTATCGAATTCTATCATCCGCATAAAAAATGTGTTGTGACCCAGCGGGAAGTTCATGTTGATGTTCCGTCATTTGCTGATGGGTTGAGAGGAGCATTGCGTCAGGACCCTGATATTATTCTGGTTGGAGAAATGAGGGATTTAGAAACCATTGAATCAGCAGTTACCGCAGCTGAAACCGGCCATTTAGTATTTAGTACTCTTCATACTACAGGTGCAGCTGAAACAATTGATCGTATAGTTGGTGCGTTTCCAGCAGATCAGCAAGAACAGATCAGAATCCAGTTAGCGAACTCAATTGTTGCAGTTATTTCACAGGTTTTATGTCCAAGGCATGACCGGCCAGGTCGAGTTGCTGCACATGAAATAATGATAAGTACCCCATCGATTAAATCATTAATCAGAGATGGAAAAACATTTAGAATAACCTCTGATATTCAAACCGGTGCTAAATATGGAATGCAGACTTTGGATGCACGGTTGACGGAGTTATATCAGGAGGGTAAAATTTCGTACGGTGAATTAATTACTAAGTGTAAAGATGCACAAAGTGTTATTCAACAGATGCAGGGAACTAAATAATTATTCGAATCGATTGAATAAATCAGGAGGATCATCATATGGCACAATTCAACTATGCTGCAATGGATGGTCAAGGAAAAGATGGTGATGCAATATCCAGGGATTCAGGCAAAAAGAAAAAAAGGTGGCGGTCTTAGGTTTATACCGTTTTGGAGTCCGAAACTTTCTCTAAAATTATTGTGCCGGTTTACACGCCAGCTTGGAATATTGCTTGACGCGGGTTTACCCTTGCTTCGAGGTTTGCGAACTCTTGAGAAACAAGCGAAAGATCCCATGGCTAAACAAGTAATTGGAGAATTGGCCGATGATATCGAAGGCGGTATGACATTTTCTGAAGCAATGTCAAAACACCCGAAATCGTTTAACAGATTGTTTGTTAATATGATCCGGGCCGGTGAAGCATCCGGATCTATGGAGAGTGTATTGGATAAGCTTGCCGAATTTATGGAAAAATCAGCAAAATTGAAAGCCAGAGTCAAAACCGCACTGACTTACCCGTTATCAGTTTTATTTATTGCACTTTCAATTGCATCCGGGTTAATGATCTTTATCGTTCCCAAATTTGCCAAAATATTTGATGAAATGTTGGCAGGTGAACCTTTGCCGGGTTTCACTGTTTTTGTTATGGCTGTCAGTGATTTCATGAAGACGAAGTGGTTGCAGGGGTTAATTGCTGGAGGAGCAGGATATTTTCTATTTAAAATGGCAATGAAAACAAAAATAGGTTCTTATGCTTTTGACTATATTGCCTATAAAGTTCCACCGATAAATCAGTTGGTAATAAAAATTAATACCGCTCGATTTTGTTCTACGCTTGGCACGTTGATGAGTTCAGGTGTTTCTATTTTGCAGGCATTAATAATTACCAGGGATACATTTGGCAACCAGCTTGTTGCAGATGCAATACAGACAGTTCATGATGCCGTCGCAGAAGGTGAAGGAATGACGAAACCTCTCGAATCAACTCAAGTATTTCCAGGGATGGTTGTCAGCATGATTGAAGTCGGAGAAGAAACAGGATCATTGCCTGACATGTTGGGACGAATTGCCGTTAACTATGAAGAGGAAGTTGATCAAACAGTAGAAGTGTTGACTGCATTAATTGAACCTGCTATGATTTGTTTTCTTGCAGGTGTCGTTGGCGGGATCGTTATTGCATTGTTTATGCCGTTAATTAAACTCATTGATTCTCTCGGGTAACATTTCAATTTTTTTTTAACATTGTTTTCATCAACGGAGATTTAATCCCACTCTCTTATGAGAAGTCGTTTCATGAAGTGTCATACCCTGTTGTTCATTCTAATCTTTGGCGGATTTACAGCGAGGCCGTTAATTTTAAATTGGTTGAAGTCCCATACCACTGAATCAGGTAAATTTACGATAAGAAATCCAGATAGATTCTCTGTATAACATCGCCGGAAAGTGGATCTTTACTGCTTCCGACTCATTTTAACTTCAACAATCATTGGTTTTATTTCCAATGCTTTACAGTCTTTGGCATCCACCCATAAATGCACCGGCAGTTTATAAATTCCTGATTTTGAAATGTCAGAGATATCAATAAACGGTCGCAGGGATGAACTTGTTATGATGTCAATTGTTGATTTTGGTCCTCCCAGAACCGCTTCAATTTTTGGGTTGATCGGATTAACAAATTGTTCGACGAAAAATAGATCACTATTATTTTCCATTATCGAAATATCCAGATTGTTAAAAAATTTACTGTCTTTCATTTTGTAAAGTTCAACTGTCACTTTTACAGTTTCCGGAGAAATGGAGAGTTGGGGTATCTTTAACAATGGCACTTCAACTTCAAAATCTTCATGAATATTTCGATCCAGTTCAATTGCATTGGTTACAAGTTCTTTAATATCACTAACAACCCCGGACGGTCCGGATATTCCTGCTGTTTTAGGTAAAACCTGAAAGTTTTTTCTGCCATATCCTTCGGGAAGTTGACCGGTAAAACGACATCGAATTGGCACACCCTCAATTGTCTTTACAGTATCAACATGAACAATGAGTGAGTCCGGTGTAATTTCAATAATATTTAAATTCCTTGGTATTTCAATATTTTTTTCTCTCAGTAAAACCGTATAGCGACCGCTGATTGCCTGATCACTGATTTGTCCGATAATTTTAATATCAGCATTCGTTAGATTTTTTAATCGTCGTTTCGGTCCTCTTAATTTAACGTTGATTTTCTGGACTTCATTTTTTAGGATTACTAAGTCTTCTGAATGTTTGAATGTCACCGGAATATCTCTGAACACTTCTTCTTCCTGGATCTGTTTATGGACAAAATAGCAAATTGCACCTGCACATAACAGAGACGCAAATTTTCTCGGAAAATCTATAGTAATAAACGGGTGCAATTTCACGATTGATCAACCTCTTTTTCTTTTTATCAGCAGATTTTTTAGAAAAACCATTTTCTCTTTAGGTGTTATTGAAGTCTGCTCAATGACGGTCTTTGGTTTCTCCTTTAATAGAAAATTTATTAAATGTCGCCGCAGTCTTTCTTTATCAATATTTTTTACTAATCGACCCTTTTTTGCAACACTGACATTGCCATCTTCTTCAGATACAATTATTACTATTGAATCCGTTTCTTCTGTAAT
The DNA here is from genome assembly GCA_951812855.1 of uncultured Lentisphaeria bacterium. Classification (GTDB taxonomy): domain Bacteria; phylum Verrucomicrobiota; class Lentisphaeria; order JABSQK01; family JAJFLO01; genus JAJFLO01. Next base: position 1,223,685 of record OX638337.1, on the reverse strand, counting down.
TCCAATTCCAGCACGGTGACGTGTGCCTAAAGTTCGACTTAATTGGGTTTGAGTGAGGGGGAAAAAGCATGAAGCAGATAGAATTATACCGTTTTTTATCACAACAGCACCGTCGTGCAGCGGCGTATTAGGATGAAAAATTGTCATTAACAGCTCCACAGATATTGGTGCATTTATCTGTACACCGGATTCGGTATACGATCTCATTCCAATATCACGTTCAACAGCAATTAACGCACCAATATGTTTACCGCCTAAGTTGTAAGAAGTTTCAATTAAACTGTCAATTGTTTTAGAAACTCTTTTATTACTTTTAATAAATCGGTGGGGATTTATACCAATCTCTGCAAATGCCCGACGAATTTCCGGCTGAAAAATTATGAGCATTGCAAATACCATTAGTGCCGGCAATTTCGTCAGGATCCATTGGATGACTTCAAGTCCCAAAAGATGTGCAAAAAACCAGCCGCCGAGAATCGTCATGACAATTCCAATCAGTATGGGTTCTGCCCGGGTACCTTTAATAAATAACAATGTTGTATAAATAATTGCTGCAAGCATCCCAACCTGTATCAGGTATTGTAATAAATTCTGAATTATTTGAAGAAAATCGAAAAATAACGTCATGATATTATTTATAAATGCTTTGGTTTAGTACACCGATATATTCTAAGTTCCTGTAGTCTTCGTTATAGTCAAGACCATAACCGACCACAAATTCATCATCGATTTCAAATCCGACATAATCAGGAGTAAAATCTAACGTTCTGTTTTTACGTTTTGATATCAAGACACAGGATTTTATTGTTTTTGGTTTGAATTTCCTGACAATTTCAAAAACGCAACTCAGCGTATATCCTGTATCGAATATGTCATCTGCTATCACAATGTTTTGATTGGTTATGTCCAGTTTGAGTCTTGAGTTCAGTGATAATGTCTTTGTGCTTTCAGTTCCAATGTAAGTTGATACAGATAATGTGTCAAACTTAAGTGGTACAGAGATAAGACGAACCAGATCAGAGCCAAAAATAAGTGCACCATTTGCAATTATTAGGAAAATAACAGATTGATCTTCATAATCTGAATTTATTTGACGGGCTAATTCTCGGATTCGATTCTTTATTGATGCCTTGGAAATTCGTTTTTTTACCATTGTTCTGAATAGGTCTTCTTCTCTCATTTTGACCGTTAATTGACTGTTGTTCTTTCCATTGCAGCAATTATGATATTTGTATTCTTGAATTTAGTGTATTAAATCCTCCAAACAAATTTTACAGTGCCCAAATATGGAAGATACCGATAATCTAATTTATTTTGATAATGCAGCATCCACTCCTTTATTTCCTGAATTGATAGATCAGTTCGGAGAATTATTACAACGTCATTATGCCAATCCCGGTGCACCACACTCGTTAGGACTTACAACACGAAAAGAGCTTGGCAGAGTTTCAAAAGAACTCTTGGAACTAGTTGGAACAGCACCTGATGATTCTGAGATTATTTGGACAAGTGGCGGTACCGAAGCCAATAACCTTGCGTTGTTTGGACTCAATTCATTTTGTCCCCGTCCCTCAGGTAATTCGCTGGTTTCAACAACTGTTGAGCATCCATCTGTATTTAACCCTTTACGAAGACTTTCACAGTTTAAGAATAGTGTAAAATTTGTAAATGTTGATCGTTCGGGGTTGATTGATTTCGATCATCTGGCAACATGCTTGACAAAACAAACTAAACTGGTTTCTGTATGTCTGGTTCAGAACGAAACAGGCTCGATACAGGATTTAGCAGGTGTTAGAGAAATTATGAATTTAAAAGCACCGGGTGCATTACTGCACATTGATGCAGTTCAAGCATTAGGTAAATTGGATATTCCCTGGGAATCAGCCCGGGTAGACTTAATGTCATTTGCCGGTCATAAAATTCATGGACCAGGTGGCGTTGGAGCCTTGGTAATCCGAAAAAGAAGAGTCAAACTAACGCCTGTTTTTGAAGGAGGAGGTCAACAGAATAATCTACGTTCAGGCAGTCTGGATGTGCCGGGAATTTTCATGTTTTGTTCAGCAGTAAAAAAACTATTCTCAATAAAAAAAGAGTTAATGCAAAAAACATCTTTAATCATTCGAAAAACCAGGGATGGTTTTAATAAACTATATGACAGGAGAGGCAGAAGACTAAATGTTCAGTTTAATTCAGGAGAACATGGATCCCCATTTATAATTAATGTAAGCCTTCCCGCTTACGAAGGAGCGATTGTCATGCGAATGCTGGGTGAACGTCATATCATCATTGGCACTGGCAGTGCCTGTTCTGCAGAATCAAAATCGCCCAGTCGCATTTTAACCTCAATGGGGGTATCTCGAAAATCTGCTTTTGAGGCAATTCGGTTAAGTTTCGGGTACCAAAATTCAGAAGATGAAGTCGATACGTTTTTTAATGAACTGCAGCGCCTGATTAATGAATATTAAATCGATAGACACTATTTAAATGAAATTGAATAAACGTGAGAGTATTCGAAGCTTCCAAACTGAAAATTAAGATTTTAAATTTGTTCTGAATTTTATTTACCCCGGATATTTCCGAATATATCGATGTGTGCTCTGGGGCTAACGTTCCATCCATGACTCAGGCAGATATCAACGCATAATTTTGAGTTTTCCTTTAATTGTTTTGAATCAATTCCCTGGGGCATAAGGTAAATAGTATCAGGGCTGTTGTAGTTTAAATCACTTAAAAGATTCAGAATTTCAAGTTCATCTTCCGGAACGTTTACAACGAATTTTAATTGGCAGTCATAGTTATCAAGCCAAAACAGCAGAGCTTCTTTGTTATATCGTTTTTCTTCATGCATTTTTTCGAAATTTGATTCAACCGGGGTCGAACTCTTAAGTTTAGGTGATATTGAAATAAAATCTAAATTTAAATGTTTTGCTGACGTTCCATTGGTCTCAAGCGTAATAAAATAATTAAGCATTTTTATTTCATCGATTAGCAAATGAAGATTTTTTTGTATCATTGGCTCCCCGCCGGTTAAAATTAATTCATTAATTTCGGGATATTTTTGCGATAGATTTTTTACATTATCAATAATACGTTTTATTGTGACGGGGTTAGATTCCGGATCCCATGACGTATAAGGTGTGTCACATTTTGTTTGCCCCCACCGGCACTTTAAATTACATCCGGAAGTTCTGATGAAGATTGATGGATGGCCCAGATATTTACCTTCACCCTGAATAGATACAAACAATTCACTTATGTTGATTTGTTTTCTTGGTATCTGCATATGTTACTTGCCGGGGAGTAAAATCAGCCCAGGAGTTTGGTGTTTCATACACTCTGAGATTTTCGATTACAACATTCTCCGGGATTCGTGGAAATATTTGATTGTAGCACCATTGAGAAATATTTTCGACCGTGGGAATGAAGGGGACGATGACAGCCTTAAAATTTTCTTGCTTTTTAAAAAATGCAGACATTATTTTATCGTCTTCACAGATCATAAAACTATGATCAAGAGTATCGTAAATGGCAGCCGATAATAACTTGCTGATGTCTCCAAAATCAATTATCATTCCTTCTGAACTTGATCCTTTATTTGAACCTATTGGTCCAGATAATGTCAATTCAAGTTTGTAGTGATGACCATGTGGGTTTTTACATTTCCCAATATGGTTTGGGATTCGATGCCCCATTTCCCATTCTATTGTTTTTGTGATTTTAATCATATCAAATTTCTAAATAGTCTATTTTATTTTTCCAGTTTATCAGAAGACTGCAGAAGGGGTTGGTTTGAAAGATCGAGCACGACCATGAATATTTAAGTTTTTAAAAATATTATTAATTATGAGTAACATAACACGACTTGCAAAAAATAACTTGCAATCAAACAGTTACTTGCTCAAAGGCTCGCTGCTGAATCGGTGAATATCATCAGGCCGGAGGCTGAAATATTCATTCGGGAATTAAGAGAAGATTTAAGAGTGCAGGTTAGAAAACGAGCCGAAGAAAGATTGCTCGAATCAATGATCTCGAGTTTGGAAAACAGTGCAGACGACATACAAAATATAGATGCACTCGAGGAAAAAATGCAGGGACTGTCCATGATCTTCGTTGAAATTCTTGAAAATGAAATGGATAAGTACATTAATGACAAATTCATATCTGAAGCTTTCAAATTACGATATAAGCTGAATTCATTGGCTGCACCTAAAAAAGAACTGACCAGGAGAGAAAGTGCTCAGAGGAAAATAATAGTCAATTGGCTTTATTTAGTCGATAATGCCAGAACAGGAGAAACTCCTCTCAGCAATTTTATCAACCGTTTTGACAATAAAGCAAAATCACTTATCGAAGGTGATGACAGTTTGCTTGAAGACGAACAAAAGAAAGAAGAGTTTGACGGATTAAACTTGACCCGGGAATTATAATTTTCGAAAGATAATTCATGAAGCTGATATTAAAGAATGCAAGGGTAATTGATCCAGGAAATAACATTGACGCTATTGGAGATATCGGAATAGATGACTCCATTTTAGTTGATCCCGCTGCTGTTTCTAATTCATCTTCTACAATTGTTATAGATGTTTCAAACTTAGTCATAACACCCGGCTTGATTGATATGCATGTTCATTTAAGAGAACCGGGTTTTGAATATAAAGAGGATATACAATCCGGTACAAAAGCCGCCGCCGCCGGAGGATTTACAACTATCGTAGCGATGCCGAATACAAACCCTGCGATAGATTCTGTTGAAACGTTGAATTTATTAAATTCCTCTATTAATAAATTATCACTGGTTAATACGTTGCCAACGGCCTGTTTAACCAGGAATCGCAAGGGTATGGAACTGACAGATGTTATAAAACTAAAAAATGAAACAAATATTGTTGCGTTAACGGACGATGGTGATTGTATTCAAGATGATGAATTAATGCTAAAAGCAATGGAACTGGCCAGCCAGGCAAATTTATCGATTATTGATCACTGCGAAGACATGGCAATAAATAATAATGGAGTCATTAGAAAAGGCGAATTTTCAGATTTGATGGGGGTTCCCGGAATGCCCGGCGAGGCTGAAAGTAATATGGTCGCTCGCAATATAGAACTCTGCAAGAAAGTTAAAACCAGAATACATATTCAGCATATCAGTTATTATAAATCCGTAAATTTCGTTCGTAATGCACAGGAAAATGGGCTGCCGGTAACCGCTGAAGCCTCTCCTCATCATCTGTTTTTAACCAATGAAATATTGCCCATCGCTGTATCAAATGGCAAAATGAATCCCCCATTGGGAACGAAAGAAGATCAGGAAGTTTTATTAAATGCTCTCTTAGATAATACAATTTCCGTTATTGCAACAGATCATGCACCCCATTCACCTGCTGAAAAAGCAAAAGATCTGGTAAATGCCCCCTTTGGCATTTCAGGCCTGGAAACAGCAATCCCTCTTTCTTTAACAGGATTAGTTGCCAGCGGTATAATGAATTTATCGGATCTCGTCTCAAAATTTACAGTGGGTCCGGCAAATGTATTAGATCTCAATTGTGGCACACTGGGTCTTGGAAAAAAGGCAGATATTACGTTAATTGATCTAAACCGGGAACATAAAATCGACATTACTGAATCCTTTTCCAAGTCAAGGAATTCACCATTCCATAATCAATCAGTGACCGGAAAAATCGTCGCAACAATTTGTGCAGGAAAATGTGTTTACAATGACGGAAGTTTACCAATTTAAATCATTGTAAAAACTTGTTTAGTTTTAAAACCCGCTACCCTCCTTGATATAACCCCGATTTAATATTTTGATGTAATAGAAGTTGAATTATAGAAGGAATAATAATTTTTTTCCTTCGCAGCTTAAAAAAACTAAAAAATTGTAGTAAGTTCCTCAACTTTCTAAATACTTTTAATTTTATTATCTTCTAAAGAAAAAAATTTCAGGATGAGTGACCGGGAAAACGAGTTGAATCAATCTGATATCGAAGATGAAAATTTATCAGAAAATTACGATCAAAGCAGTATCACCGTTCTTGAGGGGCTGGAGGCAGTTCGAAAACGCCCGAGTATGTATATCGGCGATACCGCTGAACGAGGCCTCCACCATTTAGTTTATGAGGTTATTGATAACAGTGTCGATGAGGCACTTGCCGGATTTTGCAGTCATGTTGAGATAACCATTCATGTTGATAATTCTATATCAGTCATTGACAATGGCCGGGGGATCCCGATTGATATTCATGAAGGCGAAGGCAAGCCGGCTGTCGAAGTCGTTCTAACAGTACTTCATGCAGGAGGTAAATTCGATCACAGTTCCTATAAAGTATCGGGTGGTTTGCACGGTGTCGGAGTTTCCTGTGTTAATGCCTTAAGCGAATGGTTCGAAGTTGAAGTGCATCGCGACGGCTCAGTACATCATATGCGATTTGAGAGGGGTGATACAACTTCGGAACTCAGAAAGGTTCGCCCTACAAAAATAACTGGTACTGAAATCACATTTAAACCCGATGGAGAAATTTTCAGTACACTGGAATATAAATGGGATATTCTGGCGAATCGTTTTCGCGAACTGGCGTTTCTCAACAAGGGTATTACTATCACCTTAACAGATGAACGACCCGAAGAAGGAACTCGCAGGGAAAAATTTTATTACGAAGGCGGAATTGTTGAATTTGTTCAGCATTTGAACGCAGGCAAGCAGGAGATTTGTGATGTTATTTATATCCATACACTCAAAGACAACATTGATGTTGAAGTATCGCTGCAGTACAGCGACAGTTTCAGTGAAAATATTTTTACATACGCGAATAACATAAATACATTTGAAGGTGGCACACATCTGTCCGGATTGCAGAAAGCAATGACCCGTACGATAAACAACTACCTGAAAAGCATACCCTCATTTAAGAATGAAAAACCGATTACAGGCACCGATGTCAGGGAGGGATTGGCATGTGTAATCAGTGTGAAAATACCGGAACCACAGTTTGAAGGTCAGACTAAAACAAAACTCGGCAACCGGGAAGTTATGGGTATCGTTGAACAAATTGTTAACGAAGGACTTAGTAACTATCTTGAAGAAAATCCGCAGCAGGCCCGGCGAATCATAGACAAAAATTTATTGTCTGCACGAGCACGCGAAGCAGCAAAGCGGGCACGTGAATTAACACAGCGAAAAGGTGCGTTGGACAGTTTTGCATTGCCTGGTAAACTTGCTGATTGTTCCGAAAAAGATCCCGCTCAATGCGAAATCTATATCGTAGAGGGTGATTCGGCTGGCGGATCTGCAAAACAAGGGCGGGACAGTAAATTTCAGGCCATTCTCCCGTTACGAGGGAAATTACTCAACGTTGAAAAAGCTCGTTTAGATAAACTCTTAAACAATAATGAAATACAGGCGTTGATAACGGCTATAGGCTGTGGCATCGGTGCTGACGAGTTCAGCATTGAAAAAACGCGGTATCATAAAATCGTAATTATGACTGATGCCGATGTCGATGGATCGCATATTCGAACCCTGCTCCTGACGTTTTTTTTCAGACAAATGAAACCGCTTATCGAAGAAGGCTACGTGTACATTGCCAAACCACCGTTATTTAAGATAAAGCGGCGAAAAAGAGAGCAATATATTGATACTGAAGACCAATTAGAATCGTTTTTATTTGATAATGGTGTTGATGATTTGACTATTAAATTCATTGATGGTGACCCATTATCCTCCGAAGTTCTGAAATCGTTTCAATCAATTATTCGTGAATTTAAACACTTGTCTACAAGCCTCATCCGCCATGGTATTGAACCTGAAACATTTATTGAAAAACAGCATCCCGACACCCGGGAATTTCCAATCGCCCGAATAGGTGTTCGTGAGAATGATGGAACTCGTACAGAGTACTATACCTATTCAGAGAAGGAAGAAGCAAAGCTTATAGAAGAAATTACGTCACGTTTAACAGAACATGATATTGTAGAAGAAGAGCGTGAGCAGAAACCAGATGACGAATCAGAGAGTACAGATCAGAAAGAGATCATTGAGCAGCCTGTCGATGATAATGACGTAATTCATTCTGCAATAGACGTAACTAAAATTTATGAATCCAACTCATTTAAAAAACTGGCTGCATCCCTGAGTAAAAATGGAACAAAAATCAGTCAGATTTATGGCGATGACACTGGCTTGTTCAGTATCACAACGACAAACTCAGAGGAAGAAATTATTACAAGCTCTATCACCGGACTTCTGGAAGAGATTACTAAAACCGGCCGTAAGGGGTTGCAGGTCCAACGTTATAAGGGTTTGGGAGAAATGAATTCGGAGCAGCTGTGGGAGACAACGATGAATCCTGAAAACCGGAACATGATTCGCGTCACAATGGATGACGTATTTCAGGCAGAACAAATTTTCACACTCTTAATGGGTGAAGACGTTTCACCCCGGCGCGATTATATAGAACGATACGCTCCGACAGTAAAAGATTTAGATATATAGGTGATAGAATATGTCAATCGAAAATAAATTAACAGGGGACATTCCTGTTAACATAGAAGAAATAATGCATTCTGCATATCTGCAGTATTCATTAAGTGTCAATTTGGGTCGTGCTATTCCGGATGTTCGTGATGGTCTTAAACCGGGTAATCGACGTATCTTGTATGCTATGCGTCAACTTGGGTTGACTCATGGTCATGCTTATACCAAGTGCGCAAAAGTGGTCGGGGAAGTAATTGGAAACTACCATCCACACGGAGACCAGTCTGTTTACGACACTATGGTACGTATGGCCCAGGATTTTTCAATGCGTAATATGTTGATTGATGGTCAGGGAAACTTCGGCAGTATTGACGGTGATGCAGCTGCGGCCTATCGATATACAGAATGTCGTTTAGAACGTCTTGCAGAAGAACTGTTGACCGATCTCGATAAAAAGACGGTCGATATGGTACCCAATTTTGATGAGAGTGTTGTAGAACCGACAGTGTTACCCGCCAGGTTTCCCAACCTTCTTGTAAATGGAACCACCGGTATTGGTGTTGGTATGGCAACGAGTATACCGCCGCATAATTTGGCTGAAGTTATTGACGGAACTGTTTATCTAATGGATAATCCTGCAGCAACCGGTAAAGAACTCATGCAGTTTATTAAAGGACCGGATTTTCCAACGGGTGCCCAGATCATGGGAATTCAACCCATAATTGATTTGTACGAAACCGGCCGTGGTATTATCACAATCCGTTCAAAACACACCATCGAGGAAACCGCAGATGGAAGAGAACGAATAATTTTCACAGAAATTCCTTATGCCGTCAACAAAGAATCTCTTGTCAAGAAGATCGCGGATTTAGTTCATGCAAAAATTATAACGGGAATATCTGCACTCAATGATGAGTCCAGTAACCGTGCCGGAATTCGTATCGTTGTTGATGTAAAAACGAATGAACGGGCTGTTGTGGTTCTTAATCAGCTGCTTAAACATACTCCGTTACAAACGAGTTTCGGTGCCCAGTTCCTGGTTGTGTCCAAACATAGACCCGTAACAATGACATTGGCACAATTGTTACAGGCCTATATCGATCATAGATTGGAGATCATTACCCGACGTTCTCTGTTTGAACTTGAAAAAGCCGAAGCCAGGGCACACATCCTCGAGGGATTGCTAAAAGCAGTAGACAATATTGATGAAGTTATAAAAATGATTCGAGGGTCTCGGACTCGCGATGAAGCGTCAGTAAAATTGATTACCCGTTTTGAATTCACTAAAAAGCAAACCAATGCCATACTTGATATGCGTCTGCATCAGCTAACAGGCCTGGCCAGGGACGAACTCAATAAAGAATTTGGTGAAATATCGCAGCAGATAAACTATTTAAAAGGTTTACTGGCTGATCGGAATCTCAGATTGGGCGTTGTTAAGGATGAACTAATTGAAGTTCGGGATAAATATGGAGACGAACGCCGCACTGATATAATGAGTTCCGGTAAAGAAATCAATCTGGAGGATCTGATTAAACGGGAAATTTGTGCGATTACTGTTTCTAATACCGGGTACATAAAACGGTTATCTATTGATCTTTTCCGCACACAGCGACGTGGCGGCAAAGGCGTTATTGCTATGCAAACAAAAGATGAAGATTTTGTACGTCAACTCTTTACTGCCTATACCCATGATTATATCTTTTTCTTTACAAACAAAGGCAGAATGCATTGGTTAAAGGTCTATGAAATACCCGAAGGCCGGCGTGCTGCACGAGGCAAGGCAATCGTTAATTTAATTGAACTCGAACCCGAAGAGCAGGTAAGGGCGATGTTAACAGTTTCTGAAGTCGATGTCGATGATAAGTTTCTGATATTTGCAACACGAAAAGGAATTGTTAAAAAAACAATGTTGTCAAAATTTAAAAGTCTGAGACGTGTTGGCATTAAAGCGTTAATTCTCAATGATGATGATGATCTGATTGATGTAAGGCTGTCGGATGGAACAAAAGAGCTCATGTTATTTACATCACTTGGCAAGGCCTGTAGATTTGAAGAATCCCAGGTCCCCCCAAGGGGGCGGGTAGGAAAAGGTGTTATTGGAATACGATTAAAATCTGTAGATGATGGCGTTGTGGCTTTCTCTGTTGTTGAAAAAGGAGTTGATATTGTTAATATCACAGAATTGGGAATGGGAAAACGAAGTAATATCGGTACCGGAATCGCCGAGCAAGATAAAGAAACAGGAGGCGGGTATCGCCTGATCAATCGGGGTGGAAGTGGAGTTACCAGTATAAAACTGAAACCAAATGATAAAGTCATCGGTGCCTTGCAGATTGAGGAAGACGATGAGTTAATGATCACAACTGTAAAAGGCCAAATGGTAAGAATCAGTATTAACGGAATCCGTTCTATTGGTCGATCCTCGCAAGGAGTAAAAGTAATAGATTTGCGTGGAACTGATAAAGTTGCCAGTGCCACTCTAATTCAAAAACTTGAGGATGATGATGAAAATCCAGAAGAGACTGATGCAGATGAATCAACGGACGAGAACCAAATGCCGGATGAATCAGCACCCGATGAAAGCTCTGATGATCCGCCACCTGAAGAAGAATAACAAATACATTCTCACCTTTTCTATTCAAAAACAACCACTTATTTCCCTCTGATTAATTCGATAATCAGCTTTAATTCTGTGACAGACAATTCAAACGAACAAATAACCATTGATGGTCCTGCAGCATCCGGGAAGAGCACTCTGGCACGGTGCGTGGCATTAAAGGTTGGTGCATATTGTGTAAATACCGGCGATATGTACCGGAGTCTTACGTGGCTATCCCAAAAAAACAGGCTTGACCCTGTGGATGATCGTGCGGCCATTGTTCGATTATTGGATCAGCATGATATGCAATTGAAAGCAAATCCGGAAGACTGTTCTATATCCGTGATGCTCGATGGTCAACCTGTTCGCGATGTCATTAGAGCATCTGATGTAACTGCCGGGGTCAGTCACATCGCTGTTATCCCGGAAGTAAGGGAATGGATGGTCAAAAAACAGCAAGAATCCAAACATTTGGGTTTAATTGTTATGGAAGGACGCGACATCGGGACAGTTGTTTTCCCTGAAGCAAAGTATAAGTTTTTCGTAACCGCATCGCCGAGAGAAAGAGCACTCCGCCGTTTAAGGCAGGATGGAGAAACACCTGACAATGCCAATCTTGAGTCGGTGACCAACGATATTATCAAACGAGATAAAATAGACAGTGAACGTAAAGCCGGACGCTTAAAGCCTGCCCCTGATGCTTATATTATGGATACAACATCAATGACTATTGATGAAGCAGTAAATACGCTTGTATCGAATTACCTTGAAATTTTGAGTATGGATAGTTAAGTTGAAAAAATCTCAGCTGTTTTACCGGGTTCCGTATGCGGATACGGATCAGATGGGAGTTGTTTACTACGCTAATTTTTTGGTTTACTTTGAGCGGGTACGCAATGAGATTCTTCGAGATATAAACTATAGTTATATCGACATGGAAAAAAATGGACTTCTACTTCCCGTTATTGAAGCACATTGCGAATATTCTGTGCCCGCAAAGTATGATGATTATCTTGAAATCCTGGGATGGTTCGGCGAAAACAAAGGATGCCGTATTAAGGTTTTTTGTGAAGTAATGCGAAATAATACTTTATTAGCATCCGGCTATACAATTCACGTATGCTTATCAGCAGTTTCCTTAAAACCCATAAGAATACCTGAAGAAATTACGTGACACATCCAGGAATTTTTTAGATGCAGGATCGCATCATGCCAAGAGTAAAAATAGACGTAGAAATTCAGATTTTATCCTGTCAGTTATTTACAAAACCTATAAATTACAGATTAATAAATGGACACACTTTCCGAACTTATAAACATAGTGGAGACACAGAGAATTAATGGCGTGAAATGCTGTGAAATTTCAGCTGCGAACATGGAATTTATTACAGATGCAGAGCCATCTGGAAAACCTGTTCAAAAATCTGTTGATAAACGCGTTGAAAACCAACAGAACCCCGGGGATAATCAATTGACGTATCTTCCTCCAGAGGATGTCGTTAGCGAAGGCTTGAGTGTTAATCTTTTAGAGTTGACTCAGATGGTGAAGACCTGTCAAAAATGCTCTTTTTGTCATGGGAGCAATTATCGGCTTTCCGGGATTGGGAATTCAAATGCAAAACTTATGTTTATCGGAGACAGTCCGGAAATAGATGATGATAATACCGGGTCATTATTGTCCGGGCCGGCGGGAAAATTATTGACAGAGATTATTAAAGCGATGACGTTTACTCCTGACAAGGTATATATTACAAATATAGTTAAATGTTATTCACACGGTAAACAACTTGTTAATGAGAAGGAAAATGTCAGTCTGTGCATACCCTATCTTCGAAGGGAAATAGAGTTGGTAAAGCCTCAGGTAATCGTTCTCCTGGGCCCTTCCCCGTTAAAATATATGTTTGATAAGGGACCCATTGGGAAATATCGGGGCCAGTGGTTTTCTTACAAGAGTATAGATTATATCGCAACCTATAACCCTTCCTATTTATTGCGTATACCTAAGGCTAAACGTGACGTATGGAATGATATGAAACAAGTAATGAAAAAACTTGGTATTGATTGGCGAACAGGGCGGGGCCAGATTTCATAACAATGGGTATATTAAAACAGGATCGTTTAATTAACACAAAAAGACATTATCCCGGGATAAATTTAACAAAATGAATATGACATTTATTCCCCGGGGAAAGTGGGCTAACTCCGATAAAAAAAGAGATATTTCCGATTTATATACGGATGAAAACGGTATCATCTGGTCGGTTGCCACTGAAGATAATGGTGATAACGGGCCATTCCGATCTGTGATTTACAAAGCGGCAATAATTTCTATTACAAAATCTGCAATCCCTATACTAAGGATTTCTTTAGAAAAAGCATCCTGGATTATTGACGGTTTCAAAATAGAAAGTTTGGCCGCACCGCCTGCAGTAATCAAGGATGCAGTTTTAAGTATTGGTACAGAAGATGAAAATTTTGACGGCACCCGGCACCCTCTCTGCCCATCTGTTGAATAAATACCAAATCAAGCCGGCCTAAATTCAGTTTTTCAAGTTCACCGGTAATCTATAAGGATAGCATCATCCTAAACGCCGTGAAAGCCGATGCGGCATTTAACAAAACAACCGGCAAATTAGTCTGGAAATCCAATTCCGGGAACAATGACAAGTGTTATGCGACTCCTTTAAAGATAAACTGGAAAGGACATGATGCATTTACATTTTTTGTGAGTGATAAACTTCTAACTATCAATCCAGTGGGTGGTCCTGAATATTGGAATATTCCCTGGAAAACGAAATATAATATCTATCCGTCTATGCCGGCTTTAACGTTTTCGAAATGTTATTCGGCCTTTGGTTAGATCGTAAGGGGACATCTCGATGGTGACATTATCACCGACCATAACACGGATGTTATGCATTCTCATTTTCCCTTTGACATGAGCCTGGATTTCATGTCCGCCTTCAAGTTCAACGGTATATAATCCGTTTGACAAGAATTTTTTTACAACACCTTCGGCTTTTATTGCTTCTTCTGCCACTTATTTTTCTCCATATAAATATTGCTGACTGTCTTGCTGCTGAAACCATTTTTTAAAAATCTTAATTATTAATAAAAGAGTTAATCATTACTTGTTATTACTGATTTACAAGATATTTCCGATAGAAAGAATGGATCATAGTATAACGGCTTCGATTGATTATGAATCAACGGTTTCAATTCTCATGCATTCTTAACGTCGTTTTCCACAAATTCACATTCAATATTTCTGAGTGTCTGAATCATCTCCTCAGCAGTTTCACATTCTCGTAAGGCATCAGCCAGATCGGTTTTATTAAGGAGCAGTGCAAGCCGGGCAATCATGTGGAGATGCAAACGATCATTATTCGCACAGGGAACAAAAAACAGATCCGCTAATTTCCCGTCCAGAGAACCAAAAGGGACCCCGCCCGGAACATGTGCGATAACTAAAAAGGAATCAAGGATGAGATAATTCGCATGAATTCGACTGTGCGGCACAGCAACACCATTTGCAAGACCAGTGGAACACAGTTCTTCCCGTTCCATTATTAATTCAAGTAATTCGGCTTCATCTGTTACCAGATTACTTGTTACGGCAACTTTGACAAGTTCTCTTATAACACTGTTTTTGGTTTTTGCCACTAATTCCGGGCATGTCACTGAAGGATCAAGAAATCGACTGAGAAACAATTCCTGCGGTTCGGAAGTTTCTTCTCCCGCCTGACTGACATTCTCATGAAATTTATCAATAGAATCGTCAGTTTTCCCTAATAGTTTTTTACTCATCCAATCATGCAGTTCACGTTTGGAAAATATGGGTTTATCTTTTACATATCGGATGGTAAAGTCTTCTTGTCGGGCCAGCGTCTCTATCTTTTCAGGACTGAGATGGAGATAATCCGCGGCTTCGTTTAAGTTTAATTGAGTATGTGGCATAGACCGGGATTAATCAATGTACGAACAGCAGTAATCTGTCGTATGTTTTATGCTTAACCTAAATGTTGAATTGGCCGGTACATCAAGTTCTCCGGCCATAATTTCCATATTCTCTTTTTGGGCAGTATTGAGCTCATAGTTCCCCGGCTGCATGAATCCAGGCGTTTTCTCAGATCCATCAGCAAAACGAACTGTTCTGCTAATTACAGTACCATCAAAATATACATTAGCTGCTTTAACGACTGTTACATTTTCGAATTGAGACATCATCAATTACCTTTTCTTATAGTTAGCTATAGAGTCAGATGACAGTATTATCTGCGGGGAGATTTCTTTCAGGATCAGCATGTACTGAAGCCGTCAAACAAGTACAGAGCTGTTTATATTGCCGGAAACATCGGATTCCCAGTTCAAATACAAGCACTTATTATCAGGCACGTCGACGCTTACGGTTTGAATTTTTATATGCATTGTCTGAACGAATTGTTGAACAGTTGGAGAAAAAGCCACATGCAACTGATTTGTGGTATGGCCGAAATGTAAAGGTTGTTGCTGGAACTGGATTCTCAATGCCGGATTGTTCCGGCAGCAACGAACCCCGAGCTAAAAAAAGAAGACCCGGAAAATACTGGTTAATGAACAAACCGAGGGCAGATATGAGGATCATATGTCAGGAAATTTTACTGAGCCGAAAACATGCTTTTCAGACCTTGACTCAGTGCCATTCTGAATAGACCCTGCTGCTGTCAATTTAATTAATCGCGGTTGTTGCCTAATAAACCTAATCTAAATAAATAATACAACAATGTTAAAATAGCAGTTACGGCGGAAGCAACATAGGTTAAAAATGCCGCATTAAGAACTTTTCCTGCATGACTGGCTTCACCTGGCGTGACAATTCCGTGATTGACCATTGCCGTTTTTGCTCTGGCACTTGCATTCCATTCAACCGGCAGTGTTACTACCGCAAAAATAACGGCAACGGTACACATCACAACTCCTGCCATAACCAATGGGCGTGACTGAAAGAAAAAACCAAACATGATGACCCATGCGTAAAAGGTGCTGCATATATTTGTGGCAGGAACTAAGACTGTTCTTAGAGACAGCATTGGATAACCAAATGCATGCTGAAGTGCATGACCAGCCTCATGACAAGCAACACCCATTGCAGATAAGGAATTACTATTGTATACATTTTCGGATAACCTGAGGGTTCTTGAGGATGGATCATAGTGATCCGTTAACATTCCCTGAACGGGTTCGATGGTTACATCATTAACACCGCTTCGTTTCAGCATTTGATATGCTGCTTCAGCACCCGTCATTCCGGAACTTGAACCTGCGTTTGAGTATTTAGAAAACGTAGTTTTTGTTAAAAATGTGGCGAATAACGCCAACCCCAATCCGGGGAGAATAAATGCAAAATATAATGGATCAAAATAAAACATTATAAATTTCCTTTCACTAATCTCTTGTTATCGTATCAATTTTGTCAAGGTATTTGTATATGACATTAAATTTTAACATGAATTCTTACTATAAATGTTGTTTACTATAAAAAAAGCAGCTTGCAAGCCGCTTTTTTTATAAACCCAGAATGTTGACAATTTAGAGTTATCCAACGTTTACTTTTATCTGTTTTGGTTTTACTGCCTCTTTTTTAGGTAAAGAGATTTCAAGGACACCATCTTTGATTGATGCCTGGATTTTATCTTCTTCTATAATTTCGGAAATTTGAAATTGACGTTCATAATTTCCTTCATCGTATTCGGTGTAGACTTTTTCATAATTATCAGAGTCTTTTGGTTGAATACGGCCAATAATACTTAAAATTCCATCTTCAAGGTTTACATTTACACCCTGTTGATCGACACCCGGCATTTCAACCTCCAGGTTGAATCCTGCTTCTGTTTCCCAAATATCAACCTTTGGTGTATAAACATAGTGATTAACTGCAGTATCAAATGCTGCGGAATCTGATTTTTGTAGGGCATTACTCATTTTGATACCTCCTTTTATTATATTAAGCTGATTTTATTGAGATCTGTTTTGGTTTATCTTCTTCTGCACGTGCTAAATTAATGCGTAATATACCATCTTTAGCTTCGGCTGTTACACTTTTCGGATTGATCCGAGATGGAAGGTTCACTTCACGATGAAATTTTCCAATTGAACGTTCTGATCTTTGATAACCATCACCATTCGATCGTGTTCGGCCAATTCTCTCACCTTTAATTATGAGTCGATCCGGGTGGGCTTTCAGATCAATTTCAGATGGCCCGACACCCGGCAGCTCAGTTGTCACAACAACAGCCTCATTGTTTTTCCATACATTTACTTTTGGAAACCCTGTAGAACAGTTATGCTTGCGGTTTCGCCAGCGTGTTGATGTTTGATCCAAATCATTTAATAACAGATCTAAACCAGACAGTTCATTAAAAAAACGATTATTTAACCAGTACATTTTGTATCTCCTTTGGTTGAAAATTTTAATTTTAGTTGTTTTAAGACATCCAGCTGGACTTTGCCAATTGATTAACATGGATTATGCCAGGTTAAGATTTCCAAGTTGTAATTTATTGATATCAGGCTGGATATAATTAATTAGGGGAGGTTGAGAAATAATGGATTCGTGTCATATTGTCGCATTAAAAAAAAGGTGTTTGTGTCAGTATGATTTAAAATATATGACGCCGGCAGTCGGGAATAGATTCAAGAAATACTTTCCCATAATTACTGGTAATAATTCTGGGATCTAATACGACAATCATTCCCGTATCATATTTTGATCGAACCAGGCGACCGACGCCCTGACGAAATTTTAATACAGCGTCAGGTAAAAAATAGTTATTAAACGGATTTCCTCCTTCAGCTTTTATCATTTCCTGTTTTGCATGAACAAGTGGATGAGTTGGAACCGAAAACGGTAATTTTACAATTATAACATTACTAAGCGATTGACCTGGTATATCTATTCCTTCCCAAAAACTGGCTGTACCGAAAATAACCGAGTTTACATCGGTACGAAAAATCTCGATCATTTTGCTGCGTGGTAATTCATGGCCTTGAATTAATAATTTGATTTTGTTAATATCAAAAAAATCCTTCAATTCTATTGCCGCGGAATCCATCGCCGAGTAACTGGTGAAAAGTACAAATGCTTTGCCATTTGATTTTATGATAAACTCTTTAATATATTTGCTCACTGCGGCACTATAATTTTCTGATCCGGGGTCAGGAATTTTACTAAAAGGGACATAAAGATCGACATTGTTTTTATAATCAAACGGTGTATCCAGAATGATACCCAGTGCATTATCAACTCCTGTTCTGTGTTGAAAATGTGAGAGATCATTTTTGTAGGCGAGAGTAGCACTGGTCATTATGACAGAAAAATTTTGATTAAACATAACATTTTTTAGAATTTCATTCGTCTTGAGAGGAACGGCATTTAAGATGATGTTACGTTGACCTTTTCCCTCAATGTCAAACCAGTATACAAATTGATCTAATTTTACATTAAGGAAGATATCAACCCCTTCATAAAACCTTGAGAGTCTGTTGCGGAAATTGTCAATTTCAAGTTTGAAATCACCATCAAACTCATCGTCATCAATAATATTTTGCAGTTCTAACAGGAAAACTGTCCAGGAATGTTTAAAGGTATTGGGAATATGACCGGGGGTATTGTAAACAAGTGGATTTTGGGATTGTTGATCTAACCAGATTTCCAGTTTTTTGAAAAAACTATCGATATTTTCACGTGCCTGGATGCAGGCCATCCGTGCATTGAGTAGACCTGACTTAACTAAAAATCCTCGATTTGTTCTCGGATTGAACAGACGATTTAGCAAATAAAAAATACCCAGGCGGCTGACTCGTATTCCCAAATGGGTTGCTGCTGTTTCCTCAAATGAATGTGCTTCGTCAATAATTACAGCGTGATAATCAGGTAGAACTTTCTGTGTGAAATTCGATTCCAGGCGTAACGCCAGGTCGGAACAGTAAAGGGCATGATTTGCTATGATAATATCAGCTGTATAGAGTTGCTTTCTGGCTTTCAAAAAGAAGCAGTGCTTATTGGCTCCTGAGAACTCGTTGTTACATCCGCCTAATTCATTGCATACAAGAGACCAAAGTTGATCTGTTGGTTTAAATTCTAAATCTGATCGTGTACCATCGTCTGAATCCATTGACCATTGCTGAAGTCGTTTAAATTCAGGAATAAGTTTATCTGAGGGAAGTAATTCATGTATATTGTCGCCGAGGTTTTTAAGCCGTTTTAGACATAGATAGTTTTCTCTGCCTTTTGCAAGAGCCACTGTAAAATCAATATTCAGCAGGTTTTTTAAAATGGGAATGTCTTTATTAATCAGTTGTTCCTGAAGTGCAATGGTATGCGTCGCAATGACAACTGGTTTTTTTATATAATGTGCGTAATGAATCGCGGGTATTAGATACGCAAAGCTTTTTCCTGTGCCTGTGGCTGCCTCAACACAAAGGTGATATTTTTCATATAAACTCTCGGCAATCTCTCTTGCCATTATTTTTTGTTGTGGACGATCTTCGTATGGCTGTCCCCCGAAAGACGGTGCATCAATTAGAGGTGAAGAATCGTCAAAATAGGTCAAGATTTTTTCTTTGAAATTTTCCGGAGTTAAGTCATTTTGTAACATAATTTTTCCATCAATGAATAGATTTTTGATCAAGGGCCTGGTGCTTTGAGCACGTGATCTCTATTTATTAACTTGAATGCTCCTGTTCAACCAGAAAATTATATGTATAGCAGGCTTACTGTAGTCCCAATCCCCCGTAATAGTAAAATAAATGGAACTGCAATGTTCATAGAAGATGAATTTAGACGCTGATTTGTTTAATGTTTGCCATTGATCCTGTAAGTAAATCCTGAGGATTGGTTTTCGATTCTTCTTGCTCCAAACGTGTTATTTGTGACGTAGTTGCAGGTCTGTTCGGTGCGAATACTGTGCAGCTGTCCGGGCAATTTTCCTGAGACAGTGTATAGGTTCCAACCCTCTTTGCCTTCTCAATGATTTCAACTTTATCCATCCCGACCAATGGGCGCAGGACCAACAAATCAGTTACATGATTAATAGAATTCAAATTTGCCATAGTCTGGCTGGCGACTTGACCGATAGATTCCCCTGTTACGATTGCATTTAAATTCAAGGATTCAGCTAAATTTGTTGCGATTTTCATCATTAATCTGCGATATAAAATCGTTCTGAATTTTGCCGTACAATTATCACGAATGACTTTTTGTGATTCCGCAAGATTGCATGCATATAATCGACCGTTTAACTGGTATGAATTTAACACATTAACGATCCGAGCCACTTTGTCCACACTCTCCCCGGGTATATATGGATAACTGTGGAATGTTAAAAAGTGAAGCGGACAGCCTCGTTTCATGACCATATAGCAGGCAACAGGTGAATCAATGCCGCCTGACAATAATGCAAGTGCACCATTATTACTGCCGGAAGGTAACCCTCCCGGTCCCTGGATTTTTTCTGAGAAAACAAAGGTCCATTCTTTTCTTATTTCGACTCCTGTTGTGATATCTGCATTTCTTAAATTAACGTTTAAATTTGGGTAGTTTTTCAGAATTTGATCCGCAATTTTAATTTCCATGTCATTCGATGAAAACGGGAATTGCTTATCACTTCGACGAACCCTGATTCGAAATGAAATTGAACCACGGTCGGTCGTTGATAATTGTGAATACGTATGTTGAAAATGTGATAGAGCAGTTTGTTCTATCATTTCAAGGGAGGACTCAATAAGACACCCCGGTGAAAAAGAAGCCAGTCCAAATACTTTTTTCAGTTTTGCAACTGCTGCTGTAATTGTTGGTTCGGGCAGTTCGTCAAACCTGAATAATATTCGGCCGCGTACACGGATTAAATGCAGGTTTACAGCAGGAGTTAAAACCTTTTTAATATTTGCGATCAATTGATTCTCAAATCGCATTCGATTGCCGCCTTTGAGGGCAATTTCATCATATCTGCATAATACTGCGCTGCAGGTGGTTGTTGGTATATTATCGGGCATTCCTGTTAACTGACCTTTCCATTTTTTATCCTCATTAAATCAAAGAACTCCCCCGGGCATCGACCCTGATCAGACAACCCGTAATTCCATGTTTTTGCTTTGCCATCTCCTGACGGGCACATGATAAAAAAGAAACATGCTTTAACTGTTTCGGATCGCCAGTAATAATAACCCGTTTTGCTCTTTGCATAAGAGGAACCTTTGGAAAGAAGTCATCTTGCAACGTTATATTATGGTGATTTGCTATGGAGGAGAGTAAATTGTAGGTTGAGGCTTCCCCGGCGTCGTTAATTCGGGGCCCACAAAAACAGACTTGTATAATAAAGTGTCTGTCCCGAAATTACGAACGTATGAAGAGTATACAATCAGCTCCAATATAGTATGAAGGCAATGTGGCCGCATCACTATGCTAAAGCAAAAATCGCTATTTCCGGATAGACATTGTATAAGATATAGTCAAAGAACAGATTATTATACTCTGGTTAATAATTAACCCTGTTTACATCGAAACCTTAAATTTTCTTGTCGGGACTTAGGCTTTAGGCATGGGATTGTGAAGTGGCTACCCCGCCTGGATTCGAACCAGGACAAACAGTACCAAAAACTGTTGTGCTGCCATTACACCACGGGGTAAGTCAAAATTAATGGTCTAGTCTAATTTTGAATTGATTTTATAGCAAGGTATATATTGTCGAACAGTTTTTCAAGAAGGGTTGTCGGTGTCGAAGAAAATGCAATTCTCAGGACATTATTGGATGCGATAATACCCGTTGAAAAATCTTTAAGAAGTTTTTGTCTTACTGCTTCCGCGTCCGCGTTTTTGGCCGTTAAACACATGAAATATCCAGAATTAAAAGGTAACGGAGTAAATGTGTCTTTATATTCAGGATGTGAGTTCAAAATATCTTTAATTTTTTGGTACCTGTTTTGTAAGGTTCTGAATTTTTCATTTTTTTGATTCACATAATTCTCTGAACAATACGCACTGTTCAGAAGTGATTGTGACAGATTGGAACTATTAGAGATATTACCTCTTATAGCACCCGCTGTTTTGGCCTCTAATGCTGAGTAGAGCAGGGGGGTGCCATCTTTTACGCCAAATGTGAGAAAGCCGACACGGAAGCCCCAGACATAGTCTTCTTTTGTTGCACCATCAATTTTAACGGCTAATATGCGTTGATGAGCATTTGCCAGACAGGTGAAAATAGATTCTCTTGCAATTCCGTTTTCGTAAACTAATCCAAAATAGGCATCATCGATCAGGGCAACGATATTATTTCCTGCTTCAGCAGATTCTATAAGTATTGAGGTGATTTCCTGCATTTCTTTTTCAGTGGGTGTATATCCGGTTGGATTATTCGGGAAATTCAGTGAAACAATACGTTTTGTCGGACGACCGTCTGTCAATGCATTACGAAAAGCATCAATGTCCAGGCTGTCTCCGGAAAATGTGGAATACGTAATAAAGTTAATTCCATAACCGTTATTAAATATGAGCCTGTAATTGCCCCAGTATAAATCTGATATATAAATATTATCCCCGCTGTTGCCGAAGAGGTATCCGCACATGCTTAAACCATGAGTTAATGCATTTGTTACTACCGGATCACTGATACAAATTGATCCCAACCCCGGATTCTTGCTGTAAATCATTTTTTTCCAGGTTTTTCTAATATCAGGACGACCATAACTCGGTGCATAGGGAAACGCATTACCTTTGTCCACGCTGATTAATTCGCTAATAGAATCCAGGCTCAATGGTGACCCATCTTCTTCCAGGGCAATTCCAATTGTAGCATTAATTTCTTTTCCCTTCGCATCAGCAGATTGTGCTAAGATTCCCTTTTCAGGGAAAAAGATACCTTTCCCTTTATCCGACAACATATTCAGTATATGCGGATTTGATGCTTCAATAGTCTCGTTGAGTTTTTGTGCTTGTGGATTTATTGCATTCATTATTTGTCTCCAAATTCTCTGACAGCTGTTCCTGCGGTTCTAACCCTTTTCCTTATATCCGGGGAAAATTGCCGTTTACAAAAAACAATATTTTATGATTTTTAATTTTCAGACAGTGATAAATAAATTTTTATAAATTTTAATTCCTTCAAATTCAGATAATTATGTAATTTGATTTTGAAATAAAATATAATCAGTAATGATGTTGCTCAGACACCAATTGGTCATCGAGAGATGAAAAAAGTAACGGGATAATGGATATCTTCGAATAATAATTACAAATTATAAATTATACGTACCAGGGAAAATTAGAAAGCAAAACAGGGGGTTAGAAAAATGCAAGTTAATCTGCGTACAGCAGAACAGGGCATAAGAGGTGTTGACATGGCACGGGAATCAACCAGTCTTGCCGATGCTCAAATCCTAACTCAGGCTGGAAATACAATGTTGGCACAGGCAAATCAATTAGCCGGCTCAAGTATTACAGCTTTCAGGATAAATTAAAACCACACTTTAAGCAGCAGACGGTTTCTAATCGTCTGCTGCTTTTTTTCACTCAATCGGGATTGTGTTATGTTTATAACCGGGGGTATTGTAACTTTTCCTGTGTATTCTGAACCCTGTAAATTTTTGTATTTATTTAATGATTTCAGGGTAATGTAAATAGACTGACTTATAAAAATGCAGATAGGACATTTAGTTATGACTTTACATCGTATTGCGGTTATTCCCGGGGATGGAATTGGGCCTGAGGTTGTTGAAATTGGGTTAGAGGTGTTAGATCATGTTGCAAATAAACATGGCTTTAAAATTGAAACAGAGACCTTCCCGTTTGGCGGTGAACATTATTTAAAAACCGGAGAAGTTCTGTCAGACGAATCTCTGGTGAAATTAAAGAATTTTGATGTCATTTTTCTCGGTGCAGTTGGTTCACCGGATGTTAGGGCGGGAATTTTGGAACAGGGGATTTTGCTTAAATTACGATTCCAGTTAGATCAGTATATTAATCTGCGACCTGTAAAACTTTATCCAGGAATCGATACACCAATAAAGGGAAAAGGCATCGATGAAATTGATTATGTTGTCGTTCGGGAAAATACAGGTGGATTATATACCGGAGTTGGCGGACTCAGTATGAAGGGGACTGAGGATGAAGTTGCGGTGCAATCCATGGTATATAATTATAAACAGGTATCCCGATGCATCCGATATGCATTTGAACTTGCAGAAAAACGTCCACGAAAAACACTCGCATTAATTGGGAAAACAAACGTTTTAACGCATGTTTTCGATTTGTGGGAACGCGTGTTCAATGATATTGGCACATCCGAATTCCCGGGTGTCAGTCGTGAATATTATCACGTTGATGCGGCCTGCATGTATATGGTGAAAGAACCGGAACGATTTGATGTCATGGTAACAACAAATATGTTTGGTGACATTATTACTGATTTAGGAGCGATAACACAGGGGGGCATGGGCATGGCTGCCAGCGGTAATCTTGATCCGTCAAAAACGAATCCATCAATGTTTGAGCCCGTCCATGGCTCAGCACCAGATATTGCCGGTCAAAATAAAGCAAATCCACTGGCCACAGTTATTACTGTTAAAATGATGCTGGACTTTTTAGGTGAATTTGATGCAGCAGTTGAAGTTGATAATGCCATATCAGCGACACTCACAGGAGGTATAGAGAACTTAGGCACATCTGAAATTAGAGCAAAGATATTTCAGAATTTGTCATCATAACCGAACTGTTTTATTCAGCTGAGGGCTGCGGGTTTCCTTTCTTTTCCCATCTGTTTATTCTGAAAATGAAATGTGGTAACCGGTAGAATACCGCTGATTTAACAGAGTGTTAACCGGTAAACGAAACAAACTGTTTTAAAAACTCATAAACCCGGTTCGTTGATTGGATATTAACCCTTTCTGTCGGTGAATGAGCATTTTTGATTGTTGGTCCAATTGACAGGAGTTCGTCGGATCTTATTTTATCGCCAATGATACCGCATTCCAATCCTGCATGAATTGAACGCACTTTTGGTTCAACACCATTCATCATTTTGTATACCTGCGTCCCCCGATTGAGAATCTCTGTGTCGGGATTAGGATTCCAGCCTGAATACCGATGACCCGATTTCACTTTTGCACCCAGTTTATCTGCAATTGTCTGGACTGATGTTTTTATTTCATCGAGTGCTGTGTTTAAACTTGATCGACTATGCATGAGGACTTCAATGAATCCGTCGTTTTTTGAGCATACATTGACGCTCGATGATGTTTGAACAATATCCGGATAATCCGGATCCATAGAAATAACACCATTTGGGATCTGATTAATATAATCGATGATACCAAGTGGAATTGACTTAGAAAAAGGGGTTGACCTTTCATAAATTTCAATGGTTGCGTTAATCTCAACGTTTTTCAGGGTGGACAGGCAGTTACGAATTTCGTTAGCAAGAAAATCTTTACTAATCCCTGAAAGGGAAAATGTTGATTCTCGTGGAATGGCATTGGTTTTGTCGCCGCCAGACAGATTCCACAATATCATTTTAGGGTGACATTGGCGCAAGTGACCAAGTAACTCGTCGGCACAGCGAATCGCATTTTTACGATTTTCATGGATATTTATCCCGGAATGCCCCCCTCTCAGTCCGCGTATACTGATATCGGACTGTTTGTCAGAACTGCTATTTGGCATTATTTCAAAATATGTTGAAATATTTATTCCTCCCGCACAGCCGACAGTGAAAATCCCTTCGTCTTCAGAATCAATATTAAGAAGTCTTTTACCGTTCAATATCGAAGGATCTAACTGCATTGCACCGGTTAATCCAGTTTCTTCATCAATAGTGAACAGTAACTCTAAAGGAAGACAGTCAGTGAAATTTTCATCAGTTAATGCTAACATCATACCCAGGGCAATTCCATTATCGGCACCAAGAGTTGTTCCATCTGCCATCACCCATTTATTGTCAGTTACCAACCGAATCGGATCACGCATAAAATCATGATCAACGTTACTGTTTTTTTCACAAACCATATCCATGTGTCCCTGTATGATGAGGGTCGGGGCATCTTTAAGTTTACCCTTCCCGGGTATTGAAATCGCGATGTTGTTTACTGCATCTTTTTTTATTTTCCAATTCCGGGATTCAGCAAGTTCAATAATAAATTCTATCACTTTATCTTCATATTTTGATGGTCTGGGAAGATCACTGATTTTTTGAAAGTAATACCAAACTTTACCCGCATCTCCACGTAATAAGTGATCAATTGAATTCGTCATAATAAAATCGTTAATGTTATTTTAATCAGCGTTAAAATATATTAATCAAGCTTAATTATCCCCTGAAAATAATCGTTACTGTTCGTTAATCACAGGGACAAATCTAACTTGTAAATCCCTTTTTTGAGTTATGTTTCCGTTCTCATTTGAGACGAGACACAGTGATTGCCTGCAGGCAAAATCAGTTTTCCATTTTCAGTTAATTGTCGAATCAGCGTTTCTGGTATTTTCTTTGGCGAACATGTTAAAATGATTTTATCAAAGGGGTGTTCAGTTTCCCATCCATTATATCCGTTTCCATGTAGAAAATTAATATTCTTTATTCCAATAGAATTAATTATTTTAGTCGCATGTGATAATAATTCAGGTACAGTTTCAATAGTGTAAACGTCCCTTCCCGGGAGTGCTAAAATTGCTGTTTGATAACCTGATCCGGTTCCTGTTTTCAGAATTTTGTCCGTTTCATTTATATCAAGATAATCTGTCATGTATGCCGCAATATAAGGCTGAGAAATGGTTTGACCAAATTCAATATTAATTGGGTAATCGTCATAACTATGGCTGTTACCCTCACCGTCAGGTAAAAAAGGTGACGGGGCAGACTCTTCATTATATTAATGAATACGTTCATTTGTAAGACCATAGGATTTTATTTTTTCAACCATTTTTATCCGGTCTTTTTCAAACATATCAGGCAGGTTTGAAATTGAGAATTTATTCATCGGGAGTTGATGCACCAGGTTCACGTAATTCGGGTGACAGGATATCCCGAGAGGATTTTTCAATTGTTGAAAGATATTGAATGTCCTCTTTTGATCCGGACCCCAGTTGTGTAAAACGTCGTGCCGAGGTTAATACTCGCTTTTCTAAGGTGCCAATTGCACGATTATATGATTCAACAGAACGGTCGAGATGTTTTCCGACACTGATAAAATGATCCGTTAAATTGCACAACCGTTCATAAAGCTCTTTACCCAGGCTGCTTATTGCCTGTGCATTATCAGCGATTCGCTCTTGCCTCCAGCCATAGGCTACAGCTCTAAGCAGGGCAATTAATGTTGTTGGAGAAGCAATAATGACACGCTGATTAACACCTTCTTCAATAATACTGTGATCTTGTTCGAGTGCAGCACTGAAAAATGTTTCTCCGGGTAAAAACATGATAACAAATTCGGGAGTTGCGTCAAATTGTTCCCAATAGGCTTTAGCACTCAGTCGGGTGATATGAGCTCGAATATGCCGTGCATGTTCTTTTAAAAGAATTGCTTTTTGATTTTCATCAGCACTGTCCAGGGAGTCCAGGTAGGCCTTTAAGGGAGCTTTCGCATCAACAATGATATTTTTATTGCCCGGTAATTTGACAATTAGATCCGGTCGAAGCTTACCCTCTTCGGCGTCTTGAGATTGCTGTTCTGAAAAATCACAATAGGGTATCATTCCCGCAATTTCGACAACTCTTTTTAATTGAATCTCCCCCCATCTTCCCCGTACTGTCGGTGACCGAAGTGCTTTGGTCAGGTTAGTCGTTTCAGATCGTAACTTTTCCTGTGTCGTCACCAGAGATTTAACTTGTTCCGACAGACTTCCGTATGCTTTTTGACGAGACTTTTCCAGTTCTTCAACCTGAGCTGATACCTTTTTTAAGGATTCCTGAAGTGGATTTACAAGTCCCTCAACTGATTTTTCTTTATGTTCAAATTCCTTCTTCGACTGTTCCTGATAATTGTCAAACATTGATTTAGCGAGATCAAGAAATGACGCTGTATTACTCTTTAACGCATCTGATGATAACGCTTTGAAGGTTGTTCTCAGTTCTTCAGTGGTCTTATTCAGTAATTGTATTTTTTCTTCAGCTGCTTCTTGTTCAAAGGCAAGCGTTGTTTCTAAAGTTGTAACTTTCGTCGTTAGTTGATTAACGCTTTGGCTTTTTTCGACGAGACTGTTTAATACGTCTTCTTTGTCTTTTGTTATCTGGCAAAGCCTGTCGTTTAAAATCGCTGTTCTGGAACGCATAAAAAGCCAGACAAATCCGGCGCCGCTGCAGCATCCTGTAATTCCTGCGATGATCAGTATCGTTGTGTTCATTTTCTTTGCCTCAGCAAGGGTTTGTCATACCTGTTGCAGAAAACTGCCTGATGATGTTCATTCTGTAGCATAGACCGATAATGTTACCATTAAGAATCAAATCTTTCAATGGACGATTATTTTCTATTCACGGGAATATGAATTAATTTTTCCAGGGGACCTTAAATTTTTTGAAATATGATAAATAACTGATAATTATAGGGTGATTTTAACTTGATTAACTTTCAAACAATCTCAAAGTGCCGCAGGTTCTGCCATGGATAAAAATCTTACAATATTAATCGTCGATGATAATACGGCAATTCGCTTAAACCCGAAAAAAAAATTAGAAAATAAATGACAGATTCAGATTCTTCATTTTATGTTACGACACCCATTTATTACGTCAATGACAAACCCCATATCGGCCACGCTTATACGACGATATTAGCCGACGTTATGTCACGATTTCATCGATTATCAGGCAGCCGGACTTTTTTTCTGACAGGAACTGATGAGCATGGACAGAAGGTGGAGCAGGCAGCAAATAAGAAAAAGATTTCGCCGATAGAACAGTGTGACGCCACTGTAATCCGCTTTCAGAATTTATGGAAAAAACTCAATATTACACACGATGATTTTATTCGGACAACAGAAGAACGGCATAGAAAAATCGTATCAAAAATTTTGCAGACTCTTTATGACCGGGGAGAAATTTATAAAGCGGATTATGAAGGGACCTATTGCGTCCCGTGCGAACGTTTTTTTACAGAAAAGGATTTAGTCGGCGGAAATTGCCCGGATTGTAAACGGCCTGTTGGTCAAATTGTAGAATCCAACTACTTTTTCAAAATGAGTGAACATCAGGAATGGTTAATTGGGTATATCAATGATAATCCTGATTTTATTCAACCTGCACATCGTAGAAATGAAACCCTGGGATTTTTAAGACAACCGTTAGATGATCTTTGTATTTCGCGACCAAAATCACGACTTTCCTGGGGAATTGAATTACCGTTTGACCGGGAGTATGTATGCTACGTATGGTTTGATGCACTGATAAACTATATCAGTGCACCGGGTTTTATGGCTGACGATCCGGAATTTCAGAAATGGTGGCCGGCCACCTGTCATCTTATCGGTAAAGACATTTTAACGACTCACACAGTATATTGGCCAATTATGTTGAAAGCAATTGGTATTTCTCTGCCTAAATCTATATTCGCACATGGTTGGTGGCTGGTTGGCAAAGATAAGATGGGAAAGTCTCTCGGGAATGTGGTTGATCCAATGAATATGTGTGATCGTTATGGTACCGACGCATTTCGATATTTTCTGCTCGCTGAAATGACGCCTGGTAATGATGCAAGTTTTACCGAAAAGGCGTTTATTAACCGATACAATACGGATCTTGCAGATGGACTCGGTAACATGTTAAATCGCGTTATCCAACTGATTTGCCGTCATTTTGACGGTAAAATTCCGTCTCCGAAATCACAGGAAGCAGATGATATAGAGTTACAGGACGAGACGCTTGCTGCCGTTAAGACTATGGAAATATCATTTATAGAAATGAAACTGGACCGGGGGCTTGAAGGTGTCATGAAAGCTGTCAGAGCGTGTAATCGCTATTTCGAAAAAACTGCACCATGGCATTTAGCAAAACAGGATAATAAGGACAGATTATCAACTGTCCTGTATACTGCAGCAGAGTCATTAAGAATTGTATCAGTGTTATTATATCCTGTTATCCCCGGGAAAATGAATATCATGCGTACGGTATTGGGAGTTGATGCAGATCATCTTGAACCTGAATTAGCGGACTCAGGGAAATGGGGATTACTGAAGCCGAACACGAAAACAGGTGATTTGCCATCACTTTTCCCGCGAATTATTGTGGAAAAATCAGTGGGTAACAAACAGGCTCCGGAGAAAATCACAACAGATACTGATGGTCAAAATTTAATAGGAATTGATGATTTCTCTAAAATTAAACTTATTACTGCCAGGATTATTACTGCTGAAAGAGTTGAAAATACTAAAAAACTCTTGAAACTGGTTGTCGATACCGGAAAGGGCAGGAGACAGATTATTGCTGGAATTGCAGAATCCTGCTCACCGGATATTTTGGTTGATAAAACTATTATTATCGTATCTAATTTGAAGCCCGCGACGATTTGCGGAAATAAGTCTGAAGGGATGCTTCTTGCTGCACAGAGTGGCAAAAAATCGGTATTGCTTACAGTCGATGGAGAATGCAGTCCCGGTGTGCGTGTTGGATAATTTTTGAAAGAGCGTTTAGCCCATTCAATTAATAAAAATAAAAAATCGTCATGACTAAATCTAAGTACGGTATTATTGGTTGGCCGGTCAAACATTCACGTTCACCACATATGCAGATGTCTGCATTTAACAAGCTGGGCATCAATGCTCAATACGATCTTATTCCCACTAACCCGAATGATTTGAAATCAACTGTTGGTAATCTTGTTTCAGAGGGCTATTCCGGCTGGAATGTTACTGTACCCCATAAGACAAATATTATCGATTATCTTGATGAAATTCAAACAGCTGCAAGGGTATCAGGAAGTGTCAATGCGGTTTCTGTTAGAAATGGGAAATTATGGGGATTTTCTACAGATGGATATGGATTAGAAATGTCAATTAAAGAATCCTTTGATATTAATATTGAAGGTGGAAAATTTTTGTTCTGGGGGTCTGGAGGTGCAGCGGCAGCGGCAGGTGCACATTTTGTAAATGCAGGGGCTGCAGAAATAATTTTGGTAAATAGAACAATTAGTAAAGCTCAGGCATTAAAACAAAGACTTAATGAGTTCAATGCAGATACTAAAATCACGGTAGAACAACCGGACCAACATGCTGCACTTAAGACGTTAATTGAAAGAGTCAGTGTTGTTATTCAAAGTACCAGCGTCGGACTTAATGTCGACGATCCCATCTCAATTCCACTTGAATTATTGGGGGAATCTCTATGTCTGGTTGATATGATATATTCTGAGACAACGTTATTGAAAGAAGCAAAAAAAATGGGGTGCAACGTTGTTGATGGTAAGGGCATGCTATTACATCAAGGAGCAAAAAGCTTTGAAATCTGGACAGGGAAGACAGCACCTGTCGACGTTATGAGGCAAGCATTGAGTGCGGGGTAAGTAGTGCGGCCATCCCGACTGCGGCTGATTTTTATTGCACGGGCAAGATGCCCAAGCTGCTTGAAACCCGGCGGAAAGTATTTGCTGTTTACAACACATTTGCGGCGATTTCAGAAAGTTTACTGCGTTCCCCCCTGGTTAACGTAATTGTGTGCAGCAATTTCCTGATCGCGAAATCGATTTACTAAATAAGAAAAACCATTTGATATTGAATCAGCCTAAGGATTATCTATCTGCTCAGGATCACTGGTTAAAACAGTCTTCGAGTTATGCCGAATCCGGGGAATAATGATCCGATTTTTTAAAAATCTGTGACGGATCATATAACAGGACATTTGTATCAAGAATATAATTTTTCACATTAACACACTTTTTTACGATTATGAAATTTCAATTTAAAGAGCGTTGTGTCGACTTAACATCTAATATAATGCTGATGGGTATTATTAATGTAACCCCGGATTCATTTTCAGAAAATGGCAAAAACTTTGAATCAGAAGCCGCAGTTCAAAGTGCTTTAAAAATGATCAATGACGGTGCTGATATTATTGATATAGGAGGGGAGTCTTCCCGTCCAGGTGCCGAATCGATTTCGAGTAAAGAAGAGATTCGGCGAATTCAACCCGTCATAAAAAAATTACGGAATCAGTCTGATATTCCGATAAGCATTGACACAACTAAATCGGATGTTGCTGAAATTGCCATGGATAATGGTGCTGACATTATTAATGATATTAGCGGTTTTTATTCTGACCATCAGATGAAATATATTGCCGGTAAATATAATTCTGGATGTATTGTCATGCACATGAGGGGCAGCCCAAAAACAATGCAGAACGATACAAAATACACAAATATTATAGAAGAGATATCAATATATTTTAAGAATGCAATTGTAATGCTCGGAGATGCAGGTACTGATGAAGGCTTTATTTGTTTAGATCCGGGTATCGGATTTGGCAAATCAGTTCACCAGAATCTGCTTTTAATCAATAAACTTTCCCATTTCAATGAGTTTGAACGGCCCATTCTCATTGGACCGTCACGAAAATCATTCATCGGCAATATATTGAACAATGCTGGATTAAATGACAGGATTTGGGGTACAGCAGGATCTGTCAGCACTGCAATCACAAGAGGTGCAAGAATAGTCAGGGTACATGATGTTGCTGAGATGAAGGATGTATGTACAGTCACCAATCTGATAATTAATGCGGAGTAAGAGTTTTTGTTGAAAACATAGAATAATAAAATGGACATAGTAGAAAACGGTATCATAAACGAGTATCGGAATATTGGAATAATTGCCCATATTGACCACGGCAAAACAACCCTGGTAGACAAGTTGTTGGAATCTTCAGGTGTCTATCGGGAAAATGCAGTGATTCAGGACCGTGCAATGGACAGT
Organism: uncultured Lentisphaeria bacterium; assembly: GCA_951812855.1. Taxonomy (GTDB): domain Bacteria; phylum Verrucomicrobiota; class Lentisphaeria; order JABSQK01; family JAJFLO01; genus JAJFLO01. The sequence continues at coordinate 1,190,691 of OX638337.1, read as the reverse complement.
ATGGATTTAGAAAAAGAAAAGGGAATCACGATTCGCTCTAAAAACGCTTCTGTAAAATGGGAAGATACAATTATCAACATTGTTGATACACCCGGACATGCTGATTTTGGAGGCGAGGTTGAACGAATTTTGAAAATGGTTGATGGCGTTTTGTTAATTGTTGATGCAGCTGAAGGCCCGCAGGCACAAACTCGATTTGTCTTAAAAAAGGCCATTGAAAACGATTTGAAACTCATTTGCATAATTAATAAAATCGATCGTGAATTTTCCGATGCTGAACGTGTCCATGATGAGGTTCTTGAACTTTTACTCGAATTAAACGCTACCGAGGAACAATTCAACGCACCCTTCGTATACTGTAGTGCTAAAAAAGGCTTTGCTATTACAAACTTAGACGATGAACCGCTGAATATGGATCCACTTTTTCGTACCGTGATAACACACATTCCAGCACCCGTGATTTATGATGATGAACCATTTAAAATGCTTGTGAGCAATGTAGACTGGGATGATTACGTTGGCCGTATTGCAATTGGAAAGATCCGGAGTGGATCCGTCAAATTTGGTGATCTAATTTACTGTATTGATAAGGATGGTGAATTAAAAAAAGGAACGGTTAAAAAATTATTCTCATATCGAGGATTAACACCTGCAGAGTCAGTTGAAGTATACGCAGGTGATATTGTTGGAATTGCAGGATTTGAACACATTTACATTGGTGAAACTTTGTGTGATAACGAATCCCGGTCGGCCCTTCCATTTGTGGAGATTGATCCACTGACAATTCAAATGCAAATCTGTGTCAACGATGGACCGTTTGCAGGTCGGGACGGCAAGTATGTTACAGCCCGAAATATTCGGGATCGGCTGGAAAAAGAAACACGTACAAATATATCTCTGGAATTTCAAGAATCTCAAGATGGTGCATCATTTATCATTTCAGCCCGTGGAGAATTACAAATAGCCGTTTTAGTTGAAACCATGCGTCGGGAGGGTTTTGAACTGCTTATTTCCAGACCCGAAGTCATTCTGCATTTTGAAAACGATAAAAAATTAGAACCCTTTGAAGAAATCTGGTTGGAATTACCGAATGAGACCCTGGGAGATATCATGCAGGAATTAGCAACCCGAAAGGCTCAAATTACAAATATGGTTCACGAGGGAAAAATTGTAAAATTAGAAGCGACAATGCCGACTCGAGGACTAATTGGATTTGAAAACTTTATTATAAATAAAACGAGCGGACAGGCATTATTAGGCCATTTATTCAAAGAATATGCCCCGTTTTGCGGTGAAATAAAATTTCGTAATACCGGAGTGCTTATTTCTATGGAGCACGGGACAGCAACCTCCTATGCACTTGAGAGTATTCAGGAACGTGGAAAATTATTCATTTCTCCTCAGGAAGAGGTATACGAAGGAATGATTATCGGTGAAAATTCCAGACCACAGGATCTGCCTGTTAATCCGACTAAAGCGAAGCAGTTAACAAATTTTCGGTGCCAGGGTGAGGGGAAGGGAATTCAACTTGAACCTGCAAAAAAATATAGTTTGGAAAAGGCAATTGAATTGATTGCTGATGATGAGTATGTTGAAATTACCCCGGTGGCAATTCGCTTGCGAAAACGAATTTTAAATGCAAACGATAGAAAACGTTCTCAACAAACAAGAAATTTAATTTTAGCATGATAAAGAGTTAGAAATTTTATTGATTATTTCTATTACGGTTAACGAATTTTTTCAATGGTGACTGAGTCCCATTTTTGACTATCGATTTTAGACTGTACTTGAAGGGATCTTACTAATGGCAAAACCCCTTTTTGAACAACCCGCCTGTCTCTTCTTCCCTCAACCAGAAGTCATTAGAATTTTAAAAATTAACAAAAAATTAACATTTACTTCATAAATATTTAACCATTCCTTTTTATACTTAATCATAACATTAAATTAATTATTTTATAGAAACTGTTTATTTCGATTTAAGGAGGGGTGAATGTTGTTTTTGTAAAAAAGTATAAAACACAAGGAATATAGAAAAATTGCAAAATAAAATTATTAAATAAGGACTAAACATTATGAAATTAAAACACTTAACTGCTACGCTTTTATTTGTTACATTTACCAACCAGATCGCATTTTCAGGAGATTCCCAAATTGAAGAACTAAAAAAACTCATCCTGGATATACAGGCACAATTAGAGCATCAACAAAAAGAAATTAATGGATTGAAAAATCAACTCCAGCAGAACAATGAGGCAATCGCCAATAAGAATAAAAGTCAATCAGTTATTGAAAACAGGTTGAATGATATCGATGAAAAGATGGTTGATTTCAATGAAAGCTATAGCGTTATCAAGGATACACCGACTGTAAAACTTGGTAAAAAAATTAACGGTCTTGCGATCAAAGGTGATGCACGATTCAGATATGAACGTCAGGAACGGACTCGTGGTGTAAGGAAAGAGGAAACCAGAGACAGACAGCGTGTTCGCCTCAGAATTGGCGGTGTCTGGAAAAATGAAGCCGATAACTGGGAATTAGGCGTCGGCATTGCAACCGGTGGTTCGGGTGCCACAAGTACTAATGATACGTTTTCAGATAACAGTGTATTTGAAACCGGTGATCTCCGACTTGACTATGTTTATTCAAAACATAGTTGGGAAAATATTAATTTAACAATTGGACAACAGAAAAATCCGTTTAAGACATCACTCATACTTTGGGATAGTGATGTTCGTCCAATAGGATTGACTGCTGCAGTGAATACTGGCGGGCTGTTCGCAACAGCAGGTGCTTATGATGTTTTTCATATTGGCCGAGACGAGGCGAACGCATTTTTAGTTGGTTCTCAGGTTGGCTATAAAGTGAAGTCTGAAGATGCAGAGTTTTTAGTTGCAGGTGGTTACTATTACTTCAATGATGCTGCAACCATTGGGACCAATCCACCGCCCGGCATAGCCGCTGGTATTGATGATAAATTCGATTTTAAGGTGGGTGATGTTTATTCACACATGAAAATCAAACTTGATGGTATGAAAATAAAATTATTCGGACATCTTGCCAGTAATTTCGGTGCTGACGGTGCAGTTGGACATACTGGAATCACTGACAATCGTGGTCGGGCACTTGATCCAGACGAAAATGATACCGCCTGGGCATTGGGTGCGAGTGGAGAGATGGGGCGGTTGAAAATCGGCTATACCTTTGCCTCTATCGAAGCGGATTCGATGTATCAACAAGTAAAGGACAGTGATTTTGGTTATACCGCCGGGATGACTTCTACGGATGTTAAGGGACATAAAGTGAGTGTCAAATATAAACTCAAAGATACCTTGTCACTGGGAAGTACGTATATGGATCTTGAAGAAATCAGTGGAAGCAGTCGAGAGGGCAGGCTGGTTCAACTCGATTTAGTATATAAGTTCTAACTGTAAATTTCACCATCAATTTATCAACTACAAATAATAAGGTAACTCATTCATGATTAATAAAATAAAAATTATAAGTTTAAGTGTGTTGGCGGGATTGGCATTGAGTGTCCAGTCTCAGGTAATTCAGGTTGATGCAGATCTTAAGTTGTATAAAAAGGTTTCGGGAGTTACAGGCAGGATTAACAGTATCGGTTCGGACACCTTGAATAATCTGATGACACTATGGGCAGAAGGCTTTCAAAAAATGTATCCGAATGTCAAGATACAGATTGAAGGCAAAGGGTCTTCTACAGCACCGCCGGCACTTATTGAGGAAATTGCCCAGTTAGGACCGATGAGTCGGGCAATGAAGGCAAAGGAATTGGACATGTTTGAAAGTAAGTTCGGTTATAAACCAACTCAGATCAAGGTTGCTGTTGATGCTCTGGCTGTATTTGTGCACAAGAATAATCCTGTCAGTGGATTAAACTTATCCCAGGTGGACAGCATTTTTTCGAGTACCTACAAAAAAGGCGGTAATCCAATTTCAAGATGGGGACAGGTCGGCTTGAGTGGTTTGTGGGACAGCAAACCAATTACACTTTACGGACGCAACAGTGCTTCAGGAACTTATGCTTATTTCAAAAAGGTTGCATTGGGTAAAGGTGATTTCAAAGTCAATGTAAAAGAACAGCCCGGATCGTCGTCGGTAGTTCAAGGTATTGCTACAGAATTGGGAGGAATCGGTTACTCCGGGATTGGCTACAAAACATCAAGTGTACGTGCACTGCCGCTTTCCGATGAGGGCAATGATTATAGAGACCCATCAATGGAAAATTGTTTAAGTGGAGAGTATGCATTAGCACGATTTCTTTTTGTTTATGTAAATAAAAAACCCAATAAATCAATTGACAAATTGACACTGGAATTTTTATCCTATGTTCTGTCAAAAAGCGGCCAGCAAATTGTTGTCAAAGATGGCTATTATCCGCTGCCTGCATTCGCCTGTTCGGAAATACTTGATCAGCTGAATTGAAAATTTTCCTCAGTTTGAATCACATCACTGAATTGATACTGCAGTTAATCTCTCCAAATCGTCTCTCTCACTAAATAAAATTGGCTCGATGAAAATTCTACATATATCCAGCGACTATGCGGGATCGAAAGTCTGTCGAAACCTTGTTTCCGAGTTGTCACGAAGTTGTGAACATCAGACCGTTTTCGTCCCGGTCCGAACTGAAGCTGAGGTTGGCGTGAATGCATTGGAAGATCTCCGCAATGTGACGTTCATATATGATCATCTTCTGCGTCCCTACCATCGGCTGCTTTACAACCTCAAGATCGAGCAGGTACGAAGATCGATCTGCTCGAGTGTTGCAGTTGAGGATTATGAACTGGTTCACAGCCATTTTTTGTACAGTGATGGCGGTGTGGCATATCATCTGAAACAGCAGTTCGGGATACCCTATATCGTTACCGTGCGGAATACTGACCTTAACTTTTTTCGTAAGTATCGACCTGATTTGAACGGATTCTGCGATAAGATCCTCACTGAGGCAAGTCAAATAGTATTTCTAACACCAGCATACAAACAAAGATTCTTGGGTTGTCTCTCAACAAAGGTGCGTTCAAATATCGAGGTGCGTTGTTCGGTAGTACCTAATGCTATTGAGTGCAACTGGTTTACCGACAATCCACCGCGCATAGATTCGAAAGATCGACCTTTTACCGTTGTTGCGACCTCTGATTTTTCGGCATGGAAAAATCTGAAGAACGTGGTTGGCGCTGCTGAGAGATTCGCTGAAAAATCACCAGTTAATGTGATTCTTGTTGGTGCGGCGGAGTCCAAAGGCCGTTCTTACGAAAGGCAGTTCGCACCGTCTCACCCTGATTGCAATGTACAGATTCAGGGACGTATGTCTGTGGATGAGCTAAAACTCGTTTATGCAAAAAGTGACCTGTTTGTATTGCCTTCATTTTATGAGTCGTTCGGTTTGGTCTACCTGGAAGCGCTTTCTCAGGGGCTGCCAATAGTACACGGTGAAGGTGAAGGGCTCGGCGGCGTGATTGACGATGCGTCTATTGTGCATGCTGTAAACCCAAAGAACGTTAATGCGATCGCTCAGGTCATGCATGATGTGCACAAGTCGCGGCCTGACGAACATAAGTGCCGTCAGGCAGCAGCGAAATTTCGCTGGGATTATGTAAGTAATTTGTTGTTAGAGATATATGAGGCAGTGGTGCGTGTGCAGTTCCCGAGCGGACAGTGATTTTGGTGATACCGCCGGGATGACTTCTACGGATGTTAAGGGACATAAAGTGAGTGTCAAATATAAACTCAAAGATACCTTGTCACTGGGAAGTACGTATATGGATCTTGAAGAGATCAGTGGAAGCAGTCGAGAGGGCAGGCTGGTTCAACTCGATTTAGTATATAAGTTCTAACTGTAAGTTTCACCATCAATTTATCAACTACAAACAACAATGGAGGAAATCATGATTAACAAAATAAAAATTATAAGTTTAAGTGTGTTGGCGGGATTGGCATTGAGTGTCCAGTCTCAGGTAATTCAGGTTGATGCAGACCTTAAGTTGTATAAAAAGGTTTCGGGAGTTACAGGCAGGATTAACAGTATCGGTTCGGACACCTTGAATAATCTGATGACACTATGGGCAGAAGGCTTTCAAAAAATGTATCCGAATGTCAAGATACAGATTGAAGGCAAAGGGTCTTCTACAGCACCGCCGGCACTTATTGAGGAAATTGCCCAGTTAGGACCGATGAGTCGGGCAATGAAGGCAAAGGAATTGGACATGTTTGAAAGTAAGTTCGGTTATAAACCAACTCAGATCAAGGTTGCTGTTGATGCTCTGGCTGTATTTGTGCACAAGAATAATCCTGTCAGTGGATTAAACTTATCCCAGGTGGACAGCATTTTTTCGAGTACCTACAAAAAAGGCGGTAATCCAATTTCAAGATGGGGACAGGTCGGCTTGAGTGGTTTGTGGGACAGCAAACCAATTACACTTTACGGACGTAACAGTGCTTCAGGAACTTATGCTTATTTCAAAAAGGTTGCATTGGGTAAAGGTGATTTCAAAGTCAATGTAAAAGAACAGCCCGGATCGTCGTCGGTAGTTCAAGGTATTGCTACAGAATTGGGAGGAATCGGTTACTCCGGGATTGGCTACAAAACCTCAAGTGTACGTGCACTGCCGCTTTCCGATGAGGGCAATGATTATAGAGACCCATCAATGGAAAATTGTTTAAGTGGAGAGTATCCATTAGCACGATTTCTTTTTGTTTATGTAAATAAAAAACCCAATAAATCAATTGACAAATTGACACTGGAATTTTTATCCTATGTTCTGTCAAAAAGCGGCCAGCAAATTGTTGTCAAAGATGGCTATTATCCGCTGCCTGCATTCGCCTGTTCGGAAATACTTGATCAGCTGAATTGAAAATTTTCCTCAGTTTGAATCACATCACTGAATTGATACTGCAGTTAATCTCTCCAAATCGTCTCTTCTCTCACTAAATAAAATGGTTAAAAAAAAAATAGAAAATCGATATCATACCGCAAGACAGGTCATTCTGGTTGACAGTTTTATGGGAAAATTAATCCGTTTTGGCGGGATATGTGTTGTGGCGATTGTGTTCAGTATTTTTATTTTTATTTTTTTTCAGACACTGCCGCTGTTTCAGAAACCTGAGATTAGTGAAGATATCGTTATTGATTTGCCGGCTGGAGAATATGAGCTTGTTGGTCTGGATGAATGGTCTGAACTTCCATTTGTTTTAGATCGTAAAGGTAATTTTCGTTTTGTTGATTTGGAACATAATATTGGCAATATCAGTAATTTCTCGTTAGCTGATGGCGATACCTTTTCAACTATAAATTATAATCAAAATCGGCAGGAATTGATTTGCGGCACAAATGATGGGGCCGTTAAAATTGTTAAATTAAATTATGACGAACAATTCGATAATAATATTCGTAAGCTATCGGTAAAGCCCAAGGTTGACAGTAACTATCAGATCGGTAGACAAGGCTTTCCTATTCATATGATCGAGTATGGAGATTCCGGGAAAAATAAATTTATAGCAGCCATGCAGGAAATTGATGGACAGCAAGAAGTATCAGCTATCAGCTTAAGCCAGAAAAAAACACTGTTTGGAGCGGGCAAAATTAGTATTCGTAATCGCTACAAATTCAATGATCAAATTGATGGTACACCCGATAAAATCCGTATTAATTCTCAAGGCGATATTTTAGTTATAACAACATTGTCCGGGGATGTGTACTATTTTAAAATCAATCCGAATTCCTGTGATCTAATGCAGGTCTTTCAACCATTTCAAGATTTGAGTAATTCTGAAATTGACTCGATCAATTTCTTATTCGGCGGAGTTTCATTGGTCTTTACTTCGAAGACAGGAGAAAACCGGATTTACAGTTTACTCGTTCCCGAATTTGAAAGCAGCCGAATATTTTATCATACCAAATCGTTAAATAGTTTGTCTGATAGGTTCCAGTTTTATGCACAAAGTTTGCGCAATAAACTGTTTTTACTTGGAACTAAAAATTATATCAGTCTCCGATATGCAACAACTGAAGAAATCCGCTGGGAAAGTCAGGTAAATTATCAGATAAAAGATGCAAAAATCAGTGCAAAATATGATAAAATATTAGTTCTGGATGACTCAAATAAATTGCGTATTCTAACCCTGTCTGATCCGCATCCTGAAGCCAGTTTTCAAGCGTATTTTTCAAAAATTTGGTATGAAGGTGCTTCGTTTCCGAAATACGAATGGCAGTCAACCGGCGGTACTGATGAATACGAACCGAAGATGTCTATGATACCGCTAATTTGCGGGACATTGAAAGGGACCTTTTATGCGATGATTTTTGCCAGTCCAATTGCATTGCTTGCAGCGATTTATACATCTCAATTTCTTAGTTTCCGATATCGTGCTATTATTAAACCGACGATGGAAATTATGGCGTCACTTCCCTCGGTTGTTCTTGGTTTTCTTGCGGCATTATGGCTGGCTCCCGTTTTTGAAAAAAATATTATTTTCTTGTTTTTAACAATGATTATTTTACCGGTTAGCACGTTGCTTTTTGCCTGGGTTTGGTCATTGCTGCCGACATCATTGACAAAGAATTGTCACATTGGTTATGAGTACCTTATTTTATTTTTTGTTATTTTTGCGGGCGGGGTGCTGTCGTGGTATATCTCTCCGATTGTTGAATCCAGTTTTTTTTCTGTAAGGAATCCCGGTACAAACGAAACAGCAGCAAATTTTACCCTTTGGTATTCACAAAATTCGGGGGTCCCGTTTGAACAAAGAAACGCTATTTTGGTTGGATTTATAATGGGCTTCGCTGTCATCCCCATCATCTTTTCAATTTCTGAAGATGCATTAACGAATGTTCCTAAAAATTTAACTTCTGCATCAATGGCGTTAGGAGCAAGTCGATGGCAAACCTGTTTTAACATTGTAATTCCCACAGCATCCGCAGGGATATTTTCAGGATTGATAATCGGTTTTGGAAGGGCTATTGGCGAAACAATGATTGTCCTTATGGCAACCGGCAACACGCCGGTCATGAATTTTGATATGTTTTCAGGTATGAGGACATTGTCTGCAAATATTGCCGTAGAATTACCCGAGGCACCATATAAAGGAACCCTTTATCGGACGTTGTTTTTCAGTGCCATGATTTTATTTATCTTTACGTTTATACTCAACACAATTGCCGAAGTTTTGCGACAATATTTAAGGAAAAAGTATAAAACGATATGACCGATATAGATAGAAACCTTATTAATTCGGAAAGTGTGTTGAAAAAGCCACCTAAAGGAGATTGTTATATCTGGCTGTCAGGCCTTGGACTTTCACTTTGTTTATTGATGGTGTTTTTTATTATTGGTCTGATTGTCTGGGAAGGAACGAGGGCATTCTGGATAAAAGACATTGTCCAAATTACACTTAATCAGGATAGTCAGACACATATCGACGGTTCAAAAATATTAGGTGGTGAAATCGTTCTTAAGCAGCAAAAATCTATTGCTGAGGTTAAAAAAAGCGGGGACCCAAATGAATCGAATATGGAATGGCAGTTATATGTCGGTAATAAGGATCACTATGGATTTTCGTTTTTTTATATTGATGCCGGTGATATTAAAACAATCACAAAACCCGGGCAGCTCATAAAAATTGAACGTGAAGAATATGGTAATTTGATCGGTTATCCCGAAAAAATTATAATAGATAATGACACTGCTATTGACAGTGATTCAAGTATATTTGAAGGGCAATTTTCCACGCTTGTAAATGAGGTTGCGGATCGGCGGGATGAAATAAAAAAATTGGAAAAAGCAGAAATAGGAAAAATAAACAGAAAGATTAAATCCTTCCAATTGCAAAAGCGGACAACCGATGATCCCGATTCACTAAAGGGACTTGAGGAGAAATTAAAATCATTGCAGAAAGAGTATGAACAACTCGCTGAGAGAGCCTCCCGGCTGCGTCAGACTCAGAATTCGCACAAACTCCAATGTCGCTTGATTACAGGGAAGCGTATAATCATTCCATTAGGTTCAATTATTAATTATCATTATCCGAATCAAATGTCGATTTCAGACAAACTTTTTGGATTTTTCCAAAATATATCCAATTTTATCGTAAGTAATCCAAGAGAAGCGAATACAGAGGGGGGAATTTTTCCATCGATTTTTGGAACATTTATCATGACCCTTGTTATGACATTGATCGTGACACCCTTTGGTATTATTACTGCAATTTATCTCCATGAATACGCCAGCAAAGGTGTATGGGTGCGATTAGTGAGAATCGGAGTTAATAATCTCGCGGGAGTTCCATCAATTGTATTTGGTGTTTTCGGGCTTGGTTTTTTTGTTTATTTTTTAGGCGGCTCCATTGATAAATTATTTTTTTCCGAGTCGTTGCCAACACCGACATTTGGTACCGGAGGTATATTATGGGCTTCATTGACACTGGCATTACTTACTGTGCCGATTGTTATTGTCGCAACTGAAGAAGGGTTATCAGCGGTTCCGCGAGGTTTAAGAGAAGCCGGTCTTGCATGCGGTGCATCAAAATGGCAGTGTTTATACCGGATTGTACTGCCTGCTTCAGTGCCGGGTATATTAACCGGAGTAATTTTAGCAATGGCCAGAGGTGCCGGGGAAGTTGCCCCGTTGATGCTTGTTGGCGTTGTCAAACTGGCGCCATCATTACCGGTTGACGGTATTTATCCCTTTTTTCATTTAGATCAGAAATTTATGCATTTGGGATTTCATATATATGATCTTGGTTTTCAATCACCTGATTCAGAAGCGGCAAAACCGATGGTATTTGCGACAACATTATTTTTGATACTATTAGTTGTTATCCTTAATCTTACTGCTGTAACAGTACGTGAAAAGCTGCGAAAAAAATATTCAATGAGCGCAATTTAATTATGCAATTTGTGGAACCGTTAATCATTGAATCAGGCAGTTGTCATGGACTGTGAACATCAAATAAAAGTGAAATCACAGTGACCAGCGTTAAACGAAATTCAGACATTATTTCGATTAATAATTTTAGTTTTTATTACGGTCTAAATCAGGTGCTTTTTGACATTGACCTGAGAGTTGTCAATAATGAAATTATTGCCTTTATCGGTCCGTCAGGATGTGGAAAATCAACTTTATTGCGCAGCATCAATCGGATGAATGATTTAATTGAAAATACAAATCATGAGGGTGATATTCAACTGATAGGTCAGAGCATCTATACACGGGACCTGGATGTTATAGGTTTACGTAAACGAGTTGGTATGATCTTTCAAAAATCAAACCCTTTTCCAAAAAGCATTTATGAAAATATTGTTTTTGGGTTACGAATAGCAGGTATAAAAGATAAGGAAGTTCTGGACAATGCTGTAGAAGAAAGTTTAATAAATGCGGCATTATGGGATGAGGTAAAAGACAGACTTCATTCGAGTGCATTGGGTTTGTCCGGAGGTCAGACTCAACGTCTATGTATTGCCAGAACCATCGCAATCAAGCCTGAAATTATTTTGATGGATGAACCCTGTTCAGCACTGGATCCGATTGCTGCCGGTAAAATTGAAGAAACGATTTTAGAACTGAAGAAAAAATTTACGATTATCATTGTGACACACAACATGCAGCAGGCTTCGCGTATATCGGATAGAACGGCATTTTTTTATCTGGGTAAGTTAATAGAATGCGGCGACACCGAACACATATTCAGTAACCCTCATGAAAAACAAACAGAAGATTATATCAGCGGACGATTTGGATAATAATAAACGGTTATATTTTTAATTTGTCAGGAGACTTGAATGATCACCCATTTAGAACGTGGAATAAAAAATTTAAAAGATGAAATACTGGAACTGAGTGCTGAAATAGAAAATGCAATAAAAAGTTCGTATAAAGCGTTGGCGAATTTTGATCTTGTCCTGGCTCAAAAGGTCATTGATTATGATAAGAAAATAGATGAACATGAAGTTGAATTTGAGGAAGATTGTCTGAAAATAATGGCACTGTATCAGCCTGTTGCCAAGGATTTAAGAATGATTATTGGTCTTTTAAAAATGAATAATGATTTAGAGCGTATCGGTGATTTAGCAGCAAAAATTGCTGAGTATGTTTTGGAAATAGCAAAATACGAAAAAATTCAAATCTCTCAAAAACTTTCTTTAATGTTCGACGAAACCCAAAAAATGGTAAAAATGAGTCTTGACTCACTTGTCAATCTGGATTCTCCTCTGGCAACCAGGGTATGTCAGAACGATGATATCGTCGATAAACTCAATAATGAAGTTATTGCTGAATACAAACAGCAACTTAAAGAATGTCCGGATCGGATGGAACCTCTTCTATTTTTAATTTCCGTATCACGGACTATCGAACGGATTGGTGACTCTGCCACTAATATTGCTGAAGATGTATTGTATATGACCCAGGGAGAAATTGTTCGCCATCATATTTCCGGTAAATAGAATACTGATTAAAAGCACCTGGTCATATCATTAACAATAAGCTGTAAAGATGCCGAAAAAAACGATATTAGTAATAGATGATGAACCTGATATTCTTGAAATGTTATCTTATCATCTTGAAAAGGATGGATTCTCCGTTAACAAAGCACGTGATGGTGAGGAAGGAATAAGATTATGTGAGCTTCTAAAACCCGATTTGATTTTATTGGATTTAATGATGCCGGGAATGGATGGACATCAGGTTTGTTATCGATTAAAAACTAATCCCGAATTTAATTCAATTCCGATTATGATGCTTACTGCCAGGAAGGAAGAAACAGATGAAGTTGTCGGATTAAAAATCGGAGCCGATGACTATATAAAGAAACCGTTTAGTCCGAGAATTCTTTTAGCTCGAATTGCCAGTGTTTTACGTCGACACGAAAGAAAAGAATCACAATACGAAAGTGATGAAAAAATAATTCGGGGGAAATTAACACTTGACCCTAATACTCGGGATGTAATGGTGGGGACGAAAAAGCTGGAATTAACAGCTAATGAATTTCGTATTTTGGAATTGTTAGCCAAACATCCTGGATGGGTAATGAGTAGGGAAAAAATCATTAGTGATGTAATGGGTGAAGACTCATTTATAACATATAGAACGATTGATGTACATATGTCTTCTCTACGCAAAAAACTCGGTGCCGGATCAGTTTATATTAAAACTGTTCATGGTGATGGGTATAAATTTAGCGAGTAAAAATGAATCGCAAGAAACTTGCTTATTGGATATTTAATTGTTTAAGCATATTTATGGGATTGGGGCTTTTCCTTTTCATTTATTTCCAATTTCAAATTTATCATGAATTACAAATTTTATCTATAAAAGAGGCGTTACGTAAGAACAGCCAAATAGCCAAATTATTCTTATCGTCATATTTCGGTGATGCACCCGATTCCGAAATGACCTGGAACCTGTATTGTCAAAAAATTGCAATATTAACAGATATGCACGTTACCCTGATTGGCGAAGATGGGGGTGTTGTAGCTGATTCTCTACATGGGTCAAACTATCATATCGACAAAAAAATCATTCCAAACGAATATAGTCAAGTCTATGATTTGGTGTCATCCGAGTATATTCTCAGCTTTGCCGTAACTCTTGGGCATAAAATTGACAACAGAATTGTTTATCTTCGTTTATCTGAAAATGTGCAAAATAACTGGAAACGGCTCCGTATCTTTTTATCTCAATCCAGCCTGGCCATTTTAACGTTTTTTTGTATCATCGTCCTCGCATCAGCGATTATTTCAGGGATTATTGACCAATCGATCCAGCAACTGATTAATTCGATTAATGAAATTATTGCCGGAAATAGCACGGTAAAGATTGCACAATCTAAATTTACCGAGTTTTGGAAATTGGGTAATTCGATAAAATTAATGACAGATAAACTGCAGGATAATCAGAATGAATTACGAAAATATAATAACCAGTGGAAAATGATCTTTGAAAATATGAATGAAGGTATCATCGTTCTGGATCATCTTCGAAATATTATTGTTATAAATATTGCTGCCAAATCGTTCTGGAATCTTGATCAAAATGAAGAGTACCCCGGAAAATCTGTTTTAGAAGTTAATCGTGACTATGAATTAAAATCCATGATTGATTCGTTAGTTAAGTCTGATAATCACACAAAAAAACTATTAGAATTGGAGTTGTCTTCAGACAACAATAAATTAAATAAGTATGTTGTTTCAGGCGTCAAACTGGAATTAGAAAAGGATCAGCCTCAAGGGCTTTTACTGGTCTTCACAGATGTAACACGAATAAAAGAGCTTGAACTTGTCAGACAACAATTTTTTGACAATGTTTCTCACGAATTAAAAACGCCACTAACTACGATCCAGGGAACCATTGAGGCACTCCCGGAATGTATTAACACTGACCCGACGCAGGCTGCAGGCTTTATTAAAATGATTGAAAATAACACGAAACGCATTAATAACATTATCGATGATTTATTCTATCTGGCAAAATTGGATCAGGGAGATTATAGCTTATATAAGAAGTTTGAAAAGCAGAATGTCAGGGACACTGTACAAAGAGCAGTCACGTCGATATCAACTAAAATTAAAGAAAAAGAGATTGACTTGAAACAAGATTTGAATGATGGAGATGTTTTTGGTAATCATGGTCTTTTAGAAGAAGCAATTCGGAATATCCTGGAGAATGCGGTAAACTACAGTCCAAAAAAATCTGAAATAGTGATAACATCAAATTTTGATACGGATTTGTTAGAAATCCACGTTAAGGATAATGGAATTGGTATTCCTGCTCAAGAGTGTGACAGAATTTTTGAACGATTTTACCGGGTTGATAAATCAAGAGACAGACACACAGGTGGATCAGGATTAGGGTTGGCAATTGTGAAACATGTAATCCAAATTCATAACGGCAGCATTACGGTAGAAAGCCAGGAAAGCAGGGGCAGTATATTTAAAATTACATTGCCTGTGTCTTCTGAACAATCGTAAGAATATTGAAATTAATAGAGGCTGGTTAATAATACTATGATTGTGCAATGGCTGTTTGAAACATGGACGATTATTAAATTAAGTGCTCCCTGGCTCTTAGTCGGGTTCTTTTGTGCCGGGGTTATTCATGTAATTTTACCAACCGGATTCATTAAAAAACATCTCAAAACTCCCGGAATTTTTTCTGTTTTTAAGGCATCCGTTTATGGTGTGCCCCTGCCTTTATGTTCCTGCAGCGTTATTCCTGTCGGGGTGTCTCTTCGCAAAGAGGGTGCAAGTAAAGGTGCAACAGCGAGTTTTTTTGTCAGCACTCCTGAAATCGGTGTCGATTCATTCTTATTAAGTTTTTTTCTTCTTGGACCTGTGCTGGCGATAACCCGGGTCATTGCGACAATCTGTTCGGCAATAGGAGTTGGAACTCTGATCGATCATTTTGACGATGCTGATCCGGAGGACACGGAAAAAACGGAAAATAATGAATCATCCTGTTGTCATGATATGGACATATCGTCTGTTTCTGAGGGAACGGGTACTCTGGGCAGTTTGGCGGTGTCAAAAATTAAAAAAGTATTCTACTTTGCTTACGTCAAAATTTTTGATGATATTTCCGGTGTGTTATCGATTGGATTCATCGGTGCCGGTTTGGTATCTGTTTTCATACCGGATAATCTTTTTATGGATTTAAATTTACCGCCGATATTTATGATGTTGATCATGCTGATTTCTGCTCTTCCGATTTATGTGTGTGCAACATCATCAACGCCATTAGTGGCTGCACTGCTTGCCAAAGGATTGAATCCAGGAGCAGCAATTGTTTTTTTGCTGGCGGGGCCTGCAACAAATATTACGACAATGCTTACTGTTTTACGTGAATTGGGAAAACGTGAATTAGTCATTTATCTTGGTATGATTATTATGGTTTCTATGTTTTTCGGAATTATGATAAATCAAACTGCGGATTTTGTCGGATTTAACCGCTTCCTAAATAATGTCAGTCATGAATCACTGTCTCATGATCACATGCATGGAATTCCAGGTTTAGTGCTGTTATTAATGCTAAGTTTCAGTTTAATGAAAGCATTGGTAAATTATATGAAAACAAAATCTTCAGGGAGGTGAGACGTGTTGTTCTCAAAAATTAAAAGCCTGTTCGGTCATCGGGCAGTATTGTTACCGGTTTAATTTTTATGCTAATTGGATTTTTTCTTTCCAAAAGACGTTTTTGTATTGAGGTGTGATTTTATTAGGTGCTGCATGTTCATTTTTATCGACATTTACAAATTTACATAAAACAGGGCGAACCTTTTATGGAATTCAAAGAATTTCGAGGATTAAATATACCGACGCCGGCATTAAGATATTATCTGACGTTTTCGGCGATGCAGCTTCTATCAGGGTTGCAACTATGGCAACGATAACTGCGGAAGTCAGCGAGAGTGTATAGTCAAACCACCATTTCATAAAGAGTATTGAGGCAAAGGATCCCAAAAACACTGCAGTTGAACCAATGTATGATTTTGGTTTAGACCATGGGATTTTATATTTGAGTTTACCAAATTTACTGCCTGTCAGCCCACCCACACCATCACCGATTGATAAAACGGCCAATGCACATGCCGCTGGAAAAAGCGAACGGGAAAACCCCAGGACAGTAAAAACTAAATATGCAAATACATATAAGATAACACCTGACCATTTTTCGTCCTGATTCGAAACACTCTTGCTTAATTTGGAAAGAAACGAAACCTTTTTCAGGAGTTTGGGAGTGACGGTTATAATGCAAAATATACTCAGGACAAATACAATTGGACAAATTTTATTTTGCCAATATGTCCAGCTGAATAACCATAAAACTGTGATGATATGTAAGAAATCACGTACGTGTGTTGTTTTTACTCCTCTGGAGTGTAAATAAATACAAAAACTGATTCCTGATACAAAGGTGATTAAACATATTAAAAAGATATATATATCATTCATATTGAAAAGCAAGTTTGCGATTTTGGCAGGAATCCAACGATATTCAAACTGTTTTCGATTGAGATATTGAAATTCCCAGTACCAATGATGATGCAGTTTATATCAGCAGTCAATTTTTAAAAATCAGGAAATGATATAAATAATGAGTAAAATAAATGTTGCAACAACAGTGCAATTTTACAAACGGGGTGAAAAAGAACCTCGCACTGAAGTTGTCCTTGGCGGTAATATGATTACCTGGGCTTACCTGGGACCACTCGATTTTATTATGATTCCGCTCATTTCAAAATTTTCAATATTAAGTAAACTTCTTGGGATGTATATGGATTCAGCCTTTTCACGGAATAGAATTAGAAAAGTCATCGATCATTTAGAAATAGATGAATCAGAATTTCTGGATTCGATTGATGATTATAAGTCCTTTAACGATTTTTTTATTAGAAAATTAAAACCGGAATCCCGTGAATTTGACAGTAATTCAAGTGCGTTTATTTCTCCGGCTGACTGCCGGTTGCTTGTCTATCCTAATGTGGCAAATGATCGGATAATTCCTGTAAAAGGCGTAGATTTCTCTATAAATACGTTACTTATGAGAGAAGCGTCTGAATTTTATAATGGTTCAGCGGCAGTTCTCAGGTTGAATCCATCGGATTATCATCGATATCATTTCCCATGTGATGCTCACGTAATGGATTCAACTGCGATTTCTGGTTCTTATCATTCTGTAAATCCTGTTGTTCTTGCTGCTGATATCAAGGTTTTTACAAAAAATAAGAGGTGCTGTACAATACTGAAGAACCCGTTATATGGTACGTTTGCGTTTATCGAAGTCGGTGCCTTTGGGGTAGGAGAAATTGTGGAGACGTACAGTGGACAAAATGTTATAAAGATGCAGGAAAAAGGTTATTTCAAATTCGGTGGTTCATCAATAGTATTACTTTTTGAGAAAAACAAGATCCAGTTTTCACCTGATCTCATTGAAAACAGCAGGAACGGCTATGAGACATCAGTTAAGGTTGGAGAGACGATTGGCGAGAGCTTAATAAACAGTGATCAGTGATCAACACCGGGTAACCAGTTATCGATAATCGAGTAATCAGCAGGCAGCATGCCCGTGTAATAATGAAAAGCTGCGGCCGGGATGGCCGCACTGCTTTTGCCAACCGATTATATGAGTCTGAGACAAAACTTTTCTGTAACTGATCACTCAGCTTTTGCTGATCACTGAGTTTTTCTCACTGATTACTGATCTCTTCAATGCCGGCTATCATTTTTAAGGGAATTATGTATTTAACTTGACAAAACCACTAATTATTTGACTTCTCTTAGTACGGGTTTACCCCGTCTGTCTAGCCGCAGGACAAATCGCCTTTTCAAGTCTTTTGCACTGGGTATTGGCCGCTTATGATTTGGAAGATGGCCAGCGTTTAGTAACATTTTAGCTACTTTATTTATATCTTTTTGTTTCATTCTGTCATTTATTTTACACGTATAAAAAGTGTTCAATTATTATCATAATAATTTTGAATAAGGTAATGTCTTAATATAATTTTCCATAAATTGCCAATCAGGTTGGTTATTTTTATCCACAGGTAATTTAATTTTATGATTTAACATTTTTTCCTTACTCCATTTCCTGCCATAATTAAATCTAAATTTCTCTCGTCTAATTAATGTATTTAAAAACATAGAGATAAGTGGATTTGTTTTAAACTTAGGAATTAAAATATTTATATCACCTGTTGCATAAAATTCTTTGTTTTGATAGAAAGCATCTCCAACATCACCGTTTGAAGATACCGTGATTAAATTTCGGTTATTTGGTATAACTGAACTTGATATGGTTTTAGATACACCATTATTTAATCCAGTAGCACTTACTAAAAATATATTACCGTCTTGTATTGTTTTTGGCACTTTTCCTTTTTTGATTTCAAAAATATCAGTATATAAAAAGTATTGCCATTGTTTTGTTTTTAATTCAAATACTTTATTTGTAATTGGTTTTTTACTTGGATTTTTAACCTCTGCTATATTCACCCAATCAGGAATGTTATCCAATGATGGAACTAATAAGGTGTCTAGGGTTTTGTTTGCTTGCCTACCGTATGAATATCTATATTTATTTGCTCTTAAGCACATGCAATAATAAAGCATCTCATTATCGCTCAGTTTTGTTTTAGGGTGCAAGATTAATATATGATAGCCAGTATAATAGTTTCTTTTTTGTAGAAAACTGGACATAACAGACCCGCCAACTGCTACTGTAATTGTATTCTTTGGATTAGGTGTAATATTCTCTATTAAAGCGACTGTTGTGCTTACACCGTTATGGTTTTCTGTTCTTGATACAAAAAAAACACCGTTTTCGCTTTCTGTTAAATCGGATAATGCCAGAGAATTACCATACTCAATATCAAAAATTTCACATAGAGGCACAGTTTTCATAAAATTATCCATTTAACACATTAAAGGCGACATACTTTTTTAGCGTCTCTATAAAGTCATCTCTGCTTAGTGTTGAATAATCAGTTTCCATATACGCTTCTGCACACCATTCATCGTCTGCTGACACTTTATAAACTTCGCTAAAACCAGCCTTAACAGTATTATTAGTATATAAATCTATCCACTTCTCTTTTATGCCTTGCCATTGATTATCATAATCAAACCTATTTTTTGTTTTTTTGTTATAGAAACCGTCATCTTTAAAATACCCAAAGAAAGTTTTTTTGTTTGCTGGGTGTGGTATGTGAGCTTCAAATACCATTATGCAAGTTACAACTCCTACTTTAGAATTTTTAAACAATTCATTAGGCATAGAAAACACCGCTTTTAAAGTGTGTTTAGATAGCAGTTTTTCTTTTAATCTTAACCTTTGCCCTTTTTGTGCTAAGGAACAACTCATAGGTACTATAGCTACACACCTGCCGTGCTTCTCTAAGCAATCTAAATTGTTTAATACAAATTCAAATTCTTCTATATCGTTTTTTTCTGATTTATAGGGGGGGTTTAAAAAACCAACTGTTGGCTTTTTTTCTTTAATTTTTTTAATGGTGTCGTTATCAAAACAACTACCGCCAACAATATTGCTCTTGCCATCTCCGTGTAAGAGCATATTAGATACGGCAAGTGGGTATATTTCAGGTTGGTATTCGACTCCATATAGCCGATGATGTTTTATATTGTTTTCTTGCGATGAATCACCACCACATTTCTCAATCATCTTTTTCATTGCCGATACCAAGAATCCGCCTGTACCTGTGCAATTATCAAATACAACATCAGCATACTGTATATCCACAATATCAGCAAAAAACTCTGTTATATGGGGTGGCGTTAAGACAATACCTAATCCCTTATCGGCATTAGAATATCTTAAAAACTCGATATAAAATTGCCCCAAAACATCATAGTATTTATATGTTCTTGAATAACCATTAATATTATTATCAATCTCATCAATTAATTTGTTTAAGTTTTTAAGGTCTCTATTTTCATTTTTATGTATTAGGCTTGGGTGACTTTTGATAAAACTGTAGTTTTCCATCAGTCTCTCAACTTTATTACCTTGTAAATCTTTATCGAGCTGTTCTTTAATGGTGCTGACAAGTGCTTCTACTAACATCTTGTTACTTGATAACTCCGAGTAACTCCTGTAAAAATCTTTATTTTTGAGTGCTATTAAAATACCACTTACAAGCAAACTTCTTTTATCTTCTTTTATTTTTAATTTGTGTAATTGCTCATTTAGAATTTTAGAATAATCTAATAACCCTTCGTATTTTTCATTCCTTTTGGTAACATCTTGTTTTAATCCAGAAAGAATATCATCAATGGTAATTAGTTTATTACCAAAAATCTGCTCAATATCCTGACCTTTCTTTTGAATAAAGTAAGAGGTTTTAATATTGTCTTTCTCAACACCACTAACCGCCAACGATAAAACATCGTATTCTTTAGATAAATAAGAAGAATAAAGTAAAACACCATCAACGGCATAATCAGCAAATTGTTTTCTATTTTTACTTTCGTGCTTTAATATATCTGCCTTACACTCTATAACGATAAGTAGATCTTCTTCTTCATCTATTGTAATAAGAAATTCAGGTTTGCCTATGCCGCTACCCTTTTTTGAAGCGTTTTTTAAGAGTTTTGTTATTCTTGGGTTGTTTGAGGATTGCTCTTCAATAGTAATTTTGGCAAACAATTTATCTTTGTAAAAATGCTGCCTTACAATATTTTCAGTATCCCTTTCGTTTAATTTACTCATATTTTATATCTATAATTTAACATGGATATAATGAAAATAATCTGATTATTTTAAAGGTTTGTCAAGTTTCGTACTGATATTCATTATTGTAATCTTGTCAAGTTAAATACATAATTCCCATTTTTAAGGCGGTTCATGTCTTCATTTATCCACAGTCACCAACGTGTATTTTTTGTGAGGTTAAAGTCTGATTCGTCCGAATCGCTGATAATATCATCCACTTCAAAAGACTGAGTTTTCATGGGATTTTATACCCGGCGGCCACCGTCTGATTGTCGATACAATCGCATTTTTTTCATAGGCATGACCGGAATAAAGAACATATCAGACTGTGATTATCGTTGTACTCCAAAAAAGGGGACCCTTACTATGGCTCGATAAATTTGGTGAATGCATAGGCATTCTTAAAATGCAGATTGAGTTTTATTAATTAGAGTTTAGAATTTACTACCTTTAAAAATAAGAGGTATTTTGAAAGATTTATGTTATTAGATCGTTAAGCAAAATCGTAAACATGACGCAATTAGATGAAGAAAAAGGGAAATAACAATGTATTTCCAGGATTTAGTTTTGTTGTTACAAAAATATTGGAGTGAACAGGGATGTCTAATTACCCAGCCCTACGATATTGAAAAAGGTGCAGGCACCTTTAATCCGGACACATTTTTAAGAAGTTTAGGGCCGGAACCCTTTAATGCGGCATATATAGAACCCTGTCGAAGACCCGCCGATGGGCGTTACGGTGAAAATCCGATTCGAATGCAGCATTACTTTCAGTTTCAGGTAGTAATGAAACCAAATCCAATCAATTTCATGGAGTTGTATTTAAACTCACTGCATGAAATGGGAATTAAATCTGAAGACCATGATATTCGCTTTGTCCATGATGATTGGGAGTCTCCAACGCTCGGTGCCTGGGGGTTGGGCTGGGAGGTTTGGGTTGATGGGATGGAGGTGACACAATTTACCTATTTTCAGCAGATCGGCGGTATAGAATTACAGCCGGTTATGGGTGAGATTACTTACGGTTTAGAACGACTGTGCATGTTTTTACAAAATGTTGATAATGTTTATGATTTGGAATACAACAAGCAGTTTACCTACGGCGATTTATTTCAACTTGGTGAAGTTCAATGTTCCCGTCACAATTTCGAACTTGCAGACGTATCACTTCACCTTGATCTTTTCCAAAAATTCGAGACTGAGTGTAACCGGCTCTGTGACGCTGAAAATGCATTGAGTGCGGTTGATTATTGTCTCAAGGCAAGTCATACATTCAATCTGCTCGATGCCAGAGGTGCTGTGTCTGTGAACGAACGGCAGGGGTATATTTTGCGTGTTCGGGCGTTAGCCGGAAAAATTGCAGAAACCTGGTTGGCAAACAGGACGGATTTAGACTTCCCTTTGATGAAAAATTCTAATGTATCCAATACCAATACCCAAATTCATAAACCGGTTCCATCGGTAACAAAATCAATATTGACCGCTGATAACAGAGGTGATGTCCTGATTGAACTGGGTGTTGAGGAAATGCCCGCAAAGGTGTTCCGGCAATTGCCAGTTGATTTAGCTGCTTTGGTCAAGCAATATTTTAATCCACTCGATTTAGGTATCCCGGATGTGAAAATTAATTTAACGCCGTGTCGTATTTCCATTTTTCTTCCCTCAATTTTGTTAAAACAACCGGATCAGGAATTGTCTGTAAAAGGCCCGCCTTTAAAGATTGCCAGGGATGAGAATGACAATTGGACAAAGGCTGCTCAGGGGTTTGCTGCAAAAAATAATATTGAGGTTGAATCCTTAACCATAAGAGACATTAATGGAGTAGACTATCTGTATGCTGAGGTAACTAAACCGGGAAAGTCTGCCAGGAAATTAATTTCTGATGTGCTGCCGGATTTTTTTAGTGCCATTCCGTGGTATAAGAAAATGAAATGGGGCAGTGAAGACACACTGTTTGTCAGACCTGTCCGCTGGCTGCTTGCAGTGATAGACAATGAGGTTATTCCAGCTGAATTTGCAAATTTGGTCAGCAGCAGTCGTTCTTATGGCCATCGTTTCCTGTCTCCTGGAGATATTCAGATAGCAGCCAGTTATGAAGCCTATCTTACAAAACTAAAAGAGTCCTATGTCATTGTCGATCATGATGAACGAAAAGAATTGATTCGTTCTCAAATACTGGAGTTAGCAGAAAAAGAAAATTTGATGTGGTGTGAAGATGATGAACTGTTATCTGAAGTTACCTGTCTTGTAGAGTATCCAATACCGGTACTGTGTCATTTCGATGAAAACTATCTTGATATTCCGGATGTTGTATTGATATCTGAAATGAAAGAGCACCAAAAATACTTTGCCCTGCATAATTTGGACGGATCTTTGAACAACACCTTTATCGTCATTTCGAATATGAAAGTAAATAATGAAGATGTCATTCGGACAGGATATGAAAGAGTTTTGAAATCAAGATTTTCGGATGCGGAATTTTTCCTGAAAGAAGACATGAAGACAGCCTTTGAAAACAGAGTGATAAAACTTTCAGAAATTATATTTCAACAGAAATTAGGCAGCATATTTGATAAGGTTGAACGAATTAAAAGTCTTTCCGGAACGATTGCTCAGCTCTCGGGATTGAGTGAATCACATGCGGCATCAATCGAAAAAATTGCGATGCTGTGCAAGGCTGATTTAAATACCTTCATGGTTGGCGAATTTCCTAAGCTGCAAGGTGAGGTCGGAGGTTATTATAGTAAAATGCAATCATTTTCCGATATCGTTTCAAATGGAATAGCAGAACATTATTTACCCAAAAGGTTAAGTGATAAATTCCCTGAAAATATTGAATCGGCGGTTGTTGGGATAGCCGATCGAATTGATACGATAGTCGGAATTTTCTCAATCGACAAGGCACCGACCGGCTCTGCCGATCCCTTTGCGGTTCGCCGTGCGTGTTTGACAAGTATAGCATTGATAATTGATCAGAAACTGGACCTGGATATAGATGCTGTAATTGATCACAGTATAGAGAGTTATGCCGAGCAGTTACCGGGGATAAATAATAACGATATCAAAACTGCAATTCTTGAATTTTATCGAATCAGGATCATTGGTTTCTTTCAGGAAAGTTCATGTTCAAAAATTAAAACTGGATTTCCGGCTGATTGTATAAAATCAATATTGAATGCGTCATCAGACTGGAAAAATTTGGTCGATTTATACGAACGACTTCAGGCAATGGATGAATTTCGCAGGAGAAATGATTTTTCTGATGTTGCTGCAACATTTAAACGGGCCGATAATATAATAAAAAATGAGAACGTTTCCGGTGACATTGATCCAGAATTGTTCACTGTGGATTTAGAAAGAGATTTATGGGGTCAGATCCAGAATACTCAGAATACACTGGCCGATTTGATGGAGAATAAGAATTACCTCGATGCCCTGCTGAAGATTGTACCACTGCATATTCCGGTCAATGATTTTTTTAATAAAGTACTTGTGAATGATCCAGATATATCCATTCGCAGGAATCGACAGTTATTGGTAAAGAAAGTCGTCGATATAATTCTTCAGGTTGCAAACTTTTCCGAATTACAGGATGCTTGATTCAATGGTTGATAAGCTGCTTAATCAGACATTGATTTATCTGAAAAATTGTATTTGCGAATATGACAGTAGAAAATCAAAAGCAGGGGGTATATACGGTATACCCTCTGATAATTTAGAATAAAGGGATGTAAAATGAACTGGGCTGCGTTTAGTACGGATGGTTTGAATGCCGGGGTTTGGAGAGAGAAAATGAAGGAAGTATACAATTTCCGGGCTCGCATTGTAAATGATAAAGAAGAAATGAATCGTATCATTGTTGATGAATATATTATGCCCCGGTTTCTATTCGATTTAGCACGGAACCGGGATTTCATAATGATGGCTGCAACAGGAAATACGCCGAAGGGGATCTGGGCACTGCTCGCTGAGGTTCTGAATTCGAATTCTGCACTGATTGAAGGATTTCGCCGAATTTCCTATATCTCCCAGCTTGATGAGCGGTTAAATATTCCAAAAAATTCTGAACATTCATTTTCAAATTACATTCTAACTCGAATTATACAACCGATTGGATTGGGCGAGAGTCACATGTACCTGTTAGATGGTTGTGCACAAGATCCATTTAAAGAGATAAAGGGTCTTGCAAATTGGATTATGGGAATGTCCAGAATTGGTCCGGATCTGGCAGTCGTTCCATTTGGCCCGGATCATATTGCATATATCTTGAAGGGGGTTTCACGACTGGATACCTGTAAAATCGTAAGGTTTACAGAAAAAACCCTGGCTGCAATGGAGAACGAGTTTAATGATTCTGAATTCCCTGTTCCGACGCACGGGATGACCCTCGTCGGTGAGCTTCTGGACAGTCAGGCATTTGTCAGGCCGTGTTCAAATGTAAACTATGGTGATATGGTTCGCCGCAGCCTTGAAGATGATATGACACCTGAATGTACAGGGACTTATCTTCAATCTTATCGCTACTGTGTTGCTGTTATAACACTCGATGTTGCTAATGCAGCTGGACTTTCACGGGATAACACGGATTATGATTGGAGTCTGGTATCAGGGTAACAGTCGTGTCTTGAGATGTTGCTGAATGTCATGCCTAAGTGGGCAGGAATAAAAACAGCGGTCAAGAGTAAGATGAGGTTGAATTGATTCGTTGGAATCTGACAATTCAAGATTCTAATGTTTTCAAACCGTTTGTCTAATGGATTCTTTAAATTTCTGAGTTAACTGAAGGATCTTTTTCCTGTTGGATGGAGCAGGGTAATACCGGAGAGATTCGCAGTTAATTAAAATATCAGCAATATCAGCAGCTTTTGGTATTTTTTTTAATTCGATGAGAGTAATTATTTCTCTGATCGTCATTGAATCTCCGGATTTGCAAAACAGCCCCGTTTTATTTTAGCACAACGATGATATGTTCGGTATATTTATCGATATATTTCACTTTTTATGTCGCCCGCAGGTGACCCTGCCCCTTAAATAAAAGCAGACCGTTTTGAATAGAGAGTAGCTTTAACCAGCAACTATCTTTTCCATTAGATAACCAGCTAAATTTATGTAATTTCAAAATATCATTTATCTCACGCCAAACTTTTTTGTCAATCCATCCAGCAGGAGTTACCTTAATTGAATCACCTTCATTAACAATGGTGACTTTCTTGATTCTTTTCCCCCGATTGTTTACAAAGTTTGATTTGTTTCCCGATTGTTTTATCAAATCCAAATATTTGTCATTGCCAAGATTCAAATCGATATTGGCAGCTTGTGCGGGTGTCTTGCCATCTAATCCTTGATGCGGTTTTACAAAATTATGATAGATTTTTAATAATTCAGAAAATGTCTGTGCTGATTCATCATTTCCTAGAGATCTTCCAGCTTTGAGTCTTTCTCGAATCTCGTTACGATATCTCTCTATTGGACTATTGACAAACCCATCCTTTAATGACTTAGTTTTGATGTGGGCAGTTCTATTTTCAAATTCCTTACCAAGTTTAGTGATTCAGAAATTATCTTAGAATCTGAACTTACTTTAGAGAATCCATTCTTTAGTTTTCTTAGCCTATAATGAAAATCTGAGTTGCCTTTAATTTTCTTGAATCTGTGTTCATTTCTTACTTCTAAAGTATAGTTTTAGTTTAATATAAACATATTCTTCTATTCAAAAGTTTATAAATATTGTTTTTAATTAATATTATTAGAAGCAATGGTTATAATTCAAATCAAAGGCTGCCAATGCAATAGATGTAAACACAAGTGGCCACCTAGATAAATGAAGGATGAAGAGGAACCTGTAATTTGCCCAAAATGTAAGACACCTTATTGGAATCGTTCACGCAAAAACAAAACAACCAAACCCAAAAAAGGCGGTACAAAACAATGATGATATTGAAAAGAGAGCCAAGATCGCCTTTGAGATATGCAGGTGGCAAATCTCGTGGTGTAATGCAGATATCAAATTTTATTCCACAAGAAACCAAAGTGATCTATTCGCCTTTCTTAGGGGGAGGTTCAGTAGAACTTGCATGTGCAGCTAATGGTATTTTTGTTTATGGTTATGATAATTTCAAGCCATTGGTGGAATTTTGGCAATGTCTTTTAAAAGACAGAATCAGGCTTGCCGAGATAATCAGGGAGTATCATCCGTTATCAAAAACTAGATTCTATGAACTTCAAAGGTCTTATAACAGTCATCAGTCAAAATATGAAAGAGCTGCTATATTTTACGTGTTAAATCGTTCATCTTTTTCAGGAACCACTATGTCAGGAGGGATGTCACCAAATCATCCACGATTCACAATATCCTCAATAGAAAGAATAGAAAATTTCCAGATAGAAAATCTTTATGTAGAACAAGCTGATTTTAAGGAATTAATACCAAAATCAAAGAATAAATTGCTATATCTTGACCCCCCATATTTAATCAATCAAAGACTTTATGGAAATAAAGGAGACTTGCATAATGGTTTTGACCACCCGGGATTATACGATATTTTAAAGAATAGAGACAACTGGATTCTTTCTTACAATGAATGTGATGAGATTGATGATTTGTATGATGATTTTGCATTTTATTATCCTGAATGGAAGTATGGGATGTCAAACAATAAAAAATCAAGAGAAGTTCTGATTTTCAGCGATGACCTGGCAGAAAGAAATCATCTCAAATAATGGCAGCACAGACAAAATCCGGCAAATCTTTGGAGTATGCTCTGGCTGTTGCAATATATGATAAAATTAACAATGGCCAAAGAGTCACGATTCAAAAAGACAGTTCGTACAAAAATGCAAAGAAATCTTTTGAATCATACTCTAAAATTGAACAAGAGAAATACTCCAAAGCTGCTAATTCTGCTGTAAATCACATAGTTACATTAGAGCCAAGATTAGAAAATCCTGTAAATGATGAAGAAATAATGATTTCGATTCAATCAGATCAAAAAGGAACACATGGTGATGTTAGAGATGTATTGATGGTTAGAGCAAAAAATAGTTGGGAGGTTGGGTTTTCTGCAAAAAATGAAAATAATGCAGTAAAACATCCGAGACTGTCAGATAAAATTGATTTTGCTAAACAATGGCTTGGATTGGAATGTTCAGATGAATATATGAAAGGTGTTTCCAAAATATTTGGCAATGCAAGATTATTGGTTAAAGAAAATAAAAAGAAAAATCACAAACTATTGTGGAGTGAAGTTCCAAAAAAAATTGAAGAGTATTATGTGCCTTTGTTAGAAATATTTGAAAACGAAATTTGTAGTTTAATTGAAAACAACAAGAATGTAGCATCGTTGTTGCTTGAATATATGATAGGTAAAAATGATTTTTATAAAATAATGAAATACAAAGCGATTGTCACTATTCAAGGATATAATCTTCATGAAACACTCAACATCCCATCGAATTCAATAATGCCTCAAAACAAAGTACCCAAACTCAAGTTCCCTGCCAGGATAAATCATATTGAAAGAGAAAACGACAACAAGACAATAATTACATTCGATAAAGGATGGCAAATATCATTTAGAATTCATAATGCAAGTTCAAAAGTTGAACCTTCATTAAAATTTGATGTACGTCTGGTAGGAGTTCCACCCACACTCTATTCTCATAATGAATTATGGTAAAAGTTAAAGCGTCAAACAATAAGGATCCTGAATTAGAAATAATATTTCCCAACTTGCGACATCGAATTAGAAGTTGTTTGGAATGAAGAAAAGTGGCAAGATAGAACAGACTGCCAAAGCAACTTACAAGATAGTTAAATAAGAGCTCGGAGGGCTTCGATCCCCTCGACCTGGCGGTTCGAAGCCGCTCGCACTATCCAGACTGTGCAACGAGTCCAAAATAATGAATAGTTAAGTGGCCTGAAAACCTGACTAGATTTATCACCCTAATTGAACAATCAGTCGAAAACGGTGAAAATTATGAAATGACACTAAGATTGAACAGTGTATTCGTTTACTTGGCAGAGTTGTCTTAATTCCTTTGCGATTAGCGAAAAAATCAACAAAGGCACAAAAATAAAGAGAATTCCCTTTTAATTTATTTTCAATACTCTGTATTTTTTGCAGACGTTTTTTAAACTGATTATTATTAATACTAATGTTAATTTTCTGATATGATTTATCTCGTTGTTGCCTTGCATTGTGAAGCGAAGCCCTTGATAGAATACTGGGGACTAAATCGAAATAGTGCTGAAACGCATTGGACCATTTTTGAAAACAGCCAATTGAAATTGATTATTTCCGGTGTTGGCAAGGTTTTGTCTGCCATGGCTGTTGAGTCTCTGATTAATTCTCAGTCAAAGGCTATTCAGGAAGTCAGCATCATCATAAATTTTGGAACATGCGGTGCGATAGATACCAGTCAGTTTAATCATGGCGATATTATTATGATTAATAAGGTGGCAGATCATGGTTCAAGACGATGTTATTATCCCGATATGACGCTGTCACACCAGTTTAAGGAAACGGGTATTGAAACATTTGATAAGCCTGTAGATGATTCATCTCTTCCTGAAGAGTCATGTGTTGATATGGAATCTTCCGGTTTTTTTCAGGCGGCGATTAAATATTTTCCTGTTGAAAGAATAATATGTTTGAAAATTGTCTCGGATTTTTTGGATATTACGAATATAAAACCTGAGACAATACAGGATTTGATCACTCATAATATACCTGAAATTGTGTTATTCATTGAAAATCTAAGAAGAATTGAATCTAAATCCACATCGGCCTTAAATTCAGAACAACAGAAACTGCTTAGCTCAATTAGTGATAATTTACGTTTAACGCAAACACAACGATCTAAATTAGTCAAGTCAGCAGAAGGTCATTTGGTGCGGACAATGGGTGATTTGTCCAGGCTGGAAAAATTTCGTAACCCTGAGGTTACATCTAAGCGTAACTCAAAAATGTATTTTAATGATTTGGAATCGATCCTGAATGAGGATGTTTTCGGCCGTCAATAATTAGAGGCAAGTTGGTTTATTCTGCAATCATGCAAATCTCAATTGAAAGCTGTTAATGAAAAATATGCCTGGAGTAGGGTAATTCGTATATGATACTTTCATCACATCACGTTGTAATCCACTCGTTTACTGTTTGATACTTAAGATTAGTCTTATAATTATGCAGGCAGTATCGGTTAAACCTCAAAATTTAATGGTACAGCAAATTAAATTTCCCTGAGTCTCCGGAGATAGACTGCTGACAGTATTAATATCATTTCTTGTCAACCCCGGACTATATCGTTGTTTTCGGATAAAACTCTCTGAATTGTAACGTGTTAACGATATAGAATTCCACTGATCAGTCTATGATGATTGATTGCGTTATATGATAACATAGATAGACGTATTGATATCGTGCTTGTCGTGTTGGCGGGGGTGTACATTTAATGAATGAACGATTATAGTGTTTATTATGACGTCAGTCAAATATAGTCAGCCAGCATTTAAGTACTCAGAAAATCGTATTAATTGACCGGAAACTGATAATGTTGGATATTAATGAAATCGGTTTAAATTGTTCGAATCCAATTAAAAATCCGGATGTGCTGTCTGAGATGGAAATGGAAGATTTATTATAGAAGAAATTGCTGGATTGATTGAAATCTGACAATTTTATCTGGATTAGAATCAAGAAGCGTCTTATAGAATTTATCAATTCTTTTTCTGTTTCTTTTTCCATGATTCATATTCTGCAAGTGTACCTGGATAGTCGGACACATTTTCTGACGTTATTTCAATAATTCGAGTAGCCAGACTGTTTAAAAACTGCCGATCATGGCTGACAAAAATTACAGTTTCATCGATAAGAGATAATGCATAGTTTAATGCTTCAATTGATTCAATATCCAAATGATTTGTCGGTTCATCCAAAGCAAGAACGTTTCCTTTTTCCAATGTCATTTTAGCAATTAGCAATCTGGCACGTTCTCCGCCGCTCAACACGGATACGTCTTTTGTAACATCTTCTCCCCGAAATAATATTTTTCCCATAACAGCACGCAATTGTGTTTCTGTTATTCCGTCTTCCGGAGCGAATTGTGCAAGCCAGTCAATAGCCGTTTTATTTGAATCAAGCAGTTCATTTGAATCCTGCGGAAATTCACTGATCAGAATTGTTTCACCATGCACGACGGTACCCTTATCAGGTTTTAATTTCCCAATTAATAGTTTGAGCAGTGTCGTTTTTCCGACACCATTTACACCTATAATGCCTATTTTCTCATTATTCCCAATTGTGCCGGAGACATTCGAAAACAGCCTGGATTCATAGGCTTTTTCAAGACCTTCATAATCAATTACTCTTGTTCCGAGTCGCCGGGCAGTTGAGAATCTGATAAATGGAGACACCCTCGTACTCGGTCGTATATCGTTCAGTTGAATTTTGTCCAGTTCTTTTTGACGCGAGGTTGCCTGTTTTGCTTTACTGGCATTGGCACTGAAGCGATTAATAAAACCCTTTAACTCTGAAATTCGTTTTCCCATTTTAATATTTTCTTTTCTACTCCGTTCAAGGATCATTGCATTCGCTGTCATGAAATCATCATAGTTGCCGGCAAACTGGCGAATTTCCTGATAATCTAAATCGGCAATGTGGGTGCATAAGGAATTAAGAAAATGTCTATCATGAGAAATGACAACAATAGTGCCCTCATGACGTTTCAAAAATGAATCAAGCCAATCACGACTGCCCATATCCAGGTGATTTGTCGGCTCGTCTAACAGAAGGATGTCCGGCTGGGCAAATAGTACCCGGGCTAATAATACCCGTAATTTGAACCCACCTGTAAGCGTACTTAATGTTTCGTTGTGACAGGACTCTGATATGCCAAGGCCGACTAACAATTTCGCAGCATCTCCTTCCATAGTATAGCCGCCTGCATTGGCAAAGAGCTCTTCGACATCTCCAATTCGTTCACTCTCTTTTTCGGATAACTTCTCTTTTGAGTACAGCATTTCACGTTCAGAATGAAGTTTCCACAGGGAATCGCTGCCCATGTATACGACATCAAGGATAACATTATCTTCAAATTCATAATGATCCTGTCTGAGATATCCCATAGTGCAGTCTTTATCAATCGAAACATCACCTGAACTTGCAGTAATCTGGCCAGTCAAAATTTTCATAAACGTTGATTTACCGGCCCCGTTTGCACCGATCAATCCATATCTGCACTGGGGTTTGAATCGAATTGTTACATTTTCAAATAAAAACCTTTTGCCATAGCGCATGGCAACATTATTCGCTGCGATCATTTATCAGTCCCGTGTAAAAAATATTAAGAAAAACGCAAGGAAACAGGTATAATAATCTGAATTCCATCATAGTCTAATTCGACCGTCGGCGTATAATATACTGAGTCGAATACGATTATTTATGTCGTCCAAAATCCTGGTATATGAATGCCATAAATTCATTTAGATAAACCCACGAAATAAACTATGATCTAAAATTAAAGTTCAGCCGAATTTATTTCAAATAAAGGTTCAGTTTAAAGGAAAATGCGTTTCTTAAATCGCATTTTTGTTGGTTGAGGCTTTTTATTGTTTTTTTAGATTTGCTTGAAAATTTGGAATGATTGAGTTATTACAGAGGCATGGATAAGCGTTTTTTGACGAGCCTATGTTGATATCGTATTAACGCGATAGAAATATCATTGGAGTAAATCTAACTGAAATCAGCAAAACCAGAATTGTCATCTATCCTTGCTGCTTGAATCGGTACGCAATTTTTTCTACTCATTGTGTTTTGTATATTATGAATCTATGTCTCCCGGGTACACCAACCCTGCCTGATCATTACTTATCTACTCTGTCTGTCAAATGAAATCATTATTGAATCCAAATTTTTCACATTTATACGTTGAGCAGAGTGCCGTTGACTATTCTGATACGAATCGAATAATCAAAAAGTTTAAGCAGGCAACAATTGTTAATGTGGAAGACTATAAGCATGTCTTTAGCAGGCAGGGGCAGTCTTTTCAGTTTCAGAAAAAGAGCATTAAACTTATTCTGGCAGTAAAAAAAGATAAATTTATATACGATGGATCGCGATTTGCACCAAGCTTTGGACATCCTAATTTTTATTACAATGCACTAATCCTTAATTGTATTTATAATTGCGATTATTGTTATCTTCAGGGAATGTATTCTTCAGGGAATATCGTTGTATTTGTTAATTCTGATCCCTATTTCCAGGCAGCGGAGTCTATTATTCAATCCAAAGGCTCTATTTATCTTTGTCTGTCGTATGATACTGATCTTATGGCCTTTGAGAACTTGATTCCAAATTGTCGACGTTGGATTGAGTGGGCAAAAATACATCCTGAAGCGTGCATTGAAATACGAACAAAAAGCACAAATTTTTCTGCAATTTCAGACTTAAATCCCAGTCCAAATATTATATTGGCATGGACATTGTCTCCAGCTGAAATCAGTGACCGTTATGAGGCAAAAACACCGTCTCTGGATGCTCGATTACAATCCGTCAGGGAAGCCGTCAATGCAGGCTGGAAGGTACGGATTTGTATCGATCCGATTCTATATATTAAGGAGTGGGAAGGTGTTTATAGGCACCTGATAGATCAAATTTCCGATACAATACCGCTAAACAGAATTTTTGATTTTAGTATAGGAGTTTTTCGTATAAGTACAGATTACCTTGAAAATATTCGTAAAATGCGTAAAGACAGTGATATTTTATATTATCCCTTTGAGTCACACAACGGTTCAGCAAGTTACAGCAATGAACTCAAATCCAGAATGACACATTTTGTAAGAGATTTAATCATCCGCTGCAGTTCTAAAAGTAATGTGGATATATTTTGCTAGACTATGAATTTTCAGACATCAATACTTTTATATTTTTTACTGCCGTACACATCATGGCCGCAGAACCGAATAGTCAAGAAAGACCAGAAAAATGGGCATCGAAACTATCATCAAGCCTCAATCAGTTGATTCCATTGATATAGCAACACAGTTTCTTATCGTAAACTTTACTCACTGTTCCCTTGACCGATTCTTTATGCAGGGAGGGAATAAGTTGTGTCGCAAGATCATTGAGAATTGTATATAGTGAACCCCTGAATAAAGATACACGGGAAGATATGGCGTTGGCAAGTTTGTTTGGCGGCATTTCCCCGGCGAATGCTAAATTGGGAGCAGTCCACGGAATTGCCGGACCGCTTGGCGGTATGATTAACGCACCTCATGGCCAGATATGTGCCAGCCTTTTACCTTATGTAACTGAAAGTAATATAAAAGCATTAGAAAAGGGGGGTGACAATTCAGGTATGTTATCTCGATATGAAGAGGTATCGTACCTGCTGAATGAAAGAGATGATGCAACACTTACAGATTTAACTGATTATCTTCATAAGCTTGTCGATGACTTTAAACTATCACCATTGGCTAAGCATGGATTGTTGACTGAAGATTTTCCTGAGCTCATTACAAAATCAATGCGTGCAAGTAGTATGAAAGGTAATCCGGTTATTCTGAATAACACTGAGATTAATGAGATATTATCCAATGCAATTTGACAGGTTTTTACCACTTGACAATGTCGCTGACATACGTTCAATCGACTTACACTTTTTGGGTGGATTTCTGTTTCAGATAATGCCTGAATTCAGTAGATTTCAGTGTGGTTGATAGCTGATGTAATTCAAAAATTATCATCTTTTTTTCTTATTTTTACGCGTATGTTCAGCTGTGTTATCATTTCTGTCTTAACCTCCAAATTTATTCTTGTTCCTTAATTTATGAAGTTATTAGCTATCCTTTCTGACAATCCTGAAAAAGCCAGCACAAAATATCGTTTTGAACAGTATTTACCCTTATTTAAAAAGCATAATATCAATGTTGAAATTTCAAGACGTTCGGAGCTTGATGCACTGTCCAAAGAGAAAATTGAATCGTTCGATATCGTTGTTAACTTTCGATGCCTGATCAATCTTAAAACGGCAAAGAAGATAATTAAATCAGCAAAACGAGTTGTATTTGATTTTGATGATGCGATTTATACGCGACCGGGAAAAGCACACTCGCTCATAACTTCAATACGTATCAAGAAACGACTTCATTACTGGTTAAATCATGCAGATGCTGTGACCGTATCAAATAGCATCCTTGCAATGTATGCTGAAAAACACTCTAAAAATGTTCAACAAATAAAAATGGCTCTGGATACCAATGTGTGGAATATAAACCAAAGCAGTAATACAGGTGCGATTACTATTGGATGGGCAGGGTCTCCGGCGACAATTCATTATTTAGAAAATATCGAAGACAGTTTAACTGAACTGGTTGCAAAAATTCCAAATTTAAGGCTTCTCGTGTTTTCAGGTGCCAAGCCAAAGCTTGATTGTACTTTTGAGTATCACCCTTATAATCAGAAGGATGAGGTCGCGTTCATACAGTCTCTCGATATTGGTTTGATACCGATGACTTATGATCACTTTGCATTGGGGAAATCCCCGATTAAGGTCATACAGTATATGGCTTGTGGTATTCCCGTAGTCGGCAATATTGAAGGCGGTGCATCTGAAATATTAACTCCGGAATACAGTTTTTCAGTCACAAACAAATCCGACTGGATAAACCATATTTCGGCCCTGGTTTCCGATTCAGAATTGCGAAAGAAAATGGGCGCCAACGGACGTCTTTACATTGAAAAACATCACAGTTTGGACTGCGTGTTTAAGCAGTTTCTAAGAGTAATGACAGAAAATTAAAAATAAATTGTAAATAGTGAAATCTGAAAAATCAAAAGTATATAGAATCGTTTTTGTGATTACAAAATATTTTGACTACGGCGGGCTGCAGAAAGATTTAATTCGCATTGCACAGGAGTGTCAGATGCGTGGACACACGGTTAAACTGGTAACTGACAAATGGGAGAGTAATCAGGAAAAACCCTTTGCTGTTCATGAAGTTCATTTAAAATCCGTAACGAATCATGAGAAAAATGATGAAATAGCAGACTATGTTCTTGATCTGTCTGTAAAAGAAAAAATTGATTGTATTGTCGGATTTAATAGAATGAAGGGGCTTAATGTATATTATGCCGGTGACCTATGTTATTCGTTCAAATTTTCTGCTGAAAAACCAAAGATGTTTCGATTTCTCCCCCGCTATAAGGCATTGCTTCGGCAGGAAAAAGAAGTATTTCAGGCCGGGCTGGATACTGAAATACTATTAATCGCACATCAGGAGAAACAAAAATTTTCAGATATCTATGAAACAGAATCTGAACGGATAAAATTGCTGCCGCCGGGCATTAATCGAAAATTTCTTGATTCGTATACTCCGAATAAAGATGAGAGTAAAAAAATTAGACATGAGCTCGGTATCCATAACGATGACATAATGCTGTTAATGGTTGGATCATCATTTCATACTAAAGGTGTTGATCGGGCAATAAAAGCACTTGCTGCACTTCCCGATGAATTGAAAGGTCGTTGTCATTTAGTCATTGCAGGCAAAGGCGAAAAATCTTTTTTTGAACGTTTAGCCAGGAAATATAAATTGCAGAATCAAACTCATTTTATCGGCGTTTGTGATAATGTTCCAAGACTTTACGTTACTGCGGACTGTTTAATACATCCTGCATATTCCGAAAATACAGGTACGGTAATTATCGAAGCTATGTATTGCGGACTGCCTGTTTTAGCAACTGAAAACTGTGGTTTTTCTGTGCATCTAAAGGCAGCGGACTCAGGGTTAATTTGTCCAGTTCCATTCAAACAGTCTCAATTAAATCAACTGCTGAACACAATGATAAGATCTGAAAAACGTGAGTCCTGGAAACAAAACGGGATTGCCTATTGTCAAACTCATGATTTGTACAGTTGTATCGAACGAGCAGCAGACAGTATCATATCATTTGCGGAAAAGAGCCGATGTCAGATGTAGTGATCCATATTGAGGAGAATGAAAAAGCGAATTTTGAGTCGTTTACTGATTTTTCAAAATTTTTCGATATTGAGGGAGTGACTTATCGATCTGAAAAAAACAGAGAAACAGTTCGATTCAATTTAAACGGCACCGGCTATTTTATAAAACGCCATTCCGGAGTCGGTTGGGGGGAAATAATAAAAAACCTCACTCAGTTGAAACTGCCAATTTTAGGAGCGATGACTGAGTGGAATGCCGTTAAAAAATTAAATAATTTAGGGATACCGACCGTAAAAGCAGTTGGCTATGGCGTAAAAGGAAATAATCCGATTACACAGGAATCATTCATAATCCTAAAGGATATTGGAGAAAACACAAGTTTGGAAAAGTTTACGGAAAAATGGAAATCGAATCCGCCGAATACGATTCTCAAACGCAATTTGATTCTTCGAATAGCAGACATTTCACGTCAATTGCATACCAACGGGGTAAATCATCGTGACTATTATATCTGTCATTTTTTAATGGGCAAACCCAGGGGAATCGAACCGATAGATTTGTCTAACCCGCAACTGTTTCTTATTGATCTTCACAGAATGCAGATTCGTGATAAGACTCCTGAACGCTGGGTAATCAAAGATATTGCCGGTCTACATTTTTCAAGCATGGATGTCGGTTTAACACGTAACGATTATTTTCGATTTATAAAACGATATTTTGAGATATCATTAAGGGATGTTTTAAAAAACCATACGGCATTATTGAAAAAGGTAGAAACTCAAGCAACAAAGCTTTATCAGAGAGTATGGAATAAAACGCCTGAAAATTGATATAAAGAAGTGTCAAATAAAATGAAAAAACAGATCAACTGAATGAACATGGGATAATAAAGAACCTAAACCTTGTCCAGAACCACAGGCAGCTTCTACAACATCTTTGTTTTTGCAATACTCACCTGCCCAACAGCAACGATTGCACATTTGTTCTTTTGTAACACTGTCTCCAGATAATTCTGTAACATCTAAAAAACTCACTTTTTTAACCTAAAACCTTTTCTATATGATCTGCATATTCAGAATAAATACCCGCAGCTTCAAATTGTTTATCAAACAGAGATTTCACATTTTTTGACATTAACTGGTATAATTCCTGATCCTCTTTCAGCAATTGCATGTAATTTACCAGCCGGTCAAGATCATTTGGCGGGTAATAGTAACCGACGTTATGTTTATCAATTATATCTTTTAAATCACCCTGAAATGCTGACATGACAGGGAGTCCATGGGAAAAATACATAAATGACTTATTAGGGAATAAAAATGCATTTTTATTGGTCGTACACATACCAACATTGGCGATCTGTAATAACATATTCATTTTTTCCTGATTAACCCACCCGGTTAGTTCAACATTGGATAAATTCGAAGCTTTCCTCTGTAATTCATCCATTAACAGACCATCACCTGCTAATATAAATTGAAAGTCCTTCTCATTCTGCAATCTTGCTGCACAATCTAAAAGAATAGACGGATTATGAGTTTCCCCGAATGTACCAATAAACAGGATCACAAATTTTTCGCTAAAATGTTTAAATAGATTCTCTTTTGTAATATTGATATCAGAATTTGTATTGTTTTCCTGTTTATATCCCAGATAAAAAACTTTGTCTTTCCACGATTTTTCTCTCTCAGCATATTGAAGCCCCCAATCAAGAAATGAATTCATCACAGAAATTAGCCCCGTTGCCTGTGACATTGTATTTTTCAACATTAAAAACTCACGACGCAATAAAAAACGTACCAGCTTTTCAGGAATTAAGGGAA
Organism: uncultured Lentisphaeria bacterium; assembly: GCA_951812855.1. Lineage (GTDB taxonomy): Bacteria > Verrucomicrobiota > Lentisphaeria > JABSQK01 > JAJFLO01 > JAJFLO01. The sequence continues at coordinate 1,151,671 of OX638337.1, read as the reverse complement.
TTTTATCAACAAAAGTATCAGGCCATTGATCTCTTATGTCGACTAAAATTGGGACATTTACAGATTTTGCATATTTTACCGCTGCATAAGCAAGATCATAAGACGGCATTGAAGCAACAATAATATCAGGCTTAGATAATGTTAAAGCTGCTTTTGCAAATTTTTTTGCAATTATCCGATAATCATAAAAACGTTGAAACGAAATATTTTTTTTATAACCAGTTCCTTTCAGTGCTTTAATTGTTAATCTCTCATTGAATCTATAATCTGTATCATCTGTAAAAATCCACTCTTTCTTAAAATGGTCAAAGGCACTTGCCCACCAGATAACATTGTGCTTCCTTTTCGTTAATTCTTCTGCCAGGTAAGAGGTCCTGAATTTCCGAATTTTCGTATCAATAGGAAGCGGTTCACTAATTTTAACCAGCCAAATCTCCATTTTTTCTCCCTGAGTTATAATTGATTCAAATTTGAGAAATCAGTCTGGATGGATTGCCTGCATATACTCCAGGAACTGATATATCTCCAGTAACCACCGATCCCGCACCAATTACAACATTATCACAAATACTAACCGATAGACCTTTGATTGAATCAGCGACGAGTTGATTGTGGCGGTTGATGAATAATTCCACGGACCAATAGAACTTCTGTTGTTCTTTGCGAACGTTCTCATCTTCGACTTTCGAATTCTCGAAGAGTCGTTCTGCTTCTATGTCTATTTTCTTCATTTTGTTCTCCCGATTCCGTAATCCATAAATAATGAAAACACAAATCTTATTTGCATAAATGATTCAGTCTGACTAAAAATTTAATTATTATCGATCTTATAAAATATTCAACAAAAAACCGACTCACCTAGTCTTTCTTCCGGTGTTCTTTTATTAATTTTTGGTATACTCTCCGATGTAATAATGCGTTTTTCTTCAGAGTGAAATTTTCTTCAACAATGCTGCGGGAATTTTTCCCCATTTCACAACAATCCTGAATATTGTCGACACACCTGCGGATCGCATTGGTAAGAGCAGATACATCTTTGGCGGGAATTAGAAGTCCGTTATTGCCATCCTGAATAACTTCCGGAATTCCACCAACATTGGATGCAATAACCGGCTTACCACATGCTAAAGCCTCTTTAATTACAGTAGGACATCCCTCTGTATATGAAGGTAGAATTAATACATCAGCGGCATTAAGAAAATCGGGAACTTCTTTATTCAGGATTTCATCAATAAAGTGGAGCTGTCCCGACGTTTTTTGGCGAGTTGAAACATCCTGGACCAAATCACGTTCCATTCCGTCTCCCACTACAAATAAATGAAGATGAGGATAACTGCTGCTCAAATCCAGAAATGAATGGATTAACTCTCTAATGCCTTTGTCTTTCTTTAAATATCCTATAAATATTAATACAAAATCTTGTGGACCAAGACCAAATCTTTTTCTAATCGAAAATCGGGCACTGTCATTAATCGAAAACTTCTCAGTATCAATCCCATTGTAAATGACTTCTATCGGAGAACCCGGGGCAGCGAGTTTTTCTGCATTTTTTTTTAAATCTTTACTAACAGCTATCACTTGATCAGTTTCAGAAATAACCTTCTTTGTAATCTGATTAACCAATGGTCCATAGTAAGGGTATTGATTTATATCCGATCCATGGAGCGTGCATACTGTTGGAATACCAAATTTTTTCCCTAATCTCAAACCTGCATATCCATCAGGAGTGGCAGCGTGTGCATGCAGAATATCCGGAGTAAAATGGGTAATTATCTGCTGCATCAGAGGCAGAATCTGTTGCGAAAAAGGAAAAATTGAAACCCCGTGAAAAAAGGGACCTGGAAGACAAAAGTATCGTGGATAATGAACTGGAATATTTTGGATGGTTTCATTACGGGGAACACCTCTGTAACCTTTTCTCTTAGGAGTGTTTTGCATGAATCGAGGCACGTAAGGAATCGGCGATATTACTTTTAACTCCATTGATTCATTAGTGTGTGCAATATTCTGGTCCAAAACAAAAATCCCATTAATAGGGGCATTCCTCCTGGGATGCATGTGCGAAATAACCAATACTTTAATCAATCTATTTTCCGGCATTACCATTCCTATAAAAATTTTGGTTAATCTTAAAATTCATTAATAATCACTGACATTAAGTTTTCCCTCATTACTATTTTCAAGCCGGAGTGTTTTGGGTAAAGCAGTTGCTAAAGATAGAGCAAACCAAAAAAACTTTTTATAGGTTACCGTTAAAGAGAGTCCAAGGGTAAGAAGAAAAAAAAGGGTGATAAATACTGCCATTGCTAATTGATGAGTCCTATTATCATAAAGCCCCTTGAGGCTTCCCCAAAGAAAAGCAATAAAAATAATACTTCCCATGATCCCCAACTCTGCCTGTATTCCCAAATAGATGTTATGAGGCCCCATGTTGACAAATTGTTTGTTCTTTTGTAACACTGTATCCAGATAATTGTATCCTCCCCAAAAACGGGTTCTCTGGTTATAATCTGGCGATACTCGATAAAAGTTTCTCCACCCAACTCCCCGGAAAAAATTTTCCTTAATCATAGTCATTCCAACAAAAAGTATGGGAAGCCTTCCTCCAAAATGTTTCTCGTTGGGAGAGTACATTGTTTTATAGCGATTTAATACCGATGGCGAGAGCATATTATATTTTATTACTAACGGTACAATTAAAAGAAGAGTTGCAATGACAGCGGATCCAATAATAACAGTCTTAATTTTTTTTCTTGTGAGTAACAAATAGGTCAGTATAGAAATTAGCATTGCGGTTACTGCCCCACGGCTTCCGGTTGCCAGAAAAGCGATAATAAACCAGGGTAATGTTGTTGACATGATAGTCCATTTACGGATCGGAAATTTTTTGATCCATGGAAAAATGACAGTAATAAGAAAAATAATGGTCATACCAATTATTCCTGCAAAATTGTTAGGATCATCAGCCTCTGCTAACTCAAGCCGGGAAACACCTTCCCCAAATCCTGTTATAAATTTTGCTATGACTGTCCCAATTCCAGTGGCTGCGACGAAGGCTGTAATCAGCCATATTATCTGTATTCGACGTTCAACTAATATTTGAAAAATAATGAAAAAAATCATTAAATTAAACATTTGTCCTGTCCTTAAAATCACTTCATCCGGATATTCAGCCCAGGTAATGGAAGTAACACCCCAAATAAAAAAAGCGAGTATAAGAAATGTTAACTTCTTATTAATTCTAATTTTGATTTTTTGCAGGAGAATTTTTATTATCAAGCCAAATGCTGTTAATATGCCAATGGGGTATAAAATCGTTCGACCCCCTGGCATAACCACCAACACTTGTAGTGGAATTAGAGCAACCATTAGCAGAAGTCCGGCAAATGGCCATTTTAAAATAGATAAAGAGACGATCAGAGCAACACATAAGAGGACCGCTTTTACCGGGGGAAATAACAATGTAATGACAGCTAACATTGCTGAAAGGGTAACGATAAAATAAGAAATCCAATTCTGTTTATTCGATATCATACAATAATTTCAGGTGTAGGGTCAGGGTTGGTTAAATATAGCCAGTGATTTTTTGTATACTTCTATGCAGATATTTCTTTTTCAACATCATGGAATTTGCTACCTATACTCTCTATAACCAGGTTTATCAAATAACTACCGGGCTGTAATTGAATCATCACAATTTATTTGGGCACTCCAGTCTAAATTTGCGACTCTCTGGATGGAGTTACGGAAAAGACCTGCAGCCTTATTAACTTGAAACATCATAGCGAACCTGTTGGTCCTTCCTTAAAAAAACATTGGGCAGATTTGGTCGTTCTAAACGGTTTGATATAGATTGGGAATGATTTATTTTTACCAGACATATCAAATACCCTGTACTGACAAGGCATCTTTAGATCTGAGTCTTTAGTTTCGCAGGAATAATGTCAAGATCCGGAAATAGTAATTTGTAATCATAAGTCGGGGTTGATTGCGAGAATGCAATACAGGTAAGATCTTCCGAATTAATTTTCTTGTATTTCAGGAAATAATCAATTGATTTTAGAGGTAGACCTGCATAATGTTTTATTCTCGTGAATTGCTCTTCTTGAACATCTGCAACAATTTTTCGATTTTCTATTAGGGCTGTGCCGGAATTATGCCCTGCATACATGAACACCTAAAATATACATAATTCCCTCATATGTCTTATCAATATTCTTGTTAAATCCCATTTCCTTAATGGGTTTGATTTCTAAAAACGTATTATAAATAAAATTCTGAAATTTTATATCCCTCACTGATCCACAGATTATTTTTGATTTGCGTTGAGATGTCTTCTGACCTGATTGCAATGATTTTAAGAAAAGAGATCGATTAATTATTTATTTTGTACGACTCTGTTGAACTCGAAATTTATAGAATTGCTCTATCTTTATAAAAAACCAATTTAAATATTTGAAACCCTCAGTTTCTTGATCGCTTGATTCCCTAAAATAATAGAGACGAAAATCACAATGACCAATTTAAAAACACCCGTTTCAACAGGCGACCCAATTTGGACAGACATAAGAAGCACACTGATTCCACATGTTGTAAGTATGAGTCCGATGTCTTTCAAGCACTTCCACTGAATTTCGGCAAATCTACTTGTAATATGAACTGATACAATCAATAAAATGACAAAAGACACTAAGGACGCAGAAGCAGCTCCAAGAATACCCAAATAGGGAATTAGTATCAGATTGCCTAAAAGATTGATGAAAAAACTAATCCCTGTAATGACGGGTCCATAAATGGTCTTGTTTAAGGCAAATAATGTAGTGGAAACAAACATTTCAACTCCACGAAAAATTGTACCTATTATGAAAAAAGGGATTATTTTATAACACTCATAAAATTGTTCTGAAATCGCAATCATAACGATTTCTTTTGAAAAAATGATAATGATGCAGCCTAAACTTATCAGGAGATACAAAAAATTATTTTTTATAATAACAATTTTTTTGTTAAAATCTTTGTGATTAAATGCCTCATAAATTTCAGGCTCGACGGCAAAATGAAACCCCCTGGCAATAATTGAAAGTACAGTCCCCAATGTTACTCCAACAGAATAGATTCCTATTTCAGACAATGGGACATACCGCTCGAGAATAATCTTATCGGTTGACGAAATTGCTACTGTAATTACACCACAGGGGATTAGAGGAATTGAAAAACGAAGTGCACTTTTTAGAATATCTAAATTAATCCTGAGCCTGGAAATTTTAATGATCAGAAAAACAGAAATAAAGAAGAATAAAAAATTCCCAATAAAAGAACCGTAGAATCTCCCCATTACCCCCATTTTATAATAAACGACGAAAACTAAACCAAGACCTAGAGATAAAATCGGCCTGGACGACGATAATGCAAAATATCCCCATGGATTCCTGGTAACTCTAAAATACGTTAGTGGAACTATTAGAGCAACGTCAAGGAAATTTATAATTAGAGCAATCTGGAAATATGGGTGAAACGGTATCTTTATATTAAAATAATGAAGTAAAGAAGGAAATATTAAGAATTCTAACAGTAGCAGAACACTATTGACCAACAATAAAAAAATGGATATTGTTCCGAATAATTCTTTTCGTTCTTCATCCGTTTTAAGTTCAAAATAATGACGTACAATAAAAGACTGCAGCGATAAGCTCGCAAGGACACAAAGCAGTGACATTATCGATGCAGTATAGCTTAGAATACCATAATCATCAGGACTCAGGTATTGTGTAAAAACGGGAAGTGAAAAAAATGCCAGAGCCTGAAAAATGATATTACCTGCCATGTAAATAGTGCTATTTACAATGGTTTTATTTTTAAAAACCGACAGGATTTTAAGTTTTATATCTATGTTAATCGATTGTATTTTCCGCTTGAATCATATTTGCTGCAGCTGCAGAAGCCGACATACATATTCGGCGAAATCGCGAATATAATCATTGGCCTTTTCCAAATTTATTTCTTCTTTCTGCCATCGTGATTTTTCGGGGGCAGCCCTCTCTGGCTAAAATATCATCCATATTAGTAAATGGTTCTCGCTGCAAAAATTCACAAATTTGCCGTATTACTCTATCGGGAATATTAAAAAAATCTTCATAGCTTATCAGAAGAACGTGACTGTCTCTCTGAGGATGGTCTCATCATAAGATGTATCGGGGAATTAAACCCGCAAGTAAGATTAAACCAAAGACCACCCTTTACCTGCCCGCCGGTGATTACCATTAAAACCAATACACCATTCGACCTGGAAATAATAGACTCTCAGATTTGACTGCCCTGAAATCTAAGAATCTAGTGAAGCCATGCTGCATTTACTTTAAGATCTTAGAAATTAGACAGGCTGCCGCCACTGCAATACGCAGATATGCCCGCTGAAAATAAATGATATTGGATTTACAGGACGCAGAAATCGTCAACCTCTTATCTGGTTGAGAATGAACATTTTCAGAGGTGTTACTATGAGCAAAATTCGGATTAAAACAAGTTGGGTTTTATGTAAAACCCTTAAAAATCTGAGCCCGAATATTGGACCCGCAATTATAATTTAAGATTTTTGATCCGTTGCAGAATTTATTGATATTATTTTCCTCTTCGGGAAGCAGATTATGTCTCTTTTTTATTATTCCTACACAATCCCCTTTACCGCCATCGGTAATTGATGCCCGGGGCAGCCTGTTATAATATAATTCCTTCAAGCACGGGTACTGCTAAAGCTGTCGGAAAAGTGATTCCATCATTAAACGGTAAATTAACAGGGATGGCATTTCGTGTCCCGACACCCAACGTATCCATACTTGATCCTTGATGCACGCTGCGAAAAAATTCGTCAGGACGGAGTTGTACAATCATTTGCTGTCCTTATTACTGCCGGAGTAAATACGCAAGGAAAACGTTCCATTCCTGGCGTTAGCGTATCTCTTTAGTGAAGCAGAAGTCCATTGGCGAGATTTTCTCCGATCCTTGAAAAAACGGGGTTTATCAGGGATCAGAATTGATAACGACTGATGACTGCCAAGGACTTAAATCAGCATTAAGAACATGCTTCCCCTGAGTCCCCGGCAACGCTGCCAGGTTCACCTTCAGTACAATGTCACGGCTTACGTATCTAAAAAAGAAATGCACAGTGAGGTTGCCCAGGATATTCGGGATATCTTCAATGCCCCCTTGATAAAGGAAGCTGAGCGATTACTCGAAATCAGTATCGGAAAATAGGAACAAAAAGCATCAAAACCAGCAACCTGATGCACGATAATATTCAGGACGGCTTCTCTGTATATCAGTTGCCCAGACATCACCATAGACGATGACGTACCGCTACTAATATGTCAGAAAACATAAATAAACAATTAAAGCGACGAACACGCGTCGCATCACTTTTACCAAACGAGGCATCACTGTTCAGATTGGCAAGTGCTATTTTGATCGGAATCAGTGACCAACGGGACGCTGGAAAACGGGACCTGAAAATGGATGATTAATGACCTGCGATTATCAAATTACAGAAAAAAATGCATTACCGAATTTATCAATCAATTAATGAATATATATTATTACAGTCTGGGAAGTATTCCCATAGATTTTTGTGCTCAACATTGTGCAACAGTTGAAGCACTAAACCCCTTTCTGTTGATAATTTCGTTTGTAAATGGATTTTTAACCATTTGTTCTATCTTAAGGTTATCGGCTGTAACTGAGAGTGAATTTAAGAGGTGTTGATCTTTTTCTTGATTAGTTTAATTTTTGGCGCTCTAAAGATATTCAAAGTGATATTTTGAAATGTGATTTAAACCGACTAATAATGAATCGACCAACAGAGATTCAGTATAAAGCCTGTTGGAGTATTATTAGAGTTATAACATCCACCATTATGGAATGATACTACTGGTTAATGATTTTAAGTCCTTGTCATTCATTTGGCAAAAATAAAAAAGCACTGTCAAAATGTCTATCCTGACAGTGCTTTTATAATAAATGTGTATGAATGTTTATAGAAATTAATCTAAGCGATTGTTACTTCCTTACAAAGATAAACATCTTGAATTGCCTGTAGTAATTCAGCACCTTCTTTCATTGGACGCTGAAAGGCTTTGCGACCACTGATTAATCCCATGCCACCTGCTCTTTTATTGATTACGGAAGTTTGAATTGCTTCAGCAATATCATTTTTCCCAGAAGGTCCCCCAGAATTTATCAAGCCCATTCGGCCCATATAATTATTTAATACCTGGTACCTGCAAAGATCAATTGGATGGTCGCTTGCTAATTCTGAATACATCCGTTCATCATTTTTGCCATAAGGGTTCCCTTGACTGTTAATCGCCTTGTATCCGCCGTTATTGCTCGGTAGTTTTTGTTTAATTATATCCGCCTCGATAGTCACGCCGAGGTGGTTTGCCTGACCTGTTAAATCAGCACTGGTGTGATAATCAACACCATCAACCTTAAAGGCATTGTTTCTGGTATAACACCATAGGATTGTCGCCATGCCCAATTCATGTGCTATTTGGAATGCTTCACTTACTTCGGTAATCTGCCGTCTACTTTCAGCTGAGCCGAAATATATCGTCGCTCCTATTGCAACTGCACCCATATCTCTGGCTTGTTCTACCTGACCAAACAGAATTTGATCAAATTCATTTGGATAAGATAAAAACTCATTGTGATTTATCTTCACAATGAATGGTATTTTATGTGCATATTTACGGGCGACACTACCAAGAACTCCAAATGTTGAGGCAACGGCATTACATCCTCCTTCAATAGCTAATTTTACAATATTTTCAGGGTCAAAATAAATTGGGTTCGGAGCAAATGAAGCACCTCCAGAATGTTCGATTCCCTGGTCAACGGGAAGTATAGATAAGTAGCCGGTTCCACCCAGACGTCCGCTGTCGAATAAGGTTTGAAGGCTTCTTAGAACAGGTGTGATTCTGTCACTCTGGGCAAAAATTCGGTCAACCCAATCAGATCCCGGTAAGTGTAATTGTTCCTTATTCATTTTTGTACATGTATAATTCAGGAGATTTTCAGCGTCCCCTTCTAATATGGAAGAAATGTCGCTATAATTTTTCATTGTTCACCTTTTTAACAGGATGTTGTTTTTATGGAATATATAGAATATAAATAACTAAACGGATGGGATTATTCCGATTAACCAGAGGGATATAGTAATTCGCAGATCATTTTTTTATAGCGATTCTTTATTGAAAAGTAAATATTTTTTAATTTGAGTTTCAAGCATAATAATATTACTCATCTTAGATTTTTATTGGAAAATTTAATCTGCGTTTAACATCACATCCTCCATGTTTAAAAGAAAAAAGCCCCGGCACACCGGGGCTTTTTTCGAGATACGTGGATTTGACAGGATTAATACATACCGCCCATGCCACCCATACCGCCCATGCCGCCACTTGGGTCAGGCATTGGAGCAGATTTTTCTTTTTCAGGAATATCTGAAATCAGACACTCTGTTGTCAACATTAACCCAGAAATAGAACTGGCATTTTGTAATGCTGAACGGGTTACTTTGGTCGGATCAATTATACCAGCTTTTAGCATATTGGTATACTTGTCATTGGCGACATCGTATCCCTCATTGCCTTCCTTGGCCTGTACTTCTTTAACAATAATTGCACCTTCCATGCCTGCGTTGTCTGTCAATTGACGGAGCGGTTCGGTAACTGCTTTTTCAATAATGCTCATACCAATTGCTTCATCGCCGGAAGCCTTAACAGATTTTAGGTTTGCACTTGAACGTAACAGTGCTACACCGCCACCTGCAACGATGCCTTCTTCAACAGCTGCACGAGTTGCATGAAGAGCATCTTCTACTCTGGCTTTCTTTTCTTTCATTTCAGTTTCGGTTGCTGCTCCAACATTGATTACTGCAACACCACCGGCTAATTTAGCCAAACGCTCCTGCAATTTTTCGCGGTCATAATCTGAAGTTGTTTCTTCAATTTGACGACGAATTAATTTTACGCGTCCGGCAATACTTTTTTGTGTGCCTCCGCCTTCAACAATTGTCGTATTCTCTTTGTCAACAGTAACGCGTTTTGCTGAGCCTAACTGATCAATTGTGAGGTTTTCAAGTTTGATCCCAAGATCTTCAGTAATGCACGTTCCTCCAGTGAGAATTGCAATATCTTCCAACATCGCTTTTCTCCGGTCACCAAATCCTGGAGCTTTAACTGCACAGACTGTCAATGTTCCACGCAATTTATTTACGACCAGTGTCGCTAATGCTTCACCTTCAATGTCTTCTGCAATGATTAAGAAGGGTTTACCTTGTTTGGCAACATTTTGAAGTGTCGGCAGCAGGTCCTGTAAACTGCTGATTTTTTTCTCATGAATCAAAATTAAGCAATCTTCCAACACGACTTCCATAGCTTCCTGGTTTGTAACGAAATACGGGGAGAGGTAACCCTTGTCAAATTGCATACCTTCAACTACATCTAATGTTGTTTCGATACTTTTAGCTTCTTCGACGGTAATCGTTCCATCTTTTCCTACCTTATCCATTGCATCAGCAATAATCTTACCGATACCGCTATCAGTATTAGCAGAAATTGTTGCGACCTGGGCAATTTGCTCACGGTCTTCGACAGGTGTGCTAATTTTTGCGAGTTCTTTAACAATATGTCCGACTGCTTTGTCAATACCGCGTTTGAGACTCATTGGGTTTGCACCTGCGGTGACGTTTTTCAACCCTTCTCGAAAAATAGCTTCAGCCAATACTGTAGCTGTTGTTGTGCCGTCTCCTGCAATATCTGACGTTTTACTGGATACTTCACGTACCATTTGTGCACCCATATTTTCATATGGATTTTCCAGTTCGATTTCTTTTGCAACGGTTACACCATCTTTGGTTACTGTTGGAGATCCAAACTTTTTGTCTAATGCAACATTACGACCCTTCGGACCCAGAGTTGCTTTTACTGCTTTGCTCAGTTTTTCGACGCCGGTAAGCAAGCTTTTTCTGGCATCTTCACTAAAACTTAATTGTTTCGCACACATAAAAATTGCCCTTTCAATTATTCTAATACTTTAAATTTCATACGGTAACTGTGGAAATTGTTTATTTAATGACAGCCAGAATATCAGATGAACTTAAAATCTTGTATTCTTGATCATTAACTTTTACATCAGTCCCGCCATATTTTGAAGTTAAGACTTTGTCACCAACTTCTACTTCAAATGGAATCTTTTTGCCTTTGTCGTCTGTTCCACCCGTTCCAAGTGCTACAATTTTGGCCTCCTGGGATTTTTCTTTCGCACTGTCCGGGATTACAATTCCACCCTTCACTTCCTCGGTTTCTTCGATATCTTCAACTAAGACTCGATCTCCTAACGGTTTGATTTTCATATAGGTTGAACTCCTTTCTATATTTTTATTTTTTATTTTTGTTGTTGATATTTTAAATTTGTTTTATATATCAGACAGTTATTTGCTTTGTTCATCATCAACCATATCAAATTCCGCATCAATCACCTCTCCTTCATGATGTTTTTTTGATTTTGATGAAGAATCAGATGCCTTGCTTGACACTTCACTTTCAGTTGAAGTATTTTCACCCGGATCTTGTGGAGGAGGTGCATTTTTGTATAACTCTTCGGCAAATTTCTGCATTTTGCTTTGGAGATTTTCCATGATGGATTTCATTTTTTCTGTATCATCATCTTTTATGGCTTTCTTGAGCTCTTCAATATCAGTTTCGACAGGCTTTTTAATCCCATCAGGAATTTTTTCACCATTCTCATTCAACTGTTTTTCCGTTTGATATACAAGAGTGTCAGCTTGATTTTTTGTATCAATAGATTCTTTCTTCTTTTTATCTTCATCAGCATGAGTTTTTGCGTCGTTGACCATCTTTTCGACTTCTTCATCGCTAAGACCTGAATTTGCAGTGATTGTTATTTTCTGTTCTTTTCCAGTTCCAAGATCTTTTGCTGAGACATGTAAAATTCCGTTTGCGTCTATATCAAAGGTAACTTCAACTTGAGGTATCCCCCTCGGTGCCGGAGGAATTCCATCTAAATGAAATCTTCCGATACTTTTATTATAGGCAGCCATTTCACGTTCTCCCTGAAGAACATGAATTTCGACTGAAGGCTGGTTATCACTTGCTGTACTGAATACTTCATTTTTCTTTGTCGGAATCGTGGTATTTCTTTCGATTAGTTTAGTATAAACACCGCCCAGTGTTTCAATCCCCAATGAAAGTGGTGACACGTCAAGCAGCAATACATCGTCAACGTCACCGGCTAAAACGCCACCCTGGATTCCGGCACCTATAGCAACAACTTCATCCGGATTGACTCCTCTATGGGGATCTTTGCCAAAAATTGTTTTAGTAATATCAATAACCCTGGGCATTCGGGTTTGTCCCCCAACCATGATGATTTCATTTATCTCTGATGCGGTTAAATTTGCATCCTTAATACAGTTGTTGCATGGCTTAATCGTTCTGTCTAAGAGGCTGTCTGTTAATTTCTCCAGATTTGCTTTTGTCAAAGATTGCGTTAAATGTTTTGGGCCAGATGCATCTGCAGTAATAAAGGGTAAGTTAATCTCGCTGGCAGAGCTGCTTGAAAGCTCACATTTTGCCTTTTCAGCAGATTCTTTCAACCGCTGTAACGCCATAGGATCAGCCTTTAGATCAATACCATTCTCTTTTTTAAATTCATTGACAAGCCAATTAATTATTGCTTCATCAAGGTCATCACCTCCGAGATGGGTGTCTCCATTTGTTGATTTTACTTCGAAAACTCCATCACCCAATTCAAGTATTGAGATATCAAAGGTTCCACCACCTAAGTCATAGACGGCAATTTTTTCGTCTTTCTTTTTGTCAAGACCATAGGCAAGTGATGCTGCAGTTGGCTCATTTATAATTCTGCGAACTTCAAGACCAGCTATCTTTCCCGCGTCTTTAGTTGCCTGCCTTTGGCTGTCATTAAAGTACGCGGGTACGGTAATAACTGCTTCTTTAACCGATTCATCCAGGTATGATTCTGCATCCGCTTTTAGTTTCGCAAGAATCATCGCAGAAATTTCAGGGGGCGAATAGGTTTTGTCATCTATTTTTACATGAACATCTCCATTTTTTGCTTCAACAACCTCATAGGGAACGAGTTCTGTTTCATTTTTTACTTCAGAATATTTTCTGCCAATAAATCGTTTTATAGAAAAAATTGTATTTTGCGGATTAGTGACGGCTTGACGTTTGGCTGTCTGGCCCACCAGCCTTTCGCCAGATTTTGAAAACGCAACAACGGAAGGTGTTGTACGTTGACCCTCTGCATTGGGTATTACGACGGCTTCCCCGCCTTCCATTACCGCCATGCAAGAATTGGTTGTCCCTAAATCTATGCCTAATATTTTGCCCATATTTCTTTTCTCTCCTAAATTCGATAAGAATATAAAGTTACTATATGCAATCTCGGCAGAGCAGTTAGATGGCCAATTTTCTAATTTTGTTTTGTAACTAACGTGATAATAGTTTATTGCATTTATATTTGCGTTAACGGGATAGGGCGATTGGTCATTTAGCATACATATGTGACACGCTGACAGCTGGCACGCTGCGACAAGGTGACTCGATTAAAATTTTGCGTTGCCTGGAACTCGGGGGAACGGAATCGTATCCCTGATATTTCCCATGCCTGTGCACAATTTTACAAGCCGCTCAAACCCCAGACCGAAGCCTGAGTGAGGGACGGTTCCATATCGTCGGAGATCGAGATACCACCAATAATCATTTTCATGCAAATCCAGTTCTTTCAGCCTGTTTTGTAAGCAATCAAGTCGTTCTTCACGTTGACTTCCTCCAATAATTTCTCCAATTTTTGGCAGCAGGACATCCATCGCAGCGACTGTTTTATTATCGTCATTCATGCGCATATAAAATGGTTTAATTGATTTTGGATAATCTGTTAAAACAACTGGTTTCTTGAATTCAACTTCGGTTAAATACTGTTCATGCTCAGATTGGAGATCAATACCCCATTCTACGGGGAATGAAAAGTTTCTATTCCTGGAAAGTATCTTGACAGCATCAGTATAGGTTAATGTAATAAATTTACTGCTTACGATTTTATTAAGCTGTTCAAGCAGCGAATTCTCAATGCGAAGATTGAAAAATTCCAGATCATCTTTACAATGGTTTAAAATATAATTGATCAGATATTTTAAATAATCTTCTGCAAGTGCTATATCCTGTGTCAAATTGGTAAAAGCCATTTCAGGTTCAACCATCCAAAACTCTGCGAGATGTCGGCTTGTATTAGAATTTTCCGCTCTGAAAGTTGGCCCAAATGTATAAACCCTGCCTAATCCGCATGCATAGGTTTCTGCTTCTAATTGACCGCTTACAGTCAGACTTGCTTCCTGGCTGAAAAAATCGGATTCGCAGTTGATATTTCCCTGTTTATTTTTGGGTAAATTATTAAAATCCAATGTTGTAACACGGAAAAGTTGGCCGGCACCTTCACAGTCACTGGTTGTTATAATTGGAGTATTGAGATAATAAAAATTTCGTTCCTGAAAAAAACAATGGGTTGCGAAGCTTAAGGCATTTCGAACTCTGGTGACCGCACCAAACGTATTTGTTCTTCCTCGCAAGTGTGCTATTTCTCTTAATTTTTCAAATGAAATCCTTTGTTTTTGAAGCGGATAAGTTGTTACGTCTGAAAACCCATAAATCCTGACTGATTCGGCTTTAAGCTCCATTTTTTGGTTTCCCCCGGGGGAACTGACAAGTATTCCCTCTACTTTTACTGAAGCTCCGGGAAACAATTTTAATATGTCTTGTTGATAATTTTTTAATGAATTGTCAGCTATAATTTGTAGATTTTTCAGCGATGAACCATCATTGATTTCCAAAAAAGAAAACCCCCCTTTAGAGTCGCGCCTGGTTTTTATCCATCCCTTAACACAAATCTCTTGATCAATAGGTTCTTTTTGATAAATTTCGTGAATAAGAAGTTGTTTCATTTTTTCAATGATTGTTACTTATTTTCATAATTGACTATTTAGTTATGAAGGTGTTTAATTGCACTAAAACTGTATTATAATATGGTATTTAACTGTGTAATTACAGGGAAAAACAGTCAGTTGATTAAATTTATTAATTTTAAGCAATAAGGAATTTGATATTTTGCTAAATAGAAGTGTGCCGGAATTTATGGAATTATTTCCAGGTGTGGGATTGACGTTTGATGACGTGACACTTTGTACCTCTTATGCTGATTTTAAACCGGATGAAACCTCTGTCACGACTAAGTTCAGTCGAAATATTTCACTCAAAATACCATTCGTAAGTGCTGCAATGGATACCGTTACAGAAGCATCAATGGCGATTGCTATGGCTCTAAATGGTGGAATTGGCGTTATTCATAGAAATATGTCCCGGGAGTTACAGGCAGAAGAAGTCAGAAAGGTAAAAGGATATCTGAATGGCCTGATTGAAAAACCGGTTGTTTTTCATAAAGGGATAAGAGTAAAAAATTTACTGGCAGAAAAAGAAGAACGTAAATATAATTTCTCGGGATTTCCAATTATTGATCAGCAGGGCCATTTGGTTGGTATTATTACGTCCAAAGATATTAAATTCCTTAGAAATGTCAATGTTCCCGTAGAGGAAGCAATGACCTCAGACGTTATCACAGGCTCAGTCGGGACTACGCTGGATGATGCTTTTGAAATTATGATGTTACATAAGATAGGCAAATTACCGATTGTTGATGAACAGGGAAATTTAGGCGGATTATATAGTTTTCACGATGTGAAGAGTCTCACTGAAAATGTTGAGCCGGTTATAAACCGAGACAAATATCACAAATTATGCGTTGCTGCAGCAATAGGTCCACTGGATTATGAACGAATAGAACGCCTGGCCAATGCTGGTGTTGATGCGTTAGTAATTGATACAGCCCATGGGCATACTGAAGGTGTGATTGAAACCATAAAAAGAGTCAAAAAAGAATTTACCAATGTTGATATTGTTGCAGGTAATATCGGCACCGGTGATGCTGCAAAGGAATTGCTTAATGCCGGAGCAGATGCCTTAAAAGTTGGAATTGGTCCCGGGTCTATTTGCACAACCAGGATTGTGACAGGAGTCGGTATCCCGCAACTTTCATCTGTTTATGATGTGTATAAGGCTGTTGGTGAAGAAATTCCCATAATCGCAGATGGAGGAGTAAAACAATCCGGAGATGTTCCAAAAGCAATTGCTGTTGGCGGGGCGACAGTTATGATGGGATCTGCTTTTGCCGGGACTCAGGAGAGTCCCGGGGAAAAAATACTGCATCAGGGGAGGACGTATGTGGTTTATCGGGGAATGGGCAGTTTAGAAGCGATGAAAGGCGGCAAAGGGAGCAAAGACAGATATTCTCAGAGTGGAATAGAAGACCATGATAAATTAGTACCGCAGGGAATTGAAGGATTGGTACAGTACACCGGGTCTGTTGCTGCTGCGTTAACTCAATATGTAGGGGGCTTAAAATTTGCATTGGGATATTGCGGGTCCAGAGACTTAAAGGAATTGAGAAGTAAAGCAAGATTTATTCGTTTAACAAGTTCTGGATTACGCGAGGCACATGCACACGATGTCAAGGTAATTAAGGACGCACCAAACTATAGTTCAAGTAGCTGATTAGGTATGCCGATTTTGACTCTGTTTTTTATAATTTTCATTGTTTTATCAGTTGCATTTTTGATTGTTTTCTTTAATTACTTCCTGTTTTGGCTCCAGGCATTTTCTTCCGGTGTAAGACTTTCCGTTTTCCAAATGATTGGAATGAGGCTCCGTGGATTGAATCCAATTGTGGTGGGATCTCATTTGATAATGTTGACCAAGGCGGGATTATCAATTGAATCTGAGGAATTAGAAGCCCATGCGTTATCAGGTGGAAATCTGAAGGCAGTTTCAGATGCTGCTATTGCGGCAAATAAGGCAGGATTAAATTATCAATTTTCCAGATTGGCAGCAATTGATCTAGCCGGAAGAGATGTTATTGATGGTGTCCAAACGACGGTTGAGCCTAAGGTTTTGGTATGCCCGAAAGATAAATCTACAATGATAAAAGGGGTGACAGGTGACGGAATTCGATTAGGTGTAAAAGTGCGAATTACAGTCAGAACAAATTTTGAAAAGTTAATTGGCGGAGCGAACGAAGAGACTGTAATTGCCAGAGTTGGAGAAGGCATAATTGCTGCAATCGGAAACGCTGAATCTCATAAACATATACTTGAAAAGCCTGAATTAATATCACGGTACATTTTGGATCACGCACTTGACAGAGGAACGTCATTTGAAATTGTTTCTGTAGATGTTGCTGATATAGAAGTAATTGATAATATCGGGGCTCGATTACGTGATGCACAGGCTGTTGCCGACAAGCAGGTTGCACAAGCAAAAGCGGAAATGAGACGTGTTCAGGCGGTTGCTAAAGAAAAAGAAATGCGTGCAAAAGTAGTAGAAATGACCTCGCAATTGGTATTTGCACGTTCAGAACTGCCAAAAGCCGTAGCGATCTCCTATTATGAAGGCAATATTTGGAAAAACCAAAATCCAGTAAAAAATGGTTTTAACCGAAGATTATGGGATTTTTTTGAATGATACTAAAATTTTATCAAAAAATTGTTGTTATAACAGTTTTCAATAATTTATTTTGTTAAATTTTTAGTTACCGACTCTTCTGACATAAGCTGCGTTTTGCACTCTGCCTTTACAGCATTGACAGCTGTGCCTGCACCTCATTTAAAAAGGTGCTGTAATTTATTAATAATTGAGAAAATATCTAATGAAATACCTTTCAATTATATTCGTTACTCTGTTAATTTTTACATTCCCCGGAACAGCACAATCCCGTGTCAATGTACCGCGTGCAAAGATTAAAATTTTGGGAATTACTACCCAAAAAGTAAAAATTCGACCTACAGATAATCGAGTGCCTGGATTGCCACTGGACTCAAAGTCTCAGTATCTTAGGATCACTGTGAACTATAATGCCAGCTCAAATGCTCAACAGAAAAATACAAGAAATAGTAAATATTCCTGGATAGATAAGCTATTATTTTCCTGGAATGTAATAATTGCCGGAAGTAAAACTGGAAAAAGCAACGATCCACCGTTGATTCAGCATTCAGTTTTAATGAAAAAAGATATTACTTATGGCAGTGTTAAAGCAGGCAAAGCAAATGTTCCTGTTAAACATTATGCCGTGTTATACATTGAATCTAATGCTTATGAGCGTTATGGCTCGCAGATAGTAAGAGATGGGATTTTTGTTAAATTAAAGGTTTATGACGGTAAAAGACTGGTAGCAAATGTCTGGTGGCGAGGGGATGATCTAAGGACCGGCTCTTCACTGCCGGCTAATTTTTTTCCGTTTAATTCAAATGAAAGTTGGTTTAAAGGGGAAGTAATAAAATTAGATAATACCGGGCTAAAGGGACGCCGTGAAACGCCTTGGGAATGGGCCAGCTATGGTTCATACAATTCAATTATTTCAGATAAATTAACGAATATTTCCAGCAAAAAAAAGAAAGAGAAAGAGTAAATTAGTAAATTAATATGGCGAAATTAGACAGATCTCTGGCAATTGATATCGGCTCTACCGCTGTAAGGGTCAGTGAATTTGAATTTCCTGCTAACGGTGGACTGATTCTCCATGGTTTTCAGCAAGCGGACTATGTTGATCAGGTTAGTGAAGCCAATAGAACAGACGTCATTACAAAAGCACTTGCAGAGGCTTTGGAGGAGGGTAATTTTTCAACTCGAAAAGCTTCCGTTTGTGTATCCGGTCAAGCGGCATTTCTCAGATTCGTTAATCTCCCGCCAGTATCCGAAGAAGAATCCAGAATTAAGCAAATCGTTGAATATGAAGCAAAGCAAAATGTACCGTTTCCAATGGATGGAGTTATTTGGGATTATCAGCTGCTGGCTGGAGCTGAAGAAGGACCGGAGGTTATGTTTGTTGTTATTAAAAACGATATTGTTGAAAGCATAATCGATGCTGTTGGTAATGCGGGTTTAAGTATTCACATTGTCGATTTCGCACCATCCGTTCTTTATAACGCTGCACGGGCAAATCGTATTGGAAATAACGGATGTGACATGGTCTTAAATATTGGCGGTCGTTGCACAACGTTATTATTTTTAGATGGACAACGTTTTTTTGCCAGAACAATTCCAATTGGTGGATTTTCAATAACACAGCAGATTGCAAAAGAGTTTAATATTAGTACAGAAGAAGCCGATACATTGAAAAAGCGTCATGGTTTTGTTGCCCTCGGAGGAGCTTATGAAGAGCCCGAGTCTGAAGTTGCCGCAACAATTTCAAAGATTGTACGTAACGTCATGACCCGTCTGCATGGCGAGATAAATCGATCAATTAGTGTTTACCGTACGCAGCAGAAAGGAAATAAGCCATCCTGTTTATACCTTTCCGGCGGAAGTTCTGCAATGGCTTGCACCGATACATTCTTTTCAGAAAAATTAAGAATGGAAGTGAGCTATTTTAATCCGTTTAAAATAGTTAAAACAGGGGAGTCAATGGATGTAAAACAACTTGAAAAAGTTGTACATATGATGCCCGAGAGTGTCGGATTAGCACTTAGAAGTTCCCTGAAATGTCCAGTTGAAATTAGTTTAATCCCCGAGACTTTACGTAAAAGTCAATCATTTGCGACTCAAAAGCCTTTTTTGATTGGGAGTCTGTGCATTTGGTTATCAATTTTCGCAATTGTATTTGCTGTAAAAACTAAGACTGCAACCTTATTCAAGGATACATCTCAGAAAAAGAGGGCGAATGTTGAGCGTCTGAATAACATTAAAATTCAGATAAATGCCGCGGAAGACAAGCAGAAAAAAGTATTTGCACAGTTCAATTCAATAAAGGATTTATTAGATCGCCGGTATGACTGGAGCAATTTTTTAAACGCACTTCAATTACATAAACCCCAAGATGTATGGCTGGAAGAGATTACAAAGTTAAAGTCGCCTAAAACAGCGTTGTCAAAGAGTAAAAGGAAATCCAGCACATCAAACCCATTTGTGCGTAAAAAATCGGGCAAGAGTACGGCTGTCGGGAGAGATGAGTATGCCTGGTTTAATATCGTTGGCAGTGCAATCGCGATTCCAAGTACTGAACCGTCCAGGAAGCTTTATACCGATGAGCAGGTTGAGAAATTTGAAGGTATTCTCAGCAGTCTGGAAATTCAAAATGCAGAAATTGTGTTAGATGCCGGAGATAAAGCACAAAAGGAGCTTGAAAATTATCAGGGATTCTGGGAAGAAAACGAAATGAAATCGGATATGATTTTACCCGAAGTCTTTCTGGAGAGTTTACAATGGAATGAAATGTTTTCAGAGAATCCTGACGAAACTCGTATTTTAGAAACAAATTTTAGTGAAAAGACAAGAAATCTAACAACCTTTAAGATTCAACTTAGACTTGTAAATCCTATAATCACAAAGCGATAGATTAAGGTAGTTTCATGCAGTTTGTTAAGAAACACTTATTTTTGATTATTATTATAGCTTCAACAGTCCTGTCCGGCATTATTGGAGCCGTTCTTATAGCGGGGCAAAATAATCAGATTCAAAAATTTAAAGTTGATGTAGACAAAATCATTGCTGCTGAGGAAGGGTTCATAACCAGTAAATATGCGTTGATTACTGATAACGTTATTCGGGCAGAAAAGAATTACAGTAAAATACAAGAAGAGTTTGATGAAACGATAAAACAGTTAGAGGAACAATTCGCTGCACCCGTTGTTGATGCGGACATGACGCCTCTAAAATTTAAGCTTTATCTACGCCAATTCTGCATTAAAATGGAAAATTTGTTGAGAGGTGAAGATGTTTATATGCCGGATGATCTCAAATATTTTTCGTATGATAAGTATATGCAGCCGGATGTTCTGCCTAACAACGAAGAAATAAGTCTTATGCGTAAACAAATTGAAATAATTAATGAATTAATTTACTTAGTGTCACAGGCCCAGGTTGACAGACTTGTAAAATTCAGACGAATTAGTGACCATAGAGTGATAAAGCGTGAGTTTTATAATTTTATGCCTTTTGAGTTAGTATTGGTTGGAGACATTGAAAGAATTCAGCACTTTTTGAATTCCTTGAATGAGGCCAAATATTTTTTCATACTTCGTACTTTTGAAATTAAAACCCGGGCGGTTAAGATGAAGAATCCGCCTTCATCTAAAAGACGAAACAGTGATAACCCATTGAGCATGCGTGAGAGATTGGCTTTTTCAAGTAAAGCTGCAGAATTAACTGCGACTATGATCGTTGACTATTTTGAATTTCATAAAAAGGAATAAAGATTTTGAAGTATTTGCATTTAATTGGAAATTTTTTCAAGAATTATTATGACAAGATTATCCTGGGCATACTCCTGATCATATTTGCAATTGTATTGGTTTGCCAAACGAAAGATTTACAGAAAACTCAGGAAGCAGTCAATAAAAGCGATCAGGATTTACAAGCAAAATTGCCAACAAATGAGATAGAATCAGTTCCTGATGAACTGTTAGCAATCCAGCTTGAGCCAGACCCAAAACAACTTTGGAAAAAAGGTTTTGGGGAAGGTTCGTTAGTGCACCCGGGGAAATTTGTTCACAGCCTGGACGGTTCACCTTATTTATTGCACAGAACGACAAAACGCAGTCCATTTACCGAGAAGTCAAATTTGTTAGCTGAATCTGCAAATTCAGATATGTCGGATTCAGACGACTCTGATTCCGATGGAATTCCCGATTTTGTAGAAACTCAAAAAGGGCTTGACAAGAAGGAAGCCGGAGATGCGAGACTTGATCTCGATGGAGATGGGTTCAGCAATATCGAAGAATATAATAGAGAAACAGATTTGAGTGATTCCGAATCCCGACCTAAACTTATCACTCGCTTGCGATTTTTAAAAAGAGTGCGACAATCCATAAACGCCAGGCTTAAAAAAATCAATACTAATAATCAGCCCGATGATAAAAGCAACTGGGATATTCATGTTAGTTATAAATCTGGCAAGAAATGGAAATCCGATTTTTTGAGAATAGGAAAAGAGATTCAAAAGTCGGGGGGATATGTCATAAAAGATGCTCAGTACACGGAAAAATTAAACGATAAGATTACAGTTGCAGATTCTTCGATTACTATACAGAAAGGTAATGAAGAACCAATAACGCTATTGCCTAAGAAACGTGCTTACGCTCACAATGATTTTTACGAATTTGTCTATATTTACAATAAAAGAGCAAGCAAAATAAAAATAATGTTGAATGAAGCAATTCCATTGAAAGACTCAAATGGGAATGAAGAAATTTACAAAATAGTAAGTGTAGGCAAAAATCAAACTATAGCCAGAGAAGTTGGATCTGAAGAAGTTGATTATAATGTGAAAGAGTATTCAGCAGAAGAAAAAGACAGATTATTACAATGATTGTCTGTTAATATTATGTCCTTATTAAATTTAAGGGAGGATCACATGAAAAATTTAGTATCAAAGTTTCGAACTTTGATCTTTGTCCTTATTTGTGCGGCTGTATCATTTTCTTTATTAAATTCTATCACTGTAAATCTTGCATACGCCGGTGATGAAGAAGAAATCGAAGATGGATTTGAAGAAGCAGAAGGCCTTGAGATAGAAGATGATCCCCAATTGATACCCGGAAGGTCTGAAATGATGCATGATTCTAATATTATCGATGCAGAAACACCCACTCCTTCAATATCTTCGGATTCACTTCAGGAAATAGATGAAAATGAAATTGTCAGACGTAAAAAAAAAGAGCTTGAAGCAGATCAACTATACATGGACGGCCGGAAATCATTTATTCAAGGTGATTATGAAACTGCTGTAAGAGAGTTCATATCAGCCCAGGTAAGACTTACAGAAGTATCACGATCGCAAGAACGCGTAGTCAAAAAACAAAAGCTGATAGATCAGCTATTAGCTTTTACTTACGAAGAATGGGCTGAACGAACCGCAAAAGATGCAAGAGTACTCGTAAAACCAGACCACTTTGAAGATGCAATTGAAAAATATCAGAAAGTTATAGAAAAAGATCCAGGCAGGAAAAAGGAAATTTATAAAAAAATTACAAGTCTTAGAAATTCGATTAAACAGGCTGAATTCAAAGAACGGACATCTGCAAAAAATGTTGATCCTGAAAAACCAACCCGGGATACCAACATTGAGATAAAATTAGCACAAGGAAGAGTTTATTTTAACAATAAGCGATATTCTGACGCTCGTGAAATATTTGAACAAGTTATTTTGAAAGATCCTTATAACATATCAGCAACTCAGTTTTTAAAACGTATAAATGAAAAATTAATTGATGCGGCTGCTGAAAGACATAAAGTAATGGTTGCAGATCGTATGGCGGAGGTAAAATGGAAATGGAATGATCCAGTTGCTCCCTTAGTAAGCCCGGAGGTTATCGTTGACAGTTCTCAACCAATCAGGAAAATGTTACGTGCCGGTGAAGGGATTTGGTCGAAGTTAGAAAATATTATTATTCCAAAAATTATTTTTGAGGAAGCAGGGATTCATTCGGTTATTAAATATTTGAAAAGCCGGAGCAGAGAGTTAGATCCTGACGGAGAAGGAGTCAACATATTTTTACAATTGTCAGTTGGTACCACTGGTCAAACGCCTGAAGAAGAAGTTGAAGAAAATGAGGGAGATGAACTCGAATTTGAAGATTTTGAAGATTTTGAAGATTCACATGAGGAGGGGGAGTCTGAAGACGAAGGTGACACGTCATCATCTGGTGGTGAGATTACAATTACAATGGATTTTGATAATATTCCATTGGGGGAAACAATTCGGTATATTTGCCAGGGTGCCGGGCTAAAATATAAAGTTGAAACTCATGCAATCATAATTGCATCGCAAGACATCCCGTTTGATGAACTTGAAACTCGTTTTTATCCTATTGAAGCGGGTTTTCTAAAGGCAACAGCAACGATCGAATCAAAAGGAGGACTTGAGGGAGTCGATGCTTCAAGCAAAAAGGCACTGATTGATCCAAAAAAATTATTTGAAGGATATGGCGTTGAATTTCCGGCAGGAGCGAAAATTACCTTTGACCAAAGGACAAGTAAGCTAATTGTCACAAATACACCTGGAAACCTTAGAAAAGTCGAAAAGGTATTAGTTGAATTAAATATACAGCCAGCCCAGGTGACAATCGAGGCAAAATTTATAGAGATAGCACAAAATGATTTAGAAGAGTTAGGATTTGAATGGGCATTTAAGGGAGAAGTTATAAAAAATCGAAATAATCCCGATGTATTAACATTTGACGGTCAAGGTGGACCAGATTTTAAACTGAGTAATAATTTTGCTTTTAAGCCGATTGGAAATCAATCTGATACGAGTCCGCAGAATATATCAAAAGGTCTGAGATTCCTGGGTAATGACGAGCTGTTAGCTGTAAACAGTATTATTGGTGATCTAATGTTTGATACGATCATCCATGCATTGGAGCAAAAAGACAGCACCGAAGTTTTATCGGCACCAAAAATCACCACAGTAAGTGGGGAAACTGCAGTAATTAAAGTAATTGAGGAACATTATTTTCCTGAATCATATACTGAGCCAGAACTCCAGGCTGCAACAGGAGGTCAGGATAATGCAGCAGGGGCGACAATTAAACCGTCCACCCCTGAGTTTGGTGAAGCAACTGAAGTTGGTGTAATTTTGACGGTTACCCCAACTGTCGCATCTGACGGTTATTCAATCGAATTAGATTTAGAACCTCAGGTTGTAGAAGCTGATAAAAACATAAATGATTCTTATAACTATAATGTTGAACTCGGTGGTGACACAATAGAAGTCAAAGTAGAGAGACCAATTGTCTCAAGAAGGCTGATTCAAACACGTGTTATCGTATGGGACGGTGAAACTGTTGTTTTAGGTGGAATGATTAAAGAAAATATTGTCAGCCGTGATGATAAAATACCTTATCTTGCAGATATACCGGTATTTGGCCGATTGTTCAAAAACAAATCTGAAAACAGCCGAAAAACAAATCTCTTAATTTTTGTAACTGCAAGATTAGTGAATCCTGCCGGACTTCCAATTCGGACAGCAGACATTCGGGGGCTTCCTGATTTTAGGAGGTAGATTGAATAAAATCGTTATTAACTTAAATACTGGTTTAAACGTTTAATTTCAGCTCTCAATTCTTTTCGTACTCTGCATTTGTATACGTAGATGCTCAACTCTGCTATTCCAGATTTTCAACTATTTTTTTCGTTGGGGCTGATTTTAAGCTTATTAAGAATGCTGATTCATAAGTTTCTAATTCAATCATTGAATTTTAGTTTTTTAAGTTGTCCGTCTAAAGATTTTTGTTTGGGTTTAGATAATAAATCTAAAAATAAAATACCTTCAAGATGGTCATGTTCATGCTGGAGGCATCTTGCCAATAACCCACCGCATCGGTAAGAAATCGTCTTCCCATTGATTAATGTTGCCTCTAAATCATGGAACTCAGGTCTATACACCTTGCTTTTTATACCGGGGATACTTAAACAACCTTCGACATATTCAGTTTTTGTTTCAGAAAAGTTGGATAATTTTGGGTTTATCAATATCAATGGCATCAACGGCAATAAATTAATTTCGCCCGGTGAGGTTGAAGGTAAATCTGGATTATCGGGTTGGCTTGAACCGGGTATGTCTATTACAACTAGATTGATATTTATACCTACTTGAGGTGCAGCCAAACCGATACCACCTTCCGCATGCATAGTTTCAATCATATTTTGGGCCAGTCTCTGAATATCATTGGTAATTTCACAAACATCACAACTTTTTTTTCGTAATGCTCGATGACCATAATAACAAAGCGTTAATTTATTTGTCTGTGCAGGTATTTGTCCCATTCTTAATCAGCTTATTCCCCTTCTGATTTGACATGCTGTAAATTTTACTTCGATTCTATGCGATAATAATTCTAAACATTGAATTGAATTGGTAACCGGATTAATTTTTTCCGGAATATGAACTGTTGTCGTATCAATTGCGACTTGGTAGCCCCTTTCAATTAGAATGTCTATTAATATATCAAGAGCTGTCTTATCATTAAAAACATTATTATTCGTGTTAATAATTGCTAAACCTGAAATCGCATGCCGTTTTATGATAGGAATAAATTCATTCTCGATTAGTTTTATTATAACACCAAACAGTTCAGTGTAGTCGTTCTGATAGTCTTCAAGGCGTTTTATTAAGTTTTGTCTTGCATGCAGAATTACTTGGCTGGCGAGTGGAATATTACGTATCCGATCATAAATCGATGGTGCTAATTCCAGAGAACTCTGATACTGAAATTCACGGGATATATTTTCTTGTACCATCTCCGGAGAGCCTGATGCGTCAATAAAGTGGTAATGATAAATTTCCCTCAAAGATTTTAACGCTTCATAAGTTGTTTCTTTGAACACTTTATATCGTTTTCTTGCTTTTCCTTCAGAATAATCTGTAGATCGTTCTTCTAAAAGTGTTCCTACGCCAGAATCCTGAACTTTTTTATTGTGCTCCTTAACCTTACATCCTCGGCTAAACTGCCGTTCCACGCTTTTCTTTTCGTCAATGAATAAGAGTACAAGATGAAATCGAGATGGTATAAAACATTTACTTAGAGTTAAGGTTTCGAATTCTTCTCTCAACTTTAACATTGTTTCAAAAAATAGTTTTAGGCATTCAACCTGGACTTTTGTTCGAGGGAATCCATCAACGACAACACCAGATTCATAAATCGGGTTTAACAGTTCAAACAGCAGTAAGGTAACAACTTCTTTATCACCAACCATGCCCCCTGCATTCTTAATTTTCTCTGCTTCCGGGTTATTCAGCAGTGAGCTGATGACAATTGGTGCAGCACTTATTCCTCTTGTTTCGATGATATAAGGGGTGTTGGTTCCTTTACCCGCACCGGGGGCTCCGCCCAACCAGATAATTTCTCGCGGGAACCGGAGATTTTCTTTCTTGAATTTAGCGATTAAATCTTGCCATACCTGTTGAAAAATTAACTGTGCATCTTTGATTTCAAGATCATGTGTTTCTTTTGTGTATTCAATTGTGCCAGGTTTCTGATTTTGATTCATTGGTTCTCAATTATTAAACAGTTGTGCTAAAATTTTTTTATAAGTATTTTTACTACCAGCTAACTAAAAAAAGTATGTGTTTGATAAAAACCACAGATCCCGGTATGTAATACTTTTTAACACATAACATCATAATCTTGATCAGGATGCATGATTTTATAACTCTGTGTATGAATGAATTCAGGGTACGTAAGCATTTCAGGTGGTATTACCTTATAAGAGATTATATAAATTACCAAATTCCATCTTGCAAAAAATGTTCATCCCCCCTCAGAGCCATACAAACTTCTGAATTAGATACTGAGTCGCTTCTGCAGAAAATATAGAAATGCTAAACCATATACCCACTCCGGGCAAGGGCTCCAATGACAAAATTTATGTAAATAATCGATATACTCAATAAATTACGTGCTGTCTGTATACCTTTGTTTTTCTGATTTTGATCTGCTTTTTCTAAACCATAAAGACGTATGCCAGTGCCGACGGAATAGTGAGCGGGCAATGCATGAGCAAGTGCGATATGTGCAATGACCATACCACCGCTTATCAAAGGAACCTGAATAAAGGGACAATTTCCCATATCTAAATTAATTGATTTTAATATTTCCGTGTGAATCACTAAGGGGTATTAATTGGTACTTGAACTTATTAAGGCCACTGGCAGATAAGGTTTTAAGATTTGACAATTGATGGGTCATAACAATCCGGTGCTTTGTAACCAAGAAAATTCAAACAGGTAGCAGCGAGACTGCTTATCCCCAATTCAGTTTCTGAATTCAATGCATAGTCGTCATTAAAGTTCGGGTCATAAATATAACATGGCACCGGATTTAAAGTATGACAGGTTTTAGACTTGGGACTGCCATTTTCCAATTTCAATTCTCCAGTTTTTTTATCCCGTTCATACATTTCATCAGCATTCCCATGGTCTGCGGTTACAATTAGTATGCCGTTATTTTTCTTAATCGCCTTCACCAACCTTGCCACTTGCAGGTCTACAGTTTCTACTGATATAACGGCGGCTAAATAGTTGCCTGTATGTCCAATCATGTCGCCGTTTGGATAATTCAAGCGGATAAATTTGTATTTTGGGGATTCTATCGCATGCAAGACTTTATCCGTAATTTCTGCAGCTTTCATCCATGGCCGTTCTTCGAATGGCACATTGTCAGAGCTAATTTCATCATAATCCTCCAGCCGATCATTAAATTTACCTGTTCGGTTGCCATTAAAAAAATAGGTTACGTGCCCGAATTTTTGAGTCTCACTTATTGCATATTGGCGGATTCCGGTGTTTGCAATATATTCACCAATAGTCTTGTCTAACTCTGGTGGGTTCACAAGAAAGTTTTTGGGTATTTTTTGATCGGCATCGTATTCCATCATTGCGGCAAAATAGACATTCGGCACTTTCACTCGGTCAAATTTATCGAAGGTTTCATTTTCAAATACATTGCATAATTCAATCGCTCTATCGCCTCGAAAGTTAAAAAGAATCACTGAATCCTGATCATTAATTGTTCCAATGGGTTTATCATTTTCTGCAATTACGAATGGAGGTAAATCCTGATCTGTTACTTCAAATTCTTTACGATAAGCTAAAATAGCGTCCGCAGCACTGTTAAATTGTCTTCCTTTCCCCAATACATGGGTGTCCCAGCCTAATTTGACCATATTCCAATCCGCATTATATCGGTCCATTGTAATTTTCATACGGCCACCACCTGAGGCAATGCGATAATCTTTTCCACTCCCGTTAAACATTGAAAGGAATTTTTCGAATGGCTGGATGTATTCCAATGCGGATGTTTCACCAACATCCCGACCATCAAGGAGTGCGTGGACACGAATTTTAGAAATATTTTGATTATTGGCTTCGTCAATCATTTTGCGTAAATGATTGATATGGCTGTGAACATTACCATCTGACAGCAGACCAATGAAATGAAGTGTAGAATCATTTTCTCGGCAATTTTGAAGTGCTTTGTTCCAGACAGGCTGCCTGAAAAGTTGTTTTGATTCGATGGCTTTATTTACCAGTTTGGCTCCCTGGGCAAACACCCGACCACTTCCAATCGCATTATGCCCAACTTCACTGTTTCCCATATCACTGTCAGAGGGCATGCCAACGGCTGTACCGTGAGCCTTCAGCTGTAAATTTAGAGTATTCTCTTTTAACCAATGGAGGGTTGGTGTATATGCATTTGCAACGGCATTTCCTTTATACTTCGGGCCCACAGCAATACCATCCATAATACAAAGTACTACAGGGCCGGATCGAACTTTAAAATCATTGAATTTTTTTAGCATTTTTATTTCTCCGTTTAATGGGTGAGAGGCAGAACGTAAAAGGTCTACTTTGTAGAAATTTTTATATTTCAAAAATAATATGTTGTTCAATATTATTTTTGTATAGTAAATAATTGATCGAGTTTAAGTCTAATTCAATATCTTTGACTTTTTTAACAGGCTGGAAGTCTGTTTCTGCTATATCCAGATATTATCCTTCGATGATGGTCAGATTATCGCAGAACGATACCCCGGATTTTTCTGCCCTTTTAAATTCGGAATGGCAGGACAGTAATTGTATTGGTATTGACAGAATATGTAAATGATAAGCCAAAAAACAGAATGCAGGTAAAGATTATTGCAGATCTGAATGAAGTTTCTATAGTCTTCATATAATATGAAGCCGGGTAATTTATTTATTGCTGAATTCCAATAGGTTAATATATTAGGATAAAATTGCAGTGCCGGTTAAGTTTCTGTTTCTGACTATTATAAAATTACGCGACTCTCGATTTAATGATGTGGAATAAGAATGAAATTATAGATATTTTGATTGAGGCTGGTAATATAGCTCTTTATTATTACGATAATCCGTCATCTCGCGTAAAAACTGATGGCAGTATTGTTACAAATGCTGATTGCGAAATTGAAAGCCTGTTTGCAAGCGTATTTGATAAACCTGAATCTGGCCGGTTTTTAATTGGAGAGGAAACTGTTGAATCTAAATCGAACGACTACATCCAGAATTCATTCAATGGCAAAATGTTTATTGTTGATCCGATTGATGGCACTGTTTCATATGCAAATCATCTTCCAAATTGGGGTATTTCAATAGGGTATTCTGAAAATTCCGACTTGATTCAGGGTGCTGTTTATCTACCCGTTACAAGAGAATTATTTATTTCAGGCGGTAATGATGTATTTTTGATAAATGTCAGACCAAATGTTCAGAGTCACGAGTTTATAAAATTAAATAAATTTACCCGGAAATATTCGCCAACAGGTTTGATTGCCATTACCCAGGATATGTCAAAAAAAGGTCGGTTTCATGCTGAAAATCCGGTACACACTATTTGTTGTGCGGTGATGCCTCTTGCATACTTGTTGATGAATCGATACCTTGCTTATATAGCAAATCTGAAACTATGGGATTTGGCCGGGGGACTGCCAATGCTGAAGAAGTTAAATATCATTGGAAAGTCTGTTGGTTCCGGGGAAGTATTCAGTACGGCAATAAATTCGAATAATTATATTCTGGACAGTTGCAATTCGCAACGGTGGAAAATTTGTGATCATGTCATATTTGCATCGCCAAACATTTGTGATGAAATTATTCAACATATTGAATTGCCTTAGTTTTCCCATAGAGGCGGGAATATATATTTAAGACTTTTCAACTGCAAAACAGCATTCATGATCGTCAATCATAAATGTCTCCATATGATCATTTTTCTCAGATTTATTAATAGAAGTTGCCAGAGTTTCACCCATGATGTATGAATTGAATTCATGGATTACTTTTTGGATCATTATGGGTCCTGTATAGTTTATCAATATTCTATCTGTAACATCGAGATTTAAATCTTTACGCATATTTTGAATTCGATTTACGATTTCCCGTGCGAAACCTTCTAATTTTAGCGTTTCGGTTAATGTGAAATCAAGAGCGACTGTTATATCACTCTCATTTGCAGCCATGAAGCCGGCTTTTTCTTCTCTGCAAATTTCAATATCATCCAATGTTATCGAGATAATTGTTTCATTTGCCAGAGACAATTCAATCGTTTTTCCCTCTCTCAGCTCGTCTATTTCAAGATGATCAAGATTTGTAATTGATGAGGCTGCATGTTTCATGTCTTTACCCAATTCAGGTCCCAGTTTCTTAAAGTTTGCTTTTGCAGACAAGTTGACCAGTCTTTCTTCATTTTCATCAATTACAACATTTTTTACATTTAACTCTTCCGCGATGACATCTTTCATCGAATCCAAATCGTCTCTGACATCACGGCTTATCGAAACAAGGAAAACAGAACTCAATGGTTGACGCGTGCGTATTCCGGATTGACTTCTAAGATATCGGCCTAATGAAACGGCTCGAATTGCACGAGACATTTTGCCATCAAGGTCTTTATCTGAAAATGTTACCGGCAGGATCGGAAAGTCAGCCAAATGAACAGACTCTGGCATTGATGGAGTTTTCAGATTTCGATAGATAGATTCTGTTATAAAGGGGATGAACGGTGCTGTTGTTTTGCAGAATGTGATTAAGGTAAAATACAGTGTGTGATAGGCTTCATTTTTGTCACTGTCATTTTGACTCTTCCAGAAACGGCGTCGACTTCTCCTTATATACCAATTGGTTAAGTTATCGATGAACTCGGCGAAACAGATTGCTGCGGCTTGGAGATTATATTCGTCCATATTAAGTTTTACGGCAGCAGTAAGCTTATAAAGTTGTGAAATAATCCAATGATCAAGTGGATTGTTCAGATTTTCCTGCAATTCTTCCAGGGTTAGTTCAGGTACCCAATTATCAACTGCAGCATAGGTAACAAAAAAGCTGTAGGAATTCCACATCGGCAACATTACTGACCGAATAATCTCTTTCACCGTTTTTTCTGAAAAACGTAAATCTTCACCCCTCATTACAGCAGAAGAAAGAAGGCATAACCTTAATGCATCAGCACCGTATTTATCCATGATATAATCAGGTGCAGGATAATTTTTCAGCCGTTTTGACATTTTCCGTCCATCTTCAGCTAAAATAAGTCCGTTTACTATGACGTTTTTAAAAGGCGGTTTTTCAAATAATGCCCCGCCAATGACAACTAATGTATAGAACCAACCCCGGGTTTGATCTAATCCTTCAGCGATAAAATCAGCTGGAAAGTGGCTGTCGAGCCATTCTCTATTATTAAATGGATAATGCTTTTGGGCATAGGGCATTGATCCACTTTCAAACCAGCAGTCCAATACTTCAGGGACTCTCTTGAATATGGCACCAGATTTTGATTTAATTTCGATGTAATCAATAAAATGTTTGTGAATATCATTCACTTCCTTTTTGGATAATTGTTTAAGTTCAGCTATTGAACCAACGCAAATTGTTTCTCCAGAATCTTCGTTTTTCCAAATAGGAAGAGGGCATCCCCAATATCGATTGCGGGAAATTGCCCAGTCATGAGCATTGCTTAACCATTTCCCGAATCGGCCGTTTTTAATATGAGCAGGCATCCAGGATATTTGTTCATTACACTTTAACAGTTGATCTTTTATGCTCTCAACATTGACAAACCAGGTTGAAATTGCCCGGTAAATCAGGGGAGATTCACAGCGCCAACAATGGGGATAATTATGAAGATACTTTGTTTTATGAACCAGAATAGATTTTCTTTTTAAATGATCAATGATGTCATGATCAGCCTTTTTTACAAATTGTCCTTTGAATTCAGGGATTTCTTCAGTAAACCGGCATTCTGCATCTATCGGACAAACTGACGGGATATTATTTCGTTTCCCTGCCAGGGCATCATCTTCTCCAAATCCAGGTGCGATATGGACAATCCCGGTACCATCCTGAGTTGATACAAAATCACCAATGATAATTTTAAACGCTCCCTGATCTTCTAACTCTTCAAAATAAGGGAATAACGGTTTATATCGGTAATCGCGTAATTCAGAACCCTTATATTCTTTAATTATTGCAGGCAGTGAATCTTTTTTATAATACACATCTAACCGGTCTTTAGCCAGAATGTATTTTTCATCGCCATCTTGAACCATGACGTAGTCTATGTCTTTTCCCAGAGCAAGTGCTAAATTAGATGGCAATGTCCAGGGTGTCGTTGTCCAGGCAAGGATATAGGTGTTTTCTTGATCTTTAAGCTTAAATCGAATAGTAATTGACGGGTCACTTACTTCTCTGTATCCCTGATTGGCTTCAAAATTAGATAACGGTGTTGCACATCGTGGGCAATAGGGAAGGATTTTATGACCTTCATAAATTAATTTTTTATCCCATAATTGCTTAAATACCCACCATATGGATTCCATGTAACTTTTATCCATGGTCCGATAGCCATTTTCAAAATCAACCCATCGTCCGATTCGCTTTACGACAGTTTCCCATTCTGAGGTATAACGTTGAACTATGCCTCGGCAGGCTTCGTTAAATTTGTCCACTCCATATTCTTCAATTTCATGTTTGCTGGTTATATTTAATTCTTTTTCCATTTCATTTTCAACCGGCAATCCATGGCAATCCCAACCAAATACTCGATCAACGTATTTCCCGCACATGGTCTGGTATCGTGGTACCACATCCTTGATTGTTCCTGCCAGTAAGTGGCCATAGTGTGGTAAGCCCGTTGCAAATGGAGGACCATCGTAAAATACAAATTCTTCATTACCTTCCCTCTGTTTCAGGGACAATTGGAAAATGTCGTTTGTTTTCCAAAATGACAAAATTTCTTTTTCAAGTTCTGCGAAATTAACGTTTGATTTTGCTTTCTTAAACATTTGATATAATCTCTGGTATTTCGGGGATGACAATATTCTAAAATGAATATCAATCATTGGTTATTAAAGGTGACAATACAATACAGTTACATGACTGTTTGGATATAATTCTTTCCCGTGTTCATTAAAGATGAATTAAATATTTAATGACTGGAAAATGGCGGGACGCAACCAGGCTTTCCTGACCGAGTCAATATCCTGATATGGGATTCTTAGTTTCTGAAGTCTGCCATCTGAAGATACAAATTCGATCAATACTGCATCTCCCATAGGGTCGGGTGGAGTATAAACAGTCATTTTGAATAATATGAAAACAGGATAAAAAACTGGAATTAATAATCCGATGAAAAAGTGGATAAAAGAGTTCCTTAATCGAAACTCTGCAACCGAAGCTGAAAAGCATCCTGACCATAAACTAAATAACTGCCATCGACGTCACATAAATTGCTGCTCCACCACCGCTTCCTTTCAGAAACATGATGTAATTTTTCAATACGGTTACGTAACTTTCCATTCTTTTGCTAAAAATTCTCTATAATTTAATAGAAACTTTGGAAAATATTCCGTATTCAGAAGGAAATTTCAAACCAAAATTTTAATTATAAACCAAGGACCTGTTGCATGTCGTAAATTCCAGGTTTTGCATCAACGATAAATTTAGCAGCTCTAATGGCACCTTTTGCAAATGTTGTCCTGCTTGACGCTTTGTGCACCAGCTCGAATCGCTCACCATCAGCTGCAAAGATAACCTGATGATCACCGACTACATCTCCTCCACGTATTGAATGAATACCAATTTCATTTGACGTCCGCTCTCCAACTAATCCAAATCGTCCATGTTTTGTATCATTGGCATAGCTTAAATTTCTTTGTTCTGCCAAGATTCTGCCAAGTTGTTCTGCCGTTCCACTCGGTGCATCCTGCTTCTGATTGTGATGCATTTCAACAACTTCTATATCGAAATCGTTGTCAAGAATCTCCGCGGCTCTCCGGCATAGTAAAAAAAGAAGGTTGACACCAATACTCATATTGGGAGCCATGACAATTTTTCCATTACTTGCAGCGAGGGACTCTATTTCACTTCGAACTTCTTCGGAAAAACCAGTTGTGCCAATGACGGTTGAACAATTTCCCTCTATTGCGGTTTTTGTATTATTCAAAACAGCATGAGGGGATGAAAAATCGATTATAACTTCGCTATCGGGAATTGCATTCGTTAAATGATTTGAAATGTTAATTCCAAGTTTATCAATGCCGGAGTTTATGCCGGCATCATAGCCAAATCCTTTTGCCATTTCAGTGTCTATTGCTCCAGCTAAACATAACTGATTATCTACTGCGATGAGCTTTATAATTTCCTTCCCCATTCGGCCACAGGCGCCGATTACTGTAATCGGTATCATATGTCAATCTCTTCTAAAAGTTGTTATTATATTTTGCATGGTATATGAAACCATGTAACATCCTGATTCACTTTATTGAGGATTCCTTAACTCATCTAATCTTTGAATTAGCAAACCCTTGTTTTCTTTACTCATATTGCATAACGGCAATCTGTATTCTTCTTGAATCTTTCCAAAATATGCGAGTGCAGCTTTTATAGGAATCGGGTTTGTCTCTATAAACAAAATACTAAATAATTTATGTAATCTAAGGTGACGAATCCGTGCATCCGTATAATTATTAGAAAGTGCATCGTGGGTTAGTTTCAGCATTTCTTCAGGAATTAAATTTGATGCAACGCTGATGACACCTTCGGCTCCGACAGCAATCATGGGTAAAGTCAGCATGTCGTCGCCACTTAAAATAGTGATATCATTGTCTTGAGATTTTATTTGGCTGACACGATCGACACTTCCGCCAGCTTCTTTGACAGCAATTATGTTGCTGTTTTTCCCAAGGCGTAACAGAGTGTCTAATTTAATTTCGATTCCGGTTCGTCCCGGAATATTGTAAAGAACAATCGGCAATCCGACGTCATCGGCGATTTTAGAAAAATGACAGTATAATCCTTCCTGGGTAGGTTTATTATAATACGGAGTCACCTGTAATGTTGCATCTGCACCGGATTCTTTGGCAAATTGGGTTAGTTCCAGTGCTTCTGCTGTTGAATTTCCACCTGTGCCGGCAATTACCGGGCATCGGTTCTTTACCGTTTCTATCGTTATTTCAATAACCTTTTTATGCTCATCAATACTCAATGTTGGCGATTCACCAGTTGTGCCAACCGGAACCAGACCGTCAATCTTAGCTTCAATTTGTTCTTCAATTAATTCTTTGAGAGCTGAATAACAGATTTGACCGTTTTTTAATGGAGTGACCAGAGCAGTGTAACAACCTCTCAGTTTCAAGTTTCGGGCCTTTCATGTTTAATCTTATGATTTACGTCGACCTTTTCTGTCTAACTTTTAAACGCTCCAGGTAACGTTTTCGCCTATTGCGTTTCCTTACTTTTTTGTATTGTCTGCCCATAATCAACCTTATTCTGTATTTTGTTTTTGGATACAACCACCATAAATTCCGTTTTTCCAACGACCTCAAGAGTGAGATGAAATTTATAATATGTAAATCATGCAAATAGACTGTGTTATACTGAATGTTCAAGTTTTTCCGAATACGTCTTTTATGACAGTGAGTAATAGATTTTCGGATTATCCGAATGCTGAGTAGAATGAGGATTGGGTACGTAATATACTATTTGGTGGATTCAACCGTGAAGTACAATTCCTTCCTTATAGAATACTTCTCATTGGTGTAAGATAATTCAACCATTTCCCCTGTCAGGAACAACGGCATCAACTTCCCAATCCCCAATGCGGGTTTTAAGATCAACACTCACTGTCGGACCAATCATCACTGAATACACGGTTGGAGATAATAATCCTTTGCTGCTTCCATAAAGGCGACGGCGTTTCTTTTGACATCTCAAATGATGATAAAGATTCTCACCTTTTCCTTTATCCTGACAGGCTGATTTACAAATGGTTTTATGACTGATTGACATGATTTCTTTTCTTTTTAACCAGCCGCTTATTTGTTTTGGACTCGAATCTGATCGGATATGTTGTTTGATCAATTGAATTGTTGATTCAGTTAATACCGTTGGCTTACGAACTGTACCGCGTCGCCTGATTGCAGGATCGTGAGCTGCCCGGCGATCATAACCATGGGAAATGCCGTTACGATTGATCTCCCGAATTATCGTCGATGGATGAACAGATAAATGATCACCAATTTTTTCCCCTCCAGGTATTATCTGGAAGTTCGATTCAGGATTTTTCCAGGATGCGTCGCTTACCGCTAAACAAGAGTAGAATCGGTAATTAAACTATATATACAACGTTTTAGGAACCGTATTTACGATCAATAAGATCGTATACTTCCTTCCAGGATTTTACTCGTGGTCCATCAATATCAGTGTTGGTGCTGTTACCAAAACAAATTGTATAAAATCCAGACTTTCTGAGTTGTTCAATATTTCCCGGACTGTCTTCAATATAAACATTTGCTCCAACCTGTTCTTTGTCTTTCATGAAACACAGATCCCAGTAGGGAATTCCGTTTTTGTCAAGCCAGTCAATAGTCTGATTTACCGCGGTTTTATGAAAATAGTGAATAAATAATCTATGAGTAATGATACGAATTCTTGCGCCTTCATCGGATAGTTTG
The DNA here is from genome assembly GCA_951812855.1 of uncultured Lentisphaeria bacterium. Classification (GTDB taxonomy): domain Bacteria; phylum Verrucomicrobiota; class Lentisphaeria; order JABSQK01; family JAJFLO01; genus JAJFLO01. Next base: position 1,114,007 of record OX638337.1, on the reverse strand, counting down.
CGTAAATATTTTCTGGCACCGGTTATCATCACTGACGTTTGAAAAAGAGCCTTCTGAGTTACCGCAAAGCGATGGAGACTTTCGTATTGTTTTTGATTGTCAATACCCCATTCAGTCAATCCATATGATACTTCTTTTGTCAGTGTATCAACAGGGCACTCAAACCATTCGGCGGCAATTTCTCGAAATCGAGTATAAAAATCTGAGCAAACACCATCAAGATCAACGCCCACGATTAAGCCGGAAAATTTTTCAGTGTCCATGTTATAAACGATATAAATTATAGATTTCCGAAGATATACAGAATTATTATTATAATTGTATGACGACTCTCTCTATTTCCAAATATATAACCAATTAAAATTTAATAAGAGTGAATTTAATACACTTTCTGAATAAATTCACATCGTATGACTAAGATGATGAATGCTTTAACATCATACTTCGGAGCTTGATAATTTATTGTAACTATTGATTTAATTGAAAAGTGAAAAATTCATAGATTTAGTCGCTATCTAAATTATGTAAGAAAATCCGTTGCTTCGATTTAGCAGCGAAATAATAATTTTATCTTTCTATAGTTTTAAATTTAACGATACGAATTTGAAGTTAAAATAAGATAACAGCTGAGTAAAAAAAATTATACTGTTCCCAAATCAGTTACCCGTTAAATGAGTTATGTATACTAAGACTATTAGGGGTGAATAATTTTGAACTGAAAATTTATCGGTTCTTTACAATTTGAATTCATTTATCATGCAATTTCATAGCGGTTTTTGTCGAATTAATCTACTGTTGTTTCAAGTAGCGAATCAGATATCGGCACAGGCAGTTCAAGTAATAGGTTAATTTAAATAAGTCAATTATTAATTGGTACTTTATATGAGGTGTTCACGCATTGTGAGTGCTTTTTTATCTTGTAGTCTCGGGTTATTAATTTTCAAACTGAGACTGGTGTTGAATAAAGAAGAGTAATTATAAATTTTGTCAGTGACATGTCTGTGTGCTTGATGGACAGTAATCAAAATTGGTTTCACAACTTGATACAGCAGGGAAATATCGAAAGAATTCGAGTCTATTCTCCTCATTGAAAATTTGAATGAATTCTTATGCAATACTGAAAAGATGTTATTATATTCTGCTGCATATTACAGTTTATGGGTTGCTATCAAGTACATTTACGTTTTTATTACTAAAATCTTTTTTATATTAAATAACTAAAAACAACTAACACATTTGAGAGAATTTCATGAACTATAAATCGTGTTCGATTCTATTTTTTATTGCGATACTTAATTCATTTGCGGGTGGATCCAGCAAAACTGTGCCGTTCACACAGGTCATAAAGGATGGTGGCTGGCCAATGGGCGTATTGGGATTGCTATCAATATTTGCAACGTTTCTTGTTGTCTATTTTCTTATGACATTACGTGAAAGCCTGTTAATGCCTGAACAATTTCAGACCGAAGCTGAAGAAGCAGCAAATGCAAATGATATCAACGAGTTAACAAATCTATGCCGAAGATACTCCTCTGCAGGATCACGTATTATTGGATCAGCGGCACAACTGATTAAAATACGTCCTGATACGGACTATCATGTTATTCGGAATGTTATTGAAGATGAAGGTCATCGGCAGGCAAGTGCGTTATGGCAACGTATTCAATATTTGATGGATATTGCAATTATATCACCTATGGTGGGACTGCTGGGAACAGTTTTGGGTATGATCCAGGCGTTTGTCGGATTGCAGACGGATTTTGGTTCTGTAAAACCGATTGCATTGGCCAGTGGTGTATCTAAGGCATTGGTAACGACAGCAGGAGGATTAATTGTAGGAATTATTTGTATGTTGCTCTATTCCTATTTCCGTGGTCATGTCAGTCGTTTAATTGCTTCTCTTGAAGAGCAATGTAACACAATAATATATCAAATAATCTTTAACCGAACTAACTCCGAGTAATAGAATGTGTTCTCAATTAAATTGGTTCCGGAGCAGGAATTAGAATTATGAATTTTCGAAAGGGATTTAAATCGGAATCACCTGGTTTTCAAATGGCGCCAATGATTGATATTGTATTTTTACTTTTGATATTTTTTATGGTTGCATCAATTTATGCCCAATGGGAGTCGAAAATCGGGATTAATGTTCCAACCGCAGACTCTGGAGTGGATGCGAGTCGAACACCGGGTGAAATCATAATAAATCTTGATAAAGATGGGAACATCTATATAAACTCAATGTCCTTTACGCCAGAAAAGCTTCAGGATTTACTTGGTCAAATTGCAGAGACATTTAAGGGGCATCCTGTAATCATTCGTGGTGATAAAGAAACCGATTATGAAAATGTGATTACTGTCATCGATATTTGTCGGAAAGTAGATATCTGGAATATTTCATTTGCTACCCTTTCCCCGGGAAACTCACAGCACTAGTTTTTTCCGATTTTTCGTGAAATGCATATGAATTAAATTAATCACGAATTCACTTGAAACGTTGTTTAATTTCAATACGCTCAATGCTGAAATTTTCTTATTCTATGACAACTGTCAGAACCCTTTTCTTATATCTTTACCATACTCTGACCGGTAATTTAGGTACCTCTTCTTTTCTACAGGTTTTTACTGCAGAGCCAGATCTTCAGTGTTTACGTTCGGTTTTACCAATATCTTTCATTAGATCCTGTAAACACATACCTTTTTTGATAATTGTATTCTCTTTTTCCTTTTCCACAATTTGTTTAGGAGCTTCAAATTCATTAGATGAATCTTCTACTAAAAAGCAAAATCATAAAAATGTTTTCGAACGTTTCAAATTTGCGGATGGATTAATTCGGCGCAGATATTTTGACATGGCAGAAAAAGAGTTTCTAAAATTATTAGAAGAGAATCATTCACCCGAGTTAAAGCCGGACATATTATTTAAATTAGGTGACTGCTTGAGACAGGCTCAGAAACTGAATGAGAGTGTTGAAACATTATCACAATTGAAGATCAAATACCCAAACCACCCATATTCCCAAAAAGCAGCAATTATTATTGCGAATACTTATATGGAATTGGGTAAAATGAAAGAAGCGAAAAAAGAATTGACCCTTCTTATTAAACGCACCGGAGTTGATGAAAAAATTTCAGAAACCGCAAATTATTATCTTGCTGTGATAAATAATTCAACAGGGAATCAACAGCAATCTATTATCCATTTTCTAACCCTTGCAGACAAGCCTTTTTCGGATAGCTGTATTTATCGCCCTTATGCAGTTTTAAACCTTGCGAAAATTTATAAGGACCTTGGTAAATTTAATAAATCATTGGAGTATTTAAAACGCCTCGATAATTCAGACAGTTTGCCGGATTCAGTAAAAGAAGAAGCATTATTTCAGCTCGGTGAATTAGAAAATGTTAAAGGAGCAAAAGAAAATGCAATATTTTACTATGACAAGTTACTTAAAAACTATCCCGGAAGTAAATTTGCACAAAATGCCCTGGCGGGTCAGGCGTGGATATTATTAAATCTTAAACAATATAAAAAATTAATCGAATTGTCTATAGAATATAATACGCTGTTTTCTGAAAGTAATGATGAATTAATCTACCTTCGTGGACTGTCCTTAAAACAATTGGACCGGTTTAGTTCAGCATTAACAGATTTCATCGAAATTGTAGATAATTTTGATGACAGTACCTATAGGCTTTTTTCGTATTACTATGCTATTGATTGTTTATTTGAGATGGGCAGGTACGATGAATTAACAGTACGTGCGAATTCATTTGAGAATGAGTTTCCAGAAAATGATCTGACGATAAATGTATTATTTCTTCAATGTCAAGCGTTTATCTCAGGTGGTAAAATGGAAAAAGCCCTGTCGCTATTACATCGCATATCGATTTCTTATAAAGATAAATTGTCAGAGAATAAAGAATCATTACTGCATTTAGCAAAATTGTTTACATCGTTGGGAAAATTTAAGCAAGCCGCATTAATATACGAAAATCTTGCAAAAGATGCGAGTAAGAGTAGCCGAATTAAATTCTTGATGAATGCTGCAGATTGTGAAATTTTAGGGAATGATTATGGTGAGGCGTATGCTCTCTGCGAATCGCTGTTGTCACTGAATTTACCTAAATTAATTGTTCCTGAAATCCTATTAAAAATGACTGAAATTAATATACGTCAAAACACAGAAAAAGATGCAATCCTTCTTCTTGACCGTTTAATTAAAAATTATCCCGATGACAATCGACTTGGTCAGGCACATTATTTACGAGGAACCCTGCATTACTATCTGGAGAATATTGACGATGCAATTTTCGATTTACAGTATGTTGTAAACCATACCCAAATAGAAGAGCTTGAAATTGCTAAACTCTATTTAGCCTATTCTCTATGGATAAGACAGAGAAAAAACGAATCTTTAAGTCTATTTTCAGAATTATTAAGAAAGAATAAAATTATCGAAGAAAATTTAGCCGTTGACCTTATCAAAGAAGTTGGATATGAATTCATAAAAATGAATCATTATAAAGATGCGGAAAAGTGTTTTCTTTTATTAGAGTATTCGACCGATTATATCACCAATCTTCAGGGTGCTTTGGGTATTGCGGAAATCGAATTTGCGAAAGGTAATTATACAAAATCTAAAGATTTATTCTATGAATTAAAACAAAGATCCAAAGATGAATCAGAAATTTACGGGGTCTGTTTATCATATTTAGGAGAAACTCTTCTATATCTCAAAAAACCTGATGAAGCATTAATTTTATTCGAAGAGGCATTGAACCTGGACTTTAGTGATTCAACTGCCAGATCAAGATGTCGATATGGATTAGCATCTATTTACTATAATAATAAGGATATGGAGAATGCACTGCGTTATGCAATGAGTGTTTTTGTATTATTTGATAATCGCACGTCTGTACCAAAATCCATGATACTATCAGTGAAGATATTGCATAAACTAGGTCGTTTCAAGGAGATGAATGAAGTTTTAAGCGATTTAAACCAGAGATATCCGTCGCATATGAATGAATATAAATTCAACAACACATATAAGGAGATATTTAGCAGCAAATCCGTTGAAGAAAAGAAGAGTAATACAAAATAAGGACTGATCACATTGACGGTCTGTATTTCAATTAATACTATGGAGAGTAATTTTGGACGAACATAATAGTGAAACGGACTCCGAGCCTAAACCTAAAAAAGGATTAAAGAAGTTAGGGACTGCACCGGTGATTTCTGTATCCAAATCGGTAAATCCAGGTATAAAACCAAAATCAAAAGAGTCTAAGGCAGGACCATCACCCGGCAGTGGAATTTGGTGCGTGTTATTGCTGGTACTCGCAAGTCTACTCATTATAAAAATAATTTCTTTATGATTAGAAGTGTAGGGTGTTTAGAAATATCCCGTGATTTCATTTTCTCCTATATTTTACTCTCAAACCTGAATGTCTTTTTAAATTCAAAAATATTTTAAGAACCAAAATCAATTTTAAATTTTGGAAAATCTTTTAGGTAAAATAATAAATAAACAGCAAAATCATCCCCATTTTGCTCAAGACCGAGTGAACCAACCCAACAATGTAAATCACGTGTAATTTCATAGGTTTGTCTTGCGGCAGCTTCTCGTTCCAGATCGAAAAAATACCGGACTCTAAATGAAGTTTTTGAGTTCAGGTCCTTTGTGTAATTTACGTGAAGGCTATGATTTGTGAAAAATGAAGTCGGCATGAAGTTTGGTGTTTGAATTTGCGTTAATTCGCTGCCCATAGAGTAGTTATATCTCGATGTAAACGATTGCCTGTACAAGTAACTGAAATCCAACTTTGAGCTTTTTGCTGATTCCATTGTACTTCCAACATTGATAATGTTAACATCACCGCGATTTGTATCGAATAGAATTTTTGACCATAATGACAGTGAATCAGTTGGGAAGATTTCTATTACCGTTCCAAAATCGCCCGGTTTATTCGCATTGTCTTCCGGTGAAAAATAAATATCCAAAAAGTTTTCCATTCTTGAAACATTTGAAATACGGGTATTAAATTTTTTCTGGAAATAATGACGGGTACCAAGTCGGATAAAATTTGTTTTCTCTATTCGGTCAATTTCGTCGAAAAAGAATAAATTATCTTTGTCTACATTTATTCTGGGAATAAACGTGTAATTTAAAAATGGTTGTATAATGTGCCGTTTAAAATTCAGATTCTCTTCGTTCGATTCATTCTGCTTCCAGTCACTGGCAATTTTTAGGGACGCTTCCAAACCGATTTCATATGCAAAGCGTGATTGTTCGCCCCCCTTATTATCGTAATTCGTTGCATTGAAGGGGTCATTTCTCGTGGCTTTAGGATCATCTATGAGAAAGTTTTTGTCCAGCTGACTTTGAGTTACATCAACTTTACTGCTATCCGAGTAAAATGTGACCCGTGTACCGAGACGAGGAACAATGTTGATAAATTTCAGTTTAAACGGGATGTAAAGTAAATTAAGACTATCAAATCGTTGTGTTTCATAATCTCTTAATTCGGCAAGACCTCCATTGCGTAATAGATCATATTCACGCCAATTCATTTTAAGTTTAGCAAATGACGATTCTCCTTTGTAATAAAGACTTGAATTTGCTATTTGCTGTCGTGGGAGATCAAAACGTAATTCGGGTATGCGTTCAACTACGGATTCAAAATCGTTTAACCGAGGACGATAATTTACCGATATTTCAGCATTATCAGTGTAGTAGCCCAGTTCCAAAAAACTTGTGGGTTGAGCGTTTTTATAAAATTCACGTTTGTAGAATTCGAGTAGAAAATCATAATCACTTAAATAATCAGCATCTACCATAAATTTAATGTTGTTCTTAAATGATGACTGATGTTGCAGTTTCATCCGATATCGGTTTGTTGTACTTTGAAATCGACCGTTAAATTTGTTGCCGGCGATTTTTGAATCAAATAAAGGATCATTGTCATGCATCCCATATAGCAGAATATCTGTTAATCCAAATTGTGTTGAAATATTAGAATTGTTAAAGAAAGCTGTACCTCTCTTACTGTGATAGGCCGATCCAAATTGTGTTTTAAAATTTTTCTTGACTTCCCAGTCTCCTGCTATCGTAAGAATGGCTCCGAAATCACTTTTGTATCCGGTTGATGAGTGAAAATTACCAGAAGTTTGATTTGTTTTTCCTGAAATAACGGGCGAATAAAATATGGGAAGAATACCAATTTTGTGTATCACATTAAAGGCTTTGAATTTTCCATCTGGAAGGTACACAATTTTCTCTGCTTCCATACACCAATGTGCTTTATCATCATGTAAAAATTCACATGTTGAGAGTTTGATATTTTTTCCTTCAACAGTACGGGATTGATCGATATTGATGTGCGAACCACTCCCAAACCATGGTAAGAATTTAGTCGTATACTGACCCAGCTCAAATGTGTTGGTATTCAAATTTCCGCTAACACCATTTCCATCCCAGATAAATTCTCCCTGCTGAAACTGCGTATTTCCTCTTGATATAACATCCAGGGTTGTTGTATTTATCTGAATTTCTTCTGTTAAGATAATGATGTCTTCATGAACAATTCGGACATTGCCCCTGCCAATGAAAATATTATCATCTTGTGAGAATGACAGTTCATCGGCGCTTACTTCCAGGCTGTCAGGAAGTGCAGCATTTAAATTAGATAATGACAAAATCAATACAGGGAATATAAAAATGTATGGAAGGATTAGACGAAATAAAAAATGATGTTTATACATTCTCTTCGAGCTCATACAATGTTATAACTCTTCGGGATTTCATGTAGAATCCAGGTAAGATTCAGTGTTATTTAAAAATACTCCGCCAACTTAGAACATTTTCGTATGGTTACAAGCATTTAAATTGGATTTTTACTGAGAATGAAACTTTGAGATTGAATTTAATACACTGAAGAAACCTTGATATGAAATACAAAATTAAGTGGAAAGGAATTTAAATTCGTATCGATAATATTAATCAATTGATTAAAGACAAAATAATACAAAAATTTATACCGTGCTCCAGCCTGCAATCCAACAGACAAGATCATCATCACTATAAATGATACCAGAAGAGAATTTAAGTTTTAAATTTTCCTTCTGACCCCAAAAAGTATTATTTCAATGCGATAACAATAATAAGTATAACAAGCAGAAGAACAATAGCTGCTGCCGGCCTAATAACCATTGGATTCAGTTTCTTTTTACTGGAATCCGAAGCTCGAACTGCTTTCGCTGGCACCGCTGCCTGGTATGATGGTGTACCTGGTGGTTTAATTACAAATTCAACACTGCATTCCGGGCATTCTGCAACTTGCTCATAGAACTCAGGTAATATTTCAAATCGCTCCTGACACTTTGGGAATCCAACATCATTTTCCGTGGCCACGGAATAGATCATCCCTTAAACCTGGTTGGCCGATGGTGGTGGCGGATCGGTTTTATCTGGAGGTGGCGGTTGACCTCCACCTGGCCTTCCTGCACTTTGACGTGATGATAAAGTCACAGTACCTGTAACTTCTAAATTACTGGTATTTTTATCAACTGATATACCGCTTCCAGTGGTTTAATTTTGGGGATTGCTGTTTTCACTCATGATTTGATTTAACCTTATTTTCAAATCAAATATGATAATTCAGCCAGTGAAACAGTAATAAAAAAACGCTGAACTGTGACGATATAGTTAATTAAGATTTTTTTTTCAAACTCATATGGAAAATAATAATTTAATCTACAAAATGGAGATTTCTTTTGAAATAACCTTAAATACTAATAGTTTTCTGTAGTTCACGAAAATAAACCATATCATATTTTATTTTTCATCTTTACTGTAAAATGTATATTCTAATATCAGCAATTTCACCATTTTATGCTTTTCAACAAAGCGATTTATTAGGGCGAGTAATCGTTTTGCTTTTGATTGCGATTTCTGTTTTAGCCTGGACCATCATTATTGAGAAATGGTATTACTTAAAAACAATCAATTCTGATTATAATGGGTTTTGGAATAAAATAGAAAAATTCGGAATACCCCAGGACTTGTTTAAGAATTTTGAAAAAATTAAGGGTCCAATGAAGCAAATTACGCTCAGCGGTTTCAATGCAATTGCATTGACTCAGCGACATGATCTTGATTCCATGCTGACAAACATTTCCGGAGATGGATTTACATATACCTTTTCTAACGATGAAATTGAGTTAATCCAATCATCAATGCTGGAAGCTGTTGACGTAGAAATTCATAAAATGGAAGAAAACCTGGGTCTGCTCGGTTCAATTGTAAGTGCGAGTCCTTTTATTGGACTGCTCGGCACTGTCTGGGGTGTAATGATGGCATTTACAGGAATGGCAGTTGTGGGTAAGGCTGATATAAACGCAATTGCTCCTGGAGTAAGTGGTGCCCTTTTAACGACCGTCGTTGCGTTATTAGTTGCCATTCCTTCACTTGTTGGATACAATCAACTTAACTATACAATTAAAGTTTTATCACGGAAATTAGAAAATTTTACTGAAGATGTGGTTAATTTGTTAAAAGTAAATCATAAAAAGGTTTAACTATTAATCTACTCTTACATGAGACGGTATCGATCAAACTCTAATCTTAATTCATTTTCAAATCCAGACGTAACCCCATTAGTTGATTTGACATTTCTCTTGCTAATTGTTTTTATGATTACGGCTCCCGCACTGGAATATTCGATAAATATTCAGCCTCCTGACTTTAATGCAGAAGCAATTAACCCAATTGATCACCTGATTGTTAATTTGGATAAAAACGGAACGATATATATTGATGGAGATTCCGTTTCTGAGAAGGAACTCAAAGATGTTTTAAGTAAAAACTATCGCAATAATGATTCGATTCAAATATTTGTCCGAGCTGACAAAACCCGTCCTTATGGCGATGTTATTAACTTAATGAAAATGATTAGACAAGTTGGTATTATTGATGTTTCACTGGTAACCGAATCTGAAGATAATTAGTTTGATTTTGTATTATCATCATATTATTTGCCTGCACACAAGTTAAATATTTATCTCAGCAAAATAAAAACGTATCATCAGGGAATGAAACTATATTTATTCATCAAAGTATTATTTGTTCATGTTGCAATTATCATATCAATTTTTAGCCTATTTAAATTAAACTCATGCACTGAGCTTAAAGAAGAAAATATCACCCGGGTAAAATTGGTTCCGCTTCCTAATCAAAAGCCTGAAAAGGATGATCATACAACGGTTGTTCCGGCATCCCGGCCTGCCGCCAAAAAATCTCCAAAACAGAATCACAGTTACCGATCCCCGGAAACAATACGAAATACTGGTTTCATTAAAAATAATCCACGTAACAAAAAGCAAAATGAACCGAAAAAAACAACTGTCAGAAATAAAATAGACATTTCTAAAATTAGAAATGAATTGAAGGAGAATTTTAATGAAATTAACCACCAAAATATTCAACACAACAGGGGTGAAATTGAACCTGAATATTTCCAGCTTGTCATCGATCATTTGTATCAATTATGGGATCAGCCGGGCAGATCAGAGATTGGGAATAAACATTTAGAAGTAAAAGTTGAATTTCAGATTTCCAGGGATGGAACAATTAGAGATAAAAAAATAATTACTCCAAGTAAAATTCCGGCGATGGATAACTCAGTGATCAAATTGCTAAGGTCGATAAAAAAATTCCCGCCGTTTCCCGGCAGTTTGAAAAAAACTATGCTGACTAAAGTTATCACTCTGGAGTTGACTTAAATTTTGCTAAATATTTTTAATCTGAAAAAGTTCCATATAAAAGACCTTTGAATTGCCTTAAAAAAATATGTAACAGAATGTGTGCAGAAGTACATTTAGCAATGTCGTTCCAGCCGTTTTCTAAGAGTTTATCTTTCCCGGTGTTTTTGAGCACATGTTATGAACAAATTTTAATTATTTTAAAGAAACTTTTTTAAATTGTATTGAATTTTTTGTCTGTGAAATAAAATTCTTAAAATTTCAGATTGATATATTTTGACATGATGATAAATGATTAACTTTTTAACACATTTAAACTAGCTCAAGAATGGGATTTTATGAAACGATTTACCGAGGAACATGAATGGATAGAAATAAGAGACGATAAAGCTGTTATCGGCATAAGTTCTCATGCGGCCCGGGAACTTGGAGATATGACATTTGTTGAATTACCTGAAATCGGTGTTGATTTTGCTCAAGGTGACATTTTGTGTGTTGTTGAATCGGTAAAAGCTGCATCAGACATTTATTCTCCGGTTTCAGGGAAGGTATGTGAAGTTAATGCCGCTCTTGAAGAGCAACCTGAATTAATTAATATTTCCCCGGAACATGAGGGTTGGATCTGTAAAATGGAGTCAATCAGGAAAGATGATATTGTTGGTCTAATGACCGAGGAAGAATATACGGAGTTTTTGAACTGATTAAGTAGACTTCTTGATCTTCATGACATTATTCAATTTGGAATTGCCGGATCCCCTGGATTAGGAACAGAGTTTGCTGGCACCGAAAATTTTTCTATCAGTGGATATTATACAGCCCGAGAAGTTGGAATTGCCTATCATAGTCACCGAAAACAAATTCCATGGTTGGATTACCCAATTCTGGGCAGATGCGATCTTAACAGAAACAAAATTGGCAGATGGATTAGATAATCATAACAAATCCCACAAAGTTGAGCATGGGTACGCTAACGTATCATTTTTGAATAATCATTATCAATCCAGCAGTAATGACGGTTACATCTCAAACGGTTTGGCAAAAAATCAGTTGTTCATGAGTTAATGCCGACGGAAAATGAAATGTCCGAAGATGATTATGATGAAGAATATTGATAAATTGCTGTGCGGGGGAAACGAAACCGCGAGTCGAGTCAAGGTCGTCGCCGGAGTTGTGCATCCATATGTTGGTCTTGAACTGTATGAAACATTAGATGCAATAACAGGATTCTTTTTTCTTGATTTAAAATCTGATGATTGGGAAATTGAACATGGCCAAAATAAACTCAGGAAACTGGGAAGAGGTCTGACAAATATTATTGCAGGAGTTACAGAAATTCCAATCAATATTCTTGACGCCGATAAAGAGATGGAGGGTTTGCCGCTATGACCTGTGGGACAACCAGAGGTATCTGGCGGTTTATGGTTGGATCAGTTTTTGTTGGCCCGTGAGAAGTCCTTATATTTCCAACGGATACAGAATCAATCATTGAACCTGAATTCCCCTTTCTATCAACCTCATCGGAAACTAAATGGCGTGTTAAGTATAAATAAGTTGCCGGTTGGTAATCGCGTCATTGGCGTCAGTTGATAACTTATTATTTTTTGTTTTTCCCACAGTTAATTAGATTAACTTAGTCTTTTATTCATTATAGCCCCTTCCTGACGTCTTTATTAAAACCCCATTAGTTTGTCCTGGTGTGAGTTGTGACCTCGGTATTTAGGTAATTTAACTGTGCCGAGGTGCAATTGAATTAATGCTGTGATTCCAATTGTCTGGGCAGAGACACTCCAAAGTTATACAGACGTCTATTTTATTATTCAGTTGATCTTTCATTAATTTCCAAGACTTTTCTAAAATGTTTGTTGAAAGCGAGCTTGTTAAATGTAATAATCGAGGGGTTGTTTATGTGTTTAATTCTGATATTTTTTAAAGGGTTGATCATTAATTAATCGCTGCTTAAATCTTATTCTAAAAAATTTGAAAGGAAATAGATTGAGTAATTCATATAAGAATTTGGGAAATGAGAAAATCGGTCTGTGTGTGTCTGGTGGTCTTGATAGCAAAACGTTAGCAACCAAGCTAAAAAAAATGGGAATCAACATTGCTTGCTTTGCCGCTGATCTTGCTCAGCCTGATGAAGAAGATATAAACGATATCAAAGACAAAATGGCTCCTTGTGAGGTTGAAACAGTTATAATTGATTTAAAAGATAAGATGGCTGAGTTTTGTTTTGAGGCGATAAAAGCACAGGCAAAATATGATGGAGGCTATTGGAATTCAACAGGATTAGCTCGAGCAGTTACTGTAAGTGGATTGTTGCCTGAATTACAGAAAAAGGAATGTACCGTATTGGCACATGGTGCTACAGGACGTGGAAATGATCAAATTCGTTTTGAACGGTACGTTAATGTTTTGTCTCCGCAAATGAAAGTCTATGCACCCTGGCGAGACAAAGACTTGCTTCAGGAGTTTCCGGGGAGAAAACAAATGGCTGAATATTTAAATCAGTTTGCATTTCCAACCTTTAGTATCGAAAAAAAACGATATTCAACAGATGCGAATCTAGCGGGTTTATCACATGAAGCTGAGGATTTAGAAAGTCTTGAAACATCGTGTAGAATCGTTGAACCTACGATGAGTGTATGGCCTGAAGATGCACCGGATAAAATCGAAAATTTTACTGTGGTTTTTGATCGGGGCCGTGCGATTTCAATAAATGACCAAACCGTTTCTCCTCTGGTTGCAATGCAAATGGCAAATGAAATAGGTGGCAGAAATGGAATAGGAATTAAAAACGCACTTGAAAATAGGATCATCGGAACAAAAAGCAGAGGTGTATATGAATCACCGGGAATGGAACTATTAGGTACCTGTCTGACTTATATTTATCAGGCAATACTTGATAGAAAGGCAGCATTGCTGTTTTCTCAATTGTCAAAATTGGTTGGTGACCAAATTTATGATGGTCGGTATTTTGACCCTGCAACGAAAGCTGCCAGGACAGCAATAGATGTATTTGCCGAGAAAGCAGCAGGAAGAGTTACAGTTGGCCTATACAAAGGTAATATCTATTTTAATTCTTTAACAGATTGTGTCGCATCAATTTACAATATGGAAGATTCTTCTATGGAGGAAAGTGAAGGATTAAATCCGGTTAGTTCACAAGGATTTGTAGAAATTCAAAGTGTAGAGGCAACCAGTTTGGCAAAAGCTGGACAGATCAAAACATAAAATCATGCATTACCTGATCATAAATAAAGTTCGGTCGTTATGGATATTAATTCTGATGCTGATTGGAGCTTTTTCAGTATGTTCCGATGAGTCATTGGACAATAACTTTGCTGCCTTTCAGAATGAAATAATTAAAGAGATTAATAAGCAGCGGATTTCATATGCTGAGGATATGAAATTTTTACAGGAACAGCGTGTTAATTTATCCGAAAAAGTATCTTCATACTCTGATATTGTAAATGATTTAGTAAACAAAATAAAAAATTTAAATGAAGAAATCATTATCCTCAAACAAGAAAATAACTCAAATAAGGTAAATTTTGATACAAAATTAAATGAATTGTTGGCGATTATTAACGAAGATCGGAAGAAAAACCAACAGGCACATGAAACAATATTACGGAAAATATTAGTACAATTAAATGGCATTGACAAAATCACAAGAGCAGATCCAGAGTCAGAACCTGATTCTCATGAGTTATATCGGGTTGTTAAGGGGGATACTCTCGGATCAATTGCAAAGGCATTCTCTGTACCATTAGCTGACCTAAAGAAAATAAATAATTTGGAGAATGACCTGATTAGAATTGACCAGGTATTAAAAATTCCCGTAAAAAATTAGTCAGCCCCGTGTTTCCTTACAACACTTTTATTAACGGGCGTATCGTTCCAAATTATAAGCACTGAGATGTTATATGTCTTTTTCAATGGGTTAACTATTTTGGTTTAACCCTGAAAAATTGCTATAATCCTGACTTAAAGTTATTGTTATCCTTTGGCGAGTTCAAAATCAAAATTTAATAATTGTACATAACATAATATATAAACGTGTTGAAGGCATAAGATGGAAAAAAAGGAAAAAATACTAGAATTGCTGCAAAAGAATGCTCGATTGACAACATCAGAATTGTCTGAACGACTTAATATTGATATTGAGGAGATAGAATCGATAATAAAACGTTGCGAAACCGAAAATATCATTCGAGGCTATTATACCCTGATAAATGAAGACAATTACCACATTAAAAAGGTCAGAGCATTAATCGAAGTTTCAATACGGCCGGAAAGAGACGGTGGATTCGACCGGACAGCCAGAAATATAGGAAAATTTCCGGAAGTTACCGATGTAATGCTCATTTCCGGAAATTGTGATCTGCAGCTAATTGTTGTCGGGGAGAATCTGAATGATGTTGCCAATTTTGTTGCACAAAAATTAGCACCCTTAGATGGTGTGTTGTCTACCCGAACACATTTTATCCTTAAAAAATATAAGGAAGCTGGATTCCAGTTTGAAAATGATGAAGACTATGAACGACTCAAAATTACCCCCTAGCAGAGTTGCAAAACATATTGATGCATTGCCGAATAGTGGTATTCGTGATTTTTTTGAGTTAGTCATGACGATGGATGATGTAATCTCGCTCGGCGTCGGAGAACCTGATTTTGTCACTCCCTGGGGGATTCGCGAAGCCACAATATATTCCCTCGAAAAAGGTCACACCAGTTACACATCAAATTTAGGACTTCTATCATTGCGACAGGCAGTTTGCCGATATGTTAAAGAAAATTATTCAGTCTCTTACGATCCAGTACAGGAATGTATCATTACCGTTGGCGTAAGTGAGGCATTGGATTTGATCCTCAGGGCATTATTGGAACCTGGTGATGAAGTTGTTTATCATGAACCCTGTTATGTTTCCTACCCGGCATGTATTCAAATGGCTCAGGCAATCCCTGTCCCAGTGACAACGAAGCAAGAAAATAATTTTAGCCTTGTTGCAGACGAGCTGCGACAGAAAGTAACCCCTAAAACAAAGGTTGTTTTATTGAACTTCCCAAACAATCCGACAGGTGCTGTATTAACCTGTGACCAAAAATCAGAGATTGCCAAGATCGCAGTAGACAACGATTTGATTGTAATAACAGATGAAATTTACTCTGAATTGACCTATGAAGACCAGTGTAAGTCAATCGCAGCATTTCCGGGTATGAAAAACCGTACCGTTTTTCTACACGGGTTTAGTAAAGCTTATGCGATGACTGGGTACAGAATTGGATATGCATGCGGTCCAAAAGATTTGATTGATGCAATGATGAAAATTCATCAATATTCAATGTTGTGTGCATCTATTATGGGGCAGGAAGCAGCACTTGAAGCACTGCAACATGGAAAAAACGATAGAGAATTAATGAAAAGTGAATACTTGATGAGGCGCAATTTGATAGTTAAACGATTTAACAGTTTAAATCTAACGTGTGTAAATCCTCAGGGTGCTTTCTATGTTTATCCCAATATTAGTTCCACAGGATTAGATTCCGATTTTTTTGCAAAATCGTTATTACAAGAAAAAAATGTTGCGGTTGTCCCCGGAACTGCATTTGGAAATCATGGTAAAAATTATATCAGATGCTCTTATGCCGTCAGTATCGATGATATTGAACTGGCCATGACAAGAATCTCAGAATTTATATCTGAGGTTTAGCCTGTTTTTAGCCACGCTGATTCATCTGAAAAATTCACATGATCCAGTCAGGACAAAATGTAACAGATAGTAACATAAATTAATTATTGACTTTTATATTAAGTAATCATTTGATTGTACGAGCCCAATGAATACAGAGAGTCATTCCAGACGTTTAAAAATCGGTTGTTGTATTCAGGTATCGGACGCTCAAATGATTCATCATTTGAGACCGCTTGCAGATCATCCTTTAATTAATGAGATTCATATCATAAGAAATTCGTTACCAACGTCTCTAAATCAAATCCAGAAGTTCAATCATCATACAGTCTCTAAATTCCCTTTAACATTCCGATTACAGCAAATGTATTTTACATGTCGCCGTCTTTTAAACGAAGGTCAGACAGCTGTTTTCCTCTCGTTTAATTCTATTCCATATGGAATTATTAGTAGAGGACACAACAGTATTCCAATTCATTTTGGTTTTATTGGCAATGGTTGGAAACAGAGACTGATCAGGTCATTATTAAAATCAATATTTCATAAGGCGGCCTTGATTACAGTTCCAGGGGGAGATGAAAGAAAACATGATGTTGGAGTCGATTTCCCCAAAGCGAATTATGGTCCTCCCACATTCAATTGATCTAGACCCTTTTAAAATTAATGATCTTTCTCACATCAAATACGATTTAATTTACGTAGGGAGGCGATACAAAACGGGGGTGTAACTTTCGTTCTGTAATTTCACTTCTCTCGGTGCATGACCGGAGGGGGACCCGGGCGGTTTCAGCAGCAATCGGTTGGGCCGACAGGCCGGGCATTGCGGAGGGGTTAGACAGGACAAGCAGTATTGTCTGATCTAACAACCAGCAGAGAATGTTTTACCCAGGGGGAAAATTTTTGAGTTGATAAAAACGCAGGTCATGATGAATTATTCTTTTTTTGTACCCAATAAACAAAGGATTCTAATTATGACCCACAATGAAAATAATAATAGTATAACCGAAGCTGTGCAGGCAATACTTAAAAACGCACTTGAAGGAATGGGAACAGCTTAGCTTTTGCTATGCTGCTAAACAAGGCTGTGAAAATTGAACGTTCCGAATTTATCGATGCCCAACCCTGGAAAGAACCGCGGAACGTGAATGTCATGCCAATGGATTTAAACCTAAGTGCTTGAGTCCCCGCCTGGGAAAACGGGACCTTCAGATTCCTCAGGTTAGAGAAGAAGAAGGCTTTTATTCTTCAGCTCTTGAGCAAAGACAACGCAGCGAACGGGCTCTAAACCCGGCTTCAGCAGAAATGTATAGTCAAGGTGTCTCGACACGAAAAGTAACGCAGATTATGAAAACTCTGTGTGGAACTCAGGTCAGCAGCTACCGGCAATGCTGCCAAGTTCACCTTCAGCACAATGCCACGGCTTACGTATCGAGGAAAGAAATGTGCAGTGGGATCGCACAGGATATTCGGGATACCTTCAATGCCCCCTCGATAGAGGAAGCTGAGCGATTACTCGAAATCAGTATCAAAACATAGGAACAAAAAGCATCAAAATCGACAGCCTTGATGCACGATAATATTCAGGACGACTTTTCTGTATATCAGTTGTCCAGATATCACCATATACGATGACGAAGACCGCAGGAGCGAATCACAAGAATTGATTTTATGAGGGTACGAACACTGTCACGTAATAAAAGCCGATCAACAGGAAAATGAATGTTACTTTCTAAACAGGTACAGTTCAAATATAAATATCCTGACTGTCAAGAATATTGACAGACTCTAAGGCATTATCCTGACTTGTTGCGGCTTTAGTGAGCTTATCGACACACTCACTGACCATTTCCACAGGAAAACAATTACAATAATCAAACAACCTTCGTACTTTTACCAAGTCATTTGTTCGACAAAAACGTTGCAAGACTGGACTCTCGACTGATCAACGACTTAAACCACGTAATGATTTTTGTAAAATTATCCCGACAATCTTGCAGTGCAACGCCTGAACTGCATACTCTGCACAACGTTTCATTTCTTTTCGTGATAACTGAACATTCTGGTCTTTCTTAAATTTTTGTCTTTTGCTCTGGACATGGTTAACATGACGTTGGATAAATCGTGTTTCGATTCTGCTCTTCGTTAAAATATTGTCAATCCCTGTAAGTAATTCACAATATTTGAGTAAACTCTTTATTATTGACAACTTCCGGTATTGCAGTGACAAGTTCAGGCTGGAAGAGTATAACAGGTTCTAATATGTGCCCTTCTTTTTCGATTATAATTGTTATTTCTGGACATTATGACCAATTATTAATGTCCATATAACAATATAATTCGGGGCACATGTTATTTAACTCAAATATGTTACACTTTATAAGATAGACTCTAAATAATCTAACACTGAAGAATTTTCCCGGGAATGGCATTCGGGGTTTGACGTCCCGGCCGGAGTGCCGCCTCTGGAGGCTATGCAGGTCGACGTTCTGCCACTGCCCCGGGCCATGCATCAGCATGGGTTGGGGGCACTTCAGACTCAACTGAACTCTCTTTAACTTTGGTCCGGTAAATGGGGGCAGGTCAGAGGCCTTTCGGATGGAGTACAATACGTTAGACCATCGGAATTTTCTCATTGTCGGTGATCCCCAAAAAGGGGCGGCAAGTCCATAACCCAAAATACTAATACTCAGCCTGGATCTAATTGCCAGATGCCAACCACTTCTTATGTTAACTTTTTACGGTAACATTAAATGGAAGGATTTACATACAGGGATTAATCTCGTTATTTATAAATGCGAAATATCAATAAATATAGGATTTGAATATTTTCTCAGGCCGTAGAATGCGTTATTTCTTCTTCGTTATCGTTAGATTTATAATTGTTGTTTGGAATAATACTGATAGTAATAGGAATCTTTACCTAAGTCAATACCATTGAAAACAGCACCCATAATATTCGCTTTCACCTGTTGCAGTTGCTGGATAGACTTGGAAACTGCATCTCGAGGGGTAATGCCACATCGAATTACGAAAATAACTGCTTGTGCCTGTCTACTTATAATCATAGGATCGGTAACAGATACGACGGGTGGAGTGTCAACAATAACTCGATCATAATGTTCCCTTGCATAGTCTAATAATACCTTCATTTGGGGTTCACTTAGTAATTCAGAAGGATTTGGTGGCGTAATACCGCTGGGAATAACCGATAAATTATTGATTGGGGTATCAATTATTATTTGATTGATTTCTTTTTCCTAGTCAAATAGGATGATACTCCGGGCGTTTTTGGAACTTGCAGGAGTTCGTGAATTGAGGATTGCCGAAGGTCGGCGTCAATGAGTAATACTCTTTCTCCAAGTGAGGCCATAATAATGGCAAGGTTAGCAGCGATTGTTGTCTTGCCTTCACCCGGAAGGGAGGAAGTTACCATAAACACTATATCTTTATCACCATCAGCCGAAAATATGACGTTGTTACGAATGCTCCGTAAACTCTCAGATATGTTTGAGGAAGGGTCATTGTAGGCGATTAATTTTATTGATGTAGATTCATTTTTTTCAATTGTGGATAATTTTCCCCCTTCTACTAGATGACTTTCAACCGAGCCTAAAAGGGGAATGCCGAATTTTAGGGATATTTCGTCGGGTTCTTTGACTGTGTTGTCTAAATATTCAATAAAAAATGCCAAGCCCAGACCCAGAAAATAAGCCCAGAATGATACCGATCAGAATATTTTGTTTCTTATTCGGTTTAAATGGTTCTAACGGGGGAACTGCTGGATCAATAACACGAATGTTATTTGAACGCAATCCTTGTGATAAGTCAGTTTCTTTCAATCGTTTCAGGAGTAATTCATACATCTGCGGATTACTGGCTGCTTCTCTTTTGAGAACACTATAACGAATCGATTTTTCGTTGAGAAATGCCGATTCATCCCGAAATTTTTTCAATGCGTCTATTAATGACCGCTCTTCAATTAAAGCCAGCTGATAGTCAGTGTGAATGCTGTCATGTATTTTCTCTATTTCGGTGGAAATGATTTTATTAATCTGATTTATTTGAGAGATAATCCGAATCATTTTTGGATGTCTTAATCCGTATTTTTCCTTCAGTTCCGATTCTTTACCCTTCAAAATAGACAGGTCTTTATAAAGATTCTGGATGAGTTGATTACTAATGACTTCTGAAAGGGAGTTGGCAAATTCAGGATTCTGAGAATTTTTATATTTTTGTTCTAGTTTTACCCTCTTTTTTGTAGCAAGGGTCAATTCTGTATTGAATTCTACCAATTGTAAATCCAAAATTTTTCGTTTATCTTCAATTGATGTGACTCCGGCATTTTTACTGTAGATTTGCAGAGCTCGTTCCGAGTTTTCAACTTTTTCCTGCATTGAGGTTAATCGCTCATCAAGCCATATTGCAGCATCTTCAGAGGCATAGAGTCTGTTTTCTAAATTCTGTTCGATATATATTCGGGCAACTGCATTGACAATCTTACTGATTTTTTGCGGATCGTATCCTGTGTATTCTAAATCGATCAACCGGCTATTGGCTTAACAGTTAATGGTTTGATAGTTTCCCGATACAGCAGTTCTGCTTTTCTGTCCGTTGCATCGCTTATCATGGCAGGGTCGGTTTTGTAATCTAAGTTTGGCAGCTCCTGGTCTTTTTTTAATACGGACTCTAATGAATGAATTACGGACTTAGTAAATGCTGATAATGCATCAGAAAGAGATTTGGTTTTCTTCTCTTTTTCTTGTAATTCATCAAATTCCTTTTCAAGATTCAATTGCTTGATGACCTTATCAATAATGCTTCGACTCTTAATGATCTTAAATTGGGTTTGATAATATTCAGCACTTCTGCCGTCAATTGATAATACTTCGTCAAACGAAACAATATTCGGATTTTCTTTGCCTATAAGAAGTCGGACTACCGCCCGGTATTCGGGTCGAATTTTGAACGTGTGTGTCGTAACGCTAATTACCACGATAAGGAATATAAAAAAAATAACCCGTTTGCGCTTACGGATGACCCGTAGGTAATTCCTAAGATTAATTTCTCTTTCCCAGTTTTCTTCTTGTTGAATCAAATTCATTTTAATTTTTTATCACCATTCACAGAATTGCTAAAAAATTCCTTGAGGAACAATGATGACATCTTTCGGTTTAAATTCGATATCTTTGGATTTTTGGCCACGTTTGATTACATCCTCGAGATTGACAAGTATCCTCTTTGGGATGCCATTGTTAAGCCGAATAATTTTTGTTTTTTTTGGGTGCAGCTATTTTTGTGACACCACTGGCATGAGTAATTGCTGAGAGTACAGTTCGATTATTATCAGTTAGTTCATAAGTTCCGGGACTTTTGATTTCTCCCAGAACGTAAATTACATCGGCTATTAGTTATATAAACGCTATCATTATTTTTTAGGGTAATGTTTCGTGATAAATTCCCCTTATTAATCAATTGCTTTCGGTTAACAATGATAGATTCGAGCCCTTCTCAGCCTTGCGGAGAATAAGAAAATTACCTCCTGCTTTTTTATCCCCCCCCCTTTGATATTATTTCCAACAGAGTTCTCTTTCCTCTAAGTTCGTAACTCGCTGTATTTTTTACTGCTCCTAAAACAAATACCTTTCTGCTGCCATACTCCATAACCAATACTGACACCTGAGGGTTAAGAATATAACCGTTAGCCATTAGGTTTTGCAGTTTTTCCTCTATTTGGCTAGAAGTCAGTCCCTTTACATTCAATTTCCCAACTAATGGAAAATTGACATAGCCGTCCAGCAATACCCTAATCGCTTCTTTAGATGAATCCGGCTCATTGTAGACGATGATTCCAAAAACATCTTTTCCCCCGATCTGATAATCGTCCTCTGATTCAGCTAATAGTAAATGATTAATAGAAAAAAAACTAAATAAAATTAAAAGCGAAGAGTAAAAAGTAAAGGATAAATTTTAATATGTAACACAACTGACTGAAAACCTGTTATTGATGACTATTTAAGATATCAGATTTTTGACACAGGATGGGTCCACTCTACAGCCAGTTAGCTTTGTCGATTAAAATGTAAAATCTGCCTACATTTTAATATTTTTGTCGGATAAGATAAAGATTCAGAATCAAAATGAGAGAAATGAACTATAAAGAAAATCTTCTGGTAGGTAGTGCTTGCTTGATTATTTGATAACATCCATATAGCGTTCCCCTCTTAGAAGGATAATGAAATATTTTTTTATGTCAATGCATTTTAGCTGTAATATTTTGTTCTTTAATTAAAATAACGCATTGATATTGAAAATCCACTCATTGCTTCTGTATTCATTCTCGTTAAATTTACTATTGGATAAGTTGTTTTTGTGCTGATAAGATAGCTTTATCTCAATCCATTGCTGGATGTCATAAGCCAGACTAATGCCAAGCCCATACAGATTATCGTTTCTTTTATTCCCCTCATTATCTCTGTTATACTCACTATTAATATAAATCGATTTAAGATACAATGTGAATTTGTCGAGTATTTCCTGGCTTAGTCCCAATGCAATACCACTTCTTGTAATGAAGGATCCGGATCCGGTTATTACATTGTCAATTGTACGTTTTGCTTCTGCTATGAGAGTAGTGCGTTCTCTAATTTTCCAGGTTAAATCAGCATCAAACGCAAATTCGCTAAAACTCTTAACTATTTTACTAGTACCAGTGGTAGACTGGGTTGGTTTTTTTGTGATGTAACCGAAGGTGACATCACCGGACAACTTAGCAGTAGCATCAAATGAAAGTCCCGTTCGGATTGACTGAGCTAATGTATTGAAGTTACCAATAGTTCTTCTATAAGTTCCATCAGTTTTAGCTGAAGGAACGATGACGTGTGAATCAGGGTAAATGATCGATTCAACTTCGTACATAATGGTTGCGGATGTTTTCGGCAGGAATTGGTAAAACAAAGATGAATTATAGAATAGGGTCTGAGTATTTTCTTCTTCAAAAGCACGTTCAGAAAACCTATTATTTTCGTGGGAAACCTTGAAGACCAATTTGAATAACTCAGTCAGCTTGAAATCAATTTTTGCTTTAATGATATTTTCCACGCGATCCGCACGATTTATCAGAGCATCACGTATGTCAATTGATGAGGGATCTCTGGTTTCTAAAAACTGATTCGACAATGTTAATTTCAGCCTTTGTCCCGGAGAGATTAGCCCGACTCCTACAAATACGTTTTGATCTTCAGTATCCTCGCTAATTGAAAAATAGCGGTTGCGTTTAATATCAGACATGTAGTCGAATTCAAGTATAAGATTTCTACCGGGATATTTTATCCTTAATCGTGGAGTATAGATTATTGTTTCCTCAGAATCTGGTTGTTCTTCGCTACTGTTATCCTCGGAAAAAAAATTTGAATTAAATTCCTGAGTAATTCCGAATGATGGGTTTATTTCAAAATTCCCAGCACGAATATTGATCTCCCGAGCTAATGAAACCCCAGTAAAAATTATTACAAAATAAAGGGTACAAATAATTCTCGCGAAATATGCTAAATAACGTGAAATTAAATCAATTAAAGGAAACTTTAACCGACTGATTTTATAATTTGATATATTACTCATTGAATTAAATATTAGATTGATTATTCTTTGGGGGCATCACGGAAAAATATTAAGTAAGGAGCACAAGATTTTAATTATATTCTTACATGAAAAAGGAGTTTTTTTTACCAAAAAACTCCTTTTTAGAATGACTTTTTATCTTTACTAAGCTAGCTAAACCACTTTTACCATTATAAATGGCTCTTATCTCGGTTCACTAACTCTTCTGCGTCTACGCAACAGCTCTTTTTGTTCAATCTCATCAGCAACAGCAAGGGCTGCCTCTTTGGTTTTGGCCTCTTTCATGAAATTTGATGCACTGTTTTCGCCTTTGTAGCCGAGAACGGCATTAGTAGTTTTTTGGCCGGCGATGCTCAACGTACTGCTATTGTTATTGATTCTAACAAGATTAATTATACTTTCCGATTGAGAACTACTCAGGCCTAAAGACTTTGTTACGCTATCAGCAACTTCAACTGCTTCACTATTGGATATTCCTGCGTTGTTTGCTATCTGTGCAATCAGGTTGCTTATTTGGCTATTTTTAATACCGGCTTCTTTTATGTAAAAGGCAATGATATCAGACAGTTGACTGCGATTTTCCTTTACAAGACTTGACAGGTCTTTTATTTGCTCTGTTGAGGACTTGACTATCTTTTGGACTGAATCTTTTAAGCCTTGAGTCAGGGTGTTACTGGCAAATAGACTGAAGGAGCCTAAAAACACAATAAGGCTTGCGGTTAGGGTTAGCGATTTATTTACAGATTTTACATTGTTCATATGTGATTCTCCTTGCTTGTTATTGAATTTTAAGTTGTGAATCCTAATAAATATTATAAATCAAACATCCATAAAAGAAGCAGTATTGAATAAATTTCAAGACATAAAATTAAAAAATCAGTTTTTTTTAGTCAAATAATATAAAATATTTATTTCCACGCATGGTCAGGGTTAAGCTCTGACAGACCCTGACATAAAAACTGCTGTTGATTTGAAACCTTCGATTGACTTTGCACTGTGTTTTTCCTAAAATTTAACGATCAAAATGACCGGAAAGACTAATGAATTATTAAAATAACGGTCAAAAAACGTCGCCGGCATATAACATAACAGACTTATTAAAAACATCTTATGCCATATTTAAGGATTAATTGATTAAATTGTAATTTTCAGACTAATTTATTACTCTTAGTTCTTTGATTTAGGTTTCTCTTCTTCTTCCTCATTATCTTTCTAAGGCTCAAAGATATTAGGGAATTCGATCCCAATTTGATCAACATTTTTAGAATTTATGAGTAGAAATCTTTTTTTGAAAGTTTTGTTGCTGTCATCAGGAAGTTTCTCTGTAAAATTTGGTTTGTACCGGTTATTAAATGTTACTACTGCGGAGATTAATCCTTTTTTCAAATAGGGTTTCAGTTTCAATAGACTTTCAGGAAACATAACGATGAATTTTGGTCTCTCCTTTGGTTTCATCTTCCATAGATTGATTTTTTCAAAATTTTCAGGTAATCCGATTAGAGAAAGTATTACGTTTGATTCTGGATGGAGAGTCAACATTAACTCAAGACTGTCAGGAGTAAATTTGATATCGCTCGCAGAGGCTTCGTTATTGTTGAGAATACTTGAAATTGGAGGTCGAGGAGATTCCGTGGAAAGGTTCTTGTATTTCCCGCTCAATCCTTTATTTACTGCTTGCATTATCGATTCATTTGTGGAAATTGTTGAGGGTAAGTCAGGTTTTGAAATTAGCAATATATTTGATGCCGGGTAGGTCTCTACCAGGTAGCGGCAGGTTGATTCAATCCCGGCAATTAAAAATAACTTGTCTTTTGCAACAATCTCCTGTCGCTTTTTCGCCGGTGCTTTAATAATTATGATTGCTTGAGTGATTGCCAAAAGCATTGTTATTAATGCCATTACAGCTGATAATGGTCTAGCCCAGGCAACACCGGAATTTTTATACTTTTGGTTTCCCCATAGCATGCAGCCGGTTGTTAAGATCATAATTATATAGATAATCAATATTCCTCCCTGTGTTAGTTTGGTCTAACTTTATACCGTTTGTTTAATGCTCTTATTTCAGGGCATATTCATTTATTTGCATTTTTTGCTAGGATAGCACATACCCCGATACTGCCAAAAATTTTCACCAGGATCCACATTGTATCATTAGATGAAAATGGTTTTCCCTTTGCTTCATCACCGCTGGCTGCCATGAAATTTTAAAAGACATCTGCAACTCAATCTACACTCGACCAAAAAAGAACTCCTAAAAAAGTGCTGAGCCCATAATGAGTAAATTTTTATTGGACTGTTCGTTGAGTCTTTTCACGGGTGAGCGTTTATATGCCGGGCCAATTTTTCTTCTTTTAACCATGGTTTTTTAATTCTGAACTATTATTTCGGTTCATAGGCAAGTGACACATCACCTGCAAGAAATTTTGTTTTTTCACCTGATGCTAATTGCATCAGGATACCTCCATCATAAGCTAAATCAATAACAGTGCCGGTAACTCTTTCAGCAGAACTTATAAATACATTGACTGTTTTC
Source organism: uncultured Lentisphaeria bacterium (assembly GCA_951812855.1). Lineage (GTDB taxonomy): Bacteria > Verrucomicrobiota > Lentisphaeria > JABSQK01 > JAJFLO01 > JAJFLO01. The sequence continues at coordinate 1,087,402 of OX638337.1, read as the reverse complement.
CCAATTATCGGGCTCGCTGATTTCCATAACGTGTAAATTCGATCAGGTCCGTTGGTTTCTATTTCATGAAATAATTCATCTAATTGGTTGATCAGTTGTTGCAGAAAATGATTAACATCAATTTTTTTGTTAAGAATAGACCCCAGAGACTCTGCGGGTTTATCGATTTGTTTTAATTCTTCCTGCCGCATATTCAGATTAACACCAATCCCAATAATAATCGCCAGTGAATCAGTTTGTAATTTGTGACATTCACTCAGTATACCCGCAACTTTAAATTGGTTGATATAGATATCATTTGGCCATTTTATCCAGACATCGTTCAGATTGAAATCAATGACAGTGGAATAGACTGCAAGAGATGCTGCCTGTGAAACAAACATGGTGAGTTGGCTTGTTGGTTGGGTATGAATCAGAATGGAAGTATATAGATTTTTACCTTTGGGAGAATGCCAATGTCTCCCGTTTCGGCCACGGCCGTTAGTTTGATTTTCCGCAACGACAACTGTACCTGAAGGCAATGACTGCAAATTACGAACGCAATATAAATTTGTTGAATCTATTGTTTTTAATGAAATTAAATTATGTCCCAGTTGAGAGTTCAAAGAGCGGCCCCTCAACAATTATCCAGGATATAGTCAAAATCGACGTGCTTATCAAATAAATATTGTGACAGTCTTATTTTTTCAGAATCCGTGACCTTGATTTTTACTTTAAGATCATGAACTATGGATGCGGTTGAAAAGGTATTGTGTTTTACTAATATTACAGGGATTTTACTTTTCTTTAATACCCGACCGACAACTTTCCCTGGTTTTACATTTCCAGTCACAATAATTCCGGATACCTGGTTTACGGTACTGGTTTCTGAAAGATTCCAACTTAACGCCGCCAGGATTAAATCTTCTCTGTCACCGGGGGTTATTATCAATGTTTGTCGTTTAATATGTTTGAGTATATTGGACACTGACATAGCACCGACAATGATATTTTCAACTGGATTTTGACTGTGATTTTTGCCTGTTATATAGGTGCCGTTGAGTACCTCTCTAATTTGTTCAAGATTCGGATTATTTAACTGATCTTGAAATGGGATTACGCCCAGGAGTTTAATGCCTTTTTGATTCAGACTTTTCTCTACGTAATATTTAATTTTATCATATTTTTCAATGAATACCTTATTCACAATGACGCCCAGTAAGTCTACGTCACGTGAATCAAATAAACACTTATTCAAAATCAGAGAATCAATTGCCTTGCCAATACCGCCATCAGTTACAATAATAACTTTACTTTGTAGAGATTTTGCTACCAGAGCATTTGATATGTCAAATACTGATCCTACACCCGCATGTCCGGTTCCTTCGATCAGGACAAAATCTCGACCTTTTTGAACAACCCCATAGGAGTCAAAAACCGTTTGTAATAAATTTTCATGTCGTCCGTTATCAATGTACTCTTGGGTAAAGCCCAGCGGCACGGCAATAGGGTTCATATGTTTTAAAGGGCATTTAGTATTGTATATTTTCTGGATTAAATAAGAATCTTCATCGATTTTTATATCTCCAACTCTTAAATATCGTTGACCGACAGGTTTGATGAAACCAGAATTTAATCCGGTTTTGATCAGTTTGTCGTATAGACCGAGACAGGTTGTCGTTTTACCCACGTTCTGCCCAGTTGCTGCAACAAAAATATTTTTGGTATTTTTCATTCTTTTTCCCTATTGCCGATTAAATGTTCTCGTTTTTCCTCCGGGCACAAAACGGATCGTTTTTATTCTCTGATTCGATAAATTTTGAATTAATTTCTGAATTTCTGATTTAAAATTACGTTCCAGACTGTATCGCCACGGAGCATCATAAACTTCAATACATAATATATTATTATAAATTTTGCGGGGAGATGAAACATGACTAATTTCGGGACTGACCAAATTTGGCCATTCATCTATAATTTTTCGAAAAAGAATTTGATCGCCGTGATCTAAATCTCCGAGAACATTATCAAGAACTTTTTCTAATTTTTTTCCTCTTTTCTGATAGGATTCAATTTCCAGTGACCCCATTTCCTGACCATACCAGTCCCGAAAGACTTGTTCGTAAGAATATCTGTATCTTCTGTTTTTTGTCATGATGTATTTTGTATTGGATTGACTCGGGTTATTCTAAACAAACTTATGCAACTGAAATATTTTTCAAGAATCTAAAGATAACAAATTTATTTTTTATCGTTAAACATATCAGTTGACTCCCGTTTTTTTATATACATATAGGACTTGTTTTAAAACTCAGATAATTCTATTTGGTACAACCATTATGAAAAGTGGAACTCTTTCTCACAATTTGAATTCTATTAAAGGGGAAATTCGGAAATGTGCAATTGACTGCGGCAGAGATCCTAATGAGATACAATTAGTCGCTGTCAGTAAAAATCATCCTGCCGAATCTATAAATGAAGCATTACGTTTGGGACATGATTCTTTTGGGGAGAACCGGGTTCAGGAATTGTGTGAAAAAGCCGGGAAGATTACTCAGAGACTGAAATGGCATATGATTGGGCATTTGCAAACCAACAAGGTAAAGGACGCAGTTAAACATTGTAAACTAATTCATTCTGTCGACTCGCTGAAGTTACTTGATAAAATAGATGAAATTGCCGAACAGCTGGAAAAAGTACAATCGGTATTAATTCAGATGAATATATCAGGTGAATCAACAAAATATGGTTTTAGACAGGATGAGCTGGTGGCCTGTATACCTGAAATTTTGAGTATGGATTCAATCAACCTGATTGGTTTAATGACAATGGCGCCCCATTCGGCGTCACAAGAAAAAATTCGTTTAATTTTTCAATCGCTGCGTTTGTTTCGGGATGAACTGTCAAGAGATTTTTCAATTCCGCTTAAGGAACTGTCTATGGGAATGACAAATGATTTTAAGATTGCAATTGAGGAAGATTCAACAATTGTCAGAATTGGTTCGGCAATATTTGGGAATCGCAGTTAGAAACTAATAATGCACAATTAACTATGTACGCTAAAATTTATTTGTGTACTTCAACGCTGTATCAATTATAAAAAACGCAGGATAAGTGTGGGAATGAAATGTTTATTCAGGTTGACAGACGGTTTTTCCCTAAGCAAAAATTCTGCAAAGAGATAAGTCCGGAGTATATTTGAGTACTTAATTAAAGTATTATTACGTTCTGCTTAATTTTTTAAATAATAATTACAAAGTTAATCTATGTCTCAATTTTTAGAACTACTCCTCAGAGGCGGGCCAATTACCTGGATTATATTTGGGCTTGGCCTGGTTTCTTTGGTGATGATCATTGAACGGGCACTTTATTTTCATCGAGTGCGAATCAATGTTCCGGAATTCATGAAAGGTGTCATTAATGTTTTAAAAAGGAATAACATCATTGAGGCCATATCTATTTGCGATGACACACCGGGACCTGTCGCACAGATTCTCAAGGCTGCGATATTAAGGAATGATAAAGGTAAAAAAGGCATGAGACAGGCTGTCGAAGAAGCTGGCCTGGCTGAAATTCCCCGAATGGAGAAAAGCCTTCGGGCATTAGCGGGAATTGCTTATGTGGCACCATTACTTGGTCTGTTGGGTACTGTGATTGGAATGATAACACTGTTTCAAAGCATGGAGCAGTCTGGCAGTTTTGTAGATACAAAAACTTTAGCCGCAGGAATTTGGCAGGCATTGTTAAGTACAGCAGCAGGGCTTACAGTTGCGATACCATGCCATGGGTTCTATAATTTTTTTATAGGCCGCATCGATCATTTTGTATTGGAAATGGAAAAAGCCTCCTCCGAACTTATGTATTTTCTTAATGAAATTCAACCGCAAATAGAAACCACTGAACAGGATGCAGTCAAGACTCAGTAAGTTCAGGCGTCAGACGTCTCTATTCAAAACAAATTTGCAGATTCTTTCAGGAACCAATTTAGCACTCACACCTTTAGTTGATGTTATTTTTCTGCTATTAATATTTTTTATGATAAGCAGTTCGTTGGTATTCCAGCCCGGAATTACGGTTAATCTGCCTGAAACCCGACAAGAATTTAAGAGTGTGGCTGATAAATTAATAATTTCACTGACGAAGCAAAATTTACTTTTTTTTAATGATCAACGATTGGAAAACTGGCATCATTTGGAACAACGGTTAGCCAACGTAGCATACAATCTGAATTCAAATCAGCGGCGTGGTACTGAGTTTGATATAAGTCGGTCACCAATAATTATTCTCAAGGCGGATAAAGATGTACCCTACAACGATATTGTTAAAATTTTGTCAATAACACGACGTTACGGATTAAATGTATTTTTGGTCACTAAGACGGAAAAAATATAAGGATAATAAATGACTGTCATTGAAAATCAAAATCAGGAAATAATCAATATAGCTTACATTATTGCTGCGGGGATTACCGTAATCGTTGTTGTAATATTTGTCTCATTATTTAAAATTGATTTTGGTATCAAGGCAACAAATACTTCGGCGAATAAACCGCTTTCAGAAATAACAATGCTTCCAATTGAAAAAAATCCACATTATAATTGGCAAAGAAGTCTCATTACAACCATCGAACTTCTGGATCCGACAATAATGTCGCTTCCAAGTACAAATTTTGGATTTAGCAAAGTGCGAAATCTTGAGTTCGCAAAGAAAGCAGGAGTCGTTTCACAAGTCGATTTCAAAATAGACTTGACATCTGAAAGTCAAGATGAGCCAGTGAAAATTAATACGTCTCCAAAATCACTAATCTCTGTATTTTCAAATGCCTATTCACAGCGATCCAGCAACATCGACTATGTAAAAGAAAAAATGCCGAAGATTGAAAATCATGTATATTGGACCAATAGAGACGGTCGTGTTTATCCATCATTGACACAACCTCTCAGCAACCTGAAAAAATCAGCAATCGAACCGGGTAAAATTAATGGACCAACGGTTATACTGATGATTCGTGAAAAATCAATAATACGGACTCAGATTTTGGAGTCTTCCGGAAATGATGAACTTGATAAAATTGCCTTGCGGCATATCAACAAAACCAGAGTTAAAGTTCAATCTACAGGTAATGCTAAAAATGCAATATTGAATTTGAAGGATCAATTGGTTCTATATGTGCATTGGCATTTCCTACCCGATTCAGATTTTTCTGAAGCACTTAAATCAAAAGATTCAATTCATGTTCAAGATTGGTATTGATTATTTTTTTATAGTCACAAATACATTTGCTGTCGGTGTGTTTTGCATTTTTTGGTTGCGACAGCTTTGGCAGGAGTCAGCCTACGAGTGGAATGTTTCACAAGAACAGCTTTGCAACTGTAAAAACTGTCATCTCACCTTTATTTCAAAACGAACCGAAACAGTTGTTGAGTGTCCCTCCTGTAATGAGGAATTTCGGATCAGGATAAAAAAATCACAGAAAAGGATTCGATACTGAATGGATGTACCTGCGAAAAGCATCATTATTTTAGATTTTGGTTCACAGTATACTCAACTTATTGCTCGCCGTATTCGAGAATTGAATGTGTACAGTCTTATCGTTCGATATAATACAAGTGCTGAAAAGATAAAGTTGCTTGACCCATCAGGCATAATTTTAAGTGGAGGTCCCGCAAGTGTATACAGCGAAAATGCACCTGCAATTGATCCGGAAATTTTTAATTTAAACATTCCAATATTAGGTATTTGTTATGGCCTTCAACTTATGGTTCACGTTTTGGGAGGAAAAGTCGATTCATCCAGCAACAGAGAGTTTGGTCATGCGGAATTAATAATTAATGAAACGTCGCCATTACTGCATGATCTCGGTGATAAACAAAGGGTCTGGATGAGTCATTCCGATAAAGTTCTCTCGATACCTTCTGAATTCGAATCAATCGCTGAAACAGAAAATACAAGGCACGCAGCAATTGCGGATAACAGCAAGAAAATTTTTGGTATTCAATTTCACCCCGAGGTGGCACATACACCGTGCGGCATGAAATTATTGCATAATTTTGTTTTCTCAGTGTGTGGTTGTGCTGCAAACTGGTCTATGAGTTCGTTCATCGAAACCACGATCCCCGATATGCAGTCAAAGATAAAAAATGATAAGGTCATTCTTGGTTTAAGCGGGGGGGTTGATTCATCTGTAACCGCTTTGTTATTACAGAAAGCGATTGGCGACAATTTAATTTGCGTTTTTGTAAATAACGGACTTCTTCGATCTGGTGAACCTGAATTTATTGAAGAAGTATTCAGCAATCGTTTTTTACTCAATCTACATGTTGAAAATGCGTCAGATCAGTTTTTACAGAAGTTAGAGGGTATAACAGAACCTGAATCTAAACGAAAAATAATCGGTCACGAGTTTATTGAAGTATTTAATAATGTGGCTGAGCGATTTAAAAATGTGGTGTATCTCGCACAGGGAACAACCTACCCGGATGTTATCGAAAGCGTTTCTATTAATGACAACCCGAGTGCGGTCATAAAGAGCCATCACAATGTAGGAGGATTGCCTGAAACGATGAATCTGGAATTAATCGAACCGCTGCGAACATTGTTCAAGGATGAAGTCAGGGAGGTCGGTCGACAACTCGGATTACCAGGAGAATTGAATTGGCGCCAGCCTTTTCCCGGACCCGGTCTTGCGGTCAGGATCATTGGTGCAGTAGACAAGGTCGGACTCGATGTTCTGCGAAAGGCTGATAAAATCGTACATGATGAAATGGTAAGGGCAGAATTCTATTACAGAGTATGGCAGTCATTTGCAGTTTTACTCCCTGTCAGAAGTGTAGGTGTTATGGGAGATGAGCGGACCTATGAAAATGCGATTGCATTAAGAATCGTTGAAAGTTCTGACGGCATGACTGCTGACTGGGCACGATTACCTCACGAATTGCTTTCAAAAATTTCAAATAGAATCATCAATGAAGTGCACGGTATAAACCGGGTCTGTTATGATATCAGCTCAAAACCTCCCGGAACCATTGAGTGGGAGTAAATTGGATTTTAAGCTAAAATCTGCAGCTAAATACTAAGCTGACAAACGCGTGTTACTTCAGCTTCGGTAGTAATTCCGTTTTTAACCTTTTCTTTGCCACTTTCGAGTAATCCGATCATCCCGTTATCACAGGCAATCTTATTTAAAACGGCATTATCAGCACCTTGACCGGTGGCCTTCCTGATATCTTCATCTATAGTCAAAAATTCGAAAATACCAACTCGTCCGCGATAACCAGACCCATTACAATTTCTGCAGTTTTTGGTTAAAGGCTCATTATCATTGGGGTCTGTTCCTGTACGCTTTTCCTTAATATCAGATACAACACCCTTCCCCTGACATTTTTTGCAAATTGTTCGCAGTAATCTTTGTGACATCACTCCAACAAGTGCTGATGAAATTAAAAACGGTTCAACTCCCATATCAACAAGACGACTAATCGCACCGGTCGCATCGTTCGTATGCAGCGTGCTTAATACAAGGTGTCCGGTTAATGCAGCATGAATTGCAATTTCAGCTGTTTCCTTATCACGAATTTCTCCTACTAAAATGATATCCGGATCCTGCCGGACGATCGAACGAAGACCGTTTGCAAATGATAGACCAATTGATGCTTTGACCTGTATTTGTGTTACACCCCTCATCTGATATTCGATCGGATCTTCAATCGTTATGACTTTTTTTTCTTCAGTATCAAGCAGATTCATGACACAGTATAATGTGGTGGTTTTCCCACTTCCAGTCGGACCGACGACCAGTATCATTCCATGGGGTTTTTTTACGAGTTTGCTGAAGGGTTTTTTGATATAATCCTCCATTCCTATATTCTCTAACGTAAATGAAGTAATATCTTTACGAAGCAACCGCAGTACGATACTTTCGCCATGCATCGATGGGAGTGTACTTATCCTGACATCGATTTGGGCACGGCCTATCTGCAGTTCGGTTCGACCATCCTGCGGCAGTCTCCGTTCAGCAATGTTGAGTCCGCCAATCAATTTTATTCGTGATGCAATTGCTGCATATGACGATGCAGGCGGTGTCAGTATGGTTTGCAGTACTCCGTCTACGCGATACCGAATTGCCAAATGTTCTTCAGATGGTTCAACGTGAATATCGCTGGCACCCATTTCTATTGCCTGAGCAAACATGTCATTCACCAGGCGTACAATTGGTGCTTCCAGAGCTAAATCCCTCAATGCCGCTTCACTGGCATCTCCGTTCATATTAAATAAATCATCAGAAACATCATCTTCGATTTGGCTGTATAATGAATTGATTAATCGCTCAATTCGGCTTCGTGGAGCAAAACAGAAGGATGCCCGCCGATTCAGTAAATGGTCCCAGTGGAAAGCGATAGTCGGGATTGAATACGGCATGGCGATGACGATCACAACCGAATCTGAATCCCAGGACACAGGTAGACACAACCAATTATTCAGGTACTCAAATGTTATGTCCGGGAATCGCTCAACATTCTCAAGTAATTCCTCTTCAATAGCGGTTAACTCTGTTGCATTAACATAGGCCTGGAGGATTTCGTTTTCAGAAATTTTCCCCTGAGTTGATAAGTCCCATTCGAATTTAGGTTCAAAATCTTTTATACTCTCACTCGCGTCAACACACGATTCGATATGCTCCCGGATCGCATCAATATACTGGTCCACTGATTTCGTCAGGAATTTAGGTCCAATATTACTATCTGTTTTTTGTTCTGCTGCCGTCCCGTCCTGAGAGTGTTCTATGGGATTATCAACAACATTATTATTTTCAATTTCTTGAGACATTTTTTATTCCTTAAACAGTTGAGAACTTATTTTTCCGCTCCACTACTTTCATTCTTTTGATTGAACTCATCAATCGACTTTAATGCAGCACGGTATCGAGTCATAAGTAAATCTACATCAGTTTCTGTGTCAATGACATGAACGGTTATGAGTAGCAATAATTCAAGTCTACTTCTGTTTTTACCAATTGAACTGAATAGTTTTCCAACTAAGGGGATGTCTTTAATAATTGGGAATCCACGGTTTTTGTCCTGGTTTCTTGATCGAATCATACCGCCAAGAATAATTGTTTTCCCATCTTCAATAATCATAGACGTTTCAATGACACGAGTTTGAATTGTGGGCGAATTAATGCTGGACGTTTCTGTTTCGATTGCTTCTGATACTTCTTGACGAATGTCCAGAGTCACTAATTTTTTGGCAGTAATGTGAGGTGTAACAGTTAAGATTATCCCGGTGTCCTGGTACTGGACATCGGTGAAATTACGATCGTTGTTACTATCCCCTGTTTCGGTTCGTGATGCAATGGGTATACTGTCACCTACATTAATTGTTGCTTCCTCATCGCTTATTGCAATAATTTGTGGCGAATTTAAGATTCGTGTATTATTTTTTCCTGCGACAGCTTGAATTTGCGATAAAACTTCTCCGGCGATTAGATTTGTTGCGGTATTGACTGTCGCATCTACGTTTTTATTAAAGTCAATACCAATCAACCTGTCAGCGGCTGCAGGAAGACCTGGGGAAAATTCTATTCCTACGCTTTTGCCATCGCCTTTACTTTTTTCAGCGGCGTATATAAATCCAAATTCAGTATCCTTGGTTAAAGTAATTTCAGCAATTGTCGCCTGAATCAAAACTTGAAGTGGAGGAGTGTCCAGGCGTCGCAGTAATGCTTCCAACATTGAGTATGCCCGGGTTGTGGTTCGAATTACAAGTCGATTATGACTGCCGTCTGCTAATATGGTTACGGGAACATCAAAAATGGTAGCCGGTTTTTCATTGTTTGAGAATGTTCGTCGATTTTGGTTTGTTGTTTTTTGTCGGCTCGATGATGCCGGCCGGTCGGTACCGGATATTGTTGAAGTCGGCGTTGAACTTGATGATCTGGATCGGGATGATTTTGAATTGGAGGAGTTAAAGAAAATACTGACATTATCACTTAAATCTTCTGCATTATTATATTTTACATCATAAAAAAATATTCGCTCTTCTTCCGATGATTCCTCGTTGTCAAGAATTTTTACCCAACGTTTTAACTCCTCCAATACCTCCATGGTTGGAGCTGCGGCAATCAGTATTTGTAAACGGGGGAGTTCAAGAATTTTAATACTGTGTCCATCTCCTTTTTCTGAAGTTGTTACTGAAAATCCCAGAATGGGTAATATTTGCTTCAGCTCTTCTAAAATCACTTTTGATTCAACGTAGTTGCATTGAATACTTATTTGAGGCCAATCTGTTTCTCCCATAACATCAAGTTTTGTTATTAGCTCTTTAAGTTTTTCCATATTCGGAGGTGCTTCAATAATGAGCAAACTGTTTAAATATTGGATTGCGGTAACCGTTGCTCCGGCTGTAATGAAAGGCTTGATCAGATTGGAAATATCTACCGGAGTTGTGTTGAAGAGTTTTATAATTTCTACATTTACATTGGGTATTGGATCATGTGTAGCAAAAATCCGTCGTTCCTGAGGCATTTTAGTAAATGGAAGAATATTTATAAATCCGTGATGTTTGGATGCATACGAACCGGAAATCCATAAAATATGCTCGAAGAGTTCCCACGCTTCCCTGCGTGTCATCAGGGTATCAATTGTCATGGTTACTGATCCAGATACAGCAGTATCAATAAAATACTGAAAATCCAGGGTAAGTGAGAACATCTGCACAACATTCACAATGCTCTCAGCGTCAAAATTAAATTTGACTTCAAGTTGCTCCGATGGATTTTCAATATCTTTTGTCATATCCATTGGCAGGCTATACTCGTCTTTGGCTAACGTACGCTGTGTAGATTTGGGAATTCTAATTGGCAAAACCGATGTATTGGCAGTATCCACATCGTGATTTGATGTCAGCATGTCCACTGATTGATCCAGGGTGGCAGCTGCAGGTTTGTCAACCGAATCCCTGGTTTCCTTTGCCGGACTTGCAGTAAATATCTCGTCCGAATTAGAAATGTTTGAAAATATAGACGGTGCAGACTTCTCAGCCGATGTTGGTTTATTATCGGAATTTGTATCCGGATCTACTTTGTTTGGATTGGGATTATCTGTAAAAAGAGATGGTATTGTCTTATCAGTCTGTGCAGGTGTACTTTCAGAAATTTTTTCGGTAGGCGATGAAGGCTTATTATTCGCTATTTTCCCTTGAGTGTTTTTATTAAGAACGTCGATCTCTTTCTTCTTTGAAATCTCCGCAAGTCTGTTTCTAAGTACCGAAATCTTTTCTGATATTAATTGAACATTTTTCTCTGCTGCAATCATCTCTTCCTTGACCGCCATCCGTTGAGATTTGTTTTTCGCTTTGTTTATTTTTTTGAATTTTCTGGTAATGTCGTGTTGTGCTTTTTTTAACTGAAATTGCTGTGCATTAAGCTGTTTTTTTATACTCTTCGTGTCATCAGTTCTATTTTTTTTCTGGTTATCAACCTTGCCTGCATGTGATTCATGTTTAGATTTAGCAGAATCCGATGTTCGGCAGCCTGAAATAAATATCATATTCATTGCTACGAAGACAATCAAAGCTGAGTATATTCGTTTATTTAAATAAATAGTTTGTTTCGCCATTGATCTATTGATCTCCTTGAATTTTATTTCGTATTATAACTTCACTAAAGTAAAATGTTTTACAGTCTATCTTTTTCTTATGGGTCTCGGGTATTGACTGTTTCCTTGCCCGGCACTACTGGTATTGGTGCTGTTTTGATTTGTTGCAGGCTGTTGAACTCCTCGATTAAATGCCGGCGGTGGCGGTGGCGGCGGAATCGTTTTTTTCGGTGTATCTTTTGCAACTTCTTTTTCAGGTTCTTTTTCTTGTTTTTTCTTAGACGCTTCAATTCTGTTCCTTGCCGCTGACTCTTTCTTAGTTTTGGCATCAATTTTTTTCTTTGCTACCTGCCTGCGTTTTTCACTACTCTCATCACCTTTATCCAGTCTTAACGTCAATTCTTGATCACCTTTTTTAATAACGATATAATCAATGCCTATCTCTGTGAGTTTAAAACCGGTTTCACCCACAGAATCATTCAGCATATAAATTTTCTGGTTTGTATCTTTTTTAGGTGATTTTGCTCTTCTATTATTCCTGCGGTTATTTGCCCGTCGTCTTTGCGACCGAGCTTTCTTTATGACTCGTATGCTGGCACACGATTTATTCGCAACCTGGGCTATACTCATCAATTCAAAATGTTCGTTAACTTGCTCAGGTTCTTTGATATCTAAATCTTCTATAAGGCTCTCTTCAAAGGTTCTTTCAGGATGAAATAGATTTTTCTCCCACAATATATCACTCTCCTGCCGGGTTAATTTGGGTAGACCCATTCCCGTTTCATCCTCCATGCCGGTTTGTTCAAAAACGCTCGTGTCTAATAATGTTGACGTCGAATTCGAATTGGCCGGTAACGTTGGATTTATCAGATTACGCGTCAAAACAATGGCAGCGACAGTTAATGATATATTGATTATAATTAAAAATTTACCCATTAAAATTGGCGTCCGGACAAGTAATTTTCGACAGTGGGTTTTAAAATATATGCACGTACTTTACCCGAAATACTGACTAACGTCGGATCTTTAGTTCGGTTGGGACGAATAACACAGTTATGCCAAATCAACAGGGGATGTTCGTTTTCAATATCCTGTAAAAAATCACTGACGTTTTTAATTGAAGTTGTACTGCTGATAGTAATGTCAATGGCTTGAATATTATCGCTTACATCAGTGATTTTTGGTGCACCGACTTTGTTTAAAATCACACCGTTTTTTTTGCCGATACGTTCAATTTTCTGCTGGATTTCGTTTGTCGGTAATTTATCTGTTGATTGCCAGTATTGGCTGCTCATTCGTCCCAACTTCTCTTTTTTTTCTTTTCGCTTCTCAATCAATTTCTCTATATTGACTAATTCAGCTTTTAACAATTTTATTTTATGCTTCTGATCTTTAATTAATTTCGATGTCGGGACGACGACATTGTCTATATTCATGAACTTAACGGCATAACACAGAACCAAAATAATAATGATAGCAGAATAAATTTTCCGGTGACCTGTTGTTTTGCTGTTAGACATTAATTTTCCTATTTCCCGGCGGAGTCATTTTCAGTGTTTTTATTATTGTTATTTCTATTATTTGTCTGTTTTGATTTCGTCGAATGCTTCTTCGTTATCTTCAGACATTATTCTGCAATTTATGGTATAATTAACAGTGCCGTCTGCGAGTTGTCTTTTTCTCATGGTAATATCTGTTAGAATTTCGGATTGTTGAAGAGCCTCTGTTATATCAGAATCTTCAGCTTCAGTTCTTAATTCAACCCGTAATTCATTAACATCCCAATTAAAATTTGATGACCACAATTCGTCACCCGTTAACGTTGTTACTTCAATCAGCGACCTTGCCATGGAAAATATTGTTTTATCAAGTTCAACTAACTCTATTTCCAAATCATCCCCAAACCTGGTGTCTTCATCTGAAGTTTGCACCTTGTCTATTTTATCCTTTACCCGTCTATATTCAGCATTTAATTCATTGTATTCCTGATATCGCTCATAAAACATGGAACTGACAAAGATTCCGGACAGGAAGAATAAATAAACAGCAAGCACCATAAAATAAATTTTATGGGTCCGATTTCGTTTAGGGCGTAACTCCGGCGGGGTCGGGAGCCACTGTTTTTTGTCTGTATAAAATTGGCTGCTGACACCATATATACCTAAAATAATCGAGGTTGTAAACGTTTTTTGGATATCAGCAGATAAATTTCCAATTCCTCCAATGTCCAGATTTTCAAGTTCAAGAGGAGAGTCGCCGAGTCCGAAAATGCCAATATAATCCTGGTCTGACGGAAGGCTGATTATTTCTCGTTCACCATCGGGTTTCGATTGAAATATAAACGGTTCGTTACCATTTGAATTTTCGAGACAAACATCTGTACCGGTTATTGCCGGATCAAGAACGGCAACGGGGGGAATAATGATATCAACACCATTACTGATACCGCTTGATGCAGAAATCCAGGACTCCCAGTCGGTTTGAGAAAAATACACAACGCGTATAAGGCAGTGTTCTGTATTTTCGATTTTCCCGATAACTCGAAATCCCCATTGAACTTCATCCAGTGGAACAGGTGTATATTTTGCCAATTCAAAGAAAAGGGCATTTCTAAGATCGCCAGGGGCAATTTTCGGCATTTTGAAGTCGATGAAACATGATTTGCTGAAATTGCCGCCGATAACGACAGTTGTTTCTCCGTCGGGATTAAGAGAAATATATCCGTTTTCCAACAACTGGGCATGTGATTGACTGCCAGTTTTTTCAGCCTGCCAGTGGCTTAAAATCTCAAAGCTATTTCCCTTTCGTTTAACCAGTACACCTCTGAAATTTCCAAAATTATCCCAGGAGAATGAGGCACACGTTGTGCTTTGAAACAGTGACATAAATAAAAACCTGTTCAGTTACAATAATATAATGTTGCATGTTGAGCAAAACGGAAATCGTAATAACTTAATACGCCATGGACCTGTATTTTTTTTGCAGAAAATTTCGTTGAAACATCGTTAAAATTTAATAAAAAGATATGCCTGTCGGCGAAAAATATTGATGCATAGTATGTTTCAGTATTCTGCAAAATAAAATAGTTAGAGATTATATATTTGTTCTAAATGTTTAATTTGCTAATAAAATTTCCAAATAAACTATATGTAAATCTCCTTCAAAAGCGTGTTATAGCGATTAATTCACTTGAATGATGCAGCTTTGACGATGGAACTGTCATTTAGTTCCAAAATAGAGTGTTGTAATATTAATTAGATCGGGAAGGCTCTGATCAACACAAGAATTTTTAGTTGATATTGACATGTTGTATTATTTATTCGGGTAACGATTGCATCAAATCAACTGACCTTCGGATTAGGGTGTACGGGGTGACAGGAAAAATTAAATCGGTACATTTAATATATATCGGTGGAGTATCAGGTGACCCCTGACATTTACAACTCTGTCGACGACAAAATCAAGAACGCGTTCATACCGACTTTGATTTAATGCACGAACTAAATCAGAAAATCCTGCAATTGGAATTTCTCCAATTTGGATAATAACATCTCCCCGCTGAACCCCCTGTTTTGCGAGAGAACTATTCTGATCTAAATCGCTGACGATCAATCCTCTTGAATACGGCAATCCAAGTGCTTCTCCAAGTCTTTTTGTTAATTGTTGCAGCTCTGCGTTCAGGGTTTTCATTGCCAGATCTTTACCGCCAAGTTCAGGGATTGATGAAATAACACATTCTTCTGTCTTTCCATTTTCCAGTACGAATTTGATAGAATCACCGTTTTTCATAGACCATAAGATTCTACTTGCATCAATTGCCTGATGGACCTCAATACCGTTAATAGATTGAATAATATCGTTTTCTTTAATTGAAGTCTGCTCCAGAGGGCTGTCTGGCAGTATCTTGCTAACAAACACGTTACTTTTGTTATCCGCTGTTGTTATAGTCCCGGGTATAATTCCGCAACTGCTCATGCTGAATCGGGAAGGAATCATCCAAAAGCTCAAAATATCTTCAATTCGCTTTAATGGTATTGCAAATCCAATCCCTTCCGCATCTCCATGGATTGCAAGATTTATTCCAATAAGCTCACCATCCACATTTATAACAGGTCCTCCACTGTTTCCCGGATTAATTGCGGCATCAGTTTGCATGATATCATCAAATAATTCTTCGCCGTCATAAATAACTTTGCGCTTAATTGCACTCAGCACTCCAGTTGCGACGCTATGTCCAAGACCAAACGGATTTCCCACAGCAATCACGGTTTCGCCTAAATACAGATCATTTGGTTTTGCAAACGGTATTGCATGCAGATTTACATCTTCTGACAATCCCTCCAGACGAATCAGTGCCAAATCGTTTTCTTGATCTGTAGCCACGGGGACGGCATCATAATCTGAACCGTCTGCCAGGGTAATTATAATTCGTGACGCCTTCTGTATTACATGGTTATTAGTCAGTATTAATCCTCGGCGATCAACAATAACACCGCTGCCCAGTGAATTTGTTTTATAGTTCCTGTCCTGGAGTCCGAAAAATTGCTCAAACAGTTTGGTAAACGGATCTGAATAACCAAAACGCTGATATCGTTTCGTGACGATTCGTTCGGTACTAATATTTACAACAGATTCTAAAACTTTGGAAACCGCTTTGACAACCGGTGTTACCCGATTTGATGTAGAAAGGTTTTCTGAACCGCTTGAGAAAACGGTCTGTGCTGCAGCAAAAATGAAAAATGGAATAGAGCACCGAATTCCAAATCGTTTAGAAATCTGGTATAGTTGACAATATATATTCATTTTATTTTAAGTTTTTAATATTTATTTTAATTTACTGACCAACTGATAATCTTAAATATTCCGTAAAATGTCACAAAAGTCAAAATTCAATACTGATGATTTTTTTCAGAAGCTCTTCTCGAATGGTTTTTATTTATTCGAAGAACATGAGCCATATTTCCAGGAAAACTTACTGCAAATTATTTGGAACGAACAATTATTCAAAATGCCACTGTGCACAGAATCGGGTGAAACACTTGAAATCGTGGAAAAAGGAATTTGGAATATTGAATCCGGACCGGATTTTCAGCATGCTGAAATAATAATTTCCGGAGTTAAAAAACGGGGGTGGATAGAGATACATTTCAGCCCTGAAGATTGGAACAGACATAACCATCAGTTTGATTCAGCATATAACGACGTGGTTCTTCATGTGGTATGGAATAATCCTGAAGGATTGATCAACTTTCCGCCAAATGTGCCATTATTCAGTATACAGAAACACTTATTGATACCACTTGAAAATGTTGTAGAAACGTTTAATACCTCTTCGTATCCTTATGCACGCAAAATCAAACCTGGGAAATATGCGAATTGGTTTTCAAGTTTGAGCAATGATCAGATTATTGATTTAACTCAGTCTTTCGGCTTAATGAGAGTTTACGAAAAAGCACGGAGTTTTGCACAGAAAATCATAAAGTACGGTTTAGAAGATACCGCGTATAAAGCGTTACTTGATGGAATGGGATATAAAATAAATCGCGATGGCTTTGCTGAACTGAGTTCTAAAATTTCACTGGAGGAATTGTCTCAATTTTCGGAGATTGATGCATTTTCGGTATTATTCGGTACAGCAGGACTGCTTCCTGATCCCAGTCAAATAAATATTCATCCGGATTATTCATCATGGGTTTCTAAAATGTGGGAATCCTGGTGGAGTAAACGACAAAATTATTCTCCTGTCAGTTGGAAAAAAAGTAGTTACAGACCGGCTAATTCCCCGGAGAGAAGACTGCTTGCAGCCTATTATGTTATTAAAAATGCAAGATTTAAACTTGGGTCGAAAATATTAGGTATTTTCAAAAAAGAGAATAAAATTAAAAATTACTATAGTGAACTCAAACAAATTTTTACGATTGATCGTGAAATTAATCAGACGAAATTCATTAGTTTCGCTGTTGCTCTGGAAAATCCGATTTCATTATTGGGGGCAAATAGAATTAATGATCTTCTGATAAATTTCGCGATACCGTTTTCGTTGGGTTATTTTATGGTTGAGGATGATGTAGAGAATTGCCAAAAGATAAAATTGATTGCAATGAAGGTTCCCAGGCTGCAGGATAACCGTACCTTTAAGGAGGCGGTCCATCATTTTTTCATTCCCCCTGCCAGGAGTAACGCTATTTTGAAAAATGCCTGTTCCCAACAAGGGCTTTTAAAACTCTACAGAGACTTTCATCATAATTTGAATTAATCTTGAATTTTTAAGTTGCGAATTCGGAAATAATTCTTAGATTAGGGCTCATAGCAGGTTGTCCACTTTCTATTTATTCCCACTTAACTCGTTGCCGTTAGCTGGATGAAGACATTATCAGCATCAGGTCAATTGCCTATTGCTCAGGTAAGTGAGTCAATAAAATCAACCGGGGATCGTTCATGAAATACGCTGTTTTTGGCGATGTACACGCGAATTTGGAAGCGTTAACTGCGGTTCTTCGGGAATGTGATAAAATTGGTGTCGACAATTATTTGTGCATTGGCGATATTGTTGGTTATAATGCAGATCCGAGTGATTGTATGGAGATCATTAAAAAACTTCCGCTCGCCGGAGTTGTCATGGGAAATCATGATGAAAAGGCTGTCCAAAATACTGATTTGACAGGATTCAATGCACAAGCTGCTATGGCTGTTGAATGGACCAGGAATAATCTAAGTCCGGAGCAGCGATTATGGTTAAAACGCTTAAAACTCACCATGCAGATTGGGAAAATTACCATCGTTCATGCATCTTTAGATTCCCCGAAACGCTGGGGATATATTCTTGATAAGCTGTCAGCGGGAGCAAGCTTTCGCTATCAATTTTCCCAGATTTGCTTTTGTGGACATTCCCATGTGCCTTTAGCCTTTGAAAAATTCGGCACAATCCAGGGTGGGAAGTATAGTGAAATTAAAATTCAGCAGGGTCATAAATATCTTATTAATGTCGGAAGTGTCGGACAACCTCGCGATGGAAATTGGAAATCAGCTTTTGTTATATATGATACTGACGAAAATCTTGTTACGCTGCACCGTATCCCATATGATATTCAATCCGCCCAGGAAAAAATTATCAAAGCGGGTTTACCTGAAGGGTTAGCACTCCGCTTAGAAAAAGGCTCCTGATAATGAAAATACTGGTTGTTAAACCCAGTAGTTTAGGCGATATTTTTCATACTTTACCTGCTGTAAGAGTTCTTAAAGATCAATTCCCCTCGTGCCACATAACATGGTTGATCTCTGACGAATTCGCCGAACTTTCAAAATTATTCAAAGATGTCGATGAATTCATATTTTTTAAGCGCAAACATTGGGCGAAAATCGCAAATTTTAGCGATTTAATTCGATTTCTTTTTAGCCTTCGTCACCGTTATTTTGATTATGTATTTGATTTTCAGGGACTCTTTAGAAGTGGGTTATGTACTTATTTTGCCAATAGTCCTGTGAAAATTGGCTTTTCTCATGCACGCGAACTTTCTCAATTTTCTTACTCAGATAAAATTAACCCTCCCCGAGAAATTACCCATGCAGTAGAAAAAAATCTTTATTTAGTTCAACATTCGCTCGGTATTACTCAATCATACCTGTCACCCAGATTTATTGAAAAGCCGACCTGGATGACTGATGCAAATAATTTATTACGTGAGAATAAAATAAATGACGCGAATAAATTAATTGCAATTGCACCGTCAACCCGATGGCCAAGTAAAACCTGGCCACAAACTCATTTTTCGGAGACAATTTCATTATTAAATTTAAATGCAGGCAGTCGAATCGCGTTTTGGATTCTCGGTTCAGATTCTGAATCGCATATCGGCAATTTAATAACTGAATCATGTCAGTCTGAAAATGTGAAAAATTTAATGGGGAAAACAAATCTGCCGGTTATGGTTCAGCTCTTAAGGAAAAGCTGTATGCTTTTAACGAATGACAGTGGGCCAATGCATATAGCAGCAGCTCTTCAGGTTCCAACAGTTTCTTTTTTCGGACCCACGGATCCCTCAAAAACGGGGCCGTATGGAGATATTCATAAGGTATTCAAATCAACTATCAACTGTTCTCCCTGCTTCAAACGAAACTGCCCGCTGCCGCAACAATTATGTCTAAGTGATGTTATGACACCGGCACGGGTTAGAGACTATATCGAATCAAAAATTTTAATTGACGTTTAAATTCCTAAACCCGGCGTTAAAGGACTTTGATCATAGCGAGATTTTTCCGATCAACGGGCGCATAACATCACTAATTGTAATAATGCCGGTTTGATTATTAGACTGATCAAGAACGACTAAGAACGGACTCTTGTTGAATCGTGAACGGGGAATGACGTTGTGAATTGACATTTGGTCTGAAATTGTCACAATCGGGCGAATATATTCGATAACATGTTTTTTCCCCCAGTGTTTTTTTTTAACGTGGAAAAATGCATCATAGATTGAAAAAATACCCACCCATTCCCTGCTGGTTTCGTTAAATACCGGAAGGCGACTGACTTGATGTTTCCGGGCATACTGAAGTGCTTGATTCAATGTAGCTTTTGAAGATATTGTTTTTACATCGGAGTAATTTACTGAAAGATCTTTTACTCTGGTATGATGAAATTCCAACCCATTTTCGATGAGTAAACAGGCTTCTTTATCGATCAATTTGTCATCATAACTCTCCATAATCATTGTTCTGAAATCTTCTCTCATCAGTGATGCTTCAGCAGGGATATTCTTTTCATTATGAATAAAATATTTATTTAGCAGTTTTACGATATTTGTAAGCATGCTTATAAACGGAGCAAAAAATCGATGGAAAAAGTAGAATGGATAAATAAATAGCTGACAACGGTAGAATGGTTTTTGTCTAAACCAAATTTTGGGTGATATTTCACCTAATATCAGAACAATAATTGTTAAAATCACCGACCCTGAAACTGACATAAGAAATGAATCATAATATAAATGTAACAACTCATCAAAAAACACAGCAAGAAAACAGTTGCTGATGTTATTTCCTAACAAGATTGCAGATAACATTGTTTCAGGTTTGTCCAAATACATTTTCATGATTTTCGCCCGTTTTGAGCCCTGTTCAACCGCGTGATTTAGTCGGGCGCTGCGTATAGATATAATACCGTTTTCAAATCCACTGAAGCATGCTGACGACAGTAAGAAAACAATTATTAAAAATCCAAAGAGTAAAGCAATCATTCTTCGCTTCCCTTAAGTAATAGATCTAATTCGATCACTCTTTTCTGGTGTACCCTGCGCACGTTGAAGTAACATTCCTTAAATTGCCATGAATCACCTTCAACTGGAATTCTGCCAATCTGTTCAGTTAGAAATCCTCCTACGGTTTCAGAACTTCCCTCCGGCAACTCAATAGAGATTAATTCGGTTACCTGATGTTTTTGAATAAGACCGTTTAAGCGCCAATGATTGGTATTAATGCTGGTGATCGTCCAGGCAGGGATATCATATTCATCTGTCATTTCCCCAACAATTTCCTCGACAATATCCTCTACTTTTAAAATACCAGATGACCCGCCATATTCGTCAACGACAACAGATATTGATTGGTTTTTCTCTCTTAATGTCTCCAGTACTGTATTAAGAGAGGCTTGTTCGGGAACGTAAATGGGTTTCAATAAACATGTTTTCAACCAGGATTTCTTTACTCCTGCCGGTGCAAGTAAAAACATCCTGACATCCAGAATCCCGACTAATTTATCGAGATCGCCATTCACTGCGGGAATAAGTCTGTGTCGATAGTTTTGAATGGTTTCTGTAACCTTTTTATAATTCCATGATATATCAACGGTTTTTACGTCGATACGTGGAATCATTGCAGTAATTACTGTTTTGTTCCTTAATTGAAGTATTCTTTCAAGAAGGTGAGATTCTCTGTCGGAAAAGGCACCGACGTTTTTACCCAGAGTTATATAAGTATGATATTCTTCAGCAGTGATTGCTGTTGAGTCGTTCAATTCTCCCGGAAGCGATGTAATAATATGGGCGGATATTCGTTTCAATAATAAAATTAACGGTTGGAATGATCGATAACAGAATAATATCAGCGGTGCGATTGCCGGTGCGATCTTATTCGAATTTGAATATGCAACTGATTTGGGTGTAACCTCTCCAAAAATCAGAAGAATAACGGTAATCAAGGTCCCGGCAACAAGAGGAGCTGCGATTCCTGATATGAATGCAGATGTTAAATTATTAAATGTGATTGCTGCAAAAATATTCACGAAATTGTTGGCAATCAGGATGGCCACAAGCGTGCCATGATAATCGTCCATTAAAAATGAAACTGTCTTTTGATATTTGCTGCCTTCAGACCTCCATTTTTTTAATACTGTTTTCTCCAGTGAAAACAGTGCTGTTTCCGAGGAAGAAAAGAATCCTGAAAGCAGAATCAGTAAAACTAAAAGTATTAATTGTATAATTATGAATGAATTCATTATTGACTGAATATCCGTATTAACCAGAGTTTAAAATTTGAATTACAAAATGCATTAAATTGGTTACGTCATGCTGAGAATCACGATTCTTTCCCAAATTATATCCGTAAATATTAATAAGATCAACAAAATTATCACTCAGAGATTAACAAATAACCGGGTTTCCTGATCTTCGAGCAGACCCAAAGTCTAATACTGACAATCGGAACTAATTCAAATTGTTTGAGATCCCTGTAAATTTGATAAATCTCTTACTCTTTTGCATAACTAATTGTATCATTTTTTTACTTGAAAAAAATTGTATAATGTTGAATTGACTGCACATTATTCGGTTTTCGTTTTATCATCTATTATCAATTTATACGGTTGGAGTAATCTCTATGTCAACACACACACTTGAACAATTAAGAAATATAGGTATAAGCGCACATATTGACTCTGGAAAAACGACTTTGACGGAGCGCATATTGTTTTATACAGGAAAAATTCACGCAATCCATGAAGTCCGGGGAAAAGACGGTGTCGGTGCAAAAATGGATCACATGGAGCTGGAGAGGGAGAAGGGTATAACCATTACTTCTGCCTGTACCCAGTGCCATTGGAATGATTATACAATCAATGTCATTGATACTCCGGGGCATGTTGATTTCACGATTGAGGTAGAGCGGTCACTCAGAGTGCTCGATGGTGCAATTCTGGTTTTGTGCAGTGTTGCCGGAGTGCAATCACAGTCAATCACCGTTGATCGGCAAATGAAACGTTATGAAGTCCCGCGTATTGCTTTCATAAACAAACTTGATCGCACAGGTGCGAATCCGGATAAAGTAATTTCACAATTGCAAGAAAAATTAGGACACAATGCCGTTGCCATGCAATATCCAATAGGACTTGAACACGATTTGACAGGTGTGGTTGATCTGATTTCGATGAAGGCGTATAAATTTGAAGGTGAAAATGGTGAAAACATCATCACAGTTCCTATACCGGATGATATAACCGAGGCGGTGAATAAAAAACGTGAGATTTTATTGGACACAGCATCAATGTTTTCAGAGGAACTTACAGAATTTATTTTAGAGGAACAGGAAATTCCCGAAGATCTGTTGCGAAGGGTTATCAGGAACGCCACCTTGAGCCTCGAAATTACCCCGATATTTATGGGATCGGCCTATAAAAATGTCGGAGTTCAAACTCTGCTGGACGCTGTTACTGAATACTTACCCAACCCGAGTAATATAACTAATACGGCATTAGACCTGGATAATGAGGAAAAACCAGTTCGGTTGGAATCCGATAAAGATAAGCCATTTGTTGGATATACATTCAAACTTGAAGATGGAGCTTACGGTCAGCTCAGCTACATGAGAATTTATCAGGGGACCCTGAGTAAAGGCTCAAAAATGACCAATATGACAAATGGCCGGAAGCACAATATCGGCCGGTTAGTACGAATGAATTCAAATGAAATGGAAGAAATAGTTCGTGCTGAAGCAGGAGATATTGTCGCAATTTTTGGCATTGAGTGTGCATCAGGTACCACATTTACTGACGGTACGCAGCGTGTAAATATGACCTCAATGTTTGTCCCCGACCCTGTAATTGATATTAAAATTGAAACATTGAATAAAGCCGCCGCTAAAAATTTGTCAAAGGGTCTCAACAGGTTTATGAAAGAAGATCCGACATTCAAAGTCCGGTATGATGAAGAGAGTGCTGAAACAATAATCTCAGGGATGGGAGAGCTTCATCTTGACGTCTATCTGGAACGACTCAAAAGAGAATATAACGTTGAGTTAGAAAAGGGTGCACCTCAGGTCGCCTATCGAGAAACAATTACTGCTGAATCTGATTTTGATTATACCCATAAAAAACAGACCGGTGGTTCGGGGCAATATGGACGGGTCGCAGGTAAAATGGAGCCGGCTGAAGCAGGAGAATACGAATTTGATAATCAGGTCAAAGGCGGCAATATCCCAAGAGAGTTCATTTCAAGCGTTGACAAAGGCTTCCAAAAATGTCTGGAGAAAGGATCGTTAATCGGGTTTCCCATTATTGGTGTTAAAATGACGCTGTCCGACGGAGCTTCGCATACTGTGGATTCCAGTGATATGGCGTTTGGACTGGCTGCTGTCGGCGGGTTTAGACAAGCCTATAATAAATCCAAACCAATTATTCTTGAGCCGGTCATGAAGGTAGAAATTGAATTGCCTTCTGAATTTCAAGGGGCTGTTATGGGTAACTTAAGTTCCCGAAGAGGTATTATTGTGGGTACAGTTGATAATCAAAACTTCTGTACCTTAACAGCAGAGATGCCGCTTTCTGAGATGTTTGGGTATGTTGGAGATCTTAGGTCTATGACTCAGGGGAAAGGGGAATTCACCATGGAATTTGCTAAATACGCTCCTGTACCAAGAACTGTCAGTGATGAACTGATCAAAAAATTTGAAGAAGAAAATCAAAAGAAATAATCATAAGTATATGTGATTATTTCTGGGTTTATCTGTTAAATTTTAAACGATACGTAACGCCTTTACAGACGTTCATTCTCGAAAAATACCTCAGTCTATTCGAAACTGTCTGTCTATAGGAAGTGTATTGATCCGGATTTTATTTTTCGATGTTTAAATATACAGCTTTTCTCGCACCGGATGTGGATATTATTTCATCAAGAATAGTTTGATTAACCGATTCACTTACTTTTAAGATAGCAATAGAATCTCTGCTGTCAGGATCAGACGGGCAGCGAATATCGTTGATATTGATATTATATTTTGCCACCACCGACGTAATTTTTGCGAGCATTCCCGGTTGGTCTTTGTAGACCGCCAGAATACTTTTGCCAATGGGATCAAAATAGAGTTTATCAAATCCGGCAATGCGGGATACCATGGGATAACCTTCTGTAATCGTTCCCCTGACGCTGACATTCGTAATGGAATCTCCCTTCCCTTCAAATAAATCAACTGTCATTGATTTTCCGTATTTTTTTGATTCATCACCAGGTCGAATATCAAACGTAATCCCCCTTTCCTGTAAGTATTCTGATGCGTCACTCATATCAAACGCGGGATCGAATTCAGATGAAATTCCTGAAACTATGGGTGCAATCAACCAGTTTGAAAATTCATCAAGTCCTCCATAAAAACTCATTTCTATACGGTTTGGCTGTGAATCACAGCCCAGATAACAGCGAGCCACTTTTGCCAGATAGTATGCAAGTAATTGATGGTCTTCATCTAAACCGTCTGGTACCGATTTATTAACTACAAAGGTTGTCACACCTTTCTCGAAATATGAAATGAGCTGTTCCGCCGCTCTGCCGGCGGCAGTTTCGTTGGCTTCAAGTGTATTTGCCCCTAGATGAGGCAGCATGATATTGGCGATATCCGCAACGCTTTTTTCTCCTGCTTCATCTTTATCATAGACATCATTGCAGAAAATGATGTTTTTTTCCTTTTTAACGTCTCGCAGATCATCTTCATTTAAAATTCCTGATCGGGCACAATTAATAAGCACTGCGTCCTTTTTCATCAGAGTCAGGAATTTTTTATTGATTAATTTTTTGGTTTCTTCAATTTCTGGAATATGTAATGTCACGATATCTGCCTGCTCAAACAAATTTTCCAGGGAACACAGGTTTACGCCTAATGATTCTGCTTTAGACGGAGATATCAGCGGATCATAACCTATGATTTTACATGCAAATCCTTCTAAACGTTTAATCACCAGTTGGCCAATGTGTCCCAACCCGACAATTCCAACAGTTTTATCTGTTAATTCTCTACCCATAAAATTCTTCTTTTCCCAGGAACCGTTGCGAGTGGATATATCGCCTTTTACTAAATGTCTATAGGCACCGAGTGCCATCGCAATGACTTCTTCAGCCACAGCATTCGCATTTGCCCCGGGTGTATTCATAACATCAATGTTTTTTCGACGTGCGTATTTGATGTCAATCGTATTATAACCTGCTCCTGCACGAATGATCACTTTTAGTTCCGGTAATAAATCTATGATTTCTGAATTCACTTTTTCAGAACGTACAATTAAAGCTGATGTCAATGGATTTTGTTTTGCCAGTTCGACTAAGCTGGTGTCAGCATCCTGAACAACAGCGAAATTATTTTTCTCAAGCATATCCCCGGCGATGGTGCTTAGTTTAGTGGGTATTAAAACAGTCCTCATTTAAAAACTCCATATAATTGAATTACTTAGATGCAATAGTTAGTATTTCATTCCGCCGAAAACAGTTGATGGAATGATCATTTACCATTCCGGCTGCCTGCATATGGGCGTAACATATTGTAGTTCCAACAAATTTGAATCCTCTTTGACGTAAATCCCCGCTGAGATTATCTGATTCAGGACTTGATGTTGGATAGTCCTGAAGTTTTGATATTGTATTTACAATGGGTTTACCGTCAACGAAACGCCAAATATACTGGTCAAAACTGCCAAATTCTTCCTGGATTTGTAAAAAGTGTTTTGCGTTATTAATTGCAGCAGTGATTTTTAGCCGATTTCGAATGATTCCGGGGTTGTTCATTAATTTTTTAAAATCCAATGTTGTGTATCGGACCACTGTCTCAGGATTAAAATTTGAAAAAGCCTTCCTGTAGTTTTCGCGTTTCTTTAAGACAGTGTAACAACTTATATAGATATAGTCTCAAAGTGTTTTGACAAGACTGGTATTTTATTTCCTATGAATAAATTAATCATACAGTAAAAAATTGTATCGGATGTAATATCCACCCGAATATTAATCAAAATTCAGGTATTGCCACAGGCTTAAAAATGAAAATTTTTTCGCGATTTTTATATTTCATTAGACTATCTTTTTGGATGAATAACAGAGATATTCTATATATTTGTTTGTGACGTTAGAGATTGTTTTTACGAAATTATACGCTGAAATTTTTATTTTATGAATCGAAATTACATATTCCATTTATTTTTTGTTTTAATTCAACATTTACTTTTAATTAATGGATTGAGTGCAGATGAGCAGAGTCAAAAAACCGGAAGCGTAACTGCATTGTCATTAAACATTCGGAGTGGCCCATCAACCCGACACGGTATTATTACACAATTAAATAAAAACGATTCTGTTCGGATTATTGAAGCAGTAGATGGGTGGTTGAGAATTGATATTTCCCCAAGTGTAGAGACATGGATACCCAAAAGCTGTTTATCCTTCGATAACAAAATAGTTTATGAAACAAGAGTTTACAGTGGCCCCGGTGAGTTATTTAAATCGTATACTGACATGCAGCCGGGGCAGGTTGTTTCGGTGCTTAACGTTAAAAATGATACCTGGGTGCAGATAAAACCCGCTGTTGGCATTATCGGTTGGGCGTCCGCTAAATATATAAAATCAGACATTGAAAATTTACCTCCAACGATAGGGGAAATTAAAAATATAACCCTGGATGAGGATCATAAATCAAAACGAATACCATTAATTGTTGATGAAGGGGAAAATCCAATGGAAAATCAACAGGTTTTAACGGTCACCGCGATGAGTTCTGACACGACGATCATTCCTGCAGAAAATATTCGTATCAACTTTAGTGATGATGAATCTGATGCACCTGATGGCTGGTTCGAAATTTTCCCGGAGAAGGATAAAAATGGTTCTTGTAAAATTATCATCACAGTCAGTGATGGTTTTATGGACGTCAGCACGGCTTTTTTTGTTTCCATTCTGCCGGTAAATGATATACCGGTAATCTCGGAAATTTCGGATCAAACAACTGTCGAAGAACGGAAGATTTCTGAAATTATTTTTACAGCAAGTGAAGGGGGTGGACGAGATGAATATATACAGGTATTAACAGTAAAAGCGATCAGTTCTAACTCGCGATTAATACCTGATGATAATATTATCATAGATTATTTTGATGATCATACCGGATCTATCGGAGGGACTCTGAATCTGGTTCCGATTAAAGATCAGGTCGGTAATTCTACAATAACAATAAGAGTTTCAGATGGTGAATCATCTGCTGAAACATCGTTTCTATTTTCTGTTACACCTGTAAACGATCCACCAATTGTTTCAGGTATTCCCGAGATTGTAACAATTTATAAGGACGACCGCGAGTCAATCATTACATTTACCGCTGATAAGGGCGGCGGGGAGGACGAAGAGTCTCAGAAATCAGTCATAGCAGCAGGCAGTAACAATCAATCAATTATTAGTAATGATAATATAAGAGTTGATTTTTCAGATGATAATACAGATGCGTCTGATGGTACAATCGTGCTGATCCCAAATGAGACCGTTTCTGAAAGCACAATGGTTACCTTAACTGCAAGTGATAATATTAAAGAACACGAAACATCAATTTCAGTGGAAATTTCTGATGCTGAAAAACCTTCCGGTCTGGATCACATGATTGATGGCAGAGAATCAATTGTGATTCCAACAGTTCCACCGTCACTTGTTTTAGCTCAGCCGGTACGAGGTATAAAACGTGATTCACTAAAAATTTCATCTCAATTCACCACGCTTGAAACAGAAGAAGACGTTGGCTTAAAAGGGATTCCCTTTCGAATTGATTTAAAAACAAACAGTAATATTTCCAAGAGTGACTTTTCGTTTAGTATTTCAAGTACGAATACAAAACTGATATCTGATTCGAATGTGATACTGGAATTAACTGATTTTGATGAAACGGGTTCATCAGGATTAATTGATATACTGCCGAATAAAAATGAAATTGGGAATGCACAGATTAATATCTTGAGTAATTATAACAGCAGAAAAGCTGAACTCATTTTAAATTTAACCGTAACACCGGTAAATGATTTACCGACTATGTCGAAGATTTCTGATTTGGTTATTGATGAAGATGGAATAATTAAAGGAATAAAATTTACTGTTGATGAAGGCGGAGGAAGAGATGAGGATATACAGGTTCTTGAAATTAATGCAGTCAGTTCTAATAAGTCACTAATACCAAACGAGAATATCGTGATTAGTTATAGTAATATAAAGTCAGATAAAGGCAGTGGGAATATTGATATCATTCCCAAAAA
Source organism: uncultured Lentisphaeria bacterium (assembly GCA_951812855.1). GTDB lineage: Bacteria > Verrucomicrobiota > Lentisphaeria > JABSQK01 > JAJFLO01 > JAJFLO01. The sequence goes on along the minus strand of OX638337.1, from coordinate 1,058,296 downwards.
TAATGAATTCGGTCTGGCAATCATAACAATCCAACTATTTGATGGCACAGATTACAATGAATCGTCATTCTCGGTTTTTGTAAATTCTGTTAATGACAGACCCCTGGCATTTGATCAGAAAGTGTCAGTAAGTCGCGGTTTTAGTAATATAAATATTTTAACAGGCGTAGACGTGGAAGATGCTCGATTATCATTTAAACTCGTTGAGCAGGCAAAAAAAGGAATCGTAAAAATCCTTAATAAAGAATTTGGGAATTTCAGATATACGCCCAATGAAAACGCATCAGGCACTGATCACTTCGACTTTGTTGTTAATGACGGAAAAATTGATTCAGAGCCAGCCAGGGTATCGATTGTTATTGAATAGAATAGCAAGGTTTCACTATAATTTTTGAATTTTTAGCCGTTGAGTTAAATGCTGTTTTGATATATTTCATTCCATTGTCAGCATAATTTTGCCATTTCGTTTACTTTTTTGTGCATGCGTGACTGCGTGATGTATGTGGTCGAGGGGATAACATTTTTCAATTGAAACAGCAATATTATTTTGTTGGATGATATCAGATATTTTATTAAACATATTTGCAATGACAGTGGAATCAGTATTCTTAAACCAGGCACTTATCCAGAATCCATGGAAACTGATATTCTTAAAAATTAAAAGTGCATTACCGACTGTAACCGGTTCCATGCCCATTGCACCATAAGTAACCATTTTACCTTTAATCACCAAAGATTTTGCTATTTCTTTAGCACTTTGACCGCCAACGGCATTTATCCCTAATTTAATTTCAGCATTATCAGTCTCTTTTTTTACAACCCTGGAGAATTGTTTTTGATCGATGATAACGATATCAGCACCGATATCCTTAAGTTCTTGAATTAACGATGCTCGGCGGACGATATTGACTGTTTTAACCCTTTTCGATTTAGCGAATTGAATAATCAGTTGACCAACAGATGAATTGGCTGCATTTTGAATTATCCAATCGCCCGGTTCTAATTCAACAAAGTCATTTAATAACCGCCATGCCGTCGGTGGATTCACCGCGAGCATCGCTCCCTGTAATAAGTCGCAGCTGTTTTTAACCTTTATTAAGCTATGCGTTTCGCAGATTCGGTGCCTGGACCAGGCACCGAGCTGGTTGGGGAATATGACTGTATCGCCTTTAGAAAAATTTGTTATATTCTTACCGGTTTCTGCAACGATGCCGAGACCTTCATTCCCGGGAACTGCTGGTAATTCAGGTAATATTCCATATTTCCCTTCGACCAAATTAATATCAGCTGGATTGATTGGTGCGGCTTTCATTTCAACCAGTACCTGGTTTGCCGAAAGTCCGGGAAGATTAATTTCCTGATAAAACAAAACTTTTTTTGGTTCACCAAATTCTTTTAATATGACTGCGTGAGATTTCATTTATCAGTACGGATTTTCATGAAATGCTAATGGGTTCTTGTTATAGAGATTCTAAACATGAAATCGGGGTAAAAATCATCTTTGAATTCTCGCATAAAACAGCTGATTTACAATCACGGCAGTTTAAAGATAATTTTAATTCAAGTTAAAGATACTGAGCCCGAATCATATCTGTTTTATTAGATGATTTAATGCGTCTTTTAACTCAGAATATTTAAATTCAAATTTGGCGTTGTTTAATTTTTCCGGAATGACCCTTGTGCTGGCTAATAGTAATTCGTCAGCAATTTCTCCTAAAAGAATCCTTAACACTGTCTTTGGCAGAGGAATAAGAGTCGGTCGGTTTAATACGTCTCCAAGTGTTTTGGTAAATTCACTGTTTGTTACCGGATTCGGAGATACGATGTTTATCGGGCCGCTAAGAGATTTGTCTGATATAATGAATTCAATACAATCAATTACATCATCGATGGTAATCCAGCTCATGTATTGTTTTCCATCCCCTAAAATTCCCCCTATCCCGAGATTAAAGGCGGGCTTCATTATGGATAGAGCACCACCTTGATCAGATAATACAATCCCGAGTCTAAGATGAACAACCCGGATTCCACGATGGGCAAGTTCCGATGCAGCATCTTCCCAATCTCTACATAATGTTGATAGAAATCCCTTACCGTTCGGCTCTTTTTCAGAAAGGCTTTTTTCATTCTGGTTGCCATAATAGCCGATACCGGATGCTGTGATTACCAAGTTTGGAGTTTTTGGTAAATTTTTAATTAAGTTTACAAGACTAACTGTACTGATTATCCGGCTGTCACGGAGTTCCTGTTTAACTTTTTTACTCCACCTGGGTGAAATTAAATTTCTGCCGCATAAATGAATGACAGTTGAAATGTCGTCTTCAATTGGTTTGTCGATATCTCCAGTTTCTGCATTCCATATTTTAGCTGCTGAATCGTCGGATTGAGATCTGACTAACCGAATAAACTGGTGACCTCTTTTCTCAAGTTGGCCAATGATAGATGAACCGAGTAATCCTGAGGAACCTGTGATTAAAATTTTCATAATTATCCATGATTTGAAACGCTTGAAAATAATTTGCATCTACTTATAATTGAGGTTGATTATTGTAGATGAATAATAGAAATAAACGAAAATCTAACATAACATGAATTTGGGTTTTTGGGAAAAATTAAATAAGCCAATATTCATTCTGGCTCCAATGGCGGGTGTAACCGATACAGTCTTCAGGCAGATTGTTGCAAAGTATGGTCGACCGGATGTTTTTTATACAGAATTTGTATCTTGTGACGGTCTTTGTTCGCCTGGAAGAAATGCGTTACTTGATGATTTAAGATTTTGCAACCGGGAACGTCCCATTTTAGCTCAGTTTTTTGGTTCAAAGCCGGATAATTTTTATAAATCTGCAGCACTGGCAGCAGAATTGCAATTTGATGGAATTGATATCAATACAGGTTGTCCTGACAAATCCGTCGAAAAACAAGGGGCCGGAGCAGCGTTAATACGGAATCCAAATTTAATAAAGAGGATAATTAAAGAAACGCTGAGTGGAGCAGGCAATCTTCCTGTTTCGGTAAAAACCAGACTGGGGTATGATCGTACTGATACGGATAATTGGATAAAACATTTATTAGAATCTGAGCCTGCTGCAATAATAATACATGCTCGCACACGAAATGAAATGTCGAGAGTTCCGGCGAGATGGGACCAGATAGCAAAGGCGGTTGAAATTAGAAATAACCTGGGAAGTCAAACATTGATTATTGGTAATGGTGATGTCAACTCTTTGGAACAGGCAAGAAAATCAGCAAATAATTTTGGTGCAGATGGAATCATGATCGGCAGGGGAATTTTTGGAAATCCCTGGTTGTTTAACAAAACGCTGCATCGTTCTCAAATCAGTCTTGAAGATAGAATAAACGTGCTGTTAGAACATGCAGCATTATTTGAAAAAACCTATGGCGTTAATAAACATTTTGCAATAATGAGGAAGTTTTTTAAATCTTATGTGGCTGGGTTTCCGTGTGCAAAATCATTGAGATTAAATCTAATGATGACGCATAATTATGGAGATGTTGAACGCGTAGTTGCTCATTACCTTGCAAGTAATTCAGATTAGTCCAGTAATCCATCTTTTTTAAAGACGATTTAACTTCAGCTCTTCATGATCGTCAGCTGTTATCATTTTGATGCCTGACAACTCCCGTTTTTTCAATGATCGCAGAAAATCTCGCCAATGGACTTCTGCTTCACTAAAGGGATACCCTTACACCAGGAATAGATCGGTTTCCCCCGGTATTCATGCCGATGGCAATAAGGACAGCACATGACCGTACAGCTCCGATTCACAGCTGACCAATCATAGGCTGTCACAGAAAAGTATAATCTCTATATTTTGTCTGCTGTAAGAAAGAATTAACGTTTAATGATGCGAAAAAATACGTTCAGGTGCGTGAAATATGGCAACTCCAATTTCATTGGCACGCTTGATGACATCGGCATCGTTAACAGATCCCGCCGGTGAAATAATCGCTGTAACACCTGCTTTTTGTGCTGTTTCAACAGCATCGTAAAATGGAAAGAATCCATCACTGGCCATGACCGCGTTAGATATCGTTTCTCTGCCTTCATATTTATTTTCATATTTCCATACAGCCTGCTCCACAGCACCAACCCGATCCTGTTCGCCAGTTCCAACAGCTAATGCGACGCCATTTTTAACGATAACAATGCCGTTTGACCGGACATTCATATTGATATACCATGCAGTCAGTAAATCATACCGCTGCTGATCTGACGCCGTAACAGTTGATTCAACATAACCCAATTTTTTGTTTTCAGCTGATGCCGTTTTTACATCATTAACCGATCCCATATGAGAGAGTAACGGATCAGCAATAATCAAAGAACCATCTGCCAGAACCTTGATGGTTCGGATGACCTGATTTCTATCTGAAATCGTCTTTGGCAACGAGGCAAGATCACCACACTTAACAATTCTTATATGCCGATTCAGTTTAAATCGCTCATGGTCACTGAATACATCTAAAGCCTCTTTTGTAACTGAAGGAGCAACAACACACTCAACAAAGGTTGACATAATTTCAATCGCAGTTTCCTGGTCGACTTCTACGTTGAATCCGGCGACGCAACCAAATGCAGCTCTCGGATCTCCATCTCTGGCTTTGATATAAACATCTCTTACAGATTCTTCTCCCACTGCGACTGCAGCCCCGCTCGGGTTAACATGCTTCATACAGGCACACGCCGGTCGATTAAAGTTTTTACAAATGTTCAGTGAATATGAAATATCTTCTAAATTTGTTTGAGATAAACCACTTTTCCCGGTCTTTAACATTTCCAAATCACCGATAGGTGCAGGTGCTTCTAAAGGTTTATAGCAGGCTGCAGTCTGGTGTGGATTAGTACCGTATCTCAAATCATCTACCTTTTGATATTTGACACCGAAAACGTCCGTCAATTCCGGATAGTCACCCAAGTTTTTCGACAAATAACTCTTTCGCGAAATTTTTTGATCACTCATCAGTATTCCTTTCCTTTTAAGGCTGAATATCGTTTCATCGGGACTCTGAACGATCGTCATAGTAAAGACAAAATTTATTAACGTTTCAATCGAAAAAATGATCTGAACAAAAACTTATTTTTTTGCAAACAAATTTTCTAATTCTTTAATCAGAGGCAATGTTTCATATCCTAATCCAAATGCTTTAGAACTGTCTAAAGATACATCTGGAGGACGGGGTGCAGGTATTTTCAGATCAGATTGTTTGCATGGATTGAGTTTTTTACTTTGGAAATTATAAACTGAACAAATTAATTTTCCAAATTCATAACGTGAAATTCGCTCACTGCCCCCTAAATGTATAAGCCCCTCGAAATGATCCAACATCAACAAAATACCTTTCGCAGCAGTGTAACCGCTGACCGGAGTTCTATATTCATCAATGAATAGATTTATTGGAGTTTCAAGATCTAATGCTTCTATCATGGGTTGGATAAAACTTGCCGCCACGGGCCCCGGATCTCCAAACATCAACGGCATACGACAAATCGTCATATTTGGATTGCGATTCATCATTCCTTCTTCAGCAATGACTTTTTGTTCACCGTATAAACTCACTGGTGATACGTCAGAGTCCTCATCATATGGAGCATGTAACCCATCAAACACCAAATCCGATGACGTAAACACGCACGATATGCCCAGATCCGCACATAATCCTGCTATATTAAGAGATGTGTCAACATTTATTTTGTTTGACAGTGACGGGTCGTTCTGGCAGTCGTCAGGATGTGTCATGGCAGCTGTGTGAATAACAGCATCCGGTTTAATGTGGGGAAAAATGTTTTTTAGAGCACGGTATTCGGTAAGGTCTATTTTATTACAATTGACACCCGGTATGTCTACAGGATTCGAAAATACGGTTCCGGATACAGCCCGGCTTCTGGCCGCAGCAAGGCATAAATTCCAACCCAAAAAACCATTCGCACCAGTAATTAAAAGTCTTTTCATAGTGTGAATTAAATTGTAATCTTTCAGTTATCATTGACCATAAGCAATTCAAATTTTCTTAAGCCTGCCTATTTGGTCCCGTGAACTCATGACTAATAAGGTGTCTCCCTCTTTATAACGTATTTCATCACCCGGGTTAAATTCACAGGAGCCATTATCATGCATTACAGCCAATTCAATTAAACCAGTTTTATTTGCGATATCAGCTTCTTTAACGGATAAGCCGACTATTGACTTTAACTCGGAAATACGTATTTCTTCAAAGCGAATGGCAGTTGATGTATCTTTGAGCATTGCATCGAGAAACTGAACCACAGTTGGATGAATCATTGTCGAAGCTATTCGCAAACCACCAATTGAATTCGGAGAAATAACCTCATCAGATCCGGCTTTCCGAAGTTTTTCAGCATTCTGGATTTCAATATTCCTGGAAATAATTTTTTAATTAGCATTCAGTGAACGGGCACTCAGTACAACAAAGGTATTATCCTTGTCATCAGATAGAGAAGTCACACTTTAGCACGATGTATACCTGCTGATATAAGATCACTGTCAGCTGTCGCATCGCCCTGTATATAAGGAATATCACCAATTTCCAAAATATCCTCAATATATTGTGATTGTCTTTCAATCACAACAAATGGAGTATGTGTTTTGAAAAATTCCATCGCAACACATTTCCCATTATGTCCAGCACCGCAAAGAATTATATGACCTTTCATTTTTGCGATTCGTTTATCCATTTTCCGACCCTGAATAATACGTTGAAATTCACCTTCGACCCCTGAATAATACGTTGAAATTCACCTTCGACAACAAATGCAGCCAAATTAGACACCCCATAACCGACAACACCAATAGAAACAATAATGAGGCATACCGTAAATAGACGCCCCATTGTACTCAGATCATGGGTTTCTCCATAACCAACTGTTGCCAGGGTTATTATAGTCATATAAAAAGAATCAAACAAGTTCCAGCCTTCAATGATATAATAACCCCAGGTCCCAATCCAGAAACAACAATTAACAAAATCGTTGCTTCAATAACCCTCATACCGATCTGTTTATGCTGGTTTGAATCGTCATAAGAACCAGCTTTATTCCCAGGCAGCCTTGACGTGTTTATAGAATTTAACCTTATTGATTGATGCGATAATGAGGTAATATCAAAAGTCTGCGTCAGCCCTTAAGTACAGACATGCTGAACACATATGTAAGATTATTACCGGCGGAATATACGTTTGCAATCACCTCAATTATCATCACTGAATTCAAAAAAAGTATTGCAAAAGAAAATAACCTGCAAAATTATTCGAAGACTCTTTATACGGGGTTCAATAAAATATTTTTTGCCAGTAGGGAAGAGTAACCATCCGCCCAACATTACTATTTCCGACAAATGCAGGTATATTCTTCAAATTTATTGTGCTGACCATCCGGCGATTAATCTCTCCGTTAACACTTGAGACAGTAACATCAATTGTATAAACCTGTGTACTCCTGGGATCAAATGATAATCCTCTAATTGATTTTAATTTCGAAAATAAGTCAAATCCCAAACACTCCTGCAAGGTTAGCTCATCAGTAAATCCATTTTCCCGACATTCTGAAACTATACTTCGTTCTGAACCTGAAAATCCATCACGGATATTTGATTCGAGCCAATGCATTGGCGCTGACCAAAATGAATACTGATTTGACCCCGGATCAGATATACCACGTGGAGCGATGACCCTGAATAAATCATCAGGCAAGGCAGTGGACGATTCCAAATCTCCTAAGTTAGGCACCAGAAATTTTACACTGTCCAACCAATACATCTCTTCTCTGAAAACAACACTGCTGTTACGTGGAAAATTTTCAAAACCCAATGCATCATAATCATCATTTTCCATTCCGTAATCCGGGTGGCTGCGATTTTTGTTATCCCGGTCTATATAGTCGTTAAACACAGCAAAAAATCGGTTATATTCTTCCCGTTTTTCGTCATCTTCCAGGGCATAACGATTAATCAGTTTTGATTTTTCATTTCGAAGTTTCCGTATATTCCATCCACGGTTAACATCAAAAATTTTTACTTCAGCGGTCAGCCCGTCCACCATATTAAGTTTATGAACAGTCCCATCAGCCAGCCAGGCCTCCTCCTCAGAATCCTCCTCAATCAATTCCTTAGGACGGTTGAAGTTGTAATTCATTACCATCCAATGTGTGAATGCCGTTGCAGATTCTGCAGCATATTTAGCTCGACTTCGGTCAACATTGATTCTTGAACTGATTCCCGCTACTTTGGAAGAGCTGATCAGCATACCCGAAAGTACCGTAAAGAGACTGACAACTCCCAGGACTATAATCAATGCCAAACCATTCTCATTTTTTAACGGGATATCACCGGGACGATAATGATGCGGGAGCGGTTTCATGTGCGTTCTTTCTGCTCATACTTCCCCCACCGCTCGTAAAATGATGATCCGGCAGTTCTTCGAAACCAACTCTGTCTGGTGCCATTCATAAATCTGACATCAACTCGAATTCCCAGTGGAAGGTAATCTTCATCTTCCCAGGTATCCTTAAATTCAAGGTTACCCTCATCCAGATCGACGTAGGTAAAACGAACAGAATCAATGTCGTAAGCTAATATCGATCGCTTTACTATTTCCGAATTTAAATTTTCAGGAAAAGGCGGCCGCTCGCAATAATATATAACTAACGCTTCATCCTCAACAAACATATTACATGTACGAATTGCACCGTCTTCGAGTCGATTAAATGAATGGATATAACTAAAAACAACCCTGTCACTGTCACCGGTAAATAACGATTCCTGTTTATTATTCTCTTCATTAGGCCAGGTCATCGGGATGATATTTGTGAGTATAGAATCCAGGCTGCGATCTAAAAGGAAAAGTTCCTCCAGACTCTTTGTATGCCTGCCCAGCTGTTCCCAGGAACTCATAACAGTTCCTGTACCCAGAAATAAAATACCGATCACTGTAACTAAAAGTGATATGGCAATGATAACCTCAATAAGAGTAAACTTCTTTTTCATCTGATTCGATTTAATCATCATAACCCACGATCGCGTGGAATCAGTTTATGGACCATCTGTTCACTGGTCAAATTGGCCGAGTTATTATAAAGAGTAACGGTATACACTCCCAGCTGCCATCCTTTATAATCATCAACGGTTGCAAATTCAGGGAGTCCATTTTCCACAATTTCTACGTTGCATTCAGCTGAGAATCCCTCTGGCAGCAAATCGTCCGGAATATTTATATGGTCAGGATCTGCGAGCAAACAATATTCAACAACCTGTTCGAGAGAATGCTGCATAATCCAACGTTGTTGTGCTCTTATTATATCCCCTTTTGCCTGTGCAGAAATTGCCAGCGTGACACCAAGGGATAAGGCGAGAACTACCATCGCTAACAGGACTTCAATTAGAGTAAATTGTTTAGTTGAATTCATCTGCAGCAATCACAGGTTTACCGGTTAAACGATCAATATCAATCGATAAAATAATGCTTTGTTCAATCAGAATAGAAATTTTTGGACCCGCTGCTTCACCATTCGGATAAAAACTGTATTCGAATGCATTTTCAGAAAAACTGTGAGGTGAATTAGGATCTATCTCTGTACTCCCGGGGAGTTTAAATTGTTTTAGATCGTCAAAAATACTACCTCCCGGAGTATCAAAATCATCATCTGCATGACTCGTGTTCAACGCTTTGGAATGATTAATATCAATAGACTTTTCCTCAATATCGAATTTGAGTTTTACCGGTTTTCCTGTAGCAGCTGCGATGCTTGAAGCCATATAAAAGGAAGATTTAATATTTTTTATCGCGTCTGAACGAATAATGCCAGAAGAAATATGCCCAAGCCTTGGTGCTAAGATTCCTAAAACTAATCCAAAAATAACTAAGACGATAATGATTTCTAAAAGCGTAAAATGGGTTTGTTCCCTGGTAACATTTTGGTTACTATATGCCATCTTAATTTGAATTCCGCTGAGATATACCTCTTCTCCGGGTCTAAATTATTGTCCGGATATTGAGTGTAAAACATCTGCTAAATTATTCACTCCAACTACCCACATCAGCATCACCACCCTCCCCGCCCGGTGCATTATCTTTCGCATAACTGTAAATCTCAAATGCCCGATTATTTCTACCGGGAAAATCATACAGATAGTCATTTCCCCATGGATCTTTAGGAATGATCGCATCTTCAATATAGGGTCCTTTCCAATTACTGCCTGAACCTGGGTTTCTAACAATATCTTCTAACGATCGGGGGAACTCATTCATATCAAGATAATAACTCTTAACACATTCTTTAATAAGCATAATCTGTGCTTTTGCAGCCTTTCTTTGTGCCTCCTGGTAACGCTCAAATAAGGCGGGTCCAACCAGACCCACAACAAGACCAATAATCAATAATACAACCATTAATTCAGTAAGTGAAAAATATGATCGTATTATCGTCTCATTTTGAAATTTCATTTTATTCATTCTGTTATCCTTGTGACAGACCAGTTAATTTTTATGATTTAATTCACAATAATCAAGATAATTGACACCAATATTTCGTAACGTATTCAAAATAAATCAGAATTATCACGAACAACCTGCTTTTTATTACTGTATACTTGTTGACCGAATCTGACTAATGTGTTTAACAAAAGCGTATTCAAAAAATGCCCGAAAAAAACCTGTAATTTTGAATTGCTGAAAAATCGTTATTTTATTAACCCTGGAAATCAGTTAATACACAATTTAAACAGACAATATTTATTCACAGAACATTCAAATCATTAATCGGCTAAAAACTGCTTTGGATATCTAATACGGCTAAAAACAGCAAAAGAACAATTGTGCCGACGATACCACCCAATAATACAATTACCATAGGCTCAAACCAGGCCAATGCCCTCTTGATTATTTGTTTAAGCTCACTATCATAGCGATCTGCTACCCGCTCAAGCATTTCGTCACTTGCTCCCGTCTCTTCACCGACCGATAACATACGGATAACAAGAGGAGGAATATACTGGCTGCGGCTTAGTGCAGATGATAATCGTTCTCCCCGTTTCAACTCTGCAGCAAGTCCTGCGATAGAATCCCTTAATTTATTATTCTGCAATACTCTTGCGGAAATTGAAACTGTATCCAGTAAATGTACACCACTCTTCATGAGTATAGACATTGTTCTTACCTGACGACCTATATTGGCGAGTATGACGATTCGATTTAAAAATGGAAGTTTAAGTACAGCCGAATCCCAAATTTCCTTTACCTTTCCTTCATGTTCAGCCTGTTTTATAATAAACATCATAATCACCAGTAAAATGCATCCTCCCCACCAATAATTCCGAATAAACTCAGAAGAATTCAATAATAATTGTGTACTGAAAGACGGCTCTCGTCCTGTACTGACGATGACTCGTGCAAATCGAGGCACGACAATCCCCAGCAGCAAAGAAATAACGCCCACACATACAACAATCACAAAAAATGGATAGATTGAAGCTGAAATTAAGAAAGCCTTCATTTCCCGCGTCATATTCAGGAAATCTCTTAATTGACCCAAAACCTGGGGTAACGCTCCAGCTTCCTCGCCGGCTTCAACGATACTGGCATACATTTTAGGGAACAATTGACTTCGATCCCGAATAAGTTGGGAGAATTTTCGTCCTTCATGTAATCCTCGCCTTAAACTGGAAATTATTTCTTTTTCATCCCGGCTTTCACCCGTTTCCTCAACAATTGCCAACGCTTTCTCTAAAGGAATGTCTGCCTGCAGCAATGGGACAAGTCTATCGGTAAAGTCTGCCACATCAAACTTCTTCCGAAATCCCCATTGCATTGGCGGAGACGAAGACGAACTGTTACTCTGCCCTAAAAATTCAATCGGAATCAAACCGCGAATTTGCAGGCGCCGGGTTGCATCAGCCTGATTATCACCTTCAATCAAAAGCTCTTGAATTTTCCCGGCGGAATTTGAAATCTTAAATTTATAAAGAGGCATGTATTATTTCGATCCGGATTTGCCTGGTTCTTTTTCCTTTAAAACGATGAATATCCGCCTCATCATAACCGGGACACCATCAACATTAAACTCAAGCCAATATTCACCTTCATGACGAAATGTGATTCCCTGAACATTAAAAACCAGCTCTACAACCTGTAACGGATTTTGAAACGCGACGTTACCTTTTACAGAAAAAGTAACCTCTTTCTTCGCTTGATGACGACAAACAATTTCGCAATTATACTGTCCATGACCGCTGGTCAATGACACAAAAATAGATAAAGAAGGATGAACACACGGAAGTTTTGCTGTAAATAGACGATCAAATAAGCCAACCAATGTCCGTTTATTTGTCTGCTTGTCCTGAATAATTAAATCGCATATCAACAGGGACAGCCCCATCGGCATTTCGTTTAATCCCATAGTAAAATGCCCCTTATAAGAATTATTAAATTAATCATACTTGATTTCCCGCTGAATCTAACGATCTACATCAGTAAATACCAACGTGATCTTCCTAAAATCTCCAGGATACTATCAGAAATATATGGACACTTGAAAAAACAAGATTTTTAATTCAATCAGGCAGATAGCGATTATGACTGTTAATCAGTTTGTATGTTCCCTGTAAATATAGAAGCTGACGAAAACTCGCTTCGATCATTTCTGTTGTAATTAAAAAAGTGGAAGTAACTCATTAATTTAAAAATTATTCCCTTAAATATAAACATTCTTTAAAAAAGGTTATAGCTTATAACATTTTTCTGGACATATATTTTAATTTTAACTACTGGAAAACGATATGACTCAAAAAAATTGGCACTGGCAGGAGAAACGTAATCAAAAGGCATTTCTTGCACTTGAAGATGGAACAATTTATCGTGGACACTCGATTGGATCTGAAATCGATAAAACCGGTGAAATCGTTTTTAATACCGGCATGACGGGGTATCAGGAAATTCTAAGTGATCCATCCTATTGCGGTCAATTTGTAACGATGACATACCCTGAAATTGGAAGTACCGGTATTAATTCAGCTGATATGGAGTCGAGAGGATTATTTTTAAATGGCTTAATCATTCATGAACTTAATCAATCTGCAAACTGGCGCAGTGAACAGTCACTTCCAGAATTCCTCAAGGAAAATAAAATCCCGGCAATAGCCGGGATTGACACGAGAGCACTAACGACAACACTCAGGACCGAGGGGACAATGAAAGGCTTCCTCTGTGTCAGTGGAACAATTACTGAAGCTGACGCAATTACCAATGCAAAAAATTGGGAAGGTCTTGATGGACAGGATTATGCATCAAAAGTAAGTTGTGACGATACCTATAGATGGGATGTCAAATGCAGCAGTAATGATTATTGGGGCTTATCGGATAAATTACCTAAAGCTGATCTCAATATTGTCGCCTATGACTTTGGTATTAAATACAATATTCTCAGAAATTTAAGAATATGTGGTATGGATGTAACCGTTGTTCCTGCAAAAACAACCTCAGAAGACGTGTTAAAACTCAAACCGGACGGCGTTTTTTATTCAAATGGACCCGCGGATCCGGCCGCGGTTTCTTATGCAATTGATAATGCCAGACAATTAATTGGCAAGGTTCCTGTTATGGGAATTTGCCTTGGCCATCAGTTGCTGGGACTTGCATGCGGTGGCGAGACATACCGGCTGAAATTCGGGCACCATGGGTGCAATCACCCCGTAAAAGATTTAACAACAGAAAAAATCGAAATTACATCACAAAATCATAATTTTGCAATCGATGCTGCCACATGCAACTTAGATAATTTGGAGATTACTCACATTAACTTAAATGATAATACGATTGAGGGTATACAGCATGAAAAGGAACCGATGTTTGCAGTACAGTATCACCCTGAGTCCGGACCGGGCCCCCACGATCCTCAATATCTCTTTCATCGATTTAGAGATCTAATCAAGAATGCGTGACGGAAATCAGCAAATCAAATTAGAGACAATCGAACCTCCTTATATCGGGCGAATCCGATGACAGTATTTGGATAGTGAATCGTCACCAACCGGCCGGCATTATCATAACCCAAAATCACTGTTTTATCCGTATTCCAGGTCATTGTTTTTAATCGATTAACCGGGTCATATACACAGTCCACGATAAAGCCTGCAGGATAAGTTATTCTTTTCCTGTTGTTATTCGAGTCATACTCGTAACTGACAGCATTGCGATTATGATCGTTTACGGATATTAGCCGGTTTCATTCGTCATAATAATAAAATGTCGTACCGTCAGCATCGATCATTGTTCACAAATTACCATTGCCGTCATAGTAGGTATAGTTAATAGTTTCACCGGGATAAAGGACTGTTGCTAAACGGGTTACTTCGTCAAATTCACAGCCTGTTATTCAGTTTGGCGGATCGATTCGTATTTCCAGGTTGCCGGCATCATCATAAAATAATTGTTCTTTGTTTTGTAAACTGTCGATACGCTTGATCACGCGATTTGATCCATTGTAAACAAAGGTCATAATATTGCTTGAACTCTTTTTCTAAAATTATCCCGCGGGACTGCATGAGAGCGTCGGTAAAGTCTGTGATTCGGATTCAACATAAACCATTGTAAAGAAATTGTTACTCTTTACCATTCCGGGATTGCCCCTGCATTAGGTTCTCCTTAGATTCGTTCAACCGGATTGACCGGTTATTACGATAAACAGTTGATTTTTCGGGCATTTCATCAACTGATATATGATACATAACATATTGAATACAAGCATATTAAATCGTTTTTCAGGATCGGCGAATTAATACCTGATACAGATTTTTACTTTAATGCGTTTAATAAACACGCAAAATTAAATTTTCAGGAGTTAACTTATTACCAGAAAAATGCCAATAACCTGAACCGATCTCTGCTGTTCATGATTTATTCAGTGCCCAATATACGTTGAGTGCTGAAGAATTAACATTCACTACAAATGATTCGCATATGTTATTCTAATGGATGAATTGAATCCAGACCTTCCGGCATTGGCAATATCCAGCGAATCGCTTTAACATTACCATCTCTCTGAATTGTCTTTTCGATATACTTACATTTCAAAACAGAATGCTCAATGATTACATTTTCGTCAACTTTGCAGCCAAATAAATAACTGGTCCCTTTAATTAAAACATGATCATCAATCTTTGTCGGGTGATCATCAGAACCGGTAATATTGACGCCGGATTCAATACGACATCGTACTCCAATCTCTAAATTCCCTTTAAAAATATTTCCCTGAAATATTTCGCTGTTATCACCGATGGACAGTGTTTGATCGGGGAAGGTGGTCATCATAACATTTTCATGGATCCGAACATTTTTACCAAGTTCAATATTTCCACTTAAATATACTCTGTCCCGAAGATTTACTCCCCGGTTAAGAACAACACCTGTGCCAATGTAAACACCCTTGCCAATGACGATATCAAGCGGTGCATATTTTTTGTCCATTTCTATGATTTGTGAAACAACGTTATCGTCAATGAAAAAATCGTCCTTATCATCAATTGTAATAATGTCTTTCAGCTGATCATAAACTTTTTCACCGGCAATACGATCCATTTCCTTTAATACACTCTTGTTATTAAATCCTAAAACCGTACTCGAATCAGACGCATACACAGATCGAACAGTCAATGCATTTTGGTTAAATATTTTAATCATGTCTGTCATGTAAAATTCGTTTTGGGCATTGTCATTTTTCAACTGGGACAGACTGAACTTGAATGGTGCCAATTTAAATACGTAAACACCTGTATTAAATTCATTTATTTTAATAAGATTATTTCGGCTAAATTCGTACTCTCGACTATTGTATTGTACCTTATACGGTGATTTTGTTGACGTCTCAATAATATCTCTATGTTCTTTAATCTCGATAACTTTATCAAAATCATCTCCGGATGAATTTCCATTGATATCGTGAGATGGTACTCTCAAAATTCTGCCATAGTAATTCAACTCCGGATCACCATGATATTCCGCAGTTAATACGATCATATCACAATCGTTTTTCTTAAAATCAGCCATTAACTCACTCACAACCTTTTTCGTCAATAACCCCATGTCACCTGGAAAAACATAGACATCGCCATCAAAGTCTGCGTCAGTCAAAGGCTGAATACCGATTCGTACTGCATCACCCGTTCCGAGTTGATCGTGCTGATGTGTAAATATTCGATTGTTGTGATTACCCAATGTCTGAACAACTTCTTTGGCTTTTTTACCTACGACAACAATCTGGTTTTCTGAATTCAATCCTGTTCGCACAGCATCTGCGACTCGTAAAACAGTTGGCACCCCCCAGATTTCATGTAACATTTTTGACTTTTCAGAGCGGATACGCCTGCCATGACCCGCTGCGAGAATGATTGATACTCTTGTAATATCGTTATCAATTTGAGAAGAAAAGTCTTGAAGGTGACTGTTGATATTTTCGTGTATTGTTTCCGGCATTTTCTGTCCTTAGTCGGTTATTTATGCAATTAGTTTTGAATGACTGTGTCCAAAGAATATTTCGATAAATGAATGATTTAAAATTCTCGCTCCTTTATAAACCAGGAATGCCTTTGATTTATTTCACACTAAAAAGGAATATCGAGTTTGATAAAATATAAGTTTAAAATAACAAATAATATATCCCAAAGTGTCGATTTTTTAGCACAGGAAAGGCAAATGCCCTGATATATCAAAATCCAGACCTTTAATTTAGAGAATCCCTAAGAGCGACTTAACCTTCAGATAAATTTTACGCAGCATGGCTATCGAAGTTTTATTCAAATAAGTATAGCCAAATTCCCGTTTTATTAATCCCCATCCTGGAGCATTGGACAGTCCAGATCGATAAAAAATCCTCGGCAAAATTTCTGCATAATTTATCGATTCGCGAATTGATGATAAGGATTATTAACATACCCGGCAACTTTTTTGATGTTCTTAATCAGATGATCCGGCAGCTGAAATTCTCTGGCCGCTTTACTTATCGAAACGCTCTTCTGAATTTTCTGTAACTGGACAATTGTCATTGCTTGAATAAAATCTAAAAATAATTGCCTTTCGTAGCGGTAGGCTTTATTAATGAGGCGATTAGACAATACACCATCATCCAGGTAACGAGACACAGTAACGGGTTTGCCATTATCTTCTCTCCAACCCCAATTAGAAAGAATTTTTTCAATTTTTAATTGATCATGTTTTGAAATAGTGTTCATACTCAAAACAACTTGCATCAAACATTTTCTCAGATCTGAGTCATACGCATTTTTATTCCTTTTAGTGGTGTAACGATTCACTTTAATATTGCCGCTGTTTATCCTGAATTCTGCAGCAAAATCCTGTGCGGAAAGGAATCCTGAAAAAAAATTAAGAGCGGATTGATTCTCCAGACCAAAGAATAATGAAACAAACGCAGTCTGAACAGGATATTGAATCGTTTTTGAAGGTCGAACTCCTGTCCGGTCTGCAGGTACATTCTGATGAAGCTTACTGCTCCAAATTTCTGAAACAGTTTCAGTAAAACCTTCAAACCAAAGAGTTGCAAAATCACCTGAATCATTGCGGGGAGGTAATAAATGATGCCACATCTCATGTTCAACAGAATCTATAAAATCTGGACCTGAACGAATCAATTCATTCAAATTAATATATATCGCCGGTTCATTCGGCAGATATAATGCACCTGTCATAGTAAACCTGTTCCGATTAAAATATCGAATCTGAATACTGACCGGCTTATTAAGCTGTCTGACAACTCTTTCTATAAGTAATTTTTGATGTTTATCAGAGTCAGCGGTATTTGAATTTATCAAGGTGGTCAATGATGACAAAAAGTTTAATAAAAAAACGTCAAGGTAATCATTCACTGCCCGGATATACTTTAATCGTTGGTTTAATCCAAGCTGTAAAAAGTCTCGATTTGCCATCATTTGTCTAAATTTTATATAATTGGTTTTGTCTATTTCATTTTTACATTGTTCCCATGTAACGTGTTTGCCTTTTGAACGAAACCAATCGTCCAACATATGATGCCGTTCGATCATTCTCTTCTTTAAGCCGGTATCTTCAACATTCGTTTCCTTGCGTATTGCACCTGCATCATATAATAATTGAATTAATTGCCCGGAAATATTTTTAGAAAATTTATCAGCAGCCGGAGCAATTAGTAACTCCTCACCAACAGCATGGACGAATTGAAACTGACAAAAAAAGCAGACTGATATAAAATATTTACTCATGGCTATAGTTTATTTTCCAAATTCGATCCTTGCAAAAAAATTAAAGATATGGTATTACTCAAACTCATCATTTCTAATATTGCACGAAATAAAAAGAAAATAATTACCTGTTGTGATTATTCTATTATCTACGCATAGTTTTACTTTAATTTACTTTTAAACCTGACAGATAAATCAAATACAGCAGAGATGAGCACCTTAAAATCAGAATTGGAATCCGCACTGGATAACGGATTGAAAGAAATTGAGATCGCTGATGACGCTAAGGCAGTTGAGGAAATCAGGATCAAATATCTTGGGAAAAAGGGTATTGTCTCTCAGCTTTTGAAATCGGTCGGACGATTATCCCCCGAAGAAAGACCTGAAATTGGCAAAACCGCAAATTTATGCAAAACATCATTAGCCGGTGCTGTCGAAGAAAAAAAGAAATCGCTCAGTTCAAATACCGTTGATAAATCAATTGACATCAGTCTTCCCGGAAGACGCCGGGGAATTGGCAGCAAACACCCCGTCAATCAGGTTATCGACGATGCTGTTGAGATATTTCGACGATTAGGATTTATTGTTGCTGACGGTCCCGACATCGAAGATGAATTTCATAATTTTGATGCATTAAATACACCGGCAGATCATCCATCAAGGGACATACAAGATACCTTCTACCTGCCAGATGGGCGATTATTGCGAACACAGACGTCGCCAGTTCAAATTCGGGTTATGGAGAGTCGGAAACCCCCAATACGAATTGTTGCACCGGGCAGATGTTATCGCCGTGATACCCCGGATGCTACACACAGCATGAATTTTCACCAAATTGAAGGACTGTATGTTGATAAAAACGTTTCACTTGCCGAACTCAAAGGAACATTATTAACCTTTGCCCATGAAATGTTTGGCAAGGATGTAAACGTGCGGTTTCGCCCCCACTTTTTCCCATTCACTGAACCCAGTCTGGAATATGATTTCTCGTGCGTCAACTGTAACGGAAAGGGGTGTTCCGTGTGCAGGCAAAGTGGTTGGCTTGAAATATCCGGAGCCGGCATGGTCGACCCGGAGGTCTTTAAGCATGTAGGCTGTGATCCGGAAGAATATACTGGTTACGCATTCGGCATGGGTATTGAGCGTTTAGCTATGATAAGATACAAGATAAACGATATACGTTTGCTTTATGAAAACGATGTACGTTTTCTCCGGCAATTTAATTATTCAACCTGAGATCAATCAATCTTTATAACCTGTTTTGATCCAGGCTCTCCGGCCTGGTTAAGTGTCAATTATACCAATAGAGATATTACCTGTAATTAAACCCTCCCCCATCGTCCTCCCAACACACAAATCGTTTCTATGAAATTAAAATCCAGCCTGTGGCACCTGATTTGCGTCTAACTCTAACAATTAGAACTTGACCCTATTTAAATACTCAATTATAGAAGCGAATTAAGCACGTGAATCCACCGCAAATATGCATCGATACATCTGTGATTACCGGTTGCTTTGACAAACGATTTGCATCTTCGTCAGGCGACCTGTTTCAAGACTTCAGGAATGGAAATGCTGCGATTGTAATTTCTGATTTATCAGCTGCTGAAATCAGCATAGTATCTGAACAACCCATTACAGAAAGGAAGTTACACCCCCTGCAGATTATATGATTCAAGACGAAACACCCGGATATAAATTAAATAGATATCGGTTCGGCATGATCATACTTTTTATCCTTTCTGCAATTGGAATATTTAGACTATTCCCACTTCTATAACTCGCATCTCAGAATTGAATTATAAATTAAATTTAGAGTTGACTGGCTTACTCAACTTTTAAGAGTCAGTTTCATTATGCGAATAATCTGATTGTTAAGTATCTTATATTCTAAAGAAAACAAACCCTATTATAGATAAGCAACAAATACAGTCTAAATGTTAACCGTAATAAAACCACACTGGGCAAACCATTGAAAATTGATCAGACATTGATGGATAAAGTTTATGATTCCTTGATGAATACTATCTCAGTCATTCCAAAATCAAGAGAAGTGATTTGTCAGGATAATCCGATTGAAAAAAGTCGAGTTATAATAGACAATGCAGCAATTAAGTCAGCTGCTGTTGCCGGTACACTGGCTCTGCCGCCCGGTCCATTGGGCATGTTGACTATCATTCCAGATTTAATTGCGATCTGGAAAATTCAAAATCAAATGGTTGTTGATATCGCTGCAACATTTGACCGAGAAGCAACATTAACCCGAGAACAATTGATTTATTGTCTATTCAAACACTCGGCCGGCCAGATTGTAAGAGATATCGCAGTAAGAACCGGAGAACGAATAATTATTAAGAGCATGTCGACACATTTGACTAAAGCTATGATGCGACGGGTAGGTGTTAAGGTCATACACAGGACAACTGGAAGATCATTGGCCCGCTGGATGCCGGTCATTGGTGCCGTCGGTATCGGTGCTTATGCCTACAGGGACACCGCAGAAGTGGGTAAGAATTGTATTGCCTTGTTTGCAAACAACTTAACTATTGAATCATCGTGAACCATAAACTATTCCGGAACAGAATATAAAATGATTCCTGATTTAGAGGGGCACGTTTGGTAAATTAGTTATCTGAAAAATGAAAGATTTCCGGTCACTATCGAGAGTCAGGTATATCGAGAAACGGTCCTGTAAACCATGTACTGTTGTTAAAGTGTAAATGATGTATTACGTCGTACAAATCCTGGCGGAGAGGGAGGGATTCGAACCCTCGGTACCCGTGAGAGTACACAGCATTTCCAATGCTGCGCCTTCGACCACTCGGCCACCTCTCCAATTTGGATTGATTCTTCAGCTGTTTGCGAGATGTTAAAACCATCCAATACAAACATAAAATCGATTCACCAACACGGTAATTATGACTCAGCCTCCCGGGACAAATTGAATTATTTCGAAAGAATCACCGTCATTTATTTGCACTTCAGAATAGTCTGATTTACCAACAATATTTTGATTTAATTCGACAACAACTCTCTTGGAATCTTGATTTAACTTCTCCAATAAATCCGTAATTACGAAACCGTCATCTATTACCATTCCTTCTCCATTTAAAACGATATCCATAATCTCCAAACCACCTTATTCAGTCTACATTTTTAATAGTAATTCAAGTATTTTTCCGGCTTGCATGTGAGCGGCAATTCCAACTTTTGGCGCCATCAACCCCATGCCGGGAGCAGCCGCTGTGACACCGTCTCCAATTAAATAAAAATTTTTCATGGGATTTCGACAGGTTAACTCATGAATATTTTCAAACCCTGCAATACCGGATACAGCAACAACAGGCTTTTTAAATTCAGATAAAACAAATTCGACAATGATACTTTTAGATTCCGGATTATCAAAACATTCTGCAATAACATCGCACCCCTTAAAGGTGTCACCAATATTGTCTGCGTCTAATTTTTGATTCACTGTCTCAACATCTAAAAACGGGTTCACCTTCTCCAGACCGGCTTTAAGTGCATCCACCTTAAACATTCCAATTTGGTCAATAAAGTATTGTTGTCGATTTAAATTACTCGGTTCAACCACATCGAAATCGACAATGACTAACTTACCAACCGATAAGCGGGCTAATGCGATCGCTAATGATGACCCAAGACCGCCTGCACCTGCAATACCAATACATTTATTTTCGATTTTTTCGTAAATTTCAGGGGAATGTCTTGAAATCATTAATTGTTTCATTTCTTCAGCTTTCGGAATTTCACCTCGACGGATAAAACATACCTGATCCTGATCATTTAAAGTTATATCTTTAACAACCGGGAACCCATTGTAGACCATAATGTCTGCATCCGGTTTATGCTTTTTCCTTAATTGAATCAGTGTCATTCCATCTTTAAACGGAATGTCTTTCTCATTAACTTTAATCATTAAATTTTTCTCCATATATACGCAAGCTTAGCAGAGATAAAAAATAAATAGTTTACTCACCAATGATTTTTACAAGTGCTCGTTTCCTTCGTTTCCCGTCAAAATCTCCATAAAACACCTGTTCCCAGGGGCCAAAATCCATTTTCCCGTCGGTAACTGCGACAACAATTTCCCTCCCCATGATTGTCCGTTTCAGATGGGCATCTGCATTATCTTCAAATCCATTGTGCTTATAGTGAGAATATGGCTTTTCAGGAGCGAGTTTCTCCAACCATAATTCGAAATCGTGATGCAGTCCTGATTCATCGTCATTAATGAAAACGCTGGCAGTAATATGCATGGCATTACACAATAACAGCCCATTTTCTATTTTACTTTCGACTAAACATTCTTCGAGAATCGGTGTTATATTTATTAATTGTCTTCTTTTTTTATCTCAAACCATAATTCTTTTCTAAAATGTTTCATGATTATCTCCTTTTTTTATGATTAGTTCAAATCCAGAAGAAATAGATATAGAAAAACCGTTCCTAACGCATATTGCGGAATTGAGGTATCGGCTAATTTCTTCAATCATCGCAGTCTTTTTTGCATTTATCATCGGATTTTCATTCTACAATCATATTATTGACTTTTTAATCTGCCCCTTCGGTGAAGACCTGTATATTACTCAAATTGAGCATGGTTTTTCAACAAAAATCAGACTCTCTGCATATATTGGGTTGATCCTGTCTCTGCCTGTTCATATTTATAACATTATCATGTTCATTCTACCTGCAATGACTCCTAATGAACGAAGAATTTTATTATTTTTCCTTTTGGGAAGTCTTGTTCTGGTAATTGCGGGCAGTTATATGGCTTACGTTCAAATATTACCGTTATCGATTGAGTTTTTAAAAAGTAGTTCGTTTGTACCGGCTAATGTCAAAACATGGCTGGATTTCAGGGAAAGCATGTACTTTGTATTTCAACTTGTTCTTGCTTTTTCAGTGCTGTTTCAGTTGCCATTAGTTTTATTATCATTAATGATAATGAACGTGATTTCAAGAGCCGCTTTACTGAAGAGTTCACGATATTTCATTATTTTAATATTTATTATATCTGCGATAATTACACCACCTGATATTGTCTCACAAATTGGACTTTCGCTTCCATTGATACTGCTTTTTTATCTTACTGTTTTCATTGCAAAACTATGTAAGTTCGGCGATGAAATTGATTAGTATAGAGATAAAATATGATTGGATTCTAAGCTCCAGGATGTCTACTTTTACAAAATTAAATGAAAGGACAGATGGTTTAATTTATCTCAAGGAGTTAGTTTACCACCATGATTCATTGTCGACGGGTAAATTGTCACTGTGTCGATAACCATATATTAATTATTTTCAGTTCGATTCAGAAGCTGTAAAAATCTTTCTCATATGGTTGCATTGTGATTCTAACAGACCTCTGCAATTACCTTTTAATTAAACTGTATAGGTGAATACCATGCCAGGAACAACAGAAGTAATAATAATATGTGCAGTTATATTCCTTATTTTTGGAGCCGGAGCAATTCCGAAATTTGCACGATCTATCGTCAAAGCCAGAAATGAATTTGAAAAAGGATCAAAAGAGAGCACACCCGAATCCAGCGATTCCAAGGATTCAAATGAAAAAATTGACAGTCGCGAGACAAGGTAGACAACACGTATTATAGACATATAAAGAATACCTTATTTATCGGTGGATCGTTTTAATAAAATCAGTGCCGATGCCCCTGAACCAGTATTTAAGGGATTTATTCATACCTGAAAAGGCTGTCAACTGCTAAGGATATGCCTGTTTTTCAATTCAATACAGAATTGCAATATACCCTTTTGGAGTATTATCAAAAACCATTTACAGAGACCTTGAGTGCCGGCCACAATTACGGTGATTCAAGATATAATTGATTTTTATGATGAATAAAATAAAAGTGGGTGTTGCAGGAGTCGGGTCTTTGGGTCGACATCATACCCGTCTTTATCAGGATAGCAAGATATCAGATCTGGTTGGGATCTACGATACAAATACCGAACAGTCACAAAAAATTGCTGATGAGTTTCAAACCACAGTCTATACATCTTTAGATGCATTGGCAGAAGATGTCGACTGCTTCAGCGTCGCAGTTCCAACTCATCTTCATTTTCAAACGGTTTCAGGTTTATTAAAAATGGGTAAACATATCCTGGTAGAAAAACCGTTAACTTCTACTGTCAGTGAAGCAAAAGAGCTGGTAAAATTTGCTGAAAATCATGGACGTGTCTTACATGTCGGGCATGTTGAACGATATAACCCTGTAATAAATTATTTACAAAAAAAGGTAAATGATCCGAGATTTATTGAATCCCATCGATTAGCTCCCTATCCCCCCCCCCGATCCGGACTGCTTCCAAGAGGAACAGAGGAAAGTGTGGTCTTGGATTTAATGATCCATGACATTGATATTATACTAAATCTTGTTGACAGTTCAGTTACTGCAATCGATGCTGTCGGGGTTCCCATCCTAAGTGACAGCGAAGACATTGCAAACGTACGAATTAACTTTAAAAACGGTTGCGTCGCAAACTTAACCGCAAGCAGAGTAAGCCACGAATACATGCGAAAAATAAGAATATTTCAATCAGATGCATACCTGTCACTTGACTATCAGGAAAAAAAGGGGGAGCTGGTCTATAAAGATAAGCAATCTATTAAACGTGAAGATGTTCCAATTGAAGACCATAATGCACTGGAAAAAGAGTTGGAGTTTTTTATAACAACATGCCGATACGTAATCGACAACGGGTCTGTTCCAGATGAAAATATATCTGCCCGGCACGCTCTTGATGCATTAGAAATTGGAGACAGGATTGTGAGCCAAATTAACGAAAAAAAAAATTAATTGACCGGTTCAATTCAGGCAACACTCTTCTGTAATTTTTCCAATTCTTCAGTTGTAAGTTCTCTAAACAGACCCGGCTTAAATTTTCCAAGAATCAATGGGCCGAACGAAATCCGTCTCAGTAGTTTTACATGATATCCAAAATGATTGCACATTCGGCGGATTTCTCTTTTTTTCCCTTCACTGACAGAAATTTTTAGAGTTGAACGAACTTCTGAATTTGAGACAACGATTACAGAATTTGCCTTTAGTAATTCTCCATCATCCATAATTCCTTTTTCCAAAGAATGTATTTGTTTATGATTGAAAACTCCAGATAGTTTAACGAGGTAAACTTTGGCTACCTGATAGTTAGGGTGTGTTAATTTATTAGACAATTCCCCATCATTTGTCAGCAGCAATAAACCTTCACTGTCTTTATCCAATCTACCGATAGAAAATAATCGCTCATCAATCGCGGGATCCACCAACTCATATATAAGCTTTGAAGCATGCCTGTCATTTGCAGAACAAATGTAACCTTTAGGTTTATGCAGGAGAAAATATCGTCTCTTTTGGAGGATTAATTGAGATCTGTTTAAGCAGACGGTGTCACGGTCAATTTCAATTATCGTCGAAAGATTGGTTGTAACATTCCCGTTTACAAAAATCTTCCCTGATCGGACGAAGTCCTGTGCAGCTCGTCTTGATGCAATGCCGGATCTCGCTATATAGCTGGCCAGGGGTATTTTAGAGTTCATTAGAATCAATCTTAAATCAAATTACTGACGCATAAACTTACCATTCAAATCTAACTGACACATTCAGATCATCTGTGACACAATTTATTGCTTTGTGGCATAGAATCCTTTCCCGCTTATAAAGATCAACTCTATCCCTTGCAACCCGAGCTGATTCACCATACGAACCAAGAACACAAAGCACAAATATGATCAATAAATTTAAATTACTTAATTTAATCATGTTTATTACGCCACTGGTACTTAAACCCTTGTTCCGTGACATTCAGCTATTATACCTATAACATCTTTCCATTCATTGACACGATGAATGAGATCATGATTAATATTTCGATTATAGGGTTGATCCATTATCATAAACTTCCTGCCTTTTGAGGAAAATTCCTCGGCATAGTGCGGGGCATCATCAATAAGCAAATCAATATTGTGAGATTCGCAAATTCTAAACTTTTCACGTTCAAACATGATATCATGAAATGGAATGTCATGAAGCTGAAGCCATTTAAGAGTTACATCATAAAATAAGTCCGGGCGTGCGGTCAAAATGGTTAATTGATATCGTTGAAAAAGATGTTTTACAACCTCAACTGCATAGGGATAAGGATCCGATTCCCAATGAATTTCATTACCCATTTGCTTATAGGCAACCTCATACATTTCTTCATTCCAACCATAAAATTCATAATATCGATAATAATTTTCATCCGTTGGGAAAAGATCAATACCTGTTAATTTATTAAATTGTGTAATACAGGCCTTTGAGGTATCCAGCAAAGTATTATCTAAATCAATTGCAATATGATACATATATTTACCTGCCTGTTGAATTTCAGATTCTCTGATATATGGAGAAATTTACGCATCGTTTTAATTACCAGCCAATGACGCTGCCATACTCCGAAACATTACTGTTCAAGTCAGTAACCATTATTCGCTTACACCTATTCGCTTACACCGTTTCCAGGCAGATTCAGGGTTGACTATTGAAAGCATGGATATAACGGTATCTTGGAATGTGATAGAAGAAAAGCCCCAACCCGGAACATCCCGAATAATATACCTTTTTATTTGGTTTACTTGGAATTATCATCAAGATGCCATTAATTTACCGTCAATTCAACTTTGTTCAGGATCAATATTCCAGCCATAAAATCCAAGTAAGGCAGTAAACCGTTAAATTTTTCAATCTATATAAGAAATACATAATTTTATGGATATTCGCTCTCCAGTTAAAAAATATAATCAGGAACATCTATTAAGATTTTGGGACGAATTATCCGATGATCAAAAATCATCCCTTACGCATGATCTGGAGACAATAAATTGGGACCGGTTTGAAGAATGGTCGAACTATTGTGTTTCAGCAGATCTGACAACACCCGGTTTAGGTGATGAATTCCAACCCGCTCCATACTATCCCGTTGATCCGACTGACAGTGAATTGAAAAAACTATATGCACAGGCAATAAATAAGGGTAAAGAGTTAATACGGGCTGGTAAAGTTGCTGCGTTCACAGTTGCAGGTGGTCAAGGAACACGACTCGGATTTGATCATCCAAAGGGAATGTTGCCAATTTCACCGATTAAGAATAAATCATTATTCCAATTATTTGCTGAATCAATTCTTCGTTTTAGTGAACTTTATGGTACGAAGATACGTTGGTATATCATGACAAGTGATGAGAATGACGAAGAAACTAAAGATTATATTAGAAAATGTAAAAATTTTGGGTTAGAAGAAGACCAAATCTATTTCCTTGTTCAGGGGAAAATGCCCGCATTCGATTTAAATGGAAATTTAATTTTAAAAAGTAAATGGCAAATTGCCAAAGCACCAGATGGACATGGCGGAAGTTTAAACGCATTAAAACTCTCAGGTGCATTAGCAGATATGGAACAAAATGGAGTCGATTATATTTCCTACTTTCAGATTGATAATCCACTTGTTACTATAATTGATCCTCTATTTATAGGTTTACATGTTTTAACTCAATCAGACATGAGCAGCAAGTCCATTCCCAAAACAGGGCCGGAGGAAAAAATGGGCGTATTTTGTAAGTCAGGCGAAAAAGTAGGCATCGTTGAATATAGTGATCTTCCAGATGAACTTGCAGTTAAAACAGATAAAAACGGCAAATTAAAATTCATATCCGGCAGCCCTGCAATTCACATTATAGATCGAAATTTTGTCGAACGTTTAAATCAGAACAAGTTTCAACTTCCCTATCACAAAGCATTAAAGAAAATACCCGGCATCACCAATTTAGAAATGGAAAATGCCCCGGATCAACCAAACGGTATTAAACTTGAAACCTTTGTCTTTGATGCATTACCGTTAACCAACAAAACGATTATATTAGAATCTGTACGGGATCAGGAATTTGCACCTGTAAAAAATAAATCCGGAGTCGATTCGGTTGATTCGGCAAGACAGATGATGATAGCAGAACATGTCCGATGGATAAATGCCATAATTCCACCAGAGCAGGCTGAATCAGTAGATCTCAAAAATTCAACAGTTGAGATTTCACCTAAATTCTACGTTACAATTGACGATTTAATTAATTCAAACATCGCGGATGAGAAAATAGTAGAATCGTTTAAAGACAATGTGGCTTACATCCCATGAACCCACGCATGCAAATCTATAATATTAAAGAAATTGCTGCCGATTATGAGGGAGCTTCCAAAGTATTGAATAGTGGTTGCAAAAGAAATGAGATATACTATAGAATTTCCGGAATCTGTCAAGTAAATGAAACCGTGTATTTTCCCATGGAAGAGATTCAGAATGGAAATAAATTTTCCTGTATACTTTCCCCATTCACTGGATATTCAAAAGACCTCGTCCTGGCTGATATCTTTACCCGCTGGTCATCTGGATTTATAACAAAGGGATTGATAGAATTATCAGAATCTTATCCCGGACTATTTGAATTAGAAGCAAATAGTAGTTGAATACTCTACTTTTAATTTTTTATATAATCAGCATTCAAAAAATTCCATTAATGATAGACACATGATGAAATTGTGATAAAAATGTCGTTTAAAATTCATAGCAACTTATAATTTTTAACACAACATTCTATTTTTTTAGATGTTACGTCGATTCTAACGACATGTACTTAGTCTTACATTATATATGACCGGTCTGATTTTCTTAAATGATACAGACATTTAGGGAAAATAGTTTTTTAAAAAACGAATAGAAGGGAATTAGAATTAATGAGCAAAATTAGAGAAAAACATATCTTCACCTCAGAATCGGTTTCAGAAGGACATCCGGATAAAGTTTCAGATCAAATATCTGACGCTATTCTGGATGCATGCCTTAAAAATGATCCGGAAAGCAGAGTCGCATGCGAAACCTTGACAACAACTGATCTTATCGTTATTTCTGGTGAAATCACAACAAAATCCAACGTTGATTTTGATCAGGTTGCCCGACAAACTGTAACCGAAATAGGTTATACAAATTCAGAAATTGGGTTCTCAGCGGACGATTGTAAGGTATTTGTATGTATCCATAAACAATCTTCAGATATAGCTCAAGGCGTTTCTCAAGGTGAAGGTCTATTTTCTGAGCAAGGTGCCGGCGACCAGGGAATGATGTTCGGATATGCAACCAATGAGACACCGGAATTAATGCCTGCCCCTGTTTTATATTCGCATAAAATAGTAGCTGAACTCGCGAAATTGCGTAAGACAGATCCGAACACATATTATTATCTCCTTCCCGATTCAAAAAGCCAGGTATCAATTGTATATGATGATGGTAAACCTGTGTCTGTA
Source organism: uncultured Lentisphaeria bacterium (assembly GCA_951812855.1). Lineage (GTDB taxonomy): Bacteria > Verrucomicrobiota > Lentisphaeria > JABSQK01 > JAJFLO01 > JAJFLO01. The sequence continues at coordinate 1,028,659 of OX638337.1, read as the reverse complement.
GAATCCATTGTTGTATCTCATCAGCATACCGTTGACATGGAAAGAAATACACTCGAAGATTTGGTTAAAGATATAGTAAATAAGACAATCCCTTCTGATTTAATGAATGACAGTGTCAATTATTATGTAAATCCAACAGGCCGTTTTGTTATTGGCGGTCCCCATGGCGATACAGGATTAACCGGACGAAAAATAATCGTCGATACATACGGTGGAGTTGGCAGTCATGGCGGTGGTGCTTTTTCAGGCAAAGATCCTTCAAAGGTTGATCGTTCAGCCGCTTATATGTGCCGCTATGCAGCAAAAAATATTGTTGCTGCGGGATTGGCTGATAAGTGCGAAGTCCAGGCGGCCTATGCGATTGGTGTAGCAAAACCGGTAAGCATAAATGTTGATACATATGGCACGGGTTCAATAGAAGATTCCAAACTCCATGATATTCTTGTAGATGGAAATATCTTTGATATGACTCCCGCAGGAATTATCAAAACACTCGACTTAAAAAACCCGTACAATAACGGTTGGACTTATAAAGATACAGCAGCCTATGGACACTTTGGCAGAGACATGTTCCCCTGGGAAAAAACCAATAAAATTGAAGAACTGAAGGCGGCAATACAGGAATAAAATGAATACTGTTCATATCATTGGTATAGGATCACCACTGGTTGACTGTCTGGCACATGTATCGGATGATTTTTTAGATAACATCCCAGGTGCTAAAGGTGGAATGGAACTTATTGAACATAAAACGATTGATGCCATCATAAATTCGTGTGAAAATGATGTCGTCCATGCATCCGGAGGTTCGGCTGCCAATACAGTATTGGGATTGTCTAAACTTGGTCTTGACTGTTCGTTTCTTGGGAAAATAGGAACCGATAAACTCGGAGAGTTCTATACCCATACTTTTTCCGGTTCCGGAGTTAATGTAGACAAGTTTAAATATTGTGACAGTTCCCCAACCGGCCGATGCCTCAGTATGATAACACCGGATTCGGAACGTACATGCAGAACCTATCTTGGAGCTGCAATGAATTTGTCACCAAATGATATTGACGAACATGATTTCAATGGTTGTTCACATGCTCATGTTGAAGGATATTTATTATTTAATCGTGATTTAACATTCAGAGTTCTGGAATGTGCTAAAAATAAAGGATGTACCATAAGTCTTGATCTGGCATCATTTGAAGTCGTCAACGGAAATAGGGATATATTGGATGGTATTCTCAAAGATTACATTGATTACGTATTTGCTAACGACGATGAATCTAAAGCTTTTTGCGGGTCAGATGATCTCATCCAGGGTGTTTCAGAATTAGGAGACTATTGTGAACTCGCAGTAGTGAAAGCCGGTGCTGAAGGCTCGATCATTAAACATAAAGACACAGTCATAAAGATTGAGGCGGATAAAGTTAAAGCAGTAGATACGACAGGTGCCGGTGATCTATGGCTGGCAGGATTTTTATATGGATTTTTTAATGGTTGGGCATTGAAACCTTGTGGTTTAGCAGGCTCAAGACTTGGTGCTGAGGTGGTACAACAAACGGGTACATCAATTCCTGATATTGAGTGGGATTTTTTAAAGGAAGAATTGCACTCGTTAAAGTTACAACACAAATAACTGACGATACGTTTATCGTAAAAAGTATCACACACTTTCAGAATGTCGCAAGGATTACCTCCTGAAGGAACCCGGTATAAAACGGTAAATTTAGTCTCATAGCATCAATTAATTGTTATACATCGAAATAGGAGAAATTAGATAATGAGTCAGGTTGTGGTAGAAGATAAAATCAATTTTAAAGTTGCAGATATTGGTCTGTGGGAATTTGGTCGCAAAGAAATAGATATTGCTGAACATGAAATGCCTGGTTTAATTGCAACCCGGGAGAAATATGGTCCTGACAAACCTTTAAAGGATGTCCGGATTTCAGGCAGCCTTCACATGACGATTCAAACTGCAGTACTGCTTGAAACACTCGTCGAACTCGGTGCAGACGTACGTTGGGCATCTTGTAACATTTTTTCAACTCAGGATCATGCAGCAGCAGCAATAGCAAAAACCGGTCTACCAGTTTTTGCCTGGAAAGGTGAAACACTGGAAGAATATTGGTGGTGTACCAAAAAAGCACTGTCTTTTCCAAATAATAAAGGACCTCAGTTAATCGTTGATGACGGCGGTGATGCAACGTTACTCATTCATCGCGGTTATGCTGCTGAAAATGATGGATCAATTCTTGATGAACCTACTGATAATGAAGAATTGAAGATAATAAACAGTTTACTCAGAGAAACCCTTAAAGAAAATCCAACATTTTGGCATACTGTTGTAGATGAGTGGGTCGGTGTTTCAGAAGAAACAACCACAGGTGTTCATCGCCTTTATCAAATGCACGAAAAAGGTGAATTGCTGATTCCTGCAATTAATGTCAATGATTCTGTGACAAAATCTAAATTCGACAATCTCTATGGTTGCAGAGAGTCATTAGTTGATGGTATTAAAAGAGCAACTGATGTCATGGTTGCTGGAAAAGTTGCAGTGGTTTGCGGCTATGGGGATGTAGGTAAGGGCTGTGCCCAGGCACTCGTCGGATTAGGATGCCGTATTATTGTTACAGAAGTTGACCCAATCTGTGCTCTGCAGGCATCTATGCAGGGATTTCAAGTTTGCCCAATTGAAGATGCGTTATCGGTTGCTGATATTTATGTAACTACAACGGGTAATTGCGATATTATTACTGCAGAACATATGGCCAATATGAAAGATCAGGCAATTGTCTGTAATATTGGTCATTTTGATAATGAAATTCAGGTGACACAGTTAAAAAAATATCCGGGTGTAGCCAGTTTGAATATCAAACCGCAAGTTGATAAATATACATTTTCCAACGGTAAATCAATTTATTTGCTGGCAGAAGGACGACTTGTAAACTTAGGTTGTGCTACCGGACATCCCAGTTTTGTCATGAGTAATTCATTTACAAATCAAACTCTTGCTCAGATAGATTTGTGGGAAAATAGACGGCCTGTCGGCGTATATTGTTTGTCTAAAAAGTTAGATGAAGAAGTCGCACGATTACATTTAGAGAAAATTGGTGTGAAACTCACTGAGCTGACTCAAGAACAGGCAGATTATATCGGCGTTCCAGTGGATGGTCCGTATAAACCGGAACACTACAGGTATTAATCTGAATTAATCAAAAGTAGAGTCGTCACGGTGTAACTTAATAGTTTTCAGCAAAATATCGGGGCTAATGGCATGGCAGGAAGTAACTAAAAGATAAAAATTATTTTTAGCACTGAAACTTACATCTTACTTGATCACAACCCTAACGCGTGTGCTTTTTCTTCGTAGTTTTGAATTTGATCTTTCTTACTGCGTATCACCTTTTTTAGTGAACTGACCTGTTTTTCACTAAGCCGGCCTTTCTGGTTAAACTGACTGCATAATGAATCGACAAACTTCTTCTGATCAAACCGTCTGGACTTACCCTTTTTCTCAACAGTTTTCCATTCAGTAATTTCGCTTACCAGTGCCACCAGTGAACTGATCTCTTCTTTACTTTTATTCACTTCTTCATCTGACGGTAATTTTGCTTCAGATTTTAATTCATCGTAGTTTGCTACTTGAGTTCTATATTTCAATAAGAGGTTTTTCAATACATCAGACTGGGCCTCTGAAAGTACCTTCCCATTATTTAACTGAGAATTTAAAGAATTGAAAAACTTTTTATCGTCATAAGTTCGATTACCCTTTTTAACAGGTTCTTCCCAGTTTTTTATGTCTATCAAACTCTTACAAATTCTTAGGGAAATATCATTTGGATCAAGTTGTTTTCGATTGGCGATTTTTTCCCTTCGTTTCTCTTTAATCTCATGAATCAATTCAGATATTTCTAAATCATTGACAATCTTAGAAAATCCGGGAATTTTATATTCATAACCAACGAATACATTTAACAGTGCCTGCCATTGTTTCTCTGATAGTTTTTTCCCTGAATCGATCTGCTTTTTCAATGATGTTACAAACTTTTTATCATTATACTTTCGTATTCCATTGTCTTCAGGTTCTTTCCATTCAAAATCATCAGAAAACAAATTTAAAATTGCATTCACATCGTTTATTTCGGGAATATTAACAGAATCAACTTCCTCTATCCAGGCGGAGAACCTCTTATAAAACGATTCTAACATATCTTTCCACTCTACCTTTCCGTTCTCGACGGCATCAAGTTCACTTTCCATTTCAGCCGTAAACTGAACAGCAAACAAATCACTCAAATTTTTTGTAAGATATGTCGATACAGTTTCTCCTAATGATGTTGGCGATAATTTCCCCTTCTCTTTATCAACATACTTCCTGACTTGAATAGTATTGACAATTGCCGCATAGGTCGATGGTCTGCCGATTCCGTTACTCTCAAGTTCACGTACAAGAGTTGCTTCGGTAAATCGTGGAGGAGGTTCTGTGAATTTTTGAACTTTTCCCAATTTATCAAGTATACATTGATCTCCTTGAAACATCTCAGGAAGTTTAGACAACATTGATTCTTCTTTTTCAACTCTAATATCTTCAAGATTGTAAACGCACATAAAACCGGGGAATGTTGTAATGATTGCGGCAGCTCTAAATAAATATTTTTTCGAACATGAACCCGGTTTATTTTCGATATCTATTGTATGCTGAATCAGCTTTGCAGGCGACATTTGACTTGCAATAAATCGATTCCAAATTAACCGATAGAGCCTGAGCTGGTGGTGATCTAAAAATTTAGCTGCCAGATCGGGAGTTAAAGAGACGTCTGTTGGTCGAATCGCCTCATGTGCTTCCTGTGCTGATTGTTTTGACTTGTAAACGTTCGGTTTTGCCGGAACAAATTTTTTCCCGAATGCGTTTATTATAAACTCTCCGGCATTTTTCTTTGCCTCTTCAGCAATGTTGACTGAATCAGTCCTCATATACGTTATGAGTCCAACAGGACCATTACCGATATCAATACCTTCATATAACTGCTGAGCAATAACCATGGTACGATTTGCACCGAATCGTAAATTCGACCCTGCTGCCTGTTGAAGGGTACTCGTGATAAAGGGAGGGCCGGGCCGTTTTGTTTTTGGTTTTTGAGCTGCTCCGGCAACCTGATACTCTCCTTTTAATGCATCATTATAAATAAACAAAGCATCTTTTTCGTTGTTTATTTCGACTTTAGAGCCATCGACAGCCTGCAGTTTTGCAGAAAAAGTATCGTTCTTATGTTCTGATTTGTAAAATAAAGCCGTAAAAACCCAATACTCAACAGGCACAAAACCCCGAATTTTTACTTCACGTTCACAAATTAAACGTAACGCTACAGACTGGACACGACCAGCACTTCTTGCACTCCTGTCAATTCGCTTCCAAAGCAGAGGACTTACCTGATATCCCACAATACGATCAAGAATTCGTCTTGCCTGCTGGGCATTTACCCGATCCATATCCAATTTTTCTGGATGCTTAAATGCACTCAAAACTGCCTGTTTAGTTATTTCATGAAATGTTACCCTGTGAAATTCTGCAGATCTACTTTTCTTTTTGAGTAATTCAAATAAATGCCATGCAATAGCTTCACCTTCCCGATCCGGGTCAGTAGCCAGATACACATTTTTTGCCTTCTTAACAGCCTTATTCAAAGAACTGATTACGTTCTTTCTACTGGTGTTAACCCGGTAAGCAGGAGTGAATTCATTCTCCAAATCAACTCCAAAACTCTTCTCTGGAAGATCACGAATATGTCCCATTGAAGATTGAACAGAAAAAGAGCTGTCCAAAATTCGATTAATCGTCCTGGCCTTTGCCGGTGATTCCACTATTACTAATCCGTCACTCATGTTTTACCTCTGTAATCATGTCAATTTTATATAATGTGTTCTATGCAATTTCATATAAAACTTAATAATCTTAAAAAAATATCGGAAATAACTTCAGACATTTAAAATGCGAAAAAAATAAAAAAAGTTTCTACTGATAATGATTCTCACAAGGGAATCAATCTCAAATCTGGGTCAAAGTGAATCTCTTGCCCGGTAACTGTTTGATTATATGTTTCATTTCCAGTTTCATTAATGAAGATAACAAAATATGCATTGGAATTTCAAGATCCTTATTTAATTCATCAATTGAACATTCACCATATCTTAATAGTTGCAACAATCCTGTCTCTGCCTCGGTAAGCTTTAAATTATTTTGTGGCAGGATATCTGTTTTGTAGATATCGTTCTCTGAACTCAGAATCCCTCTGAAAAATTCAAATTCTTCATTTATATCAACAATAGAATCAACAAGTTTTGCACCTTGTTTTATTAAATTATGACACCCTTTGGACAGAGGATTGTCTATTCGACCGGGAACAGCAAAAACCAGCCGCCCCTGATCCAAACCAACCTGAGCAGTAATTAACGCACCACTTTTAGCACCGGCTTCAATCACTACTGTTCCCAGAGACAATCCGGAAATAATTCTATTTCTCATAGGAAACGATCGACGATCAGGTCTGAGCTGCATTGGTTGTTCACTTAATAAAAGTCCATTTTCACAAATTTTATTTGCTAAAGATATGTTTTCCGGAGGATATATCGATCCAAGTCCTCCACCCAATACTGCGATTGTACAACCATTAGATTTCAGAACAGAATTATGAGCTGCAGTATCAATACCCCGTGCAAGCCCTGAAACAATACTCCAACCAGAGCTGACCAAAGAACAGACCAGTTTCTCTGAGATTGAAATTCCATAATTCGAATTTCTCCGGGATCCAACAACTGCAAGAGACTGCTGCCTGCATAAAGAAGATAATTGGCCACGGGCATACAAACATAACGGAGGGTCATATATTTCCCTTAAAATATCAGGATAATCGGGATCGGCCAGGGTAATAATTGATACACCGGCTTTTTCTGTTTGACTGAGTTCAGTATCCAGATCGGCAGTTTTTTTCCAGTCACCAATAATACCGGCTGTTTTAGGACCGATACCTTTAATTTTTGCTAATGACGATGTTGTCTCGGAGAGTAATTGCTCAGGACATGAAAAATTAGCAAGCAAATGCTTAACTCTAACTGGACCAACACCTGAAAGTAAATTTAAAATTATGTAGGCTTCACGACTAGTCAATACGTGCTCCGATAGCTTGCTTAATCAAATCTTCTTCAATTCCTGAATCAATCACAACTTTACCAATTTTCTCAGGCAAAACAAAATTTATATTTCCATCAATACATTTCTTATCCGCGGCCATAGCTAAAAGGATTTCTTCCGGGGAAAATTTATTAAATTTTACAGGAAGTCCAAATGCCTGAAACAAATCATCCTGTCGTTTAACTAAATTTAGTAATTCTGATCCGCCATACCTCATTACAGCCAGGTCTGCAGCCATCCCCATACCGATTGCAATGGCTTCACCATGTGTAAGGCCTGTATATGATGTTAATTTCTCCAGAGCATGACCAAATGTGTGTCCATAATTTAATATTGCTCTGCCTCCCTGATCTAATTCATCACCTGTAACAACATCTGCCTTTAAAGAGCAGCATTTTCGAACGATTGTCTGGAACACAGTTTGATCAATATTTAAAATAGAAGAGACATTATCTTCTAAAAATGAAAAAAAAACTTCATCCAGAATAACCCCGTATTTAACAACTTCAGCCAACCCGCATACTAACTCCCGAATCGGCAGGGTCTGTAATACCATTGTGTCAACGACAACTAATTTTGGTTGACAGAATGCTCCGATTAAATTCTTTCCCTGATCCAAATCTATACCGGTTTTACCGCCAACGCTACTGTCAACCTGTGCCACCAATGATGTTGGGATTTGTACATAGTCTATGCCTCGCATATAGGTCGCAGCAGCAAATCCGGCGGTATCGCCGACAACCCCGCCCCCCAGGGCCACGATGATTGATTTTCGATCTAATCCAGCTGAAATCATTTTCTCATATAATGATTTGACTGTACTGAGACTCTTTGATTTTTCTCCTGGTAAAAATGCGTAGTCTCCCAGGTAACGCACACCGAGATTTGTCAAACATTGTTCAACCGATTTTAGATATAATTTTTGAACGTTTTCATCTGTTATTACAAAACAGGTACGGTTTTCCAACACCGGTTGAATCGAAGGAACATCCTGCCATTGGCTAAAAAAATCTTTGCCAATTACAATTTCATATGATCGATCATCTAATGGAACGTTTAAACTATAAATACTCATACATGTTTGTTTTTATTATCATTAACAACACATTCGGATCTTTTACTGCTAAATTGTAATTCACTGATATTGGTGATGCAGTATTATTTGTTTGCATTCGTTATCTACAGTATGGCTTAGTTTACCTTCTAAAAAGGTGAAATCACTCGAAATTACAGCCCAGGCTGTAATTTACTAAATTGATTCTATTATTTATCGCCAATTTACCATTGATTTTTTTATTCTCTCCACCATTATTATGTATTTTTTCTCAACCTGCCCACAAGAGTGTATGTTTCACGATGCAATAAACCATATCGCCTGGGGAAACCGGTAAGACAAAAATTATTTTTTGCATATTTTTCATTGTTTGTGAGTCTGACAATAAGAACCTGCAGATGATCGTAGACTTATTTTATGAAATCAATTGACACCAAAATTAAAATTGTATTTGTCTGCACCGGTAATATATGTAGAAGCCCAATGGCCGAGGCTTATATTAAACATCGGTGCGAAATAGACGGTTTAACAAATTTTGAAATTACATCAGCAGGTATATATGCAACCCACGGGCATCCACCCAGTGTATTTGCACAGGAAGTCTTAAACAAAAAAAATATTTTGTGGGACGGACAAACAAGTTCACCTTTAACCGCAGATACAGTTAAATCTGCTGATTTCATTATCGCGATGTCAAGGATACATTACGAACAAATAAAACTGTTGTTCGTTAATTCAAGCAGAAAAACGTCAACTCTAATGAGCCATGTCGGTTTACAAGAAGATATAGAAGACCCCTACGGTGGCGGTCTGGCTGATTATGAGGAATGTTTTAATAAAATGCAACCCGCACTGGATGCGTTCTTGCAGAAAATAATTGACAAGTTTAAGGAATCTTAATTAATGAGAGACATAATCGACTTTACCAAAACCCCATGCAAAATACTTATTGGATCAGACCATGGGGGCTGGGAGTTAAAAAATAGAATATATGCACACTTTAACGACAAAAAGTTGAATGTAGAAGATGTAGGTCCATCAGATTTCGATGAAAAAGATGATTATCCAGATTACGCAAATATACTCGCTGCTAAAATATCGACTGGCAAGGCTGATTGTGGTATACTGATTTGTAAATCAGGTATCGGTATGTGTATAAATGCAAATCGATATCGATACGTCCGGGCTGCACTTGTCACATCAGAGCTGTCTGCAGCAATGAGCAGGGAACATAATAATTCAAATGTGCTTGTTATTGGAAGCAGCAACAAATCCGACAAAGAAATACTGGACTTAATTGAATTGTGGTTAAACACCCCATTCAGTAACGAAGCCAGGCATAAACGACGCATTAACAAAATTGAAACAGGCCCGAATAATAATATAACTGCAATTGAAGATGTTGATCCTGAAATAGCGGGATATATAAAAAAGGAAACCCGGAGGCAGAGTGAAATATTAGAACTTATCGCTTCTGAAAATATCGTTTCTCCCGCAGTCCGGGCTGCACAGGGATCAAGTCTGACAAATAAGTATGCAGAAGGGTATCCAGGCAAGCGCTATTATGATGGATGTGATTTCGTCGATGACGTTGAACATACAGCAATTGAACGCGTAAAAAAAATCTTTGGTGCAGAATGTGCAAATGTCCAACCCCATTCTGGCAGCCAGGCAAATATGGCGGTTTATTTTGCCTTACTTGATCCTGGAGATAAGGTCCTTGCAATGGATCTTGCACACGGAGGACATCTTACACATGGACATAAGATTAATTTCAGCGGCAGATATTATGATTTTATTGGCTATGGAGTTAATAAAGAAACGGAACACTTAGATTATGACAACATCGAATCATTGGCATTAGAAAATAGGCCCAGGATGATCCTTGCCGGTGCGAGTGCATATCCCAGAATTATTAATTTCCCGAGATTGAAAGAAATTGCGGACAAAGTAAATGCTCTTTTTATGGTCGATATGGCACATTTTGCCGGCCTGGTGGCGGCAGGGATTCACCCCGGCCCGGTACCCTATGCCGATGTCGTCACATCTACCACACACAAGACATTACGTGGCCCCAGAGGAGGTTTCATCCTTTGCAGAGAGCAATATTTGAAGAAAATAAATTCTCAAATTTTCCCGGGAATTCAAGGAGGTCCGTTAATGCATGTCATCGCAGCAAAAGCAATTTGTTTTAAAGAAGCTCTGACCGATGAATTTAGACATTATCAGATGCAAATTGTAAAAAATGCAAAGGTTATGGCTGAGGAATTATCCAAACATGGGTTCCGTATTGTATCTGGAGGAACAGACAATCATTTGATGCTGGTCGATTTACGTCCTTTAAATACAACAGGGAAAATCGCGGCATCAGCCCTGGATAAAGCCGGAATTACCGTGAATAAGAATTTAATTCCGTTTGATCCTGAAAAACCGTTTATGACAAGTGGACTAAGAATAGGTACTCCAGCAGTAACGACACGGGGTATGAAAGAACCTGAAATGAAATTAATTGCAGATTGGATATATAAGGTTGTAAAAAATATTGATGATGAATCAATATTTACACAGGTCCGTGACCAGGTAAAATCCTTGACGGATCAGTTCCCTGTTTCCACGATTTAGAATATTATTTGTAGTTTCCCGTAATCTATTATCCGGCACGTATTCTTAATAAAAGAGAAAGAAAATATTAAAAATGTATCAAAAATCATTGATTATATTAAAACCTGATGCGATACAACGCCGGTTCGTTGGCAAAATAATCGGGCGATTTGAGAACGCCGGATTGAAAATCCATGCAATGAAGTTTGGAATTATGTCAACCAAAAAATTCAGACAGCATTATGCAGAACATATCGATAAACCTTTCTATAAATCATTGGAAAAATATGTAACATCAAATTCAGTCATCATTTTTATACTTGGTGGATGTTACGCAATCGACAAAATAAGGTTAATGGCCGGAGATACAATGCCGGGAAAAGCATTGCCTGGAACCATTCGAGGTGATTTTGCACATCAGCAAAGAACTGAAACTCCCGGGGATGAAATGCCGCCGCCGCTAATGAATTTAATCCATGCATCTGCTACCATTGAAGAAGCAGAAAATGAAATCAATATTTGGTTTTCACCAAATGAAATCAGTGATTATTCTATGGCAGATGATGCATTTCATGGTTTATGAATTTCCAAATCATAATCGAGAAGGCCGAAACCTATGTAACTGATATTATCAAGGAAAAACGGCATTCTCCAGTTGATATCTGTGCCAAATCATTGCTTTTTGTGTTGTCCAGAATGTTTCGCTCTTTAGTACAGCTTCGTCTGACTATATACCGAGATCGTATTTTTCGCGACCATACTCTCGGCTGTCTGGTTGTCAGCATAGGAAATCTTACCGTCGGTGGAACCGGAAAAACACCCGTTGTCGAAGTTTTTTCAAAAACGCTTGCAGCGAAAGGAAGAAAAGTTGCAATTCTTAGCCGGGGCTACCGAAATAAAGGAAAACCATTTTTCGAAAAAATTGCGGACTTCATCTTCAAACGCAACCAGGATATTCCCCCGAGAATTGTATCTGATGGAAAGAGTTTATTGTTAAATTCAGAAATGGCCGGTGATGAACCGTATATGTTGGCAACCAATTTAAAAGATGTTGTTATATTGGTTGATAAAGATCGTGTCAAAAGTGGACGTTATGCTATAAATGAATTCAATTCAGATACTCTGATACTTGATGATGGTTTTCAATACCTCCCTTTAAAACCCAAATTGAACATCTTGTTAATCGATTCGACTAACCCTTTTGATAATCACCATTTACTCCCCAGAGGATTACTCAGAGAACCAATTAAAAATATTCAAAGAGCCGATTATATATTCCTGACCAAATCTTCAGGCGGAAAACACCTGCATCACTTCAAGCGTTTCCTGAAAAAGCATAATCACCGTGCGGAAATTATTGAATGTACCCATAAGCCTCAATATCTGGAAGACATATACTCAAAACAGAAATTTGATCCGGACTATTTAAATGGAAAGAAAATCGCATCTATTTCAGGCATTGCAGCTCCGGCAGGCTTTGAAAAATTTCTTTCCAGTTTTGGCGGCGACCTCGTTTATAAGGAACGATTTGCCGACCATCATCGATATACACAGCAAGAAATCATTAATTTTATTAATGCTGCATTGAAACGTAATGCTGACCTTATAGTCACAACTGAAAAGGATTCTGTTCGATTTCCAATGATGGATAGAAGAGATTTACAAATTGTCCATATGCGTGTAGAAATCGATATTTTAAGTGGGCATGAAAACTTTAATGAATGTATTTCACGAATCTGCTTCTCCCACAACACCAGTCTTGAATAAAGTTCAGTTTCTGGTTTGCTGTATCAGATTACTTCTAACTAAAACGAAACAGAGACGTTCCCCCCTAACTTTTCGGGTTTTTCAACTAAAACTAATCCAGAATTTTTACTCCAGTCACGATCCCAGTCGCGAAATAATAACGGATTTGTTGCCCCGCCCCATGAGTGGGTATCCAGAATCATTAATTCATCCTGAGAAGTAAGATAAACGTCTACAATGATGTCTTCGGTTTCCAATTGACTATTGATATGTTTCATAAACTTGTAAATTTTCCTTTGGATAAAGTCCCGACGTTTATGAAGTTTAGGATGATGTTTAGCGACATCTTTTTGAGACACTCCCACAACCGTACCTGCTTTAGTGAAAACTCTGAATTCGCGGGCATGATCTATTCTTCTGTACGGATGAACACAAATCCTTTTTGTTTTATCTTCGGCGAATGCCTTTTTTACTTTTTCACTTTGAGACAGGATATTCCAGCCGGTTTTACCAGAATTAATCGCTCCTTTTCCCTTCTGAAATAACGAAGAATCGGTTGGGGCACAATAGTCTACATGTATAAAACTGCTTCCGGGGAAACTGGTTACGGCACTGTCAATTTTTCTGATAATATTTCTGGAAGAATTAGAACAATCTTCAACATTTCTGATTAATTCAATCTCATCATTATTCAACTGAATAAATAGAGTTGGAAATGTATAAAGCCCTAAAGATAAATACCAGTCACTGACACAATACATTTGAGTTTCCTTTAAGGTTAAAATTTCTGCAGTCAGATCAATCAAGTAAAAAAGCTGCTGTGTAAATAAAAATACATGCCCAAATATGTCATGGAGTATTCAGTCATTAATCGTGTTCAACACCGTCAGCTCTCATACGAAATCATGAGCTGTCGAATAGATTTTAAGAAAATTAATATTAAGTACTCTGCTAATTCTTGTAAAGATTTCAAATTATTCTTATTACCCATTTATCTCTATTAAATTAAGGTAAGTCAAATGAAAATAAAATAAACAGAACGACGGCTTACTTGTACAAACTTTATAAATTTATAAAGAAAACAAAAACGACATCCGGAATATAAACAACCATGGACATTCCCGTTTCTATCCTAAATAATTTTCGTAACAAAACAAATTGGTAAACATTATTGAAGTATCTATGATTGACGGTGAGTTAAATTCAGATGAACAGGAATTTATTCAATACACTTGCAAACACTTTGGCATACAACAGAGTGAAGTTGAATTCAAGGAAGAGAAAAAATATTAATTCCTGTACCGGCAACTTCCTGCTCAAACTTCCAGAACCCCTGTTCACGTATAAATTTTACCTGCGAATAATTCACCTGGGACACCGTATGCTTAATTGAATTTAGTGAAGTGTAAAAAACACTAAAATTGATCATTTTATGGATGAATTTATATAAAACAGGATTGTCTCTCATTGAAGAAGCAGGGCATCTATGTCAAAGTGATTTGCAATCATTTAATTGATGATAATATTTATGACAGCCACTAAACAGTTCTATATCTAAATCCAAAACGTAATTACCGACAGGAATAAACGCATGAAAAATTATCTAAGTACTTTGTATATTTTCGTTATTATTTTGTCGCTGGTAAATGTTTCACATCTAAGAGCACAGGAGACAGACTCTCCATCTAAAAATTTTGACGGGATTCCATTTGAATCAGTTTTTGATCCAATGAATAAAAAATTCTTTCGAGGTATCGTTAACATTGCAACGGGTTGGATAGAATTACCCAGGCAGCTTTGGTTAACGTTTAAAAACGATGGACTCCTGGCAACACCCACTGTTGGACTTTTTAATGGGCTTGTTATGGTCGCAGCACGCACAGGTGCAGGCGTTTATGATACTGCGTTTTTTATTTCTTCTGCACCGGGAAATTATGATCCTGTTATCGATCCTAAATTTGTATGGGAAAAAAGGAAGGGTGATTATTCTTTAAGTTTGAAGTGATTTTTCCAAACTTTGTGATTCTCGTTCAATTTGTTGTATTCGATTAGGTCTGATGTTTTCATAAAAAGACCGGCAATTCATATTTCTGAGAAGATATCTCATCTTCACTCTGACGCAAAGCCTGTATATACTGACAATACAGCTGACAGTGCACACGAAACATTCAGTGAATCAACCTTACCCAAAAGCGGAATTTTCATTGTAATATCTGATTTTCGTTTAATCGAAAAACGAACTCCTTTATTTTCTGAGCCAATTACAAAACAAATCTTTTTCGGAAACGTTATTTCATATATGCTTTGCTCACTGTTGTTGTCTAAAATACAAATTTGGAAATTAAGATGTTTTAGTCTCTTTATCGCTGAATTCAGGTTTGTCTGATACAGATTAAGGTGAAATGCGGCACCAGAAGATACCTTGATTGCGGTCGAAGTAAGTCCACTGGAATTGCCTTTATGAAAAATTACATGCTTGAAACCAAATACCTCACACACTCTCAATGCAGCACCAAAATTATGCGGATCCTGTATACCATCAAACATAATAAATCTATTTGTTGAAATTTCAGTTTGAAATAAATTATGCTCATTTAAGCTTGCAATATGTGCACACACTCCCTGATGATTATCCGACTGACAGAGTTTTTTCAGATCCAGTTTTCGAATGACAGGTATATTTTTCTTTTCTGCTATACGAATTATGGAATTAATCGTTGAACTGTCCTTTGATGCAGCAGTGTAAATTGTGTCCGGCAAATTGTTTGAATTCAAAGATTCAAAGACCGGATTTATACCGTAATAAATCATAGTAATATAATGACCCTCATAAAATTGTTTATTTATCAAATTAAATCATCTGAATTCAGAATCTATGAAATATGACAGCATCATAATCGGTGGCGGCATTATCGGGCTATTGACCGCAAAAGAACTTATTAAATCTGAAATGTCCGTTCTGTTAGTAGATTCAGGCACTACTGGAAATGAATCATCATGGGCAGGAGGCGGTATCCTTTCAGCCCTCTCTCCCTGGAAAGTACCCCGGGCTATATCTGATCTGGCACAGTGGTCACAAAACAATTACCAAAGCTTAGTTGAAGAGTTGATAAATTCAACACAAATCAATCCAGAACTCACAAAGAGTGGAATGATGATCATCGGCTCGCATGATATGGATCAATGTTTTTCATGGGCAGAAAAACAAGATATCAATACAGATAGGTTGAGTAAAAATGAATTAGCCAGATTGGCTCCTAATTTGAATAAGAAATATCATTCTGCATTATTTTTACCTGACATATACCAGATTCGAAATCCATTATTATTGGAAGCACTAAAAGTCTATTTATTACAACAGGGAGTTTCTATTTTAGAACAATCCTGTATTGAAAACCTGCTAATTGAAAATCAAAGGTGTTTAGGATTTAAACTAAACAACAGCAATTATCTTTCTGACAACATCATTATTGCGAGTGGTGCCTGGAGTGGAAACTTGGTGAAATCAAATCGTTGCAATCTAAAAATTTCTCCGGTTCGCGGCCAAATGATTTCATTTAAATGTAATAAGAATCTATTTTCGCAGATTATATTAAAAAATGAGCTATATTTGATTCCCAGAACGGATGGCTTGGTTTTATCCGGCAGCACTGTAGAAAATGCAGGATTTAATAAAAATATTACTGAGGATGGTTTGAAAGCACTAAAAAAGTTCGCAATAGAATTAGTCCCTGAGTTGTCTAACTGTAAAACGATTCGACATTGGTCCGGATTACGACCGTTTTCAGAATCTGGATTGCCATTAATAGGAAAAATACCTAATATTCAGAATCTATACGTCAATACAGGGCACTACCGCAATGGAATTCTGTTAGCTCCCGCATCTGCAAGATTATTAGCCGATATAATTCTAAATCGTTTACCAATTATAGATCCGGCTCCATACTCTATTGAATTTTAATAATATAACCCTAACCCGTTGTATAGATGGATCGTAAAAATAAACGTGTCATTGCAATTATACCTGCCCGCTACGCCAGTGAACGATTTCCAGGAAAGCCATTAGCTGAAATCGCGGGCAAACCCATGATTCAGCGGGTTTATGAACAAACATCCTCTGCAGATGTTCTCCAGACAATTGTTGCAACCGATGACGATCGAATTTTACAATGTGTCAAATCATTCGGCGGAACCGCTGTAATGACATCACCTGACCACACTACAGGAAGTGACAGGATCGCTGAGGTTATCGAAGATATAGATACTGATATTATTGTAAATGTACAGGCAGATGAACCATTAGTGTCAATATCAGTGATTAATGAATTAATTACTGTAATGAAACAGCAGGAACACGTTGAAATGGGAACAATTGCGGTTCCATTCTGTCCAGACAATAATGACTGCCATGATCCGAATACCGTTAAAGTTGTCATAGACAAAGATAAGTTTGCACTATATTTCAGCAGAGCAGCAATACCTTATTTCAGGGATAATACTGATAATGCAGCACAACCGTTAAAACATTGGGGGATTTATGCGTATAAAACACGTTTCTTAAAACAATTTGTAAAATGGCCCCGGAGTAATTTAGAACGTGCTGAAAAACTGGAACAACTTCGTGCACTCGAACATGGAGTTAAAATTTCAGTCATTATAACAGATAACGATACCATAGGTGTGGATGTCCCTGAGGATATCAAAAGAGTAGAACAAAAATTACGCCTTTCTAAAATATAAAATTTATTCGGCCAAATGAATAATATGGAAGTAAAAATTACAGATTCGATGATTATCGGGACGGCACATCCGCTTTTGGTTATTTCCGGTCCATGTGTTATTGAAAACGAAACTATGTGCATTGAAATAGCCACAACACTCAAAAATGTATGTCATGAATTGGGTATATCCTATATTTTCAAGGCCTCATTTGATAAAGCAAATCGCACGAGTATTGATTCTTTTCGTGGTCCGGGACTTGAAAAAGGATTAGAAATACTTAAACACATAAAAGACTCACTCTCTATTCCCATCGTGACTGATATCCATGAAATCAGTCAAATTGAACCCGTCAGCCACGTCGCGGATATCCTGCAAATACCTGCATTTTTATGTCGGCAAACAGATTTATTAATAGAAGCTGGAAATAGCAAACGCACCATTAATATCAAAAAAGGACAATTCATGGCACCCCGGGATATGCAATCTGCAGTTGAAAAGGTTCTATCTACCGGAAATAAAAATGTGTTGGTAACAGAAAGAGGAACTACCTTTGGTTATAAAAATCTTGTTGTAGATATGCGCTCATTGGTTATCATGCGGTCCTTAAATGTTCCGGTTATATTTGATGCGACCCATTCTGTCCAGTTACCTGGAGGACAGGGAAAATCCAGTGGCGGTCAACGAGAATTTATTCTTCCTTTAGTGCGTGC
This sequence comes from uncultured Lentisphaeria bacterium, assembly GCA_951812855.1. Lineage (GTDB taxonomy): Bacteria > Verrucomicrobiota > Lentisphaeria > JABSQK01 > JAJFLO01 > JAJFLO01. The sequence goes on along the minus strand of OX638337.1, from coordinate 1,010,646 downwards.
AGCAGCAGCCGTGGGTATAGATGGTCTTTTTCTTGAAACACATCCGAATCCAGAGGAAGCAAAATCAGATGGACCCAATTCAATTCCACTGTCTAAAATTAAACAATCCCTGCTTCAAGCAGTAAAAATCCATGACCTATTCCGAAAAAATTAACTCTGTAAATACTATAATACTTGATGTTGACGGAGTCCTGACCGACGGCATTTTGGGATATAATGGCAATGAGGTGATTAAATTCTTTAATACCAAAGATGGTCATGCAATAAAAACAGCACTGAATGCCGGATATAAGGTTGGGATTCTAACGGGGAGATCAGATAACGCAACCCGAAAGCGGGCTGAAGAACTTAATTTAAGCTTCTTATATGAAGGAAAAATTAATAAAGCAATTGCATTTGAACAAATATTAACAGACAACAATTTAACTGCTAAAGAATGCTTATATATCGGTGACGATGTCATCGACATACCGGTTTTAAGAAAAGCCGGGATTGGCGCATGTGTTGCCGATGCTGTAGATGAGGTTAAAAAATGTTCCGATTGGCAGTCAACGTTAGCCGGAGGCAAGGGAGCCGTCAGAGAAATAATTGTTAGACTCTTAAATGAAAAGGGTCAATGGGAAAATGCTATGCAGCCCTATTTGACTGAAGAAGAAAATGAAAAATTATAGAGCATCATTAATTATCAGCACAGTATTCCTGATCATTCTGCCATCGCTTGCTGAGGGTGACTTTTTTAATGAGAGAGTCGCAATAGATAATTTTAAGCTTGGTGGCCTTAGTTATATTATCAGCGGAAAAAAAGCAGTATTCTCAGGCAATATCGGTAAGTTGAGTAATGTCCACGTACTGTTCAATAAAAGTGCTGGGGATATGCGCTTATTTAGTCCGGAGTGTACCTTAAACCAAATCGAAAAGGTATGCAGCAGTGATCGCCGGGTTCACTTCCGCAGTCAGTCATTCACCGTTGATGGAATTGGTTTTGACTTATTGTTTGAAAAGCAACATCTTTTCATCAGGCATAACGTGAAAATGAGGATTTTTAATAAAAATGTTAATCTGCTTGGTCAATAATTGAAATGAATTGTACCAGACACATTTTATATCTTATTATTTCAATTTTCTCAGGTTTTCTTTTTATTTCCCAGCTTTCAACAGCTGAAAATGAAAAAGACACAACAACCGAGGTTATAAAGGAAATTGTATCATTATTTACAGATATTACATCGGATACCCTTGATTTCGACATTAATAAAAAACAGGCTGTTTTTGTCGGGAATGTTACAATTGAGGATGAAAAACTGACAATGAATGCCGATAAATTAACTGTAGAATTTGATGAGAATGATGATTTAAGAAAAATAGAAGCAGACGGTAATGTAAAAATCATTTCTGACAATAATGAGGCTGTTGGCGGCAACGCGGTTTATGATTTTGCCAAAGGTAATGTTATTCTTTCAAATAAACCTGTTTTGATCAAAGGCTATAATCAGATTGAGGGTGCAGAAAAAATTATTTACTCAAGAGATAAAGGGAAATTCAAAACAGAGGGAGGGAAAGTACATTTAGTCATCAAAAAATCTGAAAGCGATGATCATCCCCTCAACAATTTGTTTACAAACCCTAAATCAAAAGACGGTAAACGTGAGTGAGCATCTTTTATCCGTAAACGGATTGAAAAAGTCCTATCGCAGCAAACAGATTATCAACGGTATAAATGTTACGATAGGTCATGGTGAAATCGTTGGGCTTTTAGGCCCCAATGGTGCAGGTAAAACAACCAGCTTCTATCTGATCGTCGGTCTCGTCAAACCAGACTCAGGGAGCATCATATTTAATGACAGGGACGTTTCAAATCTTCCCATGTACAAACGAGCACGATTAGGGCTTGGTTATTTATCACAGGAACCGTCTGTCTTCAGAAAAATGACAGTAGAAGATAATATTATGAGCATCCTGGAAACCCTGGATATCTCTAAGGAAAAAAGACAGGAACGGTTAAACCATCTCCTCGATGGATTAGGACTAACCGTTTTAGCAAAACAGAAAGCGTATACATTGAGTGGAGGTGAGCGAAGACGATTAGAAATAACCCGTGCACTCGTAACAAATCCAAGTTTTATCATGTTGGATGAGCCATTTAGCGGGGTGGATCCATTGGCAGTTCATGATGTTCAAAAACTAATTGAAAACTTAAAAGATCGTGGATTAGGAATCCTCATTACAGATCATAATGTGAGAGAGACATTAGCCATAGTTGATCGTGCATACTTGATTTATGAAGGGAAAATAATATGTGAAGGAGATCGGGAATATTTAATAAATGATGAAAAAGCAAAAGACGTTTACTTAGGCCCACAATTTTCAGAATAGAACGGATTACATTATGGAAAAAATTATTGCTGGAAGACATCAGAATTTAGATGAAAACTTAAAACGGTATATCTACAATGCACTGGACAAAATCGAAGCTGAGTATAACAAACTCACCTCTGCCAGGGTTGTACTGGATCATCAGAAGAACTTGTTTTATACGGAAGTTATTCTCCATGGCAAGAATATTTCCATCGAGGCAAAATCAAAAGAACTTACCCAACGCCAATCAATCGATAATGCCCTTGAAAAGGCGGATAAACAATTGGGAAAATTCCTCAGTAAATTAAGAGATAAACACATACGCAGAAAAGAAAAATCGAAAGAACTTGTCAAAGATTAAAATGGGTTAAGATTGAAAAAAGATGACCCTGTATGCAGCCACATCCAATAATAATAAGATTAAAGAGTTCAATGATGTTTTATCAGAACTTGGTTTGTCTGTAGAAAATGCGAGCCATATTTGGAAGCTCCCTGAAGTTATAGAAGATGGAAAGACATTCGAAGATAACGCCCAAAAAAAGGCTTTAGAGATTGCTGCTTACACTGGCCGGAATATTTTTGCAGAAGATTCTGGTTTAGAAGTGTTTTCACTCAATGCAGAGCCTGGAATTTATTCCGCACGATATGGCGGAGAAAATTTAAGTGATGTTGACAAAAATGACTTAATCCTCAAAAAACTGGGTAAAAATCCTAACCGCAGTGCTCGATATGTTTGTGTTTTGGCATTCGCAACACCCCATGGTATTATTGACACAACCGAGGGGGAAGTCAGGGGAAGTATTGCACGTGAACCCGCAGGGAAAAATGGATTCGGATATGATCCAATATTTATTCCGGACGGTTATCAAAAAACATTCGGCGAATTGGATAAATCTATAAAAAATTCGATTAGTCATCGGACTTGTGCAATCCATAATGCATGTTCAAAAAATTTATTTGATACCCGGAAATGGAAATAATGTGCTTACAGGTTTACTGGAAGCATGACACTTGATGTCCGCATTATTTATCATTTGCAAAAAACTTGTTTAATCAATCAATCAGAATACCAGTTTACAGAATAGTAAACTCGATATAATAACTTAATGACATCAAAAAATCTTTCAATTCGGGCAAATAGAGTAATTCCCGGAGGGGTAAACAGTCCAGTACGTGCGTGGAATGCAGTCGGCGGTATCCCCATTCACATCGAACGCGGGTCCGGCAGCAAATTAATTACTGCAGATGGCCAAACGTTAACAGATTACTGCGGATCCTGGGGCCCGCTGATTCTGGGACATGCCCACCCTGAAGTAATCAATGCAGTTAAAGTTGCCGCCGACAACGGGCTGACGTTTGGAGCCACCACTGAATTAGAAATAGAATTAGCCGAATTCCTTTGCCGGCAAATTCCTTATTTTGAAAAAGTTCGTTTAGTAAATTCGGGGACAGAAGCAACAATGACAGCACTGCGCTTAGCTAAAGGATATACAAATCGATCAAAAATAGTTAAATTTGATGGATGTTACCACGGCCATTCAGATTCACTGCTTGTATCAGGAGGAAGCGGTTTACTAACCGGAGCAATCCATTTATCTGAGGGAATTTCTGAAAATATTATAAAAGATACTTTTGCTGCACCTTACAATAACCTCGAAGCCATTGAATCTATTTTTAAGAACCGGGGTTCCGAGATCGCCGCAATCATCATTGAGCCGGTAGCCGGCAATATGGGACTGGTAAAACCAGAAGACGGCTTTTTAGCCGGATTACGACGAATAACAGAAGAGTATGGTGCACTTTTAATTTTTGATGAAGTGATTACAGGTTTTCGATTTGGACCAACAACATACGGAACGATTTGTAATGTAACTCCAGACATTACCTGTCTTGGCAAGATTATCGGCGGGGGGCTGCCAATAGGAGCATTGGGTGGGCAACGTAAGATAATGGACAAATTATCGCCGTTAGGAAATGTCTATCAAGCCGGAACCCTGAGCGGCAATCCAATCGCTGTTACTGCCGGTATAACAACATTAAAGATTCTCAAATCTCATAACGTATATGACAGAATAAAACAAAATGCACAAATCCTTGAGGGGTTGGAGGGTACCGAACAATTTAAAAATGGATTATGTACACTGGCCCATTTAGATGGTGTCTTTACACTATTTTTCAACGAAAATTCAATTTCCGATTTAGAGGACGCAAAACAATGTGATACAGAGAAATATTCAAGATTCTTTCATTACATGCTGTCAGCAGGGTATTACATTCCACCCTCGCAATTCGAAGTATGTTTTGTATCAGCAGTTCATACGAAACAGGAAATTGAAGGGTTTGCCAATGCTGTCAGAGGCTTTTTCTGACTCAACCTCAAACTGTCAATCTTTATCTAACCCGTTACGAATGGTATTATCTAAATCACGACTCACAACGGGTTTAAAGGAAGTACTTTTTAATCTAAAACTGCAGATTGTATATCCTGGGCTTTAATTGTAATCAAGTCCTCTTTGGCAAGGTTATTGACTTCGCTCAGCCGAAGGGCCTGATTTCGCAGAATTTGTTCAAATAAATTGCGTGCGAATCGACCATTACCAAATCCTGTTCCAGCATTTTCAACTTTGGATTCAAAGACTTGTAACAACTTTGAGGCAGCACTCTTATCAAGAAGATAATCATTTTCTTTACTCATTAATTCGAATATCTCAAACAATTCTTTTGAGGAATAATTTGAAAAATTTATATAGGTGTTAAAGCGTGACCGCATACCTGGATTAGAGTCAATAAACTCATGCATTTCCCCCTCATATCCAGCTGCAATGACAACTAAACGGTCACGATGATCTTCCAACCTTTTAACCAGAGTGTCTATTGCCTCTTCACCAAAATCACTTTCTGAATCTTTATGCAAACTGTATGCTTCATCAATGAACAGGATCCCGTCAAGTGCTTTGTTTATCACTTCAGATGTCTTAATTTCAGTATGGCCAACATACTGCCCAACAAGCCCGCTCCGATCAGTTTCTACTAAATGCCCTTTATCTAAAAAACCCAATGCATTATAAATTTTAGCGATTAATCGTGCGACGGTTGTTTTTCCTGTGCCCGGGTTTCCGGTAAATACCATGTGTAACGATAAATTTGTACATGACAAGTCCAATTCACGCCGTTTTTTTTGAATATTCAAATAGCTGATTAATTTTTTTATTTCATCTTTGACATGATCTAATCCAACCAGACTGTCAAGTTCCTCCATACATTCTTTCAAACTGACCGTTTCATCATCAACACTGTTTGTAATACCACTGAAATCATTTAGATCAAATTCGGTTGGAACTCTGTTCATTTTCCCCTCAAATACATCATTGATATTCAGTTCTATTTCTTCACAGATTTCTTTGGAATCTCCAAAAAGAGAATCTCTTAAGTTGCCGATAAACGCCCGCTCGTCTACATTTAAATCACCGTCAATAAGCACCATGCAATAGGCGAGATGAAACAGCGTATAACCAAATTTCTTATGCTTATGAGCAATTTTTAAATGCTCTATTTGGTATGATGGCTGTTTAAGTACCCTGGAAGTCAGCAGTGACGCATAGAATTCAGACCAGCCAAGACAGTCCCCAACGCTTTCGGAAAACTGATTTTCCCTATACGTAAGATCTCCATCAATATGTGATGCCAGGAATAATATGTACGTAATTTCAAAATCAATTTCAAAATCTGATGCATGATCCTGAGAAATCATCTGATTTTTTAAATTACTGAAATTTCCTAAACAATATTTAGTTATTTTATCGACGTTAACCATTGTAATATCAGAAAATTATTAAATTCACACTACAACACAGGGAAGAGTTTATGACTGTTTCATTCGTTCATTTCCACGATAAATTATCTGCTTTTCGGAACGCTTCGCTCCAAACCGACGACCGAATTCAGATTGAATTAAATCAGGGTTGAGTCTATCTCCACATGTAAATACATCAACCGCTGCAAAGCCGAGTTCCGGCCATGTATGAATAGCAATATGGCTTTCAGAAATAATAAGTACGCCACTTACACCACAGGGTGAAAATTCATGAAATGATGAATCAATAACATTTGTATTTATTGAATCAGCAACCTCAATCAGTATTGTTTTTATTACCTCGACATGATTAAGACAGTCTGTATCACAATCATATAAATCTACCAGTATCTGTCTTCCTAAAGGGCAAGTTGGATTTTGAGAAGTTAAGTCTATAGAATCATTCATACCAATTAGATAACAAATACGCTGCGATTATCAATGAGTGTCCCCCTTCACAGCGTCTGGGTTCTTTGGGTTCAGGGGTCAGCGGAGTCACATTAAATACTGCTCAAAATTAAAGTGTTTTATTGGAACTCATCGCTCCAGTCCCATTTTTGCACACATTATATAATGAAGTAACCCTATTTTATGCCGGCAAGGCTTTGAGTATATATAATCGGTGAAAATACTGAGCTTCCTGCCCGTTACGCATTCCCTAATTTTGCTTTCATAGCATTGAGTTTATTCTGAACGTCAACATCAACACCGGCAGCACCAATATCTTTGAACTCTTTCTCCAAACTGTCTCCGCCGTCAAGTGTTTCAGCGAGTTCCTCTGCAGCATCAGCTTCATGGGTTGTTCTCTCTGCCTTTGCCTTTAATCGAGCCATAAGATCATCCGATGTATCTTTACTGCTGATTTTTGCTTTGGCTTCATAAATTTGTTTTTTAACATCCCCGGCTTTGCTTTGAGCGACAATAAAATCTTTATTCCGCTTGAATTCAGCAAGTTCATCTTCCAGTTTCATGATATCTTTTTTAAGAGAGTCAACACTGCTTTTTTGCTGCTGCCAGTTGGATTCCAACAATTTAGCTTTTTGTTCATGCTCAGTGGCTCGTGACAATGCCTTTACAGCGAGTTCTTCCTGACCTGCTTTCAATGCGGCCTCAGCTTTTTGTTCCCAGGAAAACTTTTCTGTTTTTTCCTTTTCCATTTGAGCCCTGGTCTGTCGCTCTGTTGCAATACATTCCTGAATTGCTTTCTTTGCTTCACGAATCTGCCGGGCTTTATCTCTGACAGCCTGTTCTAACATTTTCTCTGGATCCTCCAGACCATCAATCAATTTATTCAATGTTGCTTGTCCCACCTTAAAAATGCGAGAAAAAATACTCATAATCAGACTCCTCTATTAAAAATTAATTGAACTTTAACCTTCACTAATACATGAAGTGAGAAGCTTTTCAGCCTTATCTGCAGCTAATTCAATTGCATCAAATACACTGAGTAACTGATTGTCACTCAAGTGACATGGTTCCCGAGTTTCAACGAGAACAAGCCTGGGATCATCTGGATTTGAATTATTAATACCAAAACTGACAGGCAATATTTCAGTATTGAGATCTAATAATTTGAAGTATAACTCTTCACCAGCCAGTTCTGTGATATTACCCAGATCAAGCTCAAAATAAACAGCCACTTCCGATACCTTTATAAAAACCGGCAGCTCAGTTTCTCTGACAACCCGATAGACACCATTGTCTAAATCATCCACCTGAAAATTATGAATCTCCAGGAATCGACTGAGTTCTTCCTCTTTCCTGATTTGAACGTTAATACTCATAAGAGCTCCTTATATAGTGTTATTTTTTGAAAAAGATCAAAAAATATAGTCTCATCTAAACAAAATAGAAATTCTTAACGAAATTACAAAAAACAGTCACTGATTATCCTGCTGTTTGAAACTTCGTCTTTACAATCAACGCCGCAGCCGAGTGTAGCAGGACAGCCCGCAAGGCGGGATTAAAACCAAAATCCAAACCATATTGGCGAGACATAACCCGGATCAAGATAAGGATCATAGTAATCTACGGAATATTCGTTTATTACAACCCGACCCTTATTCAGTTCACCATTCGATGACGTTGTAAAATTTTCATCATAATCACTAAAATATTTTGGATTACAGTTCAACTCTTCCTTTTGGAGAGCAAGGATATGTTCTGCTCCCTGGACAATGACATCTTCAATAACCGCTTCAGCGGGAACGTCGCCTTCTTCATCTTCGAACCCTAATTCATCCCATTGGACTGCAGTATTGCAAATTTCCAATATCTCATCCCATACACTTCCCAATAATAAATCAAATTGCCATCCGGTTTTATCCCTGCCGAATCGATTTTCACTTATAAAACTCATAAAAACAATTTCAACCGGGTTCAATTTCTTATAGTCAGCTACAGCAACCCGCAGGTCCTCCCATCGATCTTCATGGAGATATTTTCCCCAGGATGCTTTGTCTTCAAAATCGAAATACGACTCAAATGCAAATTCTCCGGTGCTAAGATCAACCGCACAATATATATCAAATACATTTAAAAATTCTGTGTACCGATTCATAAATTTTGTCAAACTCTCCCGCCCTTTGTCAGTTGGAGAATAGGATTCATTTTTTTTGATTTGGACCATCTCTTTAATCAGAAGCCATTCAAGAATGGATTCAAGATCCTGATCATTCCTGTCCAGAAATAATGGAAATTCATGCGGTTTATTGATCATATATTCCAAGACATAAATTGCGGCAAACTGCATTTTCTGATCATTTGTTAACATGTATGGTTTTGGCATTATATTCCCTAATCGATTGTGTGTTTTTCAGAAAAATGCAAAAAATTTAGCCGATTATATCGTTTCACTATGACATCAGGAACTCTCATTTTGATTTGTCTCCTGATTATAACCCAATTTTAATACTTAAATTCAAATTAGCAACAGCCAATTTTTTTTGTCAATTTAGATTGAGATATGAACTGATAGACGAAAAATAATGGAAATTCCCTCAAATACATAAAAATATAATCTCTGCTTCTCGGAAAATTAAATCGAATTCAGAACGATTTGATCTAATCTTTACCGACCAGACAATGCCCGGAATGACTGGAACTGATCTGGTCAAACATATTCTGGAAATTAATCCGAATATCCCCGTTATACTTGCTTCGGGTTTCAGTGGCAGTACCAGCCCTGAAAAAGCGAAGGAAGCGGGTGTATATGACTGCGTCATGAAACCAATTGATTTATCTAAACCGGCATCTGCGATTAAAGAGGTGCTAAATAATACGATGTTCACGTTCAGGCATAACTGAAAAATCGAGTGGATCAACCTGATTTCAGGTTACCGATTTCGTGATTATGGTTTAAGTAAATTCATGAACTGTGTGATTCAAATCGCAAGTAATTTATCAAAAATAATATTCAGCTCAACACATTTTCATAACACTTTAGGTATTCACTGATGATTTTGTCTTTGTTGAATCTTTCAATAGCAACCCGACGTCCGTTTTTCCCCATCTTTTTTGCCCAATCCACCGACGAACAAATTTTAATAACATGCTCAGATAATGTCTTATAATCTCCCGGATTAGCCATGAGTCCAGTTTCTCCATCAACGACTACTTCAGGAATTCCATCGACATTACTGCTGACCGTAGGAACTTCACAGGACATTGCCTCTAATAAACCCATTCCGAATGATTCTCTTAAACTGGGTTGTAATATACAATCAGCCATAGGTATCAGATTTTCGACATTGTCGATTTTTCCCAGGAAACAAACATTATCACAGATTTTAAACTCTTTACATAATGTTTTAATTTCTCCGATTCCCGGACCGTCACCAATCAAGACAAGTTTCGCTTCGATTTTTTTCAAAACTTCATGAAATATATTAATGACTCCTTCGGGATCTTTCGGCGACCGAAAATTTGAAATGTGCATGATTATTTTTTCATCGGGCGAGGCCAGTGATTCCCTGCATTTTCCTTTTGGAACAGGTCTGAAGATATCCGCATCAACAAAATTATAAATCACCTCTATTTCATTGGCAATACCAATATACCGATTCGTATGTTCTTTCTGGAATTGTGATACAGTTGTCACCATATCACTTTGCTCTATCCCATATTTATTCAAAGAAAATAAGGGTTTATTTTGGCCGACAATTGTTACGTCTGTACCATGCAATGTTGTAATAATTTTAAAATCACACCCGCTGACTTCCCTGGCTAAATGTGCACATAGCGAATGGGGTATCGAATAATGTGCATGGACAAGATCGAGTTTATATTCTCTGACGACATCAATAATTTTTGCGGTCAGTGAAAATGTGTATAACGTTTGATTAAATAAGGGATAGTTAATGGGATCAACAGAGTGAAAGTTGACATTCCGGTCGAAAACTGACAGTTTGAACGGTACTGAGTATGAAATAAAATGTATTTGATGGTCCAGTTTCGCGAGGTTAACTCCAAGTTCAGTTGCAATCAGGCCCGACCCGCCAATTGATGGATAACAAACAATACCGATATTCATGCGTTCACCCTATCCTTCCAATTTGTTCTTTAAAGGATCATCTATTCTTAGAGTTTCGTCAAGAATATAGGGTTCTCCATAATCACAATTTATAAGATTTCCATAATACTTAAACCGAGATATCATCAACTCTCGAAAACGATGGGAACCGATCAGTGTCTTTTCATTTTGATTACTATCCGTATAGAACTGGGTACTATATGCTTCAATTGTCTTTATCTTTCGTTCAAACTGTTCTGAAATATCAACGACAAACGACGGTCTTACATCCTGGAATTCCATATGGTAAATAAGCTGCAGCGGTTGCCAGCGTTCATGATCAGACGGGAACTTGCCCGCACCTGAAAAGAAAAAAACATTTTTCGCCAGCGTCGATACAGCAGTATGGTCAGGATGTCTGCATGGTCCATGAGGTGCAATCAATACTTTAACTCTATACTTGCGAATATAATTAACAACCAGAATTCTCGTATTCCCGTCATCCCTCAACCCACTGTCAACAAGTCCAAGGTTGTGCCTGACATCTGGCTGGAGGACTGCATTTGATGTTAATGTTTCGCGATCACGGTCTTCCACTGTACCCGAAGTTGCCGCTTCACCTCTGGTAAAATCCAGGATACCCACTCTATAACCATTCTCCCTGAATTTAATAATTGATCCCCCACAATATAGCTCTGCGTCATCAGGGTGGGCCGCCAAGAATAAATAATCCAATTCCATAATGTATCAACTCTTTCTGGTTGTATTACATTCTTCATTTCAGTCAGACTTCACAACGTTAAATCTATGATTTGCTGATATGGACCTAATGGTCTGTATAAACAACATAATGTCGCCGTTCTAAAGGATCGATAATTTTCAACAAATCACTGATAATGGATAAACCATTTTGTTCAATAAAATAAAAGATATTAATCCATCGTTCCTGCATAGATTTTTTCGGGAAAATACAATTATAAAACCGATCAATTCTGGCATTGTCAATTCCCTCGCGTCTCAAGACTTCTTTCGCAACGCGTTTTTCAAGTTTGTCTAATTGAATACCCAAGTTTGATTTAAACTGATTTAATACATTCTCATTGACTAAATCCGGTATGTCCTGAGCCAAATTCTCAGCGATGTCTATCAAGGCCTGTTCAGCATTCTTAAAACTGTCTCTTCCTTTTTTATATAACTTGTGCTGATGATAAAATTTTTGAGGACCTTCAAAATAATCATGAATTTTCAAACCCAGTTTATTCGCAACTTTCAATTCTTTTTTTGTCAAAATGGTTGCATGATTTCTGGGTAGAATTACAGGCATTTTAACATCAAACATGTGAAATATATTTTTCAGTTGTAAATGATACCTATATTCCGCTGGACCTGCTATATATGCCAGAGCAGGAATAATTTTTGACTGCAAAACGGGTCTCAGGTATGCACCGGTAGAAAAATTTGAAGAAGACTCGGCAATAAGTTGTAACGCTGAAGATTCCGAAACCCATTTGTTATTAATAAAAAAGTCATTTTTCCTATTTTTTATTTGATATCGAATCCCGTCATCTGTTATATAAAAAAGTCCTGTTGAATCCCCGGACACCTGAAATGCAGGCTTAATTTTATTTTGCTGTAAGAGAACACCGGCCTGCTCCAATCCATTTCTGATATCATGACAATGGCTGATGCACTTTTGAAAAAATGGAGTTGACTTTTTACGCAATAATTTTGGTTCAATAATGACCAGACCCGTCCCCTTAAATAACCGGGCTGTCACTGACGATGAAAATTCTCCGTATTTTTCAAACTCATTTGTCAGTATAGATGTAATTTCATCTTTATGATTTATTTCTGAGATTGAATCCAGGAAATTGTAAACAAGATTCGAACATGCCGGATTTACGTTTAAAAATTGTGCTGCAACTCCGTTTTGTGAAAAAGTGGCAGACCACTTCTTGCCAGGATAATGAAATGATTCGACTTCACTTAAATCATGATCTTCGGTTGCGTTCCAAAAAACCGGGATGACAGGTGTCTTAAACTTATGTTCACAATGCTTTGCAAAATTAACAGCCGTAATAATCTTATATATCGTGTATAATGGACCGGTCAGCATCCCGGCCTGCTGGCCTGTAACCACTGCCATTGAACCTGCATTTCTTATTCGACTGCAATTATAAAGTGCCGTGGAGTCATTACCGATGACATTATTATATTCAGAAAAAGTCTCCGACAAAAATTCGCGGTCGATGTCAGACCGTGATGACGCGTATTGATGATTCCTGGACAATGAATCTGATGAATAAGGATCTGTTTCCAGAAAAGCGGACGTTATTTTGGCATTATAAAGGTTATCATCTACCAAATTGAAATTATGAAAGGTGACTGTCAATTTTTCCCCCCACCATGATCAAACGACTTGATCCGATGTCAAACGGTTTTCCAATGGCATCTCCAAATTCATGGGTGATTTTCAAATTCGAGGCTGAACAAAGTTGCCTGAAATCTACCAGATCATAGAGTTTAACACTCTCAAAATAAGATCGTTCACCCTTGACATCTTCAATGATTAACTCTTTTTCTACCGTATTTAAATCTGAATTTATCCAGCGCTTCTGCTTTACAGTAAAATTATCATAGCAACGAAGGTCATGTTCTCTCAAATTATCTTTAACATGCTCAGCATTAAGATAATCGATTAAGAATCTTCCCTTTGGTTTTAACACTCGATTAATCTCCTGTAAAACTTGTATATTTTCTGAATCCCTGTGAAAATAACCAAAACTGGAGAAAAAGGAGAAAACAAAATCAAATGACTTACTAAAGGGAATGTGTCTCATATCTCCAAGAATGACACGACCGGATAATTGCCTTATTTCAACCGCATTTTCCAGTAGTGGCTGTGATAAATCTAATCCATATGTATTTATCCCCTGATCTAATAAATATGATAAATGACGACCAAATCCACAGCATAAATCTAAACACAATGAATCGCCTGGTAAATTCAAAAATTTCAATAACCGGTCGATTAGAATTGTCGCTTCTGTTTGGTTGCGGTGTTGATAAATATGAATATAATCTTCAGTAAAGGCGTCTTTGTACCAATTTTTCATACGATTCAGATTCAATCATCCTTTTAATAAAATACTGAGGACAGAACACTGGTCTGTATCCACATATCAGCTTTTCATATATCCATGTTTTAGTGGAGTCAGGGATACGGGCAAGACATCAGGATCTGGTTTTTCACTGCGTGAAAGACAGGATATTATTTTCCTGAAAAAACATCGTCCAGGATAGAATCACAATCGGTATGTTTTAGCCAGGCTTTTTCTGAGCTGACTATCGACAGTATGGTGATTGGGATTAGACAACATAAAGCACCTGATATAAATAGAAAAATTACGGCAGTTTTCACTCCAAATTTTACCATTAATATGATAAAGCAAGTCGCCGCCAACATTAGAAAACCACTTGTAAAAAAACTGTATAAGAAAAGGACTCCTGCACCGCCAAGAAACGCCAGACGCACTTTTTTTACAATATTAATACGACATCGGGCCACTTCAATTTTTAATAATTTAAGAGACGTCTGCCGACTTGCTTTGAAAACTGGACTTATAACTCGACTAAATATCGAACTGAATATGTTATTCATTGTTTGTTATGACTATCTGTCTTGATACTCTTCCGGATTGAATGTAATGCAAAATTAATCTTTGCGCCCCATAATATAGCCGAGGAGTAATGAACATATGGCTGCTCCACCAATATACGGCCAGGGATTATTATGGACATTTTGATCGATTTCAGTTGCAATCTCTTTAACTCTATCTTCACTGATTTCAGCTACTCTTGATGCCTTTTCAGTTGCATTTTTCTTTAACGCTTCAACTGAGTCTTTAGAATCGAAACCAGTAAATGTTTCTTTTATATTCTTATATTTGGAAGACAGTAAATCCTGAATCTCAGCTTTTTTGCTTTTCGCTGCATCATCAAGCATTTTTAAGGCTTCAGATAACTTCTCCGTACTTGAGCTTGTGTTCTCCATATTATCATTGCTCCTTTTTCATAGTTATGGCTCAAATTCATATACCAACAAATAACGATTTCAATTTTAGGCGACACAGCATCTGCTTAGACAACAGTTTAGATATATCACACGGATATTTGTCAGGACATCAGAAAATAATAAATGTTCGGATTTATGGAACAAAATGTTATTGAAAAACGCCAATCTAAAAATCCACAAATCACACGTATCTTATTACTTAACATCTTACACCAAATCAAGGAGCAATTCAAATTCAAAGCAAAATTTTAGACATTGCATTGCCACAGGAAGACATAACAGTTACCTTGTTTTTTTACGTATAAAACTTTTACCGTATCAGCACCAACTTTGAGCATTGAAAAAGCAACAGACAAAACAGGATGGAATAAAGATGATCCTATGCCGTTATAATTTAAGAAATATTATTCAGCTCTTAATTCTAATAATAACCATAAACTTCCTTTCTTATGCTGGAGAATCGTCTTCAAAAAAACTCAGTGACGGAATCTATGCAAAGATCAATACTTCAAAAGGAACAATCCTGCTGAAGTTACACTATGACAAAGTTCCACTGACAGTCATGAATTTTATCGGATTAGCTGAGGGTACGATTGAATCGAATAAACCAAAGGGAACCAAGTTTTATGACGGATTAGTCTTTCATCGGGTCATTCCCGATTTTATGATTCAGGGCGGTTGTCCACTCAGCAGAGGTACTGGAGGTCCCGGTTATAAATTTTCTGACGAGTTTGACCCAACTCTTAGACATAGCGGCCCGGGAATACTGTCTATGGCAAATTCCGGACAGGATACAAATGGCAGTCAATTTTTTATCACTCACAAGGCAACTCCCTGGTTAGACAACAAACATTCAGTCTTTGGGGAAGTAATAAACGGTCAGGATATCGTTAATAAAATTCAGAATAAAGATAAGATAAATTCGATTACCATTGTCAGAGTAGGTGACGATGCAAACAAGTTTAAATCAGACAATGATACTTTTAAGAACCGACTGAAGAAGGCTAAAAATCAACAGGCGGAGAAAGAAAAAGCGGTACAGGAAAAGGACAATGCAATTATCAATAAAAAATGGCCGAACCAAATCAAAACTGCATCCGGATTACGATATGTTATATTAAAAGAAGGCTCAGGTAATAAACCCAAAAGAGGAACAAAAGTAAAAGCCCACTACACCGGCACTCTTGCCAATGGAAAAACATTTGACAGTTCACGAGATCGAAATTTACCATTTGAATTCAATGTTGGAGCTGGTCGTGTCATCAAAGGATGGGACGAAGCATTTTTAGATATGAAAAAGGGAGAACAACGCATATTAATAATTCCCCACCGCCTTGCCTATGGTGAACGGGGAGCCCCGCCACGTATTCCCCCAAAAGCAACGTTAATCTTCGATGTTGAACTACTCGATTTTTAATCAGAATCAGACTTTGATTTTCCAGATGATTTAGAATTAATTCTCGAGAAATTATTAAAAAAAGATCCGGATGAACGCTATGACAGTGCCGCAGCATTATCGGCTGAATTAAGACTGTTTGTCATCAATATAGCTGGCAATAACTAATATCGATTAAAATCTGTGTATCTTAAAAAAATGTGATATGACTGTCACCGGGAAAATATTTCGTTATCAGAGTTTAAATACAGGACGTGTGAGCTGATTCATCTTAATCCCATCGATACTTCTATCCCGTGCTCCGCACTGAAACCCGGGTTTCATGTTAAACGCTAAGCAAGATTTACGAGTTAGAAAATGCCTTTGCCAGTTCAAATCCCAATTTCCCATATCCCCCTGTAATGAGTATCTGCCATAGTTAAATTTTCTGCTCGTTACACCATCATTAAAGAGTCTATTTGATTCCTTCAAAATGGTATGATGTTCGACCCAAAATACTTTTTCATCGATCTCATTATACTTAAAACTCAACATAGATTATAATATCTTGTCAGACAGATTTTTAGAAGGATCGTTACAGAATTTTGCAAGACGTATCTGGATTTTTAAAAAATTAGGGAGTTAAGATTTTGTTAAAGTGTCAGAACCAGAATTTATCTAAATTTGAAATATGGCTTATGGCCATCAGACCCAAAACATTGTTTGCAGGAATTGCACCCGTGTTAATCGGAACCGCAATAGCATACAAGACAGGATTATATCATTGGCTATCAGCAGCGATTTGCCTGTTCATTGCTATTTCAATTCAGATTGCCACAAATTTTGCGAATGACTATTATGATTTTATAAATGGTTCGGACTCGGATAAACGAACCGGCCCGACCCGGGTTACTCAGGCTGGTCTCATTAAACCACAGACAATGAAAATTTCTTATATTTTACTAATGATAATCACGGGATTACTCGGTCTGCTGCTATTTAAGCGTGCCGGGTGGGTAATATTAATCATAACAGTTATTTCAATTACATCAGGCATACTGTATACCGGCGGCCCGTATCCTTTGGGTTACAATGGATTGGGAGATATCTTTGTACTTATTTTTTTCGGACCTGTCGCTCTGGCCGGGACATACTACGTCCAGACATTAACGTTGGACATCAATATTATCATCATCGGTTTTGGCCCGGGGTTAATATCAATGGCGATGTTAGCCGTCAATAACCTTCGTGATGTTGATGAGGATCGATTATCTGGGAAGAGAACCCTTGCCGTGATATTTGGAAAAACATTTGCAAAATGGGAATTTTTAGTATGCATCGTATTGGCCTGTTTGATTCCTGTCTACATTTTTATTGCCTGCAAACCCTGCAAATACAGTATCATGAGCAGTTTGATTTTATTACCGGCTATACCTGTAGTGAAGACGATATTTACCCACACAGACGGATCTGCACTGAACGAATCACTGGCGAACACCGGTAAATTGTTGATCCTTTACAGTATTCTTTTCTCAATAGGATCGGTTATATAATTTTATAACATTTCGTATTAACGATACTAAAGAAAATGCTGACACAACACCAAAGCCCGGATCAGAAGTAATATCCTGTAGTGGTGATATTATTCTGTTTTTATTGACATTAAATCAACCCTGTCAAGAGACCGCCCGGATCAGAAGTACACTGAGCCACGGCAGGAACAACCGGCAGGATATTATTAATCAGGTGGAATTCGGAGAAGCCAAAAAGAATGACGACTGGTTTGATTTCCCGATGAAACCAGTTCGTAAAAATTATTACAAAATTTCATTGCCAATGTTGGAGGTTGGCTATTTCCAGGTGAAAATGTTTTCCCTGCCAGAAAATTCAGAAAACCCAATATGGTCGGAAGGCGAAACTATAAGGATTAAAATTGATCCGGCAGATACCTGATTTAAACGATCAACGAAACCACCAATCATTTACGAGACACATATTGGTATGGCATTGGAGAATACCCGTGTCGGATCATACACCGAATTCAAAAATAATATTCTCCCGAGAATCGTTGATTGCGGCTACAATACCATCCAATTGATGGCAATACAGGAACATCCTTACTACGGATCATTTGGTTATCATGTGTCTAATTTTTCTACAGCATCTTCCAGATTCGGGACGCCGGATGAATTAAAAGCACTTATCGATGCCGCACACGGTCAAGGCGTTGCTGTCATCATGGATCTGGTTCATTCCCATGTCGTTCGCAATGAAGTAGAATAATTAAGCTTTTTTGACGGTACTGATCATCTTTATTTTCATACCGGCAGCCGCGGCTATTATGACGCCTGGGACTCACGATGTTTTGACTGTCAAAAAGGTGAAGTGATACATTTTCTGCTATCAAACTGTCGATATTGGCGGGATGAATTTCATTTAGATGGATTTCGTTTTGATGGCGTCACCAGCATGCTGTACACCGACCATGGTCTTGATAAAACATTTACAACTTATGATGATTATTTCAATGATCAGGTGGATAACGATGCCCTGACCTGCCTGACATTGGCAAATAAACTGATTCACAAACTCAAACCCGATGCCCTGACCATTGCCGAAGATATGTACCACAATATGCATCTTGACCATAACAATATCTCTGTTGAAAGAGGTGTCGCCTTACATAAAATGATCCGTCTGATTACGTTGGCCATCGGTGGTGAAGGGTATTTGAATTTTATGGGAAATGAGTTTGGTCATCCTGAGTGGATTGATTTCCCGAGAGAAGGAAATGATTGGTCGTTCCAATATGCAAGACGCCAGTGGAGCCTGCGTGATGATCCCAATCTGATTTATTATCATTTAGCAGAATTTGACAAGGAAATGATAAAAATAGCCGACACGTTTAATCTTCTAGATCCTGATGACAGGGGAGATTTAATCTGCAACCACATCCTGGATAAATTAATTTGTTTCCAACGAGCTCAACTTATTTTTATCTTTAACTTTAATCCCCGTTAATCATTTACCGGTTTATACTGATCCCGGGACTTACAAACTTCTATTAGACAGTGATGCAAAAACCTTTAACGGCCAGGGCAGACTGGATGAAAATCAGCGTTACCATACCCGAGAATGTAAAAATAACGGTAAAAATCAAAAGCATTTCTTCACCGTATATCTTCCAGCCCGAACTGCAATTGTGCTTAATCGAAGCTAAACAATTTTCTATATTTACTTTCTTATTATTATCCGTTATTTCTCATTTCCTTATGCCGACTAAATTCTTAATAACATGTTCTAAACCGGCGACCACCCGTGCTGATTTTTTAAAATCCATCTTATCAATCGAATCTTCATATGTATGGTAAAAACAGCAATAACAACTCCTGACACCTGCCCGCTTCGCTGCAGCATTAGCAGCAAACTTCATTTCTCTTCCTTATGTGCTTTTTTTAATTCATCACTCGATTTTTGCATTAATACCCTTAAAATTTTGTATTAAATCATCAATCGAATTCACATTTATAAGTGAATCAACCAAGTCCGGGGACGATGCAATTTTGGCAATTTCTGCAAGAAGTCTTAAATGTTGTTCCGGTTTATCTTCGGGTGTCAATAATAGAAATAACAGTCTGACAGTCCCGGCGTTAGGCGGCGGTAAATTTATCTCCTGTTTTAACTGTACAACTACACAAATTGACTCATTTAATGAGGAAGATCGGGTGTGCGGTACTGCAATTCTATTTGCCAGTATTGAGGGAAATTTGACTTCGCGATGCACCAAACTTGATTTGAGTGCATCATTAACAATATCCGGATAAATCTGTTCAATTTCATTAAGTATTACATTTAACAATTCTTCATAATCGTCATAGTCAAGAAAAAAGATTTGATTACGTTTAATTAATCCAAGTAAATTCAGCGACAGTCGTTCCAACACAAAAACATCAGGTGCTTCAACTCCTTCAGGAACACTGTCTGAAAAATGAAGTGTGCTGTCAGTAAAGGTTATCATCCTCTCATTTCCGGATGACTTTACAAACGATTCGTTTTCATTTAATTGCCGACAATTGACATTCATGTTTTTTAAATCATATGACAGTTGAGAGGGTTTTGGGATCATCGGCCATAACGGCTTTCCCATTCCACCAATTTCGTTTTCATCCTGAATGGATCGTGACGACCACCTGTATAAATGATTACGGTCAATCATCTCTGACCATTTCTCGCAAATCAACTGGTTTAAATCCCGGTTATCAGTCAGTGCGAGGAGATTGCCGATTGAAGACATCTGATCAAGAGGAAGAATATCCGTCGACAACGCATTGCCCTGGATCACGATAAATCCCTCATTTTGTGCCTCTCTGACCGCATCTTCATTGGTATCAATCAAAATACATACGCCATTGGTCGTTTCCATGATGAACGACGCAATTTTTCTTGAGAAAAGGTGAGCACCGATGATAAGCCATCCCTTCTTTTCGGGTTCTTCAACCTTTAACCAGTGTGCCACAATACCAGCAGTTAATCCTTGAAAAACAATTGTAGTTGCGATGATACTGAATGTAAATGTTTCCAAAAATATTGCGTTTGGATGACCTTGCATTGATAACCTTAACCCGAAGAGGGACGCCATCGACCCTGCGACAACCCCCCTTGGGGCAATCCAGGACAGAAACAATTTTTCATTCATCCTAAGTTGAGAGCCTTTTGTACACAGCATGATGCTAAGTGGACGAATAATAAACAGCACACCACAAATAACCAATACAACTCTCCAGCCGAATTTTGAAAATTGATGCAGTTCAAGATTGGCGGCAAGAAGTATGAAAACCAGTGCAATCGAAATTTCGGTTAACTCAGATTTAAATTTTTTGATATGTTTAAGCTGCGGAGGAGACGTCCAGCCCATAACAAGTCCTGCTATAACCACGGTAAGAATACCGGCCTCGTGAACAACTGATTCAGAGATACCAAATAAAAATAACGCTGTGGCAAATACCAAAATATTCACTTGTTGTTCCGGTATTATTTTTTTAACCAGTAAAAACGTTAAAATTAGACCGCCAATGATACCTATCACAATGCCAACTAACAAGCGATAGCTTAAATGTCCAATATGCGTTATAAAACTTCCCTCAATGCTTAACCATTCGAAACACAAAATTGCAATAAAAACACCAATTGGATCAATTAAAACACCTTCCCAATGCAAGATGTGATATAATTTATCCTTAACACTGATTCGATTAAGCAATGGCGCGATAACTGTTGGACCCGTAACAATAACCAGACTGCCGCATAATAATGAGACTGGTATAGGAAAATTCAGAAGAAAATGAATTAACGCAGCAGTTCCAAGCCAGGTGATTCCGACACCGATTGTTAAAAGCTTCCAAATAACTCTTGGTGCCTTCTTAAATCCCTCGGGCTTTAAGGATAAACCTCCTTCAAAAAGTATAATGGCAACACACAGAGATATGATTAACCGAAGACTCTGTCCAAGAGATTCAGGGTCGATTATGGCCAACCCCTCCGGCCCCAGTATTACGCCTCCAATCAGTAAAAGAACAATTGCAGGAATTCGGATATAGTGTGAAACAATAAAAAGCCATACCCCGACAAATACAGAGATGACTAAAGTTCCCAAACGTAAATGTGTAATATCCATGGCGTTAATCTTTATAAATTTTAAAATGATGTCAAAAAATATGCCGCCCGCCTGATTTTTCAGAGGAATACAAGGCCATTAAGCCCGGTGTTACAGCCCGTCAGTTTACCATAAATAATTAAAGTGAGGTAAAATACAAGGCTGCCATTTAGTTAAAAGAAACTGCCCCGGCTATTTCCTGAAAGTGCATCCTGTATATTAAGGTGAACAGATACGTCAAGGCTGTAACCTGCCCTGTGAACACCGGTAATTCAAACAGCTGCCATGAATCTGACAATACAATGTGCTTAATAACAAACCGATACGAAAACCAAAGCTTACCCCACTAACAAATACCATGGAAAATAAAACTTGGCTGATAAACATAAAAAGCATATTCGAGTCTTCTTGCGATCATTCAAAGATGAGAGGTGTATTCATATTGACTCCCTTATATTTAAACTAATTTAATAAATCCGTGTACAATTGTGTGACAATCCATGACAATTGGAACCCAAACAGGATTAAATATTGATAATGAGAAAGTTTTTTGTAATATTGAGCATCCTGGAAATACCTCATCCAATACCATACCACTTGCCCTTAATGATATTATGGCAGATATGGACGGTTACAATGATATCGGTCTCTGCAGTTTTGGCGGGGGATTTACCGATGGTGCAACCATTCTCGAGTATAAATAAAATCGATTAATAAAGATTCGTTCTTATATACCATATTAGGCGGGTATTAAGAATAATAACGAAAATATTTCACCTCCAGAAAACAAATAACCTTATTGTTTCTTTTTCGGAAGTTTTACTTCAAGGTGAAGTTCTTTAAGTTGCCGCGGTTTTACTGATGAAGGTGCATTCATCATGAGATCTTGAGCCTGTTGATTCATTGGAAATGCAATAACTTCACGAATATTGGGTGATTTTGTAAGAAGCATAATAATGCGGTCAATACCCGGTGCAATACCGCCATGTGGGGGTGCACCCAATTTAAATGCCCGAATCAGACCTGAGAATTTGTCATTGACTTCATCTCGTGTATATCCGGCAATACCGAATGCTTTATACATGATATCCGGTTTGTGATTTCGAATCGCACCACTGGATAGCTCAACTCCATTGCAAACGAGGTCATATTGATAGGCTGACACATCAAGAGGATCGTTGTTTTTTAATGAATCCATTTCTCCTTGCGGCATTGAAAATGGATTATGCGAGAATTCTATTTTCCGAGTTTGTTCATTGAGCTCAAACATTGGATAATCAACAATCCAGCAAAATCGATACGCATTCTTTTCACGTAAATCCAAACGGTCAGCCAGTTCCTTTATAACAGCAGCACCGATATCGGATACCTTCTCTATCTTATCACATATAAAAAACATGACATCAGTATCATCAATTTTTCCTTTAACTTTTAATGTTTCCAATGCTTCTTCAGTTAAAAATTTGGCAATTGGACTACGCTCATTTCCATCTTTCCAACCTATGTAGGCAAGTCCTTTTGCTCCAACGGACTGAGCAAATTCGATCATATCATCGAAGAATTTTCGTGATTGATCAACAATACCTTTAACACTAATTGCACGCACCGCCCCGCCTTTTTTAACGACGTTGGCAAATGCATTAAATTCAGAATCTCTAAATTCATCTGTTACGTCAATCAGTCGTAAAGGGTTCGTTAAGTCCGGCTTATCGTTGCCAAACTCTAAAATTGCCTGTTTGTAGGGAATACGTATAAATGGTGCATCATCAATACTGTCATCTGAAAATTCGTTAAAAAGGCCGGATAACACAGACTCAACATCTGCAAAAATGTCATCCTGAGTTGCAAATGACCTTTCCAAATCAAGTTGATAAAATTCACCCGGAGACCGATCGGCTCTTGAATCTTCATCTCGGAAGCAGGGTGCAATTTGAAAATATTTATCGAAACCAGAAACCATAAGCAACTGTTTAAACTGCTGCGGTGCCTGGGGCAATGCATAAAATTTTCCGGGATGTAACCGACTGGGAACAAGAAAATCACGTGCACCTTCTGGTGAACTCGATGTCAGAATCGGTGTTTGCAATTCATTGTAGCCTGACTTAACCATACGTTTACGAATACTGTCAATAATTTGTGAGCGGAGAATAATATTTTGATGAAGATCTTCTCTGCGTAAATCCAGAAAACGGTAGGATAATCGGGTTGACTCCGGACACGGTGCTTCATCTGCCACGGGAAACGGTAATAAATCGGCTTTACTTTGCATATCCATTTCATCTGCGGCAAGCTCGATGTGGCCGGTTGGTATTTTAGAATTGACCGTTTTCTCATCACGAAGGACGATTTTACCCGTAAACGTTACCACTGACTCGACACGCCAATGATGTAAATCCTGATATATTTCCTTTTCCGGATCAATGACAATCTGGGTAATTCCATAGTGGTCACGAAGATCAACAAAGATGACGCCTCCATGATCTCTGACGCGATGAACCCAGCCGGAAAGACGAACGGACTCGCCGACATGGTCTTTGCATAGTTCCCCGCATGTATGTGTTCTGAATGGATGCATTTTTTCTCGGTGATTAAATGTTATTCAGTACAATTGCAACTGTAATCAGTGTGTAAAAGTATGCTCAAGCAACGACTGAAATATCCACATTGGGACGTAATTCAGCACAAACTGCCAGGGCACTGTGAACCGTATGATTCTTAAAGGCTTCAATTAAAGAATGATCAACAGGCTCGCTATTATCAATCGCAACAAATGCCTGTTGAGTCAGGTTATAGTCAAAACGCGGTGCCCATTTTCGCGATCCCAACCGGGCAGTTGTCGAACAGTTATCAACCATGTGAGCTACACCCTTGAAGTGCATATATGGATTAAGTGAATCAACGCATTCGATAACCGATTCGTTTATAATCTCCGAATACGGGTGACCTTTTTCGATCAGCACATCGATCTGTGCCATCATTGTTGCACAATAAACGCCGGCAGTAAACGGGTTTAATGGAATATTAGACTCATCCCGATCAGCGCGAACCTCAATGCCAACCTGCCAGGGTCTGGTTCCGTCAATTTTACCCATTGGAAATTCAGCATACCGTTTTCCAGCATTAATGACACTGCGGATTTCATTTCCACATGCAACATCATCGTAAATTTCTAAAACAATATCTTTGGCCGGGATGTAAGATGCTGAATAGGCAGTTTCAAATACATTCTTTTCATTTTCACTCAGGCTGTCATATACTGCTTTTATTCCATCTTTTGAAATAATTTTGGATATGGGGCCGGTAATGCTCTCTGCTGAATTTATAAATGCCTGTGTTTCATCCATATCCAATTCCAGGTAACGACGGTATAAACACTCGATAATACCATGAACAGCTCCAAGCAGTATACCGCGCTCACCAAAAATATCTGATTTATATTCAGACTCCAGGGTCGTCTTGAATGCAAACGGTGCTCCTAACGCAACGGCCCATCCCAATGCACAGTCAGTTGCCTTTCCATCAATATCCTGTTGGATTGCAAAGCTGGCATTGATACCTGCACCATTGACTTCTTTTCCCTGTTCATAAAGACGCCGCACAGATGGTCCCATTCCTTTTGGACAGACACCAATAACATTGATATTATCCGGGAAAGAATCCCCGACACTTGTCACATGTCCAAGCAAAAAACCATGAGATAATCCCAACGTTGCACCCGGTTTCATCGCAGCAAAAATGTCTTTGTATAATTGAGCCTGTGCAGCATCTGATATCAGTAATAATATCAATTCAGATTCTCCTATGACATCGAACATTTCCCCCAGCGTACCATTGTTTTTAGTAAATCCTTCGGCTTCTGCTGCACCTTCAGAGCGTGAACCAGCACGTAAACCGATTTTAACCGTTATATCAATGCCTTCAAGTGAGTCACGCAGATTTTGGGCCTGGGCCGGCCCTTGTGATCCCCAGCCTATAACACCAATCGTTTTAATACCGGCAAATGCTTCTGGAAGTTTTGAAAATAAATGTCTGCCTCCTCTAACGATGTATTCTTCTGTACCAGACAGGGTAATTTTTTCTTTATCGAAAATCTTTGATTCAAAGTTATTTTTCATTTAGTCGTTCTCCTCATATAACTCACGCATTGTTCATTATCAAATATTTATTGTGTATAAAACGAAAGCTTTTACACTACACACAAACATGAGTAAATCACTTATAAACAGCAAAATTAGTACACAATTATTAAAAAATGGCGGTAATGCAAATTTTTTTCTGCAGTTTGATAATCGCAGGTCATTGATGATCCATTTTCAGGTACGTTTTCCAGCGTCCGCCGGTCGCTGATTTTGATCAAAATGGCACTTGCCAATCTGAGCAGTGATGCTTCGTTTGGGAAAAGTGATGCGATGCGTGTTCGTTCCTTTAATTGTTTATTGATGTTTTCTGCCATATTAGTGGTACGTCATCGTCTATGGTAATGCCTGGGCGACCTCACTGTGCATTTCTTTTTTAGGTATTTAAGCCGTGGCATTGTGCTGAAGGTGAACCCGGCAGCGTTGGCCAGGGCAGGGATTCGTTTATATATACCAGTATTAGCAGAACTTATAACAATTTCGAAATCAACCTGTGTCAGCTATTCGCTGGATATAAAATGGGATGAAAATGTGTCACTTTCAGCAGAGCCTCAACATGTTGCACAATGGGGCAGTGCTGTTCATTTTCTCGAATGTTTAAGTAAACCAGAAGAATTCCGTTCTACAAGAGTGATTACGGAACTGCATTATCTCGAAAATGAAACGAAATTTAGACCGCAACTTCTTGTCAATTATGAAAAACGTAAAATCGCCATTTGAGGGATAGCTCCGTATCATGACAGTAACGCCTTATTATCAATACAGATTTATTTCGGATATCCCGCACCGTATCCTTTACACCTCATAAAATATGGTACCATTAATTTTACTTTATAGCATTTTAACCTGAATTTTATGCTGGTTTTTTACTCGGAAAGTACGTAAAAACATTGTGATACAGACACAATGGATTTAAATAATAATCGGTATACATTCATGTTTGATTTTCTCATCCCGGAACCTGAAGATCTGTTTCAAGTATTACAATACCTGACTGTAGTCATCATTGAATAACGTTACAGGAGACAAAATCCATGTCATTACATCCTTTAGCCGGAAAACCGGTTCCCACTGAATTGATCGCTGACATCGCACATTTAGTAGATACTTATTATGAAAAGGTGGATCGTCTTCAACCTGTTGCCTTTGGTACCTCGGGTCATCGCGGATCGTCGAATGCAGGCAGTTTTAATGAACGTCATATTCAGGCGATCACTCAGGCAATTTGTGACTACCGCGATACCAATGCAATTAAAGGTCCGCTGTACATCGGAAAAGATACACACGCACTTTCAACCCCGGCATTCAATACAGCAATAGAGGTGCTGGCTGCCAACACCGTCGATGTGTATATACAAAAGGATAATGGGTATACACCAACTCCAGTTGTTTCACATGCGATTTTAACACATAATAAATCAGCGAAGAAAGCAGATGCGGATGGTATCGTTATTACACCATCTCATAATCCTCCTGAAGATGGTGGATTTAAATACAACCCACCCGATGGCGGCCCGGCAAATACCACAATCACCGGATGGATTGAAGATCGGGCAAACTCGTTGATGAATAATTCAAATCATGATGTCCGTAAATTATCTTTAGAACAGGCCTTAACTGCGGATTCTACCCATGCCCACGACTATATTAAACCGTTTGTAAACGACCTCGAGAATGTCATCGACATGGATGCAATTAAATCCGCAGGATTAAATATAGGGGTTGATCCCATGGGGGGTGCATCACTGCAGTATTGGCAGCCT
The DNA here is from genome assembly GCA_951812855.1 of uncultured Lentisphaeria bacterium. Taxonomy (GTDB): domain Bacteria; phylum Verrucomicrobiota; class Lentisphaeria; order JABSQK01; family JAJFLO01; genus JAJFLO01. The sequence continues at coordinate 982,926 of OX638337.1, read as the reverse complement.
ATCGCAGACCGATATGGTCTTAATATTGATATCGTCAACAAAGATATCGATCCAACATTCAAATTTATGACGGTTGACAAAGACGGAAAAATTCGGATGGACTGTTCCTCTCCCTACGCTATGGCCGGGCTGATTGCTATGAAAGAAAATTATGATATTGCCTTTGGCAACGATCCTGACAGCGATCGCCATGGAATCGTGACTAAGAGTGTCGGTTTGATGAATCCGAATCACTATCTCGCAGCAGCCATTCATTACCTTTTCACAAATCGTCCGGGATGGAAGCCTGATGCAGCAATCGGAAAGACCCTGGTCAGCAGCAGCATGATTGACCGGGTCGCCGATTCATTCGGTCAGAGGTTATTAGAGGTACCCGTCGGCTTTAAATGGTTTGTCCAGGGTCTCCGGACAGGGACCTATGGATTTGGCGGGGAGGAAAGCGCCGGGGCATCGTTCCTCCGATTTGACGGTACCGCATGGACAACAGACAAGGATGGAATTATTCTCGATTTACTCGCAGCCGAAATTATGGCCAAAACAGGAAAGGACCCCGGTGAACATTATAAAGAACTTACAGAGAAATTTGGTGATCCGGTCTATCGGCGGATCGACGCAGCAGCTAATTCTGAACAGAAAAACAGGCTAAAAAATCTTTCCCCGAACCAAATAACAGCAAACACATTAGCAGGTGAAAAAATTCTCCAAAAACTAAGTAATGCTCCCGGCAATGCTGTGCCGATCGGCGGAGTTAAAGTCGCCACTGAAAACGGCTGGTTTGCGGCACGACCTTCCGGTACCGAGGATGTTTACAAGATTTATGCAGAAAGTTTTATTGGTGATGATCACTTAAAACAATTGTTAAACGAAGCACAGGACATTGTTGATAAGGCATTATGCTAATAATTAAAACGTACACAGTTTCATTTAATATTCTTTACAAATAAATGACTTCTTTCCAGGGAGTGTAACTTTCTTTCTGTAATTTCACTTCTCCTGGTGTCGGACCTGGAGGGGGACCCGAGCGGTTGCGGCAAAAATCGACTGGGCCGACGGGGCGGGCACTGCCGAGGGGGTATTTAGCCTCCGACATTAATATACCGATGCCGACGAAGCACAAACGGCCGCTAATGCCAAGTACAAAGAATTAAGTCTCGGCATGGCTGCGGTCTGTCAGATGATGATGCCACCTTGCACCGACGACATAGACTTGGTGCCCTGTTTTAGTGAACTCGTGTGCCAAGTGATGCGTGCGACCGCCAAGGATGCCTTCTTTGGGCAGCGCTGCATATTGGTTGATAATCCAGATCGTTTTTATAACTTGCCTGTCATCGGCACAACACCCGTCAGTTGAGAATAAATGTTCAGAAGGATTGCCTTTTCAGTTTGCCAGGAGGGCGGGGTGAATGTATCGAGAGATGGGCGTGCGGCTTTAATCTCGGCTGGATCCCATCGCGGATAGCGGCTGAAATAGAGGTGTGATTTGGTTTATTTTCTTCGAGTAATATTTCAAGTAAGCATTTGTCGGACATGGGCGGTCAATCACAAGGACATTTATCAACTATACTGTACTGAGGGATTGGGTAACAAAGTTACAAAGCCAAAGTCTCGGTGATGGATTTTATGACAGATCAGTTATTTAATGGACAGCACTTGAGCTGCAGTCCCGGCAGGTCAAAGTCAGGAAGGGGTTGCTTTTTCACCATCAGTTTCTTTATGGTAGTAATGCTTATAATAATACTGATAATAATAAGAATCCTTGCTGAAATCGACACCATTCAACACTGCACCCATAATATTTGCTTTGACCAGTTTTAGTTGTTGAATAGATTTAGATATTGCATCTCTGGGTGCTAAACCAAAACGAATAACAAAGAGAACCGCGTGAGCCTGTCTACTAATAACAATAGGATCAGTTACAGATGCAACTGGTGGTGTGTCGAGAATAACTCGATCGTAATGTTCCCTTGCATAGTCTAATAGTGCTTTCATTTGGGGATGACTGAGCAATTCGGAAGGATTTGGAGGTGTAAGCCCGCTGGGAACAACTGATAAATTATTTATTTGAGTATCTATTATAATTTCATCAATTTCTTTTTGACGAATCAGATAGGATGATAGCCCGGGTGATTTCATACAATTTAATTCTTTATGAATGGAAGGTCGTCTAAGGTCGGCATCAATAATCAGTACTCTTTCTCCAAGTGATGCCATAACAACGGCAAGATTTGACGCGACTGTTGTTTTTCCTTCTTTAGGCAATGATGATGTAACCATAAATACTTTATCCTTATCACCATCAGCTGAAAAAATCACATTAGTGCGTATGGTTCGCAGACTTTCAGAAATATTTGATTCGGGATCTCTATAAGCAATTAGTTTAATTTTTGAGGTTAGACCTGGATTTGCCACTGAGGTTTTCTTGTCAGAGTTTATGTCATTGCCGACCAATCCTAAAAACGGAATGTTGAATCTGATTGCTATTTCATCAGGTTCCTTAACGGTATTGTCTAAATATTCAATCAAGAATGCCAAACCGAGCCCACTTATTAATCCAAAGATGATACCGATCAGTATATTTTGTTTTTTATTTGGTTTAAACGGCTCTAAAGGGGGTTTTGCTTTGTCAATAATACGGATATTATTTGTACGTAATCCTTGGGACAAATCCGTTTCTTTTAAGCGTTTTAGTAACAATTCATACATTTGCCGGTTGCTGACCGCTTCTCTTTTGAGAACTCCATAACGAATTGATTTTTCATTAAGAAATTCAGATTCATCCCGTAATTTTTGTAATCTGTCTTTTAATGATTGTTCTTCGATTAAAGCCAGCTGGTATCTATTCTGAATGCTGTCATGTATTTTTTTTACTTCAATGGCAATGATTTCTTTAATCTGATTTATTTTCAAAACAACCTGAATCATTTTGGGATGCTTTGTTCCGTATTTTCCCTCCAGTTCAGATTGTTTGGCTCTTAAAACAGACAAGTCCTTGTTGAGATTTTGGATAAGGGCATTATTAATAATTTCTAAAATAGAATTGGACAGGTCCGGATTCTGAGAGTTTTTGTATTTTTGCTCCAGTTTGACCCTTTTTTTCGTAGTCTTGATCAACTCGGCATTGAATTCTGATAATTCCTGATCCAGAGTTTTCTGCTTATCTTCAATTGATGTTACTCCCGCATTTTTGCTATAAATTTGTAGAGCTCGTTCTGAATTTTCAACTCTTCCCTGCATTGAAGTTAATCGTTCATCAAGCCAAACAGCTGCGTCTTCAGAGGCATACAGCCTGTTTTCTAAATTTTGCTCTATATACACCCGTGCAATTGCATTAACAATTTCAGTAATTCTTTGAGGATCGTACCCGGTATATTCTAAATCAACTAAGCGACTGTTCATTATGGGGGTTACTGTTAATGGTTCGATAATTTCGCGAAAGAGTAATTCTTCCTTTCTAAGGGCAGGGTTATCAATTCTAGAAGGAACAGTTTTGTCAACTACAATTGACTGGTCTTGGTCTTTTTTGAATATAGATGTTAATAATTGAATTACTGACTCAGAAAGTGCAGACAGGATATTGGAGAGAGATTTAGTTTCTTTCTCTCTTTCCTGTAATTCATCAAATTCCTTTTCAAGATCTAATTGCGTTATAACTTTTTCAATAACACCTCGGCTTGTAATAATCTTGAACTGAGTCTGATAATATTCAGCACTTCTGCCGTCCAGTGACAACACTTCATCAAATGAAACAATATTTGGATTCTCTTTGTCTATAAGAAGGCGAACTACTGCCCGATATTCAGGGCGAACTTTGAAAGTGTGTGTCGTAATACTGACTATTATAATCAGGGATATAAAAAAAACAACCCATCTGCGTTTGCGGATAACAGAGAGGTATTCTTTAAGATCAATATCTTTTTTCTGTTCAAAGGTCTCTAAATTTTCTTGATGTATTACACTCATTTTAAGAATTTTATTTTTTTATATATTAAATTTATTTTATTGAAAAATCATAAAAAAAAATGTTTTCGATACGGCAAGTAGGACGTATGACTTTGGACTTTAAAATCGATTGGCACTAACAAAAGTGTACTTGAGCATCAGGCAATCATTTGTAAACAGTACAAATGGCTTAATAGTTTATTAAATTCTCTTTTGGCTTACATGATTCCTACTACATTTGATACACTATATATATATGATTGAATAATTGAGATACTGAGTCAAACCTGATATTTTATAAATGTTATAAGTCTTATCAGGGTTTTAATCGTAAATTTTACTTTAAAACAGTTTATAGCTTAAATTAAAAAATTCCTTGAGGAACGATGATGACATCTTCAGGTTTGAGTTTGATATCTTTGGATTTTTGACCTCGTTTCATAACATCTTCAAGATCGACAATGATCGTTTCTTGTACACCCTTATTGTTGACGCGAATTATTTTTGTTTTTTCGGGAGCTGCTATTTTTGTAAAGCCACTAGCGTGGGTAATAGCAGAGAGCACCGTCCGATTATTGCCGCTAAGTTCATAAGTCCCAGGACGTTTAACTTCGCCCAGTACGTAAATTGCATCGGCAATGGGTATATAAACGGTATCATTATTCTTTAAGATAACATTTAGTGATAAATCACCTTCATCAATTAATTTTTTGCGGTTAATCGGGATGGACTCAGGTCCACGCTCAGTTTCACGAAGGACAAGAAAGTGATCTCCCGCTTTTTTACCGACGCCCCCTGCCTTTGAAATCATTTCTAATAACGTTGTCTTTCCTCTAAGTTCATAACTTCCGGTATTTTTTGCAGCACCTAAAACAAATACCTTTCTGCTACCGTATTCCATTACCAGTACAGAGACTTGTGGACTAAGAATGTAACCGTCAGCAAGCAGGTTTTGTAGTTTTTCCTCAATTTGGCTGGACGTCAACCCTTTTACATTAACTTTTCCAATTAATGGGAAATTTACATAACCGTCCAGAGATACCCTAATCGCTTCTTTTGATAAATCCGGTTCGTCATACACTATAACTTCGAGAACATCTTTTCCGCCGATTTGATAATCATCCTCTTCAGCAAAAAGTGAATGATGAAGAGTGAATAGAGAGAATAGAGTGAATAAAGTAAAAAGTAAATTTTTAGATTTAACAGGTAACATATTTAATCGAAAATCCCATTTTGATATTGGGTCAGTTGACGTTTGAACTGCATTGTTCAAACAAATTTATGATGACATGTTGGAGATTAAAATAAAGGAACAACTGTATATCAAATTTAAGGGAAAGCAAATGATTAATTTAAATTTACAGTGTTTTGCACTATTTTTAAAATAATATCCTGCATTTTTAACCACCGTCAGCAGTCTTGGGTTATAGAATTTATTACCCGTTTTCTATATTTTAATAATTGCTGATTATTGTTTGTATACCATGACCTAACCAATGATTTAATTTTAGTCTTGTAAATGGGAGCAAGTACATTCATACACATAAAATTAATGTTGACAGTATTGAGCCATTCATTAATAGAAGCATTGCCCAGAGACGCCAGGACAGTCTATTGTTCTTCAGACCATGCCTTCAGCGGTGATGGAAGTTACTCAGAAACCTCTCCGACCTGTGTTCTGACTATGCGTACCACCAGATATCCCTCACTGTCAGACGCTGCAATCGACATGCACGCTTTTTTCTAACTACAGCAATTAAAACTACAGCAATTAAAATTCCAATACATTCCTGAATAATTGTAACGTATTATAAAATCAACAGGAAGCGAATTTTTTTAAGAAATCAACAAAAGCAAAAGTAGTCCAAATATAAACAGTGTTTTGTGCTATTTTAAACAACTCTCTGGTTTGAGAGTCAAAAATTAATACGTTTTATTTTTTTAATATTAGATCTAATTCTCTCTCAGCTGTATTAAACCAAACATTTCAAATAGAATACCATTTCGGTCAACTAGGCTGAAGCAGCTAATTTTTCAATAATGGACCTGTAACCTTCTTTGTATGTCGGGAAAGAAAATTTATAACCTGATCTTCTAATTCTCTGATTATTACAGCGTTTATTAGTTAAATTCCTCTTTCTGGACAAAGATTGGTCAGAGCATTCGTGAGCTGTAGACAGCTTTAATTCTGTCAGAAGCCACTCTAACAAATCGCATTCCTGAACGGGTTCATTATCAACTGCCAGATAATGAGTCTCCTTATTCGGTTCTGCCAATAAATGGTGCAATATTCCTACTGCATCTTCCTCATTAATTAAATTTTTATAATTTATTAAATCATGATAATTTTTTGAAATGCCTTTTTGTATTCGATCGATTTGTCTTGTTCTTTTACTACTATAAATACCACCAAACCGAATACAGGAGGCACCCGCAATCGATGACTGAGTGATGAGTTGTTCTGCCTCGAGCATCCTCGTTCCTGAAAAACCTAATGGAACAGTCTCTGAATTTTCATCAACCCATTCGCCGTTTTTCTGTCCATAAACACTGGTACTTGATATAAAAAAGATGTGAAGTGGTTTCTCTTTCTTTTTTTCGAAATATTTCAAAATATTCTGCGTCGCTTCAACATAGCTTCGTTTATAGCTGTCATCATCAAACTTTTCCGGGGTTAAAATAATATATACAAATTCAATTGCCCCGGGAATGGCCGGCAGTGTATCCGGTATTGAAAAATCAACGGTTAAAGGAATTATTGGAGCAGGAATTTCGGATATATTTCGTCTTGCTCCAAAAACGTCATGGTTTTCTTCGGCTAATTTTAAACCCAATTTAATCCCGATTTTACCACATCCTGCTATAAGTATCTTTGCCATATAAACTAAAATTAATAGGTGCTTTAATACCAATCACAACGATCATGTATAAGACGTTATTGGAATTATTCTAACCGGGCAAGAAAACCATATCCGGCAGCTTTGTTAATGAATCCCTGAAACCTGATTTGGATTATTCAATCAGGTTGTCATTAATCTGCCTGCTTTCTACATCAATGACATCGCTCTTGTGAGTCTGAATCGTTTCCTTCTCTGAATGTGATGTCATGTTAAACGCGAAGTGTCCGGAATCAGACCCTGAAATTTTACCCGATTTTATCATAGTTGTAAACTTTTTTATTAACCAGAGTGTTACCAGATTTCGCCCAAAAGGAAGTAAGAGTAAAAAGCCGGTGATATCAGTTAAAAATCCAGGCGTTAACAATACTGCACCGGCAACGAGAATGATTAGACCATCAACAACTTCGGCAGCAGGAATTTTGCCCTCTCCAATGGATGTCTGAATTTTTTTAAGAATTATTAATCCCTGTCGTTTAGCCAGATATGCACCAATAACACCGGTAATAATTATCACCGTAAATGTATTGATTGCACCCAGCAGTCCTCCAATTCTGAATAAAATCAATAATTCAATGATGGGTACAACAATAAATAGTAATAATAAGTTAAAAAACATAATTTTTTATATTATTAGGATTTAACGGGAGCCTGTTCTGAAAAAGCGGATTTTCAATAGTTATCAGATTTAATTTTACACTGTCCTGTTACGATTATCAATTTTTAAGTCCACCGAAGAGATCGTTTCATAAAATATCGACCATTGATTTCGGTTTTTATGTGATTGATTGAAAATGAGTTCATGAGGCATATCAATCTGTGTTACCGTTTTAAGTTTTGATTCTTAGATCACGTATTGTTTACTTTATTCTTTACTGTCTTCAGTTCCAGGATCATCATCTACTGATTTTTCTTTCCATTCAAGTATAGACTTGAGCAATGATTCCGGCGGATTAAACACGAACGCATTAATTACGATAAAAAAGATACATCCAAATACTGCAACGACGACCCAGAACATATGACGACACCTGCTTATTAATAATTATTGAGATTCTCCGAGAATAGATCTGGAATAATGATAATTGCCGGTTCTCTAAAATTTGTGATTTGTGTTTAACTGATTCTTCTGTTTCCGCATACTTATTATTTAATTCAAATGGTGTGTAGTCCACATTAATTCTGCCGTTATCACTGATCTGAATCGTTTCAATGTACTTAATGAGTATCTCCTGCCCCTGTCGTGTCATAACAGGAAAACAATGGTGCCGGCTATTATATTTTAATTTTTTCTGAAGATTAATATGTATCCATGTTCAAGTGTTATACAGGCCCCTGGCGGGAGCAGCCCCGAGCCCATAAATTTCGTTGGTGAATTTGTCGATTTTCTCCATAATATTAACGGCAGTAACGAAAATGAGAGTGATGTCATTGACATAAGGATGCTGGAATGGTTGGAATACAGGCTGAAATTATTACCGATTGTTCAGGTTGCGTCACCGATATTTATGCATACAAATCCGCCTGGTTTCACGACCCGATCCAATTCTCTCCAGACTTTATCTAATTCATGATGCATTTTACTAAAGGCTAACCGGCCGTTTAAATCTGAAAGTACATCGCTAATATCTGGATTAAGAGTAACAAAAAGGTCATCCCACATTTCCATCACAGGGTCGGGTGGTGAGGTAACAGCCAGGTCGATTGAATCATTGTCAACAGTGCCAATATCACGTGAATCTGAAAAATGAAAATTATGTGTTGTACTCATAATTGCATATTGGCTGTTTCTATTCGATGTGTCAGTAGAAAGGATATGCTGATTCTAAAACTAAAGTAAATCACAGTTATTCACGATATCGGGAATGATACATTGCCAAATTTCTGCGTTATTTAATTCCAGGATTTATTCCGGGTCGGGAATGCCCAAAATAATATCAATTAATTACAAACAGCCATAATATGCAGCCCATGACGATCCAGAAAATATTGGCTGCGGTGTACCTGGAATTTGATTCTCCATTCGGGTCCTTGCAAGCTTCATTGATTGCTTTTTGTCCAATATAGAGCGAATAACCAATTACAGGGAGTATGGCGATACTCACTATATCTGTAATGGGATATCCAATGTTTTTTGAAGATAAATGATCGCAAACGCTCTGAATAATCGTGAACAGAACGTAAGACGTTGCCGCGGAACGGTGTGACCATATAAAATAACTATTCATTTTTTTAAGTCTGGTATCAATGATTTCAAACAATGAATGGACATAAAATATCGAAAAAATCGCACGCATCACCGGCCATATTTTTTCGCCGCTGCGCTTTTTGTAGTGCAGCCAGTTTCTATAAAACCAATAGACCGAATACACGCCAACAGTAACGGTGAAGAGGACAACAAACTTTTTCGGTGAGACCACATAGTAATCAGGATTGAGCTGATTGTTATTCTGTAAGTCTGTTCCCGGTGTTTTATATACGTCTGATTCCATAAGAATTGGTATCTCTTTCAAAATATTTTTATTTATTTATAACGCAATATAAGATTGATTATTATTAGTTACCATGGCCGTAAATTTTAAATCAGTGCTGATGTACCTATACATTTTGTCTGTGTAAAGATTCCCCCTGTATTTCATGAAAATTCCAAATATCCAATCCTGATTCCCGATGTATCTGTATTGTTATAGCGGTTTGCAGTGTTTCTTTTGAACCATATATAACAGCCAGATTTTTTGCACGGGTGAGGCCGGTGTAAATGATTTCACGCGTCAATAATCGGTGATTGGGATTATCGGGGAGTACAAGAAGAACGTCATCATATTCAGATCCTTGACTTTTATGAACAGTCATGGCGAAAGATGATTCGTATGGCGGGAGTTCATTGACAGGAATTGAAATGTAGTTTCCTGACCGTTGGAACACGCCGTTAAATCCACGCTCTGCATCAGTTAGTATAACGCCTATATCGCCATTAAACAGACCACTTATTTTATCGTTGCGGGTAATCAGGATAGGTGATCCGTGAAATATTGCATTGCTTCCCGGGGTATCGAATTCGGGGTGAAGCTGATTGATTAAAATTTCATTAATACCCTGGGTACCCAATAATCCGGCATGGATGAGTGTCAGTATTCGTGCCTGACTGATAAATTTAAATATCGCATCAAATGTTTCGTTTTTATCATCACTGTGAACCTCAGACTGAATCTCTCTTCCCTGAACTTTTTGAATACAGTCTTTATAGGTGTTTCCATGGTTGTCTCTGCGCATCAGGTATTGAGATTTTCCCCAGGTTTGTATGATTTCTATCCATATCAATTTATCGGAAGTTGTGCCGGGTATAAACTGCCAACATCCAGTTTTAGGGAATTGTGAGGAATGGGTCATTTGCTTTATATTCAATTGTGGAAGGTCATGGATTATTTCGGCCGCCCTGGATGCTGTGTCTATGCCCGGGTTTTCATTTGAAAGTGAGTTTATTGTATCGGTAATCTGTATTATATTTGGTTCAGAACGGTAATTTTTCGACAAAAATACGACCTTGTCACACAATTGATTATTGTCTTGTGCCGATAGTGCCGGCAGATTAATTTCGGGTCTGATTGATTTTACGGTTTCCCGGAATTCAATAGAATATCCCGGTAACGATACGGGGATAAGATTTGCCAGAACACTGCCGACTTCAACTGAGGGTAATTGATTGCGATCACCAAGAAAAATAATGTGACACTCCTTTGGGATTGCCTGTAAAAGTTTTGTCATTAAGACGATGTCAACCATGGACACTTCATCGACAATAACCACATCTGCAGGCAGGAGGTTATGGTCATTGCAGGTGAATGAATTACGTGATTTTTTATAACCAAGAAGATGATGGATTGTCGTAGCGTCCATACTTTTCAAACTGTCATCAATCTCATTTTTGCTGCCCTGACTGAAATTTAAAGCATGAATAGATTCTGTCAATCGTTGGGCGGCACGCCCGGTTGGTGCAGCAAGCTTGATACGGTCAGCGAATATACCGGTTCGGATAAACATCCGGACAATGGCGATAATCAGAGACGTTTTCCCTGTTCCCGGACCTCCGGAAATGATGACAAATCGTTTTAAAAGTACAGCAATCAGAGCCAAAATCTGGTCATCATTATAACGAATTTGCCCGTGGCCTGATCCAATTGGTTGAGTCTCAAAACTATCAATCAGTATCTCATTTAGATTACCATCTGTAATCGGGGTAATTGTGCTGTCGCTATCTATAATTGATGAGAGTAACTGGCCTAATCTATATTCTGCAGAGTAGTATTTTTGAAAGTATAACAGGCTGTCATTTGCCTGAATTAAGGGTTTAAATTCCTTAACTGACTGACCAATGACAGGGGCTGTTTTTTTATTCTTCAGGCAGGAAATTATATCCTGAACCAGTCGGTCAATGACTGTTTCATTCTTTAGAAACCGACATAAGTGTCTGTTAAGATTTGACGGGTTAATATGAATACAGACACTTCCATCATTAAGCGATGCAAACATGCAGAGCAAAAGTGCATGAACGTCTATTTCCGGTTGATTGATGAATTGCAGCAAATCCCGAATCGTCAGATAGTCTGCACCGGTTAGATTTAAATGGTCCAGTGCATTGGTATAAAGCGTTTCAATATCAATGTTCCCCGGAGATATAACATTGTGATGTTTCAGGGTTTCGATCGTTAGTGGTAAACTCATCATTTAATTCGCGTTGAGACTATGTTGGGTCAGTTAATTTTAATTACGTTTGTATCAATTTATCAAGTTCGTTTTCATATTCCTGAGTCGGGGGAACCTGATCTTTAAATATTACCGGGAAAATCCCGCTATGTGTCCCTGTTTTCAAGCCACGGAGGAATAGATAAAATACGCCCGCTAATTGATTTGTCTGATGATATTGCTGCAGCCAGCGATCTGTTGCGATCGTATAGAGTTTATATTGCAGATCATAGTAATTACTGCACATATGATGCTCCAGTTGATCCGGTGAATAATCATCGAGACTATCCGATTTCCAATCAAGAATATAATACTTATTCCGGCAGCGGAATATCAAATCGATATAACCTTTTACAAAGCCGTCACATCGATTGATATTGGGAATGTCAGTATTACTTAACTGAGGATACGGAAAAAAAAACTCCAGTTCGTGTTTGCGGTCACATTCTGAAATATCCCGAAGTTTGATTCCGCCTGGAAGTTCGACATTTAATGTTGTCCAGATAATTTTCGAAATTTCATGGTGATAGATTGTTTTGAGTTGATCATCATGTTCTGCCGGCAGTTGATAGTGATTCATCGATTTTTTAATGACTTCAGCTGTGCCGGTTTGTAAGAGTTCCTTTGGACCTGCCGTGGATCCGGCAAGTTGAAAGTCTAATGATTCGAATACATTATGCAATAGATTCCCGGTGAGTCGACCGGGCGGCAGACCTGTTTTTTGAATTGGATCGGCAGCTTCAATGTTCATTGTCCGGGTTTGCGTCGTTTGACTGCTTTCATCGGCTGCAGGTTCTTCCGCCTGGTCATATCCGAATTGATTTGAGATATTCTGGAATTTGGCTGGAGCATGTGGCAGCATTTTGTTTTTTAACCCGGAATATGAATCGATACTCTGTGACCTGTTTCGGTCTCTGAGATTGAAATCGTTACGCGGTAACTCTATTGCCGGATCGAGTTGTATTACCTTCATCCTCGACTCGTTCCACTCAGAGTTTGATATATCAATTCGATCAGTTATAACAGGAGCGGCGGGAAGTTCGCCTGCAGCAGCATTAATGGCGGGATATAGTATTTTGGCGACTGCTCCTGACGCATTCAGCTGTTTTTCGTTTCGATAATGAGGAATATAAAGCTTATATATTGCCCGGGTTAATGCAACATAGTATAACCGCTGCAGTTCTTCATGCTGTTCATTTTCCCATTGTGATTTTGATTTGGATGTCAGGTCATAAATGACATGTTCCCCATTATGAATCTTGTAATAGGGTTGATTTGTATTCGGAGGTGCTGTCATTCCCCCGGCAATGAAAACAACAGGAAACTCAAGTCCTTTACTCTTATGGATGGTGGTCATTTGTACCCCGGGATGTTCTGTGTCTCGACGATGTAAATTGTCTTCCTCAGAGATTGAGATATGATTATAATAAAGGTTGCCAAGAAGATTGGCAAGGTCAATAATATCCATATTTTCGGTCAATGCACGATTATGGAGTTCTTGGATAATCTGTTCAATATTTGTTAATCGCCGTTCATGATCGGGGTCGTTTCCTGTGTTTAGCAGAATGCGGGTTTCGTTTCTGATTGAATGAAACATAATCGCCCACTGTCGATTTGCTGCATGTCTGACCCACTTCAGGAAAAGCCGTTTAATACAATGATCCGAAGGCAGATTTTCATAATTTTTGACATCTAATACCGGAATTGCAAAAAAGCATGTCATCAGCAGTTTCTTAAACGCAGCCGTATCATTTGGCGACGCAATTGCCTCTAATAAGTAAAGCAGCTGCAAGGCTTCATCGGATTCATATAGCCCCGGTTTTTTGTAAAATGAATAGGGGATGTGAGTGTTATTTAATTCTTTCTCTATTCGTCCGGCTTCTGTTTTATTTTGGCAAAGGATACAAATATCATCTGCACGAAGCGGTCGAGGCGGTGAGGTTTTATCACCAAACATCATCATTTCAGTTGATGAATTCAGTAAACGATCAATTTCTGCTGCAATAAATTTAAACCACTCTGCCTGAGCCGCCTTCGCTGATTTATCACTGTTAATGCTATGCGTTATTAATACTGAAGAACCTGTGTTGTCACGATATAATCGATTCCGTCCTGATCCGGGTGTCGGAGTATTGGCCGGTTGATGTCGGATGTCATTACGTTGAAACCAGTTATCGTGTTTGAATAGAGCGTTGAATGCATCTATTAACTGTGGAATTGAACGCCAATTGGTATCCAGTGAGTAACATCCGGTTTTCGTTTTTCCGAGTTTACCAAGTTGATTTCGGGCTAAATAATAGGCATTCAAATCGGCACCGCGAAAACCATATATTGCCTGTTTGGGATCTCCAACAACAATTAAACGGTGTGGGCTGTCATCATGTTTATCCACGAAAACGGTTTTCAGAATTGACCATTGTAAGATATCCGTATCTTGAAATTCATCGATTAATGCAATCTTGTAGCGATCACGTAACGCAGATAATAATGGAGGCGGGGTTTCAGTGCCATGGTTTCCGGATAACGCGGCTGCAACCATGGAGATCATATCGTTGTAAGTCAGTAAACCTTTCTGTTCCTTATACAGGCGGACATCGGTTTGCAGTTGTTTAACAACCTGACTCCTGAATTGAGGGGCAAAGGATGTTGTCAATTCCCGGATCTGTTCAAGAGGGTTGATTATAGATTGTAAATGCGGGCATTCTGTATCCAGGTTGTTCTTGTCCTTATTCCATTTTTTCGGCATAAGGCAGGCAAAACCGGACTCAGCAAACGCTGATGTTTTTTTATTATCCCGGATTAATCTGATCATTGCTGCGACTGTACCGGAATCCAGAATGTCATTCTTCTTTTCCCTGAAATGGTCTAACAGTTCTAATAATGGTGTAATAACGTTCTTAAGGCGGAGGTTTTTGCTGCCGGCATTAAAGTTCAATCTGGAATACGCACCATAAAATGGATGATCGGTAACAGAGTTAATTGGAAATCCTCCAATCACCATTACTAATTCAGACAGGTATTGTTTCAGTTCCGACACAGTTTTCATTGGTGAAACGGTTGCATCAGGTTCAGGATAGAGTTGATCTCCGGCATTGGGTCTGAAGTTTTGTGCAAGTTTAATCGTTGTGTCTATCCACTGACTCTCATTTTGGACTCGATGCGGAAAATCTGCCAATAGAAGGTATGTGCATAGATTGCGGCCATAGTGTTTTGGCCAATCTTCCCGCATTTGCCGGAGTAACAGTGTATGGTAAATATCCCGATCATCAACGACATCATATTCAAACTGGCGACCATTTTCAAAGGCATGTTCCCGCAATGTTCGGTGACAGAACCCATGTATCGTTGATATCTGGGCATTATCAAAATTTTCCAGTGCGTCATGCAGATAGAACCATTCGGTATCAGAACGTGCTGCGTTGTTCAGTTTTGCTTCGATAGTATTACGTATCCGGTCTTTCATTTCGCCGGTCGCTTTTTCGGTAAATGTGACAACCAGAATCCGGTCAATAGGAATAGGTAAAACCGGAGGATTTACATCAGGGTTTCCAATGAGCAGTCGAACAACCAGCTGTTCGATCGTATAGGTCTTCCCCGTTCCCGCCGATGCTTCGATAATCGCATGTTTATCAAGCTCTGCCTGATCAGGATTGGTAAGGGGAATTATCCCATCGTTTATTGTGGAATCGTCATGCATTTAGTCATTTCCGTTTGGACTTCTCTTCATTTTGCATAGAAGCCTTATTTTCCCTTTGCCTTCCTTGAAGAACAGGAAGCCGGTTAAACTCATCATGAAAATATAATAACTCAAAAAATCTTCAAGTTACGCCTCTTTTTATTTATCAAATGTAATGAGCCTGTCATGAAACTGAAACCGTTAATGATGCTTTTACAATTATTGTTCTGGATTCGCTGAAAAAAAACTGTCCAAAGGCGATCTTTCGTTTATTTCAGTACAGGCACGGGTAAATCAGCAGGTCATCTCTTTGCTCAGGAACTTTTTTAAAAGTGCCAAAATAAGCAATCCATTTGCTGCTGTACGCTTGAATGAATCTCAGAATTACCGCGGTTTTTTTACGTGAATGTTATTAAAGGAGAACGAATCAAAAAGATCATATTACCAAAGGGCGGATTTCCGTTTCACTATATGTTCTCCTTTATTACTATAATTTAACAGTGAGGACTCTCTTTCAAAACGGGCTGGTTTTAAGAAGAAAGGTCAAGTAATCTTCAAAATCTGAATTTTTATGTTCTCCAAACATTCAGCATTTTTAGATCGGTTACTGGATATTTCAATAATAGTCGGAGTTGTGTTTTCTATTGCCAGAGAATATTCAGAAATAAATGATTTCAGTGATGGCGGCGAGCTATAATTAAACCCAAACATGGATGCTGTTTTGTCAAATTTCAGTCCATGAGTACTTGAGAAATGCTGCTCCAGGTTTTTGTTTTTGAAATGCCGGGAAATAGGAAGCAGGGAAAATATACCGCCACCATCATTGTTGAGAACTATAATCACAAATGGATGTAATTGTGATTTTATCAAGGGCAGAGAGTTCATGTCGTGAAGTAAGGTTAAATCACCGATTAAAACAGTCATGGGCTTATTAATATTCTTAGCAAATCCGGCAGCGGTTGCGATTGCACCATCTATGCCGCTGGCTCCACGATTAGATGTTATAACAGGGGTATTGCCATCCCGTGCAGCAAACATATCCATATAGCGAATAGGCATGCTTGATCCAATAAACATACCTGTATCTGCGGGTATACACTCTGATAGATGTCTGGCGATTCCCGGCTCTGTCAACGGTTTGTTTAAATCAAATTCGTCAATCAAAAATTGATCAATCAGGACTGATTTTTTACTCATTGATTTAAGAACGGGTGATTTTGGGGAACGCTTTATTTCAGCTGAAATCAAATCCAAATATCCGGAAATGTCAGTAACGATTTGGTGCGTTATACGGTGGTTAGGGTCAATGCGGTCATTAGAATCTGTCAGGAGTACATATTCTTCGGGGTGACAATTACGAAGAAAATTCAATAATCTTTTAGATACGATTTGATGTCCGATTTGAATAATTGAATCCGGTGAAAATGAATCTAATTGGCACGAATCGTATAGCAGCTGATCATAATAGTGTATTACAATGTCAGAATCAAACCCTGGACGAATTCCAGAATTGATATCTGCAAATACCGGCCAGTTTAGTTTTTTCAAAAATTCCATTAAAATATCAGATTTAATCTTTGATGAAATATTGCCCAATATTATCAAGCCTTTTTTTGATTTGCTGATAGATGCAAGTATTGACTCGGATTGGGTCGTGGATTTTGGTGAGTAGCCTGCCGCCCTCCGATAATCTGTTTTCGGTGCAGCAGTTTTTATCCACGAATTGATTGATGCTGTATATCGTAACAGCAAGTCTTTTCCTATAGGAGAGTTGATTTCCGAAAAAGACGTGTTTTCTAATTCCTTATTCAACATAGAATTTGATTTATGCAAAAATTGGTCAAACGAGAATGATTTTTTATTTTCTGTAAGGTCCTGGTTGTCAGGTAGAAATGGTTCCCGAAACAGACAGTTTAAATGCACTACACCTTTTCTGATGTTTTCGCTCTTAAACACGGCATGATCAATGATACTCAACAGTGTATCCGGCGGGATATCGAGTGTCGGACAGGGGAGGTCGAATTGCCATACGGCGTAATTAGAGAAAAATTTAACTTGATCAATCGTTTGGTTTGCTCCGGTGTCTCTTAGTTCCGGCGGGCGATCAGCGGTAAGAATTATCAATGGAACTCTATCCATAGCTGCCTCAACAACCGCAGGCATAAAATTAGCAACGGCCGAGCCTGATGTTGATAACAGGATACTGGCTTTTCCTGATCCTTTTGCCTGTCCTAAGGCAAAAAACGCTGTGCCACGCTCATCATAATGAACGGTACTCTCTATTTTAGGATGTAAGGCTGCAGCTGCTGCCAGCGGAGTGATTCTTGATCCGGGTGAGATACACACGTTACAATTACCCAATCGTACAGACTCTTCAACGATCAGGGTGGCCCATAAACTGTTTAAGTAGGGTGTAACAGAGGTATTCATAAGTGCAATTAATCAGATTAGAATTCTGCTCATGGATTTTCTTCAGTGAATTCTGGCATGAAAATGTTCAATAAACCTATTACTGACGAAAATTTCATTTCAATTTCTGCCCATTCCTCATGTGCTGAAGATCCTTTAACAATGCCGGCACCATTGTAAATATGCAATGTTTTACCCGTTGATAATCCGGATCGAATGGCAACTGCAAATTCAGTTTGCTCTTTACCAATCCATCCAATTGGGCCTGCATACCATCCGCGATCGAATCCTTCAATATTTTCAATATAGGATAAAGCGTTTTCACCTGGATAACCACCCACCGCAGGGGTTGGGTGCAATGCAGTCAAAATATCGATATCGTCAGTGTTATTCCGCAGAGATGCAGTGATTTCCTGAAATAAATGTTGAAGCTGATGTAATTTCATGATTCCAGGTTGAGTCTCGTGTTCGATTTTAGCATTAAGTGTGTTAAGGACCTGTCTCAAATTTTTTACAACATAGCGGTGTTCCCGATTTGCCTTTTCTGATTTTAATAGATCTCTTCCTGTTTGAATCTCCTGATGTTTTGTTTTTCCCCGATGACTTGTTCCCGCAACAGCTTCAACACTGATTTTATTTTTGTCTCTAAAAAATAATCGTTCGGGGCTTATTCCAAAAAATTCGGATTCGGGGGTGGGTTGAAAATAAAATCGATAAGAATTCATAGTACGATCCCCAACGTTAGCCAGTAGTGAAAGGGCATTTACGTTCGTCCGACACCTAAGGATCGATTCTCGTGCTAAAACCAGTTTTTTGAATATTCCGGTCCTTATTTCATTTAAAATTTTGTCAATTTTAATATTCCAATTTTTTTGATCCGGGAGATTACTGCGAGATTCAATATGTAACGGTTTTGAATCAGGAGAGGTCTCATCAAAATCCAGCCGTGATAAATCGTCAAGTATTTTTGATTTTTGTTTAATTAGATTTTTCGTCGGATCAATTTTTAAATTACAGATAAAGCGTGTTTCATCATCATTTTTATTGACTAATTCAAACTGAGGTAAAATAAATTGATACGCTGAAAAAGAATTCCAATCGGGTGATGTGATTTGTGATTGAAAGGATAATCCTCCAAAATATCGACAATCCGCATCCGATAATAATGCTGAGTCATTGAATTCATCTTTTAAGTTTTTCAGGTGATCGCCAATAATAGTGTGAATACTGCCCGTACATACAATTTCGTGATTGATATTCCGACTGTACCAGTAAATTTTTGGATAGATTATTTGTTTGTCCAGCCAGGAAAGTAAATTGGTTTTCGGAATAGAGACGTTTATTCGCCGGATTATGATGCGTGAACTATCCTGTTCTGAATCGTTGATATTACGAACAGAATCAAATTCTTTGTCGATAGCGTCAGCCGCTGATTTGAGTTCTTCACCAGGACACGTTGTCATATTCATTATTTACCGGCACGATATAGTGTTGCGATCCCGAATGTTAATGGTTTGGCGGATATATTTGTAAAACCTGATTTTTTCATAATGTCACAAAACTCATTCCCACAGGGAAAGGTCTCTATCGTTTTATTAAGATAGGTGTACGCTTTTTTGTTACCTGAAATTAATGATCCTATAACGGGAAGTATATTCCTTAGATAAAATAAATAAAAAATTCTAAATAATCTATTTTTCGGGATAGAAAATTCTAATATAATTACCATTCCACCTGTTTTCATGACCCTGAACATTTCTTTCAGTGCCTCTGACACATCAATAACGTTTCGAATACCGAAAGAAATGGTGACAAGTTCTACTGAATCAGAATCAATAGGCAAATTCAATGCGTCTCCATGGATAAGTGCAGTCCGGTTTTGAATATTCTGATTTGCAATTTTTTTCATTCCGATATTCAACATATTTATCGACATGTCCAGACCAATTGCATGTTGAATTGTATTCACTTTATTAACAATTCGAATGAGTTGGTCACCGGTTCCCGTGGCAATGTCCAGAAACGTTGAAAAACCTTTTCCTGAGATACATTTACTCACCTGTGACCGCCAAATAATATCTTGGCCTAATGAGAGTGAATGATTTAAAAAATCGTATCGGTGGGCGATTTGATCAAACATGGACCAGATATTTTTTCTTGACTGTTCATTCTCCGCCGGTGTATCGTTTCTGGATTTCATAGTTAATTTGGTTTGTCTCAATGTTAAGAACAGTATGCAAACTCAGCGTGGGATCCGTTGATTAGTTCATAAATCAAACGGTGGTCAATTTGGAGATGGTAAACGGCAGTCAGCTGAATAATTTATAATGTTTCGGCTGCATTCTCGTTACACGTAAAGCATTATCAATCGCTTTTTAACGTTACACAAAAAGAACACACCTGTAATCACACCAACAATTATGCTGTTGATTTTTTTAAATTTGCTGTCGATGTCACAGCACTTCCTTTTTCTTTTCTATCACGAAAAAACATCATAACAGGCGTCGCGATAAAAATCGATGAATAAGTACCAATTATAACACCAATAAGCATAACCAATGCAAAATCATTAATCGCACCACCGCCAAATACATATAGAATAATAATCACGAGCAACGTGGTAAATGACGTAAGAACAGTACGACTGAATGTTTGATTGAGACTGAGGTTGACGAGTTCTTTAACAGACATGTTTTTAACAAGACCAAAATTCTCTCGTATACGATCAAACACAACAATAGTATCATTAAGTGAATATCCCATAATCGTTAACAATGCTGCAATGACGGGTAATGAAATTTGGCGTTCGCCGAGATTTGCAATGAGGAATAGACCGGTACAGATAACAACATCATGGGCCAATGCAGCAACAGCACCCAAAGCATAACTGAATTCAAATCGAATGGTAATATACATAATAATTGTTACTAAAGCCCATATGGCAGCATAAATTGCCTGCTTCATAAATTGATTGCCAACCAGTGCACCAATTCGTTTTTCTGAGCCCCCTGAAAGTTCTGCAGCCGGGAAGTCTTTATTCAGTAAATCACGGATATCGGTTTTTACGTCTTTATCCTTTTGGACAACTCCACCTAAAACGATTTCTAATAGTCGGGTTTCCTGCTGAGCAGATGCCTTATAAGCAACCCGTGTATCTTTGTAGTCATTTTTATTCAAAACTTCTTTAATTTTGGAAGGCGAGATTTCGTTACTATAATTAAATGTTATTGCTGATCCCCCGGTAAAATCTACACTGAGAGCCGATTTGCCGCGACCTGTCATTAGTGCCGCTAAAATAACAATCAGTATAACAGACGCAAGTGATGTGAGTTTTCTGAAATTCAAAAACTTTACATTCTTGACCGTGAACCATGGGGAAAGATTTAGATTTTTTAGTTTATCCATCCATATAAACAGATCAAAAATTGCCCGTGTCATAAATAAGGATGTAAATAAACTCGCGAGTATACCAATGCTTAATGTAACTGCAAACCCCCGGATAGGACCGGATCCGAATTTATAGAGTATCAATGCGGTGAATAACGTGGTTAAGTTTGCATCAAGAATTGTGATAAACGCACGATTATAGCCAGTATGTATTGCATTTGGAGTCGATTTTTTATTATCCAATTCTTCCCGAATCCGTTCAAATATGAGAACATTTGCATCAACAGCCATACCAATTGTCAGGACAATACCTGCGATTCCCGGCAGCGTTATGGTTGCACCGGCAATTGTCAGAGTCCCCAGTACAAGCAGTATATTTGCAGTCAGTGCAATAGTTGCAACAATCCCTGCGGTCCGATAATAAATAACCATAAATATTATTACAGCGACCAATCCACAAATCGAAGCGTTTTTGCCGCTTTCTACGGAATCCCTTCCCAATGTTGGATCCGTACTGAATTCACCTTCGATACTAATATCAACGGGTAAATTACCGCATCTTAAAACGACACCTAAATCTGTCGCTTCTTCTGAGCTGAAACTGCCTGAAATTTCTGCACGTCCGCCGGCAATCGGTTCGTTGATATTCGGTGCACTATATACCGTGCCATCCAGAACAACAGCCAATCTTCGGCCGGTATTTGCACTGGTGACATCATGAAACAGCCTGGCACCTTCAGTATTAAATTCCAGACTGACGGAGTAACTTCCAAATTGGTTTACATTCGGAAAAGCACGGAGAATATGCTTGCCTCCAACGCTTTCAGGAATTCGTTTAATATACAAAATCTGCGTTGGTGTCTCTGCGTCTGACGAGTTTGCCATTTCCATACGTTCATAGGCAGCGGGAGGAACAAAGTCTTCGTTTTTTTCGTTACTCACTAATGTTGCACTGTCTTCATGCACGAGTCTAAAATCCAATTTTGCTGTTCTTTGAATCAGCTCTCTGTTCTTTTGGATATCATCAGTATCAATACTTGGAATTTTCAAGGATATTGTGGATGGCCCAATTGGTTTTATTTCGGCTTCGACTATTCCACTCTGATCAACACGGTTTCGTAATATTTCAATAATTTCTTGCTGAGCTTCGGTAATTTCCTTTTCAGGTTCATTTTTCTTAAATTCCTCTTCATCAAACGCAATAATAAATTCGGTTCCACCTTTAAGATCTAATCCCAGTCGAATTTTTCCTGCGGCTTTACGGCGAACAAAATTTATTACAACATCATTTGATGCCTTTGGCTGGTTGTAGATGCTGATAAAATCACGAAGATTTACTTTTAAATCTGACGCAGCTAATTTTACAGCTTTCGCCGGACTCATCGCTAAACCTTCTGCAGCCTTGATTTTTTCAATTTCCTGTGCCTTTTTAATGATATTTTCAATTTCGTTGACGTCTGTGTCCCGGTTAATTTCTTCCCGAAGAACATCATAAAAAGGGCGATCGTTAATTGGATATAACGAATACCACCATCCCAGCAGTATAATAAAAATTACAAACAGTCTTCCAGGTACAGAGTTTTTCATAATTAACCAGTTTCCTTTTTCTCTCCTGATATAGTATCGAGTACATTAAGTCGATTGACTTCAATTTTTACATTGTCAGCTACTTTCAGTAGAACAGTTTCATCTTTTACTGCAGTGATAGCACCATGAATTCCGCCGCTCGTCACTACTTTATCGCCTGCTTTGAGTTTATTGATCAGTTCCTGATGCTGCTTTTGTTTCTTTTGTTGAGGTTTAATAAGGATTACATACATGATTATAAACATCAAAATCATGGGGATAAACATATCCAGAAGTCCTGGACTTTTTTGTGGAGTCCCCGGGGAATTCGTTTGTGCAATAATCGTGGTTGTATTCATTGAATTGTCAATATTACATCGTTTTGTTGTTGAAAAATTATTAATTTAAAGAACGCAAAACCTACATCCAATACCAAAATTTAACAATGCTGACTTATTGAATTATTCTCAACTAACTAATATGAGCCGGTATTCATCGGGGACATTAATCCTGATTTTTATATTCAGGGCGTTATAAAATTGTGTTATTATAGTGCGACGATTATTTATTCCCTGTGTTTCTAATGAAAATTCGATAATGTTTTATATATTCTTTATACTGTTTTTACAAAAATGGTATACTTGCTTGATTACTCTCCATTAAATGTAATATTTACCATTTAAATATTTAGAATGATGTTGGAGGGGTATCCAAATATGAAAAATGATGAGAACATAAAAGAAGCCATAAATAACTGTATCCGTGAATATAGCATTGAATATGAATTTTCAATATTAGCAGAACGGGTCGTATCAAGTAATAAATTTAACCTCTGGCGAAGAAGGTATGACCATGGCCGGGATTCATAAATTTGACGTGATCCTGCTCGATATACATATGCCCGACATGGGAGGGCAGACGGTTTTGTCCTCATTAAAAAAATATTCCCAAAAATCCCGATAATAATGATAACGATATTACTCTAATGCCGGGGCTTACGATTTTGTTTCCAAACCATTTGATTTTGATTATTTTAAAACACGTGTTTTTACAATAGGTTACCAATAACATATGACAACTAAATCACTGTCTGCCTCTTCATCTTTAGGTCGCTGGTATCCAGACGGTTCACTGCCTTCAATAGATGAAAATCATCTTAAAGAAGCAATTTATAAAATAAACCACCCGGTTGTTATAATCGAAAAAGAAGGTTCTGTGGGGGTTGGAAAAGGCGGGAAGGTATGTTTGGGTGAAATAAATGATGATAAAAACGGTTATTCAATAATCGGCTATGTTCCCCGGTGTGCAATAACAGATTTAGGAGACGCGACCTTCTGCAGAGACTATGGTTTAAAGTACCCTTATGTTTCTGGGTCGATGGCAAACGGTATCGGATCTGTGGAAATTGTTGAAGCGATGGGAAAAGGCGGGATGCTGGGCTTTTTTGGAGCCGCCGGGCTACCCATTTCCAAGGTAAAAACAGCGAGTGACTATTTGAGGAAATTCAAAGACAAATTTACTTCCGGTTTTAATTTGATTCACAGCCCCAACGAGCAGGATTTAGAATCAGCCATTGTGGATTTCTATATTGAAAACGATATTAATTTAGTAGAAGCATCAGCATTTTTAGGACTCACCCCTTCTGTTGTCCGTTATCGAGTTCATGGAATTCATCAGGACTCTTCAGGTAAAATAATTACTCCGAATCGAATTGTCGCTAAAATTTCCCGAATTGAAGTTGCCTCTAAGTTTTTCAGTCCGCCTCCAGATAAAATTTTAGATGAATTAGTTCGCACAGGCGATATAACACAGGAACAGGCCAAAATGGCATCAACGATCCCTATGGCACAGGATATTACTGTGGAAGCTGATTCTGGCGGTCATACAGATAATCAGCAGGCATTGGCATTGTTTCCAACTATTATTGCATTACGTGATGATATTCAGAAAAAATACAATTATTCATCAACGATTCGTGTTGGTGCCGGTGGCGGCATTGCCTCACCTGCATCCGCTGCTGCAGTTTTTTCAATGGGAGCGGCGTATATCGTTGTGGGAACTATCAACCAATGTACCCTTGAAGCTGGAACGTCTGACAGTGTTCGAGAGATGTTATCACAAGCTCAGCAGGCAGATATAACAATGGCACCGGCTGCTGACATGTTTGAAATGGGCGTAAAAGTTCAGGTGTTAAAACGTGGAACAATGTTTGCAATGCGGGCGGCAAAGCTGTATGATATCTATCGAAAATATAAAAGTTTAAATGCAATACCACCTGATCAAAAGGAATCTTTGGAAAAGGGCTACTTTAAAAAATCACTTGACGGAGTTTGGAACGATACCAGGGCTTTTTTTCGTGAGCGGGATCCTCAGCAGCTTATCCGGGCAGAGAACGATTCAAAACATCAAATGGCGTTAGTCTTCAGATCATATCTTGGACAGTCATCTAAATGGGCTAATGCGGGTGTACCCGATCGCAAGATTGATTATCAAATTTGGTGCGGACCCGCTATGGGGGCATTTAACGAATGGGTAAAAGGAACATTTTTGGAAGATTATCAAAATCGAAGAGTTGTTACGATTGCACTGAATGTACTTTTCGGTACAGCTGTACAGCTCCGCTTGAATACGCTTAGATATCAGGGCGTATCATTATCGTCGGAGCTAATGAATCCTTCTCCATTAACTGAACATCGGATTAAGGAATTAATGAAATGAAAAAAACAACATCGCGTAACCCTGCGAAGAAAACTGCTTCAAAAACCAGCAAACAAGTTCCGTTAGCAATTGTAGGGATGGGATGTTTGTTTCCAAAAGCAGATACTGCGGATGCATATTGGGCAAATATTACAAATAAAGTCGATGGGATTTCAGATATACCGGAAACACACTGGCGACCGGAAGATTATTACAATAAAGATCCGCAAAAACGAGATCACACGTATGCCCGTCGAGGCGGATTCATATCCAGGGTCGATTTTAATCCAATGGAATATGGTATCTCTCCCCGTGATATTGATTCAATTGATACGACACAATTATTAGGTATGGTCGTGGCTAAACAGGCACTTGATGATGCGGGATATGGGGATAAGAGCGACTTCAATCGTAAAAATACCAGTGTGATATTAGGCATTACGGGTGCTCTTGAACTTGTGGTGACGTTAGGGACTCGATTAGGATTTCCAGTTTGGCGAAATGCACTTGAGGCTGCTGGTGTTGATGATCATACAAAAAATGATGTTATGGACCGGATTTCCGATTCCTATGTTGATTGGCAGGAAAACTCATTTCCCGGGTTGTTGGGTAATGTCGCAGCCGGCCGAATTGCAAATCGGTTTGATCTGGGGGGTACAAATTGTGTTGTTGACGCTGCGTGTGCAAGTTCGCTCACCGCATTTCACCTGGCGAGTTTAGAGTTGGCTGCAGGACGTGCTGATATGGTCGTTACCGGGGGAATGGATACCTTTAACGATATTTTCATGTATATGTGTTTTAGTAAAACTCCCGCGTTATCACCGACAGGTAATTCCAAACCATTTGCTGCAAATGCAGATGGCACGATTCTGGGAGAGGGTTTAGGTGCAGTAATCCTGAAACGCCTGGATGATGCAGAACGGGATAACGATAAAATCTATGCGGTCATAAAAGGTATTGGTTCATCAAGTGATGGTAAAGGCAATGCGGTCTATGCCCCAAGCAGTGAAGGCCAGAGCCGCTGTTTACGGGAAGCTTATGAATTGGCGGATATTAACCCGGATACTATCGAATTAGTAGAAGCCCATGGAACGGGAACAAAAGTTGGTGATGCTGTAGAAGTAAAAGCACTTTCAGACATTTATCGTTCATATAAATCCCAGGGAACCTGGTGTGCTCTTGGTTCGGTGAAATCTCAAATTGGCCATACTAAAGCCGCGGCCGGAGTGGCCGGTGTTATTAAAGCAGCTTTGGCTCTATATCATAAAGTAATTCCCCCAACAATAAAGGTTGACAAACCATTAGAACTTATCGAATCAGGTGAAACCCCATTCTATATTAACTGCGAACAGCAACCGTGGTTGCCCAACCCGAATCATCCCAGGAGAGCTGCTGTAAGTGCATTTGGATTTGGCGGCAGTAATTTTCACTGTGTTATGGAAGAGGCCAAATCTGAAAAACAGGAAATTACCTGGGACGGTGATGTACAGATTCTTGGTTTTTCAGCAGAAAATAAAGAAAAACTAATCGACAAAATTAAGGCGTGGCCACGTGATCTTAATTGGAAGCAATTGAGAAGAAAATCTGCTCTGTCAAGAAAAGAATTTAAGACAGATGCTAAAGTCCGGTTAATGATGGTTATTGAGAAACAACGCACAGATATTAGTAAATCTTTCACATCTATTATTTCCAAATTACAGAAAAATGATAGTGGAGACAATTGGAATACACCCGATGGAATTTATTTTTTCAGCGAAAAAGAGATAGGGAAGCTTGGATTTATTTTTCCGGGCCAGGGTGCACAATATCTTGGTATGTTAAGGGATTTGGCATGTAAATTTCCGCAGTTTCAGAAAGCCCTTTCAGATGCAAATAATGTCTTTTCTGAATTTAAGGATTCATTGTCAAATATTAAGCTGAGTGATTTGATTTATCCTCAGTCAGAATTCACAGAAGAAGCTCAGTTAAAGCACGAATCAGCACTCAGAGACACTAAAAATGTCCAACCTGCAATTGGTGCGGTTAGTTTAGGTGTGGCAAATATTTTTAAGCATTTTTCTATTAGTCCCGATGCAGTTGCAGGACACAGTTATGGAGAATTGACGGCACTGTGTGTTGCCGGGAAAATTCGCGAAAAAGCCTTGCATAAGCTCTCAAATGTTCGAGGTCAGCTAATGGCTGAAACTGAAGAAATTAAAAGTGCAATGTTGGCTGTCCGAAGTTCGGTAAAACAAGCCTTGGATCTGATTAAAAAAGAAGGCTTAAACCTTGTTATAGCAAATAAAAATGCACCCGAACAAACTGTTTTATCCGGAGCATTAAACGAAATTGAAAAAGCAGCAAAGATTTTTACACAAAAAAATATTACAAATAAGAAATTAAACGTATCAGCTGCATTCCATAGCGAATGGGTTTCTCATGCGAGTAAACCGTTTAGGGAAGTACTTGAGAAAATTTCTTTTAACACAGGCAAAATTCCGGTATATGCAAATACGACGGCTAAGCCCTATCCCAAGGCTGTTGACAAGGCCCGTCAAATTCTTGCAGAGCAAATCTCGAAGCCGGTTGAATTTATTCAGCAGATTGAAAATATGTATACGTCTGGGGTACGAACATTTTTAGAAGTTGGTCCCGGCAATCAGTTAAGTGGATTAATAAATTCTATATTGAAAAACAGGGAATGTACTTCTTTAGCTCTGGATTCATCGAGGGGAAGACGTTCAGGTGTTCTTAGTTTAGCTATGGTATTAGCCCAGTTAGCATCAATGGGGTATGCCGTTCACCTTGATCAATGGGATGAAGGAGTGAACCTGGAACCCGAAGAGAAATCCGGTTTCGTTGTGGCACTTTGCGGTGCAAATAGTTTTGAACCAAAATCGGTGAAGCCACCTAAACCCAAACAAACAGCCAACCTGCCCATATCGAGTACTGACACATTTGAAAGAGGTTCCCGGCCAAATATTCATGCCTCAGATACAGGACAATTAAACGATGTTAAAACTATGAATACAATGAATAAATCAATCTCTGTCGGGAATACTCATTTAGATAACCCAATGGACAATAAAGCACTAATAGAGACATTAAAGTTAACCCAGCAAAATATGGTGGCATTGCAACAACTTCAAACGAATACATCAAAATTGCATAGTCAGTTTTTACAAGGCCAGCAAGAGGCTCAGCAAACATTGAATGCTTTAATTTCTCAACAACAGCATACGCTCAATAAGCACCCCCCCGGGGTAGTCGGTTCGACGATGTCAACCGGCAGTTCAAAGAGTGTCGAATCCCCACCGACAGCAAGTGCCGGTTCTGCTGTAAATCAAGGTAAACCTGTTACAGTAAATACACCTGATCCTGAACCTGTAGTAAAACCTGATTCTTCCACACCATCGCAAACGTCTACAAACAATAACCGCATTAAACAAGTATTGTTAAGTGTTGTATCTGAGAAGACTGGATATCCGGTTGAAATGTTGACTCTTGATATGGGGTTGGATTCAGATTTAGGAATCGATTCAATAAAGCGTGTTGAGATATTGTCATCGTTGCAGGAGGCTCTGCCTGATTCTCCAGCTGCAGGCCCGGAACATCTTGGAACACTCCGAACATTAGAGGAAATTGTAGAATTTTTAGGTGCAAATTCCAGGAAAAGTGAAGAAAATTCTGTAATTGTTACAGACGTTTCTGTTCAATCCAAGTCTGGAACCAACAATAGTAATAAGGTAGACATTGCTTCTGTTCTTATTTCAATTGTTTCAGAAAAAACAGGTTATCCAGAAGACATGTTAACCATGGATATGGGACTGGATTCAGATTTAGGAGTTGATTCAATTAAACGTGTCGAAATTTTATCAGATCTTCAGGATAAGATTCCCGAAGCACCAAAAATTGGTCCTGAACAATTGGGTACGTTGCGAACATTAGATGAAATTGTTGGATTTTTAGCGGTCAATTCAACCACTGAAGTGAGTGAAACTGTTGTTACAACTGATTCAAACGAATCATCGCAAATAAACACAAGTCGCAGTATGGCAGAGTCTGTTTTGTTAAACATAGTTTCAGAAAAAACCGGTTACCCGAAAGACATGTTATCAATGGAAATGGGGCTGGATTCGGATTTGGGTATTGACTCCATTAAACGTGTTGAAATATTGTCTGATTTACACGAGAAATTGCCTGATTCTCCTCAGGTTGGGCAGGAGCATCTTGGTGTTCTCAGGACATTGGGCGAAATCGTTGATTATTTAACACAAAATGAACCAGAGGGAGAATCAACTGTACAATCACCCACTGTGACAAAATCCACGTGTTCTGCGGACAACGAACATATTGCGTCTGTGCTGCTGGACGTTGTCGCTGATAAAACAGGATATCCGGTTGATATGCTTGCATTGGATATGGGGTTGGATTCAGACTTGGGAATTGATTCTATCAAACGCGTAGAAATTTTATCGGCCATCCAGGAAAAACTTCCAGATTCACCTGGCGTGGGACCGGAGCAGCTCGGGGTATTACGAACATTAAACCAGATTGTCGAGTTTCTTGGAGAAAATAATGATACTCAGAGAGTTGTTGATTCTGTGCCTGTACATTCTGACAGTGTTTCAAATCAGGATCAATCCAGCGAAAACGAGAATGATGAGTTTGTTGAACGTTTTGAACTTCAACTGGTAAATTTAGATCCGGCTTCAGAAAGACGGAAGATTAACTTTACAAGAGGTTCCGTGTTCTGGATCACGAATGATGGGAAAAATGGGATTTCTAATCGGCTGAGCAAAGAGCTGATAAAACGAGGGTTTCAAACGAAATTAGTTGATCTAAGCTCAATTGACAATTTGGAATATCCATCGAAACTGAATGGATTGATCATTATATCACCTCGATCAGGCACAGAAGACCGAATCCTGAGAAATGCATTTACGTTGTTAAAAAATTGTTCTAAAGCCTTACGAGAAGCGGGGCGTAACGATGAATCCCTATTTGTTACCGTATCACGGTTGGACGGTAAGTTCGGTATCGATGGCTTGAATGGTAAAAGTGATCCAATGTCAGGAGGATTGGCGGGATTGTCAAAAACTGCACATCATGAATGGTCTGAAGTTAAATGTAAAGCCATTGATTATGATGTAAGTACTAAAAGTGCTGCAACTATTAGTCAACGAATTGCCGATGAATTATTCTGCGAAGGGCCTGTCGAAGTCGGTGTTTCTCAAAATGGCAGTATCGGATTAGAGTTGTTATCAGCAAATTCAGACAAAAAAGTATCGACACTGTCGTTGAGTAAAGACGATGTGGTGATTATTACCGGAGGTGCCCGGGGAGTTACAGCGGAAAGCACTATGGCATTAGTAAAAAAATGGCAGCCTGCCCTGGCGATATTAGGTCGGAGTCCTGAGCCGGCTGTTGAACCGGAATGGTTGAAATCATTGGCAGATGAGGGTGCAATTAAACGTGGAATAATCGGTCATTCCCAAAAGAAAATGTTGCCGAAAGAGGTTCAGGCGGAATATCAATCAATTATAAACAATAGGGAGGTTTTAAATAATCTTGAGCGTTTTAGGGCAGAAGGATCCACTGTTATTTACCGATCTGTTGATATCCGGAATAAACAAGAAGTATCGAATGTGGTCAAAGAAATTAAGAAAGATTTTGGACCTGTTCGCGGTTTAATTCATGGTGCAGGAGTCCTTGCAGATCGGCTTATAGAAGATAAAACAGAGGAGCAATTTGATTTAGTTTATTCGACAAAGGTGGCTGGTCAGTTAGCATTACTCGCAGCACTGAAAAATGAAGATCTCAAATTTATTGCAATGTTTTCTTCATCGACCGGACGATACGGGAGGAAAGGACAAATAGATTATGCTGTCGCAAATGAAGTTCTGAATAAAATAGCTCAACAGCAATCGTTAGAGCGCAGAAATTGCAGAGTGGTTTCTGTAAATTGGGGACCCTGGAATGGAGGAATGGTAACGCCTGAATTGAAAACAATATTCGAACAGGAGAATATTGGTCTCATACCGTTAAAGGCTGGCGGCGATTTACTTGTAAAGGAAATCAGCTTAAATGGCGGTCGTCATCCGGCGGAAATCGTTGTTTTCGGCCCGAATACGAAGATAACCACACAGGTAAAACAACGAAAACAATCATCACAGGCTCATACGTATTCAACCGTGCTGGACCGAAAATTGACAATTGATGATTATCCATTTTTAGAATCTCATACATTTAATGGAAAAGGTGTTCTGCCAATGTCGATGATGATTGAGTGGATGGGACACAGTGCTATCCATGGAAATCCCGGTTTACGATTTAAAGGACTCGACCAGTTTAAAATTTACTCACGGGTCGATATTTCTAATGGAGAGGAAGTCACGATTCGTCTGAAATCTGCAAAAATTCAGAAGGATAATGATCAGTTTATTGTTCCAATCCAATTATGTCGGGTTGCAGATGAAAATGAAGTTGTCCATGCTGAAGCTGATGTCTTGCTATGCGTGAAATATCAGCAGGTTGCCTCGCAGATAAAGGAAACAAAGCTGGAAGATTATCCACATGATAATGATTTTTACAGTGATAATAAACTCTTCCATGGAAAACTTTTCCAGGGAATTGACCGAATAGATGGAATTTCAACAAAGGGAATGATTGGATGGAGTCAATCAGCCTCATTACCTAAAGATTGGATTAACAAACCGTTAAGGCAAAAGTGGTTATCTGACCCACTTGTATTAGATGTCAGTTTCCAATTAATGATTTTGTGGAGTATTGAAGAAGATGATACTCCCTCATTACCTGTGTCTATTGGAAGTTACAAGCAGTTCCAAAGTGATTTTCCAGGGGACGGAATGCGAATCGTAATTCAAATTACGGATAAAGTCGCATCTTCAATCCATGCGGATATTGAGTTTCAGGATAGCAGAGGCTTAATTATTGCGAAGATCGAAGATTATTGTTGTATTCAGGATAAATCTTTATATAAAGCCTTTAATAAAAATAAATTAGAACCTGTCTTGCATACTGTTTCTTAGGAATGAATGATATACCAATAGCAATTGTTGGAATTGGTGGCATTTTCCCCGAAGCCCTCATTCTTGAGAAATTTTGGAATAACATTCTTAACGGTTACGATGCCAATAAGGACGTTCCAAAAGGGCGGTGGATACTTGATTCCGATGTTTTATATGATAAATCCGGAGTAAAACCAGACAAAGTATATTCAACTCGAAGTTGTTTTATAGAAAACTTTTCATTGGATATTGCCGGTCTGGATATCAATCCTGCCTTTTTATCATCACTTGATTTACTCAATCACTATGTTCTGCACGCTGGCAGAAATGCATTTAAAGATTGCAAAACCGATTCATTAGATCTTAGGAGAGCAGGCATTGTAATCGGCAACATCGCATTGCCTACAGAGAAATCATCTGCACAAGCACTGGAAATTTTGGGTAAAACATTTTTTGAGAAAATTCCTCAGTTAAACGTTAATAATTGTGGATGTCCAAACAATTCGATTAATCGATATGTAACCGGATTACCTGCAGGCATACTTGCAAAATCTTTAGGATTAGGGGGGGGGACCTATACGCTGGACGCAGCATGTGCATCGTCTTTATACGCATTGAAACTCGCAGTTGATGAACTGCAGGCGGGGCGGGCGGATGCAATGTTGACTGGAGGTGTATCACGTGCAGATTCGTTATATACCCAAATGGGATTTTCGCAGCTTCATGCATTGTCAGTAAAAGGACAATGTACACCGTTTGATGCACGGGGTGACGGGTTAATTGTTGGTGAAGGTGCCGGGATAGTTGTCCTAAAACGATTAGATGATGCAATACAGGCGGAGGATACAATTTATGGAGTAATAAAAGGTATTGGTCTATCAAATGATATTGAAGGCAATCTCTTAGCTCCTGATTCTGAAGGTCAATTACGGTCAATGAAGCCTGCATATGAACAGGCCAAACTGAATCCATGGGACATCGATCTGATTGAATGCCATGCAACCGGCACGCCACTGGGGGATCGTGTAGAATTTGACAGCTTATGCCGTTTATGGGACAGAGCTCCCAAAAGAGAGAATCCCTGTGTTATCGGTTCAGTTAAATCAAATGTAGGTCATTTACTAACGGGTGCCGGTGCTGCAGGTTTGATTAAAGTATTGCTATCGATAAAAAATGAAACGTTACCGCCAACCGCAAATTTTCAAACACCGAATCCGGATTTTGATATCGATGATTCACAATTTCAGGTCCTCAAAAAGAGTGAAAAATGGTTGCGTAAAGATGGGGATTCTCCAAGAAGGGCAGCTGTTAATGCCTTTGGTTTTGGGGGTATCAATGCCCATGTTATTGTTGAAGAATGGTTCCCTTCGGTAAAGAGGCATAAAAAATCGAGAAAATCAAAACAAAAAGATAATGCTCAGGTACCAATTGCTATTGTTGGCCTTGGCACTTATTTCGGACCTTGGAAAAACCTGAGAGAGTTTCAGGAAAGAGTATTAGGCGGGGATAATACAAAGACTTCAGATTTCAATCGTCAATGGTGGGGGGCTTTGGAGAGCAGGTGGTTTAAGACGGCAGGATATGATCAGTCGTCATTTCAAGGTTATTTTATCGATCAGTTAAATATCCAGATTGGGAAATATCGCATTCCACCAAACGAACTCAAGGAAATGTTACCACAACAACTGGTAATGCTGCTTGCTGCTGATGAGGCATTTCAGGATGCAGATTATGATGATAAGGATGGGCTGGATACAGGAGTATTTATAGGGTTGGGTTTGGATTTGTGTACCACTAATTTTCATTTCAGGTGGGCCTTATATAATCAACTCAATGATTACTGTAAACGTAATGGTTCAGAACTCTCTGAAAGTGAATTTAATGAATTGCTCGATAAAATGAGGAATGCTGCAGGTCCCCCGTTGAATGCAGACCGGACGATGGGAGCTTTAGGCGGTATTGTTGCCAGTCGAATCGCCAGAGAGTTTCGTGTGGGTGGTCCAAGCCACACAATTTCAAGTGAAGAGAGTTCGGGAATACATGCATTGGACGTTGCGTGTCATGCATTACAAAATGGAGAGATAAATCAGGCACTTGTCGGTGCTGTAGATCTTGCCGGGGATATCCGATCTTTAATTAATACACACGCGGACCGCTCATTTTCAAATCAATCATTATTAAAACCATTTGATGCCAACGCAGACGGTACTGTTGTCGGAGAAGGTGCTGCTGCTTTAATATTAAAACGACTTGACGATGCTGAAAGAGATGGAAATAGAATCTATTCAGTAATTAGAGGAATTGGTACTGCAGCCGGTCCTGATTTTAATACCCTTGTTCCATCTTCTAACGCGTATAAAACTGCGTTTAGCAGAGCATATACAGAATCTGGAATCGATCCTGATTCCCTTCAATTACTTGAAGCACACGGGAGTGGATATCCCCCCGAAGATGACATGGAATGTTCCGCTTTACTGGATCTTTTTAGCGGGAAGAACAGTGATTTTTCCTGTTTTCTTAATAGTGTAAAATCAGATATTGGACATACTGGCGCTGCAGCGGGATTGGCGTCGATAGTCAAAGTGTGTTTGTGTCTTTATCAGGAAATGCTGCCACCATTAAGAAATGTTGATTCAAGCAATACAGATCTTGAAAAAAGAGGATTTGTGTTTCCAAAAGCCTCACAATTTTGGTTACGTAACAGAGTAAACGGACCGCGGCGATCAGGAGTCAGCTGTTTCAGTATGGATGGAAATTGTACTCATGTCATACTTGAAGGATATGAAAAGTTAAATCCGTCTCTTGTTAATGGAGATCGTTATCAGCCTCTGGGTGCCAGGTCAGCAGCAATATTTGCGATTGAAGGAAATACTAATCTTGATTTAAGTAATCGATTAATTGAACTGAGAGAATTCATAACGAGTAACGATAATTCATATAGCATCGAATACTGGGCAAGGAAATGGTGGGCAAAATATAGAACACAAATAAAAGAGAAACTGGGATTAACAATTCTGGCAAAGAATCAATCAGAGCTGTTTACGCTGATAAATAAGGCATTGGAAAATATAGATGATGATTCCTGGAGACCTGATGAGATTGAACAAATTTTCTTTAATCCGAAACCGCTTGGAAAATCGGGCCGGCTTGCATTTGTTTTTCCCGGCTTTGGGAATCATTTTCGGGGAATGGGACGAGATTTATCAGCGGCCTGGCCGGAAATATTCCATAAACAGGATACCGAAAATGAATTTTTGCATGATCAATTATTACCCGATTATTTCTGGTATGACAAAACGGGTTGTGATGCCTTTAAGAATCACAAAGCCATGATAACCGGACAAGTGTTTATTGGCACAGCGATCAGTGATATTGTTCGATATTTTGGTGTTAAGCCGGATGCTATGATTGGTTATAGCCTGGGAGAATCATCAGGGCTCGTTGCTCTGGGTGCCTGGAATGATCGTGACGAAATGATTCGACGAATGAACGCATCACCAATATTCTCAAATGAATTAGTCGGAGAATGTCGTACTGTTCGAAAATCATGGAATGTTCCGAATGAAGAAGACGTTTCGTGGACAATTGGTATGATTGACTGTTCACCTCAGCAAGTGGAGAAAGTGATTAGCAAAAAAGACAGAGTGTATTTATTGATCGTAAATACTCCGGATGAGTGTGTCATCGGCGGAGATAATGATCAGGTAGAAGATGTTGTGAAATCCCTGGGATGTCGATTTCTGCCTATCTATGGGGCACCAACCGTTCATTGTGAGGTTGCAAAAGCCATTGAAAATGAATATCGGGAATTTCATACATTGAAAACGGGCAAACCTGAGCATATCCGATTTTACAGTATGGCCTGGGAAAAGAGTTATCCAATCAGCAGTGCCAGAGTTTCAGATTCTATTCAGGCACAGGCATTGACAAAAGTGAATTTTCCGGGTTTAATTGAAAACTCATACAAAGATGGGGTGCGGTTGTTCATCGAAATAGGCCCGGGAGTCTCATGTACTCGAATGATTTCCAGCATTTTAAAGGATCGGCCACATATGGTCAGATCAGTCTGTTATCATGGACAGGACAGTATCGTCGCAATTTTGCGTCTATTAGCAAATCTTATTGCGGAACGTTCTCCTGTTGATTTATCAAATTTATATGGACACGATACAAATGTTTTAGAACATCAGGATGTATCAGAATTAAATCCGGCTGAATATATTACAGTATCAACTGATACCGGTGAATTTAAAATTCCGGATTTTCCGGAAATGACTGTATCTGCACCTATTTTAAAAGAGAAAGTTCCAGTACCGAGTGAACCTTTAGAATATAGGCAAAATTCCTCTGATATTTCTGATCCCGTAATTCAGCATATGATCAGCTCGGAAGAAGAGAAAATAAACGCTCATCAGCAGTATCTTGATTTTTCAAATCAATTGTCGAAGACTATTTCATCGACTATTTCATATCAGATGCAATTGCTCGGGATGATTGCCAACCGTAATGGTGGAGAAGAAATTTCTCAGCAGTTACTGGAACAATTAAAAAATTCATCATCACCGGCAAATTTCGATACGACACCTGATCTTAGCGAACAAATGTCTAATAATGTGGCCGATGAATCTAACAATAGTAGTTTTTCGGATCAGCGGGAGGAAATTGTTCCTGTACTGGACCGAGAGATGTGCATGGAATTCGCAATTGGATCTATAGGAAAAGTATTGGGCCCGGAATTTAATGACGTTGATTCCTACCCCACTCGGGTACGGCTGCCTGATGAACCGCTGATGCTGGTAGATCGTATAATGGAAATTAATGGTGAAGTGCGATCAATGACATCTGGACGGGTTGTTACCGAGCATGATATCCATCCAAATTCGTGGTATTTGGACAATGGCCGGATTCCAACATGTATTGCTGTTGAAGCCGGGCAGGCAGATCTCTTTTTATCGGGTTATCTTGGAATTGATTTTGAGTCTAAGGGATTCGCCGTTTATCGGTTACTGGATGCAGAAGTTACGTTTCACAGTTCATTGCCGGGACCCGGAAGAGTGATTCATTACGATATTAAAATAGATCACTTTTTTAAGCAGGGTAACACGTATTTATTTCGATTCAATTTCGAAGGTACTGTTGATGGTAAACCCTTGTTGACAATGGAGAACGGATGTGCGGGCTTCTTTACTCAAAAAGAACTTGATGCAGGTAAGGGGATAATTAAAACAGAGTTTCAGAAAAAGAAAGTAAAGGGAATTGTTCCCGATGATTGGACAGAATTTGTACCGATGGTCGTGGAATCTTACAGTGATGACCAGATTGCTGCTTTGAGAAACGGCAATTTTGAAGGATGTTTCGGACACTTATTTTCAGGAATCAGTCTCAATGATCCCTTAACCCTTCCTGCTGGTAAAATGAAATTGGTTGATCGTATCTTAGAATTGAATCCGAAGGGTGGACGATTCGGATTAGGATTAATCAAAGGAGAGGCAGATATTCATCCGGATGACTGGTTCTTAACATGTCATTTCGTGGATGATAAAGTCATGCCGGGGACGTTGATGTATGAATGCTGTTTACATACCCTGCGAGTTTACCTGATGAGAATAGGATGGATAGGGGAAAAATCAGATGCCGTATGCGAACCGGTAACTGGAATTAAAGGACGGTTAAAATGTCGGGGACAGGTTTTGCA
Organism: uncultured Lentisphaeria bacterium; assembly: GCA_951812855.1. Classification (GTDB taxonomy): domain Bacteria; phylum Verrucomicrobiota; class Lentisphaeria; order JABSQK01; family JAJFLO01; genus JAJFLO01. Next base: position 944,907 of record OX638337.1, on the reverse strand, counting down.
ATCGACAGAGAAGGTGATTTACGAAATATCTGTTAAGGAACTGGGATATCGTCCGGAACCGTATACCATAGTTGATGCATTAATGTTTGCTGATGGTAAGCCGATCGTTGAAATAACGGATATGTCAGTTCGACTGACGGGATTAACCCGCGAAAAATTAGAAACGCTCTGGAATTCGCAAACAATCAATGATAAACCGGAACAGATTCAGCAATCAAATGCTCCGATATTTGATCGGGACCGAATTCTTGCGTTTGCAATTGGTAAACCCTCGGAAGCATTTGGAGAGCAGTACAAAATTTTTGATAATGATCGTAAAATTGCCAGATTACCGGGACCACCATACCAGTTTTTGGATCGGATTGTCGCCATTGATGCGGAACAATGGAAAATGGTTGGGGGAGGTGAGATTACCGGTGAATATGATGTTCCTCCAGGTGAATGGTATTTTAAGTCAAATGTAAGTGGAATGCCATTTAGTGTATTGCTGGAAATTGCGTTGCAGCCGTGTGGTTGGTTAGCCGCTTATATAGGATCAGCTCTTACAAGCGATGTTGATCTTAAATTTCGTAATTTAGGAGGAAGTGCGGTTCAATATCTGCCCGTTGAAGAAACTGCCGGTATAGTATCTGTTAACATAAAAATTACATCTGTTTCTACATCAGGCGGAATGGTAATTCAGCATTTTGATTTTCATGTTAAAAACCAAGGTCAGTCAATCTATAGGGGAAAAACTTATTTTGGTTTCTTTACAAAAGCTGCTCTGGCAGATCAGGTCGGAATAATCGGTGCAAAACCTTATGTTCCAGACGAACAGGAAATCGCTCGCGGATCGTCATTCCCGTTTCCTGAATCTAAACCGTTTCCAGACGAAATGCTCCGGATGATTGATCACGTCAGTTTGTTTGTTAAGGATGGCGGTCCCGCAGGGAAAGGATTTATCAGGGGCATAAAGAACGTGAATCCTGATGAGTGGTTTTTCAAGGCACACTTTTACGAAGATCCGGTATGTCCCGGATCACTCGGCCTTGAATCATTTATCCAATTGTTACAAGTCTTTGCAGTTGAGCACTGGGGAGAAAAACCTACGTTAACATTTGAGAATATTGCATTAAATAAAGAGCATAGCTGGGTTTATCGGGGTCAAATCATACCAACTGATGAGCAAGTGACTGTTGAAGCCTGTATCATGGAAATTGACGAGAAAAATCATATTATTTATGCCGATGGCTTTCTCAGTGTAGATGGACGGATTATTTATGAAATGAAACAATTTACATTAAAATATTCAGGATAAAATTGTGCGTTATAATCGTGTATATGTTAGATCAATAGGATATGAATTAGCACCCGTTGTCGTTACATCACTGGAACTTGAAGAACGTTTAGAAAGCTTGTATGAGACACTTCACATGCAACCAGGTCAATTAGAGACTTTGACTGGAATTTACGAACGTCGATGGTGGGAGCCGAATACACCATTGTCACAGGGAGCAATCAGTGCAGCTCAGAATGCATTAAGCAAGGGAGATTTAGATATTTCTGACATTGAAGTTCTCGTATATTCCGGAGTGTGCAGAGAAAACTTCGAACCGGCTACCGCGTGTCCGGTTGCTCATGTACTGGGTGCAAGTTCTAAAACGATTGTATACGACATTTCAAATGCGTGCCTGGGAGTGCTCAACGGAATGCTTGATATTGCGAATCGAATCGAACTCGGACAAATTCGTGCGGGTCTTGTTGTCTCCTGTGAAAGTGCACGGGAAATCAATGAAACAATGATTTCAAAGATGCTTGATGAAAAATCCATGGATTTTTTCCTGACATCTCTGGCTACACTTACTGGAGGCTCTGGTTCTATTGCCGTATTGTTGACAGATGATTCATTTTCTGAAAATCAAGGTCACAAATTAGTTGGGGGTATGCACCGTACTGCACCGGAATTTCATAATTTATGCCGGTGGGGGACAGAACGTTCATCAAATGGACATATGTATCCATTTATGACAACAGATTCAGCAAATGTTCTAAAGTATGGTATCAAATTATTTAAGAGTACCTGGGTCGATTTTTTAGAGGAGATTCAATATAATGCTGAAGATGTTGATAAAATTGTCTGTCACCAGGTAGGGGCGGAGCATCAGAAGCAAATATTAAATGCTTTAGACATGCCGAAAGAAAAAGATCTCAGCACCTTTGAATATCTGGGGAATATGGGTACTGTCTCCTTACCGTTGACGGCGGCTTTATCTGAAGAAAGAGCTATTTTAGAAGAGGGTGAACGTGTTGGATTTTTAGGAATTGGCAGTGGTCTTAACACCTTAATGCTTGGATTGGAATGGTAGACCCGTGGATTCAAATGATCAATGAATTGTTTTGAGTGTGGTGCATATATACCTGTAAGTTATTTAAATTGTCCAAACTGCAATAGTTCGACATCTGGCCGGAGGGAAAAAGAGAATGAGGAAATAGAGGAGCCTTGCTCTTCTGTTGCTGATGACCCTATTGAGGCTGAAATTGTTGATGATGACATCGAAATCCCGACAAAAAAAGATACGAGAGCGTGCCCGTATTGTGCTGAAATTATAAAACTGGAAGCAATTATTTGCAGATTTTGCAGAGTGAATCTGAAAACAGGAAGGCTTGTTCTCAAAGAACAGGAAAAAGATTCAGAGTTTTCCGATTTTCTTAAATACGGTTGTGGATTCATTATTGCTTTACCTTTTATAATTTTATTATTTTTTATTATTTTATTTAGAGGATGTCTAATGGTTGATGGCGTGTAAAAACGTTTATCCAGTGTGATTTCGGATTAAATATGTTCAGCATTGGATACTGTTTTTTTTATTATGATAAAATGGTATATGAAAATTATAATCGGAATAGTTAGCTATGAGACTCTCATATTTAGGACCTGAAAATACATATTCTGAAAAAGCAGCAAAGTTGTTATTGGAAAAATTAGATGACAGAGTTGAAATTGTTCCCTTACCCACAATTGAGGCTGTAGCCCGCAGCTTGTCTGCAGACTCAAAATTAAATGCAGAGTTTGCTGTACTTCCCTATTATAATTACTTAGAAGGATTAGTTCAGGAAAGCATTGATCTAATTTATGAAAATCAATTGTGCCTGATCAGTTCCCAGCGGGTTGCAGTTGAATGGGCTTTGGGAAGTTCCGATAATGATTCAGCAAACCATGTTTATTCCCATCCAAAGGCATTGGCTCAATGTTCCGAATATCTTTGGGAACATTATCCCGACTGTGTTGAAGTTGCTGTTACCAGTACAGCTGAAGGTGCTGCCAGGGTAAAAAAAGAGAATTCAGGAATTGCAATTGCCAGTGCAGAAGCACTCGGTTGCCAGGGGCTCAATATTATCGCGGGCAATATTGGCAACAGGCGGCATGGGAGAATTAATTTTACCGATTTCTATTTAATCGCACTTAATGATGATACGTTTTATGAACCCGCTGAACAGTTTTTTACTATGATTGCAGTAACTCCACAAGTTGACCGTTCAGGTTTACTTGCTGAAATTTTAAGCCAAATCGCGTACCATGATCTTAATAACGCAAAAATCCATTCCCGCCCGGCGATCGATGATGTATCAACAACTGATGTTGAACCGCAAATGTTTTACCTTGAAATTATGTGTCATAAATCAAATCCTGATTTTATTCGATGCATTGATGCCATCAGATACCGATTAAAACCGAAAGGCAGTCAAATAGAAGTTGTCAAAGTGTTAGGTTCGTATCCAAGACCTTCATTGGGAATTGTGTAGATAAATGAATTATATACAACTCCGGAGTATTGAATTTTAGAGAAGGTATTTTAATGGCGTTAAAGTTTGGAACCAGTGGAGTCAGAGGTCTCGTTAGTGAAATGTCAGATCGGGAATGCTGTCTTTATACGTTAGCATTTCTTGATTTTTTAAGAACTCAGAAATGTCCCGATAAGGTCGCCATAGCAGGTGATCGCCGAAGCAGTACTCCCCGAATTATGAATGCAGTTTCATATGCATTGAAAAGGGAAAATGTTGACGTTGTAAATTGTGGTCAAATACCAACACCGGCTCTTGTTAACTACTGTATTCAAAATAAAATTGGCGGAATTATGGTGACGGGAAGTCATATTCCTGATGATCGTAACGGGATTAAATTTAATGTGCCAAAAGGTGAGATCTTAAAAGATGATGAATCTGAGATTACACGATTATATAACAAATTTAAACTCGCCGATGAAGCGTTTATTGGAGATCCGGAGTATCCGTTTAATGAGAATGGAAATCTTAAAGAGGCTAACGCTGATGTAACACCGGATGTATCAGAAGAAGCTCAATCTTTGTATATTAAGCGATATCTCGATTTTTTCCCTCAGGATAGCTTAAACGGTATGTCAATTGTGGTTTATGAACACTCTGCAGTTGGCCGGGATATTCTTGTTGAAATTCTTTCTGAACTGGGTGCGGACATAACGTCTGTAGGTCGATCTGAAAAGTTTATACCTGTTGATACCGAGGCTGTTGAAAACGTAGAAGACCTCGAAAAATGGGTTAACGACAGTCAGGCTGATGCCTTAGTTAGCTTTGATGGTGATAGTGACCGCCCATTGGTTATGGATGAAACCGGAACGTTAGTTCCCGGAGATATTTTAGGATTAATTACTGCCATATTTTTTAAATCTGATTCTGTTATTGTACCTGTAAGTTGTAATACAGCGTTGGAGTTGTGTGGTAAATTCCCTAATATTGCAAGGACTAAAATTGGTTCGCCTTATGTTATCGCAGCAATGATGAGTGCTGTTGCCTGGGCTCATAAACGGATTATAGGGTATGAAGGAAATGGCGGTTTGCTTACAGCATCAACTCTTTCTACTCCCCGGAGCACCCGTAAGTTAAGGGCATTGCCAACACGCGATGCGGTATTACCCATACTTTCGGTTTTAATCTATGCAAAGGAAAAAAGTGTCCCTGTTTCAAAAGTAATGGATGGTTTACCAACTCGATATACTGCAAGTGGTTTACTTCGCGATTTTTCCTCAGAACGCGGTAAACATCTTTTATTAAGATTTCGCCAGGAAGACGAGCAATTAGCTAATAATTACTTCGATATATTTTTTGGTAAAGTTAAGACTGTTGATTTTACCGATGGTGTGCGTATGACATTTAAAAATAACGACATTATTCATTTGCGCCCATCTGGCAATGCTCCGGAATTCAGATGCTATACGGAATCTGATTCAAAGGAACGTGCATCGGAGATTAATAAAAAGGCACTTGAAATTATATCAGCCGCAACGGATGACGATTTTCAAATCAATATTGAAGAGACATTAGGCGATGACTATACCCAAAATGAAAGACTGATCTTTACTAATATAGAAAATATAAATTCAACAATTCTGAATGGTGGCGGCATGGATATCGTAATTGTGTCAACAACCAGCAAGTTTCAGGAAGATTATTGGCAGCAGAGACTTGAAAGTACACGCGGACAAATTACCAATGACAATGCGGTCATAATTGCGGTTCATGAGGATTGGGATGGTGGTGCAGGTAATGGACTGGGTACGTTATATGCACTCAAAAAGGCGGCTGAAAAAGCTCAGAATTTTAATATTGATTTATTTGAAAAGCTTAATAACAGAGCTTCTGTCGGTTTATATCATACAGCCGGCAAGGGGACTCGACTTGCCCCTCTGCCCGGCAGTGAAAACAATAATAAACCCGGAGTTAAGCTGCCTGGAATGGTATACATTAATGATAAACCGAAACCAATAACAATTCTTGAAGCCGTAATAAAACAGACCTCGTTATATGCATCAAGCCGGAAGGGAAGAGTTTCAGTCTTCTGGGGAGATCAAATTTTCATCTCATGCACTAAGATCAACTATACTCCAACTCACCATGCAGATATTTTATGTTGTCTCGGTCCAATGCCGGATGAACAGGAGTGGAAAGAAAGGGATTTAGATAAATATGGGCTCATTAGTGTTGACGATAGCAGTAACGCAGCACAAGTGGAAAAAATTTCGCATGAAACAGCCAGTCATCTAATTGATAATAACATAATTGGTGTTGAAAACGGTATTGGAGTGAGTCTTGGTTCATTTAGCATTTCAGCTGAATTAACGACGATTCTTTTAAATGAATTTACTGATGAACTTGATCAAAAATCGTCAAAATTAGATTCAGATCCACATTTCTGGATGCCATTAACCCTGGATAGTAAGACATATCTAAAAATTATGGATCAAAAAGGTGAAGCCTCTGAAATATCCGGGCAACATTATGAACGAATGTCATTATTAAAAAAGAAGTTACAGGAAAATCATCCTGAGATGGGGATATTCGGTGCCGTAAATGTGGGGGATGAAAGTTATTGGTGGGATTATGGGCAGGTAAAGTTTTTCATGAAGAATTGTATGAAAATGATTCAAAATACTAATGAAGCAGAAGTGATGCGCCGTTTTTTTAATTTAGCTAAACGCATTGATCATAGTGAAATAAATGATGTTGAGGTTGATGATCATTCGTTTATATGGGGTTCAAAAATAACCAAGGGATCCGTTAAAAATAGTTTGTTGATTGGTGTAGATGCCGGTGAATTAAATGTGGAAAATTGTGTTATGATAAAAATAACCGCAACAAATATCACAGCGAAAGAATCATTGCTCTATAATGTTGCTGAAGATAAAAAACTTGATTTAGAATGTGGTTCAGTTAGAGCGGATAGTTTTATTCCCTTTTCAAGTCATTATTCCTTACTGACATCTATTGATCGTGACGGGTGTAAAGACTGGAGTATAAAATTAGAAAATAACGATCTGAGTTTTCAAGAATTGTTCGATACAAATAAAGATGTCGATATTTCCCAGGCTGAAATGTTCACAACGATGGAACATCAGCGAGTTTCATGTGCGGTTTTTCAAACAATTTGATGAAAATTAATGATCGATGCATATAACCGCCTCCCGGGCAGCGTCACAGTCACCTTGAATCGGGAAACAATAAAATGCATTTGCTATCGTATATTCAGCAAATCCGCCATTGCTTTCATCATTTTATCCACACAAATCTTATAGTTTAAAATTCTTAACTTTTGGGATTGATAACCATTAACATTAAATTAACGTAATCCGAGGTGAATGTAATTCATCCACAACAATTTAATCTTGCGGTGCAATGCAGTCAGAGCAGTTTCGTCGAAGCCATTTTTGCGAAGACCGATAGCTTGTCAGACTTATAATCCCGCGTTTGCGGGATCGCCATTTTTATCATTCAGGCAGTTCCGCACAAAACCTGATAATTTAATATTGCGGGGTAGAGCAGTCCGGTAGCTTGTCAGGCTCATAACCTGAAGGTCGCAGGTTCAAATCCTGCCCCCGCTACCAGACAGGGCGGCCATGCGGCCGCCCTTTTCATTTTTATACTGTGAACACAAACAAGCCATACTTTGTTTATATACTCCCGCCGGATTCCGAAAAATGTTCCAATACATTCGAAAATCACTATAAAATTATTTTGATAGAAATTACTTCAATGATGTTGAAAACAGGTTGCTAAACGGTTCCGTTGCAATTCTGATAGTTACAGCTGTCAATACAAAAGTCAAAACGATGACTGGACCTGTCGGTGCATCGATCAGTGTCGAAACGACAATACCGATTATCACTGACGCAATACCGCAGGTCCATGCCAGTGGCAACTTTTGCTTCGATTTTAACGCAGCAAGTGCGGGTAATATTAAGCTGGCGAAAACAACAAAAACACCGACAAGTTGGACCGAAGAGGTGATTGCAAAGGCAAATAACAGATAGAATAGTTTCCCCTGTCTGGCATGCTCTGACCATTTGAACCATAATATGAGTATGAATAAATACACCGGCACATGGAATATTACATCAGACCAGGAGACAAAAAGAATTTGGCCGGATAAGAGATGTTGAATTTCCTCTCCACCATGGGGTTGATCTGCGAGAAGCAGGATTACCGTTGCTCCTGCAAGTACAAAACTGCTTCCAATAATGGCTTCTTGCTCTTCCGGAAGAATTCGTTCTGTCATCCGAAAGACCAGCGACGCTGCGATTGCCGATCCCAATGCAAGAATCTGAACCATCCACCATGCCGGTTCCTGCCATATCAGGTTTGCCGTCACCATCCCGAGACCGGCGAATTGTGCGATTGCCAGATCGATAAAAATGATTCCCCGTTTATATACCTCAAGTCCGAGAGGTGCGTGAGTGAGAGCAATCATGAGGCCCGCAACAAATGCAGGTCCTATGATCTCGATCAATTCATTACTCATCATCCAAAGCCTCACTCAACAATTCCAATGTTCGATCATAGAGTGTGAACAGATCGCTGCAATGGTGATCTCCACCTATAGTATAGGGCAGTTCCAGTGCAGGAATACCAGTTTTGTCTGACAGCCATATGCTGCCTTTGTCCCGGGTATAGGGTGCGCGCAGAATCACTCTGGCCGGATTACCCCTAAGCGTTTTAAGCAATGACTTAAGATGTGATGTTGTCGGTGGTAATCCAGGCTTTGGCTCCAACGTTGCAATTCGTCGGAGACCAAGCCAATTCTCGAGGTAAGTAAATGACGTATGATGGACTGCGACCGGCTTATCTCTGAATTTCTCGGTGAATTTTTCCCAACGTGCTATTTCAGCACGCCATCGCTCGGAAAAAATTTTATGTTGTTTTTGGAAATAGAGCTGGTTTTCGGGTTCGATCAATGCCAGACGCTTGACGAGCTCATCGGCTACGAGGCTGATATTGTTTGGATCCAAATGAACATGAGGATTTCCTTCTGGATGAATATCGCCATGACTCCTGTCTGCCTTACTTGTTCGACCAAATATCGGAACGTAGTCTGATGCCATTAGATACCCAATTCCTCCGGGAGATGTTTTAGGATTTCCCGATTTGCGTAGTAGTATTGGCAGCCAGCCAGCCTCCAGGCTGGCCCCGGAGCCGATAACCAAATCACTTTTTCTCATTTTTGCAATTAAACCTGGTTTTGCTCTGATATAATGTGGATCTTGATTAGCGGTTGTAGCGGAATAGACATTGATCCTATCCCCTCCAATTTCTATACACAAAGATGCCCATTCGGGTTCACATGCAAATATTCTAACTTTGGCCGTTGTGGAAGCCGGCAGAGAATAGAGGGCAATGGATATGACAATTAATAATTTTTTAAACATGCTTTTTCCTCGCAGTTTCAAATTAGAGATATTAGAATTTATGGGCACCATGAGCTCCCAGGCTGATGATATATTGTAGTATCAATTGATTGTCCTCCGCGTTTTTACTCAGTTCTTCATAGTTATATTGAAGTCGAATACGACTAAATTCACTATTTGTCCAATCAAGCATTAAGGAGGTTGTATTCGGATCATGTCCCTTCGCATCTAATGCACTGTCTTCTAGTCCAGCTGGAGTTTTTGCTCTGGTAAGTTCACTATAACGTGCACCAATTCTCCAATTTTGTAGAAATTTATAGACACCCTGGACATACCAACCACGAGTATCGTCATCAAATCTAACTGAACCGGTACTTTCATTCGTATCATTATAAAAACCATCATCATCTCGTTTGAAGTATTCAGCCTGCAGGATAATTTCCTGTTCGTTGGCGTTTCCTGTTGGTGCCCAGGTGTAGCGAAAATCTGTACCGTATAAATCACTTTCTCCACTAAACGTAACTTTGTCTTCATTTGAATTGCGCAGGTTAACATTGGAACCCAGATAGTAGCCTCCCATTCTCCAGGATTGATTGTGGCCAATATCAGCTCCAATTCGAATAAATCCAGAGAAACTTTCCGGAGAAGAACCTGTTCCGCCTCCACTGGGAAAATCATCTCCGCGAAATGTACCGCCTCCAACTTCTGTGTAAAAGTCGAATGGCATTACATAGGTTAGTTCCAAACCGTCATCATTGAATGATTTGTTAAAGTAAGCACGATAGGGCAGGGGGCGGTCGGCAAAATCGTCAGAATGGGCGTGGTGTTCGTTTAGGTATCCCAGGGTCCAGAAAGCACGTCCCGCTTTCAGTGTAAGACCATCAGCCAGTCCGAAATCAGGAAGTGTCTGGATATACGCTTCTTCCAACTCAACAATATCCTCATCTCCCTCGCGTACGATTGCAGCAGTCACACTTCCATAGAATTTGTCGTCAATGTTAGAGGAAAAGTTGATCTCCGATTCATCAATACCAAGACCCTCGCGTCCGCGTTCTCCTTCCTCGCCGATGCCGAATCCAAGTATTTCTGAATTCTTCTCAGAAAAATCTGAAAACTTCCCGTTCAGAACTACACCGATCGACGGGTTGAAACTATTATCACGTATTCGACGTGAATCGGCGCCGGTTACGCCTGAATCATCGGTAGACGGCATATCCGATTTGATTCCTGCGATCTTTTTGTTGAACTCCGAGATTCGGCTTTCGTAATTGTCTTGCATTGTCTTAATTTCTACTCGCAACTGCTCAGTTTCCCGAGCAGACTTCTCTTTTATATCTGATATCAGGTTTTTCAGTTGATTGATTTCCTGACGAAGAGCTGCAACTTCGTTGCTGTTCTCGTCGCCCAGAGCGTTTGCTCCTGTAATAAAAATGATTGTTAAAACAACAATCGTAACATGATGAAAATTCATTTAAGTCTCCTTTAAGTTCTATAAAAGTGGATTAAAAATGGAAATTGCTGGCGGGACAAAGTCAGATCACGGCAGGTGAAGGCGTCAGCCAGTCAAATCGGAGTATTATATTATAGAGCCGTTCAGTACAGGAGGACCCCGCGGGGAGGCGTCGAAAAGATGAGTTGAAGATTGAGGATGGCTGCTTCTGGCCGGAGAAGGCGGCGGAGTGCAAACCAATAACAATGAAATCTGAGCCAGTGAACAATGGTCAACTCCGTTCCCCTGGCATACGATACAATTGTCAGAGTGTTCTGTAGAGGAATGGTCATGATGGTGATGGTCCGGATCACTACACTGGCCACCACATTGAATAGAAACATCGGATGCATCAGTCAATGTGTTGCAAGTCTCGCAATCGTGGTGTTCACCATCACTGATATAGTGCCAGTCATGGAAACTGAACGTCCATATAAAGATTATGGACAGCAGTACCGATGACCATTTTGAAACCAGTTGAGTTCTATTTTCTTTCATTTACGCTGATTGAATTCTTAATTGACGATTTCATTTCCGAATAATATATATTGTCTGATTTATAAAAAGCAATAACTGCATGTGCAAATAGAATTGCAGGTTCAATTTCTGCATCCCGCCCTAAATGGCTCATCTCATTTTTTCCATAAATTTGATTTCGTTTCAGTATGGCTCTATTATGTTGCGGGGATATGAAATCGGTATACCTGGCAGAAGCATTATAATTTTATTAACAGCGTTATTAATTGTAACTCTTTCTCTCCATTCTCAAAATAAGCCAGAGAAGAAAAAGGTCTTAGTTTGAAACGATATCTCAAAGCCTGTGTAAGATAAAATTGAGAAGGTTCCAAAAGGGGCTGAAATTCTAAGTTAAGGGTAGAATAAAATACCTTGGAAGTTTTACTCAGGATCATGTTGTAGAAATTGAAAAATTTGGAGAGTGCAAAAAAAAAACGGAAATAGGAATACAATAGTGTGATGTTTCACATATTGATTTTGGTGTCTGTTTCAATCGTGGGGATTAAATTTTGGTCAAAGAAATATTAAAAAATATACAAAAAATGTTGGTGTCTGCTGCTTCTAAATTGCAGCGAACACCTGATGACACAGAATCAGTTACTGAACCTAAGCCGATGGAGAGAAAAGTTAAACGGGTTAGAAAAAAGAGATATAGACATGAAGATGATTCGATTTCCGGGAAATCTGAAAAAAGAGTCAGAAGTAATCAACCTAAGGTGAACAAATCAGAATCCATTTCGAAGGATAAAAAGTGGGATGCTTCAACATTTCAAGTTGAGAAAGTAAAGGATAAGATTCGCTTCCACGATTTAGGTTTAGACGATGAAGTTTTACATGCGATTGCAGATTTAAACTTCGAATACTGTTCTCCTATTCAGGCAGCAGTGCTGCCGGAAACGCTTAAAGGCAGAGACTGCTCTGGACAAGCTCAGACAGGTACGGGTAAAACGATTGCCTTTCTTATTTCCGTTTTTATACAATTATTGAGTTGCTCCGGTAATAAGAACCGTAAAAATGGATCGCCTCGTGCACTGGTGTTGGCCCCAACAAGAGAGTTGGCGATTCAGGTTGAAGAAGAGGCATTACTTTTAGCTAAATACTGTGATTTAAACATTATGAGCGTTATTGGCGGGATTGACTATCATCTTCAACAAAAACGACTTAAGAACGAGTTAATTGATATTGTTATTGCTACGCCCGGCAGGCTTTTGGATTTTAGGCGGAATCGAGTCATTTATCTGCGGTGTGTAGAAATTTTGGTTATTGATGAAGCGGATCGAATGCTTGATATGGGGTTTATACCGGATGTAACTAAAATTGTCTATTATCTTCCATCGAGAGAGTCAAGACAAACTCTGATGTTCAGTGCAACAATGGTTCCGGAAATTGATCGTTATGTTGACCGCTGGACAAAAAATGCATATGTCGCTGAAATTAATCCTGAAAATATTGTATCTGAATCTGTAAATCAAAATGTGTATATTGTAACAACAGAACAAAAATATGTATTGCTATATAATCTTCTCAAAAACGATAATTCTGAATCAGTTATAATATTTAGCAATACACGGGATGAAACGCAAATGTTAAATAGAACATTGAACAAGCATGGATTCAATTGTTCGCTTTTAACAGGTGCTGTTGCTCAGAAAAAACGGATACAGACACTGGAAAATTTTAAGAATAAAAAAGTTCGAATTTTAGTGGCAACCGATGTTGCCGGCCGGGGATTGCATGTTGAAAATGTAAATCTGGTTATAAATTATAATTTGCCCAATGATCCTGAAGATTATGTCCATAGAATCGGGCGGACAGGAAGGGCTGGTTTACTGGGAAAATCGATAAGTTTTGCTTGTGAAGATGAATCATTTAATATTCCTCAAATTGAATCATTTTTGGGCCACGATTTAAAGTGTATTCAACCCGGGGAAGAATTGCTTAAATCCATTGAGGACAAATCGCCTGCTTAAACGTCATTTTTCAGATTAGCTGGTTATTAAATTGTGTGATTCACAGTGACTGTTTCAATATCATACGAAGATTCATTACTAATATGAATCATCATCCATAAACGATCAGATCGTGATTATCAGAAACTCAGTATGGATGCAATGCCCTTTAACCTAAGGGCATTAGGTGTTCATTTGGAGTTCCGCCTATATTTGTGACATATGGCGACCACCTGACTTCCAGGAAATTACTGTTGTCCCGGGGCGGGGTGGCGGGCATTTTACCAGGGGAAGGCAGAACTCTCTCTTCTCCTGGTAAAATCAACCTTATCACTCTGGAGGTCGTCAAATGATTAATCACTCATCATTAAATAAATGGAATAGATCTCGATCATCGATTTGTTAATGAAATTATTCAGGGACTTAATAGCTCACCGTTCGAAGCCCGAGCCGTTCTCGAATCGTGGAGACCTCAAAGCGGTAGTTCTCCGGGGGCAGTTATTTCACCCGTGTTGGCCAGTCTTTATCTGAATGCATTGGATCATCAGATGACAGAATCCCGATTTCATATGATCCGCTATGCGGATGATTTTGTTGTCTTGTGTCAAAATCTCGAGGAAGCAGAAAATGCACTTAATATGGTCAAAGACTATACGGTTACGGGAAGCGTCACTGCCCTGCCGGCAGAGAGACAATTCATTAACATGTGCCAGCATTTTCAACTCCACCGATAATATATTTGTTCAACGGCACTTCAATATTTTCGCCATTAATTGGACAATTGAAAAAAGCTGAACCCAAAGGATCATGCCGTCTTCCAAGTCGAGCCCCAGGTGTATTACTGGGAATTAAGGCACAGGTAATACCTGAATCGGTCCCTTTACCAAGCAGGTTTTCCGGATCATCCAGGTTAAATGCCAATCCCATAACCGTTGATATAGCTGCCAGTGTAATGTAGCGTTTTTGAAAGTTAAGCCGCATATAAAGTTCGCCACTCTCATGTTTGAAGATTTCTCCATGAGCGGCGATTGCCCCGGCATCAGGTCCTGCAGTTGGCTCGGTTAAGGCGAAACAGGAAACTTCCTGTCCATTTGCAAGGTCTGGAAGGTAATAGTTTTTTTGTTCTTTTGTACCATAATGCTGAAATAATAAACGGCAGCCAAACCGTTACAACAATTGAAAAAACTCACGGTTGATTAAGGCTCTTATAAATCCATTAATTTTTTTAGAAACAGTCTTAATGGTGACAGATTGAAATACAGAGACTCTATGGAGCCTGCTGAATTCATATATTCTCAATAGAATAATTCCAAAACTATAATACCAAAAAATGTTGCACAAACAGGATGCCCAAGATACAAATAAATTGAAGCCTCTTGTAATTGCAGACTCTTTAGTGATCTTATTGACCTTTTGTTAAATCTAAAAACTTATCAGATAAAACGATGATACTTAAAGCATATTCCAAAGGACTCTATTCCAACTGGTTTTTTTATGCACCGGACCGGTTATTATTTGACTGTGGCGAAGGTGCTTCATTATTCCTGAAACAGGGAATATTCGCAGTTGAAAAAATTTTTCTCTCCCATGGTCATATTGATCATGTTGCAGGGTTATATTCTTTTCTTTGCCTGAGACAGTCAACCAAAGGCGATACATCTAAAGCATTGACAATTTATTATCCGGAAAAAGACAAAACAATATCAATCCTGAAGGACTCTCTTCAGAAAATGGTTGGCCATTTTGTAAAATATAAATTGGAATGGGTTGGTCTAAAACCGGGTGATCAAATTCAGCTGAAAAAAGATCGGTTTATTAATGTATTTTCCACGATTCATTCCGCCAATGATCCCGTAGGGTTTTCAGTCTGTGAACCGAGGAAACGTCTAAAACCTGAACTTGCAGGATTACCGGGACAGAAGCTTGCGAAGATGAGCAAAGATGACAAATTTGATTACTATGATGCAAAATTGTTATGCTATACCGGTGACAGCATGCCTTTGCCTGCAGATACATTTCGTGATACTCAAATCCTCATCCATGACAGCACATTCCTTGATGTAGATGACCGCACCGCTTCGACACATGCATCGTCACAAGAAGCATTTGATACGGCTCATAATGCTAATGTTGGAAAACTGGTGTTGTGCCATATTTCACCGCGATATCATAGCAGGAAACGGATAGAATCAATGCTGGCGAAAAATGAGACGTATGGTATTGATTACTGCTGGATTCAACCAGGAAGAGTGTTTGAAATATAAGAAATATCTTTTAGGAATTGTCAATCTGCAATGGTATACGCAGTTATGATATTTCCCTTAAACAGCGATATCCCTCTCCGAATCAAATTGGGAAATACATTGGTCAACCTCGTTAAATACCTGATCACAGCCTTCGTTACTTACAATGACATGATGGTCAATATCTAATAATTTATGTGTCATGTGATTACAATTCAGTTGTGATATTATTTTTCTGGAACTTTCACAATCAACTACCCGGTCATTTTCTGCATGTACAATTAATGACGGCACTGTGTTATATATCTTAATCCCGACCATTTAGATAAGCCTCATATCAATCCTTTCAGATGACCTGGCATAAATTACCGGGCACTGTTCCGTGACCAGGTAATCTTATACAATAAACTGAATACCCTTTTTCATATAAAAATTCAGCAAGCAGGCGAACCTCCATTGGTGCTGATAAAAGTCCATGTGCCAATACTATTCCTGTTGACTGATCATCATCATCATCAGCTTTAAGGAAAACTGGGCTGCCGGCGTCAATGGATTCTGAAATTCCCGACTTATAAAATTCTGCACAGTCGTCTTTATACCTGCTACAATCCTGTTTATAGATTTTCTTCATCACAGAAGGAGTTTTCTCCTGAAATGTGCTGTGATCATTATAGTCAGTATTAATTAGAGTTCGTTTATATTCGATAGCTGCCAATTGCACATCGACCCCGCTGGAAAAATGACTGGGGGCACGGATTTTATTTCCATAAATTGTGTTATTAAAGAAATACGCATTTCCGGACTCTCCCCGTATAAACTACTACATCGACCCCCTCCCCGGAGATTCACTAAAATTTGTTCAATTTTACCCCGTGATTCATAATTAACGGCTATGAAATTATTTTTGGCACATTATACATACCATTAAAACCCCGGGACAATGAATTTCGACTATCACTTTATATCATAATTGTAAAGAATAAAATGCCTGAACTGCCTGAAGTTGAAACGATAACAAATGCACTTCGACCCCACCTTCTCAATAAACGAATTTCGTCAATTATCGTAAGTGATAAAACGCTAAGATTCCCCCTGGATATGAGGCAGCTTAAAACCGTGGACGACTGCAAGATTACCAATGTAAAACGAAGAGCGAAATATATACTGATCGAACTGGATAATCTGTCTATGATTGTAATACACCTGGGGATGTCTGGATTTATTCGGATAGAAAACAGGACGTGTAAACAACAAAATCACGATCACTTTTTTTTATATCTAAAAAATAATACGGTTCTGATTTTTAATGATATGCGACGATTCGGTTCTGTAAGGATATTTACGATAAAACAAGCCGATCAGCTCCCTGAGTTTTTCGATAAACTACCCCCGGAACCGTTAAGTAATGCGTTTAATTCAAAATATTTATCCACGATCCTGAAACACAGAAGTAAATCAATAAAGTCTATACTCATGGATAATAAATTGATAACGGGCGTCGGTAATATTTATGCATCTGAAGCATTATTTTTAGCTAATATCAATCCTGATAAATCAGGAGCTCATTTATCAAAAAATCAGCGGAATAATCTAACAGATGCAATTAAAACGGTACTTAAAGAGTCGATTAAATCAGAGGGGACAACCATCTCAGACTATAAAAAAGTCGATGGAACAGAAGGACAATATTACTTGAAATTAAGTGTGTATGGAAAAGAGCAGCAACAATGTATTAATAAATGCGGATGTACAATAAAACGAACTAAAATAGGTAACAGATCAACCTTTTATTGCCCAGAATGCCAGAAAAATTAAAATCTTCTATAAATTTAATTGTGTGATTCACGATGATTGATTCAATACAGGGAGAAGATTCATAACTGATAAAAATCATTATCCATAAACGATCGATCATAAATCGAAAAGGCTGGATTGCTTTCGTTGTCGGAATTATAGTGGCTGTTCTGATTTTGAAGTCGAAGTCTCCTTTAATAAATGGATTTTTCATTTTTTCAGCATTCTCATCCATGAATTCGGCCATGCTGTCTTTGCCTGGATATTTGGCTATCCAGCCATTTCTCGATTTGATTTCGTTCACAGTAGTGGATTTACACCTTTAAATGCCCGCAGCATGACGTTATTCTGGGTGCTGTACAATTCTCTTCTTCAAGTCCGCATTCAAAATTAAAAATTTTTTAATAAAACTGGGAACTTTAATAATTACATCATGTCTGAGTGTCTTAATTTTGAATTTAGATCATTGGTTGTTATAAAAGTTTACCTGTTCCCCATGACAAAATGTTTAATTTTGGATAGAATTTATGATTAACGTAGAGAATCTGAATAAATGGTTCGGCTCCAAACGTGCAGTTAACAATGTATCCTTTAATGTTAACAAGGGAGAAGTATTGGGATTCCTGGGGCCCAATGGTGCCGGGAAATCAACAACCATGAGAATGATCACAGGATATATTCCTGCAGATGAAGGCAAAATCACAGTTGGTGGATTTGACATTGATGAAGATCCAGTTAAAGCAAAATCCCTCATGGGGTATTTGCCTGAAAATGCACCCGCATACGGAGATATGACGGTCACTGCTTTTTTACGATTTATTGCATCACTGAGAGGTGTATCCGGGAGTGAACGGACAATTGCCGTAGAAAGAGTGATTGAAACATGTTTTCTTCAAGCTGTACGCCATCAACCCATCGAAACTCTTTCTAAGGGCTTTCTTCATCGGACCTGCTTCGCACAATCTATCATTCATGATCCTGAGGTACTTATTTTGGATGAACCAACTGACGGACTTGATCCTAATCAAAAGCATGAAGTTCGAAATCTAATTAAACGGATGAGTGAACGAAAAGCAATTATACTTTCAACTCATATCCTGGAAGAAGTCGATGCAGTATGTTCAAAGGTTATTATAATTAACAACGGTAAACTGGTTGCCGATGGATTGCCTGCCGAATTGAAAAAACGGTCGGCAATGGCGGATTCGGTAATTGTTAAATTAAATAATGTAAAATATGCAGATATTTCTTCCAGACTCGAAGGTATTGATGGTGTCGATAGCGTGATGTGTTTATCTGAAAATGAGCATTCATGCGAAACGAGAGTTATTCCCAAAAAGACCGATGGCAATTATCAGAACGGCTTAGCCGAAAAAGTTTATCATGAAGCCAGTGATGCTGATTGGGAGATTTGTGAGCTCAAAACAGACGAAGGCAGACTCGACGATGTGTTTAGATCAATAACAACTACAGATGATAGGTGAGGGGAAAGATGAGTGGCACATTTTCGAATATAAGTGCGGTAACAAAGAAAGAACTCTACAGTTATTTTGTTTCACCGGTAGCATACGTTTTTATGATCATATTTTTAATTCTGATTGGTTTTTTTACATTCATGCTCGGTGGTTTTTTTCAACGGAACGAGGCGAACCTTGATTCCTTTTTTCTCTGGCATCCCTGGCTCTATATGTTTTTGGTACCATCTGTTGGTATGCGAGTGTGGTCAGAGGAACGTCGGAGCGGTACGTTAGAACTATTGTTTACACTGCCCATTACCGCCTGGCAGGCAATTTTGGGTAAGTTTATTGCTGGGTGTCTGTTCTTATTGCTTTGTCTGTCGTTAACATTTCCAATGGTTTTGACAGTGAAGCATCTCGGCGATCCGGATACAGGTGCAATTTTATGCGGATATATCGGCAGTTTTTTAGTCGCTATTACATTTTTAGCCATCAGTGGCTTAACCTCGTCACTGACAAGAAATCAAGTCATTAGTTTTATTATTTCTTTAGTATTATGTCTTCTTTTAATACTGGCAGGGTGGCCGCCAATCACCGATTTATTTGTTAAATGGGCTCCGATTTGGGTTGTAGATTTGGTTGCGGCTTTTAGCATCATTCCACATTTTGAAGGGCTGCAGCGAGGAGTAATAGATAGTCGGGATATTATTTATTACTTATCGTTAATTTTTTTCTCGTTATTTTCGACAAGTGTTGTGTTGCACAGTAGAAAAGCGAGTTAATGCAATTTGCTTACCTGGGGAATTAATTAATTTTGTTGAAATCGTAAAGGTGAATTAGGAATGTCAAAAAACAGTAAAAATATTCAAACGCTTTTATTCTCTGCTACGGGAATTGTTGTTATGGCTGTATTGATGATCGCAATTAATGTGATTACAAGTCATCTCCATTTACGCAAAGATTTAACAGAAGATAAGTTATATACTCTGTCGGATGGTTCAAAACAGATTATCGGCAAATTAAAAAGCCCGGTCACACTTCGATTTTATTGTACGCGAAGCCAAACAGAAATGCCGATTTACTTAAAGAGTTATGCTAAGCGGATTGAAGACTTGTTAAAAGAATACGAAATAGCCGGGGGAAGTAAGTTAAAAATTGAAAAGTATGACCCATCGCCTGATTCAGATGCAGAAGATGCTGCTGCTTTGGATGGAATTGATGGTCAAACATTACAAACTGGCGAAAAAATCTATCTTGGGTTGGCTGTTAATTGTATTGATGAAACATTATCGATACCATTTTTATCACCAAATACCGAAAGTACACTTGAATATGACATTACCCGTTTAATTTTGCGGGTTGCAAATCCATCTCAAATCGTTATTGGTGTTATGTCTACATTGCCGGTAATGGGCGATAAGTTACCGCCAAATGTTGGATATCCACAACGTCAGGTTCCTGCTCCCTGGGTTTTTGTTTCTGAATTAAAAAAAGACTTTAATGTTCGTGAAATTCAAATCGATGCGGATAAAATTCCGGAAGATATCTCAGTTCTTGTCGTTGTTCACCCAAAGGGAGTTTCTGATAAAACTCAGTTTGCAATCGACCAGTATATACTGAAAGGCGGAAAGATGGTTGCGTTTGTTGACCCGATGTCTGCAATTGAATCTCAGTTTTCAAAATCAGATTCAGGCAGGCCGACACCTCCCGGTTCATCAACTCTTAAATTTCTTTTCGATGCCTGGGGAGTTGAGTTTGATACCCAGAAAATTATTATTGATATGAAAAACTCAACCGAAGTTGGCGCGCAGGGTGGACGACAGCGCCAAACATCGCCCTCGGTATTGAGTTTGGATTCCAGATCATTGAATGTCGGAGATATAATCGCCAGTTCATTAGATAAAGTTATCTTCGCCTATTCCGGAGCATTTACCGGAGAAGTTGAAGATGGGTTGACAAAAACCGTATTAGTTCACACCTCAAAGCAATCTCAGCTTGTAGAGAGTTATAAGGCTCAATTACCGGAAAAGGCAATTGCAAAAGATTTTAAACCGGAAGATAAAGAATACGCTCTGGCAATCCGGCTGGTTGGAAATTTTAAAACAGCTTTTGAAAATGGACCTCCCGCCGGTGATGATGAAAGCAAGTTGGATGATTCAGAGTATTTAAAAGAATCTACAGATTCCGGAGCGGTAATTTTAGTCGCCGATGCAGATATGATTTATGATGATTTTTGGGTTCGAAAAACAAGTTTTTTTGGACAGACAATCCATCAGGTATTCAGTGACAATAACAACTTACTGCAAAATAGTGCAGAGCAGTTGAGTGGAGATAGCAGTTTAATCTCAATTCGATCCCGAGGCGTCACTAATCGTCCATTTCTCGTTGTGAAAGATATGCAGCTTGAAGCAGAAAAAAAATATAAAAAGGAAATCAGTGATCTTGAGGAAGAGTTGTCGGAAGCTCAACAGAAGATTGGAGAGTTGAATCGGACAAAAAAGGATCAAAGTCAACGATTTATCATGTCAAAAGAACAAGCCAGAGAACTTGAAAAATTTCAAGAAAAGAAAGTTGAAGTTAATAAGAGGTTGAAAGAATTACGAAAACAACTTAGGAAAGATGTCGATAGTTTAGAAATCAGGTTAAAGTTAATTAATATCGCGAGTGTTCCGGCAGGAGTTTGTGTTTTCGGTCTTATGTTTGCATTTATTAGGAAAAAAAGGATGACAGGTAAATGAAAACAGGACAATTATTATTTTTAATTATCATTTGTATCATTATCGGTGCGGCAGGTTGGATGGTCACGAAGAAGGGACAGAGTTCCTGGGAGGGGAAAAATTCAGTTATTGGGCAAGAACTTTACCCTGATTTTCCACTGAATGATGTTTCAAATATTGTCATAACATCAAAAGATAAATTGGTGGAATTGTCTAAAAATGAAGATTATTGGACTGTTTCAAGTAGTTTTTCTTATTATGCTGATTTTGTTAAGATTGCTGATTTTCTCAAAAAAATTAGAGATTTGAAACTTGTTCAGAAAATCGATCTGGGTACTAATGATTTTGGGCGATTACAATTAAATTCACCAGATCAGGAATCGGATACGGGAATTGAGGTTGAATTTTTAAGCAGCAGTAATTCGTCGCTCGGTAAAATTCGATTAGGTAAGGAGCATATGAAGAAGGCTGAGGGAAGTGCACCGGGTCCCGGTGGTGGGTGGCCGGATGGTCGGTATGTCTATCAGCCAAAATCTAAAACAGTTGCACTGGTTTCTGAAACATTCAGCAGTATTTCGGATGAAAATGATCAATGGCTGGATAAGGGATTTATAAAGGCTGACAAGCTAAAAAATATTCTTGGTAAAAAAGATGGTGTTGAGTTATGGCGCCTTTCACGGGAAAGTGAGAATTCAGTACTCCTGTTAGATGGTGAAGTTGGTCCGGATGAAGAAGTGGAAGCCTCTAAAATCAGCGGAATTGGTGGTGCACTTCGATATCCCGGTTTTAATAAGGTAGCAGACCCTTCCATTGGAGATGAAATCCATGGATTCAATGAGGGGCGTGAATTTATTGCTGAAACATTTACCGGTTTTACCTATTCCATTTCAATCGGGAAGAAAGATGATGAGGGTAATTATCCAATTAAGATTGCTGTTAATTATGTTGAACCACCACAAGCTGATGTTCCAGACGATGAAACTGAAGACGCAAAAGCTGCCCGCGAGGCTGAAGCGGCTAAAAAGCTTGCCGAGGCAAAAGAAAAATTTGAAAACGAATCGAGTCGCTTCTCAAATTGGGTTTATATCGTCACGTCTTACGTTGTAGATAATATGATTTTGGATCGAACTGATCTGATTAAGAAAAAAGAAATTCCCGAGGAAAATTCCTCATCTGCATCCGATACACCACTTCCGGTCACCGTACCGAATCTCCCGGACATTCCCGAGGGCCGTAATTCCAGCAATCAGTAAATCATTCAGAAAACCTCACCCGGTCCACATATTATATTTTATAGTCATTCTCTGGCAGTGAAAATTATTCAAAAAATACGTCATTCGCTTCGAATACCGGGCCGTTATAACACGTTCTTACATATTCCCATCCATCCCTACTGTCTGCCTTTATTTTTATGACACATGTGAAACATGCGCCCACACCGCAACACATTGGCATGTCAAAGCTTAAGTAAGATTCTGCATGATGTTTTAAAGCGAGTCTGCCGACAGCTTTAAGCATCGCATCAGGGCCGCATGCATAAATTGAAGCGGATTGATTATATGGTAACCCATTAAGTTTCTGCTGCAGTACATCGGTTACTATACCTTTATGACCATAGGACCCATCATTTGTTGTAATGTTGACTTCAAATCCAGTTTGCTTAAATTCATTTTCTACCAGAATGTCGTCTCTTGTTCTTGCTCCCAATATGCAGCAGCCGGGATTTACTGCAGTTTTTGCTACAAGAAAGGTCGAAGCACATCCGTATCCTCCAGCAACAATGATAATCAATTTTTCCTTATTCGCAGGCGGAAATCCGTTACCTAAGGGACCAAGAAGGTTTACTGTGGTTCCTGCCGAAACTTGTGACAGTGCTTTGCTGCCTTTGCCAATTACTTTGTAGATTAATGAAAGTGTGCTCAATTCAGTATCAACGTCGTAAATACTAAAGGGGCGCCGAAGAAGTAAATCAGGTGAATTCGGGAGTCTTAAATGCACGAATTGTCCTGGTGTGACTGACGGAGAGATCGTAGGAGCATGAAATGTTATACAGAAATAATCACCTTTATAATTTTTATTTTCTAATACCCTGGTATCTTCCTGAAAATTACTCAGACTCATTACGAACTCGGTCCTTTTCCCTTTCAATTTTTTCATTTATCGAAGCAATTTCAACCGTGAGATCACGGTTGAATTATTTAATTTGCTGTAAATCACCGCAGGCTCTTTTTAGTTTATCGTTATTCATTACACTTGCTTCGACAATTTTTACCAGGTATTTTTTATTAATTTCGGCGATAGTTTTTTTTTGTTTATCAGTCAATTTTTTGACTGGCTCATCACTATGATCGTTCCATGGCCGGTTCAATTGCACTTTTCATTGTAATCATCTTTTGTATAGATTCGGATTATTTTCAAATTCACAGACATCAGCCAGAGTTTTTTTGTCGATGACACCTGAAATCGCATCACGCAGTTCTGCCATGACAACATGGAATCTGCAATGCCATTTTTCTGAGCAATAACTTGGATGTTCAATACTGATACATCCAATGGGTGCAACAGATCCTTCAAACAACCGTATAATGGAACCAAACGTAATTGACTCTGGTGCTTTGATTAATATATATCCGCCACCCGGTCCAATCCGACTGTCCACATATCCCTCATTTTTTAATTTTGCTAAAATTTGCTCCAGAAATTTTATGGGAATACTCTCTCGCTTTGAAATTTCTTTGGCCGAAAGGTATTCTTGTTTTGCGTAGACAAGTCCTAATTCTACCATCGCTCGAAGGGCATAATCTGTACGTCTGGATAAATTCATGGTTGTATGTGTATAATTTTTGAATTTGAAACTTCTGTCCTGAACTGTTTTGATTAATATTACATGAGGTTTTCTTTTCTGTAATATTAAATCGTTTAATGCCAAGTCAGGTTCATAAATTAGAACATTATTAACACGATAATTCTTCAGAAAAACTTTCTGATAACGTTAAGGATTGGTTCACCATGACTGCCGGCGAGGTGTACCGTTTCCTTTTACTCGTTTATCGCCTCTCTGCGGTCTTGCTTCATTTACTACAATCAGCCTGCCACCTAATTTTGTTCCATCTAGATTTTCAATTGCATTTCTTGCGTCTTGATGTGCTTTTATTTCTATAAATGCAAATCCTCTTGAATTACCCGTAAATTTGTCCTTAATAATGGTCGCAGAATTTACATTTCCATAGGCTTCAAAAGCAGTTCTCAGATCATTTTCATTAACTTTGAAATCAAGGTTTCCGACAAATATATTCATTATTTTCTCCTTATTGCAGTGTCAAATTATGTATGGCAATCTCCTAATTATGACACCCAATTAAAAGATGGATTTACATCGAACACATCTTAGCTGTTGATTTGTGAATACTATTAATGAATACGATTTTATTGCAAGGTTATTTTTGTGAATTCCTGTAGTGAAAGGGGCAATTTTGATGAACATACGCGTCTTAAATGCGATGTCATCAGAGACAATAAATTGCACGCGACTCTACCTTTAGGGGAATTAGAAAGTTTTAGTAAATAAATCCAGTTTGATCCCGCATCTGTTTTTCAGTCAGAGGTCAAAAGCCAACTACATTAGTTGATCGAATTTTGGAGACACTTTAATCTCTGATTTTTTAAAAATTTCGGCTCATCAAACCCGTATCCGTATTCAACCTGATCTTAAATGGATATTGTCTTAAATTATGAAAATCTGACAATTAACTATCTGTTATAGTTATGGTTACCATTGTATCATCCTGTTCAATAGAATTAACGATATTCAGGCCTTCGATTACTCTTCCAAATACGCTGTGTTTATCATCTAACCACGGAGTTTCGACATGAGTAATAAAAAATTGACTTCCATTCGTATTGGGACCGGCATTTGCCATTGATAGAATTCCGGGACCGCTATGTTGTAAGTCAGGATGGAATTCATCATCAAATGTATATCCGGGACCGCCACGTCCGGTACCTTCCGGACACCCACCCTGAATCATAAAATTGTCGATAACTCGATGAAATTTCAGTCCATTATAATATCCTTTTTCAACCAGAGTTATAAAATTTTGTACAGTTTTAGGGGTTTTGTCCTCATGCAATTCAAGTTTAATATTTCCTTTGTTTGTTTCAATTGTCGCTGTTTTCATATGATCTCCATATAGATGATTTCATTCGAATTCCTGAGGATTAGTTAAATTAAATGCAATTGCACCGAAGACACCACCAACGAATGGTGCCTGGGAAAAATATTGTTTCAGAAATTAGAGTTAATCCTATGACTACTATTAGAAAGAATATTCCCACAAATTCTGTGATATAGTTTTTCATATTGGCTTTTAGGTTGTTCGGGAGGTCATCTTTGAAAGGGCTCTAGTTAAGTGCCGCCAATGCTGCGGAATAATTTGGTTCGTCAGCTATTTCAGAAACTTGTTCTGAATAAATCACATTTCCAGATTCATTTATTACGATGATAGCACGCGATAATAAGCCCTTCAGTACACCGGTTGTAATTTCGACCCCATAGTTCTTTCCGAATTCTTCAGAGCGAAAAACCGAACCTGTTTCAACATTACTAATTCCTTCTGCACCACAAAACCGACTCGCAGCAAATGGTAAATCAGCTGAAATGCATAGGACATTTGTATTATCAAGGTTTCCAGCTTCTTCGTTAAATCGTTTAACCGATGTTGCACATGTTGGTGTATCGACACTCGGGAAGATGTTTAAGATTAAACGTTTTCCTGAATAATCGTGAAGAGTTACTTCAGATAAATCGCCTCTTGTTACTGAAAAATCAGGTGCTCTACTGTCTTTTTGAGGTAATTCTCCAATTGTTTCCAGGGTATCGCCATGAAGTTTTATTTTTGCCATTACAAAATCCTTTCTAATTTTTAGTTTCTTACAAAAGTATACCTCTATTGGTGTTTAGTAAGAAGCATATTTTAAAATTTTTATAAAATGGGTATCACCAAAATGACACTGAGTTAAGGGTTAAAAAGCATGTTTTCGGTTGAGTAAAATTTGCTGACATATAATCCTTATATCTGCTCACCCGGTTTGTTCATTCACCGGTATTTTCCGGGTCTTCTTTTTTGGGTTCGAGGTTCGTTTCTACCGGGACGATCCGGGTTAAGTGCAGTGACAACAGCTCGATAAAATTCTCGAAGTAAATGTTGATGAACGGGTTGAGAATTGGCTGTTCCCATGAACAACGATTGCCATTGAGGAACCTGGCAAACAACACTGTTAAAACTCATCCGTGTTATTGGTACTGCCTGTTCATCTGTTAACGATCGAGTTTAAGTTGTGGATGCCATTAATGTCGGTGCATCTGCTGATTATATTGTCAAACCCTTTCTTCGTGGGGGATTGAGAGAGAGAATTGATAATATTATCAATTAAAGATTGATCACCGTTTGGGTTAGAAGAAACTGCTAATTTGCCGGCTCAGAGTTTTATTTTATTTCGACTCACGCAGGTTGGGGTGTGCCGGGGGATGAAATCCTGTCTGATTCATTTCGATTTAAAAATCCATACAGGATGTGATACGTTGCAATTATTCTCGTTTTATCCGGGGTCGCATAGTTTTGTTTATATATTCTTTCCATACTTTTGAAGAGATCCTTACCAATATATATCGTGCTGTTTTTACGTGCATTTGACGCTCCGGCTTTTTTGATCGTTAAAAGAAACTCTCTAACACTGGAATAGGTCTGCTTTTTTATTTTGCTGTCTGTAATAATGTCATACTCTTCTGAATGTGAAAATATGTCAAGCCAATCCTGCTCAGAACAAAAATTTAATACCCTGGGAGTGTGCGATATTTGGAGTTCAGATTCAGCGTAACTAAATGATTGATACAGTTCTGTAAATGTTTGGGGGCCGAATGTTGAAAAACTTAATAATCCTCCAGGTTGTAACAAACGAGCATACTTTCGGATGGTTGTCAACGGGGCTGAAAACCATTGGATTGCTGCATTTGAGATGATCAAATTTGATTTGGGTAAAACACAGTTATCCCCGGCAATAGATTCTGCATCTGCATTCATAAAATTAATGTTACTTGACTGTGGAAGTTTTTTTTTGGCATGATCAATCATTGATTGAGAAATGTCAATGGCAGTTATTGTTGCATCTGGAAACAGTGTTACCAAGTGACGGGTGAGATTTCCAGTACCGCAACCGATTTCAATAATCGATTTAATTTCTGTATGGTTAAGATAGTTTAGTGATGATTGTGCCAGTTCGTATGCCATTGAAGCTTGAATTGGGGTAACATCATCATAATGATGAGCACTGTTACTAAAGTGATGCGTAACGATACGTTTGTTGATTGAATGTGTCATGTGATAAAATTATAAATTAAATCCGCTGTTAATTTCGAATTGAGATAAAACGAAATATGTCCATCATCGGGCAGGAATTCAAAATGATGAATTATTGAATCTTTATAGCTGCTTTTCATTCGATTAAACCCGCCAACGGGACAAATGGAATCATTTTGACTGTGCAGCCATAATGTTGGAGTTTCTATACTTGCAGCGTTCGGTGTAATATCAGTTTTCATCAAATAGTCTAAACCGGCAACCAGGGCATTAAGTGTGAAATCGCAATTATTAACAGGATCATCTTGATATAGAACTTTCTTAAATTCGGATAACGATTTATTTGAACATTGATCTTGATCAAAACAAGAATTGATAAATTGATCTAATGTAATCTTGAAATCGCAATTAAGATTGCGAATCATCCGGCGTAAGACGGATTCCGACCAGCCAAAGGCTGGATCAGAACTGATAAATTTGGTTGAGGAATTGATCAGAATCAGTTTCTCGACTCTGTCCGGAAATTTTTCGGCAATTTCTAATGCTAACATTCCCCCCATTGACCAACCAACTAAAATATTATTTTCATGTGTCAACTCGGCTTCAATCAACGATAACAAATCAGTGAATTTTTCCGCGGTAGAGAACGATGGGCAGCAGTGTGAGTATCCTGGAAGATATTGAATGACGGGATCCCAGACAGACTGATTGGAGCCCCATCCATGGATCCACATAATATGGGTTGATTTATGCAAAGGCTTCATGTTTACCGGTTTGTTTTATGTTCTGCAGGGCTTAAATGATCTTTGGGAAATGAATCGGGGGTCATTAGAAACTACAGCGGTTTCGTTAAACAACAGGTTTGACTGCAAAAATCTGGAGACGGTCCAATGTTACCGAGATAGCGGCGTTTTTTATTATCAAACAGTCTTTCACAAATAAGTTCTCTAATCATTGACACAAACTTAGGGTGTAAACTCGCTGTCATAGCCCGTCTCATCTGAATACCATTGTTCTCACAAAATTCTGCAGCTTCAGTATCAAGGTCAAAAATAACCTCCATATGATCGGAAACGAACCCAATCGGTGCAATAATTATATTAGTAAATTTCTTTTCTTTTAATTCAGATAAATGATCACAAATATCAGGGCCAAGCCAGGGAGTGTCAGGGGAGCCGCTTCTACTTTGATAGGCTAAACTCCAGTGAGGATGATCAAGTGCTGATGCGATCAAATTACAGCTTTCCTTAAGTTGTTTTTCATAATCGCTGCATGCTGCCATGGTATTTGGAATACTATGAGCTGTGAAAACAATCCAAACGGAATCTTCAGGGGTATCAGATAGTTTTGAAATAGCTGTTTTAATATGTTCCGCATTACTTTCAATAAATCCCGGATGATTGTAAAATGGTCTAACTTTATCTATGACAGGGGCTGTCGGTCCCGCGTCTGATCTTGCATGATCAATGTCTTCTAAATATTGTCTACAGCTTGAATAGCAGCTAAATGCAGAGGTTACGAAAGCAATCGCATTTTTGATTGAATCACGGGTCATTATTTTCAGTGTATCTGCAAGGAAAGGATGCCAATTTCGGTTGCCCCAGTGTATAGGTATATTAATGTTATGGGATGTTAATTCTGTTTTCAGTGCTTTTATCAATAATCTATTTTGCTCATTTATCGGGCTGATTCCACCAAATAATTCATAATGATGAACAACTTCGTTTTTTCGTTCATCCGGAACATGTTTTCCCTTGAGAACGTGATCAATAAACGGTTTAACATCCTCCATTTTTTCAGGTCCTCCAAAGGACATTATGAGTATAGCATCATAATTCATCTCGATAAATCTCTATATGTTAATGGTTATTTTTTTAAAACTCATTCGCATTATAAATGCGTAATTCCACTAAATATGTTAATGTGCCTGTTCCAAATTGTTACCGTGTTTAATTTTTTACGGCATCTGGGTATTTTCTCATTAATATTTACTATAATCTGCTAAACCGAGAACCGCATTGTGATTTTAAATCAAAATACCTCGCTGCCTGGCACTCCCAATCAAAACAGAACACCGGGTGTCGGATTAAACCTGAGAACATGAATTGGATATAGAACGGCAGATTATCTGGATTCGAATGTCTTTATTCAATTTCACAATTTGGTTAATAGCGTAGAAGATTTTAGTTTCAGAAAAAATGGTGTTGCGGGCGGGGATCCTGCCGATGACGGGATTGGAGATCCGGATGGCAGCCAAGTTCATCAATCAGCATTGACAAACGTTTACTTAAACCGATTCGCTGAACTGCCTGACGCAGCAGTAACATTTCGCTGTCTGAGGTGATATTGCCTCCGTTAAAATCAATGTTGATATCACGACGTTTAACACGTGGGAAATTTGGTAAACAGGGGGTACACTTTGTCACCTGAAGTCTTCTTCCTTATTTAATTTATAATTACTTTGCTGACAATAGGTCAGTCTGACTTCGGGTTTTAAAAAGCTGTATATCGTGAAATTTCCGGGCTGGCCAGCTTGGGTAGCCGGGGAATTACCACTATGCTGCACCCGCAATAGTGCATTGTTTTTAAGTCCAAAATCAGGAAGGAATGAAGAAAGAATTCTAAATTCTTAAACATCCAATTGGACGCTTAAGAAAAGATTGAGCATTTAAACTGTTAATTCCTGATTTTCATCATCCAAAAGATGTTTATTCCTTTCTAAAACTGGATCAACATAGCGATCAACAAACTCATCAACCTGCTCTGAAGATCTACCAATAAACTTTTGAGGATCAACGAAATCAGGCAAATTGTCGTGTACCGCTTTAAAAATATTATCTTTAGACAACCGATCAAGCAAATCGTTTTCAACGCCTTCTTCTTTTACCCGATTTGATGCAGCAATCGAATGAATGCGGATAGCTTCATGAAGTTCCTGCCGATCACCTCCGGCCTTTACAGCTGCCATAATGATTACTTCTGTTGCCATAAAGGGAAGTTCTTCCAATACATGTTTTTTGATCACATTTGGCCATACCACTAAACCATCAGTAATGTTTTTAGCTATCACTAGAATTGCATCGACGGCCATCGTTGATTCAGGTAAAATAATTCGACGATTTGCAGAATCATCAAGTGTTCTTTCAAACCATTGACCTGCATGCGTATTCGCTGCATTATCTGGTAAGGATATGACATATCGAGCCAGTGAGCAAATCCGTTCGCTTCTCATTGGATTTCGTTTATAGGCCATGGCACTTGAACCGACCTGACCTTTTTCAAAGGGTTCATCAACCTCCTTCAAATTCATTAAATGACGAATATCTCCAGCCATTTTATATGCAGATTGAGCAATCCCCGATAAAATACTCATTACTTTGTAATCAACCTTACGACTATATGTTTGACCACAAACAGGCACACTCTTATCAAATCCCATAAACTCTGATACAAGAACGTCTAATTTCTTTACTTTTTCTCCATCACCTTCAAACAGTGCCAGATAACTCCCCTGAGTACCTGTTGTACCCTTAACGCCTCGAAAATTTATATTTCTAATTAAATCTGTTAAATCATCAAAATCCATAAGAAAGTCATATAACCAAAGTGACATACGCTTGCCGACAGTTGTTAATTGAGCCGGTTGATAATGAGTAAATCCCAGGGTTGGCAGGTCCCTGTATTTCAATGTGATCGACTTTAATGATGAGATAAGGTTTAATAATCGCTTCCGGATAATTTTCAGACTGTCACGGATTAGAATAAGTTCTGAATTATCAGTTACAAAACAGCTGGTCGCACCAAGATGAATTATGGGTTTTGCTTTTGGACACACGACGCCATAAGCAAAAATATGGCTCATCACATCATGGCGTAATTCTTTTTCCTTCTTTTGTGCCAAATCAAAATCAATATTATTAAGATTCGTTTCCATTTCTGTGATCTGGTCATTGGAAATATCCAATCCCAACTGCTTTTCAGCTTTTGCCAGTACAAGCCAAAGCTGACGCCACGTTGAAAACTTTTTCTGAGGAGACCAGTTCTGAATCATTTCGTAACTGGCATATCGATCCGTCAAAGGATTTTCGAATGTATTTTCTGTCATAGATATTTTTCGAGTTTTTAAAAAATTTAGTGATTAAAATTAAAATGAATAAATAAAATTAATTCATGATGGCGCCCCAACCTTCCGGGACAACAAACTCTGCGTGTGTAACAAGGAAGTTATACATCCAATTACTCAAAGACTCCCAGGTTTCCTGTGAATATTCGGGAT
The DNA here is from genome assembly GCA_951812855.1 of uncultured Lentisphaeria bacterium. GTDB lineage: Bacteria > Verrucomicrobiota > Lentisphaeria > JABSQK01 > JAJFLO01 > JAJFLO01. Next base: position 912,919 of record OX638337.1, on the reverse strand, counting down.
AGTCAGTATCTTCCTGCAATGCAAATTCACTGAGTATATCTATTCCTTTTTCACTGTTTTCACTATTTGAATAATCCGGTAATAACCCATTTTCTGATAACATAATAAAACAAACTGACAATACTATCGGAATACGTTGAACTCTTTTAGCTGTTGCAAGTCTGGAAAATGCGATCTTTAATGCATCAAAAACCTTCATCATAGGGATTGCATCTTTCGAATTTTTAATGACAAATTCACACAACCATTTCCCTGCTTTGAAATTATTAATATTTGAGGCAATCATATCATAAATTGTGAGACATTCCGCACTGGACACCGAATTTAATTCTGAATTTGAGGAGGGTTTATAGATAATCGATACATGTCTGAACAGATCAATTTGCGGGAATGCTTTTTTGGAGTTCTTTCTTGCACCCTTAATCAAAAACTGCTTAATGCCTTCTGTTCGCACAAATACTGCAGCGATAATACTCGTTTCAGAATAGTCAAATTTACGTAAAACAAGTCCTTCTATTTCACTTAAATCCGGAGGTTTATTCAACGTCTAATTAGATATGTGAAGGATTTTTTGAATAATGGGTGAGAATTTAACGATAACCGGTGTAAAAATTACGGAAACCATACTCATAAGTTTCAGGAGAATATTCAATGAGGGGCCGGCAGTATCTTTAAATGGATCACCGACAGTATCACCGACGACACAAGCCTTATGTACATCGGATCCCTTTCCCCCTAAATTTCCTTTTTCAACATATTTTTTCGCATTGTCCCATGCACCACCGGCATTATTTAACATACACGCAAGAGAAAAGCCTGTTGCCAAACCGCCGGCCAACATTCCTAAAACGCCCGGAACCCCCAGGATCAGTCCCGTTATTATCGGAACAAATACTGCAAGCAGAGAAGGTATCATCATTTCCTTTTGAGCAGCGTTTGTTGCTATAGCAACACATTTCGCATAGTCAGGTTTAGCGTCATATGTCATGATCCCTCTGATGGTTTTAAATTGCCGTCGTACCTCTGTCACCATAGCACCGGCAGCACGCCCGACAGCCTTCATTGTTAATGCACAAAATAAAAATGCCATCATACCACCAACAAAAATGCCACATAGAACCATTGGATTCATGAGTGACATATCTTTAATTTGAACCAATGGCAGCCCCAGCTTCAGACTCCAGGTTTTAACACTCAAAACATACGTTGCCAAAAGTGCCAATGCGGTTAATGCTGCTGATCCAATTGCAAATCCCTTACCCACTGCTGCTGTTGTATTGCCAAGCATATCCAGTGCATCAGTGCGTTCTCTTACCTCTGCGGGCAACCCTGACATTTCAGCATTTCCACCCGCGTTATCAGCAATTGGCCCGTAGGCATCAGTTGCAAGCGTAATTCCCAGGGTTGATAACATACCGACTGCCGCAAACCCGATTCCATACAACCCGGAATCAGGATCGGTAAAACCACCCGAAAATCCATATGCACATAAAATTCCAGTCACAATGGTAATGACAGGAATACATGAAGACATCATACCAACCGCAATACCATCAATGATCGTTGTTGCTGAACCGGTTACTGCCTGTCCTGCAATTCCTTTTGTCGGCTCATATTCATCAGAGGTATAATAGCCCGTAAACCAGCCTGTTATAATACCGGAAATCAGTCCTGAAACCACAGAACCGAAGACTCCCCATGAAATAAAATCAAATTTGGCAAAAACCGCAAGAACCGCAACGACCAACAGAGTACTGATCCAAGTCCCCCTGTCTAACGCTTTAAGTAAAGTAGTCATCGATGCGTCCTCTTTGCATTTTACCAGAAAAATTCCTAAAATTGAGAGAATAATTCCAATGCCTGCAACAACCATCGGTGCGACAACAGCATCTAACCCGCTGACCTTTGCAGTAATCGGCAATGCTGCACCCAAAGCAGCGGTTGCAATAATTGAACCGCAATAAGATTCATATAAATCAGCCCCCATTCCTGCTACGTCACCGACATTGTCACCGACATTGTCAGCAATTGTTGCAGGATTTCTCGGATCGTCTTCCGGAATACCAGCCTCAACTTTTCCAACTAAATCCGCTCCAACATCTGCAGCTTTTGTGAAAATGCCACCCCCTACTCTGGCAAAAAGTGCCTGTAAAGAAGCACCGATTCCGTATCCTAACATCGCCGTTGTTATTTCTGACAACTTAAAGGCGGGATCAAAACCCGGCTGAACAAATATGCTCCATCCGGATATCATGTGTGCGTTTGAATATACGATTTTATCTAAAAAAACAAACCATGCCCATATGTTAAATAATCCAAATCCAACCACCACCAGCCCCATCACCGCACCGGAACGAAATGCAATTTGTAATCCCCTGTTTAATGATTCCCGAGCCCCTTGTGCGGTCCGGGATGAAGCAAGTGTCGCGGTCTGCATTCCCAGATAACCACACAGCCCTGAAAATATTGCACCACTTAAAAAGGTAAATGGTACCAACCGGTTTTGAAGATTAAAAAAAGCCATGACACTAAGAATGACAAACAGGATCATCATTACAATAATGACAATTCGAAATTGACTGCTCAAATATGCTTTTGCTCCATCTCTAATATGTTCCGCAATTTCACGCATTTGATCGGTACCTTCATCTGCACGAATCATTTGCTTAAAAAAATAAAAAGCAAAAGCAAGACCTAATAAAGATGCTGTCGGGGCGATAATTATAAAACTTGACAGCGTTAAACCGTCAATCATTCCTGAAGATTTATTGATTTCCTCAGCGGATAACACCGTCATTTTGCTGATGAAAAAACTAACTATGGCACAAATATAAAATTTCATATTTTTAAGGATTATAAATTAATAAATTCAAACTGTTAACGTGAAAACTTTTTCCACGGTTTGTTGAGTATAATTTGATTGACAAGAAAATTGATACAAATGTGGCAGTGAGTCTCTGCAAAGGCACCTCTCATATGTAATCTTCATTATTATGTTTATGAAAAATATCACCAGAATATGCATGAGAAGCCACAGAAATCCTACAGTTGACTGACCCGAAAGAATTAAAATTCCTTCAAATGTATAGTGAAATTCTCAATTGACAACTATTCTATCTTAACTTTCAAGAAGGAAATTTAATCTTTTTCATTTTATAACATTATATGAATTATATATGTATCTATTCTAAACCGCCGATTCCAGGTAAAACTAAACGTCGACTTGCACAGGAAATCAGTGATATTAATGCCGCAGGCCTGGCAAAATCCATGCTTCAGGATATTTGCCGAACAATGTCACTTGTCAGTGGAACCGAAGTACAAATCTGGCACCCTCCCGAATATAATTCGACAAATTTTAAGAGTATTATCTATGGTAATGTTTCTTTTTTCAAACAACACGGTATAAATCTTGGAGAACGCATGTCTGATACGTTTCAAAATTTACTAACTTCAAAAGATAAAAATAAAGCAGTGATAATCGGCAGCGACTGTATAACTCATTCTGCGGAGGAAATAGAAAATGCATTTTCTACTTTAAATAGTACCGACGTAATTATTCAGCCATCAGAAGATGGTGGATATGTACTGGTTGGTCAATCAAAATGGATACCCAATATTTTCAAAAATATAGAATGGGGGACTGACAGAGTCATGAATCAAACCATTCGTCAAATAGAAAAATACGCTATAAATTTTAAAGAATTACCTAAAAGTTTCGATATAGACAATGCCAGGGACCTGGATAAACTGAAAATTTTTATACAAAATAATGATAGACCTAATACCATGAAATGGTTTAGTCAAAAGTATTCGGGATGACGTGTAATATAGCAGATTAATTTTATTTCCAAAAGCATCAATAGCTGTCCTGCGTGTGTCAACTGTCGTAATTTTTGATATGGCAGATCCGGGTTTGCCGGAATAACGTACCGTTTCATTGCCTGTGTCCGAGAGTCTGCGGGATAAACTTAATCCGAAATGGAGCCTGTTCGGAAATTCCTTTGTCTGGAAAGCATATGTAAGTTGGCCGTTTGCTGAAAAACGTTCGTCGCCAATACGGGTTTTGTCGATTGATTTCCGAAACAAGCCGGTTGAAAAACTCCGGTTATTTCCATGGGTATTCATACTGACACCAACGCTCCTGAATGGCAAAATCGGGGAGACCATTGATTCGTATATCAGCAAAGAATTTAGTCTTTCGTGTTACTCAGTTTTTTTTACGATGAGTACAGGGCAGGAAGCATTTTGTACAACCCTCTCTGCGATACTTCCTAAAATGACATGGGCTATTCCTGTATGTCCATGGCTGGCGATAACAATCAGGTCAACATCCTGTTTCTTCGAGGCATTGACAATCTCAGTTTGGGGGTGGCCTTCTCGAATAATAAATTTAAACGAAAAATCATTGGTGTAATTTTTAGTTAATTCAGTTAGTTTTTCTTTTGCCAATTTCGTAAATTTATCTTCAATTTCGTCGGGTGAGAGCGATAGAATTAAGAAATGGTCGTGATAATAAAGATGCTCTATGACATGGATAAGTATAATTTGAGTATCCTGACCTTTCAGCAGGTCAAGTGTATACTCAAATGCGTAATTTGAAAGGTCTGAAAAATCGATGGCACACATTACTTTTTTATAGTTCATCCGGTCATTCCTTTTTGTTTACATTTTTCTTTAACGACATTTATGATTTTATTTTCTCCCGTTGTCAAAATTGATGTTCAAATCATGAAACCGGTATCGTATAAATTTATTTAATAAATGTCTGTTTACAATGTATTCTCCATCAACTTTGTTCCGGTGTATAGAAGCCGGTATGCGACGGTGCATATCATTTTTTTTATAATGTCATAACCAAATTCTTTATTAGTTTCACAAAATACTCGAAGTTGTTCACCATCAAAAGACAGGAGCGTTAATGACGCCAAAGTCTTGGAGTATGTTATACATGCTTCATGTTAAATAGATATGCGTAATTCATAAGGGCAGAATGTCATTGGTGTATCCGAATTCGGACGGCTTGGAAATTCAAATATAGAAATGTATACTGAGGTGCAGGTATCTGGTAATGTGGTTGTCGCTCATCTTTTTTAGATAAACAGATTGAAACATCTATAAATAATAGAATCGGCGATTGAGGTTAATAAACAGTCTTGTTAAACCTCGTCATATTTAAATTTTATCCTTAATTTCAGTTCATGCTTAAGTGAAATGGAGAGCCAATGAAACGGATTGCATTATATGGCGGATCATTTGATCCACCGCATGTTGGCCATGTTTTGTCTATTACAGCTGTTATGAATTCTAACCGGGTTGATGAGATATGGATTGTTCCCGCCGGCTTGAGAAACGATAAAGAACAGCATAGCCGACCTGAAGACAGGAAGACAATGGTAACGATCATGTTGAGAACTGTGTTTGGACAAAACGAATCTATTCAAATGATCGACAGTCAGATTGATGATGGCAGTACACCGTCCACAACACATGGATTGTTGAAGGAAATGAGGAAACAGTATTGCGATCATGAATTTATATTTGTCATCGGAGCAGATTTGATTGGAGATATACCCAATTGGGTAAACGCAGACCAGTTAATGAATAGAGAAACGTTTCTTATGGTACCCAGACCGGGTATAGGAGAACCGAAGCCGCTTCCCCCCTATATTCAGCGAGTCAATATCGGCAATGTTGTTTCGACAAATTGTTCGAGTTCGATGGTACGGGATATGATTCTTAATGAGCAGAATATTATGGGAATTGTCCCTTCTGCCGTTATCGCTTATATCACTGAAAATGGTCTTTATCATTCTGCACATGTCAGTGATAAACCCGCTATAGACTATGAAGGGAAATTTATTCGTTTTATCAATGATAATAATTGGGAGTATGTTGAACGTACAAATTGTACCGGTGTTGTTGTTGTCGTCGCAATAACACGGGATCAAAAACTGATTTTCACCGAACAGTATCGACTGCCGGTTAAAGCCAGTGTAATAGAATTTCCGGCCGGTTTGGTCAATGATTTGGATGATACTGAAGTCGAATCATATGAAACTGTTGCAGTGCGTGAATTATTAGAGGAAACCGGTTTTACAGCAGAAGAAATGGTTACGCTGACAACCGGACCGTCGTCAGCCGGATTAACCAATGAATTGATCACTGTTCTGCTCGCGAAAAACTGTATCAAAGTGGAAGAGGGCGGGGGAGATGAAACAGAGTCAATCGTTGTTCATTCAGTGGCAATTGACAATGCTGAAAGTTGGTTGAAAGAATCGGAAAAGCGAGGATGTCTAGTCGATCCGAAAGTGTACGCAGGTCTTTACTTTGCAGTTAATTATTTATCCTGAAAATTTTTCATTTCAGATTTAATTTTTAGAATTTTTACAATAGTCCCTCCATCAACATCAATTTTGTACTCAGGTTCTAATTGCTTGTCAATCTGTTTTAGATAGGGGAAACAGTGCTCAGTGCGGGTGATGAACATCATGTAAATATCACTATAATGATGTTTATTAAGGTCGATTAATTTCAGGCTCGTCATAAGTGAATCCGTAATCTGAAAGGGTTGAAATGGAAATGATCAGAAATATGAATGTAAAAAAACAATGAAAACAGTTTCTTTTTTATAATAAAACGGCCGTCGTTTAATATTACTCATGAGCCATGCGACCATTGAGAATTCATTTAAAAAAGACCTCGTAATAATTTATCTCAATATTTCAAGTTGTGCCGTAACACTGTCCCATTCAGTGCAGGCTGAATTTATTTGATTCTCCAGTGACTCAAGTTGTTGATTCAATGAAGCATAATCTAAATCAGGTTCATTGGCATCTATCTGAATAAGTAACGCAGACTTTTCTTTTTCCCAGTTTCCAATATCTTCTTCAATGCAGAGACGTTGTCTTTCTAAAGCCCGTTCCTGTTTATTCAATCTCTTTTGTAAATTAGAGTTATTCCCTTTATTCTTAGTTTTTGGTTTGTTTTGATTCCCGGACTGATTTTCTGAGTCAGACATGTTTCCGGAATTAATGGTATCGACTCCTGTTTTTTCCGTATAGTAATCATAGTCACCATAGTATTTTTTTATACCACATTGCTCAGTCATTGAAATAATTGTACTGACTGATTTTCTAATAAATTCGATATCATGACTTACCAGACAAACGGTTCCGTCATAGTTTTTTACAGCTTCCTGCAGTCCTTCTCTGGCTGCAATGTCCAAATGCGTAGTCGGTTCGTCTAATATAAGTAAATTCGGTGGGTTAATGAATATTCTGGCAAAAGCAAGTCGTATTTTCTCTCCGCCGCTCAGCACCTGACACATTTTTTGTATGGTATCGCCCTGAAATCCAAATGTTGCCATAACATTTCGTATATCTCTGTCAGTTGCTTTATCGGGAGCAGCATTTTTTACGATTGTCCAAACTGACTGGTTGGGGAGCAGGGTTTCCGTTGATTCCTGTGCTTGATATCCAATGACTGCTTTATGACCCACAACCCGTTTTCCCTTATTGAATTTAAGTTGTCCGGCAATGATTCGCAGCAGGGTTGTTTTTCCCATGCCATTATAACCGATAAACCCGATTTTATCACCTCGTTCAATCTGCAGGTTGATATTTTTAAGTATCCAGTTTTTTTCGTCATAGGTATGGCCAAGGTTTTCCAGGCGCATCATTTCTGCACCGCTTGCAGGTGCCGGCGGAAGATTAATTTGTCCTGAATATTTGAGGTCGTCGGGAACATCAATTTGCTCCATTTTTTCAATTGTCCTTATCCAGCTCTGCACCTGGGATGCCTTGGTACTTTTAGCACGGAACCGGTTGATTGATTTTTCCAGTTGATTCCGCAGTTTATTCTGATTATCTTTTGCTGCATGAAGTGATTGGAAACGAATTTCCCGCTGTTTTACATAGTAGTCGTAATTTCCCGGATAACGGTTAACCAAACCGGCATTAATTTCTAATGTGATATTCGTCAGAGAATTAAGCAGATAGCGATCGTGCGATATGAGTAAAAGTGTTCCCTTATAGTTTTTCAGATACCGCTGCATCCATTCAATTGCAGGTACATCAAGATAATTTGACGGCTCATCAAGTAAGAGAATATCGGGGTTGACTATCAGTGTTTGTGCCAGTCCGGCTCGCATTTGCCATCCCCCGCTGAATGCACTCATTGACTTGCTGAATTGGTCAACCTGAAAACCTAATCCACATAATGCGGCTTCGGCTTTTGCTGTTATTTCATAGCCCCCGAGACTTTCAAATTTTGTTTGAAGCTCTCCCAGTTTATTTAACAGTGTATCATTTGATCCAAGGGTAAGTTTTTCCTCAATCTCGTCGATTTCATTGTGTAATTTACGAAATTCCGGAATTGTATTCGCTGTAAAATTAATAAGAGATTCTTCAAGGATATCAGCCTGAATTTGTTGTTTTAAATACCCCATTCTCATGTTTTTCGGGATAACAATTTCACCCTTATCCGGTTCGGTTTCTCCAATGATCATATTAAACAAGGTACTCTTCCCGGCACCATTTGGTCCGACAAGTCCGATGCGTTCAAACTTATTAACTCGTATCGTCGCATCTTTTAGAATGTCTTTATCTGCATACCCTTTTTTTACATTTATAAAATCGATCATTTTGGCAGGCTGTTCGGATTCATTAAAATTGTCTTCTTTGATCTTTAAGCTTTGTTATTTTAATCCATTAAGATAATGATTATATCAAATGATTCATGACGAATAACAATAAAATCTTTGAATCGTAAATTCAAAAAATAATCTTATCCTGTGATGCGTCGGTATTTTAAACTTCCATTCGTGGCAAGGCACTTTTTTTTTTCACCGATAACGGAGTTTCCAAAATGACAGCTGTTAATGAGACACTTGTTCAGTGATGATATTGGGGGTCAATATTTTTCCTGTGATCTTGCTGAATGTAAAGGATCCTGTTGTCGTACAGGAGTTAGAGGTGTTCTCTCGAAATCGAAGAACTCGGGACATTTGATGCTAAAGGAATCATCAAATATATTCCTGAAGTATAGTATGAATCAGTTCTCAAAGATACGTATAGTACTGATGAGACCTTTGAAAATGCTATTAAGACAATGTACAGGGCTTTTTACATTATTGTTATCGTCGCTTCATTTATGTATCAGGGGAGATTATTTATATTTTTGAAATAATGACAAAAGAGTTCAGAAAAACAATCAATGATGATAACAGAGCTGAGTGACGATACATTTCAGTGTTCGGGTGTGTATATATTGATACAGTTACAGTAAATAAATTATATTTATATGAAAATTAAAACAGGCGATTCCTATGACTGAAAAAACGAATAACTCCAAATCGTATAAAGTTGTTGTTGCCGCACTCTATAAATTTGTTCATCTGCCGGATTACAAAAAGTGGCAGTTCTTATTATCAAACCACTGTAAAAAGAATCGTATTAAAGGTACGATCCTAATTGCAGAAGAAGGAATTAACGGTACGGTTGCCGGAAGTCGAAAAAGTATTGACAGCCTGATGAAATTTATCCACTCAAACCAGGCATTTTATGGACTTGAGTATAAAGAATCATATGCACAAAAAATGCCATTTCTAAGAATGAAAGTCCGGTTGAAAAAGGAAATAATCACAATGGGTGTCAGTGGTGTCAATCCGTCCAGACTTACCGGTACTCATGTTGGTCCCGAACAGTGGAATGATTTAATTTCTGATCCAGATGTTTTGGTTATTGACACGCGAAATCGATATGAATGTAAGGTTGGAACCTTTAAAAATGCGATCACTCCGGATATGGATTCATTCAGAGAGTTTCCTGAGTATGCAGAGTCGAATTTAAATCCTCAAAAACACAAAAAAATCGCTATGTTTTGTACCGGGGGTATACGCTGTGAAAAAGCAACATCCTTCATGCTCGGTCAGGGTTATAAGGATGTTTATCAACTTAACGGCGGTATTTTACGATATCTCGAAGAAGTTGATCCAAAGGAAAACAAATGGGAGGGTGAGTGTTTTGTTTTCGATGGCAGGGTTGCGGTTAATGATCGGCTGAAACCTGGAGAGTATGAACAATGTTTTGCCTGCCGGATGCCATTGTCAACTGAGGAACTTAAATCCGAAGAGTATGAACCGGGAATATCATGTCCACATTGTTATAATAAAATGACAACGGAAAAGCGTGCACGATTTAAGCAGCGCCAACTTCAGATAGAATTAGCAAAAAAACGTAATGAACCCCATCTTGGCAAGGAATATAAAACGCGATCCAACATTAAATCTTAACGATTTTGTCTAAAACGGAATTTTGTTTTTTTATATCAAAATCACAAATCGATGCATTGTCAAAAAGTGAACAATGTGTTGCAAATTAAGAAACATAAGACGTAGAAAGCGACATAGGCCCATGCCCGATTCAGCGTTACAAATATACGGTTTTTGAATCCTGTCAGGCAGTAAATATGAACAAATATCCAGGCTGACCAGGCAATAAACCACTTAGTTTTAATTTTCCTGATTCAACAATTGCACTACTTTTCCCAATAGCGGTCATCTGTCCTTTATTAATGTACTTGAATTCCTGGCGGGGTTGATTCTTCAATTCACGGACGATGTTTCTTGCGACGCTGCATCGCAACGGGTGCTGATCCGGGTGCATTTCTTTCCCATTGTTCGTTGCCAAAACAGGAATGACGTGCCCCGCATGCCATGATAAGATAATCATAATTTAGTTCACTGCAATTGATGCGGGAAAAACGCTAGGCAGTCTTAATCAGCATATTGATTTGGAATTTGAGGGGCAGCCTGTGAGGTGCCGGGCAGGTCAGAACCATTTTAAAATGAATGGGTTATGTCTATTACGCCGGCTGCCATTTCCCCGGGACGACGTTGCTGAAACAAGTCTTACTGCAGGTTAGGGATTATCTTATGCGACACGATCTCCTGAATTTGAGGAAAAACTCGATGAACGTCAGTGTCCCTTTCAGATGTTTTGATATTTTATCCATACTGTTTAATCCAGATTATGAATTAAGTCTGAACCTAAAATAATTAGAATTTTTCATTTTTTGTGTTCTTCATGTTATAATAAACAGAACGGATAACATTACAAGGGACCGGGCACTTCGGAGGGGGTAGACTGGACAAGTCGTATTGTCTGATCTAACAACCGTCAGAGGAGGTTTTTCCCCGGAAACGCTGCCAGGTTCACCTTCAGTACAATGCCACGGCTTACGTACCTGAGAAAGAAATGCGTTGTGAGGTCGCACAGGATATTCGGGATATCTTCAATGCCTCCTCCATAGAGGAAGCTGAGCGATTACTCGGAATCAGTGACCAACGGGACGCTGGAAGATATACGATGAGCTTCAACAACGCGACTGAACTTTAATATAAAATGACCTTTTTATACGAACTGTGCTTCCAGCGGTCGGCTGGATGCACTGGTTATGTGATTTAGTCATTAATGTCTGGAAGTTCCTTTTGATTTCTTCGGAGTTTCAGCCATGTAAGTGATGCTACAGAAAAACCAATAAATGAATGTAGAAATATAATCTCATACCATTCTATGCCAATGTTAGGCCACAACCAAAATACTATTGCCATAAGAAAGCTAGCCACAGAAAAACACAGTGCAATAAATAAGCCTGAAAATATTTCTAAAATAGCGAGAAAAAACCCAACAATCAGCCAAAAATTTATTGAATACAGGATTTCCATATTCATTTTCCAAATATATTAGGGAGTGAAGTTAATGCACTTATGATATCATTTGGTAGTAGGATTACTTTGGCGTTATTAGAACTCGAAAGTTCTCCAATTGCCTCTACTTGCTTTTTTTGTATTTCAAATTGAATAGCTGATGCCCCTTCATTATTGATTGCTTCTGCGATTGTTTTTGTTGCGTAAGCATCGGCATCTGCAAGCATTCTTTTGGCTTCAGCTTGTTTTTGTGCGGCATAGAGAGCTGCATCCGCCTCTAGCTCCATTGATTTTTTCTTACCTTCTGCTTCCATCACTGATGCACGCCTATCACGCTCGGCACTAATTTGGAGATGCATTGCTGTTTGGGTTTTTTGATCAACTTGGACATCCAATATCTCAGTGCGAGTAACATCTACTCCCCAATCGGAACATGTTTCTTCAAGACTCGATTTAATCTTTTGATTAATTTGCTCTCTATGAGACTGAACCTCATCGAATTCGATGGCTCCAATAATAGAACGGACTGTGCCAGTAACAGCATTACTTATGGCACCTTCCAAATCATGAATTCTATATGCAGCCTTCCCTGCATCAATTATTCTAAAGAATATGGTGTTTGTTATAACTATCGTAACATTATCTTTAGTGATAACATCATGTGGTTTTTCGGGCAATTGCCGTTCAAGAATGCTTAAGCGTTTTGCAATCCTATCAAGTAACGGTACTACAAAATTCAAACCCGCTTTCAAGGTCTTTCTATATTTACCAAACCTCTCAACAACGTGATTTTCACTCTGGGGAACTATTTTTATCCCTAAAAATGCCAATATAAAAAATAATATTGTTGCGATAATGAATACAATTGCGGTTGTTGACATAGCTTATTTCCTTAATTTTTGCCTAACGCCCGCCAGCAGGGTGACAAAAGCGTGCAGCGGTTTTGTCACCCCTCTGGCTGGCCTTGTTAAGTGTTGTATAGCCAAATATATGTGCCTGAGAATACTGCAACATAGACAAATGAACTATATGTATAGTAACGGATTGTTTTTACAGTAGATACAGCGATTAAACGCACTGAATCTGCATCTTCACCTGCCATTGACAGCATGGCCTCTGCCATTTTGGTTTGTTTGCGGCCAATAACAAACAGCCAAATTGAAGCTAGAATTAGCTGCCACAAAAAGAATGGGTGCATTCCCAGAGCAAAGAGAACCCATGCAACACCAGCACCGTAAAGAATTAATAAGGGGATCGCCTTACAAAAATACGCATGACAGGTAGTAAGGCGAAAAATTTGCATTACTCCAAGATGCGATACATTCAGAAAAACAATGAATCCTAGAATTTGCATAATTTCCTCTTAAGACACTTAACGCCAAGCTAAGCGGACAGCCGGAGCGCAGCGGAGGGAACAAAAAGCAACGCTTTTTGCTGTCCGAGTGCTTATACCTTATTCATCGAAATTTACTGGCTCTGACTCATTGGTTCTGATGACAACGGTACCGGCTAATTTGTCATGCCAGCCTTGTTTCTTTTTGTCTATACCAACCCAGATAACCCCTAGCCCTAATGGTAGCCATGCTGGTATATAGGCAAAATATCTACCGATAGCTTGCCCGAGAGATAGTTTATTTTCTGTTTTTGCATCGACGATTTTTAGTTTAGTTGCCATTTTTCGTGGTGTTCCAAAAAAACGTAGCCAAAACCAAACTGTTGCAACCATGGGAACAATATCTCCCAACAGCACACGCCAAAAACCATAGTATTCTTCGCCATAAATAAACGAAAGCGGGACACACAGAACGATAATCCTTATTACTAAGTCGATTAGCTCTGCACCGAATCTAATCCAAAACCCTGCGTATTCTTGCTCTTTCATGCTTCTTAATTCTCCTTGTGGGTATAACGCCTTTGTATGGGGCATTTTTGGGGTTGTGTAGTTTTGCGGTAAAGTGGCACAGCCACCGCAAAACGGAGCACTGCAAAAATGTCCCTATGACAAATTTGTTATGTGATAAATTACGCAACCGACTACGCACTAGCACTCAAACCATAATTTTATAAACTGGTAGAACGAATATAAAACATATAAAGTTGAAACTATAAAAATCATTACTGGTATAATTAGCTCAATATGGGTGAGACTAATTTTAAACCTACTTCCACCAGATTTGTAGAACTCCCATTCCTTGGCGAAAGGCTTGATAACAAAGTCATTTTCCAACTCTTCGATGACCTTAAATTTGGCCTTAGCCAAATTTCTAAAGTACTTAATTGTAGAAAACCAGACAATAGAAACGATTGATATTGGTATTGCAATAGCAACATATTGAGTTATTTCATCAGACGCCAATAACGCAATGCCTGCGGCAACCAAAGAAAGGTAAAAAGCAGCTAAGGCTTGTCGCCTTTGCTCGTTTGCAGTAATCGTTTGAACATAAATACCGTAAACCGCTAGATTCTCAGATTTATCGCTCATTGATTGTATAACTTCCAAATGGCATTAATGATTGGTTGTTTATTCCACCCCGAGAATTTATCCGCGTTATCTACAACAACACCGGCCTTTTTTTCTTGCCCATGAGGATTAACTGCAAGAATTGGCTTACTATATGAATCAGCTCCTTCAATTTCCTTCTTTATCCACTTGCTATAGTTGGCGTACATACCAGTTGGTATGACTATTACGTGTGAGCGTGATATTTTGTCATATATTGCATTTTTTAATTGTGTATCATTTGATGCATCATGAATGGGGTCGTCTTTTGGAACTGAATAGTCCCTTAGATCAAGGGAAGCTTGACTAACACTCCAATTACCATTAAAGATCCAGTCGGATAGTGTGTTGTAATGGGTTGAGTAAGCCCAGGAGTGGCTTATAAACACATGAATTTGTTTGGTACTCATTGAAACTCCTTCTTATATATACCTAGTTTAATTAAACATCGATTATTTGTGGATCTGACTCTGAACCGTTATCCGTAAAATACCCTGAAAGCCAAAACGCTGCTTTTCTCTGAGCTTTTTCATCAGAAGAACTAAGATTTCTGATACTTTCATTTACCCAACTAGGCACAGCATTTGCCACGTTACAAATAACAACTAATAAAATTGTAAAAATAACTTTTATCTTAGACTCCATAGTAGAACATAACATTTAGTATAAGGAAAAATTTTATATTGAACTTATTTTCATGCATTATTGCTTTCATATTGGGTTAAACCTGTCAAATTGACAGATTATCTGAACTTTCATCATTTGATTCAAGTTTTGTATTTCAGTCTGAGTTGCTTGTATTCTGCCTGCAAATAATTCTACTTCAAATTCTTTTCTCTCTTGAGGAGTGGTCAAAGTAGATTTTCTTTTAAGCTTTTGAATAATGTGTCATAGACTTTCTTATCATTGGCAGCAGGGAAATTATGTGCCGGGCCCACGCCATATTAGTCGAACGGCATCAAGTTTGACAACGGATTTCATGTAATAGTTCTGTAATTGATTAAGCTCATCGCTGAGATGATCAATTTCTTCTTTGCGAATCGGTGCGTTTGCTGCAAGAAGAGTTGTGAGGCGGTCAATTTCCGGTTGTATTGTTGATTGCATAATTGAAACAGCTTTTTCCACCAATTCATTTTTTTTTATTTCTGCCAGATTTCGGCATTGTTTAATCAGATGCGGAAACAGCTGTTGAGTCAATTCAGTTTTTTTAAGCAAGGGTGCATTGCTATCATCTTTAAGAACGTCGAAAAGTTTTTCGTGAGTAATTTTATTACTGACATCTGAACCATCATGGCGAACCATAACTCGTAGCGGAGTTGCCGGTAAAAATCTATCTGGACGCAAATCTTCCGGTGCGGTCGTGTGCACCATAAAAATTGATTCGATATAGATAATACGATTTTCCTGATCTTCCCAAACGGCATAAGATGATCGTCCGTTAGCTGAACCCAGGAGTTGGTCAATTGCCCCTGTCACAATTGGGTGCTCCCAGGTTAAAAATGTAATATCTTCTCTGGCAATAGCCCGTTGACGGCTGAATGTTATTGGAATACCTGTATCCGGCAGTCCCGGTAAGCCGTGGTAATGATCACCCGGTACATAAAATAAACTGTTATGGTCATGATCTTCGACTCGAATTCCAATGTGGTTACACATAAAATCCATAAATGCCGGAAGATTGGAATGAGCTTCAATGTCTTCGACTTTCTCTACTAAAGCAGCACCAATGGCGGGTTGATGTGAGTGCCATTCCAATAACCAATCTCTGCCGGCTGCCATTTTTTCAGTGACAACGGACTTTGATTTTTTGGTGCGGTCAATAAGTTCTTTTAATTGCTCGGGGTTTTTTTTCTTTATCCATTCACAGGCAAACTCTTTTACGCAACTGCCCAGTTCTTGAAATAATTTATTCGCTCCCTGAAGCGGTTCACAAAATGCATTAAGTCCTTCACCGTACCATGTTGCAAGTACTTCCTGAATTGTTTGTTCGAGATAGATAATATGAATTATGACGTCGTTCTTTTGTCCAATTCGTGCAAGACGTCCAATACGTTGTTCTAACAGCTCAGGATTCTCAGGCAAATCAAATAATATGAGATGGTGGCAGAACTGAAAGTTTCTTCCTTCACTGCCAATTTCTGAACAGATAAGGAGGCGTGCACCATCGGGATCAGCGAAATATGCTGCATTACGATCGCGTACGATTAATGACAATTCTTCGTGAAAGACGGCCATGGGGATACTGATCCTTTGTTCAATTTCACCTTGAATTGCCTGAACAGTATCCGGTGACGCACAAATCAGTAATATTTTTTCGTGAGGAGCGTTATTCAAAACAGATATTACTGTTTCTAATCTCGGATCATGACGCCACCAATTTTTCCGTAATCTCGAAGAAATCTGAAATTCCGGAAGGATATGGAAAATCGACGGGTCATAAATCTTACTACACGCATCATTAAATTTTACGGGGTAAAATTTGGCGATTCGTTTAGGAAACCCGGGAATACTGCGACGATGGTTTCGGTAGAACAGTCTTCCGGTTCCGTGATGATCTACAAGTTCAGAGATTAACTGTTCCTGAGCAATATTATCTTTTTTCTTTATCCGTTGTAAAAGGTCAAGTAGTCTGTCCGGATCATAATGATAATTTTTGCTGAGATTGTTTTGTTCAGATGCAGTTAACGATTTTCCAGATATCAGTTTATCGATGATATTGGCGACTGTTGTGTAGTTTATTTGTTCTTCTTTAAACTTTTTGAGATCATAAAACCGTTTTGAGTCGAGTAGATGCAATCGGGCAAAATGGCCGTCTTCACCTAATTGCTCAGGAGTTCCGCTAAGTAACAAAATGCCGGGAATGTTATTAGCAAGATTTTGTATCAGCTGATATTCAGGACTTGGATTCTTTTCTCTCCATTGAAGATGATGTGCTTCATCAACGACCAAAAAATCCCAATCGATATCACAAATCTCTTTCATGCGTTTCGGGTTTTTGATCAAAAAATTTAAACTGCATATTACCAGTGAACTGTCTGAAAATGGATTTGATTCCGGCTCAGCAGTTTGTATTGCCGTACATCGTTCCTCATCGAATATACTGAACGTAAGATTAAAACGACGCCAAAGTTCGAGAAACCACTGGTGTGTCAATGATTCAGGTAATATAATAAGGATTCGATTAGCTGTGCCTGATAATAGTTGCCGCGACAGAATTAATCCTGCTTCAATTGTTTTTCCCAATCCCACTTCATCTCCGAGCATGACTCGCACATGGTATCTCGATGATACTTCTGATACGATATAGAGTTGGTGAGGTAAAAGAGAAATTCTTGCACCCAGTAATCCCTGGACGGGAAGCATATGAAGCCAGCTGCGTTTTGATAATGCCTGAAATCTCAGATTGAAAATTTCATTTGAATCAAAAATGCCCATAATCAAACGCTCTTCGGAACCGGTAAAATCAACGTTTTCACTTAAAAGCGATTCATGGATTGATTCACCTGACCCCGAGTAAATTAAAAGTCCATTTTCCTCTTTAATGCTATCGACAATCAAAGATCGTCCGTCAACGGCAGTAATACTGTCACCCATTGTAAACTTCAGTCGTCGAAGAGGTG
Organism: uncultured Lentisphaeria bacterium; assembly: GCA_951812855.1. GTDB lineage: Bacteria > Verrucomicrobiota > Lentisphaeria > JABSQK01 > JAJFLO01 > JAJFLO01. Next base: position 895,089 of record OX638337.1, on the reverse strand, counting down.
CTGATTCACTTGCATAGGAGCGTGTTATATTTCGGTTTTCAAAATTAATTTCTACACTTCTGGTATTTACAGAAATAACGGAACCTAATCCTAATTCCGGTTCAGATTCACTGTACCAGCGTTGGCCGATTATGAACTCTTTGTTCATGAAATATTTATCCTGATTGTATGCTGCAGTCTGTCAGATATTAAAATCAAAATGGCAAGACTGTCACTATTAATTAGGGGGAGAATTTTACATGGCATTTTAGACTTAAAGGAATATATGTCCAGTTCTTTATTCAGTTACTTGAGTATTACGAAATTTCAATTCATTTTGAAGTTATAGTGGCGACATGCCTTTTATCAATAATGCGTGATCAACGCCATCACTCCAATATAGATGAATTGATATTGCATTGGTCAGTGTAATATTTTATGAATTTTAACATTTTTCAATGGCCGGCACAAACTGCCTGGACAGAAGTGGATTTATGATTCGCCAATCAAGAATACTATTCATTATTATATTATTATTTACGTGGATAAGTGCAGGTCATTCCAAGACTGTTCGGACAGCATTTAGAGGAGAGTGCGAAACTATTTTGCTGAAAAATATTCAGTCAGCAAAATTTGAAATATTGGTTGCTGTATATTCGTTTTCTAATAAAAAAATTGCCAGGGCACTCATAAAAAAATCAAAAGAGGGTATCTCGGTAAAATTAAAAGTTGATAAGAAACAGGCGTCTTATAATTACAGCAAATCGGTTTTTGATTTACTGAAATCAAAAAATTTAGACATTGAGTATATATCCATGCTGAAACATCACTCGATGCATAATAAGTTTGTTGTAATAGATAAAAAAACAGTATTAACAGGCAGCTATAATTTTACCAAAGCTGCAACCCATTCAAACTGGGAAAATTTGGTTCAGATAACAGATAAAATGATTGCATTAAAGTATATCGATGAATGGAATAAAATTCAGGATGAGAAAAGCAGGAAAAAGTGAATTCGGAAATTCGAATCAATAATGAATTAAAATCGGGAAACAGTCATTGTTGGATTACGAAACAAAATTTCTAAGCTTAAAATGGATCTTATGACAAATGAAGTTAAATGGATGAGGCGGGCTTTAACGCTGGCGAAAAAGGGATGGGGAAAAACGTCACCGAATCCGATGGTTGGAGCCGTGCTTGTAAAGAATAATGTTATCGTTGGGAAAGGGTGGCACAAGAAAGCCGGTGAGGTTCATGCTGAGATTGATGCAATTCAAAATGCAGGAGTTCATGCAGCAGATTCTACGTTATATGTGTCATTGGAACCCTGTTCAACCCGGGGGAAGACACCGCCGTGTACAAACGCAATCATTGAGGCAAAGATAAAAAAGGTTGTTATTTCCACATTAGATCCTAATCCCAGTCATCGAGGCGGTGCTGTTAAGTTACTGAAAGACGAGGGGATTGAGGTAGTCGTTGGTGTTGAAGATGACAAAGGACAACAGCTAAACGAAGATTTTTTTTGTTGGATACAACATAAACGACCTTATGTTTTATTGAAAATGGCAATGACCTTAGATGGAAAAATTGCGACTAAAGGCGGGAATTCACAGTGGATTTCCAGTAAAGCATCACGCACCAAAGTTCAACATATGCGCCAACGGGCTGATGCAATTATGGTCGGTGCAGAAACAATTCGACAGGATGACCCGCAGCTGTGCGTCAGACAACCTGAGAATTGGCAAAATCAGCCGCGAAAAATTATCGTGAGTAAAAGCCGAAACATAGACCCGGCAGCATGTGTTTTCTCTGATAAGAATACCCCGGTCGATATAGTGTGCTGCAAGTCCGCTGCTGATTGGGAAGAGTATTTTAAAAAACTGGGTAACGAAAATGTGATGTCGCTAATGGTTGAGGGTGGTGGAGAATTGGCCGGCCAAATGTTACATTACAATTTAATTGATAAGGTTGCGATATTTGTCGCACCAAAATTATTAGGTGGTAAAGACAGTCGAACGGTAATTGGTGGATTTAATCCGGATAGTTTAACCGAAGCCAGAGGTATAAACGATATGAAAATCACTCGCTCAGGTTGCGATTATTTAATAACAGGATATTTGACTGATGTTCACCGGATGCATTGAAAATACTGGAAAATTCTTGTCGCGTTCAAGAGTTGCCGATGGCGAAAAATTGTTGGTTGCAGTACCGTGGGCTGATAACGTTAAACTTGGTCAGAGCATTGCCGTCAATGGTGTATGTTTGACGGTAAACAGAATTAAACACGATGAAAACGCGATTCAGTTTCATACGTTAGCTGAGACATTGAAAAAAACCAATCTAGGGTCATTAGATAGTGGTGCTGAGGTTAATTTGGAGCGTGCATTGAGAATTGGCGACCGGTTAGATGGTCATTTTGTCTCTGGGCATATCGATTGTACAGGGGCAATTTTGGATATTATTGATTTCCATAACGATAGAGTTATTGAGATTGAACTTCTTTCAGAATTTACTGCATTGATCGTCAAGAAAGGAAGTATCGCAATTGATGGTATATCATTAACTGTGGTTGCTGTAAAGGACAGCTCATTTACAGTTCACATCATTCCCGACACTCTAAAGAATACCAATTTAAGACAATCCGCTATTGGCATGTCAGTGAATCTGGAAATGGATATGATTGGTAAATATATTCAGAGATTCAATGTTCTTGATAAACATTAAAGCGTTTACATTTATGAAAGAGATTCAGGACCTATAGAGACTGATTAATCCACTAAATCGCATGAGTCACTGGCAAATCTGGAATTAATAGTCTCCATTATTGATCTACTCACGTAATCTCATTCTCCCCCTGCTCGGGGGTGTAGCTTTCTTTCTGTAATTTCACTTCTCCTGGTGTCGGCCCGGAGCGGGACCCGAGAATTGAGAATTGATTTTACGGATGTACCCCGTGACAGAATTATAGAGAATGATACGCCGATCGTAAAAGCGAATATTGATTTATTAGATTTAATACTCAATTCTTATCAGCTTTCATTTACTGCAAATTATTCGGGATTCTTTGGTTACACCGCCTGGCGGAGATAAGACCTTGAATTTTGATTTGACTTTTGGAGAGGTTAACGACATATCACCGGTTGATACGTGGTGGTATGATTGCAATTCGAGTACACGCCATGCAGATGTCTCCCGATAAAAAAACAGTTGAATATGATTTAAATTTTGATGGTGTTATAGATGGACAGGATCTTGGAATCGTCCGAACAAAGCGTGGTGACAGGATTGTAAAAAAGTAATGTGTCGTGAGCTTATAGCAGGATATTTTATCCTGGCTCAGATTTTTTATCTCACCTTTAATGTTGCCAGCCCGATGAACGCTAATAGAATTGCTATTATCCAGAAACGAATAACTATTTGTGTTTCTTTCCAACCGGTTTTGTGGAAGTGGTGATGTATCGGTGCACATAAGAATAGACGTTTTGCTTCCCCGGTGAAATATCGTGTAAGTTTGAAGTAGGCGACCTGAAGGATCACTGAACCGGCTTCAATCACAAATATTCCTCCAACGACAATTAACAATATTTCCTGTTTAACAAGAACTGCGATTAATCCGATCGCACCACCGATACTTAAACTGCCTGTATCTCCCATGAACATGGCTGCCGGATAGCAGTTGTGCCATAAAAAACCCAATCCTGCACCTACTACCGATACAGCGATAACGACAACTTCACTGCTTCCGGGAATAAAAGGTATATTTAGATACATAGCTAAATATTTGTGACCACAAAAATAGGCGAAACATGCATAAGCAAGAGCACAGATAATTGTGCAGCCGATTGCCAGACCATCCATTCCATCACTCAGATTTACTGCATTTGAGGAAGCAACGACAACTGTTGAACCAAATAACAGTGCAAATATAATTCCGGTATTTTCAATTATCGGTTGTTTCAGAAACGGAAGCATTAGTTTAGTAATATTTCCTCCGGTTTCCGGGACAAGGTGAAGGCACCAGACTGCCAGTCCCCCGATTGCGAATTGAAGAACCAGTTTCCAACGTCCTGCCAGACCATCCTTATTCTGGAATTTAACTTTGAGGTAATCGTCAACAAATCCAACGAGGCCCAATAAAAGTAACAGTCCCAGGAATACAATTACTAAAGAATTCGTGGGAATTGCCCATAAAAGAACAGTTGCTACAATAGAAAAGAGTAAAAGAATTCCTCCCATTGTCGGGACATGACGTTTGCGTATTCCAATTTCCTCGTCCGTAAGTATACCTTCAACCCGGGGCGGGGCAGTTGTTTGTAATTTAGTAAGGAGTCGAATGGTAAGCGGTCCCAGTAATACGGTGAGAGCAAATGCTGTAAATGCTGCACCACCTGCACGAAACGTGACATATTTAAATAAACGTAGAAATGATAATTGATCTGCGTATGAACTTAGAAAATGAAGGTAATAAAACATTATGTAAATGGTTCGGTTATTTTGGAATAGTCACGATAAGAATGCAGCAATATTTACTTAAAATTTAAAAAATTTCTAATGTGATTTAAGTTAAGATCATATTGTCTGTGAATACAGATTGAATCAATGTAAAATTGAAAATCAGCTTTTTTAGGACAAGCTCCGGCTAAAATATCAAGGAATTCAGCACAGGCAGGAATATCCGACCGGGTATATAATTTTTCTTCGAGTTGAAAGACTTCATCGTTATGGGCTGATTCACATGAAGAACCAGCGTCGTTATTGAGTTCATCATTTTGAAATATTATTTATGTTTTATAGTGTCTTCGTTTATAGATAAACGGCGAATGATTTTCTTCAATTGGACGTGTTCGCCACCGTTTATGTATCCAAATCCACTGGTCGGGCTGTTTTTTGATAATGGACTCTAATTTGTGAGTTAAAATTTGTGTATTGTTTAGTATATTCAAATTCTTGTCGTCAGATTCAAATTTTAATTCGATCAATTCTTCTAAGATGCATTCATGATGGTGACAGTCGTCAGTTCTGCGAATATAACCGGATACAATCTGGGCTCCAGTACGTTCTGCTATTATGGCAAGTGATGTCATTGTGTTGGCTTTGTATCCAAAAAAATCAACAAAAATTCCGTCTTTTCCAGTCATATTCTGATCTAACATAACCACAACAACGTCATTGTTCCTGAGCGATTTCAAAATATTTTTCATTGATTTTTTTTTGGCTATTGTTTTTATACCATTATCATCGCGAATTAATTTTATCATCGTATTGCCAATTTTAGATTTCATGTCTTTACCTATAGCACTTATCTTTAACCCTTTATTTGACAGAGCTATTCCGGCGAGTTCCCAATTACCGATATGACCGGTTAAAATGAGGACACCTTTCTTCTGTTTCAGTGCAGATTCAATGTGCTCAAATCCTTTAATCTTTACCCGCTCTGCTAACAATGGCAGGTTTGCACCTGGTAATTGCAGAATTTCTATCAACGTTAGACTTAGATGCAAGTATATTTTGTTTACAAGTGATTTTATCTCTCCGGGTGACAGTGTTTCACCAAATGCTATTTCCAAATGATTTTTAATGACAGGATATCGAAACCGCAGTATACAGCGTCCAATCCAACCCAGTAATTTACCAATTATAAGTATGACCTGTTTAGGAATTAATTGGATTGTCTTACTAATTGATAAAATGATAATTCTGAAGAATGGTTCCATTTGTGTCTTCCGTTCCATTTTTCATAACGTACTTCATCTATACCAAAATAGTTGCAATCATCAGGAAATTTTTGGACTGAGCAGATTAACAGTACAGTTGATTCTTGAGCAAAGAATAATTGTTTGGGATTTATTAACCTGTGTTTTACCGTGTAAAAATCATTGAAAACAGCTGATTCCCGGGTTGGGTAATCCGAATCTTTACAGCTGAAAATATTGCCTTAATTTATAATTAAAGCTTATTGGTTTATCAATGAAGTGTTTTGTCTATATTCACACCGCATTTTTTATTTTAGGAATTGTGATTCAAACGTGTCTATGCTCTGAAGGTTTAAGCGGGGAATTGGTGTCGTATTGGGGAAAATATTTTTAAGCTGTTTTCCATAGGCCGTCAACCAGCCCGTAATCTAATGCCTCTTTAGCATCCAGAAAAAAATCACGGTCAGAATCTTCTTCTATCTGTTTTAATTTTTTTCCAGTTGCCTTTACGAAGAGATTATTAATCAAAGATTTTATTCTCAGAATTTCATCAGCCTGTATTTGAATGTCAGATGCGGGTCCAAAAATTTGTCCGGATACAAGGGGCTGGTGAATCATTACACGTGCGTTAGGTTGGATAAAACGTTTCCCTTTTTGACCCGCAGCAAGTATCACTGCTCCCATACTTGCAGCTTGTCCCATACAAATAGTATTAATATCTGACTTTACGTTATTCATGGTATCAATTATTGCCATTCCGGATGAAATCACACCGCCGGGACTGTTTACAAATAATTTGATATCGTCATGACCAAATGAATCAAGATATAAAATTCGCTTTACAACTTTTTCTGCAGATTCATCGTGTACTCCCCCCCACAAATGAATGATCCTGTTCTTTAAATTTTGTTCATCAATTTTCTCATCAATCTGTCTCGCGAAAATGCATGCTGTGTGCTTTACATTGTTCTTTAAATTTTGTTGATCAATTTTCTCATCAATCCGACTCTTTTTTTCTGCATCATCATCACATGAGACTGTGTGCATTCTCTTCTCCTAATAGTCTGTTATATTTATTTCACAATTGAGATTCCAGGGGTGAAATACGATTTTAACAGCTGTATTTCCTGTTCTTATATACGAATCGTGATAAAAGTCAGTATCCCGGATTGACCGTGACGCTCAGTGACTTTTAATATTTTCACTTCTCAATCAACCTCATCTTTTCAATCTGGTAACGTAATAAAATGAACTAATCTGATTAGTTTACTATGATAAAACCGGTTATCAAAATAGTGTTAATCAATTCGGCTTAAAAGGCGAAAAAACTAAGATTATTGCATCAGCTTCTGTAAATATTCCTGCCATTCAACGGGGAGCAAATATTTTTTGTTATTGTTACACTCTTTACATACAGGAACAATATTTCGTCTTGTTGTTTTCCCGCCTCGAATGATGGGAACAATATGATCCATAGTCAGGGTTTTGGGAGGTATCTTTTGTTGGCAGTAGTAACATTGTCCGTGACCGCACTGATTTTTCCACCATTGAGAATTGCGTAAATCTCTGGCTTTTTCCTTTTCCCGTTTTATATGTGCTTCATCAGCCTTTACAAAAAAAAACATCACCGGTATCTTTACTATTTATCATAATAGATCATCATTTCTAATTAATGTGCCGTACGTTACATAATTCTAAATAGAGGTATTAACACTTAGATTGATACAAATTTTATCCGTGAATAATGACAGTGTTCTAACATTATTCGATTTTCCTCCAATCAGAAATTTGTTTCAAGCATCTTCCATTTTAAGAACTTTTTGATCGTGAACAGTAATGATGACATTGGAATTATCAAACAAATAAGAGATTTTTTTGTGGCCGGGAATGCTGCGGTTCTTGGAGATGTCGAAATTGGTGCAGGTACAAATATTTGGCCTTTTGTAAGTATAAGAGGGGATGTGGCCCCGATTTATATTGGTGAAAATTGTTCCATCCAGGATCATGTTATGATTCATTGCAAACACACGGTTCCGCTAGAAATTGCTGATCATGTAATTATTGGTCATCAGGCGTGTGTCCACTGTCGCAGCGTAGGAGAATCAACGCTGATAGGAATTGGTGCTAACGTTTTGGATAATTGCATTATAGGAAAAAACTGTTTAATTGCAGCCGGTGCTGTTATCAGGCCGGGCACTGTGATTCCCGATGGTAAAATGGTTGCCGGAGTTCCCTGCAAGATAATTCGAAACGTTAGCACTAAGGACATGTCTTATCATCATGATGTTGTTCATCGTTATGTAGATTTGGCTAAAGCCCATAGCCTTGGTGAATTTCCATTATTAAGGGGTTGATTGAATTCATATTAAAAAACTCGAGTATCACTAAAATTATTATTTTCTCTCCAGGATTTAATACTGATTATTTTAAATTGATAAGCTATTGCCGACTTCACCTGACATGGTTTCGTACTCGTTTGAATACGTGTGCAATAAAATAATGACTTATGGTGTTTGAATGAAATCTTTTGCTCCCGGTTTATAAATTATAACGACGATGGACATTAACAAAATTTTGAAAATCTATTCGGTGATTTACCAAATACATATCGAGATCGTTATCTTTGTCTTAATCGAAGAAATATGCCTGGATAGAATATCCTTTATCAGCTATACCAAATTCACTCGCCGACTCCCTAAACGTTAAATCGCCATTGTTGATATAAAGCAGATTCGTCCGCTTATCCGGACTATTTATTATAGCGACCAGATCAACAAGCATAAATATCCAGGTTGCCATCATAATCTATATCAATGAAAGAAACACCGTTGGCATCGCCAATAAATCGTTTCCGGACAAATAAATTCGATAAGTATTTTAACGAATCTTCCGGATTGACCATATTTGATCCTTCCGGCTTATCCATATCTGATTTTTCAACTGATGGCGGATTAGAATCCTTATTGATTAAGTACTCATGCTGAAATAAAATGTAACACGATCCACCGTAATCCAGGGATATTTTTTGTAAGATACAATACCGGTATTAAAAAGAGGCCGAAGAATATCAAAGAATGGCCTTGATTATTTATACAAATATTCGGCTTGACATTTGGAGGAGTGAACTTACCATATGGGTCGATGTTGGCAGTAATATTCGATTTAAAGGACAAAATAACCATTATTATATGGTACTTTTAATTTAGATTTTCTGTCAGGTAACAGGTAACAAATTTTAATTAGAACGTAGGAGTAATATAAAATGGCAGAACGTGAAGCTGGAACAGTCAAGTGGTTTAACGATAAAAAAGGTTATGGATTTATCAGCCGTGAACAGGGAGAAGATATTTTTGTTCACTATAGCTCAATCGACTCATCAGGGTTTCGCACCCTTCAGGAGGGTCAGAAGGTCGAATTTGATGTCGTAGATGGTCAAAAGGGCTTAACCGCTGAAAACGTAACTTTAGCTTGATAATTTGGCTGAATCTGGGTTGTAATCGTTTTTTTAATATAATTCGATTCACAAACGAATTTAATCTGCAGTGATAGATCATTATCGCTGCAGATTTTTTTTTGAAAATTTTATCGGAAATAGTGTGACGTATGGTCTTGGTTGTTCGAATAGTCACGATGATATAGATGGTTTTTTCGGGTAAGGGTCAAATAGAGATCTAATCTAATTTCAGGTCATGATCATTTGTGAATCGTTACTCAAATTCTTTCCGAAAACAATCAAAATCAATTTTTAACGCTTCCAATTCATCCCTTAATTTCTCGAGTTCATCTTCACGTTTCGCTATCCGCCTGTGTTCATCCTGAACTGTAAGAGTTGCGGCTTCCTGCTTTGGTATTGCAGTGGTGATGTCTGATTGGGGTTTACTCGCCGATAGATGAGCAAAACGGCATTCTTTTTGTCCTGCTTGACGGGAAATTTGCGTCGCTAAAGAGTGCTCGGCCCCTGCCATTTTTTCAAGAAGCTCTGAAACTTCCTGTGTTGAAGAAAAATTATATAACCTGCTCATCAGTCCAAGGTTGACAAACAGCTATTCAGAATTTTTAAGATGTGTTGCTTGACATTATAGAACGATTAAATATTTTAGCTAGTATAAATCAGTATTTATTGTTATGCCTGATAGAATCTTGATTTACTGAAATGAATTAGCAATATACTGCCTTATAGTGCAGGCTGTTGTTTTTCATGTATTGCCGGATAAAATCAGGTTAATTCCGATAATAATGGAGATCAACTTATGAGCTGTTCATTAACACGTAAACAACAAAATATTTTGGATTTCATTGACGAGTTTAACCGACGTGAATGTATGTCTCCTACTATTGATGAAATTGCCCATTGTTTTCAAATCACATCAGCAACTGTATTTGCACATTTAAGAGCTCTCCAGCGAAAGGGATTTATTGACCGCAGTTCAAAAGCAAGGAGCTTATTGCTGACGAGAAATCAATCTCCCAAACACCTTTCGATGAATCTCAGCATACCGATTCTTGGACGAATCAGTGCCGGCTTACCTTTATTTGCAGAACAGAATATTGAACAAACCATTCAGATTGATCCTTCCATGCTTCCCCGGGGAACAGGCGGGCAGCGATTATACGGACTGTATGTTTCAGGTGATAGTATGATCAATAAAGGGATTCACAACGGCGATTTAATAATTGCAAAAGAACAGACAGCAGCTGAAATCGGAAGTATCGTCATTGCGTTGATCAAAGATACTGATGAAGCGACAGTTAAAACATTTTATTTAGGAGACGGTAAAATAGAACTTCGTCCTGAAAATGAAAAATATGATTCACAATACTACCGTTTTGATGACGTTTTAATACAGGGCATCGTCATCGCCTTACACCGGAAGTATACAAACTAAGATATTAAGTTATCTGTACGATTGGATTGGTCTGAATTAAGAGACTTGGTCCATTGAAATTCCCAAATGTATTTGGTACCCGAGAGAGGAGTCGAACCTCCGACCAAAAGTTTAGGAAACTTCTGCTCTATCCACTGAGCTACCCGGGCGGGTTATTCTGTTAAAAAATCTATCGAAAATAATTGGATATTGATATTTTTCAATTTAGAGTCTCTTGCTGATAGTCTATTGGTGTCATTGTCCATAGAATCACGAAATGCACATATGATTTGATATATATTCTACCACCTTCTGAAATGATATATATGGTATTTCCATGAATGCTTCGTTATTGATATTTTTCATTTAATGAAACATCTGTATCATCCTGATCTTTGACCTAAATCAGTGTATTTAGAAATGGGTGTTTCGGTGTTGGGATGTAGATAATAATACAATAAACTTCTTTATAAACAACCAATAAAGACATGCCGGATTTAGCTAAAAATAAAAAAGCCTGTCATAATTATCAGGTACTGGATAAATATGAGTGTGGAATCGTACTTACGGGGACCGAAGTAAAGTCGTGCAGATTACACAATATTAATTTTGTAGATGCCTATGCACAGATTCAAGACGGAGAAGTGCAATTATATAATGTTCATATCAGTGAGTATAAAGAAGGAAATCGTGAAAATCACGAACCCAAACGTGTACGAAAACTGTTACTGCATAAGGCTGAAATTCGAAAAATTGCAAGTAATACTCAGAAAAAAGGTCTTACTCTTATCCCTCTGTCCTTTTATCTGAAAAAAGGTAAAATCAAAGTATGTTTAGGGGCATGCAAAGGAAAAACCAAATCAGACAAACGAGAAGTAATGAAAAAGAAACAGGTCGAACAGGATCTTAAACGGATTATATCAGGTTGAAGTTACATTATCCATAAATTATCTGAACTGGATTCCATCATGCTCGTTACTGAATTTGATTATAATTTACCCTCAGAATTAATTGCCCGGTATCCTCCCTCTGATCGAACTTCGTCACGCATGCTTGTTGTGAATCAGCATCGTCAATCCTACGAAGAAAAACGGTTTATAAGTTTTCCAGACTATCTAAATCCGGGAGATTGTTTAGTGATAAATAATACCCGGGTAATCAAGGCCCGTCTACTGGGACTTAAGGAAACGGGAGGGAGGATCGAGGCATTGCTAATTGAAAAACTGCCTGATGGGAGTTGGAATTCATACCTTAAACCCGGAAATAGGGTTAAAGAAGGGATGCAGATTGAAGTTTGTGAATCTGAATTCAGTTACCAGATAATCAAAGAGAATGGAGATGGTACATTTCAAATTCAGTTTCAGACTGAAAATGTGATTGAATTAATTAATAATCATGGGCATGTACCGCTGCCGCCGTATATTCGACGGAATGATGATGAGATGGATGAAATTCGGTATCAATCTGTATATGCTTCAGTACCGGGAGCTGTTGCAGCACCGACTGCCGGGCTGCATTTTGACAGAGATATACTCGAGACGTTAAAAAAGAAGAATGTCGAGATTGTCCCATTAACCCTTCATGTCGGTCCGGGAACCTTCAAACCCGTTTCTGTTGATAAAGTGACGGATCATATTATGCATGACGAATATTATTCATTATCTGATGAATCCGCAAAAATTATTAATGATACCAAACGTTCCGGAGGTAAAGTTGTAGCTGTCGGTACAACAACTGTGAGGGTAATAGAAACATGTGCTGACGAGAACGGATATGTTAAATCAGCGTCCGGGAAAACCGGCATTTTTTTGTATCCGCCCTACAGACCCAAAACTGTAGATGTACTTTTAACAAATTTTCATCTGCCAAAATCAACATTGATAATGCTTGTTTGCACATTTGCCGCAAAGGATTTTATTATGGGGGCATACAACTATGCTGTTCAAAATCGTTTTAGATTCTATAGTTACGGTGACTGCATGTTGATTATGTAATCGTTTAATTATACCATCTTTAAAATTTACTTTTAAAAACCATGATGTTCAGGACTGATACCGAATATTTTTCACTTAAATGACTATAAAATAATTAGTGCAGTGATGGTTATATGTGAACCATGATTAATAAGACTATATTTTTACTGTTGGCAGTACTTTTTGGCTCAATCCTGTTTAAGAAAATTTATAAACAGGATCTTGATAATTTTGATTATTTAATACAAAAATGTGCAAAACGTTACAATGTGGATCCGAATCTTGTTAAAGCTGTCATAAAGCAAGAGAGCCGGTTTAATCCGAATGCACGGGGAAAGCACGGCGAAGTTGGATTGATGCAAATTACATTTCCTGTTGTAAAAGACTGGGAAAAAGAGAAAAAACGCAAACTAGTATCAAAGGGTCTTTTATTTTCATCAGAAATTAATATTGAGATTGGCACATGGTATTTAGGAAGAGCCTTATATCAATGGAGGGACAATAAAGATCAGGTTATTTTTGCACTTGCTCAATACAATGCCGGGAGGTCTCGTGCATTAAACTGGGCGAAAAAAATTAAAAACAAAAATGTGATTGATAGTATCCCATTTGAATCAACCAGGATCTATATTGAAAAAGTATTAAATTATCATTCAGAATTTGTACGAAAATCAACACTGGAAAATACTTATCGTGGAACTCGAGAACAAAAAAATTAATGCACTCATAAATCTCCTGGAGGATGAGGATTGTCATGTTGCTGCTGAAGCCATGCAGCAACTGTTATCAGTTGACACTGATGTTGATGCGTTGGTTGCTGAGTTTCAGGAGTCAAAGAGTCCGGTTCTCAGAAATAGAATCCACCAAATGGGGAATGTTTTAAAATTGCGTCGCAATCGAAAGACATTTATTGAAAATGCTGTTAACCTTTCAATTGGATTATGGTATGGTGTACTTGAAATCAATCATCAATACAACCCGTCAATGTCGATTGAGTTTTCGAATAATGTTTTGTCAGAAATCGCAGGAAAACTTGCTGATAACATTACATTAATAGACCTGGCAGAGTTTATGAGAGATGAAGAGTTTATATATGCATCCGAAGATATGCTGGGGGTCGATCTCTATTTGATTGAAGATGTTTTGATCCAACGGATTGGTGCTCCGGTTATGTTAACCATAATTGCTTATGAACTTGCTCAACGAAAAAAAATAAACGCCCATATTGTTATATTTAACGGCAAACATTGTCTTCTGGACGCAGATAATAATTTAATCGAACCTGCTGAAAACTGGAATGTCACCCGGCTGACATCTGACAAAAAGGTACATTTTTGCGGGAAAAAAGATTTGTGGCTGACCGTATTATCACAATTATTTCTGGCATCGTTATTAGAGGGAAGATTATTGACGATATATCGATCTGGATTTCTTTTATCAAAGTTGTGTGGAGGGGAATTAAGTCAGCTGAACCATCCATTAGGTTCAAAGACGATGCCCAAATTAGTCTAATCTCCAAAATGTGTCAAATAAGAAATCAATACAAGAAGTTCATTATACTGAATTTGTATGATAATTTACTGTACAATTATAAAGTGTATTTAATCTTTTTATAAAGTTCTGATAAAAATCGAAAAATAACAATGCTTAAGTTGACTCTCAAACTTGTTTCCAGTCTAAATTATTGCTTATATCCCGTATTACTACATGCCTTGATTTCATGTGTATTTATATCTAAAGCAGGTGAATACGATAACGAATTAATGCGGTTTGACTTTGAAATAGAGGTTGCCGGTATCTCTGCAGCAGCACCTGAAGTTGATTTTCAGATTCTCGTTGATAAATCGAAATTATCTCTTCCTGTTACACCACCGACATTAACACTGAAACAGGTCGAAATAAAAATTGAGCACGATTTAAATGAGATTGTAGAAAAATATTTTCCCAGTACACAATATCGTAAAATTAAGGCTGAAGCCGAGGAGAAATTTAAGATGTATGAAATTGGTGATTCCATCAAAATTTTACGGCAATATGGAAAGCAAAAAGTAGAAGTCTCCAGTCGTTTAGAAGCAAAATGGATTCCACAAAATGTCATGGACCAGGCAGCTAAAGCTGCGGCACAAAAAGCAATTGAAAAAGAGCAACCATCGTTACTCGGCCAGATTAAAGGTTTTTTCAAGACTAAAATAGAGGCTCCCGCACCGCAACCCGCAGATAATGAATCAACTGACCCTGATTTCTACAGATCAAGATGTCAGCAATTTATATGATGAATGATACATGAGTTATGCATTTACTGATATCCCGATTAATATTATCGGGAATCATGGTTTGTGGACTGCAAACCATGAGCCTGATTCTGTTTCAGGTCCTTCATTATTGACCTTCAATTCTATCCCGATTTTTAACCATTGTGAATGTGAGTTAGGAGATTTATCCGATAACGTTGCGTTAATTGATTCAGTCAAAGAATGGAGAAAAGGGACAATTCTTCATCTGAAACGTCAGGGGCATTTTCCATTTGGTTCAGGAACAAAACTGATTCAAGCGTATCGATATTATAATAGCAGTTTGCGGATTACAACAGATTTTGTCATTCCAGGGCATACTTCAATTGCTAAACAGATTGGTATTAGTTCATTTTCGATACCGGGGAAATGGCATGGGTTTCGTGAAATAACAAGAAATAACGGGATACTTCCTGAGGTGTCAAGCCTGAACCAACTTCCCGCATCGAGTTCGAAATCAGCAGAAATTAAGTCATGGGGGACTCATCCTGTTTCTCTTATATTCAAACATGAAACCGGTATTGAGCTTGAAATTGGGCTGGGGACAGATATTTGGCGTTGGAATAATGGATTTTTAATTAATGATAATAATGCAAAATATCGTTTAGCTATTATTGATAATGAAATTCGATTTCAACGTTATGTATCAATTGCCGATGCTGATATTATACCCGAACCGAGACATTACATCTTCAATTGGTATTTAGCCTGGTCAATGAGCCAAAATGATGATCAATCGGATCCTCTGTCTCATATCGAGTTAAACTATAATGAACAGCAGGAACTCGATTTATGTCAGCTTGATAATGATACCCGGAATTTACCCTTAAATTATGCACTGAATCTGGATCTGGGAAAGATTAACTGGCGGTTATCACAAAAACGGATTTATGATAATGAAATTAGTGACAGTCCGTGCTTTACTGCCAGCAGTACTATTAAACATTTAAAACGAATCATACGCCAAATTTCTTCATTGAAGAATGATAAAATTCCAATTAATATAACTGGAATTTTTCCGGGTTTTTGCAATTGTGGTCGTCATGTTTATAAAAAGCATTCGTGCGTTCATTGGGACATGGCGTCTATAATTGAATTTGCAGCATGGACTCGAAAAATATTAGGAAAGAAGCGGCGAATCATTTTTGATTATAGTAAATTTAATACGCCAGGCATGCAGCAATTATTTTCTGAATCTAAAATCGACTATGGACTTACCGGCACAATTTAAGGGGGAATCACCAGTTTCCTGGTATCCCGGACATATGCTGAAAGCTGAACGGGAAATTAATAAAAAAATTTCTCAAGTTGATATTATTCTTGAAGTTGTTGATGCTCGGGCACCACTGGCAACTCGAAATTTTCGGTTTGACAACATTTCCACATCTAAACCTCGCATTCTTATAATTAATAAAACGGATTATATTCCCGAAGAGTCACTTTATGAATGGATTGATTATTTTAAATCTCAGAAAATAACCGTAATAGCAGTCAACAAATATTTGAAAAATGCGTCAAAATTATTACTGAATTTGATCATTTCCGAGGTAGAAAAACTGAAATTTTGCACCTTGACCAGAGTCTTAATAATTGGTGTTCCCAACGTTGGAAAATCTTCTATAATTAATTATTTGATAAATAAAAACAAAGCATGTACAGGACCTGTACCCGGTGTTACACGTTGTCAGCAGTTAATAAAAGTTAATGATAATATTAGTTTAGTTGATTCACCCGGGATAATGACACCCAGAATAGATAATCTTGAATCTGCTTTAAAATTGGCACTGGTCGCTGCAATAAAAGACCGGTTACTTGACCGGTTGTTGATTGTTGAATATCTTGCATATAAGTTAAAATTAAATGGCAGTTGCCAATTCGCTGATTTTTACAAAATTTCTGATATGGATGATTTTTCAGATCTAATTAATAAAATCGGTTTGAAAAAAGGGAAGTTGGCAAAAGGCGGGTTGATTGATACAGGGCAAACCGCAATCGGAATTATAAAGGATTTTAGAGATGGAAAATTTGGATTACTTTGTTTAGAACATCCGGACGTGGCGATTTAGAGCATATTAAAACATTTTGTTATTTTGAGGCGAAAAAATTATGAGTGAAAAAAAACCTTCTGAGAAAGTTGAAAAAAAAAGAATGCCTTATTTAAATGGATTTATTGTTGGCATAGTTATCGGCATAGTTATTGGCTGGTGGTTTAAGCCTCCTGCTGTAATTTCAGTTGAGGATTTTAAACTGGCGACAGAACAGGGATTTAATAATGCGAAAGACTATAGCAGGGAAGAGCTTGCGGAATTTGCTGAAGAACTTGCCAGAAAATTGAGGGAAAATAAGAATTAATTGGAGTTAGAAATTAATTACAAATGATGTTTCCTCGGATATTGTATTAATTTCATTTGCGATGACTTCAGACACATTCGCCAGGGAGGGTCCCATTTTTAATTCTTTTTTGAATAAATTAACATTTTCTATTTCGCCCTGGATTTCAATTTCAACTGTTTCATCAGGCAGGTTTTTTACCCAACCCGTCAGTTCATACACATCTGCAATATTTTGGCAAAAGTACCGATATCCAACCCCTTGCACCCGACCTTTAATTAAGATATGATTTCGAACCATTTGCTGATATTTTCAGTTAACCGTATTTTACAGGAAACGATAAAATTATAGATTAAATAAGAATTCAAATTACTGTCAAAATAATATAGTCATTAAAGACTCATTTCCACTCTGCAATATAATAAAATTCTGCTAAATTTTGATGGTTATTATCATACTGAATCAGGTTCGATTCACGACCGCACCAATCGATTTTAGCTTTTCCTCCATCTTTTCATAGCCGCGATCAATAATCGCAGCGTTTTGGATTTCACTTTGGCCTTTTGCACACAGTGCAGCAATAATCAGTGCCATACCTGCTCGGATATCCGGGCTGCTTAATTGTTGACTTCTCAGTTCTGATTTTCCTGATATGACGACTCTATGCGGGTCACATACAATTGTACTTGCACCCATTTGAATAAGTCTGTCGACAAAATACATTCTACTCTCGAACATTTTTTCAAAAAACAATACTGTCCCTTTCGTCTGAGTGGCAAGTACCAGCATTGTACTCATTAAATCTGAAGGAAATTGAGGCCAGGGGCCATCTGCTACTGTAGGCAGGGCACCGCCAGAGTCTCTCTGAATGACAGGTATTTGATCAGGTAAAAGAGTGATATAATCGCTACCAATTTCAAGGTGAATATTAAATCTCTGAAAGACTCGCTGAATCATCCAGTAATGACTTCTTACGGTATTGGTTACTGTAATTCCACCACCGGCAGCGGAAACTAACGCCAGATAGCTTGCAGCTTCGATATGGTCGGATACAATTTTGTGTCTGGTCCCGTGAAGCGACTTAACTCCGGTTATCGTGAGGGTATTTGTATTTAGTCCGGAAATTTTGGCCCCCATTTTATTTAACAATACAGCGAGGTCATGGACGTGGGGTTCACTTGCAGAATTTCTAATAATTGTAGTACCATCAGCGACTGCTGCTGCCATCATGATATGCTCTGTTGCTGTTACGCTTGATTCATCAAAAAATAAATCGCGTGCTTTAAGTCCATTTGGAGCTGAAAATTCAAATTCCATTTCGTCAATTTCAGCTCCTAATGTTCTCAGTCCGTAAAAATGAGCATCAAGCCGTCTGCGGCCAATAACGTCTCCGCCAGGAGGAAAACCTTTTGCCTTTCCCAATCGAAACAGCAGCGGAGCGATAAACAGTATACTTGCTCTAACTGCTGAGCATAGTTTTTGCGGAATTTCAAACAGGTTGATATTAAAGCAGCGAATACTCAATGTCGATTCTTCCAATTTAATTTTCGCACCCAGGGCTTCGGCAATTTGGAGCATTGTTTTGACATCAAGAATATCTGGCATATTCTCAAATATAATTTCTTCGTCAGTCAGTAATGCTGTTGCGATCATGGGCAGTGCTGCATTTTTATTTCCACCGGGAGTTATTTCTCCGGAGAGTCTGTTTCCACCTTCAATGACAAAACTATCCATAGACATATATTTTTCTGTAAAATTATATTATTTATTCGCTGCTTGATTGAGATCGATGATTTGAACTCATTCAAATTCAGTTTTTGCTTTCCGCGTCATCAGTTCTGTTAACCCATGCTTTGGATTTTTACCTTCATAAAGATCTGAGTACACTTCGTTAATAATCGGGGTATCAACATTCCATTTTTTTGCCAATGCATGTGCACTTTTTGTTGTTTCAACTCCTTCGGCTACTACAAATCCCATTTTTTCTTTGATCGCTTTCAGAGTAAGTCCTTTACCCATCTGTTCTCCAACAAATCGATTTCGGCTATGTGAACTGGCACACGTTACAATCATGTCTCCAACTCCACTTAATCCGGAAAACGTTTCCTGTCGGCCACCCAGTGCAACTCCCAGTCGTGCCATCTCAGCAATGCCACGTGTAATTAATGCAGCTTTAGAATTGTCACCCAAACCCATACCATCACTTATGCCTGCTGCGATGGCATATACATTTTTTAGAGCACCGCCCAATTCTACTCCGGTCACATCTCCGGTAGTATATACTCTGAAAACTGGATTCATAAAACTGTTTTGAACCTTTTGTGATATATCTGGATTATCCGAAGCTGCAACAACTGCAGTCGGCATACCTTTTACAACTTCTTCGGCATGACTCGGCCCTGAAAGTACGACGTAATTGATGTCTCCAATAACGTCTGTGCAGATTTGGCTGATACGATTAAGGGAGCCGGTTTCTATCCCTTTTGAAACATTGACAATAATTTGGTTGGATGTCAGTCCAAATTCGGAAATTTGCTGAAGGCATTTTCGTGCATATTGGGTGGGAGATGCCATTACAATGAGCTCAGCTTTGTCAATCGCCTCACTCATAGAATGAGTGAGGGTTATCTCGTCGGGCAGGGCTTGTCCTTTGAGATAACGCGTGTTTTTTCTCGTCAATTTCATTTCCTCAATGTATTCGGGAAATGGCCCCCAGAGATGGACGCTGTGTTTATTTTTAATTAATAACAATGCGATAGCCGTAGCCCAGGCTCCGTCACTAATTACTGATATTTTCATGATGCCTGTGATTCTTTTTTTATAAATTTATTTTCAGTACGGTTCAACAATTTATTAATATTTCTTTTGTGCTTAATTATCACTATCATTGATAATAGTGACAAAAAAAACAAAATTGGTTTAGGAATTAGAGTATAAGGATGGTGACAGAGCATTGTCATCGAACCGGCAATAATCGGTAATGCAGCCGCTGCAATTATACTTGCCAGTGAAACATATCGGAATTTTAAAAACACCAAATACCAAATGAGAAGCGAAATCAATGTGGCAATTGGGGTAATTGCCAGTAATGCTCCTGCAGAAGTTGCAACACCCTTCCCGCCTTTAAAATTTATATAGGGACTCCAAATATGTCCCATAACGACGCCTGTGATGACGATAATCGGTATGTAATGATGATGACTGAGTTGATTTAAAGAGGCCAAATTTTTTGAGAGTACTACAGGAACAAATCCTTTTAATGTGTCGAATATAAAACAAAAATATCCCCATTTTTTCCCGCATATTCTTAGAATATTAGTAGCACCAATATTACCACTGCCTTCTGATCTTACGTCAACGCCATTATATTTTCCAATGAGTAAGCCAAAGGGAATTCCACCACAAAGATATGATACAAAAAATACAATTATATAGAGCATAGAAAGCAATACGGCAGGCGTGAATGATTTAATGTGTTTGATCGTATAATACGAGAAAATTTCGTCAGCTCAAATTGATTAGCAATTTTATTTTTACTCAAGCAGCTAATTCCTGGTAGACAATATGCTGTATCGGTTCACTTGACATCGATCAACAGGCAATTACAGGCTCAAGAAATATAGGCCGATTAAATGACGTTTAATAAGGCATGATGCCAATCTGATTTTTCCATGGTGTAAATGATTGACTTGGAACAGACACGGTGCATTTATACAATAAATCGTTGAAATATTTAAACTCCCTTGATCGGGATTCTAAATGTCAAACGCCCGAGGCCGGTCTAAAACTTCTTTTAATAGAATTGATCGTTTTAATTCTCTCTTGCTTAGAATAGTTGAAAGGGGATGCCCGGTTTTATAATTCTTTGGACCAACTTGACTGCTGTCTCTTAAAGCATAGGCATCGTTCTCTAAATCTTCATTCAGTCTGCTTTTCAGAGTGCTTTTCAATGATTTTTCATCATGATGGTGAACCGATGATTCTAAAGACAATTTTTGGGTAATGATCTCTGGCGAATCAGGTTCTGTTTCTAATTCACGAACAGCTAATTCACTGGCACTGGTAAATTCTTCAAACTGTTCTTTGTTCTGAAATGTATCGAATTCAAATATAGTTTTATCATTTTCAGGAAATTCGGGCCGATTACCCGGTTCACCGGGTTCATTTTCTTTTTTCTTATTAAAATAGCTTAAAATAGAAAAAATGATGAATATTATAAAAAGGATTAAATCGTCCATAACTATTCTTGTTCAGTCCCGCCATCAGAAATTGACGATCTCATTTCAGTATCAGCTTTTAGATTTTCTATACGATAATAATCCAGTATACCTAAATTACCTTCTCGGAAGGCTGAAGCCATTGCCAGAGGCACTTCGGCTTGAGCTTCAACGACCTTTGCCTGCATTTCTTGTACTTTGGCAACCATTTCCTGTTCCAATGCAACGGCTGCGGCCCGTCGTTCTTCTGCTTTTGCTTGTGCAACACGTTTATCAGCATCGGCCTGATCTGCCTGCAGCTGTGCTCCGATATTCGTTCCAACATCGATATCTGCGATATCAATAGACAAAATTTCAAATGCAGTCCCGCTGTCTAACCCTTTGGCTAACACTCGTTTTGAAATTAAATCTGGATTTTCTAAAACTGTTTTGTGTGAATCCGATGATCCGATTGTCGTTACGATACCTTCTCCAACACGGGCAATAATGGTTTCTTCAGTTGCACCGCCAACCAGACGATCAATATTTGCTCGAACTGTAACCCTTGCTTTAGCTTTTAACTGTATGCCGTCTTTTGCGACTGCATCTATGGTTTGGCGACCTTTTGCCGGATCGGGACAGTCGATGACTTTGGGATTAACACTCGTTCTAACTGCTTCAAATACGTCGCGTCCGGCAAGATCTATTGCGGTTGCATTTTTGAAATTTAAAGTTATACCGGCTTTATCTGCTGCAATTAATGCATTGACAACTGAAAGTATATCACCTCCAGATAGAAAATGTGTTTCAAGGCTTTTGGTATCAATATCATCAAGTCCTGCCTTTCTCACCCGGATGAATGCTTCTACAATAAGTGCCGGGGGAATTTTTCTTAAATTCATGCCAATTAAATTTCCGAAACTGACTCTTGCATTAGAAAAATATGCACGAATCCAAATTTGACCGAAATACAAAAAAATAAAGAAAACAATAACGATTCCAATCATTAGTGCTACGGCACCAAATACAAGCAATGTGTTGAGCATACCTATCACCCTTAGTTTAAGCGTTTGGGAAAGTTTGACTGGATTCCTCAATCAAACTCATAATTGTTGTTCTGAAATAGAAACTATAACTCGGTTTCCTTCAACTTTTACTACTCTTATTTTTTCGTTATTTTCAATATGTTCACCCTGCGTAATCACATCGATACGCTTATTATCAAAAATTGCTATTCCCGAGGGTTTTAATTGGGTGTGGGATATTCCTGATTTACCCAGTAGGTTCTGATTACTTTCTTCATAGGCCTGCCAGTCTTTTGCATCCTGATCTAAAAAAAGTTGTTTCCCTACCTTTGATTTTGGAAAATATTTTATTGAGATCCAGAGACAGATTAAACCCGCGACAGCTGATGAAAATAATAATATAATGCCTATTCCGGTACTTTTGCTAAATCCCAGAGCAATGCCTGCCAATATAAAAAATACCCCCAATATTCCGATTATGCCGCCGGGAATAATAATTTCAATCAGGAGTAAAATAATTCCCATTATTATAAGCGTAATAATAAGTTGCATAAAATTCAGATTGTTAATTTCAATTAAAGGAAAAGTGCCTGAATCAACTTATTTATCATTACCGGTAATTCAATTTACTCTATCCTGATTTATTAACTTTTATTGTACCAGCCGAGGTCAACTTGAACTTCTGCATAGAATTATCAGGGTTGTTTTATAATGAAGAATCTGTCCGTGTTACGATTTTAAATCATGTGAAGGAAGGGCAGGCAGGTATAAATTAGTCACATCGAATCATATTATGATGTTTCAATTTAATTTTATTCTTCTCTGTGATGTAATAAAAAAAGTAACATTGGGCAGTTAGCAAAAAGAAGAATTCATACTATTTTTTACGGGTTTATGTAGTAATAATTTATATGATGAGGCTGGAGTATTGCCTGATGGTGTAATGGTAGCACGTCGGATTCTGATTCCGTAAGTCCAGGTTCGAGCCCTGGTCGGGCAGCCAAAATGGGAGACGTTGGTTTTTTGGGGTGGATCTGCTTTATTCGGCGGGTGATCGATGATGTTTGTTTTATGTAAAATCAAATGATTTTGACTTTTTTAAGCCTTTGTGGGAGGATCAATTTTTAATCCATTTCGGGCATGTAAATGTCTGTGAGAATCAGTTGGACTTCATTCTCTTTCAGATGCTCCGGTGCATCCATTTTATCACAGGAGATATCAACGCTAAATGCCGCTCTCCCTCAAGAATTTTCTTTAAGGTATTACGTTGAAGTTCATCATCATCAATTATCCTGGATTAAATCCTTAGAGTTTTCAAATAGGCTGGTAATCATACTTTCCGGTCCGAACCGGCTCCATAATTTTTTCAATATTGGAGGGGATGTAGATTAACTCAAATTTTTTAACAGCTGATTCGGTCTTCAACACCTTTTACGATCTCTGTTTTGTCAAATTTAAGTGAATTTGAAATGATTTGATTTCTGTCCTGTATTTTATCCCGCCTGTGGTGCCTGCTTCGCTGCAGATCAGAATACAGCACGTCTCAATAGTCATTGGAGCAAGTTTTGATGATTTTTCCCTTCCGGACTATTTCCGTCTGATGATTCAGATAACTGTTCTGTTATCCATCGGAATAACGCTATAATTAACAAACTTCTTTTTATACTTAATGATCGTGATGATCATCCTCATGATACGAACCAATTTTTACCTTTTTAGGTTTACGTGTTTTAGATTGATCTATTTTTATAGAAAATTTGTCACTTTGAATATTTTTTTCAGAAATATATTTTGTTTTAACGATCTCAACGATTTCACTAAACGGGCCCAATTTTTTTGCTGGATTCTCTTCGAACTTCAATTGATAACGCTTCCACAATAATTTCGCTAAATTTAGATTTCCGTTTGATCTATCATAATCACCATGATCAAGCCATTGAAAGCTTTGATAGAGTACCGATTCAATATAGTATTTTATTTTCTCCGTCGTTCCAGAATATAACGATGTCTCAATACTCTTAACAATAAATGCTTCATAATCTATAGGATTTTTCTGTAAATAATGCTCCTTATAGTGTTTGAACAGTTCGCCGGCTTCTTCATTTCGATTATAGTTATATAATACAGTAACGGCATTTTCTAAAAATTTTTTATGTATTGAATCAATATCTGAATTGAAATCATGTTCGATCAGATAGTCGATATAATCGTGAATTCGACCAATAATTTCCAGATTATTTGTCCTTGAAATGATATTTTTTACCGGGTCATGAAATAATTTTCCTTCATAAAATGATTCAATCATACTCTGCCTGACAATTTTTGAGTAATTAACGCCTCCTTTCATAAAATCTTCAAAATTGTCTTCTGCTGCCCAATAAATCGTATGAGCCTGATGCAGTCGCCAGTCTAACGGTCCGTATTGTTTATTTATGAACAATATTCGTTGAACGTCTAATTTTAATTCACGTTCAATTTTATTTCGTTTAAAATAATAGTAGATTTCGTGAACAGCCTGATTTTGCTCTTCCAGCGGCAGTTTCACCTTGATCGGTGTAAATGAGGGTGGATTTGCTTTAAAGTTTAATATATCGACTCCTGATTTAAGCGTTTCCCGAAGATATCCTTCAACGCCATATCGTTCTTTAAGTTCATCTAAATTTTTTGCAGCATTGCTTAGATTTATAATTTCCTGCTGCGAGCTGTAATCGAAATATTCCATCATTTTAAATGCCCACTGATTTTTAAAATATTCTGATCCCTCATCGATTTTTCCGCCAATGCGGTTATAGAAAATTCTGGCGAGTTCATGCCGGATGATCTTATCCCCCGGATTATACTTTAATCCTTCATCGCGAAGTAGTTCAATTCCATGATTGATCCAGTTCCAACGATCGTGTGCATCGGCGAAATCATGAGCGATATTATATGACATGTTCCAACCATGGAATGCCCATACTGATGAAAACGTCGGTTGCAGTTTCGTAATCCAGTCAGCAAGTTGCAATGCATCAAAATATTCTCCTTTATCCTGTTGTTGAATTGCCCGCCGCCACAGTGAATCTACGATAATTGCCTTTAGCGGACCTAACGCAAAAGTTGTCAATGCTAAAGAGGGAGGAATATCTGTATTATTGACCATTCGATTGTACTGATTCTGATCTTGAAAGGTGTATATTCGTTTCGCGTTATAAACCAGGATTACAAATGCAAATGAAACAATGATTAATTGTATAATTCGTCGCATGAATAGATTGTCCTGACAGGGTTAAACAAACCGGTCTAATTCTTTCCTCGTTAAGATACATATACCTAATAAACAGGTGACAAAACCGTATACTGAGATCGCAGGCAGCCAATGAATGAGTAAGTCGGAAATTGGAATTGAAATTCCACTGCTTAATTTTGATATTGCATCCGGTGCCTGCAACCCTTTTGCAAGCCACAACGCACTGCTGATTAAGCCAGCTGAGATTTTATCACTAATCGAGATATGATATCCTTCTAATAAATCTGTGATAATACTTGAAAAATAGCCGGAAGATGCGGATAAAAAATAGAGTGTTATAGAGAGAAAGGATGCTGCCGGGAAAGAAAATGCAACACCCGCAGTGAGTCCGACAGCAACCGTTACACTCATATGAATAAAATGAGCAGATATTATTTTAATCAAGTTAAATATGATTGATCCATCTTCATAAAATAAAGCCAGGTCATTGTTGAAGTTTATAATTATGTCTGAGTCATTCTGCCCGTTCAGGGTTAACTGAAATTTGCCTGAATCGGGAATTTGACTTACGGGAATACGAATTGTGGTGAAGCTATAAGGATAACACTCAAAATTTTGTTTAAAACTCTCAACTTTTCCTTCGGCTGAAAGTAACCATGTGCCTCGAATCAGGTTACGGCGTTTTTCTGCGTACATCCTGAACCTGAAATCTACAAACTCACCTTTTTTCGGTTTATTCTTCAGATCAAATGACCAGGTCTTTTCACCATTGGGTTTTATGAGCTGTTCGGAACGGCGCAATATCTCATAGTTTTTCTTCCAAACTTCCTTGTCAATCATTTCGGGATCGAGTTTTTGTTCATTAATCAATGTACTAATGCGTTCACTGGTCAATGCATTAAAATCAGGTATATCAGGCCTGACTTCACAGTTTATTTTTTTATAGAATTCTTGTGCTGAACTCACATCTTCAGCCTTGAATGTACGCGTATAAAAATGAGCACAAGTTGCAATGGATAAAACCAATATGAGTTCACTTACCAGTGCGATGACTGCCAAGCCCAACCATTTCCCCAACCATATATCACGCCGTCGAATTGGAAATGAGGTGAGCATGTGAATTTGTCTCCCGTCAATTTGGCTTCGTATTGTAAAACAGGATAGGGAAATAATTATTAATGTCAGCAGACTGTAGGTAAGCGTATAACTGTATTGAATGCGGAGTTGAAGTTCATTCAATATTGTGTTATCGCTTGTGGATATGGCAAATATAAACGATGATATTCCAGCAATTAAAGTCAAAATGCCAAAAAATGTACCATTTCTGATACAAACCAAAATAGTGATTTTTGCCGTCGTTAAAATATTCCGCATTCTATTTAGTAAGACCGTCGAGTTTAGATTGGTCGATCTTTTTGCTGTTATCTGCTTCTGACTCTGCACTTTTTGTTTGATCCCGGGAAAGATCTGCAAGGGCATTGTTATCAATTGATGGTAAATAGTCCTGCTGCGGTGTTTCGCCGGAGGAGTGTTTCTTCTCTGTTAAATTATCCAGTGTCGATGTGTCAATTGATTCAGATAAACTGTTATCCGGCACAGATGGCGTTGTTACTGTTACATCGTTAAATTCATAGTTCTCATCCTGAAGATATTCCGCGACTCCTTTACCGATTCCCGCACCATAATTTTCAACTGAACTGCGACTGCCTGCTGAGATTGTCTTCAGGAAATAACTCTCTAATGATTCTTTCGGGGATGAAATATTAATGTGCTCATTGGGAATTTCCTGATTCAATGAAGTCTTGATTTGATTCAGTTTGTCCTCAGAGATATTTGGAAATTCCAGGCGTGTTATTTCTGCGTTTGTTAAAAGTTCGGAAACAGTTCCCGATGACTGTATTTTTCCTCCGTATAACATTAATAATTCATCGCAAACATCCTCAACATCCGCCAGCAGGTGGCTTGTTAAGAGAATTGTTTTCCCTCGTTTCCCAAGAGTCAGAATTAAATCTTTTACTTCCCTGCAACCGACGGGATCTAACCCTGCAGTCGGTTCATCAAGGATTAAAAAATCGGGATCATTCAATAACGCCTGAGCTAAGCCCGTTCGACGGGTCATCCCATGCGAAAATTCACCGATCATTCGTTTTTTTGCAGAATCAAGTCCTACCATTTCCAGGAGTTGTTGACTCCGAGTTTTAATGACATCTTTACTCAGGTTCAGCAGTGCACCAAAATAAGTCAACGTTTCAAGTGCAGTCAGATTTTTGTACATATAAGATCGTTCAGGAAGATAACCAATTTGATATTTGATTTCGATATTTCCCGGGCTTTTTCCCAGAACGTTAATCAGTCCTTTAGAGGGATATAGATGACCAAGAATAATTTTGATTAAAGTTGACTTTCCTGCACCGTTTGGTCCTAATAATCCAAAGATAGAATTTTTTTGTATAACAATGTCAACATCGGTTAGGGCTGCTATTTTTTTCCGCCCCCAAAAGTCCTTGAAAATTTTGCTTATTCCCTGTGCTTTGACGACAATGTCGTCATTCCGTTCTGTCATGATTGGGATTTCGTTTATTATTTTGGTAAAATATAAATTAACTGCACGAGTTAATGAATAACATGGATCGTGTCAGATCTGCTAATACGGATTCATACATACAATTCTTCACCTGATTTTATGAGTTTTGCACTGTTCATTGCAACAAAAATTGCACCGATTAATTGGGATAATGCTGCGATGATCGGAGATAAATATCCCATTGCACTCAATGATATGCCACCAATGATAATGATACCTCCTGTTAAAAAGTTTTGAATTATGGTAATTTTCATTTTTTTAGCAAGTCTGAGTAAAAAAGGTATTCGATTCAATTCGTTGTTCATTAGAGCGATCGCAGCACTTTCAACTGCAACATCAATACCTGTGGCACCCATAGCAATTCCTATGTGACTCTTTGCCAGTGCCGGACCGTCATTTACTCCGTCGCCGATAAATGCGACCTGATACCCTTGTTCTTTGATTCGGTCCACGTAATGAACTTTATCAAGCGGCGAACATTCTCCCAGCGAATTTGCTATATCTAATTTTTCTGAAACGTTTTTTACGACCGTATTTCGATCGCCGGATATCATTGCAATGTGGGAGACGCCAGATTGTGATAAGTCGGTCAGACATTCAGCAGCCTGTTCCCGTTCTTTATCGCTTAATCCAATCCATCCAAGCGATTTCCCGTTTTTTGTTACAAACAGAAGACTCATTCCGGATGTTTCAGCGTCATCAATATCTAAAAAATCATTACGTAATATTTTATTTTCATTCATCCAATTTAAGTTTCCAACAAGTATCTCATCGTTATTGTCACACGTTGCTTTGACGCCGCGTCCGGGTTCTTCATGCAGCAAATGAGAATTTTCAATGGAAACATGAACTGATTCAGCCAGTTTGATAACGGCTTTTGCTGCGGGGTGATTACTGCCAGATTCTGCGGCTGCGGCGGTTGCAAGCAGTTCTGAAGGTTCAATACCGTCATTGGGTGTTAGACGAGTTACCTCAAGGATACCCGTTGTCAGCGTTCCGGTTTTATCGAAAATAACAGCATCGGTGCGTGCCATCGCTTCAATATCATTTACATCTTTGAACAGGATTCCTAATCTGGCTGCTGCAGATAAGGATGCGACAACTGCCGCAGGAGTTGCCAGTATGAGTGCAACAGGGCAGGTCGCGACCAAAAGGGCGATGACCCGATCAAGTCCATCAGGTTCATGGCGGTTAAAGTATAAGACAATGCCTGCTAACATTAATACAACTGGCATATAGAAGCGTGCGTATTCATCTATCATTCGTACAAAGGGAAGTTTGCTTTCCTGTGCTTTTAATATCAGTTCCTTTACTCTGCCGATGGCAGTATCGTCACCGGCTTTCTCTACTTTGACCTCAATAACGCCGCTCAAATTGGATGTTCCGGCAAACACCTGTTCATCAACTAATTTGTCTACCGGCAACGATTCACCCGTAATATTTGCCTCATTTATTGATGTAATTCCCTTTAATATTATGCCGTCAGCCAGAATATTTTCCCCGGGTTTTACCCGAATTACATCATTTGGTTTAAGTAAATGTCCACTGACTTCCTCTTCTGAACCGTCATCTAACAGTCTGCACGCTTTTCCAGGAGTAATTTTGGCCAGTGATTCCAGCCTGATTTCAGCTCCGCTTGCTGAGCTGGTTTCAATAATTATTGAAAACAAAATAAATAGTGCAATGCAGGCTGATGTTTTTAAATCTCCTTGAACACAACTTCCTAAAATAGCCAAAATGGCTAATTCATGCATTTTCATTGAACCGGATCGTATATCATTGATAACAATTTTCAAGATCGGTATAATCAGAACGATGATAGCAATAAATGCACTTATTGACGATACAAAATTATGATCATTTATAAGTCGGGCTGCTAAGAATGAATTAATTATAAATACTAAACCAACGATTAAACATATGATTTTTTGTTTCATAAAAATCAGTTATTTTTTGAACGATTTGTACTTCTTGGCAAATTGATTCGGATTTCCCTGTTTTCAGAGGGATCAATGATAAATATTTCATCAACATTTGCCATGATCTTTTTAATTCTATCCTGGTATAATATTTGACTAATTATGTTTGGATTGGTTTTGTACAGCGGATACAGTTTTCTAAACGTAGCAGCATCAGCTTTGGCTTTGCTTATTTTTTTTGTTGCCCATGTATGTGCTGCCAATTCAATCTGGGATGATTGACTCTCAGCTTTATTTTTTTGATCATCATCAAAAACGTTTGCACTGGCCATTTCTTCCTGATACTCTTGACTTGCCCGGGTGACTGTGTTAATTGCATTGGTTACCTGACGGGGCCAGCTCAATTGCATGTCTAAGGGGTCAATTTCAATTCCCAGTTCTGATTTACTAATTGTCTGCTGTAATAATCTAAAAACAGAATCATTCAAAATCTTTCTGTTTTTCATGATTTTTTCACTGTTAAATTTGGAAACAGATTTTAATAGTGCGTTATCAAGACTATACCGTATAAACTGGTTGATATCGTTAAACTCGAATACATAATCCAGGGGGTGATTGATTCTGTATTTCAAATTACACTTTGCATGTAATATAGTTAGATCTGAGGTAATTAAATAGCCGTCTGCTCCGGGTTTTAGGAACATTGGGATATCGGAAGAATTACCCGTTTTCGACTCTTCATCAGTTTGTTTGTACCAATACGTATCGGATTTAATAATTTGAGTTCGTTTTGCAGGTACTTTTATAATTTCATCAATTGGATAGGGCAGGGCAAAAACCATTCCTGCTTCATCTTTGACAGATCCATGAAGTGCTCCAAACCGTATCACAATTGCCTGTTCAAACTGTTCAATATTTCTAACGCCGCTTACAAAAAAAGCGATGATTAATATCACAATCAAAATACGAACCGCTGTAAACACAACTGTTAACGAATCCTGAATTGCGGCAATACCGCGACCTGGATTCACGTCATTGTTTGGTGGTGATTGAATTGTCTCTTTTTTTGTCATTTGGATCTGAACCTGTTTCTTTTGATTACTATTACTTATTCCTGTTATATTTATATTTAAGTAAATCGTATGGAGGTGTTTCAGGGTCAAGGATAATGGTTGTTTTTGTTTTCATCGTTTCTTCCAGTGCGTCGAGTTTTCTCAGGAAAATTGCAAAGTCCAGATTTTCATTAAATTTTTCGTATTGTTCTGCTGCTTTGATTAATGCTTCTCCACGAATACGTTTGGCTTCTGCCTCGGCTCTTGCCAATTTCTGTGCTTTCATATTATTCGCATTATCTCTAATGATTTTAGCATTTTTTTCCCCTTCAGAACGGATCTCCGCAGCCAATTTCTCCTGTTCCCGGATCATTTTATTGAAAATGCTCGTAGTATTCGATTCATGCAGATTGATTTGAGCAATACCGACGAAATCAATATTAATGCCATAATTGTTCCGACTCTTTTGACTGATACCAGTTTGCAGCTCGGATTCAATGACTGACAATGTTTCATCTGCTTTTCCCAATTTAACGATGTCCAGCATGCTGTGTTTTCTAAATACAGATTCTCTTTCACTGGTAATCAGGCTTTTTAGAATTGATTCTGCCTCAAAAAAATTGCCGACACTGTTAAAAAAAAGTATCGGATCCTCAATATTCCAGGTACAGAATAATTCAACGATAAGGTTAATATTATCGTTTGTTACAGTTTCTCCCGGGTTTAGTTTGAGCAGCTGTTTACGATTGTCGTAGCGGGTTATTTTTTGAATAGGCCAGGGAAATCTCCAATGAAGTCCTGGCTGGTCAACTAATTTTGGTTTTCCAAATGTTGTTGCGATTACCGATTCAGAAATTCTTAATTGGTATGCACATAGTATAAAAATGAATAAAACGGCGACTAAAAAAGCAATTAGTGTTGGCATTTTTGATTTCACGTCAAAATTCTCCAGATTGTTATCAATTGACGGTATAGCGGGTCGCAGGTTTTAGATCCCTGTTGCTTTACTGTCTATTAATCGTTAATTTTTGTCATAAGGGGTGAAATTTTCTTGATATCTAAATCCAGTCAGTCTGCAGATATATCGAGGATATCCGGGGTTGATTTCTTCAGTTCAAGATTAATGACTTCTTTCGTACTTTTGAAATTTATTACAATTTTTCTTACGTCTTGCAGCCAGTATTCAAGTGTGTCCATCGTTAAACGAGTTTTATATAATTCGGGGTATTTGTTATAAATTTTCTGTTGTTTTAGGTAATTGTTCTTTTCAACTTCTGCTAAACTTGTGGTTAGAACCGTGTCGCTTTCAGCCTGTTTTACGATTTGGTTTACTGCGGAATCTGCTTCGGCCATTGTTTGAATCGCGTATTTTTGCGCCTGAATTTGATTGCTTATTTTTGATTGTTGAGCCGAAATTAATTGTTGAAATGATTTAGCGACTGCCGGTGGCGGTTGAATGTAACTTACATCAACATGTATAATATCGCAGCCAAGTTGATGTGTGTTGGATATGGATTGAATATCTTTTTTTAAGTGCTTCGAAAAATCAGTAAAGGTGTTTCGAATCAATTCATAAAAATCATGATTAATGATATGGCGATTCAGGACTTGTCTGCTGAGTAATTTGAGTAATTCATCATTGTCGTTGTGGATCGTAAAATAGGTGAGTGGGTTATTGATTTTATAGTGTACGTTGATACTTGCGGATACCAGGTTTACATCCAGAATCCGGAATGTTTGGTTTGCACGTTGAATTTGAGATTTATTACTCCCGACCAGGAATACATTATTATTAAACGCATCGTTATTCCACAAAACAGGAGTGGATATTTCATCAGAGTTGGTTTGAAATTTTTCTGTTTGTGCAGTTCCCGTTGATGTGTTAAAGATTTTCTTTGTGGGTATTCTGTGAATACGATTGATTGGCCAGGGATAATTGATATAAAGTCCTGCCGAAAGTTCTTTAATCTGTGTCGAACCAATATATTCTTTAAGTGCAGTTTCTCCCGGATTTACATAGGTAAAGCAGGTTAGTAAAGAAAAGGAAATAATTTGTATAAACAGGCAGGGAATAAAGATTCTTGAACAAAAGTTTTGCAGCCACTGTTCAGAAATATTAACGCCGAACTGATATTCAATGACTTCTGCCAGGTTCGCAACAATCCGGCGAGGTTGGCTTATCAGTCTCAGCAGCCGGCTGTTATATAGAGATAATGTGATCGTATCAGGAGTTTGTGGGCGGTATTTCTCTATGATAAAAATGATGAGTCGTTCAACAGCGATTATAATTGAAAGTCCGCACATCAACCACATAGCTGATCGTGTAAAACTATCAAATTGCCAGAAATGCAATAGTGATGCGATTCCGGAAACAAGGCAAAGGAAGGAGCAGAAAATCATGTAACTTCCTATAGGAATAATATAAATATTATTACTCTCTTCAGCGATTCCCATACAGTATTTACCAAAGATAAACAAGCAGCATGAAAATGAAATAAAAACAGAGGCACTGATCAGTAGAGGATTGAGATTCTCGGGCAGTATCGTATGGGAATGGTTTAATTCTAATGATATAACACTATAAGTCAGTGCAAATTCAATGATACTTATTAAAATGACTATGACTGGAAGAATGACCTTATTAAATTGTGCATTCGAATTTTTATAACGTCCTGATAAACCATCTGCTTCATTTTCAAAAAGTGTGCCGGATTTGTCTGACTTTTTAAGTTCTTCAACTTCCTCATCAGCCAGGCTCTGCATATATGAATGAATAAATGAGGTGAATGATATCAGTGCTGATATAAAAAGGAGATTGGCTGCCTGAACCATAAAGTGAGCTGAAATCGCTGGTTCAATATGATAACTGATGACGTAAAGGACGACACAGAAAATCAATTGAATGCCTGCAGCAATAATCGATAATTTCCCGTTATAGCGTTTTTGATTCATGATTCTCCTTGAATCTCCATGCGTTCATACAGGATTGTTGAAATTATAACACAGACACATAAAAATGCCGCTGCTTGAACTGCACATAATCCATAAAAGCTGATTGGTATGCTTAATCCCTCGCCCAGCCTGTCTGAAATCCAAAAGATTTGCCAGTTTGGCACAATTGCTTTTACCAGAATTGCCAGGGGATTATTGAGTAAAATTATATTAATCAAATATTCTGAAATCAAGCCAAAGAAAAATGCAATGACACCAATACTTAGGACAATGACAGAATCTGTTTTAACAGCAACGGGTAATATCAGGGCAGAAAATACGATGATAGCAAACAAAAGAACTGCACCACTTTGCAGCCCCGGCCAGTCAAAGTGCTGATTGCCCTGAATAACCGTTTTCGTAATGATTCCTAAAACAATCAGAGTAATTAAAATGATATTCGCATACAATACATATGAACCGCCGAATAAATAATGACGACCTGCACTGATGAGTAACGCCATAATAATAATAATTAGATAGACCATAAAACTCGGCAGATTTAAATATTCCGGATCCGAAGCAACTTCGGATATCCATAAGTACCCTGATAATTCTGATAGATGCAGAAGCAGTATACTGATAAATACACCACTCCATTTACCCAAAATCAGACATGTGGGGCTAATAGGGCGGCTTAGAAGTATTGCTCCGGCACCACGTCGAATGTCATCCGTAATTACCCGGGTAAATCCAAAGGTAATACCAAGACATCCAATCATAAAGATCAATACCTGGCATTGATCCCGGTATAACTGCATATGTTCACCGTAGGTAAATCCCGGTATACAGCCTAACAAGGCAATCAGAAATAATGCTGTCAGATGTAAAATCAAATAAAAAGGATCACCTGTCGTGACAATAAATGAATTATGGACGATTGCCCGGTATTGTCTCAGCCACATTATATGTAAAGGTTAAGATTAAAAATTTAATTAATTTCATCGTGTTTTCGACAATGCATACAAGTACCGTCGATTTGGAATAAATGATTTTTTGGCACAAAACTTTTGTGTTGCTCTATATACCATTTTAATGGTGAAAAAATATCCCCCGGAATATCAATTTCTTCGGTATTGTGACATTCTGTACAATGAATTAGAATATGTAATCCGGCTTTGCAGTTTAGGTGAGTACATGCAATATAGCCACCTGTCGGGAATACCTGATGAACTAATCCGAGTTTCAAAAATGCATCCAGAATTCGATATACAGAGACCTGATCAATGACCTGGGTTGATTTTTTGCGAGATGTTAAATTAATCTCCTCAAGGATTTCTCGAGGAGACAGGCAATCAGTTGCCGTAGACAACAGCTTTATTACGGCAAGTCTGGGCTTTGTTACTTTTGCACCGGAATCTCTAAGAATCTGTTCACATTTTTGGCTGTAATAATCGGTGCAGCTCGTTTTAGATTTGACTGTATCCATAGTTTATGAAAGTAAAATCACAATTTATATCCAAATTGTTTTCCAGTAACAATCAAATAATAATTAAAACTAAAGGAGGTTCTATATCACCCGTTTCATATTTGTGAAACAATATAATCAGGAATTAAGGATTAGTTTGTGATCGTCATTGGGTTCATGATTCAGTGAGGTATTTCTCAGTTTGAAACTCTTTTTAGTATGCGAAGGCATGAATTCCATTAAAGATACCAGCCCTGCAATACCCAATTAATTAAAATGAAATTGGATTCTGTATGAAATCCCTGGCGATTTATTATGAATGATGATGCTCTTTACATTTGATGCAGGATTTGCAAAAATGACGATTCAAGATATGGCTTAAAGCAATTGCACTGCTGCCGGCAAGGAGTAAAAGCAGCCCGAATGGATCACTTTGCGGATGTGACACCACTGTTTCTGACGCTGAAGTCATTGTTAAATTCTGGTGGTTATCATGACCATGATGATGGGGAAGAATAAATACTGCACAAATGATCATTGATGCGGCGGCGGTATAAACTAAGAGTGCCTGAATTTTTTTATGGATTACAAATCCCCAGCAAAGACTAAAGGCTGCAAGGCAAATGGTGGAAACTAAAAAAATCTTTTCGATCGTTTGATCTAATAAAAAACTTAATCCTAATAAAGGAAGCAGAGTAATTAACATTGGAATTGCAATACAATGGACTGCACAGGCGAAGGAGACGACAGCCCCAAATTTATCAATTCTTCCATGGAATTTATCCGTAAATACTGTTGATTTCATAGTGTTTATCAATGCACGTGTTTTATGATGAATATAAGTCTTACTTAATTTTCAATTCAAAGTAATCATTATTTTAGGACTGTCAAGGACTAAATGCAAAAAAATTGCAAAAAGAACACTCTATGTTTTTCCGTTTCTCTTCGAAATCGTATCCCCCCTGGTGCAATATTCTTGCAATTTTACTGAATAATCGACTGTCCGGGGAGATGCTCGGCAACTTCACAGCAAAAAATAGAATCAAAACTATGTGTGATACACCAACTGTCTGTTAACGGTTCACCGACGATATTGTGTTCAGTGTGTTAGATGTTTTATTTGTAGAATAAAAGTATAGTGTTATGACTTAAATAAGTATTCCTGACATAGGATATTTCAATGCGTTACAAGATGATGATATCGGAAAGTAACGAGATAGATATGACTTTATTTGCATTTATCCAAATCGATTTCCGACTCGGTGAAAAACCCTGTTCTGAACATTCAATTAAATATTTTTCAACGGGAATTTTTATGATTGTCGTGTCAATGATTAATACATCACTTAACAGGAATGAACGTTCTTCAAATTGAACCAGTTGACCGACATAAAAAAGATATGTTTCTGTATCAACGACAATGTTCTGTTTTAAAAAGTGACTATAGATTATAACCATTTAAATATAAGTTTTCAGGTCAGCGATAATTACTGCCGAAGTCTAATACTGCTACATCACATGTCAACGTGCATGATTAAATCGTGTTATGAAATATTTGTTATATTTTTTTACATTGGAAAACTGTTATGACCATTATTAAATCTGAAAATTTAATCGAGAAATTTATATCAAATCAAGAGTATGAGACAGAAAAAAAAGGGGCATGTTTTGCTAAAACTCTGACTTGTGGAACAACATTGGCCCTGTGTGGTGAATTTGGAGTTGGAAAAACAGTATTTACCCGAGGTATAGCACGTGGCTTCGGAGTAGAATTACCAATAACCAGTCCCAGTTTTACAATTATTCAGGAATATGAATGTGCCGGCAAAACTCTCTATCACTTAGATCTGTATCGAATCGAGACCGAAGATAGTGCGTTGGCCTTTGGTATTGACGAATTCATTAATAACAAAAACGCAATTACCGTTATTGAATGGGGGGATCGTATTCCAAATTTACTGGATTCTGATTGCATTGTTATTAACTTTGAGTCGGCATCGCCAGACCAGAGAGTTATTCGTTTCTATAAAAAACAAGTTTCAAAATGAGTCATCCTCAATTTACACTCTGATATTCAGCAAAGATTCATTTTGCTTATAGCATTAATTGATATACTATTTATGCGGTTCATATTATCAGGAATACTACCTAGTATTGGGTTTTGAACTTATCACGTTGCATTTAACCTGTTCAACGGTTAAAAAATCATATAAAGGATCATCAACAATGTCGAAGGCAAAAAGCGGGATTTTAAGCACTTTAATATTTTTATTCGCAGTCGCAAATGTGTGTTCTCAAGCGTTAAATTGGGTATATATCGATATGGACACCATTTTTCAGGGGTATTATAAAACCATAAAAGAAAATAGAGTGATTCAGAAACAAGGTGAGATTTTTTCAGAATTTGCAAATAATCTTGATAAAGAACGAGAGTTATTAGAAGATGCGTTTAACAGGTTGCGGGATGAATCTCAAAATATTGCATTAAATGAGGAAGTTCGCGAAGGTAAGAGGGATGAAGCCCAGACAAAATTTATGCTTCTCCAGGAAAAGAAAAAGCAAATCCAGGAATATAATAAAGAGAAACAAATGGATATGCGTAACCG
This sequence comes from uncultured Lentisphaeria bacterium, assembly GCA_951812855.1. Classification (GTDB taxonomy): domain Bacteria; phylum Verrucomicrobiota; class Lentisphaeria; order JABSQK01; family JAJFLO01; genus JAJFLO01. The sequence continues at coordinate 856,947 of OX638337.1, read as the reverse complement.
TCTTGAGGAATTAACGAACAAAATCGTAAAAGAAATATCGGATATTGTAAGAGTTTATTCAGAACAGCAGGGATACGATTTAGTCATAGACAGTTCAGGTATCACACTAAACCGGCTTCCGACATTTATTTACCTGAAACCAGAAAATGATATAACTGATATAATCCTCTCCATGATAAATAAAGGACATGAAGAAAAGTTAGAGTCTGTAAAGAAAAAGGTAGAAGAAAATAAAGAAGAATAACTCGTTGCCGCACCTGGATTATTTGATTTCCAATTTCTGTTGTTACAGACATCTAATTGATTTATTATGATTTCTTCCGCACAATACGATTAAATTTATGAAAAATGATCGCAAATCTGAATTAAGTGCGAAACAGATATCTAAGATGTTGGGTGCTGTTTTGGTTGGATCAGAATCAATATCAGTCAAAGGAATTGCAAATCTTGTTGATGCATCAGAATATGACATTTCATTTTTGGGAAATGATAAATATAGAAAGTCAGTCTTATCCTCAAAGTCTGCTATTGTTCTTGTCCCACATGACTTTGACAGTCCGCCACCCGAAAACCGTGCCTGGATTAAGTGTGATAACCCGTCCGAAGCGTTTGTTGATATAACTCAACATTTTGTATCTTATCAATATATTCCTGCAATAGGGATTCACAGTTCGACCTCAATTCATCCGTCAGCCGAATTAGCCGGTAACCTGCATATAGGCGCCGGAGTCGTCATAGAGGAAGGTGTCATTATCGCTGGTCATTCTATTGTAGAAGCAGGCAGTTATATCGGTCCGAATTCCCGGATTGGGAAAAATTGTCGGATTCACCCAAATGTGACGGTTCGTGAACGAGCAATTATTGGTGATGGGGTTACGATTCACAGCGGAACGGTTATAGGCAGTGATGGGTTCGGTTATATCACCGGTCCGGACGGGCACAAAAAAATTCCCCAATCAGGTATCGTTCAAATCGATGATGATGTTGAAATTGGAGCAAATGTGACTGTCGACCGTGCAAGATTTGATAAAACCTGGATCAAACGAGGCACAAAAATTGATAACCTTGTACAAATTGGTCATAATGTTATTCTTGGAGAAAACACCATCATAGTATCACAATCCGGTGTATCCGGCAGCGTCGATATTGGAAAAAATGTGATTATTGCCGGGCAATCCGGTGTTGTCGGGCATTTGAAGATCGGGGACGGGGCAATTCTCATGGCAAAGTCTGTATGGTCCCGTGATGCAGAGCCTGGAGTTGCCTATTGCGGGTACCCTTCAGTTCCGCGTCAAACGTTTTGGAAACAAGCAGCAGCAGTCCAGAAGCTTCCTGAACTGCTTAAGAGAGTGAAATCACTTGAAAAAGAGATTGAGAGTCTGAAGGCAGGTAACGAAGTCTCACCGTCTTAATTTGTGAAATACCTCAGCATTGTATTCGGATTTGAAACGTTTGGGATGTCAAGGGTAACGTCAATTACAGGTTCTCAAAAGTTAGAATATCCCAGCCTTTTTTTTTAGCATGCATCCTTAGCTCAGGCATTGGATTAACGGCAATCGGGAAACCAACCGCGTCCATTATAACAATATCAGCGACACTGTCGCCATAATAATAGCATTGATTTAAATCTGAATGATAACGTTCACAGAACACCTTCATATAAGGAATTTTTCCTTTACCGCCACAATATTCTCCTGTAATGGTCCCTGTATAAATTCCATCCTTTTTTTCAGGCATGGCAGCAATCATATGTTCAAAGCCAAGATGATTGGCAATCGGTTTTGCAATTACGCTGTTGGTTGCCGTTATCATACATAATGTTTCTCTCTGAGAAAGGGCATGATTGACCATGGTAAATGCCTGGTCGTAAATCTGGGATTTCACGCATTGTTCAAAATGGTTTTGTGAAAGAACTTCCAGGTCTTCTATTGACTTATTCTTGAACTCTTTGAGTTGGAACGAATTAAAGTCATTGATATCCAGGTTTCCGGAAATATACTGATTCCAGTAGTAGTCTGATTGTTCAACTGCATTGTTTGGGGCTAAACCGATATCGATTAAATATCGTTTCCATGACACGTCACTGTCGATTGCGATTAATGTATGGTCCATATCCCAAAATTTTATTGTCGTATTTTTCATTATTTTCGATTTATCTATTGACACTTTCAGTCTTATTTTTACTATTGATTTAACATTTAGTGAAATAATTTTTGCACTATTCCTGATCTGACAAAATTTTATAAGAAATTTTTAACTTCTGTGTAAGGTTGACCGATGGATATCAGTCTTGTCTATATAACAGCTTCTGATACGGATGAAGCAGCAATGATAGGTGAAGTCTTGGTGAAAGAAAACTTAGTTGCGTGTGCGAATATTATAAATAATATGTCATCTATTTATCGGTGGCAAGGTAAAATATGTGAAAATAGTGAAACTGTAATGATTTGTAAAACTAAATCAAGATTGGTTGATTTGATTATTGACAGAGTGACGTCAGTTCATAGCTATGATTGCCCATGTATAATCGCGATTCCAGTCCGGGGTGGGAATCCTGAATTTCTGAATTGGATTGATTCGGAAACGAGGCAATAATTAATAAAAAAAGAGAGAATGAATTTTATGCCCTATTCATTTGATTTATCGAAACACAATATAAACGTCAAACGTATTCTGCGAAACGTTGCTCCGGCTAAACTGTATGAAGAAGCACTGAAGAATGAGAAAGAATCATTTATTTCAAGTATGGGCTCTCTTCTTGTTTCATCGGGAAATAAAACCGGACGCAGCCCAAAAGATAAACATATTGTTGATCATGAAGACAGCCGGGAGGATATCAATTGGGGGCCGATTAATATTTCGCTGGATGATCTTACTTTTTTAATCAATCATGAGCGGGCTGTTGATTACCTTAATACCTATGAACAACTTTATGTTATCGATGGATTTGCCGGTTGGAACAGGAAACATCAGATGAAGGTAAGAATAATCTGTTCCCGTGCCTATCATGCACTGTTCATGTTTAATATGCTTATTCGACCCACTGAAAAGGAATTAGAGAGTTTTGGCGAACCCGATTTTACAATTTACAATGCCGGTCGTTTTCCTGCTAATAGATATACATCCCAAATGACCTCAACGACAAGTATTGATGTTAGTTTCGAACGCAAACAAATGGTTATACTCGGTACTGAATATGCCGGAGAAATGAAAAAAGGTGTATTCACGGTAATGAATTACATGATGCCCAAAAAAGGGATCTTATCAATGCATTGTTCTGCTAATGAAGGAGACAACGGCGATGTTTCATTGTTTTTTGGTCTTTCCGGAACAGGGAAAACAACACTGTCAGCAGATTCCCGCCGCCGGCTTATTGGGGATGATGAACATTGTTGGGACGATGAAGGAGTATATAATATTGAAGGCGGATGTTATGCGAAATGCATTCATTTGTCTCCTGAAAATGAACCTGAAATATTTAATGCAATCAAGTTTGGTACAGTATTAGAAAATGTTGTTCTTGAATCCGGCAGCAGGATCGTAGACTATGATGATTGTTCTCTTACTGAAAATACCCGGGCTTCCTATCCAATTGAATTTATCCCCAATGCAAAAATACCGTGTCTAGGCGGGCACCCGAAGAATATTATTTTTCTTACCTGCGATGCCTTTGGTATTTTGCCCCCTGTCAGTAAATTGAGTGCTGCACAGGCAATGTATCACTTTATAAGTGGCTATACTGCAAAAGTTGCAGGAACCGAAATGGGTGTGACGGAACCGCAGGCAACATTTTCAGCTTGTTTTGGTGAGGCATTTATGGTTTGGCACCCACAAAAATACGCAGAGTTGTTAGCACAAAAAATTAATCGGCATCAAACAGACGTCTGGTTAGTTAATACGGGCTGGACGGGCGGTGGCTTTGGTGTTGGTTCAAGAATGTCGATAGCTCATACCCGGTCAATAATCGATGCAATCCATGATGGATCGTTGGCAGGAATGGAAATGGACGCCGATCCGATTTTCGATTTTCAGATTCCTCAAGGTTGTGAAAATGTTCCTGACGAACTGCTGGTACCGCGAAATTGTTGGAAAGACAAAAACGAATATGATGACACTGCCCGGCATCTTGCTGAGTTATTTCAAAACAACTTTGAAAAATATAAAGACGGTGCCAGTAATGAGGTTATTGACGCGGGACCCAATCTATAAACCAACCGCCCCGCCGCAACTGTCGGGAGATTAAACCAGCCACGGCGGCTAAGCCCACGAGTGAGATTAAATAATTTGATTTAGTCTATAGTCCGGGTAAACCGCATATAAACCAATCAGGGTAACCTGGACTATCAGGATTTCATAAGGAAACAACGTTTAAAATTTTATTTTTCAAGGACAGCATTTTTTATGATGGACATACCATCTTGTTTTAATACGGTTCCCTTATAAGTTGCCTTTTCCCCCGAGTTATCTGAGAGTGATTTTTTCAAATTCTCATCGGCACCAACGACCAGATATATTGTGCCATCATCAGTTTTAATACCCGCCGGTGCACCACTTGCTAAGCATGCTTTGATACAGGCTGCATTTCTATATTCTTTTTCGCTTTTTCCTACGTAGCATCCAATATCAATGGCTTCACCTGTGATACGTGTAGACGCAGCTTTGTGTGATCCTTCATGTTTATCTGAGTGGGAATCTGCTTTCTTAACTTTATGTGATCCTTCGTGTTTATGTTTGTGTGAGCTTTCTTGTGCGATCGCAAATCCACATGTAAACGTAATTGAAGTTAGCAGGATAATTATTTTTTTTATTAACATTTTTACTTCTCCATTATTTTTGGGTTAATGACGATATAAAATTAGATTTTGAAAATTTGATATATTTAATTGGTAAACTTATGACGATTATGTCACAAAATTGTAATTTCCGTCTAACCGGAATTGTTCAAATTCGTTGGGCAGCTATCCTCCATCCAATCGCTCAATGATAGCCTGTGCAAATTCTTTGGTACCCAGCTTACCACCTAAATCTCTGGTTTTCATTCCATCTGATAATGCTTGATTATAGCCGTGTTTGATTTTATTTGCCGCTGTTTTGTAGACATCTGTTTTTGATGTTGACAGATGATTTAACATCATGACGGCAGACATAATAAGAGCCAGTGGATTTGCCGCATTTTTACCCGCAATATCGGGTGCTGATCCATGAACAGCCTCAAATACAGATTGATTTTCTCCAATATTTGCTCCCGGCACAACACCCAGACCACCAACCAATCCAGCACATAGATCACTAACGACATCACCATATAGATTTTCAAGAAGTAATATGTCGAATTGTGAGGGATCCTGGACGAGTTTCATGCAGCCAGCGTCAATAATGACTTCTTCATACTTAATGTTGGGATATTCAGTTTCATGTATCTTTTGGGCACATTCAATAAACAACCCATCGGTAAGTTTCATGATATTCGCTTTGTGAAAAACTGTGATCTTTTTTCTTTTACGCAGCGTTGCATATCGAAATGTCCAGCGCGCGATTCGGGTACAGGCAACTCGTGTTGCAACCTTCATGCTCATCACGACACCGGGGGTAATTTCATTTTCAACATCACTATACAGTCCTTCGGTGTTTTCTCTAACGATAACTAAATCGACATCATCAAATCGACTTTTTATTCCTGGAAAATTTCGTACGGGTCGAACTGCAGCATATAGGTCCAGCTTTTTCCGTAACTGTACGTTGATTGACCTGAATCCTTTACCAACTGGAGTGGTGCAGGGCCCTTTCAAGGCAATTTTATATTGCTTTATAGCATCGAGGGTATCTTCGGGTAAAACATTTTTACCTTCTTCTATCGCCGGTATACCCGCTTTCTTTTCTATCCATTCAATATCAGCTCCTGCAGCGGCAATGACCATTTTTGCGGCATCTGTAATTTCCGGTCCAATACCGTCACCGGGAATTAAAACGACTTTATTTTTTTTCATAAATACGAATTAACTGATTTTTAAATTTTGAAACGGATTTAGATTCTATTTTTCCAACGCCAGGTTATCTATATATACGCTTCCGCTTCCGGCACCGTTCCGGAAACAAAATGATTCAAAACAAATCGATACTGAAGCAAGCTGATGTTTGTCAATTTCAAATTCCTCAAGTGGAATTTTCACTTTCTGCCATTTAGTATTGAGTTTAGAATTTTTAACGTAAAAGTTTACCTGATTTGATTTAACAGAATCTCCGAGTTGATCCCAACGCTTATCCGCCAGGCCGATTGCAAAATTTTCCTTGCCAGTCTCTCCCTTAACCCAAAATGAAATATATTTAAATTCTGAGGCATTCAAATAGGCACCGGTATTTCCATCTCTTAGCATTGAATAATACCCACACCAGCCTCCCCTCCAATGTGGACCACCTTTGTTTTTCTTGTCAAATTCTAATCTTAAAACTCCTGACTCTGCACCCTCAATTGTATCTGTTTGAAAGTCAATCATTGATGTTGAAGGAGTCATTTGGTAGGCATTAGTACGGTTGCCAAGTTTATTTGTAGGTTCTGCTGCATTAAAATCATCAATCAGAATGCTGTCAGCATTGAGTAAAATTTTATCTGGAACCGGCTCAGGAGATGCAGCTTTGATCTTCTTTTTACGCGGCATTTTTTTAGGTTTTTTTGCCTCTTTTTTTATTTTCTCTTTCTCTTTTGTCAATTGTTTGTGTTGTACTGCTTTCTTCGTTTCTTTCTTTTTCTTCACTGTTTCACTGGATTTCTTTGACTTATGTTTCATGATTGTGTGCAATTCACTTTTTTCTTTTCTGGGTAGTCGGAATTTGCTAAAAAATGAAAACCTTTTCTTCTTTTTTACTTCCTTAACTTTCCCATCTTCAACGGTAATAAACTCTTTCATTGTTTTCAGTTTTAAATCTTCTAAATCATTTTCTGATGCGGATTTAATCCTGCGATATCCACTTTCAGCATTCTTAATGACTCTTTTTAGTTTCTTAACAATTTTTTTACTGTTCCTAGCCTGGTTTTCTATGTTAATAAGTTTTACTTCCAGCTCTTTGATTTCCTTATCCATACGCTCGATCTTTTTTTCCATGGCCTTAATTTCATCTCTGGAATAATCATCTTCATTCTCGACCGTCATGAAGAAAAGTTTTTTCTTTTCCTTTATCTTCCGGGTATATTGTTTTCGTAGATACTCAAGCTTTGCACCTAATTCGTTTGCATTGTTCTCTTTCAATTCGATTTTCCTGTGTGCATTTGCAATCCATGGTGCTTCAGAGGGTGCACCGTTAAGAGTAAAACAAAAACAGGTAACAGTACTTAATAAAAGGGTAACAATAGAATGATATTTCCAACGGCTCCGTTTAGATGTATCACTCTCCATCTCCATGGCTTTGGATTTATAATTGAACGCCATGTTAAACTCCTTATGTTCTCTGGATATAATTCCAAGTAGTGAATGTGTGTGAAATTCAGTTTTGAGTATAGCCTGCAGGATATTGGCAGAATAACATACAGGCTGTTAACTTAACTGAATCTGAATTAACCAAAATTAGTATAACATGATCGTTACAATTTTAAATACACTTTAAATAATTATTAGTGATTTTATTAGAACGCCAGTATAGCCCGTTAGGTGAACAATCTTCAGACCGACTTCTTATACTATTTTTTCTTAATCAGTGAGTTTTGTTTATGACGGCGAAAAACAACAACCAATCGTTAACGGGAACGATGATTCATTAATGAATTCAGGATTTGATGAGGATCAAATGTCTGCTGAAAATAACAGTGATTATATAATCAATCCGATCCGTATAGACTTTTAAAAAACTGACTTGTTTTTTAGCAAGAAAATATGGCTTGTAAAATCAAAGAAATTAAGTTTGACTAAGCGTCCGGGCTATGCATTGCTCAAGATAATCTATGTTTTTTAAAAAGGGATAATTCGGAACAAAATATCACTGCAGGCATCACCACTCTTTTGAGTTGACGTCCTTTAATACCTGATTTTCAAGCATCAAATCCGCAACCATCGTTTCCAAACGATTATTCGCCTGTTCCAAATTACGCAGCCTTTTTACATCACCAGGTTCCATGCCCCCAAATTTCGACTTCCATCGATAACAGGTACCTTCAGCTATTCCATGTTTACGAAGTATGTCTCTGAACCGAAACGCCTGATTCACCTTCTTTTAATATCCCGATTATCTGCTCATCTGTAACCCGTTTCCGTTTCAGTATATATCCTCCTGTATTACTATAATTTAGTATTCAGGACTCTCTTTCAAAACGGGCTGGTTTTAAGGAGCAGGTTCAGGTGTTATCGCATTAAAATTTTGATTGCTGCAATGCTTATAACTGAAGCTGTAATCATTAATATTAGTACTTTAGTACTGGAAATTTGGAATTAACGTTATTTTTAGCATTGGCAGGAGTTGGGTTTGCAGGTGACGCTGTGATCCGGCGGCGTGGAAGCTGGCGGTCTATCCACATTCAGTAAAAAAAATTATTAATTATTTGCTGATAATAATAGATAGGACCCTGACAGAATATTTAAATAACACCCAATCATTGCCGCGAATTAAAACGGATCGGTGAATAGCTTATAGGGGATAGGGGATAGGGGATACAATTTTCCAATTGAAGCAGGACGAAATTCAAAACCAAACTCTTTGAAATAATTCGATACGATTAAAATTCTTGATCCGATACTGAAATTATGTCAGCAGCGGATTGACTACTTTCAGCTTACTGTATCGGGAAAAATCGCGGTCGGCAGAAATGATTTGTTATGTTGTTGAACTTTCATTATTTGATGCTTCCTCTTCGTCAAATGCTCTAGCCCCAGAATCATCGCTTGGTAATTTTGCTTTAGAACTAAAGAAAAATAATGCTGTTCGAGCACTTTCCCCAGAGTCAAACATTATTCTACATTGTTGCAACTCTTTCTCTATAGCATTAAATATCTCATCAATTTGAACTGCTGTATAACCATAGGAATGATTGTCAGAGCATTTTGATAGTACTCTTATTTTGTTAATAAGTTCTGAAGTTCTTTTCTCTGCAACTCTAATAAATTTTTCTTGTTTATTTTCCATTTATTGGTTGTCCTCATTGAAACATAACGACCAAGCTCACCGGCGGCAATGGAGCTCAGCGGAATTGCCGTCATATACAGTTTTGCGGATATCATTCCATGATTTATCCTGATACTCAGGAGATAGACCTTTTCCAGAAAATAAGATTGGTTTTACTTTTACTTTTTTTCTGGTAATTCGGTCCTTTAAGATGTGTTCCAATCCCTCTTCTGTGAGTTCTTTGAAGGTAATATTTTCTTTTTTAGCCAAATCTTTAGCACGAAGTAAAATATTGTCAGAAATATCTATTGTTGTTTTCATATGGTTATATTAAACCATATAGCAATATTTTAAAATTTTAATTTTTACAAATATCCGTATTATTACCATTTCTTAAAGGACGGGTTATGGCAACGATATATGTGACAATCATCCAAATACCATAGAATATTTCATCGACAATGTTAAAAGGCCTATGGTACATCTTGGCCCATTTATTTGAACTGAAGAAGGTAATTCTAATTTATTAATAATTTTTCGAGATTGATAATCAAAAATCAATTATAGGTTAATTTAACTAGACTCATGGTTATGTATTTTTTAAAGGTAAGACTAAGATGCTTTGCAGTCCGGCAGGGCGATATTGATTCTTAGTCATTTCTAAGGACTCGGTTTCTATCTTCGGATTGCCTTAATAATTCTATCCTCTTTGATCAACGCATCCCTTATTAATAGTTTGTAAAACTGTTTACGCTTCTTAGAATTTTTTAATCCTTCAAGTATCTTGATTAGAGAAGAAGCTGTAATTAGGGACAGATTCAGATCATATTCAAGTTCAGTATCATTGATAAAGTCATCACTGAAATCCGGGGCAATTAATAAGAATTTAATGATTTAGCAGTCTTTTTCTTTGGCAAGTCCGGGATATGATTTCATTTGTGTCGAAACCGAACTGAATTTGTTGTATCCACTTTATTTTACCGTTTTACATTCAATCAAAATCAACTCGTTGTTACCCAAATTTTTAAGAATATCAATCTTGTCCTTTTTCGCGTTTAATTCCTCAGATAGTGTCAGCAAGATAGATAATTCGTCATCTGTGATTTTTGCTTCTCTGTTAAAAGGTCAACTTGAGAAGATGTATTCACAAATTCAGCCTTGATTGATTGAAAAAATTCTGTTTATTCCTCTTTTAAGAGAAAGATTTTTAAATTGGAGTTTGAGAAAGGTACCTATTATTACACGGGTTTTATTTTATCTTTTGAGCGAAGGATATCTGAGTTATACCCACTATTATAAATAGATGCAAAACATTTGCAGGTATTTGCATATTAAAATCAACAAAACTGTGACAACACATTGAGATAACTCCGCTAAATCCTCCAGCAGTCAGCAACTTAGTGAAAGGATCTCTTTCCTTATGATGTTTTACTATCACAAGGCTAAAAAATACCAAAATAAAAATAGATATCATAATACATCCCAGCGACCCTGTGTCTGTAAGCAGCTGTAAATAGTCACTATGCGTTGAACTGTAGGAAGTTGAAGCTATTTCTGCGGCTTTCATACTTCTATATTTGAAGAAAAGAATTTCAAACCCGCCTAATCCAATTCCAAATAAAGGAAAATCCCTGGACATTTTCCAGGCATCTATATAAGCAAGAGTTCTGTAATTTAAATCGATTGTCTCTAAATATTCATTTAATTGTGAAAATCGCGTCAACACAGGCCTTAAATCACTCCATAGCAGTGTCATAAATAAAGTTGATATGAATATAATTAAAATAGTTTTTATAGAGATATGAATTTTTGTATGTCGCTTTCCTGCAAATATAATTACTGAAAATATTGCCATCGATATCCAAAAACTAAGAAACCCGCCCTTCGAAGCTGATAAGAAGAGACATGAAATCATCAGGACCAGCGAAAAAGAGTTAAATCCATTATTCCGTATCCAGGGATCAACAGAAACGATCATATTTTTGATAAAAAATCGAGAGTTATTTTTTTGATTATACAAAATGCTGTTGTTTTTTTGATTTGAGATTAACAAGGCTAAGAGTAAAGGAATCGTCAGGTTTATGTAACCTGCAAAATGATTACGATTTATATAGGGACCAAATGGACTCGCATAGGATGCATCTCGTAAAAAGTATATCTTTTCTGTACCAGAAAAATACTGTAGTAACCCTAATAATGATGCAGTGAATCCAGTAAAAATTATAGCTTTTATAAATCGTTCGCCATCAATATAAAAATCTTGATCCTGGTTTTCCCTCTCTGATCTTAGCGTTCCTTTTCTAAACTTTTTAAATCTGAAATTATTTGTTATCACTATGTATATACTAATACAGGATAAGAGTTGTAAGAACATTGTCTTCGTCAGGTAAGGATAAATTGATAGTGTTCTATAATTTCCTAATGATTTTTCACTAAAACTATAGTCAGCTAAGGTAAGCTTATATAAGTCAAAAGTGTTAGGTGACAGCATATGTAACATGCCTGGAGAAAGAGGGGTTAGTTGAAATAGAATGAGTCCGAGAAAAAGGGCTAGAGGAATAAGTAGCAGATTGAAGCTGCTCAACGTAGATTTTTGGTTTTCGTTTTTAATAATTAATTTTATCAGCCATACTATCACCAATGAAAAGCTTATGCATCCCATAATGGAATATGCCCAGGGGTGGACAGAACCGAATGCTGACGGGGTGAATATGATTAAAAAAATTAACCCGGATTCAATGATTTTGTTGCAAATATTAATTAGTGAGTATTTGATATTCATATACTGCCGGTGTTTATCTAATCCACGTATAAATATATGATCGACTTATTTTATGCATGGAATTTATATGACAAAATTAGTTTGACAGGTGTCAATTGAAGTTGAAAATAATTATCAAAGATCCAATCCTGATTTTTTTATTTTACGGATGATGGTTCTTCTGCTTATTCCAAGCTGCTTTGCGGCTTCAGTTCTATTCCCGTTACATTTTTGCAACGCCTTGATGATCATCAACTTTTCGTTTTCATTGATATTAAGTACTTTATTGTCAGGTATAATTTGTGATAGTGGATTATCTGAGTCTTTATACCGTATATGAACAGGAATGTCATCTATATCAATAATTTCATTTCGTGCCATGACGATCATTCTTTCAACAGCGTTGCGTAACTCGCGAACATTCCCGGGCCAGTCATAATCGATCAACAATTCTAAAGCATGGGGAGAAAAACTTATAATATTTCGTTCATTTTCTTTATTAGATACATCTAAATAATACTTTAGCAGTAAGGGGATATCATCTTTTCGCTCACATAAGGCAGGCATATGAATTTGCAAGACATCCAACCGATAATAAAGGTCTTCTCTAAATTCTCCTTTATTGGCCATTTTTTTTAAATCCTTGTTTGTTGCTGCTATTAAACGAACATCAACCTCGACAGGAGTTGAGCCACCGACCCGCTCGAAAATTTTATTTTCCAGAATTCGAAGTAAAATAATCTGAATAGAGGGATCAATTTCAGCAATTTCATCCAGGAAAACAGTTCCACCGTCAGCGGATTCGAAGCGTCCTTTTCTCTGTTCAGCTGCACCTGTGAATGCACCTTTTTCATGCCCGAATAATTCACTTTCAAGTAAATTTCGTGACAGTGCAGCACAGTGTACGGTTATGAAGGGTTTATCTGAGCGATTGCTGAGTTGATGCAGTGCACGTGCAGCTAATTCTTTACCCGTTCCACTTTCTCCAGTTAACAGTACGGTAGATTTTGCCGGTGCTATTTGTTTTAAGGCATCAAAAACCTGCTGCATTGCAGTTGACTTTCCGATAATATTTTCAAAGGCATATTTTGAGGCGAGTTCTCGTTTAAGATTGATATTCTCTTTTTTGATTTTTACTGATTCCAGAGCACGTCCAATGACAATCTCAAGATTATCAAGATTTACAGGTTTGGTAAGAAAGTCATAGGCACCATATTTCATCGCTTCAACGGCATTTTCTATTGAACCATACGCTGTGAGCATGATGCATATCGGCCTGGATTCCATGGAATTTACCCGTTTCAGGAAATTCATTCCGTCAAGTTCAGGCATCCGTAAATCGGTTAACACAATGTCAAAATTTTTCTCTAAAATATAATTAATTGCCAATTTAGCGTTACTGGCAACACTGACTTCGTATTTATTTGAAAGTGCCCGTTTTAATCCTTCCCGGGTATTGCGTTCATCATCAATTATTAAGAGTTCTATTTTTTTCATAATAAACTAAATATTTCCTGATCAGCAATGGACTGCTTCGCCATTGGATTCATATATAAAGAATTGCAGTTACTTGATATTCATGTTCAAAATAACGGTAATTTTTATTTATCAATATCAATGGTTTTATTGACACTTACAGGTTGTGCAGGCCGCTCCAATAAATTCGTTGTTTTATCCCATCGGGGCAGTTTTATATTTATGGTTGTTCCCTTTGCTAAATCACTTTCAACCCCAAGTTCACCGTTGTGTTCTCGAATGATTCGTTCAACAATCATTAAACCCAATCCTGACCCGTCTTCCTTAGTTGTATAATAAGGGTTAAAGATATTACTTAATTCTTCAGGGGCAATACCTGTGCCGTTATCTGTAAATGTTATTTGAATAAAATCCGAAGTAACAGAAAGAGACACTTGCAGCAATCCACCTTCAGGCATAGACTGCAAGGCATTTTTTATGATATTATAAAACACTTGTTTTAATTGTACATCATCACCAAAAATTGTGGGTGTATCTTTTGGCCACGTCCCTTCAACAAAAATTCCGCGATCTTCGATTTCTTTTTTCATGAACGTAATTGAATCGCTGATAGTATCTTTTAACGATAATGGTTTTAATTCAAGTTTAGTCGGACGCAGTGCTTTTAAAAATCGATTAATGATTGAATCTAATCGATTAACCTCTTGTAATGAAATTTTCAGAAGTTCATCAGCTTCGCTGTTTTCATACATTTTCTGCTTTTTATTTAAGATACGCTGAAGTAATTGCAGGTGAATTGTCAAGCTGTTCAAAGGATTGCCAATTTCATGAGCAACACCTGCAGCCAGCATTGTCATTGTTTTTAACTTTTCGGATTCAATTTTTGACTCTGCATTATTTCGAAACTCCGTGATATCATTTAAAATAATTGTCGCTAATCCTGCTGATTTGGAATCTTCATTTTCGTTTTTATACGGGATTAAATAAAATTGAAGATATCTGTGAATTGGGTAAAATACTTCGATTTCAAGTCTTGAAGCACCATGCCATTCTTTGAGATCAGGGGATATTAAGCTGTCCCAGTCGACATCGCGGATATAACGATTAATGCTGTGATTGTCGTTTTCATTTACATCGTCCGGCAGTCCCACCAGGTTTATTGCTGCATTGTTGACATACTGAATCTTAAAATTTTTGTCAATAATTAAAACACCTTCATGGATTGTCTGCAGGATTGTATCTAACAATCCTTTTTCCCTCGCAAGTTTTTGCATCCAGTTTTGAATGGTTTTAGCATCTAATAAGTCTAACCGATTTATTAAACGGTCAAATATGCTATGAGATTTCCGCATTGTTTATCTCTAAATTTTTAATGGTTTTTCTTATTTTTCTAATGTTTAGTTGCTCAAGAATATTAATCTATACTACATAGTCTCAAATATGCGTCTGGTCTAAAATCTACAAAATTTCCTGTTGAAATATTAAAAAATGGTTCAAGACAACTCAATTGGTGATTTTCCAATAATTTTTAACAGCTTTCGTCAATCTCAGTTTCACCAACTTCAGCGATACGATGTCTAATGGCTTTAAGTATCTTATTTATACTGTTTCTTTCAGCAATTTTATCCGCTTCAATATCCAACGAATAGTACTTAACAATCTGCCTAAATTTCTTATTCGAAATTCGGGAGTGAATTGTATACTTGTTACTCATCAAAAAACAGTAGATTGTGTTAATAATTATACAACTTAAGTTGTCTTGAACCTTAATTAATTAAAAAATTTATTTGAATGAGTCATGAATATTGTTACATACCCGATAGTACTTTCCTTTATGGAAAAGATCGAGTACCGAGTAAAATTCCAGCTTTGTTTTATATGGTCAACGATCCAATTACCGTTAAGCAATTCAAACAGTTTGCAGCTGATTCCAGTTACGACTATGATCTATTTGATATTATGGAACAACTGCCGCCAAAACCGGATTGTCCGGCAACACCAATTAGCTGGCAAAATGCGAAAGCTTATGCTCGTTGGTCACGCTCTGTCACAGGAGAATATTACAGCTTTCCGTCGGAAAAAGAGTGGGAAATAGCAGCCCGTGGACCGGCCGGCAGAATTTATCCCCGGGGTAATAACTTGCCAAAAGCAGATGGAGATAAGAGGTCATTTACTGCCAGGCGTTCATAAGCAGGCTTTGTTGGCACACATCCATTAAATGTCAGTCTTTATGGATGTGCTGATTTAATTGGTAATGTCCGGGAATGGTGTCTCGATGATATTGGAGAAGCTCATATTATTCGAGGTGGATCTTGTATTAATGAAGAGAAACATTGTAACTGCAATGCAAGATGTTATGAAAACCCATCTGATAAACGTGTTTTATACACAGGTTTTCGATTGATTTATCTCCCGGAAGATTTTTATGCAAAATATCGGGAAGAAACTGAAAATTCTACGGCTGGCAGTGAGACGACGTTAAAGAATACTCTTTATTAGTCCAGGATTTTTTAATTGATACGGGTTATTTCTAATTTTAATAAACATCTAGAAATTGTAACCCAGGTTAAAATGAAATCTGCCACCGTTTCGGAGGTGATCGAATTCACGTACAACCGGCCAGCCATAGTCTAATTGAATTGCACCAATGGGGAGGAATAATCTTAGTCCTGCACCTAACCCAACATTTAATTCTGAAAAATTCCAACCTGCTGATTTTTCCCATACACTTCCCGAATCAACAAACAGGCTCCAAAAAATAGTTTCTTCGTAGATTGGACCTGTCATTTCTGCTGAAGCAAGCATCATAGAGCGTCCCCCGACAGGTTCTCCATTGGCCGAATCAACAGGACCGGCGTCCCGTTCCTTAAAACCGCGGATGGAATTTGCCCCACCAGCAAAATAACGATCAAAAATTCTAATTTGATTCCCTGAAACACGTACTGCCTGAGCGATTTCACCCGAAAGTTTTAATACGGTTTGCTTGAAAATTGGAATGTATTTATCCCCGGTGGCAATTAATTTGTATAGATTTGTATAACTGCCGATAACTTCACTCTGCAATTCTGTTCGAATCGATAATCTTGATCCGCTGGATGTTAGAATTACTCTATCACGGCGGTCCCGAATAAACCCCAGGGTCAGTGCACTGACGAGCTCACTGCCTTCTTCTTTTCTAAGGAATTCATTGCTGAAATCCAAATCGATGTCGTTAATATCTATATCTTCAAGTCTGTATCCAAATGATTGACGCCAGAAACGTTTTTTTAACTTTCGCGTAATATTAACACTTGTTCCTGAACTGTCTTGATCATAATTTCTGTTACTCGATGTTTCTCGGCGCCATAATTCATAATCAAGACGTAGAGGTTTGTCATTTAACCAGGGTTCTGTAAAGGATAAAACAAAATCCCTTCGTGATGATCCAAGCTTCGCACGCAGTCTGAATCGTTGACCACCACCTTTAAATGTGGGATAATTTTTGATATCAAAATTTGACTGAGCAATCTCGATGGTACCCAATATTGAATCTGTACTTGAAAAGCCTGCACCAAATAGTAGTTGGCCTGTTAATTTTTCATTTACTTTTATGTTTAGATCCTTCTGCTCAGGATCATCGGTGGAAACCGGGATTATGTCGACTTTATTGAAATAGCCCAGATTTAATAAGCTTGATTTACTTGAGTTTATTTTTCGGGAATCGCTCAGATCACCCGGGTAGATTTTCAACTCTCGTCGAATGACATAATCTTTGGTTACTTTATTTCCTGAGATGTTAATATCTCTAATTGATGACGATTTTCCTTCATTAATGATGAAATTAATCGTTACATTTTTGTTTTTACTGTCGATGATTCTATCTGCATAAACATAACAGTCTAAATATCCAACCTGATTATATTTATCTGTGATAATCTCAATATCTCTCCGTTCATAATCAATTTTGAATATTTCATTTGACTTTAAAGACAGTAAACTTTCCAATGTGTCAGTGTTAAATTCGAGGTTACCGGAGAGACGGGTTTCTCCTACGTAATATTGTAATCCTTCAAGGACGTAAATGGCAAGGTAAATTTTATTTGCTTCAGAATTAAAGTTTCTTTCTATGTTATCGATCTTAAAGTCGAGATACCCACTGTTCCAGTAGATTTGTTTTATCTTGTCCAAATCATTTTTCAGTTCAGTTTCGTTAAAAAAACCAACTGGGAAAATTCGACCCCAAAATGAAACATCTGTCTTCATTAATTTTTGAAGTTGACGATCTGAAAAAACTGTGTTGCCGATTATTTCTATTTCTTTAGTTTTATATCGAGCTTTTTCATCGATGTTATAGAGAATTTCAGTGTCATTTGATTCTTCATTTTTTATTACCTGTTGATTTATGACTGTATCATTGTATCCCTTTTTATGGTATAGATCATAGAGTTCTTGTAAATCATCTGTTAAGAGTTTTTCATCTAATGGTTCGCCTGTTTTCTGAGTCAATGTCTGTTGTAATCGTGAAGATGAGATCATATCATTGCCATGAAAAATGACAGAGCTAACCCGGGCCCTGGGTTTAACGTTGAGCAATATATTTACTTTCCCCGCAGCAGCAGGTTCAACTTTAGCTTCAATGTCATCAAATTGTTTTGTTAAATAGAGAGTTTTAATATCCAGGGAGAGTTGTTCAGGAGTAAATTCATCGCCACTCTGCAATGTCATATTTGCCTTGATCATTCCATCCGGGATTATTTCACTGGTTGTAGATTTAACAATGATTTCATTCACAGTTACTGCAAGGGCTGACAGTGAACCGAAAAGAATCAAAGACGTTAATATTTTTAAATATCTTTTCATGTTTTAATTTCAATTTAAGAGTTACTTGAGTTTGTAATTAGATAATCTAAAAACAAAGTTTTTATCAGGATATTGTCAAATTTGAGTTGGTAATCTATTAGTTGATTGTGTGTTTTTAAACTGGAAAATTAATAATTCGTTATCGATGCTACGTCTGAATCCGAAACATAAGACTGATTAAAAAAACGTGTCCACTCAGGTTTAAAAACTAAATTAACAATTCCAGTCTCACCATTTCTGTTCTTTGCAATTATCAGTTTAGATTCAATTCCGTCTTCTTCGTTTTCTTGTTCTGATTGAGTTTCTCGTTTACGGTGAAGCAGCATGACAATGTCAGCATCCTGCTCAATTGCCCCGGATTCGCGTAAATGGGATAACTTTGGTTGATCTCCCTGTTCTGCTTGTCTATTTAGCTGGCAAAGTAATAAAATCGGTATATTCAGTTCTTTTGCAAGTGATTTAATATCGGCTGAAAGTTTAGCTACTTCTTGTTCCCTGGATGCAGTTTTATTAACACCTGCAGACTTCATTAGCTGCAGATAATCAATTATGATTATCTGAATATTGTAATCTTGTTTCATTCGCCTTGCCTTTTGTCTAAGTTCCAAAGCTGATAATTGGGGTGTATCATCGATATAAATCGGAGCTGAACGCAGGCGGTCACCGGCTCCCATGATATCATTAGCCCATTGAGCATTTGATAACTTGCCGTCTCTTACATCTTTGAGGTTTATTTGTGCTTCACTGCACAGAAGGCGTAATACTATTTGGTGGTTTCCCATTTCAAGACTGAAAATTCCCGCCGGGTTACCGTGTTTCACACTAATATTGCGCATTATATCTAATGCCAATGCAGTTTTACCAATTGAAGGTCGGGCGGCAAGGACGATTAACTCCCCGGGTTTTAGTCCGGTAATTTTATTATCGATGTCATATCCAGTTGGTAATCCAATTGTTGATGACTTTTTTTGACTGAGATTTTCTAAATGATTAATCGCACCTTTCATTAGCTCTCCGATACTTAAGGTACTGGCATCAATATTCATTGCGGTAATGCTGAGAATTTGGCGCTCAACCTGGTCAATAATATCGAGGAGGCTGCCATTTGAGTCATAACATTCTCCGACAATATTACTGCAGGTGCTAATAAGGCTGCGCAGCATATAAGCATTAATAACAGATTCGATATATTTCTCAACATTTGCTGTAGTAGGGACAACGTTGAGCAAGTAGTTTAGGTATTCCTCACCACCAATCTGGTCCAGCGTCCCTGAGCTGCTAAGCTTATCTGTCAATGTTACAATATCAATGACTCCGGGAATCATGTCACTACGCATTTCCGCAAGGCAGGAAAAAATTTTTTTGTGGGAAGAATTTAGAAAATATTTTTCAGATAGAATTTTAGAAAAAACCAGATCCATTGTTTCAGAAGGGTCTAGCAGAAGGCAAGAGAGAACGGCTTTTTCTGACTCGATAGATTGAGGTAATGGTTTGTCCCCAACCATTAACGGGCCAATGTTTTCTGAGCTTGGATTTGCCATTTTATTTTTAAGCTTTAACCACCCACACTTTTAGGGTTGTAATTACTTCGCGATGTAAATGAATGTCAACGGAAAATACACCTAATTTTCTGATGGGTTCGGCTAATACTACCTGTTTGCGTTCGATATTGAAATTCATTTCAGCAAGTGTATCAACAATTTGTTGTTCGGTAACAGAGCCATATAATTTTTCATTATCACCAGCTTGCATTGGGATCGTTATGGGATTGCTGGAAATTTTTTCATTCAACTCGTTACATGAAACAACTTCTTTATCATACTCTGTCTGTCGAATTCTCTTTCTTGCTTCGATCTGGCGGAGAGACCCGGGGTTTGCTTTGGCTGCTAATCCTTTTGGTATCAGGTAGTTGCGTGCAAAGCCATCGGTAACTTTAACAACATCCCCAATTTCACCGAGGTGATTGACATTATCTAACAGGGTTAATTCAACAGACATGATACCTAATCCTTCTTTGTTATTATTCTTTATTGACAATTTTTAATTTTCAGTATGCTGATCACTGTTTATAATCACAGCATGATTGTCCTGTTGCTATGGACTGTTTTAAGCTGTTTTCGACGATAAATTTTAGGTGACAGTAACTTTAATTTTGTTATAGCATTAATGCTATTGACCGACTTCTTTTGATAGATTTTGATAGAATTTTTTGATGCAGTGCACAATTTCCAGTAATCCTTCTCGGTATCATTTTCCCTTTTTCAGTAACATACCGAGACAGCAGATAAACATTTTTGAAATCGATATAATGAATGTTTTCTTCGCAAAAGCGACAGATTTTAGGACGAATTATTCGAGTCCGTCGTCTGGTTTTATTCCTTTTAAATGCCATTAATGGTTCCTTTAATTTTGATTTTATAGATAATGAATCCAGCCGTTGAATACTTTGTTCAGATATCAACTGCAATATTTTAATTTACTTAATTGAGTTCAACCGATTTTAATTTAAGAATTCAGCCTTTTAAAATACTAACATGTGACTATGACTGTCAGCATAGGCGAATCTGTTCAAACATGCACACATTTAAAATGGTATATCATCAATGGCATCATTTTGAACTTTCTCTGAATTTTCACTGATTAAATTTGATTTATTGTTTCCTTCATTGTCAGTGGGAAAAGGTGGCGGCTCATGATCAGGACTCGGTGATCCCTGGTTTGAATAACCGGATTTTTCGGTAGATTCCGAACTTGAATATTCAGGCGGTGAATTCCCATAATCTGATCCTCTTCCCGATTGACTCAGGAATTGTACCCGTTCAGCAGTAACGGATAAGCGATTCCTTTTTCGGTCTGTTTCACGATCATTCCACTGTTCAAATTTTAATCTGCCTTCAATAAATACCGGTGCACCCTTTTTTAAATATTTACTGCAGCTCTCGGCCTGTTTGCCCCAGACGTTAATATCTACAAAACAGGTTTCATCTTTTTCTTCTCCTTTTGACGTAGTATATTTTCTGTTCGTTGCCATGCCGATTGCACAAATAGACATGCCTCCGGGTGTACATCTGATTTCTGGATCACGAGTGAGGTTTCCGATTAAAAGTACTTTATTCAGAGATGCCATTTTTCCCTATCCTTCTTTACTCTCTGGCTGGGCTTCATAATTTTCCGGCTTATCACAGCTAAATACTTCAACTCTAAATACGTTTGGATCCAAACGAAATTTTTCTTTCAACTCAACCACCTTATCTTCGGGCAAAGTCGTAACAATGCTGATGTAGTGGCCTGCTGTTTTTTTATTAACAGGATGGGCAAATTGACGTATTCCCAAGTCCTCGGTTTCATGGACAATTCCTTTTAACGATTTAATTAAGGATTCGGTTTCCTTTATAAAATTTGCTGATCCATCGTCATTTTTTTGATTGTCGATAATAAATATTGCTTCGTATTTTTTCAAATTCAGTTCACTCCATATTGATAAGGTTGTCTTAAAAGCGTATTAATTTTTATGTTTAATGATTAAGATAGTTATAGTTTACAATCACTGGTATTTAAATTTGTTCCATTATAGGTATTCATTGATACATCCATTCCTCTAAGTATTGTCTGAATGACTGCATCTCTTGATAATTCAATTATTTTATCCAAGGTTTTTTGCTGTAAATCAGTGAAATTTGATAACACATAATCACTCGTGTTAACCGACCCTTCTTCTGGTGCTATACCGATTCGTAAACGATTAAAATTGTCAGTGCCAAATTCAGTAATGACAGAATTCAATCCATTGTGTCCACCACTGCTGCCTTTTTTTCGTAATCTTATTTTTCCAAGCGGCAAATCGATATCATCACATATGACCAGTATTCGGGGCGAATCGATATCTTTTTGGCGACTTAATACTTTCACAACAGTTCCACTTAGGTTCATAAATGTTAATGGCTTTTGTAAGTGGATAATATGTCCTTTAAGTTTTATCTTCCAAACACGGCTTTTTGAAATCCGGGCACATGTTTTTGAACTTTCCTGAAAATGGTCGATTAGGCTGTCGATGACCATAAAACCAACATTATGTCGGGATTTAACGTATTTATTTCCAGGATTTCCAAGTCCGACTATTAAAGATGGATATACGTCTGACATTTGGAGTTTTTACATTTTGAATTAATCTTCTTCCTCTTCTTTCTTTCCTTTTGCGATTACTTCAGGTTCCTCCTGACTCGATTCATCATCATCAGACTCTTCATCGGCACCTCTCACAGGAACGACTGCAGCTACAACTGTACCTGCATCAATATTAACAGCTTTAACACCTTCCGGAAACGAAATATCTGCAATTGTTAATGATTCATCCAAATTCAGCTCCGATACGTCAACCAGGAGCTTGTCAGGAAAATGTTTGGGTAAGCTTTCTACTTTCAATACATGAAGTACATGATTTAACCGGGCACCATGATGAATCGCATCGGGTTCTCCAGTTAACTCTATTGGGATTTCAACGGATAATTTTTCTCCTGCCTTGATTTGCTGGAAGTCTGCATGGATGATACTGGTGCTGAGATGGTTATACTGAATTTCCTTTATCAGAACTTTTTTAACATCATTTTTTTTGTCCAGTGAAATATTAATAATGTTAGATTGTTCAAGGGCGGATATAAATTCTTTTAAATCCACAACTAAAGACAGTGGTTTTACCTTGTGGCCGTATAAAACGCAAGGGATGCATCCATCCCGCCTTAATTGATTGAGCTGTCCCTTAGACAGATGGTCACGCGTCTTTGCGTTCATGGTAATTTCGCCATAAGACATTTTAAAATTCCTTATTTAACAGTTCATTGTGAGTTTTCAATCTCAGGGAATCGGAAACTTATACCAAGTTTGAATGTTCTATATTGTAAATGTGATATTATCTGAAAAAATAATAGAAAAATTAGATTTTAACTATAGTTTAGCAACTTGATTTAAAATCGGGATGTAAACAGATTTAGTTTTAGCCGGGTGAATTGTCTTTTATCTTATCGATTCTGACTTCGAGTTTCACTGATGGCTGAATCTTAGTCAAAAGCCACTAACATATGTTGCTAAATATCGATCTTCAACAAATCCTTCATAAGAATATTAAATTGCGGTTTTTGGTTGTTTGCATAGGTATTATCTATGACTGAAATGAAACAATCAAATGGCGTTAATTTTTGTAACTTATTGAATTTAGATTTTTTGCATAATCTTTCTGGCGTTGAAAAATTATGCCTTCAAAGTTTTATTCCAGTTTTCTACATAACCAGGTAATATTCAGGATAGGGAAAATCAAAGTTTGAATGAGGAGATAAATATGTCTGATTTTTTTGTTGAAAAAATTAATAACAGATCTGCACGAATCGGTGTCATTGGTCTTGGTTATGTTGGTTTGCCATTATTAATAGAATTTTCAAAGGAACGATTTGCCGTCGTGGGATTCGATGTTGATTCAAATAAAATTTTGAATTTGGAAAGAGGAGATTCATATATTGGTCATATCAATTCGGATATTATAAAAAATCAAATTACAGATAACACCAACGCAACTGTAACAAAAGAATTTACGTTCATTTCACAATGTGATGCTGTTTTAATTTGTGTTCCAACGCCTCTGAACGAGCATCGGAATCCGGATTTAAGCTATATAGAAAAAACAGCAAATTTGATCGGCCCTCATCTCCGAAAAGATCAACTCATTATACTTGAATCAACCACTTATCCAGGCACAACAGAAGAAGTATTGGTTCCAATTTTAGAAAAACTTTCCGGGTTGAATTCAGAAAATGATTTTATGGTTGCCTATTCACCGGAAAGGGAAGACCCGAATAATAAGTCTTATAGCACCTCTACTATACCCAAAGTTGTAGGCGGGCTCAATCATCAATCACTGATTGCAGCAGAAGCGTTATATGATTCAATTATTTGTACAACGGTACCTGTTTCTACCTGTCGGGCCGCAGAAGCCGCAAAACTGATGGAAAACATTTTTCGCTGTGTGAATATTGCATTAGTCAATGAGCTGAAAATGGTTTTTTCAAAAATGGACATCGATATATGGGAAGTAATAAATGCTGCGAAGACAAAGCCGTTTGGTTATATGCCATTCTATCCCGGTCCGGGTCTTGGCGGCCATTGTATTCCTATTGATCCTTTTTATTTAACATGGAA
The DNA here is from genome assembly GCA_951812855.1 of uncultured Lentisphaeria bacterium. Lineage (GTDB taxonomy): Bacteria > Verrucomicrobiota > Lentisphaeria > JABSQK01 > JAJFLO01 > JAJFLO01. Next base: position 832,598 of record OX638337.1, on the reverse strand, counting down.
GGCAAAAGAATATGGAATTTCCACAAAATTTATAGAATTAGCCGGAGAGATTAACACAAATATGCCAAATTATGTCATTCAACAGACAATGCTCGCACTAAATGATCATGGGATCGCATTGAACGGAAGTAAAATATTGCTGGTCGGGCTTGCCTACAAAAAAAATATTGATGACATAAGAGAAAGCCCTGCATTTGTCCTTTGGGATGAATTAACTGATAAAGGCGCGAAGGTAAGTTACCTGGATCCATTCTGTCCAGAGATAAAAAAAACCAGAGAACATCTACATCTTGCTGGAAATAAAAGTAAAACCTTAACTGAACTTAGTCCTGATGAATACGATAGTGCAATCATTACAACAGACCATGATGATGTAGATTATCAAAAAATTATTAAAATTGCTAAAGTAATAATTGATACACGGAATGCCTGCCCTGATCATGATAAGGTATATCGTGCTTAACATTTAATCCCGCTCGTGGGTTTATTTCCCGGTGCCTGGTCGAGTCCAATATTTTTTCAAGTGAAGTCATACAGTGCTGCCTGCGGCGGGGCCGTTGATTAATTGGTTTGGAAGTACAGATTCTAAAAATCACGTAGTTTATTTTTTGTTCAGAGTATAGAATGTCAGTTTATTTTGCCCTGCCAATTTTGTATATTATGGCTAATTCAGCATTCACCACTGATTAAGTATTAAATCTAATAACCTGTTATCAATTAATATTATTATGAACAAGACTGTCTTTATTACAGGGACTGCAGGATTTATTGGCTACAGCCTTGTAGGAAAATTAATTGAATTAGGATATAAGGTCATTGGATATGATAATTTAAGCGATTTTTATCCTAAGAGTGTTAAAGAGGGAAGATTAAAGAGTCTTAAATCAAAAAGTGGTGATTATTACCATCATTATAACGGTAACCTTTGTGATTATAGCAAATTAAATGAAATTTTCTCTGAATATAAACCTGATATTGTTTGTAATCTGGCTGCTCAGCCGGGTGTCAGGTACAGCCTTAAAAATCCCTTTGCCTGTCAAGAGTCAAATCTTGAGGGATTCCTGAACATTCTTGAGTGTTGTCGTCATCATGAAGTGGGTCGACTTGTCTATGCATCAAGTTCAAGTGTGTATGGAGGAAATAAGACGTTACCGTTTTCGGAATCAGATTCTGTGGACTTTCCTATCAGTTTATATGCCGCCTCAAAAAAAGCGAATGAACTCATGGCTCATTGTTATTCGCATCTTTATAACCTTCAGACAGTCGGTCTGCGTTTTTTCACGGTTTATGGACCATGGGGACGTCCGGATATGGCAATGTGGATTTTTACGGAAAAAATCCTCAATGACAAGCCGATTCCACTGTTTAACAGTGGAGATATGAAACGAGATTTCACCTTTGTCGATGACATTATAAATGGCGTGACCAATGCTCTTTTCTATGAAGGATTGGATCAATACGAGGTGTTTAATCTGGGCAGCCATAAATGTGAAATCTTGTTAGATATAATTGGGCTGATCGAAACATCAATAAATAAAAAGGCGAAAATCAATAATCTTCCGATGCAACCCGGCGATGTCCCCGAAACATACGCTGATATTAGCTATGCTCAGAAGAAACTGAATTTTTCTCCAAAAACATCAATTGCTGAGGGGATTCCTAAATTTTGTAATTGGTATTTGGAACATAAAACACTTGCGCGTGATGTTTTCGCATGGCGTGGAGACGGATATTGATATGGGAAGACTGTTGTTATTTACCGGTGATGATGAAAGTGCTGTCCAGATAGAAGCAAAGAAAGCTGTGGATATATTGATGAAAGGACAGTCAGACCCACTTTCTCTGGAAATAATCAGAGAAGATAATGAACGATCTCACGAAATGATTTTGGAGGATATCATTGTCTCGATTAGTACGCCTTCATTTTTCAGTAATAGCAGAGTTATATGGTTGTCTAATATTTCATTCTTGGCAACGGCAGGTAAAGATGCTGTCGTTAAAAAAAAGGACACCCTCGGACTTGGAGTTGTGAAAATTTCACATTTAATCGATCATGAGTCTTTTTCTGATTTATCATTAGTTGTAAGCGGGCTCGGTTTTGATGCTAAAAATGTATTGTACAGATCATGTGATAAATCGGGTAGAGTATTTGATTTTAAGAAGCCTGAACTATCAAAAAAATCATGGCGGATGGATGTCGAAATTGTTTTAAGAGAACGGTTAAAAGAACGTCAAATGGTATTGTCTCGAGAATCTGTTGATTATTTGGTTGAAAGCATTGGTGTTGATACTGGAAGAATAGCAAATGAAGTTGAAAAATTATATTGTTATGCCGGGCAGTCTCCTTCATTTAGCGATGTAAAGGTTATCTCAACATGCAACAGGGATGCCGTTTTTTATGCATTGGCAAATACAATTGGAGACCGAAATGTTGAAGATGCATTTAAAACGATTAGGCAATTAATGAACCGGACTAAAGATCCTGAAGGCAGTGTTATCGGTCAGGTTCGATATATTGCCCGATATTTTATTGAGTTGCTTCAGGCAAAGTTGTTAATGGCGCATTTTAATTGTAGAAATGCGTCCGCGCTGTCGAATTTTATTCAGGAAAATCGCGACAATGATCTCACTGAATTTGAAGGGAATGTAATCTTATCTAAATCATCCTGGCAAGTTAAGAAAATTGCCCGGCAGGCGATGAAGTATTCAGGTCCGGAATTAATCAGAGCAATTCGTATGATTGCTGAAATAGATAAAATGTCAGTCTCATCAACCCTGTCAAGGAGACTCTTGTTAGAGTTTCTTACTCTAAGAATTATTAAAACCTGATAGACTTCTTGATAAACTCAGTGTCATTATTTAGAAACACATTGCCTTTCACGTGTTTTAAGTATTATTTTTCCCCTGTAATTCAAGTGTAAACTATTGTCAAACTACATATCACACATTGAAATTATAAATATAAATTTAAATAAACTTCAATTCAGTATAAAAAGATCAAAGTATAGTTAATATTCAGCGACGATCAATCCCCTGAAAACAGGAAACAAGAGATGTTGTCTCAGATTCTTAAAAAATTGTTTGGCTCGAAACATGAACGCCGGATCAAACATTTACTTCCACTCGTCAGACAAATTAATGATATTGAAATTGAATATCAGCAATTAACTGATGATCAATTGAAAGAAAAAACTGTGGAGTTTAAAAAACGGTACGCAGACGATGGTGTTGCGATAGATGATTTGCTGCCGGAGGCGTTTGCAGTTGTTAAAAACGCCTGCAGGCGTATGGTCGGGACAAAAATCCATATCACAAACCAGGAAATTACCTGGGATATGATACCGTATGATGTTCAATTGTTAGGGGGTATTGCGTTGCACAAAGGTGGCATCGCTGAAATGCAGACAGGGGAGGGTAAAACACTCGTAGCAACATTACCACTGTATCTGAATGCGTTAACTCGAAGAAATTGTCAGTTGGTCACCGTAAATGATTATCTTGCTTTAAGAGATTCACAATGGGTTGGATCTGTTTTAAGGTGGTTAGGACTTACAGTTGGTTGTATCCAGAATAGTATGGACCCGCATGAACGTCGCAGTCAGTATGAATGTGATATTACTTATGGTACGAATAGCGAATTTGGTTTTGATTATCTTAGAGATATGGGGATGGCCCATGATCCTGAAGATTTAGTGCAGCGTGACTATTACTTTGCTATTGTTGATGAAATCGACAGCATATTGATTGATGAAGCCCGGACACCTCTGATCATTTCAGGACCTGCAGCAGTTTCAACACATCGATATGATCAATTAAAGGCCTCAGTAGAAAATCTTGTTCGAAAGCAAAATGAATTATGTACAAAATTGGTGAATGAAGCAAAAAAAGTATTAGCTTCAGAACCTGACCAAACGGATTATGATCAGGCAATTACTAATCTCTTACGTGTTAAACTTGGCATGCCAAAACACAAACAGTTTATACGCTTGATGGAGGATCCCGGAATTCATAAGAGTCTTGATAAAATGGAATTAGAGACACATAGCGATCAAAATCGGGGTCTGCTTCAGGATTTGAAAGAATCTCTATATTTTACAATTGACGAAAAAGCTCATGATACCGATTTAAGCGATAAGGGAAGATCAACTCTAAGTCCGGGAGATCCTGAAAACTTTGTGATTCCTGACCTCGTGAGTGAATTTCAGGAAATTGATGCAAATGAGGAACTTGATGATGGACAAAAACAGGAAGAACGGTCTAAATTGCAGACACTTTTTGATCAACGCAGCGAGTCTATTCACAATATATCTCAATTGTTGAGAGCATATTGCCTGTTCGAAAAAGATGTACTATATGTCGTTAAAGACAACAAGGTGATGATTGTTGATGAATTTACGGGGCGGCTTATGCCGGGCCGCCGTTTTAGCGAAGGACTGCATCAGGCACTGGAAGCGAAAGAAAGTGTTACGATTGAACGGGAAACACAAACTCTTGCTTCCATAACCATACAGAATTATTTTAGAATGTATGACAAACTTGCAGGAATGACGGGAACGGCTGAAACGGAGGCAAATGAATTTAAGGATATTTACAATCTGGATGTTCTGGTGATTCCAACCAACAGGGAATGCATTCGTGATGATTTTAACGATAAAATTTTTAAGACTAAAAGAGAAAAGTATAAAAGTATTATTAATGAGGTTAAAGAACTTCATGCAAAGAAACAACCCGTCCTGCTTGGGACAATTTCAGTAGAAGTTTCAGAAATTTTAAGTCGATTATTAAAGCGTGAAAAAATACAGCATAATGTATTAAACGCAAAGAATCATCAACATGAAGCTGAGATAGTCGCACGTGCCGGACAGCACGGTACTGTCACCATTGCAACCAATATGGCGGGGCGCGGAACCGATATTCGCCTGGGCGAAGGCGTTGATAATTTAGGCGGATTACATGTGATCGCCAGTGCCAGGCATGATTCCAGGCGGATTGACCGACAACTTAGAGGACGTTGCGCACGTCAGGGAGATCCGGGGTCATCCCGGTCTTATATTTCTCTGGAAGATGATTTAATGAGATTATTTGGATCAGACCGAATCGCAGGTTTGATGGAGAAACTTGGATTTGAAGAGAACGAAGAATTGTCACATCCATGGCTTAATCGGTCGATAGAGAGTGCACAGAAAAAAGTTGAACAGCAGCATTATTCCATCCGGAAACGAACACTCCAGTTTGATGACGTGATAAATAAACAGCGTAAGGTGATATATGGCAGAAGAAGTGAAATACTAAAAGCTGAAGACACTCATGAACTGTTAATGAATTTCATTGATGATGCAATATATGATCACTTAGATTCAATGAGTTTGGATGTAAAAAAATATGGATATCCGTTTGATAAAACAGCAATGCTTCATTGGTTGAACACAACGTATCCTGTCGGATTTAAAGAAACGGATTTAGATGTAGAAATAAATAATTATGATATTGAAAAATCAGTTGTTTCTATAAAGGAGAAAGTGGAAAATGCGTATCAGAAAAAGATAAAATTAGAAGAGAAAGAGAACCTGATCCGTATGGAACGTCACATCATGTTAAGTGCTCATGACCGCCTTTGGCAGGAACACTTATACGCAATGGATGATTTGCGAAACGGAATTTATTTACGGGCACATGCACAACGAGATCCTTTAATTGAATATAAGCAGGAGGCGTTTCATATGTTTGGCGATCTTATCGGTCAGATTAATAATGAAATTTCATCGTTGACCTTTCGGTCATCATCGAACATCTCGGCTTTTAAGAACTTTCTTGCATCATTGCCCAGGAAGGAAATTCATAATTTGTTCGACCAATTTTCAGTCGGACCGGAAACAGGAAGTCCCGATCCAGACGAAATAAATGAAGGCATGGATAGAGCAAATGTGGGCAAAGGTATAACCTATCATCGGGAAACTCCGAAAGTAGGCAGAAACGATTCCTGCATTTGCGGGAGCGGCAAAAAATATAAACGTTGTTGTGGCAGATGAAACAGAACGGCAATTTCAAAATATCTACTTCGGGAAATATCTACTTTACGAATTGTTCTTTTGGTTGTAGCTTAGGGGATATGTTTTTGTAAAATTAAGTCTAAACGCTAATACTGATGCGTCGGGACGGATGATTAGAAGCTAAAGCAAATTCTGCAGAGTAACAGAAGGAACGTTGTGATTTATTTATTGTTATGTTGTTATTTTTTAAGTATCTGTTTGATTCTGAATGACCATACCAATCAGTATTTTCATTTTATTGATCGGATTATTTTGTTTCAAAGAAGGGCTGTTCCTGCAACTGACAGTCAATTAGCAATTCGGTTAAAAATGCCAAGCTTGCCAGCCGGAAGAATCACTGACTGTTGCAATTCATTCCTAAAATGTCAATTGGATACTTTTTATTACAAATCGGTTATGCCGGTTCAACGGTTTAATTATAAAACCTGTGCATGGGCAGTAAACTGCGGTTATCATTCATATAGACTTGAGCACAGTTGAAATAGTGATTATCAACGTGGTTTATTCTATAACTGATTTGTAAAAATTGTGTGATTATTTAACAATAAGTAATATTTCCTCACCTGCCTTTTGTTGCTTTAAACACTTGTTCTAAGCTTCTTATCACCCTGACCGGCTGTTTAGTTTATGATAGGGAAGATTAGAAAATGTTTCAACCTTATATCAGTCTTGTTTTTGGGACTCAGAATAATTATCTCAGATCTCATCGGGCTAATTACATTCTGGAATTATACTCGAGTTATAATAGCTATATTCTGTCTGAAGCCTACCCTGCAACTTTCCTGCATACGTTAAATCATTTCTCAACAGTATTATTGAAATTTCTCGGATTTCGACATTCTGATATATCTGTTTTTCGGGGCATCTGTTCTCTGGAAAATGGAGTTTGTCACTCCAAATACCGATTTAAAACGTGTTTTCTCTTCAAACAAGGTTTGTACTCTTATGATTCATTATACTAAAGCTGGTGTCAGATCAAAATTTACAAGACTCTTACATTCAGTTTCTATTGAAACGATAGAAACTGCCAGTGCTGCTATATGCAGGAAAATAATGAGCATGGAAAGAATATTTACAAAAACAACCGGTATCGTTGTATATGCTGCGATCCAATTTGAGATAAAGCTGGATAAATTAGTAAATCAGGTTCTGCCGGAGGGAATCCCTGTTTATTACCCGCGATATAATGATTTAATTAAGCAGTATAACATCGTTAAAATAAATGATTTAAAAACAGATTTGATTCCGGGACATCTTGGAATACTTGAACCTAAAGAGAGTTTGAGTTCATCAGAAAGTGATTTTGACCTTTCTCAACTGGTCTGGCTCGTACCCGGGATTGCATTCGATGTTTTTGGTGGTCGAATCGGAAGAGGGAAAGGTTTTTATGATTCACTTCTTCGTCGATACAGTGGTCAAAAAATAGGGATTGGCTATGATTGGCAGTTAACTGACACCGTACCAACAACTGTACATGATATTTCCCTTGACTCTCTAATTACAGAAAAAAGATATTTAGCATTTAATGCATAATTCAATCAAAAAAGAGGATGCGATATGATGAAAATATTACTAGTTATTTCTGGATTAATCGCCGGTATAATACTTAGTCGGATATTGTCCATATTATTTGGCAGGTCATCAGAGCAGACAGGTCGTAATATAAGACTTTCTGCTGAAGCAGAAGCTGAAAAAATTCTTAAAGAAGCAGAATTAAAATCAAAAGAGCAATTGATTAAAATCCGGGAAGATTTTGATCGGTCTACAAAAGATAAGCGAGATGATTTACAGGATCATGAGAAACGGTTAAACGAACGAGAAATCAACATTGAACGAAAGATGAATTTAGTTCAAAATATGGAAACTGAGATTAAAACCAGAGAAGACCAAATCAAAGGCACGGAAAATAAGCTGCAGTCAAAAATTGATGAACTTGACGAGATACTCAAAAAAGAAATTGTTCAACTTGAAGAGATTTCCATGACAACCCGAGATCAGGCTCGAGTAAAATTAATGCAGAAACTGGAAAATGAATTAGTAAATGAACGCGGGACACTTATTAGAAAAACGATTGATGAAATTAAGCAGCAGTGTAAAAAAGAATCTCAAAAGCTGATTGTTCAGGCAATGCAGCGATTTTCCGGACAGTGTGCTCACGAACGTACAACAGCAACCGTTCCATTACTGTCTGACGATATGAAAGGTCGAATCATAGGTAGAGAAGGACGAAATATTCGGGTTTTTGAAGCAGAGACAGGGGTGAACTTATTGATAGACGACACCCCGTCAGCAGTCGTTATTACATGCTTTGACCCTAAACGACTTGCGATAGCCAGAATAGCATTGGAACGGCTTGTAGAAGATGGGCGTATCCATCCTACGCGGGTAGAAGACGTTGTTGAAAATGCTAAAGGAGAAATTGAGACTGAAATAATTACTGCTGGAGAAAATGCTGCACATGAATTGCAGATTGCAGGACTTGCTCCCCAGGTAATTGAAGTTTTAGGGAAGCTGAAATTTCGATACAGTTATTCACAAAATGTGTTGAAACATTCGATAGAAGTAGGAAAATTTATGGCTGTTATTGCTGCTGAACTCGGGCTGAATATTGAAAGAGCAAAACGGATGGGTCTGCTTCATGATATCGGGAAAGCTCTGGATAGTGATATAGAAGGACCCCATGCTATTATTGGGCGTGATTTTTTAAAGCGTGCAGGCGAAGATCCTGAAGTCTTAAACGGGGTTGGGTGCCACCACGGCGAAATCCCGGCAGAAACACCATTAGCTGCATTAGTAAGTGTTTGTGATGCAATGAGTGCAAGTCGGCCCGGTGCCAGGTCGGAAACAGATGAGTTTTATATAAAACGATTAGAACAGTTAGAGGAAATAGGTAATAAGTTCAAAGGTGTTGAAAGTTGCTATGCTGTTCAGGCCGGGCGGGAATTAAGAATCATCGTGGAACCAGAGAAAATACCAGAAAACGAAGCATTGTGTCTGTCACGGGATATTGTTAAAAAAATAGAATCAGAAATGCAATATCCCGGCCAAATAAAGGTCTGCGTCATCAGGGAAACACGTTCAATAGAATACGCAAAATAATTAATTGATTTCGATATTGGGCATCAAGTCCGAACCAGCAATTCATTGTATTTAATATGCTTTGACCGTTTTCTTTGAGATATAAAAATAACTGCATCCGACAGGCAGTTATAAACTTAAGTGGGAAGTTTACCAAAGCAGAACCTAATATGATTTCCTGTCGGTTTGGAAGCATTGCCATTTTAGAGTTATAATCAGCTTCAGATAAATCGCTGAGTAAGGCTTCCATTTCGTTTACCCGGGAGTTCATTGCACGGGGGAAATCATCAAAACTGATGTCTTTAACTTTTTCGAGATCCCTGGGGATCTTCGACCAGTCGCTGGAAATCAGACTTCGGCATGGGGGGTTGTACACAAGTCGTTAAATATTGTAATAATTCAATTACAGACCGTTGGTTCTCTGTTGGTCTGTAATCCGGAATTTCTACTGAGGTCTTCGAATGTAAATGTTTGCAAATATTTGTTTCAAGCCTGATTGATTCTATATACTGATTTTCTGAAAACATTATTAATTTTCCAATATAATTTTATTAATGAGTTATTTTTATTCATTCCATAACCACGCGGCACCTCGTACGCCGCTTGAGTCACCGAATTGAGCTCGTTTTAATAACGTGTTTACCTCGTCTGAAAAAATATATTGCTTCCAGGATTTGGGAATCAGGTTATATAAAACATCAATGTTTGATAATCCTCCGCCGAGTACAACAATGTCCGGGTCCAAAATGTTTATTACTGTGGCTAAACTTCTTGCTGACCGATCAATATATCTGGTTAAAACAGCCTGGGCTGTCAGATGGTTATTTTCCGCTGAATTTACAATTTCCAGAGGTGTTAATGTTTCGTTCGCTTCTGAAAAATAGTCCAGTATCATTCCGTGTCCGGATAAATAGGTTTCGATACAGCCAAATTTTCCGCAATAACATTTCGGTCCCGGAAGTTCGTGAGGCTCAGGCCATGGCAGAGGATTGTGTCCCCATTCTCCCGCGATTGCATTTTGACCTGTAATTACATTCCTGTTTATAACAACACCCCCACCGGTGCCTGTTCCAATAATGACTCCAAACACTGTGGAATAATTTTTGCCGGCACCGTCCACCGCCTCGGATAAAGTAAAACAATTTGCATCATTAGAGATTCTGACAGGTTTATTAAGAATTGCTTCAAGATCTTTATCTAAAGGTCTTCCTATAATACATTGCAAATTTGCATTTTTTACTAACCTAACCCGGTACTCGAGGATACAACTCCGGGAATACCAATGCCAATGGTATAATCACAGGAGATATGTTCAATACATGAATCGACAAGTAGTTTTATTTCAGCAATAACATCACGATAACTCTTTGCAGGTGTAGGTGATCGTTTTCTTTCGATAATATTATGTTGATTATCAAGGACAATAATTTCAGTTTTTGTCCCTCCCAGATCGATTCCAATTCGAATTTTTTCGTAATCTATTACTTCTATATTTGTGGGAGTTGATATATTTAAACTGATGACGAAAAGGATGTCTTAAATTTTGTAATCGGGAGCAATGATTCTTTTATTTGTCATTTTTAATTACTATATATCGCTTCCCGCCTTTACTCCAAATATAGAGAAGAACGGAATCCGCTTTGATTTTTCGACTTAATTTAATGGCTTCACCGGCGTTTTTTACGGGGGATCTATCAATTTCAATAATGACATCACCCTCTCGTAAACCTTCTGTAAAAGCGGCGGCATCAGTTTTGATTTCCCTGACATAGGCTCCTTCTAATTCTGAGGGTATATTAAACCGTCGTCTGATCTGAGGATTTAGATCGTCAATAATAATTCCGGATAATAATTTATTGTCATTTTCACGCTGACTATTGTAAAAATCTCCAGCCATTTCTGTTCCGGGAAGTTCTTTAAGTATAACGTCAAATTCCATTTTTTCCCCATCACGCATTACATTTACTCTGGTTTTGGTTTCAGGTGCAGTGCGAGCGACCATTAGTCGTAACTGTCGTGTGTCTTTGACTTTCGTTCCTTTAAATTCAATAATAACATCACCTTTTTCCAAACCAGTTTCTTCTGCTGCACTGCCAGGAATGACATATCCGATTATTGCACCATTATTGTCAGAGAGGTTAAATGCTTCAGCCAGCTCTGTAGATATATCCTGAATCTGGACTCCAAGAAAACCGCGGACAACTCGGCCATGCTTTAAAATCCTTTCCATAACACTCTTGACTAAATTTGTCGGCACTGCAAATCCAATACCCTGATTTCCGCCTGAGCGACTCAGTATAGCTGTATTAATTCCGATTAACCTTCCTTCAGCATCAATCAATGCACCACCTGAATTTCCCGGATTTATAGATGCATCAGTTTGGATGAAATCTTCGTAATCAGTTATTCCAATGTTACCCCGTCCAATTGCACTGACGATACCGCTTGTAACTGTTTGGCCGACACCGAATGGATTTCCTATGGCAACGACAAAATCACCAACTTCAATATGATCACTGTCTGTTAAAGTGATGGCAGGCAGATTTTCAGCGTCAATTTTTAATAGTGCAATATCTGTTTTCGGATCGGCTCCGATTAATTTAGCCTCATACTCTTTTTCATTGTCATTCAATGAAATATGGATCTTATCTGCTCCGTCAATAACATGATTATTAGTGATAATGTATCCGTCACCTGAAACGATAACGCCGGACCCTAAACTTTGTTCATTCCTGTTTTTCGGTTTCCATCCGGGGCTGGATTTAAGGTTATCACCAAAAAAATATCTGAAAAAGGGATCATGAAAAAATGGCATGTATTGCAATTCTGTCGAACCGCGGATGATTTTGGTTGAAAATACATTAACAACACTTGGAGCTGCCGTTTTTATTACCGGTGCAACAGATGTATTTGCCTTAATTTCAGCTGAAACAGGATTAGGGTTAATTTGAACAGGAACTTGTGACAAATCTGTTTGTTTACCAAACGGCCACCACTCAACAGCATAGTTTTTTGAGGTAATAATCAATAATGTGAAGAAACCTGCCGCAAGTATTGTGTATAATAATTTTGTATGTGCCAGCTTATTTTTCATTCTGATCTCCTTGGTATTTTTAGATGATTACGTTATTTCTTGAAAAAGAATTTTTTTTGTATCAGGAAACACAGTATTTAGAGATTTAAATATGTAGACAGTTCCGAAGCATCGATTAGAATGTCAAAATTATAGAGTAGGACTCTGGTATAACCGTGGGGGAAATTAAGCTGTGAAGCGGGTATGGCAAGCCTATTGAATTGAGTATAAACGGTGTCTGTATTATGACAAAATTATAACAGAGTTTTTTATTGTTTGATCGTGCTAATGTTTCCCATTTGTTTTTTGAGGGGAGTCGAAATGAATAACCTTCGGGTACATTTGCTTCTTTTTTGGCAGATGATTCTTTGATCACTGTTTGTTTCACTGTAAAATTTTCGGCATTTTCTCCGGATGGTTTGTTTACACCCCCGTTGTATTTTGTTGTTGATACTTGAAAATCAATTAGATGTAATCAATATATCATAACCAGGCAGACAGATAGTATGATTGGTTTTTTATTTATGTCGTGTTTTTCCCCGAAAATATTTACTTTTGGCAGCTGGTTCTTATAGAAGAATTGAACCAGTTTATATGTATTAATTTGAATAAATTTTATTAAAGGACGTCATTGTGATCAATATATTTCCGTTTAAGGGCCTGTTGCCTTTACAAGAAACTGCAAAATCTGTTGCAGCACCTCCTTATGATGTTATGACACGAAAAGAAGCCGAGATTCTCGCTGAGAATAATCCCAATAGTTTTTTGCGGGTATCTCGCTCTGAACTTGAGTTGCCAGCAGAAGTAGATCCATACAGTAATCAGGTTTATGATCGAGCACTGGATAACTTTAATAACCTTCAGGACAAAGGTGTCCTGGTTTTTGATTCAATACCTTCTTTTTATGTTTATTCACTAACCATGAACGGTCGTGTTCAAAGTGGACTTGTTGCCGCTGCATCAGTTGATGACTATGATTCAAACCGAATAAAAAAACATGAATTAACTCGTAAGGACAAAGAAGATGACCGGACCCGGCATATAATAAAAATCAGATCACATACCGGACCTGTTTTTTTAGCATGTAAACCGGATAAAAAAATTACAGAAATAATAAATACATCGATGTCTAAAGATCCCTGTTTATGCGTTGATGCTGATGACGGGATCCGGCACAAAATTTGGAGAGTTGCTGAAGACCAATCAGAAATTATAAAATCTATCTTTCATCAGATATCAGCATTATATATTGCAGACGGGCATCATCGGGCTAAGAGTGCAGGCAGAACGCGAGAAACTCTTCAACAGGACAATAGCAACCATACAGGAAATGAAGATTATAATCGTTTCCTCAGTGTAATTTTCCCGGCAGATCAGTTAGAAATCCTTGCATACAATCGCGTGGTGAAAGATCTAAACGGTTTGTCAGAAGAACAATTCTTATCAGGAATCGAAGAAAACTTTAGAATAGAAAAATTGGATTCAGTTCAATCAGTAGATAAAAAAACATTTCATATGTATCTGAACCATACCTGGTATTGTCTTCGTCCCAAAACATCCGAAATAAAAGGTTCGATTGTTGAGGATTTGGATGTCAGTATTTTGCAAAACCGGATTTTAAATCCAATTCTGGGCATTGATGATCCTCGAACAAATAAGCGAATTGGATTCGTCGGGGGCATACATGGTACAAAGAAATTAGAGCAACTTGTGGATAATGGAGAATCCAATATCGCTTTTGCTCTGCATCCAGTCACGATTAATGAACTTATGGATGTTTCCGATGCGGATATGATCATGCCGCCAAAATCTACCTGGTTTGAACCCAAATTAAGAGATGGGCTTGTGTGTCATTGCTTCTAGTCTATGACTTCAGTACTGTCAATTGCGGGGCATTTAAAAATTTTAGCGTTATTCCAGAATGTCAACGTACAGGGGACGTTAACCCCATTCGTTCGTCCCCGTCCCGGGCGTACACAAAGTGATTGACAACGAGCTGCGAGAAAATTTTTTAAATAAAGTTATACAAAGTTCAAAGACATCAGCAGGATTGGATGTGACCATTACTTCAGCATCTATAGAAGTGTCAACTTTCTCAGGAATGTATGTAGTGCTTCCAGGCAACTGACCGTAGAACAATTAATCGGTCAGCAAAAAATCATGTTCAATTAATAACTTATAAAATCTGTAAGAAATATTCAGTATATGATTGACTGTTCGCCTGTGTATTGATGTTGCAGCCGACTCACGACATCGACTACAATTTATTTTTCTTTTTAATTTCAGCGTAGATCTTTTCCATTGTTAGAATGAATGACCCGTCTTTTGACCAGAAAGGAGGATAATCGCCTTGTTTTTTGATTAAAACTGCGGGTATAACAGCGGATGATTTTATGTTTAGTTTCGGTGGCTTGAATCCGATGCCCCAGGATTTATGAAAATTGCTTGTAGCAGGAACGGGTTCCAATTCAGGCTGAGTAAAAAAATGCCGATCCGGTTCAAACGTGTCAGATCGCATTTCAGCAAGCCAGTTACTTAGAGCAGCGCCTAATTCGGTTTTCAGTAACAACTCCTGCAATTTCTCCCGCGGCAATCCCCGAAGCTCAAAGAGCAGGACTGGATCGCTGTCCAGCTGCTCCGCGAGTCTGAAATAGAGTCCGGCAATATGCTTGCACGGTTTTTCTAAATCAGGGCAGGAACACTGGGTATTAAGATCATGATTATTTTTAGGTAAAAAATGTTCATTAGAGATTGAAAAAACCTCTTCGATTTTCGGTGGAATTTCTCCGAGCATCAATCGTGATAAACCGCTTGCATTGCACGCAATGTTATTTATGATTTCTGACCATTTTGGTTTAGCAATGCGATTAAATTTAATTTTCACGTCGTAATAAGGCACATCAAAAACACCACAGTATTCATTTATGTTACCTTTCATTCTTGCTGAGACAATATTCTTTTTTGCCTGCCATGAAAGAATCCTGTTTTCATTTCTGTAGGCTTTTCCCCGCTTCAGTCGATGCGGATCCATAAATTCTTCCAACGCCCGAAAAAATCGATTACCCCACCATGTCCGACTAATTTTTGCCATATTTTCAAATCCTGTTTGTATGTCAAATTAAACAGCTGATAACGAAGTTTAAAAAGATTTTAGTTCGTGCTCTACGCAGCTCTATATAAAAAGTTATTATTCTGCAACAGAGAATTGGTTTAATTGGATAAGTTTACGAAATGCTTCATTATTCAGTTCCGTCAGCCAGGACTCACCTGCCCCGACGATCGTATCAGCGAGTTTTTGTTTTTTTGCCAACATTTCATCGATGCGTTCTTCAAATGTTCCCTTTGCGATAAATTTGTGGGCAAAAACGGTTTTATGCTGACCGATTCGATAGGCCCGGTCTGTTGCTTGATTTTCAACAGCTGGATTCCACCACCGATCAAAATGGAAAACATGATTCGCCTTGGTCAGGTTGATGCCAACACCACCGGCTTTAAGGGATAAAATAAATACTGAAGGTTCGGTTTCGTCATTCTGAAATTCAGCAATCATCTGTTCTCGTTTTTTACGCATTGTACCACCATGTAGATAGTACGTATTGTAATGATATTCAAATTTAAATAATTGCTCTAAATTGCCGCATATATCAGTAAATTGACTGAAAATGAGTACGCTTTCCCCACGTTCAATTATTTCTTCGACCATATCCTTTACACGGCCAAGCTTGTGTGAGCGTATTATGGAAAACGGACTGTTATCCTGAAGGAACTGACTGGGATGATTACAAATTTGTTTAAGTTTCATCAATGTTGCAAGTATTATACCTTTTCGCTGAATCCCTTCTTGAGCATTTTGCAATGCGTGTTCGACATTATTTACCACAGCCTGATACAGTGATCCCTGTTCTTTTGTTAAATAACAATACACGTTCTGTTCCAGTTTATCCGGTAAATCTTTGCTGATAGATTTGTCGGTTTTTAATCGTCTTAAAATAAACGGCTCAACCAATTTCCTAAGAAGCATCGTTCTCTGTTCATCATTATTTTTCTGAATTGGAATTTCGAATCGTTTCTTAAAGGAGGTTAAGGTACCGAGATAGCCGGGATTCAGAAAGTTAAAAACAGACCACAAATCCAGCAGCCGGTTTTCAATAGGAGTTCCGGTTAAGACTGCACGGTGGTTTGCCTTTAACCGGGTAACAGCCTTCGTCTGCTGTGATGACGGGTTCTTGATATTTTGTGCTTCATCCAGAATAATGCGTTCCCATATTAAGTTGGAAAACAGTGAATTGTCCTTTCTTGCCAGGGTATATGATGTGATGACAACATCATATTTTCCCATTTCCAGGATAAAATTTTTATGATCCTTTTCCCTGACCGATCCATGATGGATCATGATCATTAGACCCGGACTGAACCGCTGCAATTCTTTCTCCCAATTACCCAGAACAGAGGTCGGCGCAATAATTAAAGTGGGTTTCAGGTCTCCTTTCTTCTTACTTAGCAGAAGAGCGATAACCTGAATGGTTTTGCCCAACCCCATATCATCAGCTAAACACGAACTCATACCCACATTTTCAAGATAGTAGAGCCAGGAAAAGCCGCGTTTCTGATAAGCCCTTAATTTTCCTTTAAACCCTCGGGGTTTACCAAGTATTTTAAATTGGCTTTTATCATATAATCCACCAAGAAGACGGGAAAGATTATCGTCCACATCAAATTCAATATTACCGACACCTTCCAGTGATCGACGTAATACCTCAGAGAGTACTAAATCATTATCTTGATTCTGATGCGTTTCCCAGAATTCAAGAGTCTCCTGCATTCTGGATAAATCCAGTTCCATCCATTCACCACGAAAAAACACCAGTTCCTGTTTATTCTCGACCAGTTGCTTCCATTCGTTTTGAGTAACAACTTCGCCCCGGATCGCCAATTGGTATTCAAAATTCAATAACGTTTTGTACGAGAGACTTTTTACATTTGATGTTTGATTCGTTGAGCTAAGTTTAGACCGCATGCGCAGATAGGTTTGCCGCCTCCCTTTCGGCGTCCACCAGGACGGGATCATCACCTTAAATCCAGCTTCCTGCAGAATCCATGCATCTTCTTTAATAAACCGAATTGCTTCGGTCAAATTTAATTTTATGTGAGTTGGCTCATGCGTTTCTAAACCAGACTCAATCAGGGTATATATCTTGCTTGCCTGTCCCAATAACAATAAAAGATACTGCTTAAAATTTTCACCCGTAAAATGGCTATATTTGTCTCTTTCAGTCTCTGTTGCTGACCAATACTCATCCAATGAGAACTTAAATGACGGGTCCTTGCGGGATTCAACTAAAAATTCAATTGACCAATTCTCCGGAGTTTTAGACTCTGCACTAATCAGTCGAAAACAAAGATTGAATTCAGATTCAGCATATCGATGGGTAATTTGAATATACCAATTATACCATTTACTCCAGACAGCTTCCCAGTTTTCAGGCGGCCAGACATAGTGGTCGTAGGTACATTTAGCAAGGAGGGTTCCTTCCATCTGTCTGCATAGCCGGGGAGTAAATGAAGTTCGTGCAACAAGATCATCAAGAAGGTTTTCACTAAAATGCCTTAGTAGATTCTTTTGATTAAAGTTACCGGCAGTGTCAGGTTTCTGATCAAATCCGCCCGCACAGATATACGGCATATTATTACTAAAATATTCAATGAATTCTTCGTATTGAGTTGACACAATGTCCCAGCCTGCATGATAATCGAATTCGGATTTCGTTTTCCTCTCACATCTAATAGCAGGGATATAATGATCTTTGCGCAGGATATATTGGAAGGACTGTAAATATTGACACCAAAATAAAACATCCTGTCCAAGTTTAATATCATCAGGTAAATGATAATGGAGGAATAAAATTTCGGCAAGTGATGAAACGATATTATCCAACTCGATCGTATCGATCTGCCAATACTGCCACTTAAAGTCGCCTGGAATATCAATTCCTAAATATCTGGATAATTCATATGATGGATAGGGCTGATGATCATTTGAGGGTAAGTTAAAATACAACGTTTTTATTTCATGCTGTCTAAACCTCCCGCTGGAAGGGAATATTTTCGTTGCATCACAAAGAAAATCAACAGCATCGCCATTTTGTAAATGAAACGGGTGAGCCGAATCCGATTTCGGATGCGTTTTTGATTGAGGATCAATTTCTACCCAAAGGCAAAAGTGGCCGTTGTTAAGAAAATGATTTCCTCCGGCCGGTACCCAGGAGCCATGAATTATATGCATTATTTTTCCTAAGGATGTATACGATTTTGATCAGGCAATAACTAAGATTAACCCGGTGATTGGCTGTAATAATGATAACGGATCAATTTATTGTCCATATTCAGTGCTCCTCTGAAACGTGAAATAATTTCTTGAAATATAGCCTGTCCAATTTTAAACTGACATTCTGATACGCATCCGGCCATTCTAAAAATTGGGTTGGGATCTTGAATTTCGGCAACTGCACCTGAATTTCTGATATAATGTCAGCCTGATTTATGGGTATCCTTTTCGCAGGTTTAATAAAAGCCACAGGACGATAGCCGAATTCATCATCTAAAACGGGAATGACAACAGAAATATCAATGCATTCCAACGAATTTAAACACCGCTCAATCTCCTCTGGATAAATATTTTCTCCACCGGAAATAAACATATTGTCTTTTCGTCCGAATACAGACAGACAGCCATTATCATCACGTGCTCCCAGGTCACCGGTCCGATACCATTCATTATCATTTTGTCGCTTGATCAGCTTCCCATTTTTAACGAACCCTTTGAATAATGTTTTCCCTTTGACACAAATTTCATGGTCTTCGGCGATAGTCATTTTTCGATATTTCAATACGTGCCCGCACGTAGTCAACCGGTTTCCAATATTTTGAAATCGCGTTGTCGTAATTTGAGATGCCATCTCTGTTGAACCAAATGTTGCTGCAACGGGAAGCTCTCTGCTAAAAATCTCATTGATTAGACCCGAATCTATAATATCCCCGCCAAGCAGGATGCATTTCAGCTGTCTTAAACAAGCCACACTCTTTTGATTTGCTAATAATCGTTTAAGCTGAGTCGGTACCATCGATATATGGGTAATACCATTATTTTTAAGAACATCTGCGGTAATATCTCTATTCGATTGAATAACTATTGACGCACCCGCAATAATGCAGCGAAATAAGATGGCTAATCCTCCAACATGATAAACCGGCAGCGATAACAGCCAGCGGTCACCATGCATAAGCGGTATATTCTCGTTTGCACCCAAAGCATTAAAATAATGATTCCCGACAGTATGTGCTATTGCTTTGGGTTCTCCTGTGGAACCTGACGAAAAAATTACAGTTGCTGTTTGATCAAGATCATAAGCACATTTGCGATCCAGTTCAATGTCAATTCCATTACGATCAGTTTCTTCGAATATCGCCTGGAATGAAAGGACATTGACAGATAAGTCCTCAATGTTCGATTTCATATTTACATCGGATATAAACCAGGAACTGCCGATTTGATTCAATTGAGACACTAACGTTTCCCGGGGAAGTCTTATACTCAAAGGACACGCAATTGCACCAAGCCTGATCAGTGCAAATAATATTATAACAAACTCAACAGAGTTTTCAGAGAATAAAGCAACACGGTCACCTTTCCTTATCCCCTGTATATACAATTTATTCTGAATAGAAACGATGCGATGGTTAGTCATTTGGAAGGTAAGCTGCTGAGAACCGGCAATAATACAGTTATCATTCGGTTTATTATCAGCCAAATGTTCTATGAAGTAAGGGATTCTGGTCATTTCGTTTAGGTACCGATTCAAATATCTCAATAAAATAAGTAAGGTCTGAATTAGATTTCTAAAAAATATCCGTCCATTTTACGTAATGATTTGGTAGAATATTAACCCTCATCTGTGGGCGTCAGTCCAAAATCATAACTTCACTGGAGTGAAAAAATGAAGATCGTTTGAGGCGATTCATCTTAAAAATAATCCTAATCGATGGTTCTATTCGGGCACTTACTGCTGTAAACCCTAAAACATCAGTCATGATTCAATACTTCCAATATTTCTTGATGAAGTTCTTTATTTGCAGCAATGACATTATTTGATGTAATCGACCAGTTACTGCCATCAACATTGGAAATTTTACCACCTGCCTCCCGAACCAGCAGTACTCCGCCGGCAAAATCCCAGGGATTTAGATGAAACTCCCAATATCCATCTAATCGACCACACGCAATATAACACATATCCAATGCAGCAGAACCACTGCGCCTGATTCCCTGTACCTGCGGCATTATTTTACAAAATTCCTTCATGTTATTTTTCGGATTAGTCGCTCGATCATACGGGAATCCAGTTACAAGTACAGATGACGCCAGGGTAAAATTTGAGGAAACCGTTATCGGTTGGTCGTTTAGAAAAGCACCCTTCCCGTATTCAGAAGAAAATAATTCATCGCGGAGAGGATCATAGATCGCGGTCAGTATGATTTCATTATGATAAGCAAGGGCAATTACTGAACAAAACATCGGGTGACTGTGAGCAAAATTAGTGGTCCCGTCAATTGGATCAATCAGCCATATATAGTCTGAGATACCAATTTCACCATGTTCCTCGGCTAAAATTGCATGATTCGGAAACTGTTCCTGAATTGCAGAGATAATAAATTTTTCCGCTTCAATATCTGCCTGGGTAACTAAGTCACGATTTGTTGATTTCGTTTTTATTTCAAGGGGTGAATTAAAGTGATGTTTTAGTATTTCACCCGCATCGACAATGATTTCCTTTGCAAATGCCAGCATATGTTTTTCCTTATGAAACTTGAATGAGTGTAATGAGATTTGGATTCTATCCTTCGATTTTAACTGTTCGGAAGAAGAATAGTATCCTTCAAATGGGCTCTGTTTAATTCACGGCAAGATAACCTGCTAAAAGACAACCGTTATCACATTCATTGATGGTATGAGTATTATGTTGACCGGCACCAGGCGTTATTGCAGGTATGTTTTTAGTATTCAGGGCATTTGCGTCCAGTCCGCCTTCGACATGAATAAATTTTGGCTTAAATCCGATATGACTGGCAATTTCTTGTGAAAACATGGCTAATTTCGAAAATGTAATATGTTATCAACATTCTTACCAATTAACATTGTCATCGCTGATTTTATGTGCTCTGTGTGTTCATGTGTTTCAGACAGAATACCTATTTTCATATCAGACCATTGATTTGAATTGTAATCTGAATTATCCATATACCGTATAGCGGATAATCATATCACATATTATCAATAAGTTACGAAGTTTTTCAGTTATATGAACAGTCGTCTACACCTGAACGCCGGAAACTTCGTATATTATTTCTTTCGCACTATCTTAAAACAATCAGGAAATACCGGTAATAATTCATTCAATCGTCGTATAAATATTATCGCCCTATTAAAATCATATATCTCAAATTAACGTAGAATCGACAACATGGAAACATTAAATCAGAATAAATTAAATTTACCCAATATAGCTATTGTGGGCAGACCTAATGTTGGGAAATCAGCATTATTCAATCGAATTATAAAACGTCGACTCGCAATTGTTCACGAAGAAAGTGGTGTCACGCGAGACAGGATTACTGCTGCAGGGAAATGGGAAGGAAAAGAGTTTTTACTGATTGATACCGGCGGGTTAGGTTATTTCAAGGGTGAACGAATTACCAATCAGTTTGATAGATTTATCATTGATCAGTTAAAAGCAGCTATAGAAAGTGCTGACAAAATCATCTTTGTAATTGACATTATTAAAGGAATCACTCCACTCGATACAGAAGTAGCGAACTTCTTAAGGAAACAAGAAAAAGAAATTATATACACAGCAAATAAAGCTGATAATCCTGAATTAGCCGACAGTGCATGCACACTGTCACCATTGGGATTTGGAGAGTCTATTCCCGTATCATCACTTCACAATGTAAATATCGATATTTTATTGGATGAAATTACCAAAGACTTCATTGAACATGACCGGACAGTTTCTATAGAACGGTTAAATGTTGCCTTTGTCGGCAGACCCAATGTCGGAAAATCCTCAATCGTCAACAGCCTTCTTAATGAGCGTCGAGTCATCGTAAGTGAGATACCCGGAACAACGCGCGACGCAGTTGATATTCCAATGGAGATACCCGTTGAAGATACATTATTACATCTCAATCTGATTGATACAGCAGGTATGGTCAAACGGTCCAGGGTAAAATCTGTTGTTGAATTTTTCAGCATGACCCGAACAAAGGCCGCAATAAAACGAGCTGATATTGTTCTGCTGGTTATTGATGCAACCGTCTCTGTGACGGCTCAAGATAAAAAAATATCTCAAATAATTGGAGATGAAGGTAAAGCCTGTATTCTACTGGCGAATAAATGGGATCTTGCCGGTAAAGAAACTAAACAGAAAATACTATTTGATTCGATTCGAGATTCCATGCCGTATTTAAACTATGCACCACTCTTATCCATCTGTGCACTCAGCGGATACAACTTCGGTTCTATGCAGAAAAAAATTATTGATATGAAAACAAATCTGACAGTCACCATTCCCACCCCGATTGTCAATCGTGTTCTAAATGATATAACGACTCGCCAACCACCGCCACATTACGGGACACACCTGTTTAAGATTTATTATGGCATTCATAAGTGCTCAAACCCCCATACGTTTCTTCTGTTTGTCAATAAATCTGAATATTGTCCGCAGAATTACAGGAAGTTTCTCATTGCTCAATTAAGAAAAGCATTTGGACTTTCAGAAATGCCGATATTATTGGAAACAAAAGCGAAAAAACCACAGGGAAATAAAAAGTAATTTCAATGACTTCTATTGTATTAGCCTCGAGTTCTCCACGCCGAGTCGAGTTATTAAAACAAGCAGGAATTCAACTCATCGTTCAGCCGGCTGATATAGATGAAGTGATACAACCGGGTGAAACACCGGAAAAATCAGTAACGCGTTTAGCAGAAGAAAAAGCGTTGGCGGTCGCACAGTTTTACCCGGACCAGATTGTTTTAGGAGCTGATACCATCGTATTTTATAACAATAGAATTATCGGGAAACCGGCAGATCTGAAAGAAGCACGAAATGTACTTCAACAACTTAGCGGCAATACACATTGGGTTTATACCGGTACATGCATAGTACGGCTGAACGTAACTAAAACGGTTAAATGGATTTCAAAAACGGAAGTTACATTTAACCAACTGTCAGAAGAGTGTATTGATAATCTTATCAGTAATACAAATCCTCTCGATAAAGCAGGAGGATATGCCATACAGAATCACGAAGAATTATTAATTGCACGATTTGACGGACTGAGAAGTAATGTTATGGGACTGCCAATAGAAGAAGTTCTGAAGAAACTGAATCTATTTACCTGATCAACGACCACGCCGGCATAAATACACAGTACCCGGATTCGGTTCGAATCAGATGATTCGACGCATTACCGAATCTAAAATCTGTGAGCCGGGATTAAGGAAAATTACAGTAAACCTGAAAGGTCGAGTCCACCCGCGATTCCGGATAATTCTGATTCTGTTTTGTCTCTAACGTTATTCAGGGCACCATTAACCGAAACCAAAATCAAATATTCTAACATCTCTTTATCCCGGGATTTAACCAATTCATCATCTAACGATATTGATTTAATTGTATTATCACAACGTGCAACAATACTGACACCATCTTTTGAATATGTAACTTCCATATTTCCCAAATCATTTTGTGCCTTTTCAACATCTTTTTGCATTTTTTGAGCCTGCTGCATCATTTTACCAAGATTCGACATAGAAATTCCCTGTAAGTCTTTGATTTAAAATGTTTAAAATTTGATCGATATCGATAATTTTTTAACTACACCACCATTAATCCTGCTGACATACCTAATGAAGACCAATGGCAATCCTAAATAAGAAACCCCTATCCTCTAACATCGATAATTTTGCCATTAAACATGTCGGTTACCCTGGTTACAAATTTGTTCTTTTTCAGTTCTTCCTGAATTTCTGGACTTGAAATCAGCTTTTTCCCAGTTTTTCCCCCCGTAATTTCAGCATTGCCGGATACCGACTTCGATTCGTCTTCACATTCATTTTGGTCTGGATAGGAATCACGTGGTTCATGGACGCGATTGTGAATAAGGTTTTGATTATCGTTATCACTGACAGGATTAGAAATTTTAGAATAACTGTTATCACGTTGGATGTTCGTATTTTGATTTTCATTACCCCGTTCATTTGTCGATGGATGATTTACCGGAATCGAGTTGCCAACATCACCGTCTACATTTTTAGATTTCTCTCTTTTTATCTCAGGATTATTCATGAGAGTATCCCTGTTATCTTGAAGTTTACGTAAATTCGTCAATACCTCATCAAGCGATACTGCATGTGCATCTTTCATAACTCTGAGTAAGGTCACCTCAATGAAGACTCTTTTATTGAGATAATTTCGAATATTTATCTCATGGGTCATTAATCCTTCTACAAGACTCTGCACCACATTTTTCCCTGCCATTTCAGCAATTTCAGCATATTCAGCCTGTTCGGACTTGTTGATTTCAACGACCTGTGAAGGGGATTCAATATATTGAAAAATCATCACATTCCTCAAACTGAAGAGGATATCAGAATAGAGTCGTTCAAGGTTACATCCACCTTCAGCGAGCCGATGGATAACGGCCATGACTTTTGTCGGTGAATTACGGATTAATTCAGTTAATAACTCTAACAAATCCATGCTGGATGTAAGACCAAACACATCAACAACATCCGATTCTTTAATCTTTGATTTTTCATCTGAACCACCGCAAAAGGCAATCATTTGATCGAATACAGATTGAGCATCACGCATGCCGCCATCTGCAGCCCGTGCAATGAGAATCAACGCTTCCTGATCAACGACAACATGTTCTTTATCCGCAATTTCACGAAGTTGATCGGCAATAATTGATACCGATATCCGCTTTAAATCGAATCGTTGACAACGCGACACAATAGTCGGAATTACTTTATGTGCTTCAGTCGTTGCAAAAAAGAATTTCACATGGGGAGGCGGTTCTTCAAGAGTTTTCAACAATGCATTCCATGCCTGAGTGGTCAGCATGTGAACCTCATCAATTATGTATATTTTATACTTCCTTCCATGTGTTGGAGTATACTGTACAGTATCCCGCAGTTCTCGAATATTATCAACTTTATTATTAGATGCACCATCGATCTCAATGACATCAAGACAATTACCATTTGCAATTTCTTTGCACGTATCACAGACACAGCAGGGTTCTATGTTTTGATCTGCATCAAATTCCGGATTTTGACAATTCAGTGCCTTCGCAAATATTCGGGCGGTTGTTGTTTTACCGATACCTCGCGGACCAACGAATAAGTATGCGTGTCCGATCCGATTTTTCTTCACAGCATTTTGTAAGGTTGTAGTAATATGGGCTTGTCCGACAACATGTTTAAACTTTTGCGGACGCCATTTACGCGCTAATACCTGGTAAGACATAAGATTAAATTCGGAAGTTAAATTTGAAACCGGCCCGCGGGTGTTCCTGCGGTGCCCGGTACCATAGCTTAGAGCTGCCTGGTTCCCCATCTGACTCGGTTCACAAGGTACCGGCACACAGGTCCCGCGGACCGGCTTCAAAATAGTTATTTCGGCTTAAGATAAATTACTCTACGTCAGTTTTGTCTGACGTCTATTGATTTCAGAATAAAAAATCAATTTCCCATCAGCCCCTGGCAATTGTCAACACACCAACATAATCGCATCCCGCGGCAATAAGTTTATCAGTGCATGCAGCTAATGTTGAACCCGTGGTTAACACATCATCAATAAGTAATACCGATTTACTCGTTAAATTAATCGATTGCTTTACTTCAAATGCCTGTTTAAGGTTCTTTCGCCTTTTTCGACGAGTTAATGATGTTTGTGATTGAGTCCATTTAATCCGGGACAGTGCATTCAGGTATGTTAGACAATATAATTCCGATAATTCACGGGCGATTAGTTCAGACTGGTTGTATCCTCGTTGCATTTTCTTGAACCAGTGCAGCGGAACAGGTGCGATGAAATCATAATGATCAACAAATTTAGACGCAGGCCATTTCGCCACGATGAGTTTACTTAAGATATTTGCGTACAAAATATTTCCCCCGTACTTTAACCCAAGTATAGTCTGACGTGGAAGGCTCTTAAATTCATATAGTGAATATGCTTTTTCCCAGGGTCGAGGATTATGCAGACACTCCTGACACAAATCAATGACACCATCCAGGGCACCACCGCAGCCGACACAATTTGGCGGTGGAATTTCGAGCATGTTTGAGTGACATTCTTCACATATTCCAATATGATTCGGTTTATTTTTTAAACAGACTCCACATATTGACGGGAAGATTAATTCTTTTATTAATTTGTTTGGAAAATTAAAATCGAACATAAAAATTAGATTATCTTAGGTGATTATAGGAATAAATCGTCGGAGTAATATTTGAATACGAAAATAGAAAAACTTAATCTTGCTATTGCATGTGGTGGAACCGGCGGACATTTTTTCCCGGGACTAACCATTGCAAAAATAATCAGGATGCGGGGTGGAAATGCAATCCTTTTCATCGGAGGCAATCATATTCAAAAACAAATTAAAATCGCTGAAAGTGAATGTATCGATACCATTCCGGTCCCCACGTGTAAAATTCCGGAAAATAAACTACTGTTGCCTTTATTCTCATTCAAATTTTTATACCATACAATAATCCACCGGGATCTGATAAATCGTCTAAAAATAAATGCTGCATTAGGGATGGGAAGCTTCGCAAGTGCCCCGCTTGGATTTGCCGCAAAATCAAAAAAAATTCCACTGTTTTTGCATGAAGGAAATTCAATAATGGGCGATTCAAACAGGTTATTGTCAAAATACGCCCGATTTGTTCTGCTCTCATTTCCAGTAAAAAATCCAGCTAAAATGAAAGTGCCTTATAAAATTGTTGGTATGCCGATACGTGACCAGATTATAAATGCCTGCAAGGCTTCTTGTGATTCTAATAATAAGGCAAGGATTAAAAACGATTTAAACCTGGATCCGGTGCTGCCGGTTTTAATGGTTTTCGGGGGCAGCCAGGGGGCAAAATTTATCAATGATCTTACTCAAAAATCGATCCGGGAATTATCACAGGATATGGTGAAGTTTCAAATAATTCATCTTACCGGTCAGGATGATAATCACGATATTGAAAACCTGTATAAGAAAAAGAAACTTAATTTTTTCATAAAGAAAGAGTATCAGGATATTGAAGAACTTATAATCGCATCGGACCTTATCATTTGTCGTGCAGGCGGCTCCACAATTTCCGAATTGACTGCTCTTGGAAAATGTGCATTATATATCCCTCTCCCAACGGCTAAAAATCATCATCAGTTTGAAAACGCCAGGATAATGTACGAACAAAATGCCGGATATATACTGGAACAAAAAAACTGCAGTCCAGAATTACTTATAAAAGAAATCACACGATGGGTCAATGCTAAAGATGAATTCGATAAACTGGGAAAAAATGCCAGTAAATTAGCCAGACCAAATGCCGGTAACGAAATCGTTGATGTCATAATTGAAAATATTTAATAATCCCGGACTCCACCGTTGACAATGAAGGAGATCATATAAAAATTCGTTCATATGCGATTTTTACTGTTTTTTGACTCTTAGGGAAAAGGAATTGGATATGAGATTACAACAAATGAATCTGAAAAGACTGAAAATTCTAATTTTATGGATAATGGTGTATTTTTGCTTAACCATTACCTTTTATAGTACTTGTCATGCTAAGACTATTGATAATTATGAAGGCACAGGTATTGAAGGCTCCCATCGCCTTTTCGGTTACGGGACTTGGGAAATCACCACAAAAAGAGCAAAAGCAGGGACACACTCATTAAAAATTTCAACGTCCGGTGCCGGCTGGGGCTGTGTACTGCTGAAAGAATTTGATACAACGCAGAACTTTTCAGAGTATTCATCTATTTCATACTGGCTGAAAGCAACCGGCTCAATTAAAGAAAGGGAGGTAACAATTTCCCTAAAGCTTGCGTTTGAAAATGGCAGTGAGTGGACACAAAAAACAGATCAGCAGCAGAACTTAGATTCATCTATTGACAAATGGAAAAAATTCAGTGTTGATTTCTCTGATAAAAACTTTACAAAAGAAGGCCCGAAAGCATCACATGACCACCGATTATTTACGCCGGAATCGATCACTAAAATTGGAATTATTGTTGTTTCAGTGCAGAAAGCTGTTGATCTATATATCGATGATGTTTTACTGGCTGCAAAGAATCAACCCTTGCCGAAGCCTGCTGTAAAAACCAAACCTGTTGATACTCCAATCAGCAAAAAATCAACCCCGCCAGGAGTATATGAATCATTCACAGGCTTAATTGATGATTTTGTTCCAATCGATAAATACAATGTAAACCATAAAAATGATGTGAAAATTGCCCAATCAAATAGTTTTGGTGAAACGGGGACGACAAAAACAGGGACAAGCCCGGAACTTAATCATACCGTTGAATCTGACGGCATATTATCGTTATCATGGTCAAAAGAAAACGTAAAGTGGGTAACAAAACTAGCCGCTGAAGGTGTTGATATTTCGTCCAATAAATATTTAATTTTAAGAATGAAAAGTTCGAATCCATTTACAAAAATGAGTGCTGTTTTTTCATCGTCATCAGGAGAACAGGATTCTATAAAAATTCCGACAAAATCTATAAAAACCAAATATGCTACAATTAATTTACCTCTTACAACCTTAAAGACATCAATTTCAACATCAGTTCAAACGATATCCCTTGTATTTCATGACAGTTCAGGAACAGCAAACTTAAATCAAATCGGTTTATCCGATTGTAAACGACCCAGTTTAATAGAACTAAACTTCCCGGGCGGAACATTAATCAATCCTGGGAATAATGTTTTGATCGAAGTGATATTACTGGATGAATTTGGATTTCCCTGCTCTGACTTTAACAGTTTTATTCAACTTATAGTTACTGAGGGATTTATCTATCCCAGCCAAATTTCAGGATTTTCAAACGGTAAAGCCCGGGGAATTTTTACTATTAGCGGATACGGAAATCAACAATTAATCGCTAAAGATATAATCAGTGGTGTTACAGACGACAACTAATTTTGCCCCTGAAAATTGAATATAATATTTATTTTCTCTGTTATCGTTTTATATCTTAATGGGTTAATGACATAACCGTTAGCGTCTAACGCCTCCATCTTCTTTTTCAATTCTGTACTGATATCAGACAACATAACAATTGTCTTTAAATTGGCTAAGTTACTTGATTCTTTAAAAGTATTTTCATGGATTTATGAACTGGTATAAGGTGGTATTGCGATTAAGAATTTTAATGATTTTATGATCACGCACAAAAAATGCTGTGCGTTTCGCATCCATTTTTTGATAGTGTGTGCAGCAGCGGCGGTAAAGCAAAGTTTATGATCGCTGAAGGACATATTCTTGTTAATGGAAACGTAGAAACTGGAAAACGTAAAAAAATTGTTTCAGGTGATATTATTGAATTTGGTGAAGAGAAATTTCGAATTAAAGTCAATTGAGTCTGCCTGTCGGCAGTCCGACATTTTCGTAAGCCCAGATTTATTGATTCAAATGAATCACCTAAAAGGTTATAACCTTCTTGCCAATTTCTCTTTATTTACCCTTTAAACTTCGCTGCAAGAGCTGATACAGAAGCCTTGGCATCACCGAATAACATTCGGGTATTTTCGCCAAAGAACAGTGGGTTTTCAATGCCTGCAAACCCTGAGGCCATTGACCGTTTCAGGACAAACACTGTCTTTGCCTTATCGACATTGATGATCGGCATACCATATATCGGGCTGGAGGTGTCGTCCCTGGCTGACGGATTAACAACATCATTTGCACCAATGACGATGCAGACATCTATACTCTCCATGACAGGGTTGACGTCATCAGGTTCAGCAAGCAGATCATAGGACACATTTGCTTCTGCTAATAACACATTCATGTGTCCGGGCATACGACCTGCAACAGGATGGATCGCATATCGGACTTCGCAGCCATTCTCTTCAAGAAGGTTTCCAAGTTCGTTAACAACGTGTTGTGCCTGGGCAACTGCCATACCGTATCCGGGGGTTATGACAACAGATGATGCAGCTTCAAGTACGAGAAACGCATCGTTGGTGTTGATGGGTTTAACGTCTCCCTGTGAATCTTTGTTTTTAGCTTTTGTGGTCCCGGATCCGAATCCACTGAAAAGCACATTGCTCAGTGAGCGGTTCATCGCTTTGCACATAATGCTGGTTAAAATAATTCCACTTGCTCCAACCAGGGCACCAGAGACGATCAGTACTTTATTGAGTATAACAAAGCCTGCGGCACATGCTGCCAGTCCCGAATAGCTGTTCAACAATGATATGACAACCGGCATATCAGCTCCGCCGATTGGTATTACACCTAATATACCAAGTGCTAATGCAATAATGATAATTGAAATAAACAGCTGATAATGAGCCGTAAAGGAATTGCTGAAGCAAAACATAAATCCGATAATTATAATTGCAGCAGCCAATATCACGTTAAATACATTCTGCCCCGGCAGCAAAATTGGTTTTCCCGGCAGCTTTTCGGAAAGTTTTCCAAATGCGACGAGACTACCTGAAAATGTGATGCCGCCAATCGTTACTGTTAATACAATTGCAAGTAATATCGGACCAGAGTGTGTCGTAATTTTTGAATGAAATTCAGCCCAGCCAACTAATAAACTTGCTATACCGCCTGACCCATTGAGTAAGGCGACCATTTCCGGCATTGATGTCATTGCTACAGTCTTGGCTGTTACGATTCCAATAACTGTTCCTGCAACGATCCCTATAATAATAAATTTAAAATGAAGTCCGGATTTACCTAAAGTAGCAGCTATTGCGATTAACATTCCTATAGAAGAAATCAAATTCCCCCTGCGGGCTGTCATCGGAGAACTGAGCATTTTTATGCCTGAAATAAACAAAACAGCTGAAAAAATGTAGCACAATTCAATTAATAGAGGCAGTGAGGTCATTGTTTCTTTTTGGTGTCTTTTTTTATAAACATTGCCAGCATTCGGTCTGTTACCAGGTAACCTCCGACGACGTTAACTGTTGCAAATACCAGGGCCAGTATTCCCAAAATAATGGTCTCATGATTATTCCCTGTACCCGCGGCGATTAAGGCTCCAACAATCGTGATACCTGATATTGCATTTGATCCGGACATCAACGGAGTATGAAGTGTTGACGGTACTTTTGAAATTAATTCGCACCCTAAAAATATGGATAAGACCAATATAAATGTGAGAAATATAACGGTTTCCATTTTAGATTCCCTGTATTTTGTTGTTCACAATTTTTCCATTATGTGTAATCAGGCAGGCCTGAATGATTTCATCGTCCGGATCCAGGACAAATTTATTTTGATCATCATCCCAAAATTCCTGGACAAAATTATATAAATTATTGGAATACATCAGACTTGCATGATAGGCAGATCGGGCTGGAAAATTTTTGACTCCAATAATGGTTACACCATTGATATTCACATCTTCGTCGGGTTTAGAACATTGAACATTTCCTCCCGATTCCACAGCCATATCAATAACAAGGCTTCCGGGTTTCATTTGTGTGATGATGTCTTCAGTTAAAATTACGGGGGCTTTACGGCCGAACACCTGGGCTGTGGTTATGACAACATCGGAATTTGCACATACCCTCGCCATTCCCCTGCGTTGCAACTCCAGCTGTTCTGGAGTAAGTGCTGTTGCATATCCATCTTTTGTTTGACTTGTTTCCCCAATATCAACATGGATGAATTTTGCACCAAGCGATTGGACCTGTTCTGCCACAACCGGCCGGGTATCAAATGCTTCTACTTTGGCACCTAAACGTTTCGCTGTTGCTATGGCTTGCAGACCGGCTACACCGACACCAATTATAAAAATTCGTACCGGAGAGATTGTTCCGGCGGGTGTCATCATCATTGGGAAAATTTTATTCAGTCGATCTGCTGCCAGAATGACCGCTGAGTATCCTGCAATACTGGCCTGGGAACTGAGGGAATCCATTTTTTGAGCACGGGTTGTTCGTGGAATCATCTCCATACTGATCGTGCTTATTTTCCTGTTAATACATGTTTCAATAATTTCTTTTTCATTGAATGGGTCTAAATAACTGATGTGGACGCAATCCTCTTTTAGAAGATTGAGATCAGGTATGGTGGGTTTACGCAATCGAAGAATCATATCGACTTCAGGCAGTAAATCAGACCGGTTTCTGTATAGCTTTGCACCTGTGTCTGAGTATTCGCTATCATCAATACCAACTGCACTTCCGAGTCCCGCTTCAATGAGAACTCCGGCATTTTTCTTTATCAGTTTTCCAACGTTATCTGGTAAAACAGATGTGCGTGTTTCGCCTGAATATGATTCTTTAAGTATTCCAATATTCATATAGTTTTTTGCAGATTGAATGTCGAATCAGAACGTATCTTATTTAATTTGAAAGTACAATTCAATAATCGAAAATTGAGTATCCTGAAATAAATTGCATTAGTGAGTCAGAAAATCGATTCGATTGAATGTTCTTCTGGGCTATTCTATAGTATTTTTTTGTTTATTAATTTTGTCAGAGGAATTTTTTATGGGTGTCCATACTGTTGAGAAAATTGGCGGAACATCGATGACCGAGTTCGGTACTGTTTTGTCAAATATTATTTTGGGTGATCGAAACGGTTCTGAAATGTATAATCGAATCTTTGTTGTTTCTGCTTATGGTGGAATAACCAACCTCCTGCTGGAGAATAAAAAAACGGGTGAGCCGGGAGTATTCCTGGAGTTTAAACGGGATGATTCCGGGTGGAAACAGGCCCTGGTTAATGTTTCTAAAAAGATGAAAGAACTCAATTCCGGATTTGAAAGTTTAGGTTTAGAATTAGACAAGGCCGATTCCTATATTGATGAGCGTGTTGAAGGGGTTCGAAATTGTTTGTTAAATCTTAGACAGTTGTGTTCATACGGTCACTTTCAATTGCATGAATATATGCCTATGGTCAGAGAGATGTTGAGTGCAGTTGGTGAAGCACACAGTGCATTTAATACGGCAAATATTTTAAAAAATCGTGGAATTAATGCCGTCTTTGTCGATTTGTCCGGTTGGAAAGAGGAACAAAATTTATCATTTGATGACAAAATTAAATCTGAATTTGAGGATTTGGATGTTGCAGCGACATTACCGATTGTTACAGGTTACACAAAATGTGAAGAAGGTATTATGTCAACTTACGACCGTGGTTACACCGAAATCACGTTTAGTAAAATTGCAACAATCAGTAAAGCAAAAGAAGGCATTATTCATAAAGAATTCCACCTAAGTACAGGTGATCCTAAAATTGTCGGCGAGGATAAGGTAAAGGTTATTGGCCGGACAAATTTTGATGTTGCAGATCAATTGGCGGATCTTGGGATGGAAGCCATTCATCCCAAAGCATCAAAAAGTATGGAGCGGAATCACATCCCTATTCGTATTAAAAATTCATTCGAACCGGATCATGCCGGCACATTAATCAGCAGTAATAATTATAAGAGTACTGATTTAAGGGTAGAAATGATAACCGGTTGCAAAAATCTTGTGGGGATTGAGATTTGTGATCCCGATATGGTTGGGCAAAGTGGGTATGATTATAGCGTTTTGGCCGTGTTCAAAAAGTATAATATCAGTTATATTGCCAAAAACACTAATGCTAATACCATCACCCATTATATCCGGAAGAATGTAAAGGGGTATAACGAGTTTTTAATCGAACTTAGACACATGTTTTCAACAGCGGAAATTAGAGTACTTAATGTTGCAATCGTCTGTGCTATAGGAACTAACATGAAATTTCCCGGTTTTTTAGCAAAAGCTGCAGATGCACTCTCACATGCTGAAATAAATATATTAGCTTTAGATCAATGTATGAGGCAGGTAAACATGCAGTTTATTATTGAAGAAAAGGACTTTGAAAATGCAGTAAAGGCTCTGCATAAAGGTCTTGTAGAGAATGTATAAGTTTATTGAATCAGCTCCATAAATCGGTTTTTCCGGAAGGCCTGATTTTTTAAAATTGTTACTGGTAAAATATATAATGACGAATAATTCTTTTGTAAACAGACATATCGGACCCCAAGATGATGACATTAAGGAGATGGTTTCATTTCTTAAGTATTCAACATTAGATGAACTTGGAAAAACCGTTGTTCCCTCAGATATCTATGATGATAGTAAATTGGATATTTGTGATCCAGTAAGTGAATTCGCCATTTTGAAGGAGCTGAAAGATATTGCGGGTAAAAATGAGGTTTTCAGTAATTTCATAGGTATGGGATATCACGGTTGTATCACTCCTGCTGTGATTCAACGAAATATCCTGGAAAATCCAGGATGGTATACTCAATACACACCGTATCAGCCTGAAATTTCTCAGGGCAGACTGGAAGCATTGTTAAATTTTCAGACAATGATTTCTGATTTAACAGGGCTTGAAGTTTCAAACGCATCTTTATTGGATGAGGCTACCGCTGCAGCTGAAGCAATGGCGATATGTTTTGCACTTAAAAAGAAGGATACTGGTTTACCTTTTTTTGTATCTGAGAACTGTCATCCACAAACAATCGAAGTTGTCAAGACACGTTCCGAACCCCTCGGCATTGAAGTTATTGTTGGAAATTCAGATACATTGAGTTCTCTGTCTTCTGCATTTGCAGTTTTGCTGCAAAATCCCGGAACAGATGGATCAATAGCAGATTACACAGAATTGATTAATGAACTTCAGAAAAAGAATATACTGGTTATTATTGCAGTTGACTTACTTTCATTAACCTTGGTAAAAAGTCCAGGTGAGATGGGTGCAGACATTGCTGTGGGCAGCAGCCAAAGATTTGGTGTGCCGATGGGGTTTGGCGGCCCGCATGCTGCTTTTTTAGCAACCCGAGACCAGTATAAACGAAAAATTCCGGGTCGTATTGTTGGGCTTTCAAAGGATGCTTCAGGTAAACCTGCGGCTCGTTTAGCAATACAAACCCGCGAACAGCATATCCGCCGAGATAAAGCAACAAGTAATATCTGTACCGCACAGGTATTACTGGCGATTATGGCAGGCATGTATGCTGTATATCACGGACCCGGGGGATTAAAAAATATCGCTGCAGCAATTTGCAAAAAACTCAGGGTGTTAAGGGACTGTTTAGTTAAGCTTAAATTTGATGTAAACCCTGGATTTATCTTTGATACATTATGGATAAAAATTGACGAAGCCGGTAAAGATGAGATTCTGTTAAAGGCAAAATCAGAGAAAATAAATCTCAGGGTTCTCAATAATCAGATATTATCAATTTCATTTGATGAAGTGACCAGCGAACACGATATAAAACGTTTAATATATGTGTTATCGGGTGAACATTTTTGCAGTGATGATATTGCCAATAATGTGAATGATGCTGAATTGGACATACCGGACAGCTTAATTCGTAAATCAGACTATTTATTGCATCCGGTATTTCATAATTATCGTTCTGAAACGGAGATGTTGAGGTATATTCGGCGTTTGGAGGGCAGAGACTTGTCCCTTTGTACAGCAATGATTCCTTTAGGGTCGTGTACAATGAAGCTGAATGCAACAACCGAAATGGTGCCTGTAACATGGGAAACATTTTCAAATATCCATCCTTATGCGGATTCAATTCAGTCAGAAGGATATAAAATATTGATATCAGAACTGGAATCAATGCTCGCTGAATTAACTGGATTTGACAAGATTTCTTTACAACCTAATGCAGGATCTCAAGGTGAGTATGCGGGACTGTTAGTTATCCGAAAGTACTTTAAGAAATCAGGAGAACATCATCGGAATATTTGTTTGATCCCGAAATCAGCTCATGGAACAAATCCGGCAAGTGCAATTATGGCTGGTTTCAAGGTGGTTGTTGTTGACTGCGATGACAGCGGAAATGTCTCAATTGACGATTTAACACGAAAAGCAACTGAGCACAAATCAAATCTGGCAGCGTTAATGATTACTTATCCATCGACCCACGGAGTCTTTGAGTCAGGAATTAAGGAAATTTGTAGAATTGTCCATGAAAATGGTGGACAGGTTTATATGGATGGTGCAAACCTGAATGCTCAAATCGGGTTATGTAAACCCGGAAAATTCGGTCCGGACCTTTGCCATATTAATCTTCACAAAACATTTTGTATCCCGCATGGCGGCGGTGGACCGGGGATTGGGCCCATTGGCGTAAAATCACATCTTTCTGCCTTCTTACCGTCACATCCTTTTTTTACAGACTACGGTAAGTCTGATGGTATTGGTCCTGTTGCAGCAGCTCCCTGGGGCAGTGCGGGCATTTTACCTGTTTCGTGGGTTTATATTAGAATGATGGGAGCTTCTGGACTGAGAAAAGCAACCCTGGTGGCAATTCTCAACGCGAATTATATTGCTAAAAAACTGGACCCTTATTTCCCTGTTCTTTATAAAGGAAATAAGGGGTTGGTCGCTCATGAATGCATTATTGATTTACGGTTGATAAAGGCACAAACAGGCATAGATGTAGAAGATGTAGCAAAGCGCTTAATGGACTATGGGTTTCATGCTCCAACGGTTTCATTCCCAGTGCCCGGGACGCTGATGGTTGAGCCAACTGAAAGCGAATCAAAAAAAGAACTTGATCGTTTTTGTGATGCAATGATTTCTATAAGAACGGAGATTGCAGAAATTGAAAACGGCAATACTGATAAAACTAATAATGTTCTTAAAAATGCACCTCATACTGCAATGGATATTACGGATGAAAAATGGAACAGACCTTATTCAAAGAAGAAAGCAGTCTTCCCTTCCGAATGGACACGTGAAAATAAATTTTGGCCGTCGGTTAACCGAATTGATGGTGTTCATGGTGACCGGCATTTAATCTGCTCGTGTCCGCCAATAGATTCTTATTAACCTCCAATGGATGAATCCAGGAACCTGCGATGATACTGAATTAATTTGAGCCATTGCATCCTCCATTCTTGAAAATTGTTCAACTAATTCTACTTCTCGATCAGCTAACCGTGTATCGATCAAATCAATTCTGTCCTGATTGTCTAATATAGATCCCTGCAAAGTTTCCTGACGTTTACTCACAATCCCATCTACGGGGTCTGTAAAAATGCTCGATATGCAATGGAGACGACAGGAGGAATACTCACCCTGGAACTCTCAGTTTTAAATGAACGTCAGGATTTTTTCAAAAAAATCCTTCAATTGATCAGGGAAATTATATAAAATTAACCGTATCAGACACTGGTGAAGGAATTGATAAAGCGGTGATCGATAAAATTTTTGATCCATTTTTCATAACAAAAGCGGTAAACAATGCTGATTTCTTTAGGAGGATATGACATATACTTATATCCAGCAGGTGACAATGTTAGTGACGTGATAAAAAAATTGTCTCAAGAGTTTGATCTGATATTAACAGATTATCTTATGTCCCACATTACCGGGATTCATTAATAAACCGTTTACACGAAAATAATCGGGAGGAAAAGTAAGATTTGTATTAGACCGGTAATACGCATGATCCCCGGTGATTTTTTATTTTCACGACACAAAAAATCCCTCCACTGTCATTGCCATACCTTTCTCTTTTATCAGATTTCAGAATCAATTACCTCAGACTTAGATTGGAAACCAAAAAAATTATAATGAAAAATAAACCATACATAAACAAAATAATAAATTTAATGACTTTGCAAAATTACAAGCCCATGGATGCTCAGGGATTAATGGATGCAATAAATTTACCTAAAGGAAAATCAAAACATTTTTTAAAAGAACTAAGTTCTCTACTCAATGAAGGAGTAATTATTAAGCTCAGACATAAAGGATTCATCCTCAATGATAATACAGATCTGTTAATTGGAAGTGTAAGTTTTATACGCTCGGGTGCGGCTTTTGTAAACGATCGTAAACGAAATCGTGAAGTGTTTATTCCGAAATATGACACGTTTACAGCCCTGCCCAATGATAAAGTTTTAGTCCGAATAAATCGCACTGCGACAAAACCGGTACAAAGCAAAACCCCCGAAGGAAAAATTATTCGTGTTTTGGATCGAAAAACCCGGACCGTTGTGGGAACATTAAAAACATTGAGAAAGATTCGTTATGTTGAGCCTCTTCGTTCAGGCATCGGTCATGATATACTTGTAGAGAACTGTCATAATATTAAAGATGGCAACCGGGTCCTTGTAAAGATTGTTACGTGGGATGATGTTCGGATAAATCCAATTGGTGAAATTATTGAAACGATTGGGCCTGCAGATAATCCTGCATTAGATACGTTAACAATAATCAAAGATTACAATCTTCCCCATGAATTTCCAAATCGTGTACTGGATGAAGCACGTTCAGCAAATATTGTATATTCCTCAAAAAGTAAGCGATTGGATTTACGTAAAGAATTTATTTTTACAATCGATCCCGAAACCGCAAGAGATTTTGATGACGCAATTTCTATTAATAAATTATCTCATGGCAGGTATCAACTCGGAGTTCACATTGCAGATGTCAGCCATTTTGTCAAACCAGATTCTGCTCTTGATAAAGAGGCCTTTCAAAGAAGTACAAGTATTTATTTTCCAGATAAAGTCATTCCCATGCTCCCTGAACAATTATCAAACGGTGTATGCAGTCTGCAGGAAAAGAAGGATCGATTCACATTTTCCGTATTTATCGAATTAGACAGTCATGGCGAAGTCCAAAATGTAACTTTCCATGAAGCAATCATTCGAAGTAAAATTAGATTAACCTATGAGCAGGCTCAAGAAATAATTTCGAGGAATCCGAAAAAATCGTCATCTAAACCACATTATTCAAATGAACTCGTCCAAAAGATTAAAATCCTTCACAAAATCACTCAGAAAATACGGAAGAGTCGATTTGAAGGAGGCAGC
This sequence comes from uncultured Lentisphaeria bacterium, assembly GCA_951812855.1. Lineage (GTDB taxonomy): Bacteria > Verrucomicrobiota > Lentisphaeria > JABSQK01 > JAJFLO01 > JAJFLO01. Next base: position 793,253 of record OX638337.1, on the reverse strand, counting down.
CTGAATATGGACATTCCCGAAGTTCGATTCCAAATTGGTCGTGATGGACGAATCATTGATGTAAATCCTGTGATCCATAATGAATCTCACCAGTTAATCGAAGAATGTATGCTGCTGGCGAATGAGCAGGTTTGCAAATTTTTGTCCTTGAAAAATATCCCTCACTTATATCGTATTCATGAAGAACCGGATTCAGAGAAATTGGCCGAATTAGAAGAAAATTTCTTAATCGCAGGAATAAATGTCGGTGATTTAACATATAAAAACAATATGTGTGAATTATTGTCATCAATTGCCAAAATGCCTCAGGCACACGCCTGGAATATTTCAGTACTTCGATCAATGAAACGGGCACAGTATTCAGCAAAACAGCTTGGCCATTACGGGCTGGGCAAATTAGACTATACCCATTTCACCTCACCAATTCGCCGATATCCTGATTTAATAATACATAGGATTCTCAAAGCTGTTCTGAATAATAAGAAAAAAGTTTACTCAAAAGACAAACTTGGCGAATTAGCAGAACACAGTTCTGAACGAGAGGGTAATGCAAGCGATGCAGAGCGTGATTTAAATGATTTAAAAATCATGAATTTTTTCCAGGATCAGTTAACGTCGGGAAACCTGAAAACATACAAAGCAATTATTATCGATGTAAAAAATTTCGGTGTGTTTTTAGATATTCCTTCGGTAAACGCATTCGGAATGATTCACGTATCAATGTTAAAAGATGATTACTATGATTTTAATCCGAAAAAAAGGCAATTTAAAGGCAGACGTTCCGGTTTTGTATTGAAAATAGGATGTTCTTTAAATGTGATTGTTGCAAAGGTCGTTCCTGAAAAACGATTCCTTGATTTCGTACCTGTTTAAATAGTTGAGACTTTTTAATTTTTATCAGATATATCCCGCCGCACTCTACTGATGATTTCATTTTCAAACTGCATTATAGGTGACTAAAAAGTCGGGGTCATTTTTAGTAAACAAGAAGTTTTTATTTTCGAGTTCTTCTTTCATATAGTACCTAAACCGTTTTTCTATAATTGTATTTCTGAGACTGCCCTTTAGCGTATTGTCTTTTAGTCGCAAAAAAACAAATCAGAGTCCACTCATCCTAAAGAAATGGGAATGAAATCAATTAGATTATAATTTTACCTGAAAGGAAAATGATATGCAGGAAGCATTTAAGAAAATCATCACAGAAATAGGTGAAGATATCAACCGGGAAGGCCTTCGAGATACTCCTCGACGTGCTGCCGACGCATTTAATTTTTTAACCAGGGGATACAAGGAAAACGTTGATGAGGTTATCAATAATGCAATTTTCAGTACTGATACTGACGAAATGGTCGTTGTAAAAAATATCGAGCTGTATTCACTTTGTGAGCACCATTTATTACCCTTCATTGGGAAATGTCACATCGCCTACCTGCCAAAAGGTAAAGTTATTGGACTTTCAAAAATTGCACGCTTAGTTGACCTGTTCGCACGAAGATTACAGATTCAAGAAACACTGACAAAGCAAATCGCGGAAACAATAATGACCTCGATTCACGCCAAAGGTGTTGCCGTCGTTATCGAAGCGAAACACTTATGCATGATGATGAGAGGTGTTGAAAAACAAAATTCAGTCATGACAACGTCCTGTATGCTTGGTGGTTTTAGGAAACACAGCCCAACCAGAAACGAATTTCTTAGTTTGATTCGTTAATCAGAAAGTGATAAACGTGTCTTCAGAGACAATTGCCCGATTATTGATAAAATGTTCTGATCCCGGCATTGTTGCTTCCGTATCGAATTTCCTATATAATCATGACACAAATATTACCTGTCTGGATCAGCATTCCCCTGATCCTGAAGGCGGTATATTTTTTTATGCGACTGGAGTTCCAAACACCCAACGTGGATATTTCCCAATCAGTATTATAGAAAAAATCTTTTCTGAAACTGTGGCAAAACAATACGATATGCATTGGAAGATCAGTTATGCATCAGATCAAAAAAAACGTGCAATTTTAGTTTCATTTATGCATTCAGTTTGCCCATGTTTATGTTGAATTCGATAATTTTTTAAGACGTTGACAACTGTTTTCGTCGCAGCCGGACAGTAACCGATAAAATCGATTAAACTTAAAGGAATCATTATGGGAATTATTTCTGGTATAAAAAATATGTTTGAAGGTGAACAGTCAGAATATTGAACAAGGAGAAAACTTTTTAAAGTTAAATGGAGCTAAAGACGATGTGACAACACCCGCCAGTGGGCTTCAGTATAAAGTCATAACCCGGGGATCTGGAGACAGACCGGAGTTTACATAAACCGTAAATGTTCATTATGAAGCTCGATTTCTGAATGGTGAAGTATTCGACAGTTCCTATAAACGCGGGGAACCGATTTCATTTCGGCTTGACGGAGTTATTGCAGGGTGGACAGAGGGGTTGCAGCTTATGGCTGCCGATGCAAAATATGAGCTTTATATACCCTGTAATCTTGCATATGGGAAAAATGGTTCACCTCCGACAGTACCGCCATGTGCAACTTTAATTTTTCAGGTTGAGCTACTTGAAGTGATGTGATTGTCAGTGATTTTTAAAGGACGTCTATAAGCTCACCACTGCCTTGCCCTGGATAATCCATGAAATTAGCACCGGGATAGGCAAATCCGTTGATAAATACCCGACGAGGTTTGTCGGATTGGTTTGGTTTGCTTCCATGGATTGTGTAAGGACCAAACAGTGCAATATTTCCAGGATTCATTACAATGGGTACCGCATCTTCGGCGTTGAAATATTGGGAAGTGGTTTCGTCTTTCTCATTATAAGGAAGATCAAGGTGACCATTTTTACAGCTGTAGGGAATAAATAACATTGGACCATTATCCAGAGTTACTTCGTCAATGGCCATAACCATTTGCACATAACTTCCTTTGCCATTTGCGTCTTTCCAACTATCCGTACCATATCCCCGATGTCTGCTGTCCTGATGAAATGGGAAAAAGACATTATCTCCCGGGAGTTTGAAATGGACCTGATTAATAATATGATTTACCTGGTTACATTCCATTATTTGGCCGGCTAAGCCTGTTAAGCGTGGATCTCGTCCCATTTCTAATAATTTTGGTTCAGCTGCACCACACCAGACAACCCGTTTTATATTGGTCTTAACCGAAGATCCCTCACTATATCTATCGATGACAAATTGTGATCCCTCATGCATTATCATTCCCTGATCCAGGGACAAGGCAGCTGTTTCCAGGCGATCCAATGCATCGATGATTTCTGAGATTTCATCATCTGAAAATATGTCTTCAATAACGATATAACCGATATCATAAAACTCTCTAATTTTAGTTGCCGGCAAAGTGAATCCGGCGGCGTTTTGGGAATCTGATTTCATTAGCTTTGTTCTTATTTTGACGTTGTATCTAGTAAAACATTCGAATTTAAATTTATTTTTGCGAATTTAGAATGTGGATTTACCCGGCATCTATACGAATTTTCTGAAAACGCCTGATTATATCCCGGTATATACTGATCGTTGCTATTGCAGCCAGGAATATGGCTGGACCAATCCTTGTTTTAGATATAACGGACTGAATCCCAAAATCAGAATAATAAAAAATGCATGAAGTTTATTGAAAAGTCTCTTCATATTATGATAAATAAATAGTAGAGCAAAAATGGCGATTATCAGGTTTTCGGTACGAATCAATTCCATCCGGGGGATTTGATTAAGGGTTAATAAAAATACATAAAATCATTTTTTTCAGATAGATATAACTCGTTGAATCCTCTCATGATTGAAAATTATCTGATAAAAATCATTAAAATTAAGCTGCGTTTTTACACGCTTTTAACACATGCAGTCCGGGCCGGTTTTTGTCGGAGTATTGCCATCATGCTGCTGATTCGTATTGGGATGTGCAAACGCTAAATCCATCATTCCAGTCTTGTTGATACACGGAGTCAGTTTGGAGTCTCTTAGTGTTTTTATAGAACGAAAACCACAGATTTACGGCCGCACACAGGCCGCGGCTGGAACCGTCTCTCTCTCTCTGAATGTATGCTTGTGGGTGACCCCTCCCGGCTGTCATGTCTCTTTTTAAATTTTATTGTGTGACAGCACAGCCTGAAGAGAATATCAGGGTTATGGGTATTAATGTCCTGGTTATTCCCTGCATTTTTTTAGAGGCATTCCCCACTCTTTCCGGCTTCTATAATTATTTTGCTGATTTTCGTCTGAAGCTGATTTTCGTCTGAATTCGAGATCTCTTTTTTCTGGTTATTCTATAATAGCGGGAGATTATCTTTACCACCTGCTCTCAGCCTCTTCAGTTTTATTTTACCCCTTTTGTCGAAGCGGTAATAATAGACAGTTTCCTTTTGATTTATTATATCAGCATCAATTATAGCTTGAGGAACCCCCCAGAATATCGAAGCCGGGTAAAACAGGAGATTTAAAAAACCATATACCCATTGGCCTGTATCATCATTCGTGCCGGACGCCAAATAAAAGTTTCCAATGCCGGGTAAGACGTTTAAAGCTCCTGCTAATGCCGGATCTTTTATTCTTTGATCATTAGCAGGGATTCCATATGATTGAATCTCCCGGAGTATATCTTTATCAGATTGATTCATGGTTGCACACCCGGCAGTAAGTAACAGGGTCAGTATAAATGTGATGGTGATTGCTTTTTTCATATTTCCTCCGTGGTTTTATTATTTTTTGGATTGTGGTTTTCTCTGATGTTTTAACGTCGCATTCGCGGCGTTGTATTCTTTCATTTCAGTTCCCTACAGGTCTCAGTCCTTGTTCAGTTGCAATAAATCATGGTCCCGGAACTCCGCCGCCGGCCGGGGTTTTTCTTCGGAACTTGAGTCTTTTTAATCTCCCGGCCTGAGGGGTTGAGCAGTTTTTTTTATAGATTCTTCGACAGTATCTGTTCGATTCATCATCACCTCGCTCTTTTGCTTGTAAAAGATCGTTTCCAATTAAATCCAGAAGCTTATTCCAATAAAATTTATCTATTGAACCTTCCCCTGATTCCCATTTACTGGTTGTTCCTTGAGTAATTCCGAACTTAGCAGCTAAATCTGCTTGATTTAGGCTATAGACAGTTTCTCTATAGTCTTTTATGACGCTGGAAATGTATTTATTATTTTTCACAACCCTTAATCTAAAGAATTATAAAAAAAAAATCAATACCATCTCAAAGAAGATTTCAGATTGTCCGGAAATTTCCCGTTTGGGATTACTGTATTTATACGAAGGATTTAAATTTAATCGTCAAGAAATTTTCTCAAAACCGTTTGTAAAATTCCACCATTTCTGAAATAATCGACTTCAACGGGTGTATCTATTCTGCAAATTACAGAGATATTTTTGGTTGTATCTGCCTGGTTATGAATTTGAACAGTGATTCTTTGACGTGGTTTGAGGTCGTCATCAATTTTTATTGTAATCGCTTCCTCCCCGGTTAAACCGAGTGACTCAGAGCTTTCGCCATCCTGAAATTGAAGTGGTAATACTCCCATACCGACAAGATTACTTCGATGAATTCGTTCAAAGCTTTCTGCTAAAACTGCTTTGACACCTAAAAGCAGGGTTCCTTTTGCAGCCCAATCCCGGCTTGAGCCGGTTCCGTATTCTTTGCCGGCCAATACAATCAGAGGTGTACCGTCTGCTTTGTATTTTTCGCTCGCTTCAAATATGGACATGACTTCATTCGTCGGCAGGTAACGGGTCCAACCGCCTTCGGTTCCGGGAGCAAGTTGATTACGTAATCGAATATTTCCAAATGTGCCTCGTGTCATAACCCGGTCATTTCCCCTGCGAGATCCAAATGAATTAAAGTTTTTGCGGTCAATATTTCGCTCCGACAAATATTTTGCCGCCGGCATATCTGCTGGAACAGCACCGGCAGGCGAGATATGATCGGTTGTAACGGAATCTCCAACTTTCACAAGAACACTTGCGTATTTGATTGGTTGAATTGGTTCTGGATCAACAGCCAGATCAATAAAAAATGGAGGTTCCTGAATGTATGTAGAATTTTCATCCCAATTATATAATGCTTCTTGAGTAGCAGGAATTGCATTCCATTTTTCATTCCTTGTTTCAATGCCGTCATATTCTTTGTGAAATGATGCCGGATTTAATGCCTTGTCATATATGGCCATAATTTCACTCTGTAACGGCCAAATGTCTTTAAGATAAATCGCAGTTCCATCTTCTCGGGTTGCGATGGCATCCTGTGCGATATCTATATTTATGGTACCGGCAAGTGCATAGGCGATCACCAGGGGAGGAGATGCGAGATAATTTGCTTTGATATAAGGATGAATTCGACCTTCAAAATTTCGATTGCCGCTTAGTACACCAGATACGATTAAATCAGATGAGGTAATCGCTTTTACAACTTCTTCAGGAAGCGGACCGCTGTTTCCGATACAGGTTGTGCAACCGTATCCTACAGTATGGAAACCAAGCTGTTCAAGATAAGGAGTAAGGTTTGCATCGTCTAAATAATTTGTGACAACTCTTGATCCCGGAGCCATGCTTGTTTTGACATAACCGGGAACTTTAAGACCAAGTTCAGCGGCTTTTTTTGCCAGGATTCCTGCTGCAATCATCACAGATGGATTACTTGTGTTCGTACAGGATGTAATCGCTGCTAAAACGACGGATCCATGTTTTATTTCTTCAGAACAATCATTTTGAGTGACAGTACTTGATTTACTGAGTGCTGATTTGTCTATACCAAACCCTTGGGGACCGGGTGCAGTTGTCAGTGCTTTCTCAAAACTCACCTTAACCTCTTCGAGCTTAATCCGGTCCTGTGGCCGTTTAGGCCCGGCAATACAAGGGACGATATCGTCTAAATTCACGTCAAGTTGTTCCGAATATACCGGGTCGGGAGTATCGGAAGACCGGAATAATCCCTGTTCTTTTGTGTATCGTTCAACGGTATCGATTAAATCAGAAGGTCTTCCGGTTCGACGCAGATAATTTAGAGTTTCATCATCAACCGGGAAAAATCCCATAGTCGCACCATACTCAGGTGCCATATTCGCTATGGTTGCCCGATCAGGCAGTGTCATCCGGCTTAGTCCCGGTCCATAAAATTCGACAAATTTACCAACGACACCTTTTTGTCTGAGTAACTGTGTAATCGTCAACGTCAGGTCAGTTGCAGTTACACCTTCTTTCAGATGGCCTGACAACCGTACTCCAACCACGTTTGGAATGAGCATATAGATGGGTTGGTCTAACATAACAGCTTCTGCTTCTATACCACCGACACCCCAACCCACAACTCCCAGACCATTGATCATGGTGGTGTGACTGTCGGTGCCGACCAGACTGTCGGGATATAAAATTGTCTCTCCATTTTTGGTTGAACTCCATACACATTTTGCAATGTATTCCAAATTAACCTGATGAACGATTCCACTGGCGGGGGGCACGACATGGAAGTTATTAAATGCCTGTTGGCCCCAGCGTAAAAATTCATATCGCTCTTTATTTCGATCAAATTCAATTTCAGAATTTCGTTCTAAGGCCATTGCCTGTCCAAATACATCAACCTGAACGGAGTGATCAATCACCAGATTAACGGGAACAACAGGGTTTATTTTCTGTGGATCTCCGCCCATACGAGCCATTGCAGATCGCATTGCAGCCAGGTCCACTACTGAAGGGACTCCGGTAAAATCCTGAAGAATTACTCTTGCAGGTTTAAAAGGAATTTCTTCTTCGGATGATTTCCCGGCATCCCAGGAAGCAATTTTATGAACGTCAGCTTCATTGACAATGTAATTGTCAACATTACGCAGAATGGCCTCTAAAAGAATTTTTATTGAACAGGGGAGTTGCTGAACATTTCCAACATTTTCTTTGATAAGTTTTTGTAAACTATATATATATGCATTCCCATCTGATGTATATAGAGAGATTTTAGATCCGAATGGATTCTGGTCACTTTTATTCATTGTTATAATTCCTTATATTAACTCCTTAAATATCTCCTGAGTTTCCGGAGATTTATTCAAGGTATAAAAATGGAGACCCGGTGCTCCGTTTTCTAATAAATTTTTACCCTGGTTTATGGCATGTTCAATGCCAATTTTTCGTATTGATTCAGGATCATTTCTTACCCGTTCCAGACTTTTTTTCAAGCGAGCCGGTATAGTACAGCCGCAAAGCTCGGAAAATTTATTTATCTGTTTGATATTGGTGACCGGCATTATCCCCGGAATTAATCGTATATTAATGCCTTTGTTTTGTGCTGATTCCCGAAAATTGTAGTAATATGAATTATCAAGAAAGAGCTGTGTTACTATAAAATCAGCACCATTATCCTGTTTTAATTTTAAAAAGTTTAAATCGTCGGTAAGGCTTTCGGACTCGATATGTCCCTCGGGGTATCCCGCTGCACCGATAGAGAAATTACCTGAACCGTTAATAAATTTGATAAGGTCGCTACCATTTCTAAATCCTCCGGGAGTATAGATAAATTCATTGCTGCCAGCGGGTGGATCCCCTCTGAGAGCCATGATGTTTTCGATATTCATGGACTTAAGTTGATCGAGGGTTGTTTGAATTTGATGTGCAGTTGATCCAACGCATGTTAAATGCGACATTGCTGTAAGATTGAGCTTATTTTGGATGATATCGATAACGCTTAGAGTTGTATCTTGAGTTGTTCCCATTGCACCATATGTTACGGACACAAAATCAGGATTATTTCCCTTCAAAGACGTAACAGCATTGATCAGATCAGACATCGCTTTATCTGTTTTTGGCGGGAAAAATTCAAATGAGAAAGTCTTGTCTTTTTTCTTAAATATTTCGGATATTTTCATCGGTGGCAATCAGCGAATGTTTTACTCTATATTTAATTTAGTAACACGAGGGTATAGCTGTAAAAAAGGCTAAAGTTTTTCAGATTATATCTACTATAACTTGCAGAATATAGCCCAGTTACCCGTATTTTCTATTATAAATTATTGAGACCATTGAATTGTATGGAAATGGCAAAAGGGTACAGTAATTCCTTGAATAAATTAATCGGCACTCCAAAAACTTTATTAACATTATGTCAGAATTTTCAGCAGATTTATTCTTGTCAAGTCCCCAAAATGAGAGAGTAAAACATGTGGTGCGTCTTAAAGACAGGAGATATCGTGATTCTTCAGGGGAAACAATAATTGAAGGATATCGTGAATTAACCCATGCAATCAACAGTAATTTTCTTCCCAATTCACTGTTTTACTGTTCTCAGATGTTTTTAGGTAATAATGAACCTGAGTTGCTGGCGAAGGCCGGGAGCAGTGGGGTGTTAATGATTGAAACATCTCCGGCAGTATTCAAAAAAATTTCATATAGAGATCGACCTGATGGTTTAATTGGAGTTGCAGATGCAATCAACTATAATCTGTCCGATATAGAATTGAATTCAGGGTGCCCAATCTTACTCGTTATGGAATCAATTGAGAAACCCGGAAATTTGGGTGCAATGATTCGGTCAGCTGATGGTGTGGGTGTTGACGGGGTAGTTGTATGTGATAAAACAACTGATATTAATAATCCAAACGTAATTCGAGCCAGTACAGGGGTAATATTTTCGATTCCGGTAGTTGAGTCCGGTTATCAGGAGGTAATCCATTTTCTAAGAGCACAGAAAATTGCAATCATTGCTGCTGTTCCTGCAGCCGGGAAAATGTATTGGGAGACAGATTATAAACGTCCGGCGGCAATTGTGGTTGGCAGCGAACAGTATGGACTCAGTTCTGATTTTTTAAGTGAGGTTGATGATTCTGTTTCTATCCCGATGTTGGGAAATGCAGATTCTCTGAATGTTGCAAATGCTGCTGCAATAATGCTGTATGAAGTCATCCGACAGCGTCACAGGTAAGCGGCGAATCATGAATTCTTTAGTTTCGATTGCAATTTTAACTGTTCAAAAGTGTTTAAGATCACATATTTTTCAATTAGTATTTATCGTAATTTTGTTTGGAAATGTTTTTTTAATACTATCGTTGGAAGGTGACGGGACCGCAGTGGGATATTTTCAAATATTGGTCTCATATACATTTTCATTTACCGGATACCTGCTGGCATTTACTGCGATTTGGCTTGGATGTTTTGTTGCGGCCGGGGATATTGACAAAAAACAGATTCAAATGGTTCTGAGTAAACCCGTTATGAAGGTTCAATTTTTGTTGGGTAAATTAGCCGGAGTTTGTCTTCTGCAGTTTGTTTTGTTAAGTTTAATTTCTGTCATGATTGGTTTAACTCTTTTTGCTAAGTTAAATCGTAAAAATTATCCGGACCATGACATTCAGAGACTGAGGAAAAACGTTTTGACAGCAAGTCGACGATATTCACCGTTGGCTAATACCATTTCAACGCCAGCCCGGGACGAGTTGGAAGAGGGTCAAAAACGTTTAATAGAAATTCCAATTTATACATTTAAAACATGGAATTTTAATAAGTTACCCAATCTTGAAAAAAATGATACCCTCCAGCTTCGATACCGTATGTATCTGAACAGCCCAAATTCTGATGATCAGCGTTCTACACAAGGGATATGGTGGATAAATAATCCGTTAGATAAGATGTATTATCCTATCCCATTAGTTGTACATACAGGAAAAATTCAGGAAATATCATTGCCCGCAGAAGCTGTGAGTAGTACAGGCGAATTAAAAATTCGATACGAAAATCAGGACCAGGGTACTCAATCTATGTTGATCCCCCAGATTGACGGGCCCTTTATATTTATTCCGAAAAGCTCTTTTGGGAATAATTATGTTCGGATGGTCCTGATGATTTTTTTTAAATTGATCTTTAGCTCAATCATTGGTATCACTGCCGGGTCTCTGTTTTCATTGCCGATGGCAATCTTCTTTGCAACATCATATTTGATTATCGGTGTTTTAATTGTGTTCATGCGTTCAACATTTCCAGAGATATCCGGTTCTCTAAATTTTTTAAGCCAGGCTGCCTGTCATATTCGAATGTTAGTTGGGTATGCAACTATTGATTTAAGACAATTTTACGTAACAGACTTGTTGATGAGGGGAGAATTCATTGAATTAAGCAAAATATCAATTGTATTTGCAAAAACAATTATGATTCATGGAACGCTGATTTTTTTAACCGGTTCTTATTTTTTTCAAAAACGTGAATTAGGAGCATAAGAGAAACAGACAGACACTAATTTAAGTATCAGTTTTTAATTCTGATAAACAAAAATCCGCTTTGGATTTTGCGATTAAAACTTATCAGTTCAATCCGAATTGTAATCGTAAGCGTCTTTTATAAACGATATAGAATAGATGTTATAAAACGATGAAGATGACAAAACAATATTTCTGTATTTTATGTATTTTTATGATGATACTCCCGGGATTGATTTCTACTATTCACTCCAAAATGAATGTCATCCGGACTCAAAATAAATTAACGACAGTTGAACCCCTGGAAAATGCACCTCCGATGATGGTCGTTACTACAATTATGCTGGGCGGATTTCGGGGATTGCTGGCAGATATTCTTTTCTTAAGATTGCAGAACAAGAAAAATAGCGAAAATTTTTTTGAAATGGTGCAGCTTTCAGAGTGGATCGTAAATCTTCAGCCGCGATTTACAGGGGCGGCTTCATTTTTGGCCTGGAATATGGCCTATAATGTTTCCGTTGTATGTAAGGCACCGGAAGATCGGTGGCGATGGGTAAATCACGGGATAAAACTCCTCAGGGACAATGCGTTGACTTATAATTTATCCGATCCCTTATTATATTGGGAATTAGGCTGGTTGTACCAACATAAAATTGGTCAGGTACTTGATGATGCAAATCGGTACTACAAGGTTGCTTTAGCTAAAGAAATGCATCGTATTATTGGTGATGGAGATGAATATTTCTGGAATGAATTGTCGTTAGCCCCCCTCTCTTCTGATCAATTTTTACTGGCGTTAAAAAATAATCGGTCTGCGTTTGAAGAGATACTATTTAAAGAAAAATTGACGCTGGATCAATTAGCACTTCATTTTCGCAGGGACGGGAAGTTTAGTGATTCTGTTTCATTGAAATTAAGAGAATTGAATATTCTTAAAATTTCAGACAATTATTTTCGGGCAACCTGGCTCCGGGACGAGTACCGGCTTGACCCGGCTCTGGTTTCAGCGGTATTGGAAAAATACGGTTATTTAGATTTTCGTTTACCGGAATCACATTCATTATTTTGGGCTCATCAGGGTTTAAAACTGGCAGAGAATGATCTTCATATCAAATGTGAGCGTATGATATTCCAAAGTCTTAAGACTGCGTTTAATTCTGGTAAACTACTCTATTTTGATGGATCAAATACAGTTAATACAATGCCTAATGTCACACTTTGTGATGCTGTTCGCAACGCTTATTCAGATACAATGAAACGGCATGGTGCCGGTAATTATATCCTGTCCGGTTATGAAAATTTCATGATTGATGCAGTCATTATTCTTTATACGTTTGGATTGAAAGAAAAGGCAGAGCAGTATTTAGAGTCACTGCGTGATATGCCGGAGATCTCAGAAAAAAGTCGATTTAATAAAGCGTTGTCCGCATTTGTCATTGATGAGTTATCTAAGGATATTAATAACATGTCATTGGAAAATGCCCAGTCAACTATACAGGCATTAATATTGAAAGCATATCAATCGATATGTCTTCACGAAATTGAACGGGCAAATGGGTTTGATATGTTAGCACGAAAAGTATACAAAAACTATATGTCAAAAATGGCGAATGAAGCAGATATAAATCGCCGGGGGCTTCCAGAATTTCAACATTTAAAAGTCAGAATGCTTCAGTATTTCAGATCAACAATTCCCGAAAATATTCAACAGGTACTTGATCGTGAGATAACGAAGTTCAACCAATAAAAGTGTCGTTTTCGTTGACTTTTTTTGCATTGGCAGATAAAGGGGAATTTATCGACTATACCAACTAAATCAAAACTTTTTTTCAATATGGAACAAAATCAGCGACTAAAAAATAATTTTTTATGCACTAAATTATAATACCGGGATAACCGACAAATATCGGTTGTATCATAGAGATATTTGACCGGGACTGAATAAAAAACTGAAAGGAAATGTTATGGCTGGTTCTACAATACGAGTCGCCGTTACTGGTGGTGCAGGACAAATATGTTACAGCTTATTATTTAGAATCGCATCCGGGGCAATGTTTGGTCCTGAGCAACCTGTTGCAATTAATATACTCGAACTTCCCGTTGCCATGGGGGCACTTGAAGGGGTGGCAATGGAACTTGATGATTGTGCATTTCCTCTCCTTAAAGATATTGTCTTGACCGACGACGTTAATACGGTAATGAAAGATGTAAACTGGGCATTGCTGGTGGGTTCGAAGCCCCGGGGTCCCGGAATGGAACGAGCCGATTTGATCAAAGAAAATGGTCCAATTTTTACCAGTACAGGGAAGGCAATCAACAATTACGCTTCCTCCGATGTACGCATTTTGACTGTGGGAAATCCATGTAATACAAATTGTTTGATCACGATGCACAATGCACCTGATATTCCGAGAAACCGATTTCACGCAATGACTCGTCTTGATCAGAATAGAGCAGTAAATCAGCTTGCAGAGAAGACGAATACTGATGTCAGCGATATAAAAAATATGATCATTTGGGGTAATCATTCAGCCAATCAGGTCCCGGACTACAAAAATGTGACTGTCAGTGGCCGCAGTGCGGTAGATGTGGTTAATGATCTTGACTACTTGCAGGGAGAATTTATTAATGTTGTTGCAAAACGCGGTGCAGCAATTATTAGTGCCAGAGGAAAATCGTCCGCAGCATCCGCAGCATCCGCAGCTGTTGATGCGGTTAAATCTATTGTATCTGATAATACGGACGAAGTTTACAGTTCTGCGGTAATCAGTGATGGTAATCCATACGGTGTTCCTGAAGGGCTGATTTTTTCATTCCCCTGCCGAAATACAACTGCAGGCGGTGTCGAAATTGTTCCGGGTTTTGAGATGGATGATTATCTTTCTGAAAAAATTGAAAAAACGACATGTGAGCTGGTTGATGAGCGGGAAGTTGTAGAAGATTTGTTAAAGTAATTTTCGCAACACTATTGGCTATTGTCAAATCTATTTTTGATATGTTTCCTTGAACCTGATCTAAATTGCATATCACCTTTCGGAGCAGGAAACTCGTCATGCTAATGCTTCGATTGTTTCTAATATAAAAAGTTGGTCTTAAGCAATACAGTTTAAATTAGTATGAGCTTGTCCTGAAAAAATCGATTTCTAACTATATTTTGAGTTCAAACGGCTTGATTTCATCATTGCCGGCCTTCGATTGCTTATCAGTTTTCATTCTAATCACACCGGTTTTCACGCCAAAATGTTCTGCAAACTTTATCATTTCATTTGCCATTTCTCTGTTACCGGTAGAGTTGGAAAATGCCTCACTCATTAAAAGAAATGTCTGGAAAACAAATTTAGACATTTCCTCCCGGGTCATGTTTCTTGTCCACAGATCAAAACGGGTTGTATTTTCCTTTTTCTGATCCCAAATGGAAATTGCAATTGCCTTCGATTCCAGCTCCTTGTTTGATGCCGTACCGTCAGCTTGCCAGGTGATTTTTTCCGGCGTATCATTTTCGTCCAGACTTATCGTGAAATTTATTGTTGTTGTTTTGATATCAATTTCCTTTCATGAAAAATTCAATTTGTTATAAAATATAGAGTACAGTAATTTACCAATACCTCAGCATAGCTGAAAAATATAATTTTGGTATACAAATAAATACACAGGCAGCAGTGAGAATGACGATTCTCCAACAGCATGGAAGTGCTAAATCATAACCTTAAACCCTGAGATTATTGACCTTACCCCGAAATAGAGGACACACCATGATCTTATGTTATATTTTACAGGAGGTTCTCTATGAATTCTATAAAACGTCGTCGCCGATATAATCGGAGCTTTAAGGAGCCAAATATCAATCTTCCTAATAGTACAGAAGTTGTTCGAATAACTTATAGAATTTTTGCATAACTCAAAAAGCAAAAACACCATGAAAGAAAAAAAACGATCCGGTCGGAATCAGACAATAACACTTAATGATGCTGAAAGGGAAAAATTCCGAAAAGAATTATTGCTTGCCAGTAAATTGAAATCAGCTGTACCATTAAATACCATTATTCACGGGGATTTTTATGACTCAATCGAGTATATCCCGGATTCTTCTGTTGATTTGATCTTTTTAGACCCGCCGTATAATCTGAGTAAGCGGTTTAATAATAGCAGCTTCAATAAAACGACAGAAGCAAAGTACACGGACTGGTTTCGATCGTGGTTTAAATTATTGGTCCCAAAATTAAAAGATACCGGTTCGGTTTATACCTGTGGGGATTGGAAAACATCGATTTCGATATATCAGGTTATCAGTGATTATTTGGTCGTTCGCAACCGAATAACCTGGGAGCGTGAAAAGGGGCGGGGAGCAAAGAAGAATTTCAAAAATTCTCATGAAGATATCTGGTTTACCACAAAAGGTAATGATTACACATTCAATGTTGAGGATATCAAGCCTAAGCGGAAAGTAATTGCACCGTATCGTAAAAACGGTAAACCCAAGGATTGGGAAGAGAATTCAGAGGGTAATTTTAGACTAACGCATCCGAGTAACTTGTGGACAGACATCAGTATTCCGTTTTGGAGTATGCCTGAAAATACGGATCATCCAACGCAAAAACCGGAAAAACTCCTGGCAAAATTAATTCTCGCCAGTTCCAGCTCCGGTGATGTCGTATTCGATCCGTTTTCCGGTTCGGGAACAACCGCTGTTGTCGCAAAAAAATTAAATCGCAACTTCTATGCAATTGAGTTAGATGAAGAGTATGCAATGCTTTCCTTAAAGCGATTGGAAACTGCGGATAACGACACATCAATCCAAGGCTATAAAGACGGTGTATTCTGGGAACGTAATACACTTGCTATCCAGAAAAATAGAAACAAGAAACCATAGTATTTTGAATTATTTTTGATTTTTCCTTCGCGATTCGGCATTGGTTTCGAAATTCAAGTTAGCTTAAAACGTAAATCCAATACCGATATTAAGTTTGTGGCCGCGTGATACAGATACGTTACGGGTATTCTCGTACGCCAGAAATTTGTATTCACTACGAAACATTATGTTGTCCTTATATAACACCAGAACCGGACCGGTCTGAACGCGTTTTCCGCCGCTGGCTGTCGTTAATGTTGCTGAATTCGGTGTACGGTTATATCTTGCTGTGATATCCCACATGATAAACATACCGGCATTAATCTGATCATTGTGATACGGATGTAAACCGATATTTATATCCAGCCCCAATTCATTTCCGTCGTGCATATCATGTTTCCCTTCAGTATTCTGCCAATAGAAAAGATCGTAAAGTTGGTAGATTTTAATGTGGTTATCCTTGCCAAATGGATAACCCTCTGAGCTGTAGGATATGCTCAATCCAAAATCCCAACTTCCATCGCTAATTGGGAAATCTCCACCTGATCGTCCTGTTGGAATACGAACTGATGGTGTTATCCCGAAATTACGCGTATTTGCACGAAGGTTTTTATAGAATTTAAAGGGTGCTGCCAATACCAAATCGCCAATCCCATTGGTTTCCTGTTTAACGCCGACGCCGGCAATGTTTTTAATGCGTCGCTGCTGAACATAAGGTAATTTAAATGTTATACGGTTTGATCGGCTAAACGTATAGACACCTTCTAACCATGTTTTATTCACGAACCGTTCCAGACCTAAGGGATTGGAAATTCGTGAATCACTATCCATCAAATTGTTTGAACCGTAATACTCATGACGAAATTGAAAACCGTATCCGTCTTCCCAGCGCGGTGCCATATCCATAACGGGTTGGTGAGCATAGGAAAAGGAAAGTGTCAGGAAGAACCAAACAACGATCAGGAACAGTCGATACATAGATTTCCTTTTTTATCGTAATACGTTGATACACCCTTCCCGTCTGCAACCACCGCTTTTATAAGATCATAACCTCCGGATTTAATTGATTTATAAACAGCCTTTAAATCAACAGTTGCATCAGGCTTTACGGCCATGGTGATGCGTTGGTTTTTGATGGTGACATGAATGCCTTTTTTATACCTGGAATGATCCACAAACGGCAGTTTTGAAAGTTTCTTCCGGAGTCCTGCAGAGCAGAACGAACAGACAACACCATGCACCTGGAATACCGCCTCGTTCGGTTTCGCCGTAAATTTGGAACCCGCGGCATTGCTGAAAAATGCTGACACCAGTAAACATGGTATGCTTAATACTGATAATAATTTCATTACTCATCTCCATAAAAATATTTTAAGACATTATAATTACTATAATGATTTAGCCTTTCCCGGACAAGAATCAGCTAATTTTTTCAGACAATCTCTTATTATTGTTAAATCAGCGATACGGATTCTAATATCATTGAGTTTACTCTCTGCACAGTCACGGATATCTGAACAATCTGCTTCAGGTTTCTCGCTTAGATTGAGAAGGGCTTTTATCTCCTCAAGTGTAAAATTTAGACTCTGTGTCTTTCGGATGAAGTGTAAACGCTTAATATTCTCCAGTGCAAATTTTCTGTAGCCGGACTTGGTACGCTCAAGAGGAACGATAAGGCCCACACGTTCATAGTAGCGAATCGTATCAACAATCCAATTTTAACTACGACGATATTCACAGCGAAAACACCTCTCATTAAAATTGAACGGGCTTGTTGAATAATACGGTTAGATAACGGAAGTTCCGGCAGAGCACTAATTGCTCGATGCACAGCTTCAACATAATTATTTACTTCTTTCCAATCATCTCGACGCTCAGGCATTATTTCCTTTTCAGGAAGTAGAGCTTCTTCTACCTCTGTATAGGTATCTTTTATTTTATCCGAAAGTCTTGCTTCTTAATTGTATGCATGCCAATAAACAAATCGATATCTGGCACAATTATAGAAAATGCATCGAGTTGAGCTAATGATCGAGAAGCAACTTCTAATAGGATATTAATCTTTGCGTCTTCCCAAGTCCAGGAATGATTTACTAATTCTGGTAAAATAACTCTCGTATTTAAACTGATTTTCCCAACGCTCAGAGCTGAATTCTTCTATTTTAATAATAGATCAGGCAACTAAAATCTAAGATGAAATTTAAAAATATTGGTATATCCAGAGACGTTTTTGAGATGTTAGAACCGTAACGAAAAAATACTAAAACCTACTTCACCAATTCTAATTAAAATTGTTTTAACTTGGAGGCGTGGACCGGATTCGAACCGGTGTCCGAGGTTTTGCAGACCCCTGCCTAACCACTTGGCTACCACGCCATATCATAAAAAATTCTCAATTCCAAACTGTAAATCCGAAAAAAATTCAATTTTTCAAAATGATAATGACATAAACTTAACTGTAACACAGTTCAGCAACCGTTTACTCTATATATACAAATAAAATCTGCAATCCAAAATCTAAGAGCTAAAATTTTTTCATGTATGATATTCAGCATTAATCTTTACGTAATCATACGATAAATCGCAGGTCCATACAGAATATTCCTCAGAGCCAATACCCACATCTACAGTGACATTGAATTCCTTCTGTTTAAGGACATTCCTTTGATCAACTATCGGTGTTTCAGCTCCCCGGCTATTCTTGACTATGGGAAGGTCATCGTAAAATACATTTATATTATCAGGATCAATTTCAATATCACTATAGCCGACGACATCAAGTATTCTGCCCCAGTTAGGATCCTCGCCGAACCAGGCGGTTTTGCATAACAGCGAATTCGCAATTGCAAATGCACATTGTCGTGCCTGAGATTCAGATTTTGCTCCCCTAACGGTTACATTTACAAATTTTGTTGCTCCTTCACCATCACGTACAATCTTTTTTGCTAAATCTTCTGCGACATGGTTAAAGGCATTTAAAAATATTTCAGCTTCGGAAGATCCGATTTTAATGACGGTATTTTCAGCAAGCCCATTCGCCATAGCGATCACAGTATCATTGGTGCTCGTGTCACCATCAACTGTGATTTTGTTAAATGAGACAGGAAGAGATTTCTCCAGACATTGTTTTAAGCACCCCGACTCAATTACGGCATCTGTTGTTATATAAGCAAGCATTGTTGCATGAGGTTGAACCACGTTCATTTTTGGTGCAATCATACCTGAGCCTTTAGCAATACCCCCTATTGTAACCGTACATCCACCGATCTCAATGCTAACAGCGTTAGATTTTGGTACAGTATCGGTAGTCATAATCGCCTGTGCCGCATCGCGTCCTCCATCACATGATAAACTGTTTACTGCTTGTTCCAGTCCCCTGGTAATATGGTCTATCGGTAAAGGAACTCCAATTACACCGGTTGATGAAACCATAACCTGGTTCGGATTGATATTTAAATATTTCGCGACCTTGATCGCCATTGATTCCGTATCCTGCACCCCCTGGCGGCCAGTGCAGGCATTTGCATTGCCGCTGTTAATTACAATAGCGTGAATGGTATCAGAGCTCTCGACAATACGTTTACAGTAATTTATAGACGGTGCACATAATTTGTTTGCCGTAAATGCTCCGGTAAAATGTGCCGGCGATTCCGTATAAATTACTGCTAAGTCTTTTTTTCCGCTGTGCTTGAGACCGGCAGCAATACCGGCAGCCTTAAATCCTTTGGGAGTGGTGACACTGCCCTGTTTAATTTCTTTCATAATTGATCCTTCAACATTCCAGGTGAAAAGTAATCACTGATCAGTGATTACTTTTCACAGAAGTATTATTTCAATGTCATTGAGTTAAAATTCGCGAGCTAATTCCAAACTTAAAAACCGGATAATGCACATGAAGAATCCTCGACTTAATGTCATTGAATTCTATTTTATTAAAATTTTATTTTAGACCCAATATTTCATTTAAATTAAAAACAAGATTAAAACATTGAATTGCCTGACCGGCAGCACCCTTCATTAAATTATCAATTGCTGAGGTCAAAATAATTCGGTTTGTACGCGGATTATAATCAACCCCGATTTCAATGGTATTTGTATTTGTCACATTTTTTGTATCTGCCGGCTTACCGCCTGACAAAACACGAACAAACGGTTCGTCTGCATAATATTCTTCCAACACTGATTCAATCTTTTCAATTGTTGCATCATCATTTATCAAGTCTAGATATATGACTGAATTTATCCCCCTGTTAACCGGGATTAAATTTGGAGTAAATTCAATGGTTACATTTTCAACCTGGGAAAATTCACTTAGTTCCTGCTCTATTTCCGGTGTATGCCGATGCCCACAAATGGTATAGGAACGAATACTTTCATTGCATTCGGCAAACAGGAGTGAGGTATCCGTTTTTTTTCCGGCACCACTTACACCACTCATACTACATACAATAATATTGTTTGTAGATATCAATTTATTATGTAGCAATGGCAGTAATGGAATAATGACACTTGTAGAATAACACCCCGGGCAGGCAACCAGCGATGCCGTTTTAATTTGTATCCTGTTCTTTTCGGGAAGCCCGTAAACAGATTCAGAGATCATAGCAGGTGCAGGATGGTTGAATAAGTAATAATCGCTATATTTTTTTACTGATTTTAATCTAAAATCTGCACCAAGATCAAATATCTTTAAACCTCTTTTAAATAGAGGCTCGGCATATTCAGCAGATAACCCATGAGGCAGACAGATAAATGCAGCCTCTGCATCTTTCTGGATTTCATTTACGTCGGGATAGGTGAATGTCAAATTACTATCTGTAAAGCGAGGATAAACTTCCCCAATTGGCGTTCCTGCATATTCTCTTGATGTAATACAGGTGATATCAATTAACGGATGTTTAAGGGCCAGGCCAATCATGATTTCCCCTGTATATCCTGATGCACCTACAATAGCAGTTTTTATTTTATTCTTATTCATTTTATTTATTAATAATCAATCTGTTAATATTGAATCAATGTTAGTAGAAATGGAGTTGGTATTCAGAGAAATTTTGCATTACTGCTTTTAAAACCAAATTGCCAATGAGATAATGCCACGAAAAAGAAAAAAACCCGAATCCTTAAAAGCGATTCGGGTTTTTGCAATTCGAAAATTTCCAGTAGTAAATTTATCGTTTCGAGAACTGGAATCGTTTCCTTGCTCCTGGTTGACCCGGCTTTTTCCGCTCTTTAACCCTGGAGTCGCGAGTAAGCATACCACTTTCCTTCAGCACGCTTCGACTGCCAGAATCACATTTAACAAGTGCACGAGCAATCCCGTGACGTAATGCACCTGTCTGTCCCATTTTTCCGCCACCTTTAACGTTCACTTTTATATCATATTTATCAAGTGTATTCGTTACCTGAAGCGGTTGAGTTACATAACCCCGCATCGGCCCAATCGGAAAGTAAACCTCAAATTCTTTTGAATTAACTGTGATTTTTCCCGAACCTGAGATCATACGTACCTGAGCCGTTGATTCTTTACGGCGACCTGTGGCCCAAATGTAATCACTGTCTGTCATAGTTTAAACCTTATATTAATGTTGTCTATTGCGTCAGAAGTTGAGGTTGTTGTGCTTCGTGAGGATGGACACTGCCTGCATATACTTTCAATTTCCCAATCTGTTGACGATTGAGTCGATTCTTCGGCATCATACCCTTAACTGCATCTACAATTAATCGAGTCGGATGTTTTTTCCGAATTTCACTTGCAGTCTTTTCTTTCAATCCACTCATATATCCGGAATAATCCTGATAAATCTTATTTTGCTCTTTTTTCCCGGTCAACTTTACCCTTTCTGCATTAATGACTACGACAAAATCACCGGTATCAACGTGAGGAGTGTATTGAGGTTTATTTCTACCCCGAAGAATATTAGCAATTTTTACTGCCAAACGCCCAAGGACTTGCCCATCGGCATCAATTAATACCCATTCTCTTTCTACTTGATCTGGTTTTGCTAAATACGAACTCATCTGTCGATTTATTCCATTTGATTGTTATACATTATATTTTAAAGGACGAGTAACATAGAAATGAATTTTAATGTTTGCAATGAGGATTTGAAATTTTAATCATTTTCTATGACAAAAAAGAATGAATTATCTGCTTATCTCTGCTGTATCCCGGAAACAATAATCAATAATTTACAGGTAAGTTAATAATCAGACAGAAACTTATCTATGGTTGAATTGACTGCTCAAAAAGAGACCTGTTACATTGACAACAAAATCCTTTTCAGCTCATGCGGTTCAGAGCAGCAGGCTTCCTGTGTTTCATACGCTTCCTCCCGAATTGGAGTTCGTCCGGGATCTGGATTTCACACATAACTTGCAGTATTGAATTCAGTTAGTTATTTACAAAAAATCTTTTACCAACGGCAATATTTGGTCGATAGCATCTTCAACGATGTAATGTCCGGCATCATCAAATTTATGAACGGTCGCGTTTGAGAATCGTTCTTGAAAAAGATGGAGAAAATGCTCTGTAAAACAAAAATCTTGCATGCCCCAACAGATGAGCATGGGTTTATTCTCGATCACAGATAGTTTAGACTGGATAGATTCAGCTGTACTCCAGGTCGGATGTTTTTTCGTGAACGGGATATCCTCGACAAAACGCAGGGTTGCGATACGATTCTCATAACTATCATAGGGTTTAAGGTATCCTGCTTTGACTTCCGGTGTCATTTTTTCTCTTTTTTTGCATGCCAGATACGTTGCTGCGACAGCAAAATAGTTCATACCTCGAACCATTAAATTTCCTAATAAAGGAATTCGGCACAGGAGAATTAAAAATGGAAATTTTTTTGTTAAAGATGGTGATGAATTGAAAACAACCATCTTTTCAATCTTTTCAGGATTGTCCACAGCATAACCCAGTCCAATTGGGCCACCCCAATCGTGTACAAACATAGTTAGTTTTTCTATATTCAGATGCGTTAACAACGTTTTTAGATTATCAACATGATTATTAAGTTGATAGGGGTAATCCTGTGGTTTGTCTGAAAAGCCGCAACCGATATGATCCGGCACGATTACGCGATAATTTTTGCGAAGGGCTACGACTAAATTCCGATAGTAAAATGACCAGGTTGGATTTCCGTGAAGCATGACGATAACAGGACCGTTTCCTTCATCCAAATAATGATAGTTTAATCCATTGATATCTAAGTAATGCGACTTAAATGGATAGAGTTTCTCAAATGATTTGGTGTCACACATTATTTTCAAACAGGCAGATTATTAATTTTTCAATATAATTATTGGAATTATGATTATACACTTTTAGGTTTATATTCATATTTGACTTTTAAAAATCTTAGGTAATCATTATAGGTATTTGAATAGAAATAAAGACATGGCAGCTGCTTCGTTTTATTACAACCAATCATAGGGAGGTAAAAAATGCGTCACATGAAGTTTTCTTTTTTTATAGTGTCATTATTAACGATTACAATGATAGTACAGGCAGAAGGGAACAAGAAATCAGATAAACGAGGATTTTTTGGAGTAAAAAGTGCAGTAGCGGAAATTAATTCTACCGCGGGAAATAATGTTAGTGGAACAGTCCGTTTCCAGAGAGCGGGAAATAAGGTTAAAGTTACTGCGGCTATATCTGGATTAACGCCCAATGGCAAGCATGGTTTTCATATTCATCAATTTGGCGACTGTCGTTCGGGCGATGGGAAAAGTGCAGGCGGGCATTATAATCCGGGAGGTCACAGTCATGCCGGACCGGATGACGATGTAAGACATGCTGGAGATTTAGGAAATCTTGCAGCAGATGAGAATGGCAATGCCAGTTATGAAAAAATGGTAGACAATATCACAATTGCCGGCAAGAAAAATCCAGTGCTTGGTCGGGGTATAATTATTCATGCAGGGACAGATGATCTGGAGAGTCAGCCTGCCGGTGCTGCAGGGGCACGCATCGGATGTGGTGTTATTGGAATTGTTAAATCGGAATAATTATCTAACCTGATAATCCAAAACTTTTCACTGCATTTAGGGCAACTTCAGTATCGCTAAAATGGATTTTTTTATTGCCAAACTCCTGATACTCTTCGTGACCCTTACCGGCAATGATTATTGTATCATTCAGGGTTGCATTTTTGATGGCACTTTCAATGGCATTTTTACGATCTGCAATGATTTCACAGTTAGTTTTTGATGGTAACCCTCCAACTATTTGGCTAATAATTTGGTGGGGATCTTCGTTGCGGGGATTATCATTGGTAATATAGATTTTATCGGCATATTCTGAAACAACCTTACCCATTTTTGCACGTTTAGTTTTATCCCTGTTACCACCGCATCCAAAAACTACGATTAATTTATTATTTCTGCAAAGTCGTTTAAGTGTTTGCAATACATTTTCTAATGCATCTTCTGTATGAGCGTAGTCAATAAAAATATTGATTTTATCGCTTGTTGTTAATCTTTGTAATCGTCCTGAAACTTCATAAAATTGACTCAATCTATCGATGACATGATCTGTTGACAGTTTTAAATTCAATGCAACCAATACAGCAGCAGCGATATTATAACTGTTATATTTTCCAATCAGTGAACACGTTGAGAATATATTCCCGTTTGGTGTTATTATTTTTATTATACTGTCTTTCAGTGTCGATTTAATCGATATGATTCTATTTTGTGACGCCGTGGAATATCCGTATGTTATTTGCTCAGTACCAATTAGTTGACCACATAACTTCTTACCATAACTATCATCAATATTAATCACTGTCTTTCCATTTTTTTTAATGTGATCAATGAATAGTTTCTTTTTAACACTGAAATAGCCGTCCATTGTTTTGTGACAGTCTAAATGTTCCTCTGATAAATTAGTAAATACTGCCATGTCAAATTTCATTGAACCGAGGCGGTATTGATTCAGTGCATGGCTGGATACTTCCATAATAATCAGATTTATACCAGCATCTTTCATGGTTCTGATCAATTTTTGCAACTCCAGTGCCGGCGGAGTTGTGCGGGATGCCTTAATTGATATATCGTTGTATTGATAGCTAATCGTACCTATCAAACCAACATTATAGTGTGTATCATTTAATAAATGTCTTATCAGTGTTGTCGTGGTTGTTTTCCCATTCGTACCGGTAACGCCAATGAGTTTTAGATTTTTGCTTGGATAATCAAGGTGGAATTCAGCCATTCTGGCAAAAGCTGAATAATCATTTTTTACACGAAAGGAGGGTATCTGCAAAGATAGTTTTTTATCAGAAGCATAGGCTATTGCTGACGCACCGCGAGATATTGCCTGACCTATAAATTCCTGTCCATTCAGGGTAGATCCCCGGATTGCAACATATAGGGACCCCGGTTCTACATTTCTTGAGTCATTTGTCAGGTGTGTAATCGGGATATCAGGATTGCCTTCAAGATCATCTTCAAGACCATTGCAGGAACTAAGGTAATCTCTAAGTGTTTTAATACGTTCTACCTTATTGCTAATTTTTCATTATCCTCATTTTTTTTTTCAGCCTGGTGCTGTGGAGGAACGTGGAGATAACGAAGGGTTTGGCTGGCAATTCGACTAAATGTGGGACCTGCAACAGTACCACCATAGTACGATTTTTTCGAAGGCTCGTCGGCAACAACAATTAGTACAAACGCCGGATCATGTGCAGGCACAAATCCAATGAAAGAAGCAACATATTTATCATGTCCGGCATAGCTTCCATCGATCAGTTTTTGTGATGTTCCGGTTTTACCTGCAACGGTATACCCTTCTACTGCAGCTTTGGTTGCTGTGCCGCCTTCTTCTGTTACAGTAATCATTGCATGGATAATTTGTCTGGCAGCGTAGGGACGAATCGCCAGGTGTTTAACCTTTGGTTCTGTTTTTTGTACCAGCCCGGTTCTCGCATTAATTATTCGGTCAATAAGATAGGGCTGCATTATGGTTCCGGAATTTGCAAGTCCGCTATATGCTTGAATCATTTGCAATGGCGTAACCGAAATTCCCTGACCTATCGGGAATCTGGTAATGCTTAACTTATCCCAATCTGTCAGGTTTCTTAAAATACCGGGAGACTCATTTTTTAGTTCAATGCCGGTTTTTGTACCAAATCCAAACCGTTTCAGAGTTTGATATAACCGGTTTTCACCCATTTTTAATGCAATTTTTGCCGTGCCGATATTACTTGATTTTTGAATAATTTCAGTAACACTTAACTGATCATAACGATGTCCTGAATCACGCAAGGGATAACCACCATAATACCAGTATCCATCTTCGCAGTCAAATTCTGTGTTCAGGTTTACGATTCCATAATCAATTGCACCGGCAACGGCCAGGCATTTCATGGTTGATCCCGGATCATAAATATCAGTAATAAAATGGTTTGTACAATTTTCGATATCTATATCACTGCGATCATTCGGATCGAAAGAAGGAAATTGAGCAAGTGCCAAAATCGCCCCGGTTTTCGGATTAATCATTATGCTATAGGCATAGCGGGGCTCGAATTCGATTACCATATTTTCCAATTCGGATTCCATGATATGCTGTATCGGTTCATCAATGGTAAGATAAACATCATTTCCATCAACAATTTTTGCAGATTTTACCGGGTTATAGTGAACCATCCGACCTTTTCTGTCGCGCTCATAAACCTGAGTTAATTGATGGGGTTTGAGTTCGTCATTTAAAACAAGTTCTAATCCATAAATCCCTTCATTTTTGGATGTTGTAATGCCAAGTATGTTGGCAGCCAGTTGACCCTTCGGGTAGTATCGTTTCTGGTTATCAACGAGTCGAATACCGCGAATTTTAAGCTTTGACACCCTTTCCGCGAGGTCCATGTCTACTTTATTTTTTATGACAACTTCACGAGCATCGGAAGCAAATCGACGCTGCAATATCTGTGTGTCGATATCCAGTATTATCCCAAGCTTCCTTATAATTACATTCCGTATATTTTTGTCAGGGGAGATTAACGTCAGATCAGCAAGTATGTCTTTACACGCTAAATTTCCAATCAAAGGATTTCCGT
Organism: uncultured Lentisphaeria bacterium; assembly: GCA_951812855.1. Taxonomy (GTDB): domain Bacteria; phylum Verrucomicrobiota; class Lentisphaeria; order JABSQK01; family JAJFLO01; genus JAJFLO01. Next base: position 766,157 of record OX638337.1, on the reverse strand, counting down.
GGTAATCATAGACGCTGCCTCTGCTGCCAATTCTTGTCTTTTTAGATGTGTATAAAGATTTGGCTTTTCTATAGTAGTTGTTATGCTTGGTGATCTGAATAGTGTAGATGTGATAAGAAAGGGCAGTGAACACTGTAAAAATTAGAATATAAATACATAGAATTCTTAAAAGATAAACATCGTGTTCCATTTTTTTTGAGACTGGTAAATTTTATTTGCAAACTGAAATGAATTAATCGTGAAAATATAATCATAACGATTGATGATAATGTTTTTTTTATTCAACTTAATTGATCTAATTTTCTGAAATTTTACCCGAAAGTTGATTTTTTACTTAGACGCTATCAGATCGTTGCGGTTTTTGATGTTTCTCATTAATCTTATCTGGCCCGGGTCGGAAGGTCTTAATTTTAGTTTCTCTTTTGCCCAGAATAAAATGTATTGTCCCTGCATATACTCTTCCTGTTCCATTTGCAGGTTGGCAAATTCCTTTTTGGCAACTATAAATTTGTCATTTGTCTTCCCCCATTCAAGTCTCATTTTAGTTGTTTTCCTATCAAAGTAAATTTTGCCCAATGAACCAGCAAGTAACAAAATAACAATGACAAAAATAACAAAATTATCAAATAGACTTTTTTTATGAGATTTTGAACGGTCTTTTCCATTAAAATCAACATAGAGTGAATGATAACTATTTCTCATTTTTTATTCCTTAATTAAATACGTTCAGCAACTCTTAATTTGGCAGAAGATGATCGATTATTGATTGTTACTTCTTCGGCTGAAGAAGTAACAGGTCGTTTTGTAAGTACTTTTAATCGAGATTGTTTTTCGCATCGACAGACGGGCAGTTTCGGTGGACACTCACAGGTTAGTGCTTCATATCGAAATGTTTCTTTTACAATTCGGTCTTCCAAAGAATGAAAAGAAATGACTATTATTCTTCCCCCTCTGGTCAGTAGGTTAATTGCAGAATGCAAACCCTGTTTGAGTTGTCCTAATTCGTCATTAACAGCAATTCGCAGAGCCTGGAAACATTTCGCGACTGTTTTTGAATATTTTTGTAATGGTTCATGATTTGTTTTCTTAATAAAATTAGCTAATTCAAGGGTTCGTTCCCAGGGTCGTTTTGCACGTTCAGTCACGATAGCAGCCGCTAATTTTTTAGCGTTGGATACTTCCCCATAATTCCTAAAAATTGATATCAATGTTTTCACCGTTGTCGTGTTGATTAATTCACTTGCCGTCAGTCGTTGATTTCTGTTCATACGCATGTCTAAAGGACCATTTTGGGCGAAGCTGAACCCACGTATTGCATTGTCGATTTGAAATGATGAGATACCTATATCCAGGAGAATGCCATTAACATATTGCCACCCTAATTTGTTTGTGTAATTGTTCATTGCTCCAAATTCGCCCTGAATAAGCGTGACTCGGTTTTTATATTTTTTAAGAAAATTTTCTGTATAACTGATCGCTTCTGCATCCCGATCGATTCCCAGTAAGTTTACTGATGCATTGCTGCTTAATATTTGATTTGCATGTCCACCGAATCCGACTGTTCCGTCTATGTAAAATCCATTATCCTGTAATGATAGAGAATCAATGACTTCGTTTCCTAAAACAGGGATGTGATGCTCTTGGTCCAGTTTAGACATTATGATTCCTGATTGCTTAATTAAATTTCTCTACTCTCTTGAATTCTTTCAATTTGATCGAGCATATCATCATAACTCATTTCTGCTTTTTCCCAACGCTCAGGGGACATGGCCTGAATACTGGAGAAACCACCGATTAAAACTGTCTGATCCTGTAATCCCGAATATTCCATGAGGTATGGGGTCAGTGTAATTCGTCCCTGTTTATCGCATTGACTCTTGCTTGTTTTTGCACCGATCTGTGCGATTGCACGCATCCTTGCAGCATTAGTAACGGGCACTTTGCTAATCTTTGCCAAAATTTCAGCTTCGAATAGCTCCTGAGGTAAGATTTGGATACTCTCATCCCTCCCGGGCATTAAGTAAAATACTGAGTCCTGGCTATCACTTTTGAATCGCCACTCTCTCGGAATTGCAACTCTGCGTTGTGAATCAATTGAATGTGTAAACCAACCTAAAAAACTAATATTCAAACTATATCCTCCAAAGTTAAACTAAATTCCCCTATTTACCCCTACACGCAACACTGCTTAATAGCATAATTTTTAACAATGTCAAACAAAATTGTAAGAAAATTAAATTTTTTTCTAATAAGTCAGCTTTTTACCCATTAACTATGCATGGAGAAGATAATAGAAACGCCACTGCCTCCACTTATAGGGGGGGTGTAACTTTCTCTTTTGCGGCCGTCACCTCATCATACTCTTACTGAGTAAGGCCCATCTTTTTGATCCAGTAGATGCGATCTTCTTTCAGCTCTTGCAGGTCATAGATCAGCAATTGCAGCTCGGCTTGCACTTCGGCCTTGGTCATTTGGCCAGAAACCACAAGGCTTGAAAGATGAGCCAGCCGCTTGTCATAGCCAAATTTCTCGGGCAGGTAATAAGCCCGGAGAAACTTGGTGAAAGCAGATTCATAATGCTTGTTACCATAATCGCACCAGCCCAATTCTTGCATCAGAAGTTTCTTTACATCGGCCTTGTTGTAATCGACCCATTCCAGCGGACGGTGGCTCCGCATCCTGATAATGAACGGGTAATAAACCATCCGTATTGCCAGGCATCAAAAAAAACAGTGTCAGGACATGCTTCACTTCGCACCTCACAGAGTGATCATCTTGCAGGCATTCTCCTGAATGGGTTCCGACGCCGGGGGTACAGGGCGACGTCGCTTTGTTTTCGGGATGAACCCAGGCTGTGCAGCATCAAGTAAACCGCTCGCACCTTTCCCGGCAGGGCAATCGCTTGAAGCTCACGCCGAGTTTGTGTTGATAGTGTTTGCAGGATAACCACCCCTATTACAACATCAGTTAAATCGACTCAACAGATGGTCAATAATCTTGACAGCAGCATCGCCTCCACCATATGGAGTGCCTGATTTACCATGGCGTCCAATGCTTTGGGTAACACAATTTACGATCTGGCCGTCCCCCAGTAACGGCGAACAAAGGCGGTTCCAGCCAAGTTCCACAAGTTCAGACCATTCAGTCTCATCGCGTAGTGTGATGCAGGGGACCTGATGGAAATATGCTTCTTTCTGAATACCACCGGAATCGGTCGCAACAGCGGAGGCATTTTTCATCAGCATCATGGTATCCAGGTAGCCAAGGGGTTTCGTAATCGTCAGACCATCAAGCAATCCGGCACTCATGTACTCAAACAACTTGTTCGGTTGAGCCTCCATGTAATTGGGCACCGGGTAATAGGTGACAATACCCGCCCTCGAACGTCCAGGCACGTCTGCTACATCATTACGCTTAACGAATCCAAGTTCATTTACCTTACTCCAGCCTGCAGACAACCTGATGCGTGCTTCGAATTCTTCATCATTGAATCTGCCAACAAGATTCAACCGTGTGTTATCAAGCAGAGCCATTGCTTCAACAAGTTCCTGGATCCGCCGTGTTTTTGACCGTAATCCTTGTAGCCGATCTCCTGTTTCAGTCTTTCCGGTTCGGCAGGTTTATCATAGGGCGTATAGTTGAGAGACTTGACTGTAGCCATCTTCTTGATGAAGGGATAATAGAAATAGTATTGAAAAAAGGAAATGGTTTTGTAATGCTTGAGTGGAATATTGCCAAACTTCTTGTAGATGGCACGCAGGTTAATTGCATCCATCGCGGAGTGCTCCGATGTTTGGGTCTTAATACATTCTGTTGCCGTGTTTCGACCACTGATCACGTATTGGATATTATTTTCAACAGCAAAATGATATAAGGTCGCAAAAAAAAGCGTGATCCTGCACAACGTCCTGATTCGCAATTTCTGAGCGAACGAAAGCAAGCTGTAGGTCGCGAACCTCTTCCCGGTCTATCACATGAGTAACCAGCTCATAGCCGCAGTGCCTTACAATCTGCCCAATGTTGTGAACGGCAAGCTCGGTGTAGCCGGCATCTATATGGACAACCAGGGGTCTCAAATCGGCTTCTTTCATCATCAGTGCCAGGTACGAGATGTGGACAGCTCGCTGAGCACCTTCAATTACTTACATATGCGACTATCGAACTCAATGTCCGTATTAGATATGTGCAATGTGTTGGTCATCCTAACCATTGAAGCCCTGTGCCCCATACCATCGAATGTAGTTTACCCACCGCCACGCTTGCCAGCTGAAAGGCACTTTGCCATCCAGTATGGCATCGAATGCAGCCGCTAATTCATTGCGATTGATGAATGGTATTGAGTCCCCGTCCCTAAACCACTTGCGCATCCCCTGACCTCCCTGCAAGAACCACTCACGCTCAGGTGTGGCCAGACCAATCTTGTCTCTACGGTTAAGGATTGCGTCCGGCACGATGCCGCGCATTGCCGCTCTGAATACGCTTTTTGTCTCTCCGGATTCTGCAATCAGGTAATGCTCAGGCAATGACAATAAAAGCTCAGCCATTTGTGCGGTCAGAAAGGGGACGCGGCTTTCAATCGAAAACGCCATCGAGTTGCGATCACCCTGCCGAAGGAGATGTGGCAGCCCGCGAATCTGCAAGCTGTGGGCGAGTTGCTCGATCACTCGCCTTTGTCTGTAATCACGCCGAAACGGCATTCGTGCTTCGCGAAACTCGACGCCAGCCTCCCGCAGGAGGTTTGTCTTAAGCCAGGCCGGTTCAAAATCCCGTCCCAGGGACTTGCGAGCATACCGATAGATCGAATCTGGAAAGACAACCTTCCCGAGGTACATGAAGGCCTGCCAGTATGACCTGTTCGGCCAAGCAGCCCAACTCCGTGCGAACCGATGCATGGCAAGGAAGCGTCGACTCTCAAACAAGCTAAGGAGGCGCTGACCAGGATATCCACTATAGCCTGCGAGAAGCTCGTCGGCACCCTGACCATCCAAAGTCACCGTGATGCCATTCTCTTTTGCCAATTGATAAATACGATGCTGCGCATAAATGCTCGTACTGCCGAATGGCTCTCCCTGAATGGCAATCAGTCGATCCAGGTCGCGCATCAAATCGTCCCCGGTCACCCTCACTTTATGGGGTATGGCACGGACTTTTTCATTTACCAGATCGACCCATTTCTCCTCTGAAAGCCGACTGTCGTCGGCGATATAACTGAATGTATGGATTGGTATGTCAGGTGCCAGGTGTCGGACAGCACAAACAATTGCCGACGAATCGATCCCTCCGGAAAGAGCCATTCCAACCGGAACATCACTGCGAAGGTGGAAATTGATACTGGACAAGAATTGCTCCCGCAATGCTGCAGCTGCATCAGGAAAGGAGAGTTTTGTTTCCGCGGTTGGCACTCGCCACCATGTTGTTGGCCTGGATCGATTTTTCGAGGTTACATCGACTTCAAGAAACGAGCCGGGAGGCAAATGTTTCACCCCTTTCAGAAAACTGCGTTCCTGACTGTCGTAATCGCCGTGTACCAGATAGTCGTAACTGCGTTGCAGATCGGGCTCAAACGGCCTGTTCCGCAATACGCGCAGTGCTGATTGCTCCGATGCAAAAAGAAAACCGTTATCGTTCCATTCATAGAAAAACGGCTTGATGCCAAAGGCATCACGGGCACAAAACAGCCGACCGACGACCGACGACCGACGACCGACGACCGGTCGTATACGACGAAGGCGAACATGCCGACCAACCGCGTCAGGCACTCCCTTCCCCACTCGGCGTATGCTGCGAGAAGCACCTCTGTGTCGGACTCGGAACGGAATGTATGCCCCCTGGTGCGAAGCTCGCTGCGCAGCTCCTTGTAGTTGTAAATTTCGCCATTGAAGACCAGCATAAGGCACCCATCGTTACTCACCATGGGTTGGTGTCCATCGGAGCTGAGATCGATGATAGACAAGCGAGTTTGGCCAAGTGCAACTGTCTGTGCCGCATTACGGACGACCTTATGACCGCTGTCGTTCGGACCGCGGTGCCTGAGAGATGTCAGGCTTGATCGCAGGCGGGCATCAATCTCTTCTTTCCGGACCTTGTTCCAAAATCCTCCGACAATCCCGCACATCTAGAGTATCCTCCGGGTATGGACAGCATCTACGGCTTCCTCCACCAACATAACTGGAATACCATTTTTGACAGGATACTTTTTAGCACATTTACTACATATGAGAAACTGAAGGTCTTCGGATAATGTAACCGGAGGCTTTTCATCACAGGCAGGGCATGCTAATATATCTAAGAGTTCCTTCGAAATCGGCAAATCACCAATCCCAGAGTGCTGCTTGATCATCATCGGATTCTTCTTCCTTATTAATGGGTTTTGTTCAGTCTCTTGCTGCTCAGCGTCAAGACGATTTTGTTCGGCCGGCATTAACTGAATTTTTTTTTTTGAGTTCATCTGTGGTTATCCAATCGTCATTATATAAAACAAATCTGTTCTCACAGTATATTTTTGTTCTCAAGAAAGGTTTTAGTTTTTTTTTGAGTCTTCCGTTATTTTTTCACCATATTCAAAGTCTGGCTTCCTTCAATTCTGCCAATTTGCTACGAACATATTGGCTAATTTCTAATTCTCCCGTATTTTTATTAAAGTGTGCCAGCTCGTCATCGTGTAAATCAAATATAGAAACTCTTCTGCGGCCAATCATTAAATCGTTCTTATCTCTTGATGCAAAAACCCTTTCAACAACTGGAATTACAATTGACATAAACATCCATGATAACTAAGAGAACGTTTCTACCTCATAGAATAAAAATGTTACGATTAAAACGAGATATAATGTGTTATAAATAACAGATTTCAAATAAAAACATATTATACAAACCGATTGGGGGTAAGGGGAGTGTGTAAAAATAATGAAAAAAAGACGTGATTTGATTCCGGAAAAGAAAAATAACATCAATAAATTCTACAAAGGATCAAAAATCTTAAATTACAATCGGTGCTCCAACATGCGGGCTGAGTCAATGTTATTATCCGAATCCAGATAATGCTTATATGGCCGGTCTGCTTCATGATATCGGGAAATTGGCAATTTTAAGAGAGCTGACAGTCTCATGTCAAAACAAGATAAATGATGATCAGGAAATAACAAAAGACTCTCTATCGGGTCTTTTTTCTTCATTTCACGAAAGGGTTGGAGGTTTAATTGCAACATCATGGAATTTGACCATTGAAATTCATCAATGTATTGCATTTAATCATCATTTGTCTGATATTACCGGGAATGACGAAAATGGATTGGGACTTCATTTAGCGGCATTGATTCAGGTTGGCGACTTGACGGCACAGTTGCTCAATGGGAAATGCAAAAAGGAAGGTATAAGTATTTTCCAAATTGAAGCAGGCAATATTATTGGGTTGGAACCAGACAGCAGTACAATTGATTTTCTAAATCATATTCCTGTAATTGTGAAGAGTCATTGGTTTCTATCCGGGATCATATCATTCAATTAAGCCGCTGAGTTAATTCCCTTAATGCCCGACTTAAATTAACAGGAGAATCAAATACTGATGATACTTTCGGACAGTACATTAAAACAACTTATTGCCAGTGGTGAATTGACTGTTGGCCCAATCGGAGAGAATTCGATTCAGCCGGCATCAATTGACTGTCGATTGGGTACTCATTATCTGGTAATAGAAGATAATTCGATGGATTGTCTGACGTTAGACAGTGAAATAAAATATCGAGATATTGAAAGTGATTCCATAATAATTCCTCCACATTCTTTTTTACTGGCAACGACTCATGAATATATAAAATTGCCGAATTTTTTAACTGCCTTTGTTGAAGGCCGCAGTTCAATTGGCAGGATTGGTCTTTTTATCCAGAATGCGGGTTGGGTTGATCCGGGTTTTGAGGGGTATATAACCTTGGAGCTTTATAATGCAAATTCACTGCCTATCAAGCTGCAGTCAGGTCGGCGGGTCTGTCAGCTGGTTTTTTGCAAAATGGATCAAGAAACCAAGTCACCCTACCGAGGGAAATATCAAAAGCAGGATAAAACGGTCGGCAGTCGAGTGTTTCTTGATGATGAAATAACAGGCAGTAAGCAGAGATAAAATATTTTCTGATATTGCAATCCTTTTTCCTATTGCTCTATGATCCTGTTTGGAACTATATCAAGCATAAGATAATTATATAAGGATCAAATTCACACAAAATAATCCATAAATAAGGTGATTTTTCAGGACCAGGGTGCTGTTTTAGTTAAGTATTGACTTTTTAGTATTTAGTTTTTCAACTGCACAATCACTATTGATCAGATTTTTCATTTTTTGAAGGGCCTTGTTTTGAATCTGTCGAACGTGCTCACGAGTCCGGCCGATGGTTTTGCTTACATCTTCTAATGTCTTCGTCGGAGAACCATCCTTCTTTATCCTCTGTCATTGGATTTTGTAATGAAACGGTTTTAAATCAGCACGTTTTAATCTGGAAAAAACCCGAACACTTAGAGCCGGTTGGCAGGCGATTTCTTTGTCTGTTGGATCTCTGCCAGGTTTACTCGTTAACCGAGATCGGATTGACTTTATCGTATTAATTTTGCCAGCGGAAGTAACCGGTATACCGACGGGCTTACTTTTTCGAGAAGGGTGCGTCGCATTGCTTGCTTTATCCACCAAACTGTACAGTTGCTGAATTTGGCACCTTTTTGTGGATCGAACTCTTCGACGGTTCTCATAAGTCCGATATTTCCTTCATAAATTAAATCTTCCGGAGGCAAGCCCAGACTCTTAAAATCATGTGCAATCTTTACTGCTAATCTCAAATTAGATATAATTAACCTAAGTCCAGCCTCTTCAGATCCATCGCGGATTGAAGTCGCCAACTCAACTTCTTCTTGAGTATTGACCAGGGGAATGTTTCCAATATCTTTCATGTAAAACCCTATGCTGTCTGAAAGGGTATACATTAATTCAGCTCTGTTTTTAGTTAAAAAGTTATGGGAAAATACTCAAATTATATTAAGATGACTCGATACACTGCTGAAGCTCCCCTGATTAAAATAGTATTATGTAACGAATTGTTTCCAGAAACAATTACGTCAGGATAACAGCGTTTCTTACAATTATTGGGAAAAATATTGGCAAAAAAAGCAAGAGAAGTGAAAATATTTATGACCGTCCAGTACAGTTACAATTTTCACAAATATTATTTATTATACCTTGTGTTCTCCTCTTTTATTTTCATGAGTATATGTTTTAGACATTTTTATTTCTCCGGGGTTGTAACTTTACAATTATAAACTTCAGGCTATCCTTAACTTTTTACATATTCAGATGCTGACAAAAAATAATTCAGTTTTGGTAATTGTTGATGTTCAGGAGAGATTGATTACAGCAATGAGCCGACAGCAGGCGTTAATTGATAATCTGGGTCGTCTCCTAAGTGGAATAACAGCATTAAAAATGCCAATAATTTTAACTGAGCAATATCCAGAAAAACTAGGCAGAACAGTTGCTGATATTACGACGGGGCTGCATAATGCAACATCGATTTCAAAACACAGTTTCAGTTGCTGGAAAGAGCCTGCTTTCATAAACGAAATAAATTCAGGTAACTATAAGAATATTATCCTCGCAGGGATTGAAGCCCATGTATGTGTATATCAATCTGCAATAGACCTTATGAAAAATGGTTACGGTGTCCATCTCGTTGCCGATGCCATTTCGGCAAGGAAAGACTCAAACCGGGAATTCGCAATTAAGCGCATGATGCAGGAAGGCATAAAGTTGACGACAACAGAAATGATATTATTTGAATTGTCGGGAATTGCCGGGGGGGAAGATTTTAAGAAAATCTTAAAGATTATTCGCTGATATGCACAGAAAAAAATCACACGTTAAATATATCTTTGTTACCGGGGGTGTTGTTTCATCCCTGGGTAAAGGAATCACAACGGCTTCGATTGCTCTTTTATTGTCTCGAAGAGGCTACAGAGTTCGCATGCAGAAACTTGATCCGTATCTCAATGTTGATCCGGGGACAATGTCCCCCTATCAGCATGGAGAAGTATATGTGACCGCAGACGGTGCTGAAACGGATCTTGATTTGGGACATTATGAACGGTTTACCGATATTGCATGCCAACTGGAAAGTAACTATACAACCGGTAGAATTTACCGTTCTGTAATCGCTCGTGAACGAGAAGGGGGATATCTTGGTAAAACAGTTCAGGTCATCCCGCATATAACCGATGAGATCAAGAAGTGCATAAATTCTTTGACCGCCGATGATGAAACTGATATAGCGATTATAGAAATCGGGGGGACCGCAGGGGACATTGAATCATTACCGTTTCTGGAAGCTATTCGTCAGATGCGGCATGAAATTGGACGAGATAATGGCATTTTCATTCATTTGACTCTGGTTCCCTATATTAAGGCAGCCGGTGAGCTAAAAACAAAACCATCTCAGCAATCTGTCGGTATACTCAGGGAAATCGGTATAACACCAGATTTATTGATTTGCCGAGCAGATCATAAAATCACAAAAGAACATAAGGAAAAACTTGCTTTATTCTGCAATGTAGGTAGAGAACTTGTGTTTGAAGAACAAGATGTAGAGCATAGCATTTACGAAGTTCCTTTAGAATTGGCAAAACAAGATTTAGATACATACATTTTGGAATTGTTGAATCTCCATGTTTGTTCTTTGGATATTGAGGATTGGAAAAAAATGGTTGCATCTCACATCAACCCGGAGAATGGTGAAATTGAGATTGCGGTTATCGGTAAATATATTAGTCTTATGGATGCATATAAAAGCATTTATGAAGCCTTGATTCATGGCGGGATTGCAAATTCCGTTAAAGTTAAAATTCGGCATGTCGAAGCTGAAAACATTGAAGATCAGGGTGCAGAGAATTTACTTGGGGGAGTTGATGGTATATTGGTCCCGGGTGGTTTTGGAGATCGTGGAATAGAGGGAAAGATTAATGCGGTGCGGTTTGCCAGAGAAAATGCGATTCCATATTTCGGTATATGCCTGGGAATGCAATGTGCTGTCATAGAATTTGCCAGAAACGTTTGTAATTTGTCCAGTGCAAACAGCAAAGAGTTTAAGAAAACGACGAAGTATCCTGTCGTTCATTTAATGGAAAAGCAAGAGAGTGTAAAAAATAAAGGCGGTACGATGAGATTAGGTGCTTATCCATGTACTCTTCAAAAGAATACGCATTCTTATGCGGCATATGGGAAGGACAAAATATCAGAACGGCATCGGCATCGGTTTGAATTCAATAATGACTATAAAAGTAAAATGGAACAAAATGGATTAATCTTTTCAGGAACATCACCAGACAATAATCTTGTTGAAATTATTGAAATAAAAGATCATCCCTGGTTTGTTGCCTGTCAGTTTCACCCTGAATTTCAATCAACCCCGTTAAATGCCCATCCATTATTTGCATCATTTATTAAGGCTGCCAAACAATTTCAGAAATAACAATGATAAGTAAGAAATCAAATAAATGTTAAAACCAATTTATAGTTATGTCTAAAAATGAGAGTCGAATTAAAGATCATTGTGGTATTTTTGGAATTGCCAATCATAAAAAAGCCGCGGAATTAACCCGTCTCGGCTTATATGCACTCCAGCACCGCGGTCAGGAGAGTGCTGGAATTTGTTTATACACCAATGGCAAATGTGAATTACAGAAAGGAATGGGATTAGTCTCTGATGTATTTCGAAAATTACCAGGAGAATGGTGGAATGTGCCCCAATCAATGGCCATCGGTCATGTTCGATATAGTACTGCAGGATCGTCGTCATTAGTTAATGCACAGCCATTCATGGTTGAACTTGATACCTGGAATTTATCACTTGCACATAATGGTAATCTTTCAAATGGCGGAGTTTTACGAAAACAATTGAAGCAAAGCGGGGCAATTCTTCAGGGGAATACCGATACTGAAATTATTCTTCATCTTATTGCAAGAAATCATCAAACAGGGACTGAACCGTGGGATTCTTTAAAATCGGCATTAAAAAGTATTGAAGGTGCTTTTTCTATTGTCGCACTCTGTGAAGCAGGTATGATCGCAGCAAGGGATCCGTATGGGTTTCGTCCCTTAGCTATGGGGAAGCTGGGCGATGCTGTGGTTTTTGCATCCGAGACCAGTGCGTTTGACATGATCGGTGCTGTTTACGAACGGGACGTGGAGCCGGGAGAAATTATTATTGCCCGGGAGGATGGAACTATAGAATCGTCATACTTTGATTTTGCACCAAGAAAAGCACATTGCATATTTGAATTAATTTATTTTGCCCGCCCTGACAGCAGGGTGTTTGGTGAACATGTATATCATATAAGGAAAGAATTTGGCCGGAAGTTAGCTGAGGAAGCCCCTGTTAATGCTGATGTCGTAATGCCGGTACCTGATGGTGGAATTTATGCAGCTCTTGGATATGCAGAAGCTTCTGGAATACCATTTGATATGGGTATTATGAGAAATCATTATATTGGCCGGACGTTTATTCAACCCAATCATGAGGCTCGGATTTCTGCTGTAAAAGTAAAATTAAATCCAATAAACGAAGCGATAAAAGGAAAAAAAATCTGCTTAATTGAAGATAGTGTCGTCAGAGGAAACACAAGTCGGGAGCGAGTGAAAACATTATTGAACTGCGGTGCCAAAGAGGTTCATCTCAGGGTTAGCGGACCGCCTCATATCAGCCCGTGTTATTATGGAATAGATTTTCCCAGCAAAAAAGAACTTATCGCAAATAATTATAGTATTAAGGAAATCTCTAAATTAATAAGAGTTGACAGTCTGGCTTATCTTTCCCTGGAAGGAATGCTTGCATGCGTCAAAAATACTCTTCCAGAGGACTACTGTCACGCATGTTATTCGGGTGATTATCCAGTGAAGCCTGCATTGACCTGTGAACGCAGCAGCGAATAGAAACGTCGCTTTTGATTTTTAATAACTGACCTTCTCTTTACCATTTTAAGTTAAAATAGATATAAATAATAATTTAATTAATAAATCAATGCCAAAACGAAACGATATACACAAGATACTGTTAATAGGGTCAGGACCTATAATTATTGGTCAGGCATGTGAATTTGACTATTCAGGAACCCAGGCCTGTAAATCCTTAAAGGAAGAAGGCTGCGAGATTGTCCTGGTTAACAGTAATCCGGCCACGATTATGACGGATCCAGAATTCGCTGATGTTACCTATATTGAGCCATTGTCTCTTGACATACTGCACGAAATAATTCGCAAGGAACAGCCTGATGCAATTTTACCGACGGTCGGGGGGCAGACTGCTCTTAATCTGTCCATGTCTCTTCATCAGGAAGGGATTCTGGAATCATTTAATGTCGAAATGATCGGTGCCAGGCCAGATGTAATTAAAAAGGCAGAAGACCGATCACTATTCAAAGAAGCCATGAAGAATATCGGTCTGGAAGTTCCTGGAAGCTATTCGGTTCATACATTAGCAGAAGCTGAAGGGGTTGTCGCAGAACTTGGCGGTTTTCCCTTAGTTATCAGACCGGGTTTCACTCTTGGCGGAGCTGGAGGGGGCATTGCTTATAATCAACGTGAATTTAAAGAAATTGTATCCTGCGGGTTGAGATGCAGCCCAATATCTGAGGTTCTGATCGAAGAATGTATTTTGGGCTGGAAAGAATTTGAGCTTGAAATCATGAGGGATGGAAAAGATAATTGCATTGTCATTTGTTCGATTGAAAATCTTGATCCAATGGGAGTTCATACTGGTGACAGCATTACTGTTGCCCCCGCTCAAACATTAACGGATAGAGAATATCAAATTATGAGAGATGCTTCCCTTGCGGTTATGCGTGAAATTGGAGTGGATACGGGAGGCTCAAATGTCCAATTTGCGATTAATCCGGATAATGGACGAATGGTTGTTATTGAAATGAACCCCAGAGTATCCCGATCAAGTGCACTTGCTTCTAAAGCAACTGGATTTCCAATTGCAAAATTTGCTGCGAAATTAGCAGTGGGATATACCTTGGATGAAATTCAAAATGATATTACCAGGGAAACGCCGGCATCATTTGAACCGACTATTGATTATGTTGTTACCAAGATTCCCCGATTTGCTTTTGAAAAATTTCCAGATACAGACAGTACACTGGGAACCCAAATGAAATCGGTCGGAGAAACAATGAGTATTGGCAAGACATTTAAACAATCGTTGCAGAAAGCGTTGCGGTCACTTGAAATCGGGCGATTTGGTTTTGGTGCTGATGGTAAAGATAAAGAGTTTGAATCTATGAGTGATAACGAACTTGGAAAGCTTTTATCTCGACCGAATGCATTCAGAATTTTTGCTGTAAGAGCAGGATTCAAAAGAAACTGGACTGTTGAACATATTCATGATCTATGTAAAATTGACCCATGGTTCCTTTATCATCTGGAAGAATTGGCATTCTTTGAGGATGAAATAGCATCAGTGGGAGATGTGGAAGAGTTAGTCAATAATTATTCTCTATTAAAACAGGCTAAAGAATTTGGTTATTCAGACCGGCAGATCGCCTTTCTCCTGAATGCTGAAGAAGACTCGATTCGACAATGTCGAAAATCATTAAAAATATTTCCCGTATATTCGCTGGTTGATACTTGTGCCGCTGAATTTGAAGCTTACACACCGTATTTTTATTCAACCTATGCAGATCAGGATCAGTCTCGCCTTAGTGATAAAAGAAAAGTCATGATTTTAGGCGGTGGCCCGAATCGAATAGGACAGGGAATTGAATTTGATTATTGTTGCGTTCATGCATCATTTGCACTTCGAGACGCAGGATTTGAAACGATTATGGTCAATAGTAATCCGGAAACCGTGAGTACGGATTATGATACAAGTGATAAATTGTATTTTGAACCGTTGACCCTGGAAGATGTTCTTCATATTTATGAAAATGAAGAGTGTTACGGAGTAATTGTGCAGTTCGGGGGGCAGACACCTTTAAATTTGGCCCTGGATTTGGAAAAGAATGGAGTGAACATTCTGGGAACATCCCCTAAGAGTATTGAAGCTGCCGAAGACAGGGAGTTTTTCCAAAAATTAGCTGATAAAATTGGAATCAGTCAAACCGAAAATGGAACGGCATCAACAACAGAGGAAGCAATAGAGATTGCTCAACGAATTGGATTTCCTGTTTTAGTACGACCATCGTTTGTTTTAGGTGGACGTGCAATGGTCATTGTGTATAATGAGGAATTATTAGAGAAATATATGAACGAAGCGGTTTCAATCTCAGAGGAGCGGCCTGTTCTGATTGACCGGTATTTAGAAAATGCGGTTGAGGTTGATGTTGATTGTATTTCTGATGGTGAAACCTATATCGTTGGTGCAATAATGGAGCACATTGAATTTGCAGGTGTACATTCTGGTGACAGTGCCTGTGTCATTCCTGCACCGACACTTTCAGAAAGTGTAAAAGACACGATTCGAAGCCATTGTTACTCTTTATGTCGTGAATTGAATGTTATCGGTCTGATGAATGTACAATTTGCGGTTAAAGAGGAACATGTTTATATACTTGAAGTAAATCCCAGAGCATCCAGAACAATTCCTTTTGTGTGTAAAGCAATCGGAGTACCGCTTGCGAAGCTGGCAGCATTGGTAATGGCAGGGGATAGATTAAAAAACCTGGGTTATACAAAAGAAATAGTTCCATCCTATTATTCAGTAAAAGAGGCCGTATTTCCTTTTGTAAGATTTCCAGGGTCAGATATCGTTTTATCTCCAGAGATGAAATCCACTGGAGAAGTAATGGGTGCTGATTGTTCAAAGGGAATTGCTTATTTTAAAAGCCAGATTGCTGCAGGAAATAAACTTCCGGAATCAGGTAATATCTTTTTGAGTGTAAGAGATTCGGACAAAGAGTTACTCGTTCCACTGGCAAAACGATTAATAGATCTGGGATTCTCTATATATGCAACGAAAGGCACCGGCACTCTGTTAAGTAAAAATAATATTAAGAGTCAGGCAATACTAAAAATTTCAGAAGGAAAGCCTAATATTTTAGATATTATTGCTGATAAAGATGTAAAATGGATTATCAATACTCCTTCAAGTGGTGTAACTCCAAAATTAGATGAAATGAAAATGCGGCAAGAGTCAATTGCCCATGGAGTCCCCATTACAACAACAGTAAGTGGTTTAAAAGCTGGAATTATGGGATTGGAATCATTAAAATCGGTTAAAGGCATGTGTGTAAAAAGCTTACAGGAATATCATCGCGATGTTCAATTCAATTTGGAAATCAGTAACTTGGGTTAAATTTTATTTTTTTCTATTTTTCATTTGAAAATTAAGTATATTCATTATAAACTCCTGCAGTTTAGCAAAGTAAAATGTTACCCCTTTCACAAATTCCCGTTAATCGATCCATGTTTGAATCGATTCTTTCTATTTAGGTTTTGTCAAGATTCCTTTCATGAACATGAGCGGGCAGCGAATAACTTTTCTTTAACATAAATATCCAGTGTACTGCATATTGGGGACTGAATCTTTACAATCTGGTCAATATACGTTCCCGCATCAGATTTAATTTGATGCGATGACCCACCAAGAAATTCACAATCAAACTCCTTGAGTTTTTAAATAGTTTTGACTATAGAAATCACACTTTCCTGATAAGGATCTTAATTTCGTCATAGACTATTTCTAAGTAAATTTGATAACAAATAATTACTTTCATTCGGTATACGGGTATTCAACCTGTTCTGTTTTTGTCATTTTGGTTGATGCTGATAAGATGCATTATCAATAACTGGATGATTTAGTTCGTTGATAGATTTGAGTAACTCGATTCCCTTAAATGAATCGTACACATCCTGTCAGCAATTATCATTATAGACATAAATTCGAATGACACATGTAGCTATTATTAATTACCCGGGGATTCTTTCATTATTAATTAATTGCGGGACAATCGCTTTGTGTATTTTAACTAAATCCAAAAGAAGAGATTAATAAATCAACGTATGAGAAATCAAAAACCAATAACTAAAGATAAAAAAGACAATCACACTAATTCCAAATCTGAGGGTGAACAGAAAAAAATGCGAAAACGTCGACCCGGCAATAAAAGAGATCAAAAATCAAATTCGCGTCATAAACAGGGGTCAAAAAATAATTCCAATTTCTATAATTCCGGCAATAAGAATATAAATGATGGCGGGGCGTATGATTATGGTAAACAACCCGGTGCCGGCACCCTTTCTCAATATCCGTATGATATTAATATGAAGGATACAGATGGTGTAACCAAAGACGAACTGGCTCCAAGTTTGAACCTGACTGAACTGCATGCAAAATCTATGCCTGAACTATCCCAAATGGCTATCGAGTTAGGTGTAGAAGCAGTTGGAGCGATCAGTAAGCAAAATTTAGTCTATGAAATTCTTAAAGCGAATGCTGAAAAAAGCGGGCTGATGTATGGTGGTGGTGTACTTGAAGTTCTTGGTGATGGATTTGGTTTTTTACGGTCACCAAATTATAGTTATTTACCCTGTCCCGAAGATGTCTATCTTAGTCCGTCTCAGATTAGACGATTTTCATTGCGTAAAGGTGATGATGTAACGGGCCAAATTCGTCCGCCGAGGGAAAAAGAGCGGTTTTTTGCAATGCTTAAAGTTGAGGCGATTAATGGTGAACCTTCAGATTTAAAGAAGGACAAAATTCCATTCGAAAACCTGACACCCTATTTTCCGGAAGAACGATTTATTTTAGAACACAGTAACACGGATTTAGAAACCCGAATCATTGACTTAATTACTCCTATTGGTAAAGGACAGCGGGGTTTAATCGTTGCACCTCCAAGAACGGGTAAAACGATATTATTACAAAAAATTGCAAATAGCATCACTGCAAATAACCCGGAAGTTGTACAGATTGTCTTGCTCATCGATGAACGCCCTGAAGAAGTCACCGATATGCAGAGGTCAGTAAAAGGTCAAGTCATTAGTTCAACATTTGATGAACCTCCTAATCGTCATGTTCAGGTAGCGGAAATGGTCATAGAAAAAGCACGTCGTTTGGTTGAACATGGAAAGCATGTGGTTATTCTGTTGGATAGTATTACGCGTTTGGCTCGTGCATACAATACAATTGAACCTCACAGCGGACGAATTCTTTCCGGCGGAGTTGATTCCAATGCCCTGCATAAACCAAAACGTTTTTTTGGCTCAGCCAGAAATACTGTAGAAAGTGGCAGTCTTACTATTTTGGCAACAGCGTTAATTGATACCGGCAGTCGGATGGATGAGGTTATATTTGAGGAGTTTAAAGGTACGGGAAATATGGAACTGCATCTTGACCGATATCTTTCTGATCGCCGCGTGTTTCCGGCAATTAATATTGCCAAATCAGGAACGAGAAAAGAAGAATTACTGCTGCATCCGGATGAATTGGAGCGGATGTGGTATTTGCGACGATATATGAATGATGTGAAACCTGCTGAAGCAATGGAATTGCTGATTAAAAAACTGAAAGATATTAAAACAAATGCTGAATTTTTACTTTCTTTAAAAAGTTAAATAAAAATTGGTTTTTTTTCTTAAAAGTACAGTTAATAATTGTATATATATCCGATTCGAAAATAAAAGGAATGTATAATTATGGAAAAAATATCATGCCCGTATTGCGAAGTCGAAGTCAGGATGGAAGCTGTTGACAACGAAGGTGGTGCCTGCCCGGAGTGCGGGGCCATGATTACAGCTTCACTGTTGTTTAGCGATGCTGGAAACGATTTTGAGGAAGATGTATCAGACGACAATGACTAGTTACAGTTATTGTAAACTCCCGCTGAAGTGATTCGTATTGACGCAAACAGTAAATTCTCCTTTTTGCTTTAATTTATTTTTAATTTCAAGTAATAATTCAGCTGTACCACGAATATGTTCTTCAAATTTTTTTGTTGCTTCTCTTACAAGAACAATTTCAGTCTCCAGCCCAATTTCATCCGCGATTTCCCGTATTAATTGATTTATTCTATAAGGTGATTCAAATATAAAAAGTGATTGGCTGGAAATAGCATTAGCTCGCAGGATTTTTCTTCTTTTTAATTTTTTCCTGGTTAAAAATCCCAGGAAGCAGAAATTTTGTACTGGAAATCCTGATGCTGCGATGGCATATGTCAAGGCTGATACACCCGGAATTATTTTCGGCTCAATTCCGCTTTTGACAGCTTGGCGAACCAACAAAAATCCCGGATCAGAAATACTCGGTGTTCCCGCACTTACGATCATTGCAACATGGTGTCCATTTCTGATAGATTTAATTAATACATCGGTTTTTTGAGTCTCATTATCTTTATTATAGCTGATCATCGGACAGTCTATTTTGTAATGTCCTAAAAGTACTTTTGTTCTGCGAATATTCTCGCATGCAATTAAATCAGCATTACGAAGTACTTGAACAGCTCGATATGTCATGTCGTCAAGGTTGCCGATTGGCGAGGTTACAATTGATAAATCACCACTGTTAAACGTTAAATTTTTCATAGCGTATTAAGCCTTTAAAAAGTATTCGGATGTTTATATCTAAGTATACTTAGTTTTCCATGGAAAATGGAATATAGTACCCATTTTTCATATTTTATGAAATATGTTTGGCGGCAGAATTAATCCAAAAATCAACTTAAAGGATCATGTTGTGAATAAACAATCAATAAAAGATATTAATCTCGCAGATAAGCGAATTATTATGCGTGTTGATTTTAATGTGCCTGTTGAAAATGGTGAGATAATGGACGATACACGAATATTGGCTGCTATACCATCAATAGAATATAGTTTAAAGCACGATACCTCGCTTGTACTTATGAGCCATTTGGGAAGGCCGGGCGGGAATGGTTTTGAAGAAAAATATAGTTTAAAGCCTGTCGCCGAGCATCTGGGTTCTTTACTGAATAAACCTGTAAAAATGGCACCGGATTGCATTGGAAGTGATATCCAATTACTTGTGGATTCTATGAATCCGGGTGAGGTGGTTATGCTTGAAAATACTCGTTTTCATGCAGAAGAGACTGCAAAAATCAGTGATGGCAAAGATCAGATATTAAAACAGGAGAATATGGCTAGGCAGTTGGCAAATCTGGGAGATATCTTTGTAAATGATGCTTTTGGAACTGCCCATCGTGCACATGCCTCTACCTCAATTATTACGAAATATATTGATGCAGCGGTTGCCGGATTGCTAATGGAAAAAGAATTGATTTTCCTCGGTAATGCCATTGAAGCTCCGGACCGTCCATTTACAGCGATTATTGGTGGAGCTAAAATTTCAGGGAAATTAGATTTATTAAAGAGTCTAATTCAAAAAGTAGACAGTTTAATCATCGGTGGCGGTATGTCGTATACGTTCAAAAAGGCGAAAGGATTCAAAATTGGTAAATCGATTGTGGAAAATGACCTGATCGATATTGCCCTGGAAACTTTGGATACAGCAGAGAAACTGGGAAAAACGATTTTGCTGCCAATTGATAATGTTATAGCTGATGATTTCGATGAAAACGCAAATATTCAGACATTAAGCGGTGATTTTCCTGATGGATGGGAAGGGGTAGATATTGGAAAAGATTCTATTGCGTTGTTTTGCGAGGAAATCAGAAAAGCAAAAACGATTCTGTGGAACGGACCAATGGGATGTTTTGAAATGAAGCCCTTTAGCCACGGAACAACTGCCGTTTGTAACGCTGTCGCAGCATCAGACGCAGTCAGTATTATCGGTGGAGGTGACTCAGTCAGTGCTGTGAAACAAGCTGGACTTTTTGAAAATATGACTCATGTATCAACTGGTGGCGGGGCATCACTGGAATTCCTTGAGGGGAAAGAATTACCAGGTGTCGCTGCTTTAAATGATAAATAACTAAAAAACCTACTTAAATAAGTATAATTAAAAATGAAAAGAAAAAAAATAATAGCCGGCAATTGGAAGATGAACCATACCATTGCTGAAACATCAGGTTTTATAAATGAGATTAAAGGACATGTCTCAGAGATCAGTGACGTTGATATTGTTCTGTGTCCTACATTTACGTCACTTCAAACCGCTGTAAATTTAACCCGGGATACGATTGTTGGTGTTGGTGCCCAAAATGTACACTGGGACAGAAATGGTGCATTTACCGGCGAAATATCACTGGCAATGTTACTCGAAATACCTGTTGATTATGTTATTTTAGGACATAGTGAACGTCGTCAATATTTTGGTGAATCAGATGAAACGGTTAATAAGAGACTGAAATCAACGTTGACAACACTGATAAAACCAATTGTCTGTATTGGAGAAAAGTTAGGTGAACGGGAAAGTGGAATCACTGAAAAGGTTATAGCACGTCAATTAAATGACAGTTTAAATGGTATTACAGCTGATCAAATGGACAACGTTGTTATAGCCTATGAGCCCGTTTGGGCAATTGGTACCGGTGTTACTGCAACACCTGATCAGGCTCAGGAAGTCCATGCTTTTATTAGAAATTTGATTAACGAAAAATATAGTGCTAACGTTAGTGAAAATATTCGGATACAATATGGAGGGTCTGTAAAATCGAGTAATGCGGATGACTTGCTCTCTCAACCGGATATTGACGGAGCACTGGTTGGTGGAGCCAGTCTGGATTGCAGTGAATTTGTAAAAATAATCAGGAGTGCAGAATGAACCTTGTCTTATCAATACTAATGGCCGCAGAGGTAATGACAGCATTATTATTAATTGCTGTTATCCTTATACAGAGAAGTAAATCAGGCGGTGGTTTAGGTGCCCTGGCAGGTGGTCAGACAGAAGAAGTTTTCGGATCAAATGCCAGTAGTATTTTAACTAAAACAACCATAGCACTTTCAATTATCTTTTTTATTTTAACGCTAAGTCTTGCAGTTCTCCAGGGTAACGTCTTAAAAGACAAAAATACAAGCGTGGTTGACAGTGTGCTGGCTGAAACAGAACTTGCAGAAGAACCGGAACAAAAAGAAGCTGTTGAAAAATTAACCGATGCCAGTTATATTGAGTCTGTTCCAATATCTGAAGATGGACAAACACCTATAGATCCCGGTACGAGCAAGTGATCGGTTTGCAATATCATTTTCAATAAATGACTTACAAAAGTTCACGTTCAACATAGTCAGATAAAAGCATTCCTCGGTCTGTTAATCTGATATGATTTTTTTCTCTATGTATTAATCCGTCACTGACACAACGGTCAATTTCCCTTTTTCGTAAATCATCATAGTCAAATCCAGTTTGCAGCTTAAATTCCGTACGTTCCCAACCCCTGCATAGTCTCAATCCTGTCAGTAAAATCTCAATTGCTCTTTCGGGTCGATCTAAAAAATCCTCATTTGCTGCATTACCCTTAGTCCATTTATTGAAATTTGCTGGATTTGTCCACCGTGAGGTCCCGTCAAAATACGATGCAGACGGTCCAAGTCCGAAAAAACGTCCGCCTTTCCAGATCTTAAGATTATGCCTGCATTCATATGCAGGTTTGGAGAAATTAGATATTTCATAGCGAAAAATTCCGCATTCTTCATTAAGAGTGGTTTCAACAAGCTTCCACATGTCAACGAACATATCATCACTGATGTATTTATGGTTTTTCTTTGCAAGTGGGGTGTTTTCTTTAATGATTAGAGAATAAGCAGAAATATGTGCTGGAGAAAGTGTTATAAGTTCTGTTAAATCAAATCTGAGTTGTTTAAGGGATTGATTTGGAACTGCGTATATTAAATCAAGATTGTAATTTTTTATCGAGTGAAACTGCAATGCTTCAACGACTTTACCGATTCGGGCAATCTCTCCGGCTCGACCAATAGTGTGTCTTGTCACACTTGAAAAGCTCTGTACGCCAATGGAAAATCGATTGACACCGTTGTCCAACAGTAATTTTATTTTGTCTTTTGTAAAACATGTTGGGTTGCCTTCAATCGTAAATTCGCAATTCCCGGACATTGGAATATTTTTTGTCAGTATATGTAAAAAAGTCTGTAATTCTTTTAATGAAAAATGAGTTGGCGTTCCGCCGCCCAGATAAATATTATCCATAGGATCAAATAATTTCTTACTGTCTTGAACCTCCTGCAGGAGACGCGTTAAATAACGCTGTCTTAAACTGTGATCCGGTTTGGCAATGACAAAAAATGCACAATAATCACATCGTTTGGCACAAAATGGGACATGGACATACAGGGAATTATAATTCATTTTTTGAATAACCATATAAAACTAACTAAGTTACAGTATCGTAAGTGTTTTGAAGGCAATAAGATTCTTTAAAATGTGAATGAAATCGATTTTATAGTATTTAACAATTGAGTTAATAAACAAACCAGGACTAGAGACTCAGCTATGAAGATCATTGAAAAGTTAATAAAACGTGCCAGCCATAAGGCATTGGGAGATTTGGCAGAGGATGAAAATTACCTGTTTTTAAGAAAAAACTATTTATTTAAAGAAATAAGTGCTGAGGCATTTCTTTTTATTATGTCACGATTGGTTGAACGGAGATATAATCAGGATGAATTAATTTTTAAGCAGGATAATTTGGGTATTTGTCTGTTTATCGTCAAGCAGGGAACCGCAGATATATATTTACGGACAAGTGATAACGATAAATTAAATTATACAAAGGTAAGAGAGGGTGCTGTATTTGGTGAAATGAGTCTTATCACTTCTACGTATAGGACCACAACCGCTAAGGCTGCTGAAAATGATACTGTTTTATTAACATTGTCAACGTTTGATCTCAATGCACTGAGTGATCAATTTCCTAAAGATGGGTTGAATATCCTCAAAGGAATAACAAATACCATTTCTGAAAACCTGATTAAAACAACCAAGAAGCTAAGGAGTGCCAAAAACGAAATCGATGAACTCAGAGTAAAGTTAGAGAAATATGAGAGAGGATAAATTTTATCGGAATTTTCTAATCGTTGTCGGAACTGTCATTGGTGTGGGTGTCATTTATAATGGCCGAAATTTGTTAACACCTGTCTTTTCAGCATTGCTTGTAGCTTATATCACCTATCCCATTGTTTTGTCTGCACAGAAAATCGGCATTCCAAAAGCAATGACGATCGTCATGATATTTATAACAATGGTCGGGCTAATTACTCAAATTGGGTCGACTCTTATCCCTGCGGTAAATCAAGAAGTTAGAGTATTGTCTAATCCCAATGAATATAAAGATATTGCTCATTCCAGACTTATTAAGACAGGAAAAGATATTTCTCGACAGTTAAGGCAATTTGGACTAATACGAAAAACCTGGAAAAATGAACAGATTATTAAAGAATTTAGTCAATGGATCGCAGAGCAGAGTACATTTCTATTGACATCTATTGGCGGATTTGCAAAAAAGACTGGACAATTTCTGATGATCTTCTTTTTTGTACTCATTTTTGCACTATTAGACGGTGATAAGTTTTATAAAAAAACAGTTCAAATGCTGCCAAATTCATTATTTGAACCCGGATTGTTTATTTTGAAAAAAACGATTGATTTGCTGGGCTGCTATCTCCGCGGAATTGTCATTGAAAACTTAATTCTTGGTGTAATCTCATTCATAATGTTATTGGGTGTCAGTTTAATTTCTCCGTTAAGTGTTGTTCTGGCTTTTGTCATTGCTTTTATTATTGCAGTTACGAATGTAATCCGAATTATCGGACCGATCATTGGAGCAATTATTGGTGTATTACTCGTATTAATTACGACGACAGATTTTATTGCAATGTTAGGGATTATCGCTGTTGTGCTAATCATCCAGTTACTGGATAACGTACTGATCTTGCCGCTGGTTATGAAGGAACAAGTAGAGATTCATCCAGTTTTTTGCGTATTAGGAGTTCTGCTTGGTGGTCAATTGGGAGGGGTGCTTGGAATGATTCTGGCTATTCCGGTATTAGGCAGCGTAAAGGTTATCTACCGAATATTAGCAATGGAGATAAAAAAGTTTAATATGGATCCTGAAGCACCGCTGGAATTCGGATTTCAAACGTCAGAAACCTGATTGTGAAGATTACGTATTTTTTATTTCATCAAGTATTGATGTAACCACTGTTTTGGGTGATTCTGATTGGGTGATTGGCCGTCCAACAACGATAAACTGTGCTCCCTGAAGTGCTGCTTCTCCCGGAGTCATTACTCGCTTTTGATCATCGTCTGCAAACCCCCCGGGGCGAATACCCGGTATAACTTTTATGAATTCTTTTCCGCAATTCTCTGAAATAAATGGTAGTTCGCGGGCCGATGCGACAACGCCGTCTAAACCTGAGTTTTTAGTAAGAATCGATAATTTCTTTACCTGATCAGAAATCTGAATTCCATGATATCCAATTTCACTGAGATTTGACTCACTCATACTGGTTAAAACCGTTACAGCAATTAAAATTATTGATGATTTTCGGGACTGTTTGGCATCAACTGCAGCGGCCATCATTTCACTACCTCCGACGGCATGTAAATTTGTCATATCTACCTCTAAATCAATTGATGAATTTACCGCCATCGCAACGGTATTTGGAATATCATGAAATTTTAAATCAAGGAATATTTTCTTCTTTTTAAATTTCAGGTATTCAACAAAAGGAGGACCATATTTAGTGAACATTTGTTTGCCAATTTTATACCACAATACGTGATCACCCAGTTCTTCAACGAGATTTCTGGCTTGATCAATATCTTTAAAATCAAGAGGGATAATCAGTTGAGTGTTCATTTTCTCCCTTTGAATAGTTGTTTGTTAATATTACTCTCATACGAAAGATGAGATGCATGCAAATTATAATTGGAAGAGTGAAAATCCACTGAAACCAGTGCGAAAATTGGGTAAAAATGAAATAAAAATCATTATAGGTATTAATTGCTGCAATATAGTCGTCCAACACCAACGAAACTGTAAATGAAATAAACGGAACTAAACTAAAATAAAATATAACAGTTTTTACTATTTTAGCCTCAATCACCAGTGATTTTGCATCGGTTACCCGTGCAAGCTCAAGAATGATCTTTGTTAAAAAAAGAAGGAATGCGATTCCACTGCATATTGCAAGTTGGGTATTTATAAAAAAATAAACGTTGTTAGGTGTAAGAACCCACCAAAAAACAAATGGTGACAGGAAAATTAAAGTCACTGCAACAAATCGAAGATTAAAAACTGTTGGACCCCATTGTGTAATATTTTTAAATTTAGGCGGAAATTGATAACAGACCCAACCGATAAAACTGCAGGGAACAATACAAAAAATATCTAATTGTCCCAACTCGTTTTTACCGATTGACGGGTGAATAATAATTAGAACGATCACAGCAAATGTAAATAACAGAGAATCAAGACTTCTGATAATTTGTAAGGCATTAAACGAGTACATTTTGAAATTCGCCATATTAAAATTGATCATAGAGGGAAAACGAAGTATGTTAATTTAACAATTTAACAAATCAATATGAACTGTGAAAGGATTTAGAGACTCATGGGTGCTGGTGGAATGAAATACATGGTGAGATCTGCCGATGGAAGTGAATATGGCCCGGTCGAGCAGGAGGCTTTAATTCAATGAACACAGGCAGGAAGAATTACAGCGGATTGCGAAGTTCGTAATGCGTTAATCCAGAAATGGGGTAAAGCCTCAAGAGTTTCCTTTTTAGAAGATGTAGTCGCTGCTCAGTTTCAAGGCAGGAGCGAAGGTTCGGGAGTAGGAAAAATTGCGGATCTGATTAGTCCCACTTCAGAAAATCAATCGAAAGCCGGGGCATTTAAGTACATGCCTGCATCCGTAGGTGTTAGAGCCGCAGCCTGGATTATGGATGCTGTCATTCTGGGAATTATTGGATTCGAACTGCTCGTGGCAACATCATCATTTATTCAAAATGGCATGTCTGAAGAGCAGGCATTTATCATCCTAACATTAATTTTCGTGTTTCCTGTACTAATGTATTATGCTACAATTATGGGCTTTATGGCACAGACAGCTGGTCAGGGGTGTAAGAAGCGATGACAAACCTGTTTTAATGGGACGGGCATTTGTCTTTAGTGTCGCTTATCTCTTGTTTTTTGGGAGTACGCTTCTATTCTCGTTTTCTTTACGAGGCAAATGAGCCTTACAAGATTTTATCAGTGGTATTTGTGCTGTTAAGACAGCTGTTTCACGGCAGGAAATTATAAAACTATAATTCTATAATGAAAAATGTCTGTTAATTTGTGAAATGGGATTAGAAATTTGTGCAACGAAAATAATCAAATGTCTCCTATTCCCGCAAGACGGTATTCAAATTTGGTCTTCCGATATGTATGCGGTGAATTTCTTATCGTATTAGGTGCCTGCATTGTCTCTTTTCTTACCCTGTTCCTTGTTATCTCGCTTGTTGATAATTTAGAAGATTTTCTAAAAAATGATGCCGGCATCATAGACATCCTTCGATATTATTTATATCTGCAACCCGAAAATATAGCCCATATTCTTCCGATCTCACTCATTATGGCAACGATGTATTTTATCGGTCATCTTTGTCGAAATAATGAGTTGACGGCATTTCGGGCATCGGGTATATCTATCTCACAATCCTGTTTGCCAATAACCTTTGCAGCTATACTTCTATCATTATTTTATTTAGTGAATGCGGAATGCCTGATTCCTGCATGCAGGCAATTGTCAAATCATCTAAAACAAAATATTGTTGATCCTTATAACAAACGAATGAGTGAGGGGAAATCATACTTGGCATTTCGAAACAAAGAAAAAAATAGAGACTGGTTTTTTGGAGATTTTGATGCAAAGGGTATCTGTCATGAAATAAATATCACCCAATTTAGAAATGACAACAGCATCGATTGGCAAATGTATGCTGAAAGAGGAAGCTTTACAGGAATGAAATGGCACTTCGAAAATGTCATTTTCAAACGGTTTGATGATGATGGATACCTGCTCACAGGCGAACCGGAACATCACCAAACCTATACAACATCAAATTTAAACGAGAGTCCGCAAAAGCTGTCATTTGCTTTTGGTTTAAAGCCATTACAAGATTTTACAATCCTTAATATCTTTAAAATTTTGCGAGCTGAAGAACAGAAAATATCGCAACGTACTCAAGCAGTTTTAAAATCTCATTTATACTTTAATCTATTTTCTCCATTATCGTGTATGATTGCTGTATTTTTAGGGATTCCAATGGCCGTTACCCAGGGGCGGAGTAGTAATATGAAAAATTTTGTTGCAGCAGTAAGTATAATGGCATCATATTATCTGCTGTCACAATTCTTTTTGGTTTTAGGAAAGAATCAATTATTGCCTGCTGAATTTGCGGGTGCAGCACCGTGCCTGCTTTTTTTGGGACTTGGTATGTGGAAGATGAACCGACTATTTTAAATTCACGCAAATGATAGATTACTATCGTGCCGGTCCGGTTGAAATTGAAGGCGGAACTCCAAACCAACACCTAAGCCTCTTAGGTTAAAGGATATTACATTCATCCTGAGTTTCTGATAATCACGATTTAATCGTTTATGGATAATAATTCATATTAGCAATGAATCTTTGTATTGGAACAATCACTGTGAATCACAGAATTTATTTGATCAGACCGAGTCGTTAAAGGCTTACTTTGTATTTGGTATAGCTTTTCTTGCTTTACTGACAAGCGATTTAAACGAATCTGGATCGTTGATTGCAATTTCAGACAGGACTTTACGATTAAGCTGAATACTTGCAAGTTTTAACCCATAAATAAATTGACTGTAATTTATTCCATTCAGTCTGCATGCTGCATTAATTCGAATCGTCCAAAGCCTTCTATATTGACGTTTTTTTTGTTTGCGGCCGGTATAGGCCATGGCATTTGCACGATCAACGGCATCATATGCGGTACGTATCAACTTGCTTCTGGATCCACGAAACCCTTTTGCTCTATCTAATACTCGTTTCCGACGCTTTCGTGATGATGGGGAACAAACGACCTTTGACATTTACTTGTCTCCTAATTTTAATAAACCGTATAACAACAAAATATAATAATCCGGGGGAACTGGAATTAATCTAATCCATAGGGCAATGCATCTTTAATCCGTCTCATTTCTGAGGATTTGAGAAGTGTGCTTTGACCAAGTCGTCGTTTCCGTTTAGATGACTTTTTCGTTAGAATATGACGGAACCCTGCACGATAATGAACAATTTTTCCAGTTCCTGTTTTCTTAAATCGTTTTGATGCACTTTTGCATGTTTTCTGTTTTGGCATTTAAATCTCCATTAATATAATTGTTGGGCCATTTATTTATGGCTGATTGGGACAATATGCATGCTGATGTTTCGCCCAACCATCTTGGGTTGACTGTCAACAACTCCCAAACTCGTAATGTCACTTTTTACCTGTTCCATTAATTCCATACCCTTTTCGGTATTTCTTAATTCCCGGCCTCTAAAAAACAGCGAAACTTTGACCCGACACCCTTTTTGCAAAAAGTGTTTTATGCGGTTGACTTTGATTTCATAATCGTGAGGATCAATGTTTGCGTGAAATTTTATTTCTTTATTTTTCTGTTTATGCTGTTTCTTCTTCTGACCGCGAACCTGCTTCTTTTTTTCGTAAGTAAATTTACCATAATTCATTAGGCGACAGACAGGCGGTGTTGACTGTTCTGCGACTAAAACCAAATCAAATCCTTTTTCTTCAGCTAATTTAAGTGCATCTTCTACAGGCATTACACCCAATTGTTCATGATCAAAATCAACAACTCTTAAATCACGAGCTTCCAGTGATTTATCGTTTCGTTTAATAAGTCGTGAAATAGTATCAACCTCCTCTTTACAGTTAATGAACAGATATTAAAAGTGTCTACTGGATTCAAAACGAATATAATCCAACATTAGAACACGACTAATACCTATTTATTCGGTAATGCCGCAGAACTACTATTGCTAAGTATATAATACTTATCGTTTTACGAATGAGAAATGCGATTGCAATTGCCAATTTTTTTTTTACGGATTCAGGCAACGTTAAATTAGTTATGAAGCGTAAAAAATCAAACGAACTATTCTTTTTCTTCAATTTCTTTCTTGATCTGAGACTTAAACTCATCAATACTTAGTGTTCCGGCTTCGCCTACACCCCGTTTTCTGACCGACACAACATTGTTTGCAATTTCTTTTTCACCAATTATCAGCATATAAGGTATTCGTTCATTACGTGCTTTTCGTATTTTCGCTCCTAATCCCTCACTGCGAGAATCACATTCAACTCGGATGTCATCTGCAGTTAGCTGTGATGACAATTCATTGGCATACTCATGTTGGGCGTCAGTTATTGGTAAAATACGTACTTGAGCAGGAGCAAGCCACGTTGGAAATGCACCTGCATAATGCTCGATTAAAATTCCAAAAAACCGTTCCAGTGAACCCAATAATGCCCGATGAATCATGTAGGGCCGGTGCTTCTTTCCATCATCTCCGATATAATGAAGATTAAATCGTTCAGGAAGATTAAAATCAAACTGAATGGTTGATGTTTGCCATTCACGGCCTATCGCATCCTTGATTTTTAAGTCTATTTTCGGTCCGTAAAATGCACCGCCGCCGGGATCAACATCACATTCAAGATTCGCATTTGCCACTGCTTTTTTTAAAGAATTTGTTGCATGTTCCCATTCGTCATCATGACCGACAGCTTTTTCAGGTCGTGTTGATAAATAGGCTTTAACGTTTTTAAAACCAAATGATTTCCACATGAACAAACAAAATTGTAATACCTCTGAGATCTCAGTGTCAACCTGGTCAGGTGTACAGAATATATGAGCGTCATCCTGGGTAAAACCTCTAACCCTGAACAAGCCGTGCATGACGCCACTTTTTTCATATCGATAAACCGTTCCGAATTCTGCCCATCGTGCAGGCAGTTCTTTATAGGATCGATTTCTTGATTGATAAATCTTTATGTGAAACGGACAATTCATCGGTTTCACATAATAGTCTCGCTCATCAATCTGTAATGGTGCATACATGGCTTCGTTATAAAAATCCAGATGACCACTGGTCTGCCAGAGCTCACCAAACCCCAAATGCGGAGTATACAGCATTTCATACCCGTTCTTATAATGTGTATCTCTCCAAAAATTTTCTATCGCATTCCGAATCCGTGCACCATTTGGATGCCATAAAATCAATCCGGGTCCGATCTCTTCGGATACGCTGTACAGTTCAAGCTCAGTATTGATCTTACGATGATCCCGCTTCTTTGCTTCTTCCAAATTTTTGAGATATACTCTTAAACCTTTTTCGTTATGAAATGCTGTACCATAGATGCGTTGCAGCATTGGATTATTTTCATTCCCGCGATAATAGGATCCGGCTATTGATAATAACTTAAATGTACCGATCTCCCCGGTATGTTCAACATGAGGACCTCGGCATAAATCGATAAACTCACCACACTGGTAAAAGGTAATTTTATCACCTTCAGGTATGTCCCCGAGGCGTTCAATTTTGTAGTTCTGATGATTATTGTTTAGCGATTCTGTTGCTTCATCCCTGGATAGTTCAGTACATATGAAAGGATATTTCTTTTGGGCAAGGTTCCTCATTTCTTCCTCTATTCGAGGCAGGTCATCGGGAACGAGTCGATGCTCCATGTCGAAATCATAATAAAACCCTTCTCCGGTAGCAGGGCCGATATCAAACTTAACATCATCAAACAGATTTTGAACGGCAGCAGCCATTAAATGAGCAGCACTGTGTCTGCGTCGCAATAATTGATCGTCCATATTAATCTTTCATCTTATTGGGTATAGCAAAAAAGAAAAAGTTTATAAAATATTAACAACAACCTAAATATCAAATGACGATAGGAATAGTTGTTAAAGTTAGTCTCTGGGATGGAATTTATTGTGTATCCGGCTAAGGTGTGATTGATCGACATGGGTATAAATCTGTGTTGTACTGATATCCGCATGACCCAGCATTTCCTGAATAACGCGTAAATCAGCACCATTAGCCAGTAAATGGCTGGCAAACGAATGTCTTAAGGTATGCGGGAATATATTCTTCCGTATACTGGCTTTAAGGGATGCATCTTTTACAATGCCCCAGATTCGAGCTCGTGTCAATGGTCTGCCGTTGTTTGATAAAAAAACATTGGCAACTCCAATCTTACGTTCCAAAAGCGGTCTGATTTTCTTGATATATCGTGTTAAAACTTTTTTGGCCGGCTTTCCAAATGGAACAATTCTTGTCTTATTTCCTTTTCCGGTCACTCTTAACACATCCAAATCAAACTTTATATCATCCAATCTCAGATTTCCCAATTCGCTCACCCTCAATCCACAGGCGTAAATCAATTCTAAAATCGTTTTGTTCCTGAAATCAAGAGGTGAGCTGCTGTTACTGTATACTCTCAGTAATGATTTGATTTCCATTTCATTCAGAAAATCAGGCAGAATTCTCCATAATTTTGGACTGTCCATTACTTCAGTAATATTGATTCCAACAAGTCTCTCCTGAAATAGATAGCGGAAAAAAACTTTAATCGTAACCAGTTTTCGGGCAATCGTTGATGTCGCACTTTCTTTTGTGTAAGACAGTTCCAAAAAGTTTAAGATGTCTTCCCGGGAGACGTCTGACCATTCATAAATGGAACTGTCATTGAGAAAATTCAGAAACTGTTTTAGGTCTGTTCCATATGATTCAAGGCTGTTTTTTGATAAACCCTTTTCCACACTGGCATAAGTCAGGAATTGATCGATGTATGAGATCATTTATGGAGTACAATCGGAATTGATGGAATAGACTATGACTAATTAAAAATAGGGAAGTAACTGTTTCTATTACAATTGCGATAATTGATAGGATTTCTAATTATTTTAGAAAATTAAATCCAAAACTACTCAGTTTCTGAGGTCCTGTATCTTGCCAGTGTAACTGCTGTTAACCAAAATTAAATTACCGGTTCCGTTATTATGACGCAAGTATGGATAGGGAACAGCAGGATTGGGCGGAATTGCATCAACACAGGTATTTCCATCTTTACTCATACCGGCGATTGTCGGATCACGATCATCTAATCCAAAATAATTACTGCCTGACGTATCTGCAAATAGAACTTTAATACCCGGATCCCCTACAGTGAATATATTTTCCTGCGACCATTCCGGATAATATTCATTATACTGATTTTTCAATTTTGACGCAATATGCTGATTTATGCCGTAGTGTGTTCCCCGCTAATAATCACCGGGTGAAACATCTTTTTTTAATGATTTAAAAGGCTGGTCGGGGCAGGAAAATTCTTCTTCTGGTTTGTTTTTCTGATCGACTGTCATCGCTATCGAACCCTATTTGCTGAACCCAACCGTCTTCGTAGGCTGGAAGATTACCATCTGTTGACTCAGAGTAAACAAGCAGCCGGGTACGGACAGATTTTAAATTCGCAGAACACTTTGTTTGCTTTGCCTCCTGGATTCCATTATATAACAGCGGGATTACAAGACTCAATACTGTAACAATTATTGTGATTCCAAGCAACAAATTCAATCAGTTTAAAGTAATGCAATTGTGGTTTTTCAGGCAAAAAATTTAACATCAACAATTCATTATTTTTTATAATCGATTCAGTAGAAAACTATCCATTCATGGTTAAGGTAGTGATTCATTCAATAAAAATCAATTATAACTCAGTCTGAACGAATTACTTAACACAATATCCAACGCAGGATTGAGGTAAACAGCAGTAATCTATTGGATTTGAATTAGTTGTCAGACACTCCTGAATCATCCTGCAGAAAGTTCGTCAAAGTCTTAACAACAAATTTAAATGACACGTAATAACTTTAATATGCCGAGAATCAACTTCTGAATTCAGGCTTAAACAATGAAATGGGAATTAGCTATGAATAATTGTTTTTTACAAGAGAACTTTTCAGATCGCCTGGGCGGGAACACGTTTGGAACCGACAATACTGTCTATAAATTCGAAAAAATTAAGAGAGCAAAACGAGAAGCCATGGATAAGCATCCCGGGATCGAACTTATTGACATGGGAGTTGGCGAACCCGATGACATGGCATTCCCGGAAGTTGTTTCATCTTTAGCAGAAGAAGCTGCAAGATGGGAAAATCGTACCTATACAGACAATGGTATCGACGAATTCAGAAATGCAGTTAAACGATATATGAAAGAGTTATTCAATGTAGATTTACATGCACAACAGAACATTTGTCATTCTATCGGGAGTAAATCTGCATTAACTTTAATTCCCGCTTGTTTTATAAATCCCGGAGATTTATCAATCATGACTATTCCGGGATATCCCGTGATGGGGACATGGACAAAATACCTGGGAGGAGATGTTGTCAATTTACCACTAACAAATAAAAACAATTTTTTCCCCGACCTGGAGAGTCTGTCTCCAGACCACGCAAAGAGAGCAAAATTACTTTATCTGAATTACCCGAATAACCCAACAGGCACAGTTGCAACAAAGGAATTTTATCAAAAGGCTGTTAATTTCGCATTAGAAAATAAAATTCTGATTGTATCAGATGCCCCGTATGCTGCATTGAACTTTAAAGGAAACCCTTTGAGTCTGCTTTCGATTCCAGGTGCGATGGATACAGCAATCGAACTTCACAGTATGAGCAAGGGGTTCAATATGACCGGTTGGCGGTTAGGTTGGGTCTGTGGTAATTCACCGGCTGTCAACGCCTTTGCTCATGTAAAAGACAATGCCGACAGCGGGCAGTTTGCAGCCATCCAGAAGGCTGCAGTTAAAGCACTGGAAAATCATACAGAAATAACACCGAAAATATGCGAAAAATACAATCGGAGATTGACGACATTAACGAATATACTCAATGAAATCGGATTCAATGCAAAAGCTCCGGAAGGGTCATTTTTCCTTTATGTGAACATACCCGGAGGAACACGTAACGGCACTGCATTTGAATCAGGAGAAGCATTTAGCCAATGGTTAATAAAAGAAAAATTGATCAGTACAGTTCCATGGGATGATGCAGGATCTTACATCCGGTTTAGTGGCACGTTTATTGCTAAAAACCGGGAAGATGAAGAACGTGTCCTGAATGAGCTGAAGAATAGACTGCAAAACGAATCTTTTGTTTTTTAATGAAAAAAGCGACATATTAAGTCCTGCTTAATGATACGTTACTTTTATGGGTTCAAATGATTGACCGGCTTAACGCGATATCGGGTTTGTGTTATTTCTACGTTTGTCCACTCAATTCATATCATTGGAAATATCACAACAGTGCCCCGGAATAATTACGACACCTCAGTATGAGATGCTGTGCATACCAATTCTATTCACAGAGTTTGCATCGAACATTAATCCCTTTGTGAGATCACCATTTTCGCTGTAGATTCTTTTAAATATCCAGGAAACTGTTACCATAGAAAATCAACTTAACCGGCAAGTTCTAATAGAATTAAGAGTAGTAAATGGCTCTGATTGAAGTAGAAAAATTGAATAAAGTTTATAAGAACTTTAAGCGTAAGGAGGGTCTTAAAGGCGCACTTGTTAATATGATTTATCGCGAATATGATGAAATTCGTGCTGTTGATGACATTTCATTTTCAATAAATTCTGGAGAATTAGTCGGATATATTGGACCCAATGGTGCCGGCAAGAGCACAACGATAAAAATGCTCACCGGAATACTTATTCCGACATCGGGTCGTCTCGTTGTGAATAATTTGATTCCATACAAACAGCGTTATGAATATACAAAGCAAATTGGCGTCGTTTTCGGACAACGCACTCAGCTGTGGTGGGATATTCCCGTCATTGAATCATTTAAACTTCTCAGGAAAATTTATCAAATTCCAAAAGATCACTATGAATCTCGGCTCTCTAAATTTAAGAACCTTCTGGACTTAAAACCTCTATTAAACATCCCGGTTCGAAAATTATCCCTTGGACAAAGAATGCGATGTGACTTAGTTGCCAGCTTGTTACACAACCCGGATGTATTATTTCTTGACGAACCAACGATCGGACTTGATATCATTGGAAAACTCAGTATCCGGCAATTTCTCGAAAAGATTAATAATGAACTGGGAATAACTATTATATTAACCACACATGATTTGAAAGAGATCGAGGCATTATGTAAACGATTAATTACAATTGATCACGGTAAAATATTATATGATGGTGATATTGACGGACTGCGCAGTTGTTACACCCTCAATCGAAGTATAACATTTCAGTTAATAAAAAATTTTGATTTTGATAATTTAGAACAAAAACTAAAATTTGACGGAAATGTCACCCTCGAACGCCTGGATCAATTAAGGCTGAAAATAAATTTTAGCAATGAATCTCTAAACCCGGCAAAAATTATAGAGAATGTGATAAAGGAAGTAGAGGTCCATGATATAGCAATTGAAGAACCCTCAATTGAAGAAATAGTTGGACGAATCTATTCGGGAAAGAAAAATTAAATGTCAACCCGCCGCTTTCCTGACTCTGTTATTGATGGTTTCATCAAATATAACGAATACATGCGGATATCATTTCATAAGATGCTCGCCTACCGGGTCAGCTATCTTATCGGGGTTATTACTTATATTATCCATGTTTCCGTTTATTATTTTTTATACAAAGCGTTATACCATCAGTCACATACAATAAATGGATACGATTTACAGCAAATGGTGACATATGTTGCAATAGGCTGGATATCTAAGAGTTTTTACCTGAACTACATTGACAGGGAATTGACTGAAGAAGTAAAGTCAGGTCACGTCGCGATGGATCTTATTAAGCCGATTGATTTTCAGTTGATGTGTTTTGCACGTGGACTCGGACAAAGTTTATTTCGAATTGTTCTATTTACGCCCCCCATAATAATTGTAACGACCTGCATGTTTCCAATTTCAGGTCCTGCAAGTCCCGTGCATATGTTCTTTTTTATTCTGAGTACTTTCTTGAGTGTACTTATATATTCAGGAATCAATTATACCATCGGCCTGCTGTCAATTTTTTTTCTGTCAATAAGTGGAATTTTATATTCAAAAAATATGATTATTGAATTACTTTCCGGACTGTTAATTCCATTAGACTGGTTTCCTCTCTGGTTCCAGAAATTCAGTGCTTTTCTACCATTTCAGGCAATCGCTTTTTTACCATTAAAAATTTATTTAGGCCGGTTAGATGGCAGTGGGTTAGTCTATGCCATTTCACTACAATTTCTATGGGTGATTATCACGATGCTGATCGGTCGATTAGTTTGGAAAATATGTCAGCGACAAATTCTTATTCAAGGCGGATAACGATGCTTCGACAATTCATTATTCACCTTGATTTAGGGTTTGCCTACCTTTCTCAATTTATGAAAACGAGAATGGAATATAAAGCGGATTTAATTCTGGGACTGGTGACAGGATTATTATTTCAATTAATCACACTCGTATTTATCGACGTCCTTTTTGCAAAACAGGGTCTGACTATAAATTTCTGGACAAAAGGACAGATTTTGTTTATTTACGGATTTTCTATCTTCCCGTTAAATTTATTTTTTGCTTTTTTCCCGAATTTATACAACGTCGGAAGCGTGTATATAATTGAAGGAAATTTCGATCGTATTCTCCTTCGTCCATTAAATAGTTTATTCCAGGTTTTATTGGAAAAGGTAGATATAGAAAGTCTAATCGGGATGCTCGTCGGGGGTGCGATAGTTTGCTATGCTTCAGCTCAGTTGAACCTTGAATGGACAATTATTAAGGTCGTGACTTTTGCGGGAATGGTTATCTGTGGAATGTTCATTTACGGCGGCGTATTTACTGCAGTAGCATCATTTAGTTTCTGGTGGCCGGATAGAGTTGGATTAATGGCACCATTGTTTAATATGATTACGTTTGGTAAATATCCGGTAACAATTTACAATCGCTTCCTCCAGTACATTCTAATGTGGATAATACCATTTGCTTTTGTCGCTTTTTTCCCATCTGCATATTTCCTTGACAATGTCCAATTTCGAACTTATATCGCATTAATACCTGTTGTCGCATTTTGTTCAATGTCTGCAGGGATGATTATTTGGAATCTGGGTACACGTCACTATGAAAGTACAGGAAGCTGAATTCTAATCCTTCAACTGCCGACGTTTTCCGAATAAATACACACAGAAAAATTAGCATTGGCTTAAACAGGCAACAATTCTGAAAAAATCAGGTTGATTCTTTTGGGCTTGAAAGTAACAAAACAACGGCTCCGAGAACACCTGCTAATAATGATGCTGTAAGTATACCAATTTTAGCAATGGTCAATAACTGACCTTCACCAAAAGCAAGGTTGGCAACAAAAATCGACATCGTAAATCCGATTCCGCCAAGACAACCTCCACCAAAAAGTTGTAACCAGGATACACCTTCGGGTAAATCTGCAAGTTTACACTTTATTGCAATCCACGAAAAGAACGTGATACCAATAGGTTTACCCAGTGCCAACCCGAAAATTATTCCCAGGCTGACTGTTGATAGAACTGATTTTGTAATATCTCCTTGAATATGTACTCCCGCATTGGCAAAGGCAAAAATCGGCATGATTGCATAGGTGACCATTGGATGCAGGCTGTGTTCAACTCTCAATGCCGGGGAATTGGCCCTTTCACAAAAGTGTTCCAGAGCATGAATCGCTTCCTGCTGGTCTTCATTTGCCAGGACACAGTCTTTTTCTTTACTTGCACTCTCAAAAATGTTAAGCCAGTAAGACGTTCCCCAAAGAAAATCATCTCGTTTTATCCGGGTTTGTGTCGGTATTGTCAAGGCCAGCAAAACGCCGGCAATCGTAGCATGAAGTCCTGATTTCAAAAAGGCGAGCCAAAGAAGAAATCCGAAAAAATAATAACAAATCGGATTGCGGACATGCAATTTATTGAAAACAACCAATACAGAAAAAATACCCATTCCCGCTCCTAATGCATTCCATGAGATTTCAGAGGTGTAAAAGATTGCAATTACCAATACAACACCTAAATCATCGACAATTGCCAGCGCAAGAAGAAAGACCTTTAACCCTGAAGGAATTCGTTTTCCTAAAACAGTCAATACACCAAGTGCAAATGCGATATCTGTTGCCATTGGAATCCCCCGGCCCAGCCGGTCTCCGCCGAAATTTAATACTGAATAAATTGCAGCAGGTACAACCATACCGCCAATTGCAGCAGCAATAGGGAGGACAGCTTTTTTGAATGACGCAAGTTCACCCACCATAATTTCACGCTTAATCTCAAGACCGGCAATCAGGAAAAAAATTGTCATCAGACCATCATTTATCCAGTGATGCAGACTCTTGCTCAACACGAAATGTCCGACCCCGATTGTAAAAATCTCTTCCCACAAATGATGATAACTCTGAGCCCATTTAGAATTCGCCCAATATAAAGCGCCAACAGTAAAAATAAATAGAATTATCCCTCCACATGCTTCAACTTTTGCAAATTCCTGAAACGGGCGAAGAATAATTTCCGCCGGCGTCTCTTTTTTTGATTTGTTCGTGCTCATCATCATTTACCTTTTATAAAATTTATCCGTTGATTAAAATCCATCCCCCAATGGGAATCTTGCCTGTCAGGTGATGTCACCTATAAAATGACCATTGTCAGCATGTCCTCCGACAGTTCACCTGACCAATCCTGTATTGATCCTGACATTTTACTAAAATCATGACCATGGGTCATTATATTTATTAAAAATAAACGACAAAACAGATCTCATTTCTACAGGATGATGTTTATAATTAAAACAATTCTATATAAATTATAATAATAAATAATTAATAAATTTATTTAGTGTCGCACTGTAAATCAAAGGATAACAAGTTTTCGAAGAAAAACGGCACTTTTTGAGATTCACTTCATCATTAACCCAAACTGCAGGGGTTCTAATTCGCCCCCCTTACAAAAATAAACAAACGAGTAGAATTAAATAAATATTGACAATGAAATCACTCGCGTTTTATGATGAAACCGGCGATTCCAGCCCTCAAAATTTTAAGGATATTGCAAATCTGGTCCAATCATTACCTGCTGCTCAATCAGTGGTAGATGCCCTGCTGAATATTTTCCCGGAAGATTATAGCCTCGATATCCAGTCACTAAATCATTGTATCGATGAACTCTATCGATATACAGCCCCAAATACGTTTCTTCAATGTCATCCAGAGCATACCCAAATATGGACAGTATTCTTAGATCCTGAATTCTTTAATAACCATCTGCCGAATGACCGGAAAACATCAGCTCTGTCATGGAAATTAATTTATATCCACTCAGAATATTTTGATTCACTTTTGGGAATTCACAGCAGTTTATGTAATGAGGACCTTATCTCATCAGTTGGTGCCTTAGACTACCTGAATGTAAAGAACATCAGCGAATTTCAACATCAGCGATGGCAGTATTTTTCCTATGTGCCGCTGAATAGTCAAATCGCCGATTTATGCCACAAATCAATTGGTTTTCTGGATGGTGCCTATGCCGTAATTATTGCAAAGCCGGGAGTAAGCAAAAAAGAGGTCTTAAAATCCTGGACAACCGCACTGATAAATGCCGATATACTTGGGCAGAAATATATTGCAGCAATCGGCAAAGGGATTTCCAATCGTTCAATTAATATCATAACAGATTGTGCGTATAAGAAGGTACTCAATAAGTTATTTGCGAACAGAGATATCAACATAACAAAATTCCGA
Organism: uncultured Lentisphaeria bacterium; assembly: GCA_951812855.1. Lineage (GTDB taxonomy): Bacteria > Verrucomicrobiota > Lentisphaeria > JABSQK01 > JAJFLO01 > JAJFLO01. The sequence continues at coordinate 725,418 of OX638337.1, read as the reverse complement.
AATCTGCAACAAATTCTAAAAGAAAAAGATCTGGATTCTTTGTTAGCACAGCTCGGAAAAAAATTTAGACTGTTTGCAATCGGGAATACAGAAAATTTGTGGGGTATACCGATTGAAAAATGGAAGACTCCCGGCTATTCACCCGTTGTGGCGATTATTTATCTGATCAAAGACAAATTTATTCGGGAAAAGTACTTTTCGATGCCTCAGAATAACGACTCCGGAAATGCAAAGATATTTAGAATATTTATTAAGGGGGGTAAAAATTATGGTTTGGAAGATCATGCGGTTACAAGTCTGATCATTCATGAATATGCGGTTGATTTTGCGATCAAAATCACTGGGATTATGGATAAAAATGATACACTCCTGGCAAAAGAAAATAAAGAGTTACCCCACAACTTGATTCGGTATATTAATGCAAAAGAGGCGAAAAAAGGGAAGCGGGTTTTAAAAGGAGCCGGAGATCTGTTTGACTGTATCGAACTTAACTCTAAGGGATTAGATGCAGCTGAGTGCTTAAATAATGCAGATATTTTAGTATTAACATCAGGTCATTACGATTTTAAGTTTAAAGATGCAAAGGCGTTTGGCGGTAAAATTGTCGTGGAAGCATCGCCTTATGCAGCAACGCCTGAGGCCAATCAGTATTTAATCAGCAAAGGAATCCTTTTTATCCCGTACACAGTTGTAAATATTGGCTGGTCTTATGCTTTAAGGTTAATGATAATTCATGGATTTGAGCGAACTCCTGAATACAACGTCAAAGAACACATTGTCAGTGGAATTATAGGATATACCCTTTCGGAAATGTGGACATTAATGAACCGTTTTCCGCAGCAAAACAACTGTGATTTTATCAATTTAATCTTGGAACGAAATAGTGTATTCTCACAGGAATTCGCAAAATGCTGCAGTCAGTTTCACTCCGTTTTCGGTTGTATAGAAGAAAATTGTATGTGTCTATCAACGGATGCAGATGAAATTTTCGATTCACTTTCCAAAACGAAGCAAAACCAATTTAAGCCGATATTAAAGGGTATTAGAGACAGAGACAGTGTTCCTTATATTTTTGCCATGAAAAATTCGGTGTTCCGATATCTTTGGGGGAAACGAATACAAAGCGAAAACTCACCGGAACAATTACTGGAAATGCTTCAATTACCCTCCAGGCTGGAAAGACCGAAAAGACGGCTGGCAGCCTTTTTAATTGGGCATGCAGACTTTTCCATCGATCAGCAGAATTTGATGATAGATCGATTTACAGGGAAACTTCATGGTAAAAATCCGGATCACGAATATCGTATCCGATCTGAAATTGCAAAAAGCCTTGGACGAATGGGCAACCAACTCGGATTAAAGAGCTTAATCGACTCTTTAACAGATCCTACAGAACATGATCCCGAAGTTCGGCGTTGGGTGTATTGGGCGATTCAACGCCTTAACGGACTGCAGCCTATCCAGTGGAATGATTATGTTTTAAGTGCTGAACAGAATTTAATAAAAGCTGAAAAAGAAATTCAACCCTATGAATGTGAAAATGATGGAATTGACTCTGGAATTTTATCAAATTATCAGAAACCCTATCACGATTTGGCCAGGGCTCAATTTCGAGTCGCAATTCTCTATCAACTTTCACACGATACAGAAAAGGCCATAACTCTCTTTAATTCGGCGATTCGCAGCTTTACCCGCTCTGCAATGACCGGGGGACAACTTCCTTTTGTAACACAACAGATTATTGCAGAAATATATTACGAAGAAGCTGTTTTAAATTCCGGCAAACCCTCTGTTGCAAATGATCTAATAAAATCAGCCCGTCAAATAACATTAGGTAATTCCGTGCCTGCATTTGCCCGGAAATTACTGCAGGGAGGTCATCATCGCGTTTTAAATCGATCCCTGGAAGAAGAGTTTATCGAGGTCGTTTCCGTATTAAAAAACTATCGGATTTACTCATTAGAAAAATTTTTTATTATCGAAAATTTTCCTCCGGATATGGGCAGGCACCTTGCCATTGCAATCGATGAGTTTCTATGCCAAAGGGAGAATGTTTGGGAAAATCATTTAACTGATTCGATACCTCATGATTCAACTTTTTCAATTCCGAATCGACAATGTGAAGGCAAAATATGCCAATCCGATTTGAAAAATCTTAACATGCTTGCCCGGGCCCGGGAGATTTACGAGTCGTATAGAACATCATCATTGAAACCGGTTATCGATATGTTTATTGAAAACGACCAATATCTAAAACTATATTTGCTTACTGCTTCAGAAATGTTTTATCAATTTCCAGAAATCGCTGAGCAGATTATTCGAACAATTAGCGAACAAGATCAACATCCGGTTCCTGAGGATATCGTGTACGCACCAAAGCTTACATCTGAAGATTTATCAGTAGAATTTGCAAATGAAATTGCTGTATTTGAGACTGAATATTCTCTTGATGCAGACAGTATTCTTCTGATAAATAATTACGTGTATGATTTATTAGAGGATCTGGGCATCATTTGCTGAGAAGTAATACCAACCCCCTTAAAGCAAGTTCATAACTGTCTACACCAAAGCCGCAGATTTGACCGACACATACGGATACGATGAATGAATGCCGCCGAAATTCTTCACGTGCATGAACATTACTCAAATGCACTTCTATTGTTGGAATATTTACCGCTGAAACAGCATCCCGAATTGCAACGCTCGTATGAGTATAAGCTGCCGGATTTATTATAATTCCATCAACGTTGTTTTTACATTGACCAATCCAATCAACAATCTCACCTTCATGATTGCTCTGTTTACAGTTGATTGAAATATTCAACTCTTGAGCGACCAATTGTAAACGATTTTCTATGCTTTCTAAATTTTCATCCCCATAAATATCTGTCTCCCGATTTCCCAGAAGATCCATATTTGGTCCGTTCAGGATTAAAATGTTCATAAGCGTATTCTTCATTTTTTATAAATATCGTAAAATTATTTTTTTTGTATATAATGCATCAAAAACACTGTTAAAATCAAAAAATGTCTTTTTACTTTCTTTCAATACCCCGTCAACCCCGGCAATTTCAAGCATATATAGCTAATAAACACAATTTTTGAGCTGGAGTCAGTAAACAATCCATCTCCTTAACAATCTGAATATTATCGGTTGATTCCCAGAAATCATATCCTTGTTTCAAAATCTGTTCATCATTAAGGACCGGGTCTAAATTCTCCAGTTCATTGTCACATGAATTTCCGTCGAAATTTGCAGCAGCATACAACATAGCACAAAATCCCGCAAGTGGCGTTAATTTCAAATCCACCATATCAATAACCTCACCATCACGTTTGCATAGAGAGTTTCAATTTCTCTGCCCTTGAATTGACGTGTCAATTCATCCAATTGATCGTAATCATAAGCGGAAAATTTCAATCGATAATCCTGATCTGACAAACGTATATTTAAATACGTAAACGGCCTGTCAGTTTCCAGGCTGACCAAGGTTATTTCGTCGAATCCATACTTAGAATAGTTATCGCTTCTCCAATATTTCCGGAGCATAATAAAATAGAATTGCCACCGGTAAGAACATATGCTTCGCCTAAATCCCCTTTTAAACTGGTTAGAGCTCTAAGCAAATAAATCGGAACAGAATGTCCAGTCAACTCAGTAAATTTGGTTTGATTTTTTTTCAGTTAACTCCATGATCTATCCTTGAATAAGAATCTGATTTACCAGTTATAACCTTATTTGGTTTTACGAATACAGGGGGTCTGACATAAACAGGTTCCAGACTTTCATCAATGACTGAACCGTCCGACGCACGATTCAACGTTTCAACAGTCAACAATTTTGTGCTGTCAATATGATCAATACCAGCGACAGAAATCCGTTGGTCAATCGCTGTTAAAAGTGAAAAATCATTTTTTAAGATAACAAATTGATCTATTTCCTCTCTGAATATTTCTGAAACATCAACTATTTTAGGAAAAGACAAAGGTCGCAATATATTATTCTTATTCAAATAAGTACTCACAACCAGTGATTGACGCCGACCATCATGCAAGACACCGATTCGATCGCTGTTTTTACTGTCTACTGCCATTGCCATTGCCAAACTGCTGGGATACCCTTTTAACTGCGAGCCGTTTGCCAAACATATTCCTTTCAGATAAGCGATACCAATTCTAAGTCCAGTATAGCTGCCCGGTCCTAATCCGACAATCCATGTTTTAATTTGACTAACAGAAATTCCATTTTCCGATAACATATCACTAAGCGAGGAAGCCAGATTTGACGACTCTTTGCCCATTCGAATTACATGATTTTCGCAAATCAGCTCTTTACTATTCGTGTTTTCAATGGAAAATGATGCGTATTGTCCAGAGGTATCCAGTGCCGCGGTATACAATGTTTAATCCTTCAATTAAATTCAAAATCATATTTACAAGATGAAATAATAGTATTTGTTTTACCAAATACCAAAGTCTTGAGATATCAAATCATTGAAATCAGGCAGAAAATCTCGGCAATTCAAATTCTAATTTAGCTCATTGCGTTTGAATAGGGAGTTTTAGCACATACCTGGCATCAGATTCAAGATGAATCCGGCGGGCAGCGGTAAGGCAAGGACAGAGGAAATCGTCAAACAAAATCTTAGTTTTCTTACTCATAATCTATTCCTGATTTTAAACAGTTCGGTTAACTTTACCTAAATCCGGCGATTTCTAACATTAGTTTTAAATGATAGATAAGGAACTGCTGTTTTGGGCGTAGGTGATGGAGACAGAGAGAGCATTTTTCTTCATGCAATCAATCTTTCAAATCAAACTTCCTGCAACCACTGGTCATCGATAACAATACGCTCGACGGTCTCTGTTTTAACGCCGAGGTCAAATTGTTTCAGCAACTCGCATAGCCGTTCGCCATCGATAAGATCGATAGCGATCGCACCATCTCGAGTCGCTTCGTCAGACGCCTGCTTGGTAAAATTACTTGTGGTAATGAATAGTCCCTTGTCTGCCCGACCCTGCAGTGCACCACGGAAGTCCCTAATCTCTTTTGAGCCAACGCTGTTGGCCCAACGCTTACACTGAAAATAGACTCGGAAAGAGATCAGGTTTACACGCAGAATCCCGACACCATCCAAGCCGCCGTCTCCGGTTTGTCCTAGAACCTTAACTTTGACAAAACCGGCCTCACGTAACAGTCGTTGTGCCAGCCTTTCAAATGCGGATGAGTCCATCTCCATAAGCTGTGCCAACAAGATGTTTTTCCAGACCTTCTCATTCCCATCTGGTGCGAAAACGTCTACAGAAATGTCCTCGGACATCGCCTCTATTTTTTCGCTTTTCTTAGCATCACGCTTTGCCTTGGCACGTTGGCGTTTTTCCTGATAGCCCGTCGCATAGATTTTCTGCGTCTCTTCAAGCTTGGTAATGCCTTCGCCCCGTTCGGTCAGTGCCCAAACGCCGCGTGCCGAATTTTCCAGTGCACCACCGCGTTTGAGGTATGTACGTGACCACGCCAGATAGGAATTGAAGCACCGATCCCGACCATTCGGCAGGAGGTAGGCTTGCTCTTCTTCCGTGACACCCTCGGCTTCGATCGCGTGATCGACCAACTCTTGGATCGTACCTGAACCGCCCAACGCACGCAGTGTATCCAGCGTGATCAGCATCATAAGCGGAAGATCAGGATGTTTGTCTTTCTCTAAAATAAATCGACGAGTAGTTGTTTTGTTGTCCATTGATCAGGTGTCCTTTATTTTCATTTTTGGGTATACATCTCAAACAGTTTTTCCAGTCACTCGGTGTCGTTTTTGACAGAAGTGAAATATTGCATCTAAGTACCTGTGCCTATGATGACAACATCCGATACCTGATCGGGCAATTCGGTCAGGTCACTTGAAATTTTCGTTCTTCAAGTTCACTGATTGATTGTTTCATTCAGCGTTCAATTCTATTTTCAAACCGTCCGACAAGCAAAACTTCACGTTTCAAATCTATATTGAACTCTGCCTTGACTGCCGAAGCCATTTGCTTTGATAATTCATAAACATCTTGTGCGGTACAGTTACTCTCAGACTGAATTATAATATTAGCGTGCTTGCTAAAAATGCCTGCCCCTCCGAATCGCATTGTCTTGACACCTGCCTGCTCGAGAAACCATCCGGATGCCTGTCGACGATCTGCTGCTGAAGTCGGCTCTATATTTTTGAAAAAACTCCCGGCACATGAAAAGATTTTAAGGTCGGGATGTTTTGATGAACGAAGCTCAAGTATCCGGTCCCGTTCAATTTGCAGTGCTTCAGGGTCACCCGTTTCTATCTTTAATCTTACACTTACAACAATATCATGGCGAATCTTCAGTTCAGAATGTCTATATTTAAAACCGATATCATCCGGAAGTAATTCGTTTAAATTTCCATGTTTATCAATGACTGTTACCGAATTAACCGCATCTCCTGTTTGCCAGCCAAATGCACCTGCGTTGCCCACAACAGCACCGCCAACAGTTCCCGGAATTCCCGAACAGTTTACAAATCCACCAATGCCATGGTTTACTGTATACTTTGCAAAATCATCAAGATTTGATGCTGCAGAAATAATCAATTCATTTTTTTCAGTGACAATATCAAGGTTATCCGATACATATCGGATCACTATTACGGATAAACCCTCATCAGAAATTAATAAATTTGATCCCCCCCCGATTAACAAATAAGGCAGGTCAAGGGTCGTTAATTCTCTTACAACCGCAGTTAATTGATCAGGAGATTTACAAAAAACTAAACACGGACAATTTCCTCCTAATCTAAATGTAGTAAATTCAGCTAACAATGTATTACGTTGAAAGGCAAGATTATTCTTTTGTATAAAATCAAAGAATCGATTGATTTTTTCTAGGTTCACAACCAGTATTTATTCTTAATAGACCCACATTAATATTCTAAAATTTCAGTAAAGAATGACCAATGGATGAGCTCCACTTTATAAAACGGAGTTTAACGGACGAAAAGGTATGGTAGGGTACCAGAAGCAATTTGTCAAGAATTGCATTCCATCGATAGAAAAATGAACAGCTCATAACCCGGGATGATGATTTATGAAAGCTTTAATCACCGGAGGTGCCGGATTCATTGGCGGCCATTTAAGCGAACTTTTACTCAATCGCGGCTGGCAGGTGAAAGTACTTGATGACCTCTCTACAGGGTCCAAAAACAATATTGAACATCTTACTGCAAATCCGAACTTTCAATATGCCGTGGATACAGTGTTAAACGAAATGGTTATGGATCGATTGATTTCCGAATGCGATGTTATTTATCATTTGGCAGCAGCAGTTGGCGTTAAACTGATTGTAAAAAGGCCAATACATACGATCCGAACAAATGTTGAAGGAACAGACTGTGTTCTCAAAGCTGCAAGGCGATACCACAAAAGTGTCGTTATCGCATCAACATCGGAAGTATACGGTAAAAGCTCATCCATCCCGTTTAGAGAAGAAGATGATACAGTAAGTGGTCCCACAACCAAACATCGCTGGGCATATGCCTGTTCAAAAGCCATCGACGAATTTGCAGCTTTTGCTATGGCTAAGGAAACCGGCCAGCCGGTATATGTCGTACGATTATTTAATACCGTCGGACTCCGGCAGAGTGGACAATACGGTATGGTAATACCTCGATTCATCAAAAAAGCATTAGCGAATGAACCCATACCAGTATACGGTGATGGCAGTCAATCCCGATGCTTCGGTAATGTAAAAGACGTTGTCCGTGCATTGGCGGATCTTGTTCTGTGTGACCAGGCTCAGGGTCAGGTTGTCAATCTGGGGGCAGATGAAGAAATAACAATAAATGATTTAGCACAGAAAATAAAAAGCGTTTTAGGCAGTTCGTCAGAAGTCGTTCATATTCCGTACAATAAGGCATATGAAGAAGGTTTTGAGGATATGCAGCGCCGCGTTCCCTGTCTTGAAAAAGCAAAACGGTTATTAAACTACGAGCCGACAATATCTTTGGAAGATACAATCAGGGAAGTTGCAGAATATTTACGCGGTGTTAAAAGCAATAATGGGTCATGACGTTGAATTTAATATTCACAAACGGGATATATTAAATCCAGGTTCAATATATCATGTACCGGGTCACGGGATAAAAAAACTGATAAATATGTTATATAAGCAATAATTTGGAAACCATATAATGAATGACGAAAAAACCGGAAAATATTTCCCGGATATCATCGAACCCAAATGGCAGAAATACTGGCTGGAGAATAAAACATTCAAAGCAGAAGATTTTTCTGAAAAGCCAAAATTTTACGTATTGGATATGTTTCCCTATCCGAGTGGTGCCGGTCTCCATGTTGGCCATCCTGAAGGATATACAGCAACAGATATTATTTGTCGATTTAAGCGTATGCAGGGATTTAATGTCCTTCATCCAATGGGATGGGATGCATTTGGGCTGCCCGCAGAGCAATATGCTGTTGAAACAGGAACTCACCCCTCAACAACAACCAGAAAAAATATCAATAATTTCAGATATCAAATTCAGTCGCTGGGCTTTTCTTACGATTGGTCCCGGGAGATTAACACCACTGATCCTGATTATTATAAATGGACCCAATGGATTTTCCTGAAATTACACCAAAAAGGTCTGGCCTATCTTGATGAAGTTCCGGTAAACTGGTGTCCGGCACTTGGAACGGTACTTGCCAATGAAGAAGTCATTGACGGAAAGAGTGAACGGGGAGGGCATCCTGTTATACGTAAACCCATGAAGCAGTGGATGTTGAAAATTACTGAATATGCAGAACGATTATTAAATGACCTTGAAAAACTGGATTGGCCGGAAGGCATAAAAGAGATGCAGCGTAACTGGATCGGAAAATCCACTGGTGCTGAGGTTGACTTTAAGGTGGCTGACTCCAGTGACATTATTCGTGTTTTCACAACTCGGCCGGATACTCTTTTTGGAGCAACGTACATGGTCCTGGCACCTGAACATCCACTTGTTGAAAAAATTACTGCGGCCGATCAAAAAAACGATATTTCTGCTTATCAGGAATGTGCTGCAAAAAAATCTGATATGGACCGCACTGAGCTGAATACAGAGAAGACGGGTGTATTTACCGGGAGTTTTGCTGTAAATCCCGTAAACAATGATACCATTCCAATTTGGATTAGCGACTATGTCATGATGGGTTATGGTACTGGTGCAATTATGGCGGTTCCGGCACATGACACGCGAGACTTTGAATTTGCCCAAAAATTCAATCTCAAAATTAAGGCAGTTATTCAACCAAATAGCGAAGAAGCAAAAAAAGAATCTGTCGATAGTGACGATGTTTTATCCGGAAAAGCCTGCTGGACGGGCAATGGAGCCTTAATCAATTCTGCGAATGAATCTGGTTTAGATATTAATAATTTATCAGTCAAAGATTCTAAACAAAAGACTATTGATTGGCTGAAAAAGAATGGACTGGGTAAAAAAACTGTTCATTATAAACTGCGAGATTGGTTATTCAGCCGACAGCGCTACTGGGGTGAACCATTTCCTGTTATTCATATGGAAGATGGTGAATTACGCCTCGTTGATGAAAGTGAATTGCCGGTTACGCTTCCTGAAATTGATGACTTCAAACCTCAGGGTACCGGCGAATCCCCTTTAGTAAAAGCACAAGAGTGGTTGGAGTATACAGATCCGAATAGCGGAAAAAAGGGCAAACGGGAAACCCATACAATGCCACAATGGGCCGGATCATGCTGGTACTATCTACGCTACATTGATCCGCACAACAATACAGAAGCCTGGGATTTGAAAAAAGAAAATTATTGGATGCCGGTTGACCTGTATATCGGCGGTGCGGAGCATGCTGTTTTACATCTGCTTTATTCCAGGTTCTGGCATAAAGTTCTTTATGACCTTGAACTGGTCAGTACCGGTGAACCATTTAAAAAATTAGTCAATCAGGGTATGATTCTGGGCATTTCTTATAAAGACTCCAGAGGTGCACTCGTTCGAACTGACCTGACTGCTGAGAATGATGGTAAATTTTATCACATCGAAACAGGTGAAGACTTGGAAGAATTTCCGGCAAAAATGTCAAAGACGCTTCGAAATGTTGTAAATCCCGATGACGTTATCGCTCGATATGGAGCCGATAGTTTCAGGCTTTATGAAATGTTTATGGGCCCTCTGGAGGCAGTAAAACCGTGGAACACAAAAGGCGTAGAAGGTCTTAGGCGATTCTTACAGCGGTCGTGGAGAATGATTATTGATGAAAACGGTGAATTAACGAAGAAATTCGCTGACAATGAATTAGACAGAGATCAGCTTAGAATTTTACATGGGACCATAAAAAAAGTAACTCAGGATATTGAAACTCTTAATATTAACACCGCGATAAGCCAATTGATGATTTTTCTTAATGCTTTTTCTAAATATGAAATACTGAATCGAGAAGTGATTAAAACCTATATTAAATTACTGTCTCCGCTCGCCCCCCATTTTGCGGAAGAACTATGGCAACGGTTGGGACATGATCAATCAATTGCCTATGAACCCTGGCCGACCTTTAACGAAGAATTAACCAGGGAAGACGAAGTTGAAATTCTGGTACAATTAAAAGGAAAACCTAAAGTCCGCATCTACATGCCAGCTGATTTGTCAAAAGAAGAGATGGAAAAATCAGCCGTTGAAAATGAATCCGTAAAGGAAATTATTGGAGGTTTAACTGTCAGAAAAATCATCTGCGTTCCGGGGAGATTAATAAATATCATAGCTTAGCAGTGATATTTCCTTTTTTTTCAGTATAGTTGAAAATCGTTATTCTGGCTGTCCGATATTTCTAATCGTTAAAAGCCTGTGCTGCTTCTTGCACTAACTTCAAAACGAAGCATTAACCCAACAAACTCATGTTCAATATCGTCGTTGCAATGGATAAAAATCAGGGAATTGGCAAAAACAGACAACTGCCATGGCCAAAGCTCAAAGGTGATATGAAATTCTATCGGGAACTTACGTGTTCAACCCAAACTGATGAGATTGAAGAAAGATACGGACTCACCGGAAACTCAAACAATACTTATGCAGATTATCAGGAATTTCTTGATTATCTTAAATCTCTCTCTCCTCCGTCATCTGCGGATATTCACCCCAAAAACGCGGTAATTATGGGACGAAAAACCTGGGATTCTCTTCCTGAGAGATTTCGCCCGTTGCCCAATCGATTGAATATAGTTTTAACTCGGCGGAAATCTCTTTCATATTTTAGAGGTTCCTATATTGCCGACTGCTTCGAAGATGCACTTGCTTACTCCGTAAATGAGCGATGTCCAAACACATTTGTCATAGGGGGCAGTCAAATTTACAATGACGCATTACGTCACGGCGGGTGTGATAAAATTTATATCACGAAAATCAATACTATATTTAAGTGTGATACCTTTTTCCCTGAAATTGGAAACTCTCTCGGAAACGAAATTTCAGGTTTTTCTGTTTATGAAGACTCGATATCGTATCAATTTACAGTCATTCGATTTAAAGCATACGATTCAAAATAATATCAGTTTAAAATTGGCTGTTATTGATCTTTGCCAAGGCATTTTGGGCGGCCTGTTCTTCGGCAATTTGTCGCTTGCCACCTTCTCCGGTTCCAAGACATTCATTTTTGATTAATACATTTACCTTGAACAATTTGTCATGATCAGGTCCAATCGTTTCAATAAGGCTGTATTCAGGAATTAGGCTGTGCTCCTTTTGTGACCATTCCTGCAGTTTGCCTTTAGGGTTTTCATACCGGAGAAGATCCTGCAATTGATTTTTTGAAAAAAATTGGTCCAATAACCGATTTACAAGTATTTCACAAACAGACACTTGATTATTACAGTCTACATATACCGCACCAATAAGAGCTTCAAATGCATCACACAACATTGAGTCTCGCTTGTACCCTTCGTTTATTTTCTCACCGTGTCCAAGTCTCAAATGATCACCTAAACCAATCGTTTTTGCCAATAAAGCAAGTGCGGACTTTTTGGTTAAAGAAGACCGAATTTTCGTCAATTTCCCTTCAGGAAGATCAGGAAAAAGGTGAAATATCTTTTTCGTCACAATAATTTGGACAACTGCATCACCGAGAAATTCTAAACGTTGGTTATCTCTTATTTCAGTTTTTTTTTCAACAGCATACGAAGGATGGTTCAATGCCTCAATTAACAAATCTTTACATTGAAATCCGTATTCTATTTTCTCCTCTAATGATTTTGGGGAACTAGTCATTGTGCATGGGTTACATCCAGAATTTGAAGTTGTAGATTTCTTGATCCGTTATAATAATTATGTTGTGGCATTCCGGCAATATTCCAGGGACTGTTCGGAAAATTTTCAGGTCGCCTTCCAAATGCTATAAATGGCATTTGATCATGATGCTCATCGTAAATGATGCCTCGGGTATGCTTATCTCCTGCTGGAATCAATTGGTCAGAGTGAATATTTGAATACCTGAATATAGGCGGTGCATTACAATGCCCGAAAGGTTGTAATTGCTCTAATTCAGAGGAAAACTGACTGTCCATTTCACCGAAAAAAACATCCCCGTCAATTGCCAATACCGGGGTGAAATCAACCCCCTTTTTACAAAATTTCGAGATAACATTTTCAAACAGAGTAATAAACTGATTCAAATTATCTTTATGCAGGGACAGTCCTGCTGCCATTGCATGACCGCCATAGCGTAACAGTAAATGATGACATTGATTCAAGGCGTCAACTAAATCGATACCTGGAACACTGCGTCCCGATCCCACAATTTCACCATTTTCCAGAATACTCAATACCAGAGTCGGCCGATGAAATTCATGCATAATTTTCGCCGCAACTATTCCAATTATACCCTGATGCCAATTTTTCTCGGCAATAATAATTACAGTCTTCTCAGAAAGATCCATTTGTCTGATTCTCTGTTGGGCAACTTGAAACATTTTTAATTCTTGAGATCGTCTCTTCCTATTATAGCCATTGAGAATTTTTGCAATTGGGTAAGCATCAATAATTTGACCTGTTTGCAGAAGTTTCAGTGCTTGATTTGCATCACCGAGTCGACCGGCGGCATTAATCCGGGGAGCAAGTCTAAATGAAATATCCGACGATATTAATGTCTCTTTTACTCCGGAAACATCACAGAGTGCCCGGACTCCGGGTCTCCGTTGAGACCTTAAGATACCCATCCCATGTTTAACCAGACATCGATTTTCACCGGTAAGCGGGACAACGTCGGCGATTGTTCCAAGTGCAACCAGGTCTAATCCATCCTTTAGATCAATTGAATTCCCGCCCAAATCGTTTTCTCGCCCATATTTGATGAATGCATGGCATAATTTAAAGCATACACCAACCCCTGCGAGATTGTGGAGGGACCGCGATTCTTCGTGCAACTTTGGATTTATCACTGCAAAGGCTTCCGGAATCGTTTCTCCAGGTTCATGATGATCGGTTATGATCACGTCAATTCCCATTTCACCTGCTGCTTTCGTCGCTTCACAGCTGGTAATACCGCAATCAACAGTAACCAATACTTTGTGTTCATTTAGTGATTTGGTTATAGTCCCTACCGTCAGGCCATACCCATCCTCCAAACGATGTGGTAAAAAACAATCAATCAGAGCACCATTCATTTCCAATACCCATGCAAGCAATGCAGTAGATGTTATGCCATCTGTATCATAGTCACCGAATATCAGAATTTTTTCTCTATTAACGATTGCCTGCCACAGTCGATCAACAGCAACTTTTATTGCCTTGATCGAATAGGGGTCTGCTAAATCTCTTAACTGCGGTCGTAAAAATGATCCGATATTGGCTATTGATAAATCTTTATTTGCCAATGCCATTGCAATAGGCCGGGAAACCCCAAATTCGTTTGTAATTTCTGCAATTTTTTTTGTGTCAGGTTGCGGAACGAACCATCGTTTTAATGCTGTCATAGAAACCGAGTTTGTTTTAGAAATACTGTTAGAAAATTTTTTATAACTTAAATCATCCGGAGAAAATTCTAATAAGAATACAACGGATTGTGCATTTTTAATACAATCGGCAGGTTATTTTCAATATTTTTATTAGTTATTACTTATTAGCGACGATAGAACCATCTGCTTGCTAAACTTGATATCGGCCACAATAATCCGATACCAATAATCCAAACAACCGGTGCTGTACTCGCTGCAACTAAAGAACTTTGAATTAATACAATATTACGAATTAATTAACCGACCAGAACAGGGGGTTTTTGACGGTTGCAAATTTGTTTTTAACTGATATGACGTATGAAATAGTACAAATAATAAATAAACAACTGAAAATCCCCAGAAAAATCGTTCTCATATTAAAATTGAAGGAGAATTTGCTAATATAAACAGAAATGGTGAAATCCACATCAAATACAATTGAGTTGAGTGTGGCAGAGTTTTTCGCCTGAATTTCGCGATGGAATCCAGCACCGCAACATAATAAAATATAAATAGGGAATTGGTTAACACGCTCATTGAGAAAGGACTGCCACTGGAAATAACTACACCTAATAAAAAATGGGACTTATTAAGTTGACTGACCCACATTATACCTGTCATAATTCGGCATCCTCACCCGGCCCAAAATTGGGTCTAAAATCAAGAATATAAGTTTCTTCATCAATCTTAGTAAAAGTAATATCAGTTCTGCCGTATTCGGCTAAATGCTGACGGGTTACATACTCGCCAGACCTTACGCCAATACGGGTGCGAATATACTCACCCATTTGACTATTATCTATTGTCGTGTGCAAAGCCTTGCCGTTTTGTTGTGCTCTAACAAATATAAAGCTGTCGCCGTCATCTGTCAGAACAGTAAATTGCTCTCCAATCTCTGGAAAGAAGCCTGATAACTGCACGGCTCGTGGAACAGGAATATAGGCTTGGTTTCTGTTTCGGTCCTCTCTTTGCCCCCAGTTTAAGCCCGCTTTTTCATGAGTATCCCCAGACCGTGTGCTTAAGAGCGAGAGAGTTACAAATTCGCCTTCCGGGTCGGCTTGCGGATTGTCATTTAGAGTGCGGGTTTCGGTGATTGCCACCATGTCTTCTATGTCTATTGCATCGCAACTGGCCGAATTACGCAAACAGTCATTATAAAACTGGTATGCTGCAGTCGGGTCAACTGCGTCCATTGCTTCGATTTGCGAACGGCTAAACCCTGTAAGGGTATAATTTGCAGAGCCCGCAAACGCCGATACAGGCTCATTATCACGAAGCCAGACATACGTCTTGGCGTGGACGGGATTACCCCTGACAACGTAGTTGCAGGCCATAGAGCTGCCAAATGCACCCTGTTCAACAATCTTATTCAGCGCCACATGTTGCGCCCACTCAATTCCGTCTTTCTTAGGCATGCCAACAATGACATTGAGATCAATTCTACCGCCCATCTCATGCAACATTTTCAAATGGCGGTCGGCCATCCCGGCGGCAGCATAGCCACTAACCGCCATCAAAGCATCTGCATTACCAGTTAAAACCGGCTCCATTAAAACCCTGCGAAATAAATCGTCGGTTAGCATGCTATTGCAGGAACATCATGTTTGATGAGTGTTTCAAGCACCGACCTGAAAATGATTTGAGCGCCATGCGGGGTTTTTATGTCAGGGTCTGTCAGAGATGCTTAACCCTGACCATGCGTTGTATCAAATCAATTATTATCGCGTAAGATTCCCCGGGATGAAGTTGATATAAAGACTTTGCGAAGTATTACACGGATTTTGGTTGTCCTGCGAAGAGAACTCATTTGATGGTATCTTTGTTGCTGTTAAAGCCGTTGTATGATTATGGAGATGAGACAGCAGTTGAAGGCCGGGTTCAAAATCCTTATTGGCAGTATTTCAGTGGTGAATCAGAGTGTCAGTGGAATTTTCCCTGTGATCCATCAGACCGGGTTCATTTTCGTCATAAGATTGCTGAAGACTGTCTGAAAATTGCGGAAGCCGACGGTGTGAGACTGCGTCGCACATACATTGCCTGAAGTATTAACAGACATGGAAACAAGTAGAGGCGTCCGGGCAGGAACAGCCATCGCTGATCACGGTTATCGAGTCTACTCAAATTATTAATGCGGATGAGCTTTGCAGGAAACTGACAGAGTATCAAAAACAGAAACTAAAAAAGCAACTGCGTCGACGGGCAGTAATTGAACCGGTAACAGGACGTCTCAAGAATATTTCAGATTATCCGGAAATTTCCTGAAAGTTATTAAAGGCGATGATATGAACGTATTATTGGCTGCTGCATACACTGTTCGGAAATGGATCCGAAATATTTTTGGCCAGATTTTTAATTCGATATTTTCAATTGTAAATGAGATAAAATCAACATTGAAAATAATTCTAAGCCTGACAAAATATGTCGAATCCAGGTTGAATATACTCTTGAAAATTCGACTGGTTAATGAGATCACTGGCCATGAATGGTTTTACCAAAGAAGCATCTGCCCCAAAAATTTGAGCAATCTTAAAATATGATTTAACATCCGGGTTTCCACCACCTGCGATAACGATAATTTTCATGCCCGGATAATCTCGTTTGATTTCCCGAATAGTCTCAAGTTCTTCTTTAATTATATCTGGTATATTTTCTTGAATGTTTTTAAGCCCTTTTGCTCCATCCTCTGCCAAAGTTATCTGATGATCATCATCAATAATTAATAAATTTGCCATCTATAATTTCCCTAAGATGTTTATTTCAGAAAAAACTCGTGTTTTATTGATAATTTATTCTTTTAACAGTCTTTGAATAAAGAAATGTGATAAATTGCCGTTAATATATAATTTGTGCTGACTCTCACTTGCAGGCTTTCGGTATTCACAATATATTGCCCGTTTCATGCTTTGATGTGTTTCATAAGTGGCGGTAATTCGACCTGATTTCATTAATTGACTCAATCCAAACAGTAATTTTACAGAGGGTATTTATCGTGTCACAAGTCTTTCCTAAATGGGCAAATTTTGTACCCGTTATTTTAATATTGGGACTGATTGGAGGCGGTCCTGTCGCCGTTGGTGTTATTTGGTATTTTGGGTCCCCAAAGTTTTTGGATGTAGGTTATCGCCCCAAACAACCGGTCCCGTTCAGCCATCGATTGCATGCAGGTGAACTCGGTATGGATTGTCGTTATTGCCATTCATCAGTTGAACAATCTTATGAGGCAAATATCCCTCCAACACAAACCTGTATGAATTGTCATTCCATGATTCTGCCCGAAAGTGACAAACTTCAACCAATACGAGAGAGTTTCAAAAAGGGAACGCCAATCAAATGGGTTCGAGTCCATAAAATAGCTGAATATTCTTATTTTGATCACAGCGTGCATTTAAGAGCTGGAGTCGGTTGTGCAAGTTGTCATGGCAAAATAAATAAAATGGAAATTGTTGAACAGAAAAAACCGCTTAGTATGGGGTGGTGTCTTGATTGTCATCGTAATCCCGACCCGCATTTAAGAGATTTAACCAATGTTTCAGTTACAGATATGGATTGGGTACCACCGTCAAACCAATCTGAACTCGCGACACGATTAATTAATGAAAAAAATCTTAATCCACCGGAAGATTGTTCTGCATGTCATCGTTAAATAATAAAGACAATAAAACTACTTCTGAGGAAATGTGGAGCAGTGTGTACGAACGTCGGACTGTCAAGGATTCCAGTAAAATAGAAACACCAAATACTGAATTGGACGCACCGGTTTCCAGGCTTGAATTTTTACGGTTAATGGGAGCATCTATGTTAAATAATAAAGACAATAAAACTACTTCTGAGGAAATGTGGAGCAGTGTGTACGAACGTCGGACTGTCAAGGATTCCAGTAAAATAGAAACACCAAATACTGAATTGGACGCACCGGTTTCCAGGCTTGAATTTTTACGGTTAATGGGAGCATCTATAACCTTGGCAGGTTTTACAGGATGTCGAAGGCCATTAGAACACATTGTGCCCTACGTAAAGCAGCCTGAAGAAATTATACCGGGGGTGCCGCTGCATTATGCAACGACGATGTCGATTGGTGAAGACGTGTTCGGTCTTGTTGTAGAAAGTCATGAGGGAAGACCCACAAAAATTGAGGGAAATGAAAAACACCCTTCGAACCTTGGGAAAGCATCCAGTTTAAACCAGGCATCAATCCTGAGTCTCTACGATCCAGATCGATCAAAATCGGTCATGCATGATGAGTCAACAGAAACCTGGGTTAATTTTATCAGTTATTGGAGACAGTTGTATACCCAAATGAAAGGAAATAATGGTGACGGTTTAGCTATTTTAACAGAATCATTTTCTTCTCCATCTTTATTACGGCTGAAGAATGAATTTTTGAAGGAATTTCCAAAAGCCGCCTGGGTTTGCTATGATCCCGTTAGTAACGAGACAATGTACGAAGGAATAGCTGGTGCAACAGGAAAACCCTTTAAACAGGTCAATCGGTATGATAAGGCTGAGGTAATTGTTTCTCTGGATTGCGATTTCCTGCTGACTGAAACAGACAATGTTGTTAATAGCCACAACTTTTCAAAATCACGTAACTTTGAAAAACGTAAATCTGCGATAAACCGCCTCTATTGCGTCGAAAGTACATACAGTATTACCGGGAGCATGGCAGACCATCGACTTCCATTACGCTGTTCTGAAATTATTAAATTTTGTGTCGCACTGGCGATGGAATTAAGAGATCAGGCAGTTCCCATCCCCGGTTTAGACAAAATTGATTTGAACCAGTATCGGTTTGATCACAGCTGGTTGAAAGCGATTGCAAGCGACTTAATTATTGCAAAAGGTAAAGGGTTGGTTGTAGCCGGGAAAAAACAGCCCGGGTTTGTTCATGCATTAGTCCTGGCTATAAACTCAGGATTGGAAAATATTAACAAAACAGTTCATTACTACGAGGGAAAATACAGCCAATCGTCCAGTATTAGTGATTTTTCAAATTTGGTTTCCAAAATGAGTAATGGCGAAGTCAATAATTTGATCATACTGGGAGGAAATCCTGTCTATAATGCACCTGTAGATTTTAATTTTTCAACGAATCTCAAAAAAATGCAAACAAGTATTCATGTCAGCCCGTACTATGACGAAACATCGTCTTTAACGAACTGGCATATTCCACAATCTCATTTTCTCGAAAGCTGGGGAGATGCTGCGTCAACAGATGGAACATTGAGTGTGATCCAACCCTTAATTGCACCGCTGTTTTCCTCAAAAACAATTCTTGAATGCCTGCACGCAATATGCTATGGAACGGATAAAAGTGGTCATGAAATCGTTCGGGAAACCTGGAGTAATTCGATTATCCCAATTAGCTTTGAGAAAAATTGGAGGCAAATACTTCATGACGGATTATTGCCTAACAATCACTCAAATTTATCATCTTTGAAAATTGATCGCGGTCGCCTTTCTAAATATCTCTTATCACAGCAAGGTTTGTTAAGCAAAGCTGGAACTGGACTGGAACTTGTTTTTCAATCGTCCCCCGCAGTATTTGATGGACGCTTTGCAAATAATGGCTGGCTGCAGGAACTGCCGGATCCGATCACGAAACTGATGTGGGATAATGTCGCTCTCATCAGTCCTAAAACAGCTGAAAAGATCAATATTGATCTTAATAAATTCGGCAGCCTGAAAACTAAAAATTACCAAATGATGACATTGTTCTTCCACGGACGTGAACTTGATATACCCGTTTATGTCATTCCCGGACTGGCGGATGACTCCGTTATGGTCACTTTAGGATACGGTCGTACAAAAAGTGGGCAGATTGGTAATAATGTCGGATTTGATACGTATAAGATACGCACGTCTGCAAATCTCAATTATGGCAGTGATTTAAAAATTTCCTTAACGGGAAATTCATATCCATTATCAACATCGCAGGATTACCGTAAAATGGAAGGTCGTCCACTGGTGAGAGAAGCCGTCGCTTCCAGTTTCATTAATAACGGAACATTAACACCTGCCCTGCCCATGTCTCCCGACCTGACCCCTCTTTGGAAAAGTCATAAGTATGATAAATCTCCACAGTGGGGAATGACAATTGACCTAAATGTTTGCACCGGCTGCAATGCATGTGTAATTGCCTGTCAAAGTGAAAATAATATCCCTGTTGTCGGGAAAAAAGAAGCAGGTTACGGTCGTGAAATGCATTGGATACGTATTGATCGATATTTCACAGGCAGTGAGCAGAATCCCAAAATGGTAAAGCAACCGGTTCCATGCATGCACTGTGAGAATGCTCCCTGTGAACAGGTGTGTCCGGTACAGGCAACAAATCATGATAAAGAAGGCCTTAATGTCATGGTATACAACAGGTGCATAGGAACACGTTATTGTGCAAATAATTGTCCTTATAAAGTTCGACGGTTTAACTTTTATAATTTTACCAAGGGTGGACCGGAAACCCGCATCAGGGGTGAAAAGCCGCAAGAATTGCAAAAGATGTCGCAAAACCCGGATGTCACCGTGCGTTCTCGAGGCGTCATGGAAAAGTGTACCTATTGCGTACAACGGATTAATCAAGGCAAAATAAATTCAAAAACAGCCGGAAAAAAGCTAAAGGATGGCGATATCAAAACAGCCTGTCAACAAACCTGTCCGGCTGGTGCGATATCGTTTGGAGATATCACTAAAAAAGACAGTGTTGTTTCTAAAATGAAAGAATTAAAACGGAATTATGTATTACTCGGTGAATGGCATACGAAACCCAGAACATCCTATCTGGGTGTAATGCGAAATCCAAGTAACGAAATTGAGTCTGTATCCTGATTTTATGAGTACTGATAATGGCAATTCAAAAATAGAGAGTAATTCGGTGGGTTGCACTCCGCTGATTACAGGGAATCCGACATTTTCATCGATAACCGGGCGCATCTCTGAAATTGTGGAGTTAGAAGTTAAGAAAACTCCAAAAGCATGGTTTATTGCCTTTGGCATTACCAGTACCATGACGATGGCAATGAGTGCAATGATTGGTTGGTTGCTATGGGAAGGAACAGGAATATGGGGACTGCAAAATCCTGCAGGTTGGGGTTGGGCTATAGTTAATTTTGTATTTTGGGTTGGTATCGGTCATGCCGGAACCTTGATATCTGCTATTCTGTTTTTATTCAGGCAAAAGTGGCGTACCTCGATTAATCGATTTGCTGAAGCCATGACCATCTTCGCTGTTATTTGTGCCGGCATGTTTCCCGGCATTCACGTCGGACGAGCATGGGTTGCATACTGGATGTTTCCGTTACCAAATCAAATGTCAATGTGGCCGAATTTTAGAAGTCCGTTATTGTGGGATGTGTTCGCAGTGAGCACCTATTTTACCGTTTCCTGTTTATTTTGGTATGTCGGACTCATACCGGATTTAGCCACGTTAAGAGATCGTGCTACAAATAAAATTAGAAAGATTGTATACGGTATTTTTGCCTTGGGCTGGCGTGGTGGAAACCGACAATGGCAACACTATGAAAAAGCATATTTGATTTTAGCCGGCATCGCCACACCACTCGTGTTATCAGTCCATACTGTTGTCAGTTTTGATTTTGCTGTTGGCGTTGTTCCGGGATGGCATACCACAATATTCCCTCCTTATTTTGTTGCCGGTGCTATTTTTTCGGGATTCGCCATGGTCATGACTCTCGCCGTTATTGCACGAAAAATTTATAGTCTTGAAGATTTTATAACATTGAATCATCTGGAGTGTATGAATAAAATTATGTTGGTAACCGGTACAATGGTGGGGTATGCCTATGCGTGTGAATTTTTTATTGCCTGGTATGGTGGAAATGTATATGAACAGTCGATATTTATAAATCGGGCAAAAGGACCTTATTCCTGGGCTTACTGGACAATGGTAACCTGTAATGTCATTGTTCCTCAGCTATTCTGGTTCAGAAAGTTCAGGAGAAATATTCCCTGGATGTTTGTCGCATCCATACTTATAAATATCGGAATGTGGTTTGAGAGATTCGTGATAACTGTGACATCTCTTTCTCAGGATTTTTTGCCTTCAAGTTGGGATTATTACGTACCAACAGTTTTTGATATCGGAATTTTTATTGGATCATTTGGACTTTTTTTAACATTGTTTTTGTTATTTTTACGTTTTCTTCCTATGATCGCAATTGCAGAAGTAAAAGGAGTTATTCCACAAGCCGACCCACATCACTATGAACATCACGATGATGAAAAACATTAATTTTAATGAACTGAGACATGAGTAATTCGACACATGAAATTGAGGGAGTTCTCGCAGAATTCAGCAATCCGTATGAGCTGCTTAAAGCAGCCGAAAAAATCAGGGATGCCGGTTATAAGAAGTTTGACTGTCATTCACCGTTTCCTGTTCATGGATTAGATGCTGCGATGGGACTGAAACCATCAAAACTCGGGTGGTTTGTAGCAATGGGCGGAGCCACAGGTGCGGCAGTTGCTCTACTGATGCAATGGTGGATGAGTGCAGTTGACTATAAAATTGTTACATCAGGAAAGCCGTTTTTCAGTTTTCAGGCATTTGTTCCGATTACCTTCGAACTAACCATTTTATTTTCGGCCTTTACAGTTGTTTTCGGTATGTTACTATTGAACCTGTTGCCCAGATTAAATCATCCAGTATTTAATTCTGAACAATTTAAAAAGGTTACTGATGATAGTTTTTTCATAAGTCTTATGGCTGATGATCCTCAATTTAACTCTGAAAAAGTAAAAGAGTTTTTAGAATCAACAGGTGGAAAAAACGTTGAGGAGCTGAATGCAGATGAATAACCAAATCCGTCATTTTATTCCCGGAATCATTATGGGCATAACCATGCTTTTCTTCGCTGTATTCCTGTCGGGATGTTATCAGGGACGCCCTTCAGAAAAACCGCCGATTCATGTCAATCCTAATATGGACAAACAGGAAAAATACACAGTTCAATCAGAGAGTCAATTTTTTGCTGACAACTCAAGTATGAGAACTCCTGTTACTGGAACTGTCAGTAGAGGAAACCTTAAAGAAGATACGGTGTACTTCCAAGGAAAAACAGGTAAAGATAAAGATGGGAATGATCTATTTGTTCATCCATCACCCGTAACACTTGATATGAAACTGTTGAAAAGAGGGCAGGAGCGATACAATATATATTGCTCAGTTTGTCATGGAAAAACAGGAGAAGGAAACGGAATCGTTGTTCAGCGCGGATTACTGCCGCCACCTACGTTTCATGACGACAGGCTTCGTACTAAACAAGACGGTTATCTATTTGATGTGATTACAAATGGGAAAGGGAATATGCCTTCATACAAACATCAGGCAGGGGTAGAAGACCGATGGGCAATTGTAGCCTATCTGAGAGCATTGCAGAGAAGCCGGAATGCTTCCTCTCAGGATGTACCGGAAATAAACAGAAATTCTTTACAGTAGTCATTATAATCTCTTCACTATGATCCATATTTCAAATATGGCCTGTTATATGCGACAATCTCACTTCTTAATGATAACACTGTGTAATGAAATTTTAGTTAAGTTTAACTCTTGAATATTATGGCTTTTTTATTAACTTTGTTGATTTTACTTTTTGTTATAGCGTTAATCGCTATACGCATAATTGTTTTGCCTGAGGGAGAATTTCATGGGACATGCAGTACCAATAATGAATTTCTCCGAAATCAAGACGGTTCGTGTCCTGTCTGCGGAAAAGCAGAAAATGAATCGTGCCCAAATGAGCAGGAATAGGATTAATGCCGGATTTTAAATTAAAACAGGGATATGATATTCTGTTGAATGGTGAACCCGGCAGCGATGTCGAATCATTACCCTATCCTAAATTAATTGGGATAAAACCAAATGAGTTCAGAGGTATAAAACCCAAAATAGTCGTCAAAGAAGGTGATTCTGTCCAGGGAGGATCACCGCTTTTTGTTTCAAAAGATAACCCCGACTTTTGTTTCACTTCACCTGTCAGTGGTAAAATAAAGGAAATTAAGAGAGGTCGCAAACGGGTTCTGGAATTAGTTTCAATTCAAGCAGATAAAAACAATGATCAGATAAAATTTAAATCTCATCCGCCGGAATCGATATCATCACTGTCCGGTGATGAACTTTTACCTGATCTTATGAAAAGCGGTATGCTGGCAGTATTCAGGCAGCGACCTTTTGATTATGTTGCAGATCCTCTTATAAAACCGCGTGATATTTTTGTTTCCACTTTTGACACCGCACCGCTGGCTCCGGATTCCAATTTAATCATTAAAGACAATGAAGCCTATTTTCAAGCAGGTTTAGACGCTGCTTCAAGGCTGACTGACGGGAAAGTACATCTTTCGATTAATGGGAAACGAAATGATGTATCAAATGCATTTTCACAAGCAAAAAATGTTGAAGTTCACCGATTTTCAGGAAAGCACCCAGCGGGTTGTGTCGGAGTTCAAATTCACCACATTTCTCCTATTAACGGAAGACATGATGTTGTTTGGTATGCCACAATACAGGGTCTTGTTTCACTCGGTAAGTTTATTATAAACGGAACGTGTCCAACGGATACAATGGTGTCGGTCGTCGGGTCAGCAGCAACGGACCGTAAGTACTTTAAGACGCACTTAGGCACAAGCGTTGGAGATGTTGTCCGCGGTAATATTGAGGGTGATTCAGTTCGATATATTTCAGGTAATATTTTAACGGGTAAGAAAGTCGGTGCAGCTGGATATGTAGGTTTTTATGATTCAATGGTTACAATCGTTCCGGAGGCAGTATCTCCGGAATTTGCAGGGTGGATGAGACCGGGCATTAATAAATTGAGCTTTTACAGAAATTTTGTTTCAACACTTCTTCCGGGAAAGAAATTTTCGCTCGACACCCGTTTAAATGGCGGAATCCGGGCATTTGTTGCAACGGGCAATTATGAACAGGTCCTGCCAATGAAGGTTTATCCGTTGTTCCTCATTAAAAGTATATTGGCCGGTGATATTGAGGAAATGGAACAACTTGGTATTTATGAAGTTACGGAAGAAGAAGTGGCCTTATGTGAATTTATATGTCCATCAAAGGCAGATCTTCAGGATATTGTCCGTTATGGGTTAAATCTAATAGAGAAAGAGGGTTAGTATATTGAAGTTCATAGAAGACATATTTAATAAACTTCGGCCTGATTTTGAAAAAGGTGGGAAATTTGAATTTTTTTATCCTCTTTTTGAAGCGAAAGAAACATTTTTATTTATTCCCGCTCACCGTACAAAATCGGGGTCCCATATACGGGATGCGATGGACAGCAAACGATTAATGTCAACGGTTATCGTGGCATTAATGCCACCGTTACTGATGGGAATTTTCAATGTTGGATATCAGTATCTTAAAGCATCCGGACAACCTGTTGAATTTATCCCTGCAATGTTAATCGGCTTACGGTATGTTTTACCGATTATTATTGTCAGTTATGCGGTTGGTGGTGTCTGGGAGCTTATTTTTGCGGTTACCCGAAAGCATGAAATAAACGAGGGATTTTTGGTCACAGGATTACTCTTTCCCCTGACATTACCGCCCACAATTCCTTTATGGCAGGTTGCTGTCGGCATTTCCTTTGGTGTGGTTATTGGAAAAGAGGTATTTGGTGGTACGGGAATGAATGTATTTAATCCTGCTCTGGTTGGCCGTGCATTTTTATTTTTTGCGTATCCGGCACAAATCTCTGGAGATAAGGTCTGGACTGTTACCGGAGATAAATGGGTCGACGGATTTTCTGGAGCAACACCATTATCAGTTGCATCGAGTCATCAAAGTGACAGTGTCATTGCTGCGGTTGAAAACTTTGGCTCGGGTGCGGGTGTATCTGACTTTTCATTACCCAATATGTTTATCGGGCTTATTCCCGGATCAATCGGGGAAACGTCCGCTGCTGCAAGTTTGCTGGGCTGTGTTATTTTAGTTGCAACCGGTATCGGCAGTTGGACCATCATGTTGTCCGTTATCCTTGGTGGTTTAGCGATGACATTGGGATTAAATGAATTAGCCCCAAACAATGCCAGTTTTCTTGCTCTCCCATTTCACTATCATTTCGTAACCGGCGGATTTGTATTTGGATTAGTTTATATGGCAACCGATCCGGTCTCGGCAGCTGCTACAAATATTGGTAAATGGATTTATGGGTTTCTAATTGGAGTGATTGCCATTATCATACGAACGATGAATCCCGCTTATCCGGAAGGAATGATGCTGGCAATATTATTTATGAATGCATTTGCACCACTCATCGATTATCTGGTAATTCAAAAACATATTGCCTGGAGGATGAAACGTGCAAAAGCATGATAATACTTATACATTAATTTTTGTTTGTATCGTTGCACTTATATGTGCTCTGCTGTTATCTACAGCGGCATCGTCATTACGGTCAAAGCAAGACGCCAATTCAGCGTATGATGTCAAAAAGAATATCTTGAAATCCTTTGGGGCACTAAAAGAAAATACGACTCGTGCTGAAGTTGAATCGTTTTTCACCAATAAGATTGAAGGAATTATTGTCGATGCGGCCGGCAATGAAATTGAAGGCAATGCAAATGAAATCAATCCAGAAGTTGAAGCGAAAACTAAGACCCCGGAGAATAGACTTTATCCCGTATACATATTAAAGGAGAATGGAGTAAGAGTGGCATACACAATTCCGATAATTGGCAAAGGTTTATGGTCGAAATTATATGGGTATTTATCCCTTAAAAATGATTTTAATACAATTAACGGGATCACATTTTATAAACATGGAGAGACACCCGGGTTAGGTGCGGAAATCGCTGCAGATTGGTTTCAGAAAAATTTCGTCGGGAAAAAAATATTAGATCAAAATGGTAAATTCATATCAGTTTCAGTCGTTAAAGGAAAAGCACAAGATTATTATGACGAGCCTAAATTATTACATCACGTTGACGGGATAAGCGGTGCAACAATAACATGTAATGGTGTGACTGAAATGTTAAAAAAGGATTTAACAAATTATCAACCTTTTTTCGCAAATAATAGAGAGTCTATTTAGGAGATTTACATGAGCGAAGCGTTATTATCAGCTAAAAATAAAAGAGTTTTTACCGATCCGTTTAGTGAGAACAATCCAATTACAATACAGGTTCTTGGAATCTGTTCGGCCTTGGCAGTCACCGCACAGCTAAAACCATCGATCGTAATGGGGCTGGCCGTCATAACCGTTGTTTCCGGTGCTAATGTTATCATTTCAACGATACGTAATATGATCCCGAATAAGGTTCGTATTATTATTGAAATGGTGGTGGTTGCGACACTTGTCATACTTGTCGATCAAATCTTGAAAGCATATGCGTTTGACATTTCCAAACAACTTTCGGTTTTTGTAGGATTGATTATAACGAATTGCATTGTACTTGGCAGATTAGAAGCATTTGCAATGGGGAACAAACCCTGGAATTCATTACTTGACGGACTTGGAAATGGACTGGGGTATGCCTGGGTATTGGCGATCATTGGTTTTTTACGTGAACTATTTGGTTCAGGGTCAATTATGGGACATGATGTTGTCGGAAAATTGTACTACGCAGGATATGTGAATAACGGATTGATGGTACTTGCACCCGGAGCATTTATTTTACTGGGATTATTAATTTGGGTTCAGCGTACCTTATCGAAATACGTCGAAGATTAGGAGATAACATAATGGATGAAATAACAGAATTGATTAGTTTTTCAATACGAGCCATTTTCGTTGAAAATATTCTTCTTGCGTATTTTTTAGGGATGTGTTCGTATTTGGCTGTGTCAAAAAAGGTCTCCACTGCATTTGGACTCGGTTTAGCAGTAATCTTTGTTTTGTTTATTACCACCCCGGTTAACTGGTTAATACATGAATTATTACTGCGTCCTGGAGCATTATCATGGACCGGCGTTCCCGCACTGGCAGGAATGGATTTTAGTTTTTTAAATTTTATTTGTTTTATAGCTGTGATTGCCGCGATGGTTCAGATCGTTGAAATGATTATAGATAAAACCTCTCCGAGCCTGTACGCGAATCTCGGAATATTTTTACCGTTAATAACAGTGAATTGTGCGATATTAGGAACATCATTGTTTATGGTTGAACGCGAATATGGTGCTCTGCAATCAACCGTTTTTGGAATCAGTTCAGGAATTGGTTTTTTCCTGGCAATCATGTCAATGGCCTCAATTCGATATAAACTGCGTTACTCAAATATACCTGAAGGATTACGGGGGCTCGGAATCACAATGTTAACGACAGGACTAATCGCCATGTCTTTTATGGCATTTTCCGGGATGTAAATAAATCACTGTTCAGATAGAAAATAAGAAATTATCAGGACGAGAAAATAAACCCGTTAATGGGAACAATTAGATTATCGGAATAAAATTATGAGTTTAATCTTCATAGGAAGCAGCACGATTGTTTTTCTCACAATCGTATTAGGGTTGAGTATTGCTCTAATGATCGCAGAGTCTAAGCTCGTTAATAAAGGCAGAGTAAAGATTGTCATAAATGACGACCCGGATAAGTCATTGGAGGCAGAGGCTGGAAAAACACTGCTGAATACATTGTCAACCAACGGTATTTTACTGCCTTCAGCCTGCGGCGGCGGCGGAACCTGCGGAGTATGTCGTTGCCGCATCTTAGATGGCGGCGGAGATCTATTACCAACCGAAGAAAGTCATATCAACCGAAAAGAAGCCAAAGACAATTGGCGCCTATCATGTCAGGTTAAGGTAAAAGAAGACATGGACATTGAAATCCCTGCGGACGTGTTTTCAATTAATAAATGGGAATGTGAAGTCGTTTCAAATGATAATGTTGCCACATTTATTAAAGAGTTTGTCGTAAAACTTCCGGAAGGGAAAACAATCAATTTTGAATCGGGTGGGTATATTCAAATTGAAGTCCCGAAATTTACGGCTGATTTTAAGGGTATGGACATTGACAGGGAATATCATGATGACTGGGAAAAGTTCAACATGTGGAACTTGTCAGTCAAGAACAATGAGGAGGTGATTCGTGCATATTCAATGGCGAACCATCCAGCAGAAGGCAATATCGTGATGCTGAATATCAGGATTGCCACCCCGCCCTGGGACCGGGTTAATAATAAGTTTATGGATGTCAGTCCGGGATTAGCATCGTCTTACATTTTTTCACGTAAACCAGGCGATAGAGTTACTGTTTCCGGTGCGTACGGTGAATTTTTCATCCGGGAAACAGAGCGGGAAATGGTCTATATCGGTGGAGGTGCAGGTATGGCTCCATTGCGTTCCCATATTTTTCATCTGTTCCATACTGAAAAATCTAAACGTAAAGTATCCTATTGGTACGGTGCCCGTTCAATGAAGGAAATGTTTTATGACGATCATTTTCGCAAAATTGAAGAAGAATTTCCAAATTTCAAATTTCATGTTGCCATGTCTGAACCTTTACCTGAAGACAATTGGACCGGATATACCGGGTTCATTCATAATGTTGTCTTAGAACATTATCTCAAAGATCATGAAGCTCCTGAAGATATTGAATATTATTTATGCGGCCCGCCAATGATGTTAAGTGCGGTTATGAAAATGCTTGATGACCTTGGTGTTGAGCGGGACATGATCCGATTTGACGATTTTGGCTGATCACTAAAAATCATTCCCAAACCAGGCACAGAGTCAATTACTTCGACGAACATGATAACATGCCTCAATTGCCGGTATTGTCCCGCATTGAATCTGTTGAGTCTCTTAAAATTTTACCTGCCTGCCCCCTGCCTGTGACGATGTATTTATAATCTAAAATCTATTGAATTCTAATACCCGTTTCCGGTCGAACAGCTTGAACTCACTAAGGAAGATCGGCAGTGTTTCACCTCGTCTGCTTTCGCATCAATTATTATCATCGGTGGTATTTCTGCTGCGACGGGTAGTGTAGAGTATAGTTTTGTCGGATGATATAAAAAGGAAAAAAATGATATTCAAAAAATTAAAATTCTTTAAACTGGTCATATTTATCCTTTCATGTTGTGTCATGACAGCCTGGTCAAGTTTTGAAGGCAACACTGATTTTCCGTTTGAGCCCGGAGAAAAATCAGCCTATAAAATTAAATGGGGATATATCCCTGCCGGTGAAGCAGTCTTCGAAGTTAAATCAATAGAAGAAGTCAATAATACGCTATGCTGTCATTTCTCAACGACCGTGCAGACAAATCCATTCATTAACAAATTTTATGAAGCCGAGGATAGTATAAATGCGGTAGTCCATATTATATAGGAAAAAGAAAAAAAGCGAAACTGAAAATATAGTTCAGTGCTGATTCAGGATTGATACCAATGAAATTTACCAGCAGAGTTATTATTGGCAGTTTTACAGGTGAATTACTGTCAATTATGCAGAACTGATTTTAAAAAAATAATCGTTTTTAAACATCTCTTATACATACAAAATGAATCTTGATTTACTCATAAAATTATTAAAATGTCACAGCACCCCGGGAGATGAAGATGAGGTTGCAGCATGTATGACTCGGTTTTGGCAGAGGAATCAATGGAAGATCACACATCACGGTCCCTATGGAATTTCTGCACGTTCTGCCCATTTTGACAGTACCAAATCAACTGTTCTGGTATGTGCTCACATGGATTCACCGGGTTATATCGTTGATTCAATAGACAATGACAGGAAATCGATTGTAAAACTGGGGGGGCCTGCACTTGACGGGGAATCTCAAAAAGCCATTGTAAAAACTAAAAATGGGAAATTTCCAATTGAGATTCAGAAATCAAAATCCACTGATTGCTTGCGGGAAACTTACTATTTTAAATCTGAAATCGACGTGGAATACGGCGACCGGGTCTGTTTTGATTCAAAACCATTAATAACCAATGACGGCATGATTACCTCACCGTTTTTAGACAATCGAATCGGCTGTTTCGTCCTGGGCCTTTTGGCTGAGAATAAAAAATACAAACAAAATTTGCCATTCAATTTGGTATTGGGCACAACTTCATGCGAAGAAATTGGAAGTAGAGGTGCAACAGTCTTAGCTCACGCAATAAAACCGGATTATGTTATCTGCCTTGATGCGACCTATGAAAACAAATCACAGAATGTTGAAATCGGTGGCGGACCAGTATTAACCATCAGTGATGCATCAGTGATTTTAAGTTGTCAAAATCGAGATGACATTATTAACTTATTTAGAATCAACAATATACCGTTGCAAACTGAGGTATATAACTATAGCGGTACTGATGCCAAAGCATTTCCTCAAGTCGGCCTTCATTGTTTAGTTATTCCTTTATTGATCGCCTCAACCGGAAATCATTCTTCCTTAGAAAGAGTTTCTATCAATGACATTGAAACGTTGGTAAACGGTGTACAGATTCTAATTGATGATTTTGAGAATAACACACTTGTTCCCGATTAAATAAATTCTTATAGAAGAGTTTACTATTCCAATTCAGATTGAAGGTGAAACACACACCATGAAGTTAAATAACGTCCTTTTAGTCTATAAAAAAAGCATCCATCAAATTTATTTTGAAGAACGGAAGTATCATTTAGAGAGCTCGAATACATTTTCAAAAGAAGATTTAGACCACTACAAAACATCGGATGAAGAACATCGAAACACACTTAAAACGGTTAAACACATCTTGATAAGCAGAGGAATAAAATTCAAAGAAATTTATCGTGCACGCCATATCGAGTATTCACCATATGACTTTGTTATTTCCGTAGGTGGTGATGGCACATTTATCGAAGCCTCACGCATGATTACAAATCAATTCATCCTGGGTGTAAATTCAAATCCATCAATAAGTTATGGAAATTTTTGCACCTGTAATCAAAAGACATTTGAATCTTATATTGAAATGATATTAAATGATAATTTCAAACATCAAAAAATTAATAGACTGGATTTACATCTCAATAATAAAAAACAGGATTTCCGGGTAATAAATGATATTTTAATTGCTCATATTCACCCTGGTGCGATGAGTCGCTATCAACTTGATATCGGAAGTATCAAAGAAAAGCAAAAAGGGGCCGGTCTCTGGATCAGCACCGCGGCAGGTTCAACCGGTGCTGCTGCTGCTGCCGGTGGAAAGATTTTACCCCGTGGATCAAAAAAAATCCAGTATCGACCAAGGGAATTGTTTCTTGGTGAAAAAGATAGATATCAATTGAAAGGCGGTCTCATCAACCCTGATAATTCTATAGTCATTCAGTCATTAATGAGAGAAGGTAGAGTCTACGCAGATGGTGCTCATTTAAGAGTTGCATTCCCTTATGGAAGCAAAGTAACAGTATCCAATTCTAAATTCCCCTTGCGAATGGTGGTGTAATGGAACTTTGGCACCCGGGACGATCGAAGAGTAAGCGGTTAAAAAATTTATTCCACTCTAAAAACCAATGCTCATTCAAACATTCATCTTGTATATTTACCATTAAAACTCTCATTATAACCATTCTGCATCGGTTTACCAGGTTTGATAAACTCAAGAGAAACCTCGGTTTCATACGCCCGGTTATCCAGTGCATGACCCGTAAATTCCGGTCTGTTATCACTCAGTAAGCGATTGGGAAGGCCTTTAAACCCGCACAGCCTATTTAAGACTCGTATAACTCGATATCCATTTAACGAAGTATCTACTTCAACAGCCAGGCATTCCCGCGTAGAATCATCCCAAACTGTTAACATACGGATTCGACGACCATCGTTTTCAGATGATTATTCTCCTGTTCCAAATTACGCAGCCCTTTTACATCATTAAGTTTCATGCCGCCAAAATTCGACTTCCGGCGATAACAGGCACTTTCAGCTATTCCATGTTTACGAAGTATATCTTTGACCGAAACGCCTGATTCACCTTTTTTTAATATTCCGATTATCTGCTCATCTGTAACCCGTTTCTGTTTCAGTATATGTCCTCCTTTATTACTATAATTCAATCGTGAGGACTCTCTTTCAAAACGGGCTGGTTTTAAGGGGCAGGGTCATCAATGGCAGTTCAGAATGTTCTGATTATTTTGACCGTTATTTTACATGATTGGAAATCACCGTTGGTTAATCGGTTTCGTTGGTGACAATTGTCTGCTTATATTTAGACAATTTATAGCTTGAATCAAGTTATTTGGGTTAGAATATCTCTGACTTTGGCAGGTGTAGCATTGTCAACCCACAGGTTGCGAATCTTTAGGGTAGGGCAGAGTCCGTTTTCATTTTCGCAACGGGAAAAGCAATTTTGGAGAGTTAAATCGATTTTAACATGGTGCTTTTCTTTAATTTTCCTAATTTCTTTTAATATCTCCTTCGATCCTGAGGAATTGCAGATTTGACCAATACAAATGCAGATATTTATGGTATCATTTTTTGTATTATTTATTTTTGAGTCGGTGCTCATTATCAGCTAATTCGTAATCGTGATCAGTCATGATTTCTGCCAGTTTTTTAATATCAACTTCTGGTTTCCACCCTAACTTTTCCTTTGCTTTCTTCGGATCCCCAAGCAATGTTTCAACTTCGGAGGGTCTAAAATAGCGTTCGTTAATTGCCACAATGTAATCGCCGATTTTTAGGCTGTAAGGTGCATTTTCTTTGGTTTTTGAAATTGATTTTACAACACCAATTTCGTCCATCCCGCTTCCCTGCCATTCAATCTCAATACCAAGATGCTGGAAAACAAGTTCAACGAAACTGCGAACACTGTGGGTTTCATTGGTTGCAATGACATAGTCATCCGGTTGGTCTTGCTGTAAGATCGACCACATTGCTTTGACGTAGTCAAGTGCATAACCCCAATCGCGTTTTGCATCTAAATTCCCGAGGTATAATTTTTCCTGTAATCCAAATATAATCCGGGTTGCAGCCCGTGTTATCTTTCGAGTTACAAATGTTTCGCCGCGCCGTTCAGATTCATGATTGAACAGTATCCCGTTGCTGCAATGCATATTATAGGCTTCTCTATAGTTTACTGTCTGCCAGAATCCGTATACCTTGGCACACCCGTAAGGGGAACGTGGGTAAAAGGGTGTTTTCTCTGTTTGAGGTACCTCTTGAACCTTTCCGAACATTTCAGATGATGATGCCTGATAAAAGCGAATTTTTTTACCCAAATCCTCTTGCCCATCACGAACTGCATCTAGAATTCTCAGGGTTCCAAGTCCTGAAATATCTGCGGTGTATTCAGGTTGTTCGAAGGATACTTTTACGTGGGATTGTGCGCCTAAATTATAGACTTCATCCGGTTTTGTGTGCATGATTAAATTGCGCAAACTGGATGAATCCGACAAGTCACCATAATGTAAGAACAGGAGTTCACCCTTAGCATGGATGTCATGATATAAATGATCTATTCTTTCGGTATTGAAGGATGATGAACGTCTTATAATACCATGAACCTGATAATCTTTTTCTAAAAGTAATTCAGCTAAAAACGAGCCATCCTGACCTGTTATTCCAGAAATTAATGCAGTTTTTTTCATTTCTATATTTTTGTTGTGTTTTGTTCATTCGAATATTTAGTTTGATGCCTCGCTGGACAGCCAAGATTTTTAGGTGCAACTAACTGACACTAAATTTACAAATTGTTTTTATTTTTTGTCCAACATAATACTGATTCCATGTCGTTGAAATGTTGGTATATCAAGATTTTGATCATGGTGAATTGTAGCATTGACTTCAGCAAAAATTCCTAATGAAAGTCCTTCATCTATAAATGGTAATGCCATTTGCTCGTTGGATAACTGCTCATTCCTTTTTCGTCGCCGATTTTTTTTTGGATCTGACGAATATTTTACAGCTTTAACAATTGATGAATTATCATTGAAACTCGTTTTTTGATATTGGACCGATAACATATAAATTTTAATGTTTTCATTCGAATTTGCGAATGTATTTGCTCCGATAATTGTTTTTACTGATGTATTTAATTTTGAGTTAAGAATTTCGAGACATTTTTTCATATCACCAATATTGAGATCCTGGCCTGCAATCAGAGAGCTGATGACAACATCAGCATTATTTACAAAATCAGGATATCCAAGCATCGGTGATTTTAGCAAGTCATCGACTGCTTCTGTAATTTTATTTTCACCATTTGCCCGGCCTATACCAAATGAGCAGATCGCGTCCTTATTTTTAAAAGCCTGTTTAATGCTGCTATAATCAATTGGAATTATTCCTCGAAAGCGGATCAACTCTGACATACCAATGATACAATGAGCCAGAATAGAATTTGCGGTATCAAATGCATCAAGTGCCTTCTTGTCTTCTGGACAATTGTCGAATATTAATTCGTTGGGAATTGGAATGACTATATCTGTTGATTTCCGAAGCTTTCTCAAAGAATTATTTGCTGTTTGTTGTTGTTCTTTCCCTTCGAACGAAAACGGCAGGGTTACAAAAAAGAGTGAACGGAGTTTTGTTTCCTTTATTAATCTGGAGATGCGAACTGCGGCCCCGGAGCCCGTTCCCCGTCCTAAAGCTGAGATTACAAAAAGTGAATTAATATTTTCGATTTGATCTTTAATTAAGTCAATATTTTCACCTGCAGCATTTTCACCGGTAACTGCATTTCCGCCACAGCCTTGATTGTCTGTCCAATCATTTTTTAATAATAAACTATGAACATTTTTGTTATCTATTAAATCGTGTTCATCTGTGTCGACATGAATCAATTTAATGTCCCTCAGTTCATCTGATTCAGCAATATTACCAAGTATCTTTCCTCCGCTTCCGCCAATTGCAATAATAGCGGATTGAATTTTATCTTCTTCCATAGCTTACCTTTATCGGGCCGATGCAGTTACAGGAAATCCTGAAAAACAGGGATGACCTGAATACATTAGAATCAAAAACGAAATGCTTTCAGTGTTAAATTTTTGAGTTTATTTAATTCAACATTGACTGTTTGACGAAAGGTAGGTGTCGATTCCTTTTCCAATAAGTCTAACCGGTGTCCGAGATAAAGTAATCCAACGGGAGTAATATATTTAGGTGAATTAATCTCTTTGCCGACGCCGCTGACATTGAGTGGGTATCCAATTTCTACCGGAAAATTAAAAATTGATTTTGCTAAAACCTTTATATCAGGAATAAGTGCTCCTCCTCCACATAAAATAATACCGGCACCCAGCAGTTTAGTCATATCCAGGTCTTCATCGATGAATGACGTTGACAATTCGTCTTTTATGAGTTTAAACAATTCATTTAAACGCAGTGTGATAATTTGTTTTGGAATTGATTCCTTAAAAACTCTTGCAGGCTGTAATGACATTTGAACTTCTATATCTCTTTCAGAGTCTGGATCATCTATAAGTGATAGACCCTGTTGTTTTAATTGCTTTAAAAGTTCTCTGCAGTGATCGATCGGAATCCTCAATCCAATCGACAGATCATTTGCTATATGTTCACAACCTACCGTGATTTGACCGGAATGCATACATCCATCATTGTAAAAAACAACATATTCTGTTACACCTGCACCAATATCAATGACCAGTGTTCCTTTGGCATGATCGTTATTAACAGGCAGTCCATAAAAATCAGCGATTCCGGTAAACGCAATATCATCCGCAGGTGCGCCTAAAACATTATGTATAATGCTGCAAATCGTCTGAATTTTATTATAATTCCCATATATAACATGAATATCGGCAGTAAGTTTATTTCCTGCCATACCTTCTGGATTACTTACTCGCAGGGTGTCATCGATAATATAGGTTCGTTGATAGGTATGAATATCTTTTTGTGCTAAAGGAAGGTTATATTCTCTGGCATTTCGGGTAGCTTCTACAATGTCGTTGTTTGTAATAATTCTATCTGGAGAGGTAATGGGGACACTGCCAATGACATTTATAGATTTTATATGACTTCCGGTTACAGCAACATATAATTTACGAATTTTTTCTCTTGATACCGCTTCAACGTTATTGAGGACCTGGCCCAATAATTCAGCAACGGCAGGAACATTGATTACATCACCTTTTATGACTCTGTTTAGAGTCGTAATTTCGTCATATCCGATGATTGCTATCGATCCATCTTCTTTTGGTTTACCCATTAAGACTTTTATTGAAGCTGTTCCAATTTCTAAAGCAGTTATTGAATCCTGAGGGCTGAACATTGCGTAATATGTCTATTTTATTTTGTTTGCGATATCAATATTTATACATGTTTCTTTTGTTAATATAGAGTTGAAAGAAACGTCGTATATTTCTATAAAAGATTTGGAAATTTTTGTAATATAGAATCGAACATGATTGCACCCTCTCTTATTAATTCCAGTTTATTATTATGAAATCTGATAATTGTTGACGCTTGATGACTGTCTAATTCACATTTTACCATAAAATCTGGTTCGTTATCTAAATCGTTGAATTCTTGATTATAGCTGTCTGACGGGGTATTCCCTGAAAGATTTGCACTTGTTGCTGCCAGGGGTTTTTCTACTGTATTAATTATAGCTTGTACAAATCGATGATTTGGTACTCGGACTCCGAGTTCATCACAACGATTATTTTCTATTATAAGTGTTAATGGACCCGGCCAGAAGACACTTGTTAAGTGCTGGAGATCCGTATTCAGTTTGATGTTGATCCACTCCAATTGTGTGATCGACGCAATTAAAATTTGTAATTTTTTTTCTTTGTCCCGATTCTTTATTTCAAATATTTTTTGTTGTCCTTCATGATTGTCATACAGACACATTAATCCAAAAACTGTTTCTGTTGGTATGATACCAACCTCCCCGTTTCTTAGTCGTTGTGAAATATCGTTGACAAGTTGATCTGTAAACGAATCATTAAGTTCGTAAATATGCATTATTAATTTTGTACAATACTGCCTGAACAGGGAGGCCTATAGGTAGAGTTGCGTCTATATTTTTTCATTTATTTAATTTGTTTTGTAAGTCTTCATCTGACTTAATTACGGCGTCTCTTTGTTTAACTGTAAAACGATTTAGTTTCTCTGCAGTTTCAGCATCAGAAAGAGCTAGAATTCTTATCGCGAACAGTGCGGCATTTTTACCCCCGCCGGTACCGACAGACATTGATGCTACCGGAACTCCTCCCGGCATTTGTACGGTTGACAGAAGTGCATCCATACCATGAAATGCACCTCCCTGAACGGGAATGCCGATTACCGGTAAATTTGTGTGAGCAGCTGTTACACCTGCAAGATGTGCAGCACAACCGGCTGCAGCAATAATAATTTTATACCCGTTTTCTGCTGCAGATTTAGTAAATTCTGTTACAATGTCCGGGGTTCGATGTGCTGACATTACCCGGACTGTATAGTTAATATCAAAATTGTTTAATATTGATACTGCAGATTCAATTTTTTCGTAGTCTGATTTACTGCCCATGAGAATTGCTATAACTGGATTTGACATTTGAATTTTCCTTTCATTTTATCAATTAAGTTTTTCCTGTATTTTCATACCCTTACAAATAATGATAAATATGAGATTTAATCTAAAATAGTAAAACTGTTAACCGATAAATTTTGTAATAAGATTAAATTGAGAGCATTTCAAGGGGAATAACGAAGGCGAATGGGTCTATGGAAGAGGTAAGAAAAATAAGGATAATCAGTGATTTTTGTGAAATTGCACGGGATATGTATTATCTTGCAACGGGTTTATATAGCCGAAGACGACATGGTCGGTTTGGAAAAAATTAGCTGAAATTGCGAACTGTCAGATTAAATTTATCATTATGATGATCTATCTATTCCAAAACTGTAAAGAGCATCAGGCTAAAAGAGTATCCTGCTGTGCTCAAGAATATTCCACTCATTCTTACTATTGTACAACTCAGGCTTTCCTGATCGACGAAGTATTAATGTGGAAGGAATTTGGCCGTGAAGAATGTATTTTGGAATTATTTAATCGTCTAAGAATTGCAAAAAAACATGGAAACGTTTCAGAAGATTTTGACATCACTAAATATAGTGATGCAAGTCAACCTGTAATCTTACTCTTTTGACAGCTGTTTTCTGTTGACATTAAACGAAAATCCCGGATAAGCAGAAAAATTTCTACGCCGTAATCAGATAGTCAAATCATCAAATGCATCACTGATACTGTTAAATTGATTTTGATTTGTTTCTGATGCAAGAAATTCACGGTAATCATTGTCATTATTATCATTTGATCCGGGCAGGGATAGAGAAATTTTATTTTTCTGAATATTTTTGATGATAACAAGAATATCACTTCCCGGAGGAAAGCGATCATACATATTTTTGATTTTGTTTACATGGCCTTCAAACGGGATTTCACTTACATGCAGCAGGCCGGTTCGGGACGAGGAAAATTTTACAAAAATGCCATATTGTTTTATGCCTTCAACAATTCCCGGTTTTTCTTCGCCTATTGTAATCTTTTCACCTTCGACATCGAGTGTTCGACCTTGTTTGGGATTTTCCAGTGTAAATGACAGTCGCTTTTTCTCCAAATCTATAGATTCAATATATACCTGAATTTCCTCATCCTCTTTTAATACTTCGGATGCATGTTTCAATCGTTTGCCAGCCCC
Organism: uncultured Lentisphaeria bacterium; assembly: GCA_951812855.1. Lineage (GTDB taxonomy): Bacteria > Verrucomicrobiota > Lentisphaeria > JABSQK01 > JAJFLO01 > JAJFLO01. The sequence continues at coordinate 685,851 of OX638337.1, read as the reverse complement.
AAGTTTCGAAATATGAATTAATCCTTCGATCCCATCATCAATTGCTACGAATGCACCAAAGTCCTTTAAATTAGTAACGGTGCCGGTATACTGCCTGGTTTCATGAAATTTATCTTCAATGTCATCCCAGGGATTTTTTCCGGCTTGTTTGATGCTCAGTAGAATTTTATTGTCGTCCCAGTTTATTTTAAGGATTTTGACCGCTACTCTGGATTGGGGCTTTATTTCATCCGCGATATTTTTTACTTTTTTCCAGGAAATTTCTTGAATTGGAACAAGCCCGTCAAGCCCGCCAATATCAACAAATGCACCAAAATCGAGAATATTTGTTACCGTTCCTTCAACAATGTCTCCTTCATTCAAGGAATTTTGGTGTTCTTCTAATTGTCTGCTTTTTTCTGCCTCCAGGCATTTTCGTCGTGATACAACTAAATTGTCACCCGAATATTCCTGAATCATAAATGACAGGCGGTGTCCCAGATAAACAGACTTATCGCTGTCTGGAAACAGATCAATTTGTGAATAAGGACAAAAACCTGAATGGTTCCCGATTTTTATTTCAAATCCTCCATTACGTTCAGAAACTACTTTCCCTTCGATTGGAATCCCGGCTGATAAAGCTTCTTGAATAGAATCATCATTTGCTTCCTGTTTCATTTTTCGGCTTACAGTTAACAACAGTTCATTACTTGTTCCTATTCCTGCAAAATATGCGTCAATTTCATCACCGATTTTTATGGACAGCTTACCATCTTTAATAAATTCATTCTTGTCAATAATACCTTCGCCTTTCGAGTTGATATCAACAAAAATATTGGCTCTGGTTATAGAGGAAATCACTCCTCTGATTTTTTCCCCCGTTTCAAATGATGATTTAAAATCAGCAAAACTGTCTGAAATTAATTCCTGTATATCTGCGTCTGTAGTATCCATAAAAATAATTCAGTAAGTAAGTTCCATTGAGAAATATAAGTTTTTTTTAATAGTGTAGCACTGTATTCTACATTATCTGAAAAAAGGGATAAACCACAGTATACAATGAAAAAATTTATTAAAATGATTAAACACATGGAAAATGAATAACCGTACATTTTTAAATCGGTTTGTTCTTTTGACAGTGCAAGCATCGTCATAAAAATATGATAGGCATAGGTTAACCCTGTCCCCAGGTATAATGCAATCAGCAATCCCGTTTCTATATACCAAATTTCAATAATTTTTATAACAGAAATCCAAACCACGGTATAAAACGGGAAAAAATATGGTGCAAGCATAATCCATATATTGGGACGTTGTACACTTACACTGCCTTCTGCTTTGCCGATTCTAAGTCTTCCGGTTCGTCTGCGAAATGCTTTTGCTGTCAACCAGTGGGTTAGTTCATGACCGGCGACGTACAATCTCATAAACGGGGAAGAATTAATCGAAAAAATAACCAATCCTGAACAAAACCCGATCCCTGCCAAGTATAGGGAATGGTTATAACCAATTGAAAATGTGAGTTTTGATCCTGCCAATATTAATCCCAAAATCACCCAGAGCATTATGGGAATAAGAAGGATCCTGATTCCCTGAAAGAGATAGTGAGTAATGGGGTGTTTCATGTCTTTACATACGCATAGATTATTGGACTTATTTTCACTACTTTTTCTTATCTAAAAATTATTGAATTCAACTTTAAGGAGTTCGCTTATAGGATGTTAATATGAAAGACAAGCACATTTTAAGTCTCTTCGCCAGTAAATCCAACTGAATAGTGAAGGGAAGGTTGATTTCCATTTAAGAATTATGATCTGGCTGTTTAAAAAAGAATCTATTTTTTCAATCCAAATTTATATTAAAAATGAAGGGTAAATCACAATGATATTATTTCGATCCAGTCAGATCATTAAACTGACTTCAGAGCCTTAATGATCGTCATGGGTTTCTTTATCTGCAGTTTTTTCGATCTGTTTTGAAATATTTTCAGGTACTTGTTCATAATGAGAAAATGCCATATTAAATCGTCCTTTCCCCTGGGTAATTGAACGCAATTGCGAGGCGTAACTATGAACTTCTGCCATGGGTACTTCAGCTTCAACAAGTTGCATGCCTTCCTCAATATTCATCCCCTGAATTCGACCTCGTCTTTGATTTAGATCGCCCGTTATGTCTCCCATGTACTGGTCTGGAATCAATATTTTCAAGTGCATATAAGGCTCTAATATCTTTGGATTGGCCTGTTTTATTGCATCCCTGAATGCACCTCTTCCTGCAATTTGAAATGCGATATCGGATGAATCCACTGCATGATATTTTCCATCATAAACAATTACTTTAACATTAATAATTCTTGAATTTGACAGGTCCCCTTTCTTCATGGCTTCCTTAATTCCTTTCTCCACAGAAGGGATATAATTTTTAGGAATATTTCCACCTACAACCTCACTGGCAAATTCAAAATATTCATCTGGCAGGGGCTCGACACGTAACCAGACCTCTCCAAATTGACCATGTCCTCCAGACTGTTTTTTGTGTCGATATTTGCCAATTCCAGTTTTGGTAATCGTTTCGCGATAGGGCACTTTTGGTGTTCGCAGGTCAATATCCGTCTTAAAATCTGATTTGAGTCGATTTATTATTATCTTCAAATGTTGATCACCAATTCCGGAAATAAGGAATTCACGGGTTTCAGGATGTCGTTCAACTTTTACAGTTGGATCTTCATCAGCAAGTCGATTTAGACCCGAGATAATTTTATCCTCATCTCCACGTTTCGTGGGATAACATGCATACGACATATTTGGTTTTGGAAATTTTATTGGTAGAAACTGCGGGCCGCCCGAGGTTGTCGAAATGGTATCATTGACTTTTGTATGCTTTAATTTTGCGACGGCGATGATATAACCGGGATAGGCATTTTTGATGGTCGTTTGTTCTTTGCCATTCAGTAAATGAAAATGGCCTAATCGTTCCTTCGAACTCTTTGTTACATTGTAAACATCTGAATCCGCATTAAGAATACCTGAATAAACCCTGAAAAACGACAATTGACCAATAAACGGATCAGCCACTGTCTTAAAAACAAATGCTTTGCCGGCACCTGATTCCTTTAATTCCATTTCTCCTTCATCCATTGGGATTGATTGGGCTGTGAAAGGATTGCATAGAAGATTCACGATACCATTCATTAATTCTTTTATACCAATATCTTTTTCAACACTGCCTGAAAATACCGGGACAAGTGAACCATTAAAAATCGCATCTCTCAGCCCATGAGAAATTTCCTCTTCTGATAATTCTTCCCCATCAAGATAGCGCATCATTAATTCCTCATCGGATTCAGCTGCGGTATCCATTAATGAACTTTTATATTTTTCTACACTTTCCCTGAGCTCATCCGGGATGTTATCTGATCGAAGAACGTGGACGACATCCTTAAAATTTGATTCTCTGCCGACTGGAAGTGTAAATGGAATACAAACTGTTTTTCCATAGTTTTTCTGGATAGATTCCAAAATTTTCTCGAAATCTGCATATTCTTTATCCAGAGCATTAATAAAAATCATTCTTGGTTGATTTTTCTCCCGGGAGGTTTTCCAGGCTCGGCTGGTACCGATTTCAATTCCCTCAACTCCATTGATAACAACTAATGTACTGTCAACAATACTTAGTGCCGCTTTAGTATCTCCAAAAAAATCTGCGTATCCAGGGGTATCAATAAAAAAGAATGTGTGGTCATTCCATTGACAATTAAGCGGTGTCGCATAAATGCTGTTTTGTCGTTCATGTTCGTCTGGATGATAGTCAGAAACACTGTTTTTCTCTTGTACTTTACCGAGGCGTGAGACTTTACCAGATTTAAATAATATTAAATCAGACAGAGATGTTTTTCCTGCACCGGCATGACCGGCTATTGCAAAATTTCTGATTTTATCTATTGGTACATTATTCATTTAGTTCCTCCATCTGAATTTGCAGGCGGTTGTCTGGATAAATGAGTGTTCTGAAATTAATGCATTTTATTTGTCTTAAATTTTGCTCAGTTATAATATATGGCTGAATACTCTTTTATCCTTCCAGGTATGTTAATTAAACCAAATGAACCGCTTGGTATTTTCTTCATTTTAATACCCTGGAATTTTCATTAGAGATGTTTTCAATTAGAAGCGTAGAAAACATATCTTATTTTTTGAGGTTTAAAACCATGATTAAGTTTTAGTGTAAGCAATGAAAACAATTATTCAAAGCGGGAACAACGATGAATTTTAAATGCATTAGTGATCTGAAATCAAATTTATCAACAGAATACAATATAGATCCTGGGCTGATAGACATTGTTCCCGAATTATGTCCGCGTGACCAGGGGATGGACCTGACGGTAAACTGTTTTCGTCTTGCCAGGCAGTTCAAATCGAACCCCGTTGACTTAGCAAAAAAAGTTGTTGATTTTCTTAATTCCCATTCAGAAACAGAAGACGTTGAATGTGTAAAGGCCTTCGTAAATATAACATTGACAGCAAAAGCATTATATCGGGATACGGTTGCTGTCGAACAGGCAATTCTTGATGATGGCTTAATTCCGGCAAGTGATCAGGAAAAAATATTAATTGAATTTTCTGCACCAAATACGAATAAACCGCAGCATCTGGGACATATTCGTAATAATGTCCTGGGCAGAGCATTATGTGCATTGTTTTCTCGAGTCGGACATGATGTAACTGCAGTGAATCTTGTCAATGACCGGGGGATTCATATTTGTAAATCAATGCTTGCTTACCAACGGTTTGGAGCGAATAAATCACCATCGGACAGCGATAAAAAAGGGGATCACTTTGTCGGTGATTTTTATGTTAAATTTGAGCGTGAATTTCAGAAGCAGCTCGATAAAATAAGAGAAGAAAACGCCTCACTGCATGACCAGTCAAATCAGGCATTATTCCTAAATACTGAAATAGGGAAAGCTGCCCGGGAATTACTTGTGTCCTGGGAGAAGGGGGATCGTGAGGTGATGTCTCTTTGGAAATTGATGAATAGTTGGGTTCTGGAGGGGTTTAATCAAACGTATGAACGAATGGGTATACAATTTGATCATACCTATTTTGAAAGTGATACGTATAAACTGGGAAAAACACTCGTACTCGATGGACTTGAAGATGGTATATTCAACCTTACCGCGGATGGTGCTGTTGAAATTGATCTGACAGATGTTGGTCTTGATAAGAAAGTTGTACTTCGAAAAGATGGTACCACCGTTTACATCACTCAGGATATTGGCACAACGTTTCAAAAATATTCTGATCATGCACCTGACAGAATGTTATGGATAGTTGGTGATGAACAGATCTATCATTTTAAGGTTTTATTTGCCATCCTTCAAAAAATGACGTTAACATGTTCGGATAATCTAATGCACATCCCGTATGGGATGGTTAATTTGCCGGGCGGAAAAATGAAAAGCAGAGAAGGTACTGTTGTTGATGCAGATAACTTATTCGATGAAATGGCAGAATTAGCACATGCATCAACCACAGAACGATGCCGTTCTTCAATCCCTGAGAATATTGAAGAACGGGCTGAAAAGATAGGAATGGGTGCCGTAAAATTTATGTTGTTGAAAGTGAATGCAAAAACGACACTGACATTTGATCCCGAAGCCTCAATTAAATTTGAAGGAGATACCGGCCCTTATGTCCAATACGCCTATGCACGCATCGCATCAATCTTACGAAAATTTGAAAGAGAAAATAATAATTCAAACAGAAAAATCGATTGGGAAAAGCTCGATTCAAAGGAAGAGAAATTTGTAGCTCTGCAATGTGCACGATACGGGGCTGTCCTGAAAAAATCAGCAGCGGACTGTGATCCAGCATATTTAGCTAATTACTTACTTGATCTGACTAAAAATTTTAACAGGTTTTACAAAAATCACAGTGTCCTGTCCGCGAAAAACGGGTCTTTGAAAATTACGCGTCTTGAATTATGTAAACGAGTACAAATTGTCTTAAAAGACGGTCTGTCAGTCTTGGGAATTGAAACCCTGGAAGCAATGTGATTTTTTAGTTTCACTCAATACTTGCTGAATGCGGCCATTCTCCCGGATCAAAGTGTCATTAAACTTAATGCCCTGGGCGATTAGTATTTTATAATGACCTGACATTGGCGAGGTTTATTCAGTTAGTTAAATGACTGTTGCATCCAAAATCAGTTATAATAACATCTTGACATGAAAATGATAAAATCTATTATATTGAGCAAATTTAATTTTGCACTGATTAAAAACCTTGTAATTGTTTACGACCCTAAATAGACAATTGCAATTCACTGGATTATAAGACCGTTTGAAACCAGAGAGGTTAAAGTTTTGTGCTTATATTTAAATAATTATTCTTTTCTCACTATCAACAATCACCATTTTTTCGGTAGCCGGCACAGGATGACGGTTGCTCTACATCTCGGTCAGGAAGTCGACAATCATAATGATGGTAAGCCGGATACCCGGTTGTCTTATTAATGATTCAAAACAGCTAACGGTTACATTTACTATAATGACGTGATTAATTCTCTGTGAAGAATTAATTCCAGACATTTATTTGTTCCGCCGACATATCTATACACAGTACCAGTGCACGTGTGTGTAGATGTTGGTTTTAATTCCCTATGCAGATTTATTTAATGAAAACTACAGCCTTGATTTTTGCTTATTATTTAATATTATTTTCATCTTTCCCGGATGATTTTTTCCCGAGAAATGACTGGAAAGATCAACTCAACCCGCTTGCCGGCTCTGATGCAGAAGTCGGTGGCAATATTAATATTTTCGCGGGACAAAATCCTCAAAGTTTTAACTATTATCTGGACAACAACAGTTTCAGTGCTGAATTGTTTTCGGCCATGTACGATACTCTGCTCAGCCGGAATCCTTTGACTCTTGTTGAAGAGCCGCTAATTGCTGAGAAGTGGTCAATCTCAGATGACAAATCAGTGTTCACATTTTGGCTGAATAAAAAGGCGAAATGGAGTGATGGAACACCCATTACTGCTGCCGATATTAAGTGGACATTTGATACCATTATGAATCCCGGGAATCTAACGGGAGTTCATAAAGTATCTCTCGAAAAATTTCATTCTCCGAAGATTATAGATTCCCACCAAATCAGTTTCACTGCAAGAGAAGTTCATTGGAGTAATTTATTGGCGATAGGAGCATTGGAAATATTACCAAAACACAGTTTTGAGAAACAGGATTTTAATAAAATAAATTTTGAATTTCCTGTGGTATCCGGACTCTATAAAATTGGTGAAGTAAGAGAATTAATGTATGTAAAACTGGTGCGTCGATCCAATTATTGGAATAAAGCAGCGAAGCGCAGTCAGGGAACGGGTAATTTTCAAACCTTAACATTTAAGTTTTTTGCAGATCGTCAGAATGCATTTGAGGCATTTAAGAAAGGACAAATTGATTTGTATCCGGTCTATACAGCACGGCTGTGGGTTAATGAAACAAAAGGGGAAAAATTTGATAAAAACTGGATAGTAAAACAAAAAGTTTATAATTATTCTCCAGTGGGTTTTCAGGGGTTCGCAATGAATATGCGCAAACCTATTTTTAGTAATATAAAAGTCAGACAGGCAATGGCTCATTTACTGGATCGTGAAAAAATGAATAAAACATTGATGTATGATCAATATTTTCTTCACAAGTCATATTATGAGGACCTTTATTCTGATGAGGTGCCCTGTACCAATGAATTTATAAAATTTGATAAAGATAAAGCCAGGCAATTGTTAAAAGAAGCGGGTTGGCAGGGTAACCCAAAGACTGGAATACTCGAGAAGGATGGGATTCCGTTTAGATTCAAGTTTTTGACGCGAGATATGTCAGTCGACAAATTTTTATCGATTTATAGCGAAGACCTGAAAGATGTTGGCATCAAACTGGAGATCAACCGGAAAGACTGGGCCGCCTGGTCGAAAGATATGGATCAATTCAACTTTGATATGACCTGGGCTTCGTGGGGTGCCTCACTTTATAAAGACCCCGAAGGAATGTGGGCATCAAAGGAGGCTGATCGAAAAGCTGGAAATAATGTTACCGGTTTCAAGAATGAAGATGTTGACAAATTTATCGATCAGCAAAAAAGAATTTTTGATATTCAAACACGACACAGGCTGGCGAAAAAAATCGATAAAATTGTTTATCATACCTATCCCTATGTTCTGCTTTGGAACATCAATTACACTAGATTACTCTACTGGAATAAATTCGGTATGCCTCAAACTGTTCTTGATAAATATGGTCGAGAGAAAGCAGCTTACAGTTATTGGTGGTATGATGAAGATTCTGCTGCTGACCTTGAAGATGCTATGGATCAAAAAGTTTCCCTGCCCCCTAAACCTCTTACAGTACAGTTTGACACGAACTATAAATAAATAATTTTTTTGAATTGTCTATTATGTTCAGTATATGCTGTTTTTATCTCTCTAAATTTTCGAATAAGGTTTGGAAGTTCTGGTTTTATTTCGAAACCTCAAATTTAACTCTGACGAGAGTCGATAACTTAATGGAATTCGGATTTTATTAAATGGATCGCCTTACCTATTTTATTCGACGACTTCTCCTTGTTTTTCCAACGTTTATCGGAATTACATTTATATGCTTTTCATTGTGCCAGTTTGTACCTGGCGGGCCCATGGAGCAAATGGTTATGAAAATGAAAGGCATGGGTATTGGTGAGGCGGGTGCAGCGAATGTATCATCAACAGTTTCGGAAGAGTATCTGGAAGAATTAAAGGTTCATTTTGGTTTCGACAAGCCGCTGTATCAACGTTATGGGAAATGGCTGATTACCGATCGAATCGGCATGTCAATGGAATCCTATAAATTCCCGAATAAAACTGCCTGGCAGCTTATAAAGGAACGTTTTCCGATTTCTTTGATATTTGGTATTACAAGCTTTGTTTTAACGTATTTGATCTGTATCCCGCTCGGCATTGTAAAGGCAGTTCGAAATGGCGGGTTATTTGATTTTTCCTCAAGTTTAATTGTTTTCTCCGGCTATGCAATCCCTGCTTTTGCATTTGGTATGATGTTGAAAATGCTTCTCTGTGGAACCAGTGATCAATTCTGGGATATCTTTCCAATCGCGGGATTCTATTCTGATAATTTTCATACTCTTTCATTTTTTGGAAAAGTCAAAGACATTTTCAGTCATATGTTTTTACCGGTTTTATGCTATATGATCGGTCAGTTCGCTGTTCTCACGTTATTAATGAAAAATTCTCTACTTGATGAGATAGGTAAAGATTATATCCGTACAGTTATTGCCAAAGGAGGAAGTTTCAGTCTGGCTGTCTGGGGACATGCCCTTCGTAATGCGATGATTCCTATAGCAACAGGTTTTGGCAGTGTACTGAGTATCATGTTTGTCGGATCTGTCATCATCGAAAGAGTATTTGAAATCCCGGGAATGGGGCTGTTAAGCCTGGATGCCATGGTCGGTCGGGACTACGCTGTATTTATGGGGATTTTATCATTAACATCAATTCTGACTCTGGCAGGGAATATTCTTTCTGATTTTTGTTATGTCCTAATTGATCCGCGCATAAATTTTAAATGAAATCGTATTTTTTATTAGCCATTCGTTATGTTCAATCCAATTACTTTAAAACGATTTAACCGATTTAAGAAAATCAAGCGATCGTATGTGTCATTATGGATCTTGATTGTTCTGTACATTTTAAGTTTAGGTTCGGAATTATTATGTAATGACAAGCCCGTTTACGTACGGTTTAAGAATAAATCTTACTTTCCGGTTTATAACTATTATCCTGATTCTGAATTTACTGACAGTGGCAAATCTACCCGTCCGAATTATAAGGCGATTAATATGCTGCCGATGTTTAAAGATGATCCGTCAAATTTCATGATATTTCCCCCGATCCCGTATGGGCCCAATGAAATAATTTCTCCAGATTCACTGGAGATTAAAAATGTCGTTGATGTCAACTTCATTAAGCAGCCGCGGACTGGCACAGTCAACATTTTGCCGGATTATACAATTGTGAAATCACAAAATTGTGGTTTTTTCTTCAACCTTGAAAATGACTCTGTCAGAAATCTTAATCTGATATCTCACTGGCAATTGACAGAACCATTAAAGCAGGCAATAGAAGATCGATTTAATAATTTGGTATCAGATCCTGTTTCAGAGATATCAACACACCGGATAAACAAGAAAGTAAAATGTGAATTATCATTATCGACTTTTAGAGCACGACGGAAATCACCAAAATCTGTTCGGCTGACGTTTCGGGAGATTCCATCACAGGCAGGTCACGTCACCGGCAGCGTGTCGTTTTCCCCATCTCTTAGGATTACGAGTAGTGATAAAGAAAATCTTTGGCAAAAGATCTCAGAGTCTGACAAACAGGCTCTCTCAGGAATAGTAAAAAACAGATTTAATCATCCCGTAGATCCAAGTTTTATAAATATCAACGACGGTCAATATAAAGTGCAGTTTGATAAAAAAGATGTTCGCTGGCCCTATAATCCAATTAAAAATCACTGGTTAGGAATCGACAGTGCAGGCAGAGATGTTCTGGCACGGATTGTATATGGGCTTAGGATATCCATGACCTTTGGACTTATACTGGTATTTTTTTCGATGTCACTTGGTGTTGTCATTGGTGCAGTACAAGGGTACTGCGGAGGGAAAATCGATATTATCACACAACGCGTTATCGAAATCTGGAGTGCATTGCCCTTCTTATATATTATGATTTTACTCGGATCAATTTATGGCCGCAGCTTTATTCTACTGCTTTTGATTTACGGAATTTTCAATTGGATTGGAATTTCCTATTATATGAGAGCCGAATTCCTTAAACTGCGAGGCCAGTCATTTGTTGAAGCTGCACAATGTCAGGGAATTCCGACAATCAAAATAATTCTGAAACATATTCTGCCAAATTCGCTGGTGCCGTTAATTACCTTTATGCCGTTTTCACTTGTCGGTGCGATTGGTTCATTAGCGGCCCTTGATTATCTTGGATTTGGGCTGCCTCCGCCGACCCCGAGCTGGGGAGAAATGCTGGCACAGGCACAAATTTATCGTTGGGCATGGTGGTTGATTCTCTATCCATCTCTGGCATTGTTTATTGTAATGCTTCTTGGTGTTTTTATAGGTGAGGGAGTTCGCAATGCCTTTGATCCGGGAAATTTTAATAAGATACGATAATCTTCTATCAATCACGACGTGTCATTACGGTCGGGTTTGAAATTAATTGTGAATTGACAGTTAACAATGGATAACCTTTTAGAAATAAAAAACTTAACGGTGAAATTTCATACAGACGAAGGTGAACTCGCTGCTGTAAATGATGTTTCATTTGAAATTAAAAAAGGAGAAATCCTTGGGCTTGTCGGCGAATCCGGTTGTGGGAAATCAATAACTGCAATGAGCATATTGCGTTTAATTCCTGAACCTGCCGGGACAATTGAAAATGGTGAGATTCTATTTCAAGATCAGGATATCCTGTCACTCGGATTTGATGACTTAAATAAAATCAGGGGAGAAGAAATCAGTATGATATTCCAGGAACCCATGACTGCACTGTCTCCGCTTCACAGAGTGGGGAAACAATTGGTAGAAATGTTGACTTTACATCAGGAAATTTCAAAAAAGGATGCATGGAAAATAAGTGAAGAATGGCTGAGTAAAGTTGGTATCCCGGATCCGGAAAAACGAATGTATGCCTATCCATTTGAGCTTTCCGGAGGTATGCGTCAACGAGTTATGATTGCGATGGCGTTACTGCCAGGTCCCAAACTGATCATTGCAGATGAACCGACAACTGCCTTAGATGTAACTATACAGGCCCAGATATTTGATTTAATGGAGGAAATGACAGATGACGATACCTCATTATTACTAATAACGCATGATATGGGAGTGATTTGGGAAATGTGTGATCGGGTACTTGTAATGTATGCGTCAAATATCGTCGAAGAAGGTACTGTCAATGACGTTTTTAATAATCCTGCCCATCCCTATACAAAGGCCTTGCTGAGTTCAATGCCATCTTTATCAAAACATACCGATCGCTTAAATGCAGTTGAAGGTCAAGTCCCGTCCCCGTTGAATTTCCCTAAAGGCTGTCATTTTAGCGACCGCTGCCCATTGTCGTTTGTGCAATGCATCGCTGAAAAACCGGTATTAAAAGCGATTAACACCCATCAAAAAGCCGCTTGTTTTTTGTACGAAAAATAACAATCTTTGTTATGTTATCGCAGGACTAGGGGTTGTCTGTGTCGTTAAATAACCTGATATAGTTCCTTCTGTTTAGTCATTTTCCAGGCAGGTCTTTTGTTGCTGATCAATACAGGTAACATTCTTAAATGTATTCGCATTTGGTGAGGTAATAAGGAATGCTGCGTCGAGTTCACCGGAAATCAGTTGATCTGATGTCTGTTGCGATGACAGTGATTTAAACTCTGAATATTCTGGTGTTATTCCATTTAATTCCAATAACTGCTGAAACCCGGATTCGGTAAAACTCCGCTAAGGCATTTTTTCTTCTTCATAAGAAATAAATTGATAGATTCAATTCAGGTGTGTATAAAGATAAAATCTCCAGAGATTCGTCGTATTCTACCGCATAATTATTAGTGGAATTCTTAATTTAACCCGGATCAATAACCATAATTGTATTCTTGTCACTCAATTCTTCATATGGGATAAAACAGTAATTTGTTTTCAATGCACTGGAATAGTCACCTGTTATTGGATCTTGTCCATTTAGGGAGAAGGCTCTTTTATCTGCAGTGCTTTCTTTTTTATAGACTATTTCAATGACTTTTCCTCTGCTTCGGGTCGAAAAATTTGATTCCTCAAACGGTGTCCAGGATGCCGGCTGAATATAGATTCCGTCAAAATCCGGGCGGTAACCGAATACATACCAGATCATGATTTTTAAGAGAACATTGGAACTGCCCGTCTGCCAATCATTCATTGATTCTCCATCCAGTCCTTTTTCAGGATTGTATACATAAGAATTTGGCATAACATACGGGGAGTGGGTGTAGCGGTCATGAATATTGGTGAATGGTAAAATCTTTTCGATCTGATCCCATGCTTTTTGAGGTTGGCCCATTTTAAAATAAGCCCAGATTGCGAACAATGTTGCATGTATGTAAGCTGCACCGTTTTCGGCGGTTCCCGGGGGTAGTTTTGGAATACGTCCGACGCCTTCAGTTCCCTTTGGAAATGCCGGATTAAATGTCATTAATCCATATTTTGACTGCATTCTCTCAAATGCATCTAAAATGGTTTGTTCCAGTTCAGGAGTTTTTTCTAACATTTCTGAAATGATCCAAAATGAATAGCTTGTCAGACCATCCCGGGCGACGCCATCGGGATCATTAAAACTGCCTACAAAATAAGAACGTTCATCACCCCAGCCATGAACAATTCGTTTATTCCCCTCTTCATCACTGATTACCGCGTACTTTATCAGATTTTCTGCTATGGAATCAGCTGTCTCCCGGTATTGGTTAATTTTTTCTTCATACTTCCCCGGATAAAATGAGTTTAGAATTTTAATCATTTCCAGGCAGTTTTGATAATATTGAAGGGTCGTCATGACACTGACTCCGGTTCCATAATCTTTTTCTGGATCATTTGCAATGCCTAAACCGTCAAGTGCATCATTCCAGTCTCCGTAAAGGGCAAGCAGTAATTTTGTTTTGCTGTGATCACGATTCTCATTCAGATAATCCATGATTCGGAAGATATGCATGAGTACGCTGTCTCTCTTATCGGACGGAAGAATGGTTTCAGATCCTTCGTCAATAATATCATGATACCCAACCTCAGTTTCGAGAAAATCTTTGTCACCGGTATTTTGTAAATAAGAATGAATTGTAGAAATAACCCATACTCCCTGGTCAATGAAGGGGCGTAAATCGGCCCGTCCAGCCTGTGAACCCCCGGGAGGAAGTGAATATTGACGAACGCATCGACCGGTAGGGATTGTAAAACCCAATGCTTCAATCATTTTATTTCTACTTTCGTCCGTTCGATAATACTGCAGTGCCTCAAGTGCCTGAAAAACATCCCTGATACCTATTAATGATCGAAGTTCTAATTGCATGTATCCTTTCAGTAGACCGCATACGGATACCTGGTATTTTAAGTGATCAAAAAATGCATTGAAAAATTTTTCATTAATATTTAAGCTGTTGTTCAGTCCTGAAATGTTTCCATTAAGGCTGGACAACATTGTTTTGTTTTTGTCAGTTGTTGATGCAATATTTGTATCGATTTCCCGGGGATTCAGAGGCGTTTTGACCACCGTATCCCGAGTTTCTTTATCGGGTGCAATCTGGTAGGTGTAGTCTAAGCGCAACACGGTGTTTTCAGCTAAATTGAAGGAATTTATATCACTGAATACTGCGATGTCGGTAAATGTTGTAAGTGATTTGTCCTTTGAAAACTTACCCCGTTTCAAGGCGATGCTCGTTCCCAAATTTCGTTGGCTGTTTCCAACAAAATTCTGACGTGATGTGTTTGTATCCCGATTAACGAATTGAATCCCTTTCCCCGGTGTATATTTTCCACGTAACACTGCATAGTAGGTATTCGAATGAAACCGGTCTTCATCTTGTGCAACCTCCAGGGTGCCGGCAGCAAAATCTCCATTATTGTCGGCTGAATTATTCAGAATAGTTTCGCTGAACCAACGGTCTTCATCGCTTTCGTAAATATCATATCTGCAAAACGGTTTGAAGTAACTCGAGGTGTATATAGACACAGTTTCATTACCTTTGTTTTCAATATGAACAGAGAAGATCATTTTATTTGCTTTGTCAACAGAGATCCGAACAACACTTTTAATTGAACTGAATTCGGTAAAAAAATAGGCCGCACTATTGTTCATAATGGTATAACGGCGTTTAATTAACACATCAGATTCTTCTATGACTGGTACCGGCAGCAGTGATATCCGGGTGAAGGTTTTGCCGTCTTCATTCGGCAGACCGGCAAAGAAGGATATTACCGGTTCATCACCTTCTTTTCGACGCATGAATAATGAATACAATCCTTCATTTGCATACATATATCCAGAGGCATGGATCCAGAAATTAAATCCATCGTCACCATAAACATAGCGGCTGTCACCTTTTGTTCTCGGCAGGCATAATACATAGCCGTTATCGAGAAATTTCACATTGGGTCCTGTTCCTGTATCGGCCGAATCATTATTCAGGCAGTCTGCAGCGAGTTGTTCTATCTCAACCAATTCATCAGTGAATCCGGATGGCATATATGTAATCTCCTGTGTTTAAAGCCGAATAAATTCGGGAATTTTTCCAATTAAAGGTTTTGCATAGTCAATATAATCCTGGGTGATAAAGTTCCCGGCTTCATTGATATAATTTTCAGGCATATATTTTTCGATACCTGCAATTTTTTCGATGGGAACGTAACCGGTTGTACATTTGTAAGGATTATCTGATTCGCGTTCTAATGTTACAATAACATCTGTTTTTCCACCGGCTGCAAGGCTGACAGCCTTTTTTCCACACATCTGTGCTTCGGCTTGATCCACGGGTGAAATATATCGAATTGAGCTGTTTTGCAGTGTCCCCGGCTTGTCATATCGTGCACGGACACCCAATTTACCTTCAATTAAACGGCATAAACAGGCTGCTGCACTGTCTACATAGGCATGACCGAAGGGATCCCTGGTAATTCCTTCTTTACGTTCACCGACTAATCGTCCGGTTTTGTCTTTTAAGGTTTCAGCTATAACAATAACACAATATCCAATGTCCTTATAAACTTTGGTGACATCCTCAACAAAGGTGTCTTCATCAAAGGGACGTTCTGGAAAATAAATCAAATGAGGTGCATCAAATTTACTTCGTTTTCCCAATGCCGATGAGGCAACTGTCCAACCTGAATTACGTCCTTTAACTTCAATGATTTTTATTGGATCAGCCTGCTGCATTGCTTCAGTATCCCGGCCTGCTTCCTGAGTTGATGCTCCGATAAATGTGGCGACACTTCCATATCCGGGGGTGTGGTCCATACAAGGGAGATCATTGTCGATTGTTTTTGGCAGTGCAACAGCGGAAAGATCAATATTGCGTGCTTGTGCAAGTTTTGAAATGTGTAAGGCAGTCTCTGCAGAATCATTGCCGCCGATCAATGTAAAATAATTTATCCCATTTTTTTCGATTGCATCAAGTAAGGTATCATTTTCTGAATCTTGCAATTTGTACCTGCAGGAACATAGTGCTGCTGATGGGGTTTGTTCTAATTGCAGCAACTGTTCTTCTGTCATATCTGTAAGATCAACAAAATTTTTTTCGATTAATCCAAGTATGCCGAATCGCATTCCTAAAATTCGATTGATCTTTTCTTCAGCCTGTGCCTGCCGGATAATTCCAACAAGAGTTTGATTAATGACAGCAGTGGCGCCGCCGGATTGTCCTACTACGAGATTACCTTTGCTCATATTGAAAAATCCTCCGTAAAATAGAAAGCGGTTTTTTAAGAAAAAGCAGAAGCATAAATCTATGATTTATAGAATGCAAATGATCCGCAGGAGGAAATTCAAAAATTAGATAGTAACACTTACGCCGGGAAAACGGAATTTAATGATCTGATACTTAAAAAGTCGAACGGTACCAGTCGTAAAATTCGTTTTCCAACTCATTGATACCGGGAAGCGGATAAAAAATGAGATCATTGCCGCTGGCAATCCAGAATCCATGTCGTAATTTTAGAAAATGGAGATCCTGAAAAATAGAGGCCAGACTAATCGTCGTACTCTTTTTTTCTGGATTCATTTTCATTTCCTCAATGCATTCCTTCAGCTTATTGTTCGGAATATTAGGAAGAACTAAATAATTGGTTTCATCATTTTCGTATATTCGTTCAAACTCAGCAACATCAAGACTGACTTGTGTGTAGCACAACGTCGGGCAGCCTTTGGTCGTATTTTCCCGAGTAAAATATTCGCCAAAGTTCCGTTGATCCAGTCGACTTCCAACCAGCATTTGAATTGGATTCAGCATTTGATAAACCCGGATTAATCCCTTTTCATTGTCAATGGTGTATTTCGATCGACTGAGTTTTAGAGTCTTTCCTTCAACCGTAACCAGATACATGTCTTTAAATTTATCCAGAGGAATATTTTCGAGGACTCGATAATTGCCGGCAAATTTTGTTCGTTTTGGTGTCCCGTCTTCGTGGGGTACAACGTGTTTCCAGATTTCATTTAATGGAAAGAATCCGTCTTCCAAATTTTTGTCAATTTCAACAAAGACAACTTTCCCGTCGAAATGTTTAGAACTTCCAACTGCATAATGTTTTCCAAATTCTCCGGGACCTAATTGTGATGTGATCAGGCCCTGGTTCGGGAAAATAATTGCATATAAATGATTTTCGTATTCAGCCATAAAAACCTCATAAAAATTTTATGGTTCAAATCCAGTTTTTCTATCTGGTATAAGTTATTCTGCCAACTCACTGATTACGTCATTCTGAGAGGCTGATATACGGTGATAATACGCTAACGTTAAACAGGTTATGGGAATTGCGATAACCAATCCGAGGAATCCAAGCAATTTTCCCCAGACAGAGATGGATAACAGTATCATTGCCGGACTTAATCCTGTCAGTCCGCCCATAATTTTTGGTGTTAAAATAACATCTTGTATAATCTGTGCAACTACAAACACAATGAGAATCAATCCCATTAGCTGCCAGAAACTCGTTCCTGTTTCCAGAGACTTCATAAAGGCCAACAACGCCGCCGGTACAATTCCAACAATTTGTAAATACGGCACCATGTTCAGGAGCCCCAGAAACAGTCCTAAAAAAATTCCCATTGGTAATCCAATGATGGTAAATCCGATTGCAAAGACAATTCCAGTGCAGAAGGCAGCCAGTGCCTGAGCTCTGAAATAACGATTCATTGAACGATCAAATTCATCAACAAACTCAAAAATGGGTGCACGCAGTTTCTCGGGTACCAGACTCTCCCATTCCTTTTTTACTTTTTCGTAGTCTAACAGTAAAAACACCAGATATAAACCCATGATGAATAATCCCAGTATTCCCGTAAAAAAGCTTGCGGTGCCGGACAATAAATCAAGTGCCCCGGGTGCTGCCTTTTTGAATCCTGACTGGACAATAACCCAGAACTTTTCCTGCTGCATGAGTTCAATTAAATTATCCTTTGATACTCTTTCTTTTACTGATTCAACTAGTTTAGGCGGAATAAATTTTGTTGCTTTCGCCGCAAATTCTTTATCTTCAACAAAGCGTTTAAGCAGTTTTCCAGTATGCGAAATTTCATGGTTGATTTTTGGTATGATTATATAACTCGATCCAATGACCAGAGCCAGGACTCCAAATAAAACGACAAATATTGCCAGTGCACGATTTGGAATTTTTTTCTGTACAAAACAGACAATTGGATGGAGTAAATATGCGAAAAGAAATGCAATGATAAAGGGAATTAAAACGTCACTTAAATATCCCAATAACCAGGTTAACCCAGCGAGAATTCCCGAGATAACAGCGAATTTAACAATGTGATCTAATGTATAATTTTGCTGCTTTGATGATGACATGGCTTCAATTTGCTGAATATTCCTTTTAGAAAATTGATTAATGAAAAGAAGGTAAGTTTACACTACATTTCTGTTATCTTATCGGATATGCGAACTAAAGTAAGACTATCCGAATATTTCAGGATCGAATTCGTCATTTTTTGGAAACTACAAAGATAAACGTTGGACGAATAGATGGAATTAAAAACTGTAACGGTTTATGCAACAGAGTATAAAGGAGCATTAAGAGTATGCTTCGCCGTAAATAACCTGGCGGCTCATCTTGTCTCAATATCTTGTATTCAGCATTACAACTACTACAAATTTTTTCTATTTGGTGCGTTGAGTTCAATTCATAATGTGCGGGAAACACATCCTCTGCAGCCCTTCCGCTCCCTAATTTTCTAATTAACCAGTGCTTGACGCTTTCGGGTACTAAATCATTGATTAAGCATGTCCAATAGTATTTAGAGACTGTGGAGTGTATTAAAACACCACCATCATTTAGGGCGTTTAATTGCGTTGAAATAAACCTCAAGCCATCATCAATGTGTTCAGCCACCATATGAGAATAAATGATGTCAAACTTAGTGTCAGCCAATTTTGTGCCAATTTCATATGCATTCATGTTATAAGATTCATCCAGGAAGGGATTTCTCAGAACTCTTTCATCCAAATCCAGTCCAACAATTTTTCGGACAGTTGGATACACGGTGTTTTGTTTACCTTCACCTGAACCCGAACCAATTTCTAAAACTTCAAAATGTGGCTGTGCATATGACTTTAAGACGTGAAACCAAAAATCTTTGATTGAAGAACGAAAAAATATATTTTTAATTAACTCAAGTTTTTTATCTCTATGCATATTACTCCCCCATTATTCTAAGAATTATCTTTGTTCCGCAGCAGCCCTGTTAAACCATCAATCTCTGCTTTGTATTTCATGCTGAGACCTTTGTTTGCACTAAACATCTCATTTGGAGATTATCCTTCAATGGTTAAATTTCCAGCCACCTGCAGTGATTTCTGGTTGTTATTGTCCTTAAATTTTGGTCTTTTCTGGTCTTTTTCCGTTTTTCAGACGGAATAACCCTTAGAAGATTCACACATAACTTACCTTGTTACTCGCTTTAAGCAAGTTCAGATTTTGACGCTTTCCCTGACTGCTGCTGCCTTTACTGTCTACCAGAATGATTCATCCGGTTCATACCCGAATTTCGCCTTCAACTTTATGATGTTCACTCGAACCTTCGGATGCAATGCCCGGGGAATTGTTGTCCATAAAAATCGTAGGTTCCTCAGTTTTTTCGCTCATTCAAATTCCTTCTGATTGACTGCCATTTCATAATTTTTATTTGAGAGTACACTCAATAATATTGATTTACTGAATTAAAGTTATACATTTATGTATAACTTCATATGATCGGAGAATACCATGAATTATTCAATTAGGAGAGAAAAATGGTTAAGGAAAGAGTTAACGAAATTGACTTGTTGAGATTTGTTGCTGCTCTGGCAGTTGTGCTATTTCACTATTGCGTGAGGAGTCAAACTTACGGGGGGGGGGGGTAGGACCATCATATACCCAGTTTTCCTCATTTTTGTGTTATGGCTACCTTGGAGTGGAACTGTTTTTTATGATCAGTGGCTTCGTGATTTTCATGAGTGTAGAAGGTGGGTCATTAGGCAAGTTTATAGCTTCCAGAGTTTCACGATTGTATCCAGCATATTGGGCATGTTGTACGGTGACATTTGTGGTCATTTTATTCCTCGGTGGAGAATATTATTCAGCTACGCTGTTCCAGTATTTGGTGAACATGACTATGCTTCATGGTTTTGTCGGGGTTGATTCAATTGACGGGGTGTATTGGACTTTGAAAGTCGAATTAAAGTTTTATGGTTTAGTGGGTATTGTTTTGGCATTACGGAAAATGCATCGATCCGAAAATATACTGTACTGTTGGTTGGTGATTGCTGGCATTATGACTTTTGTGGAGGCTCCGAAATTGGTGAGATTTATTTTGATTGATGTGTATGCGTGTTACTTTATTGCGGGTTCTTTATTTTACCTGTTGTGGCGTGATGGGAGCTCGTTTAAGAAACTGGCTGGATTGTGCGGTTGTTGGGTGATCGCAGTTTGCGAAATATTTTTTGATGTGCCTGCTAATGAGAACCTCAAAGCCATGGGGGTCAATGAGTTTGTTGTTGCAGGGATTGTCTCGTTGTTTTTTGTGATTATGTATATGGTCGCAGATCGAAAACTTGGTAGTTTTCGAAAGTTGAATTGGATAAAACTTGGGATTTTGACATACCCGCTGTATCTGATCCATCAAAACATAGGTTATATTCTGTTTAGAAAATTTCATGAATATAACGAACATATAGTATTCTGGGGTATAATGGGACTAATGTTGGGGTGTTCATACGCAGTTAACATGTGGATTGAGCGTAAATCTGCAAATCTGTTAAAAAATAGAGTAAGAGCCATTATTTCAGCGGTAATTATCACGTCGATTTTTTTTCTATTGGGGAGTAATACAATGTTGACTCAAATAAACTCTCGAAAAGCAAAAAGTGAGGAGGCCCTCAAACGAATTCAATCCTGGCATAACCAAATTTCTCATGAAGTTCCAAAAGACATGCAGGATGAGTGGCAAAATATCGGGAGTATCTATCCGTATCAATTGTTGCGCGGTTGCAGTATTGAGTCTTCTGAAAGTGAGCTATGAATTTATTTGCAAAAAAACGAATAAATTTTTTTATCATTTTATTTTTTATCTGGACAGGTATCATTTTGTTACGATGTTATCAGATAACTGTGGCTGATACCGATTATTTTGTAAACTATTTTAAGGGGAAAACCTGGAAAACCGGAACAATACCTGCTTTGCGCGGACGACTGCTCGATCGTAATGGAAAACTCATCGCCCGGTCTGTTCGAAAATTTTCCCTCTATTATAAAGTCAATACAGGACGAGATACCGCCGCCGAAGATATTCGAAAGGTGCAAAGACTGATCAAATCAAACCAGTCCATGTCAGGTGATTTTTCTGCAAACAGTATTGTTTTAGTCAAATCAAATCTTACCGCTGCCGAGTTAGTCGTATTAGAACCGATTATGAAGGAAAATCCACAATTTTACGTAAAAAGTAACTTCAAAAGAGAAAAACTTATTGAGAGAATGGATATTCAGCGTATTATCGGTCGAACATCAGTCCAAAAAGAAAATGAAGTCGGTGTATCCGGCCTGGAACGCCAATACAATGACCGACTTGTTGGAAAAGACGGTAAATATCGAGTCATGATTGATAAAAATAATGAGTGGATTTTAGAGACCTGGGAAGAAGTCCAGCCGCCTGTTCCCGGCTTTGATGTTTACTTGGCTATTTCGATATAGACCAGAGCCAGACGGATTAATATCATGTCATATGGTAACGATATAGTAGCGTCAGGACAACTGCAAAACTGTTAAAAAACGCATGAATCAAAATTGCAGTCCACAGACATTTAGATTTCTGCAGTGATTTTTGTAGAACAACAGCGAGAATAAACAGTGGCAGAATCTGCTCGGGAATCATATGGAATACTGCAAAAATCAGGCATGTTAAATAACATGCCAGCGTTGAATTTCCAATTTTAAGCAGACATTCATAAATGACCAGTCGAAACATTATTTCTTCAGTTGCCGGCGCAATCACAACTGCACCGAAAATAATCAGACACATGACATTTGCCGGTGCTGTTTTCATCCAGTTGACGATTGGATTTTCAGTTAATTCAATTCCGTATTTCACCATGAAATAAACAGTTATACCGAAAATCACCTGAACAATCGGTATAAGTATTGCAGTGGTTCCGAGTGCTTTGAATAAGATTGACCGGTTAGGGGGCTGGTCAAGTTTCAGGGTTTGCCACCATAATTCTCGAGGTACGAGTATAAAAATTGTAGACAATATTGTAAGAAGGCAGACGCCATGCAGCATTGCAAAATTAATTGAGACTGATGTTATGCCGGGGGTTGTTAAAACGTCTTCAGGAACAATTTGATATACGATTTGAGACACACTGATTACAAAAACAATTGTAAACAAAATCGCAGGGATTTGCCAATTTATCTCTTTATGTACTGAATCTGTATCCTCAGGTTCCATAGTGTTGGATCTCAACGATTAAGGCTGATAACCAGAAATTGACGTTTTCCCATATCATGCGGCAAATTAAATTCAGGAGACAGGGTTGCAGTCATTTTCAACATCTCAGCCTGTTTGTTGACATCACTGATTTCTTCTTTTATTTTCTTTGGCGTTTTATAGAATATCAGGACTCCATCCGGCCTTCTCAGGAAAAAATTACAATCTATCATCATTGTTGCAGCATCTGTGACTGCTCTGGCAATGACAATATCAAATTGATACTTAAATGCTGTTTTAAGTGCCAACTCCCCGGCCCGGCCTCGTGTTGAGATACAGTTTTTAAGCTTTAGCTCACGGATTAGTTGTTCCACAAATAAATATTTTTTGTTAACTGAATCAATTTCTGTCAATGTTAAATTTGGATAGGAAACAGCCATGGGTACACCGGGGAAACCGGCACCACAACCCACGTCGGCAATGTTTAATTTTTTTGATGTTATCTCAGGCATATAAGCAGCTAAAAGCAGACTGTCTATTATATGCTTAACCAAATAGTCATTAAATGAGGTTATTCGTGTCAGATTTACTTTCTTATTTTCCCGGCACAGGAATTCATGGCAGCGAAGAATTTGATTCTGCCATTGCTGAGGGGGAGTGGAAATACTCAGTTCCTTCAGGATCGGGTAGTCTTTTTCAAGATTTTCTTTACCTGACATAGGGAGATACTGAAATTAAAAGTACAATACAGCCAATGACGCCGAGTACCGTTGATGTAAATAATCTCCATCGGCAGTCATGACTGATTTTCTCTAATAAATCCCTGAAGTGATAAGGTGCGGCAATCATGATTATCCCTGATATTCCGAATATGTAACACAACATCGAGAAAAGAGGACGGAATACGGTGTGATGAACGAACGCCTGATGCAATAACCAGTTAACAAGCAGTAAGAGGAATCCACCCAAAGCCCGGGTAAATAAGAAATCCATTAGATCAAATGATAAAAAAGTAATGACAATAACCAACGCGGACAAAACCATAAGCCTGACTTGAGGAGCAGTTGTTTCAAAGATGGGGAAGGTATGATAAGCAGACCAAATTAAGCAGATAAACCCCAGCACTGAGCCGAATCGTTTTTCTCGAGGAATAATTCGCCATAAATCTTTATTTTTAGGAAAGATCTTCCAAACACTGAAAGCTGCTGAAATAATTAGAACGGCAAAGGTAATTCCGGCAATCGTGAAAATCATTTAGTACCTGCGTATTTTATTTTGGCTGAGTGAAATATCAAACCCCTATAATATCGGGATCTATTTTGAGTATACAATCTGATATTAACTTTTTATGATTGAATTGTTTTTAGGCAAAAACCGTATTAGCTTTAAATTTTGATTCTGATTGGAAACCAGGATTGATTTTTAGTTATTTATTACCTGATTCAGGGCCGTTAGAGTTCCGTTGAATACAGAATCCAGCCGCTTAATTCAGGTATTGGATTTAATTATTGAAAATGAGACTGTTTTATGGATAAAGAGATTGATTGGCAATCACTGGGTTTTTCATATATGGATACGAATAGCCATATATGTTATACCTGGAAAAATGGTTGCTGGGATAGCGGAGAACTTCAAGAGGATCCGTATCTTAACATACATATTGCCGCCACTGCACTTCATTATGGACAAGCAGCCTTTGAAGGATTAAAAGCATTTACCTGTAAAGACGGCAAGGTAAAAATATTCCGTGTTGAAGAGAATGCCAGACGTATGGAGAGAACGGCAAAACGCATATTGATGCCTGCCATTCCAGAAGAGATGTTCATGAACGCTGTAAGGCGAATTGTCCGTGAGAATCTTGAGTACGTCCCGCCATATGGAAGCGGAGGTTCGTTATATATCAGACCGTTATTATTTGGTTCAGGACCGCGTATCGGCGTTCAACCGGCAGGGGAATATACCTTTATAATTTTTGTGCTGCCTGTCAGCGACTATTATAAGGGAGGAATTGAACCGGTCAGTGCAGTGGTCATTGACGGTTTTGACAGGTCTGCTCCAAACGGTGTCGGGCAGGTAAAGGTTGCCGGGAATTATGCGGCCGGTTTGGAACCCGGAAAGATCGCACAGGAAATGGGCTATCCGATCAATTTATATCTGGATGCAAAAGAAAACCGTTTTATCGATGAATTTGGAACATCAAATTTTATTGCTATTACGAAATGCGGCACCTACATCACACCTGAATCAAATTCGATATTGAAGAGTATTACGAACAAATCATTAATGACACTTGCTAAAGAATCAGGAATGAAAATAGAAGAACGTCCCATTCAATTTGATGAAATACAGGATTTAGTTGAAGTTGGGGCCTGTGGCACAGCAGTTGTCATTACACCAGTTAATCGAATCGAACGCGGTGACCGAATTATTGAGGTTGGTCCGAAAACTGGATTCGGTCCGGTTTTAGGACACTTGTATGAAAAAGTCCGTGCTGTTCAATTTGGTGAACTTCCTGATAATCATGGTTGGTTAACCGACGTGTAGAATTACTTTTTTTATCACTTGAAACCATTGGGGAAAAATGATCAAAATCGCCGCATTTATAGATGTAAAAGAAATTGATATTAATTATTCTGAATTGAAAAAACTGTTAATGGACTCCTTTTCTGATCACCATCTGTCAATTGACATAGAAGGCTGTGACCAGATAAAAGAACCGGAAAGTTATGATATGTCCTTCGATATCCAGGGTATGGAATATGATGAAGGGGAGGATAAGGTTTTTTCATCTGTATCAATTGCTGTCGAGAATACAGCGATTAGTAAAGAATATGAATTTGGTGCAGGTGAAATTGGTGAACTGGGCAACACGCGGTTTTATAAACTGCTCAATGAATTATTAGTCATAATTAGAACGACCAATGTCATTGTAACCTTATTATAAAAATAGCGGACACCCCTTTCAAAAATACTGACTGGTATTGGGACTCTCTTCGAACTCCGCTTCTTGAAAGTTCTTCGTAGCTTCGTCAAATAGCTCCACGGTGGATTTTGAAGTCCTTCCAATCGCAAGGGATCCCGTCAAGGATGAGAACTCACTCAAGTTTCCTGCGTGCCAGGTGAATCGCTCTCGGTGGCTGTATAAAGGGTGCTCTTTCAGCACCTCCAGAAAAAACTCTGAAGGAGTTTTCGTCGTTTATTAGTGCAGGTCTTGGCATGGTTAATATCTCATCAGGTTTTTAATTGTATAATCGCATCTCAGACTCAACAGCAAATAGCCACTAAGCTAACGGTGGCATCAAACTAAAGGCTGCTTATCAGGGTTGTTAAATTTTAAAAAATAATTATCTATCTTATTTTTCAAATCAATACCTACACGTTCAAAACACCCAAGTAAATCTTCGTATGCACCTTTTCCACCAAGAAAGTCCCAAAACTCTTCTGCAACTTTCAGTTCATTGTCTAAATCAAGCATGCCTGCCATTGTCCATCTACTGTATGGATTTGGTGCATAAGGATTATATGGGAAGCTATAAGCGTATTGATCTTTGCGGTGGGATTTTCTGATAAGACTGTAGCTGTCCATTCTAATAATGTTCGCTTAAATTCCTTAAAACCACCCTTATTAGGCTTTGCCGTTTTTATATCTATCAAATAGATTTCTCCATTTTCATCTTCAAGCCAGATATCCACCTTTGTGGGTTTCACTATTCGCATTTCACCCGTTTGACAAATATTGCGAATGATCTCAATCTCTTTCGACTTATCAGGCCTTTGATTAGTAGCCGTGAGCCCATCCATAATATTTTGAATTTCACGCTGAGCATCAGCACTCATTTGATTGCCTGATTTCACATTATGTCTTGCTATTTTAAATTGCTTTGAGGCAAGCGCAACCGTAACGGGTTCAAATATTGTTGTACCAAAATTAGTATTCAATGAATGAATAAATGCGTAAAGTGCGAGTCTGTCTTTGCCGAGTAACCTTGTGTGGAATGGCATTACCGCCGGCTCCGGATGATAGGTTTCAAGTTTATTAAGTAAGCTATCCCTGATAATACTTTCAACCGATTCAATTTGTGTTTTTGTCAATGCCATTATTTTTCCTTTAGGTGGAATATTATTTCAGAATAAGCTGATTTGT
Organism: uncultured Lentisphaeria bacterium; assembly: GCA_951812855.1. Classification (GTDB taxonomy): domain Bacteria; phylum Verrucomicrobiota; class Lentisphaeria; order JABSQK01; family JAJFLO01; genus JAJFLO01. The sequence goes on along the minus strand of OX638337.1, from coordinate 658,970 downwards.
CTTTTTCTGTCCTGTTTAAGACGGGTCTTTTATATTGGCTGACAATTTTCATGCCGGATTTTTCCGCAATGATGGGATATATATTAAACTTATCATTGGCGACAAAAAACACATCAAAATTGTCCTGCATATACTGTCTTGCGTTGTTCAAAACTTGAGAAATTCCATCAACATAGGTACCCCTTGCTGCTTTGCCTTGGCCTTTGCAAAGTGGGCCTATTTCCAATGTATCGTTGCGTTTAAATCCAAACAAATCATATGCATAGGCGTGCTGTTCGTGGTAATCAATCATCCCGACATAAGGAGGACTTGAAAATATACCTGCTATCTTCTTGTTTTTTGCCAGCTCCCCAAATTCTGGGTCTTTTACTGATAATACATCGAAAATATTAATATTTCTGGCGTCTCCCTGTAAGCATTTTTGATGTGTATTTGTTCGTAAATTTTCAAATTCATAAAGACGTTTTATTGTGTCTTTACTGTATCTGTTCCACCAGGAAAAAATTGAAAAAAGCGGTTTGCAAATCTTTCCATGTTTTCTGCAATAATAAGTCTTAGTAACCGGATGTTTCAGTGTAGCTAAATCGGCATGTGTTGTTGCTCGACATGAACGAATTGTGCGGCTGAGAATGATGGTCAGGATCTTTTTGGTTGCCAAATTTTCTACTTTTTGCAACTGCTCAAATACAAAATCTATCTCTCTTCTTACCGGCTCAAGATACCATCTTTCTAAGAAAGTTTCGTTTTTATCCTGTTCAATTTTTAACTGATATTTATTCTGTAATTTATAAAATATTTGGGAAAATTCTTTTTCTTTAATCGGCGTATATTGTGCTTCAATGATCTCTTTTTTCCGGATTTTTATCTTGTATCCAGGGGATGGGAAATATTTTTTATTAAAGAAATTCAGCTCTTTGAGTAATTCGTTTTCAAATGCTGTATTTTTGTTTTTTAAAATGAACTCTCTTAATAAAGAAGTAATTTTATGTATTTCGCTATTCAAATTCTGAATATCAATCCTGGTAATCTTTGCATTAGAAATTAACACATTGAATGCCGAAATATCTACACCTATGGCGTGAATACCAAGCTCGTTGGCTTGCACCATAGTCGTTCCGCTTCCCGAAAAAGGATCTAATATGATGTCTCCATTTTGAAAGAATTTTTCTTTTTTAAAATCGTCAATATGATTATCAATAAAATACGCTACAAGTTGTGGAATAAATTTCCCTTTATACGGATGAAGACGATGCACATGTTTTGTGGTATCTTTTTCCTTTAGATGGTCAAACGATAATGCCCAGTTAAGATCGTCACCCAGTTTTTCCCGCCAGATGCTTTCACGCTGACCATTAAAACTTTTGTAATAATTAATCAGCTCTGTTTTGCTGATGGCAGTTATTCCATTTTCTCTATATTTTCTAATTTTGCCGTATTGTATCAGATAGGAGATATTTGAGGTGGTGATATTTTTTCCCAAGTGAGAGCTTGCCCACAGACTCGCTTCCTTTATTGTTAGTAATTGATTCATATCAGCAACTATAAGTTATTTACAAAGTGACAGTTATATTAAAATAGCTACCTGGGGAATCTATGATTTTTACAGATTTCAGTGAAGAGCCAAAAACATTCGATATAACTGAGTTTTCAAAGTAACAAACAGGTTGATATTATACTTGAAAGACTTTTTAAATTGTTCTTCGGCATCCTCTCTTTTACCTTCTTTTCGATACATATTACCTAATGAACAGTACATCCTTTGAAGTTTATATTGAAACTCTTCTCCCAATTGTTTCATTAATTCGGGATCTGTAATAATTTCGTTTTCAAATAAACGTAATTTCTCCCTTCTGTTTCTAACCTTATTTCCTGTGAGACTCTGTTCGTGCTGCCGATAGTATATCAGGGGTATATTTAAAATACACATATCATATTTCTGACAAATTTTTAGCCATAGCAGATAATCTTCTGCTATAAAATAGTCTTCATTAAAACACCCGCAGGTATTAATACATTCATGCTTGATAATTGCTGCTGATGTCGCAACCGGAACTCCCTCAAGTATAAATTCCTTTGCAGATATTTTGCCTGCTTTAATTTTTGAATCTGCTAACATTTTCCCTTTTCCATTCCCGGATTCGTCAATAACATAACCATTCGTCCCAATCAAACCCAGTTTATCATTTTTCAAAAATGCATTTAACTGCTCTTCCAATTTATTATCTACCCAAAGATCATCTGCATCTATAAACGCAATATACTCACCCTTTGAGCAGGCTATCCCTTCATTTCTTGCTTTTGACGGCCCTCTGTTTTCTGATTGGAAGTGAAATTTAATTCTGGAATCCCTGCCGGAATAGTATTTTATGATTTCACGAGAGCTGTCAGAAGAACAATCGTCTATGAGAATGTATTCTAAATTATTATGGGTCTGATGCAAAACACTCTCGATGGATTTTGATAGATAAGTTTCGCAATTGTGAACTGGAGTTATTACGGACACCAGCGTTTCTTTTTCCATTCCTGTTCCTGCCGTTTAATATTTTTCATACGGGATATCAGTTACTCAAACTGTACCTATAACAGTTAACAGAGTAATTACAAACACAATAATTACCGTTACATTCTGCGAAGCCAAAGCTGTTCCCGCTAATCGGGGAGCTTAACCAGGGAGCTTAATATTTATATATATCATCTGACATGAAAATCCCTCAAATCGCATTCAAACCGGATTTAAAACCAACTTTTAAAAACTAAACTTCCAAAACTTACTTACAATTAGCCTCAAACTGCAATGCGACCGCATTAACCACAATAAAACCAACGTCGCATAATATTATTTAAGCCTTACATAAACCTGCTTTTTTGAGGCTGAAAATCAATTTACAACGTCGCATAATATTGTTGATGCAACTGTATAAATGCCTCGCGTGCACACGGGCGCGCGATTTGACGGGATTCTTTTTAGTATTTAAAAGCTTTAAAAAAAAATATATATATTATATATATAAAAAAAAAGAGAGACAGCGTTATTACACCGTTAAAATCACGTTAAACAACAAAATACGAGTTAAACCACGGGTTACGGTATTAATTCATAAAAACAGCATGTTAATGGATTATTGCTGTTTTTGTATGATGATAACTGACTTGAACTGTTTCCATAATCGCAACAGTTCAACAACTGAAAAGCCTGAAAAGCATAAAAGCATACTCCCTTTGGTCGTAAAAATGTATACGGGTTCATAATCGATTCCCGGTAAACCAGGAATCAATACCCGCATACATTGAAAGTATGCAAGAATGAGTTATCAAACTCATTGAAAAGCATTAGAAACGCAAGTACTTTAAAACTGACAGGCATAAAGACATGCTTACATTACCTGAATTTACTATTCCCTGAACCTTAAAAGCTAAAAACAAGGCTTATTATACAACAACAGTCAATCTAACGGCTAAAGCATTATTCTATTACTCAGAATCACATAAAATCCGGATGTTAACGAAACAGTCTTCGTCATCATAGTAAAAACAACCATACCGGAACAAACAAAAAACTCGTTATATCCACATTTTGCCTTTAAATACCGAAATATTGCAAAATAAAAGCAAAGTAAGGGGCAAGTAGGTATTTTACGTTAATGTTAAAAAATGATAGGAAAAAACAGCAATAAATAACGTTTCTATAACCTTTATAATAACAGTTTTAATAAAAATCGAGCTTAACAAGGCAAAAATTTTTTGAAAAATAAATTGGGGGGGGCCTTAGTTTTACTCGGGGTTCCAGCCCCGTTGTTCGGTGGAACTGGAAGGCGGCCGGTAAGGATCATATTAAGAGTAAGAGTATGAAAACGAAAAAATACCCGGGGGGGGACTCGAACCCCCACGACCTTGCGGTCAACGGATTTTAAGTCCGTTGCGTCTGCCAATTCCGCCACCCGGGCATAAAAGTAACTGTAATATTTTTGGTCTGTCTTCACTGAAGCAGCTTCGATGCGATATGTTTTAGATTGTATAATACGATTTTAAAGCAATAACCCTGAAGAAACACCAGTTATAAACGGGACTAATCCCCCGCAAGCCGGAATTAATATTTTTAGTAAAATCTTTATCGAAATAAATTGAATTTCACAATATATATCAGAGCTTTTACTCCGTCTGTCCAGCCGATTTTTTTTCCTTTGTCAAAACGTCGTGCCTGATAAGTAATCGGGACTTCGATAATTCGACAATTCTTTCTGGACAGTTTGGCTGTTATTTCCGGTTCAAATCCAAAGTCGCTGCACTCAATATTTATCTCCTTAAAAATGGAGGAACGAATCATCTTGTAACACGTTTCCATGTCTGTGAGATGAATATTTGACAGACTATTCGAAAAGGTTGTTAAGACCTTATTTCCAATATAATGCCAGAATGTATCAACGCGTATCTCGGTGCCTGAATAGCGGCTTCCAAATACAACGTCGGCTTTATTTTCAGCAATTGGCTGTAACAGTTTAGGATATTCCTTTGGTGAGTATTCTAAATCCGCATCCTGGATAATAATGACATCGCCGGTTAAGTTTGACTGAGCGGTCCGGATCGCCGCACCTTTACCCTGATTTTTCTGGTGATGCAAAATTTTGATATGATCTTTGCCTGCCAACGTATTTAATTTTTCTTTTGTTCCATCCGTTGAGCAGTCGTTGACAATTATAATTTCTTTGTCAATACAGACCGATTCTATCTTCTCGATAACATCGAGGACGGTATTAACTTCATTATAAACCGGGACAATGACGGAGAGTTTCAAAATTACTCCTGTATTTACTAAATTATGAAATCGACAAAATAGGGGTTTGTGTTGAGGCTTTCAAGTTTATTCAACCGAATCCAGGACAGGCTGTTAAATCTATCGTTGCAGAACGGATAAAAATTACTCTTCCTGAAAAAATATTCCTGAAAAAATATTAAATCCGGCCCGTATAATTTCCAATTCCGATAATGTTTTAACGCATTCGTGTAATTGATAATGAGAAATCAAAATTGTCGGAAGTTAATTATTTAGAAACAGATACAATTCAATCAGTAAAAGCTGAAAATGGTTTTTGAAGATCGTTATTTACTGAACCATTTGAAAAACCAATGTTTATTTTTTGCAGTCATAATTTCTTTTGGTTCAGGTAAATCAATCGAATTACCATTTATAATCGATTCAGGTCGATGTTTAGTTGTTAAATCTGCCTCCTCTTCAGAGATTAATTCGGCAATAATGGCTCTTGCTTCAGATAAACCGGGTGCCCGCCAGGTTGGAGAATGTGAATCACTCGCAATAACATGGACAAGACCTGCCTCCAGTAATTTCATTGAACACTCTTTGGCTTCTTTGCCCAATTCACCTGTGATGCTGGCAGCTGTCATCTGAATAATATTTCCAGATTGTGCCCATTTTAACGTTTGTTCCGGATGCTTTTGGACAGATTGATTTCGTTCAGGATGGGTGATGACGGGGGTAATACCATTGATTTGCATTGAAAATAAAAATTCATCCACTTTATGCGGAATTATTAAAGGCGGAAACTCAATTAAGGCATATTTACCCGTATCATTTAATGTTACGATGCCTCCTGATTTATTTAAATTGACAAAATCAACATTTATGTGGATATCAGCCCCGGGCACAACTCTTAGGTTGATATTATTTTTATCAAGCTCTTTTTGTAATTCTTTGACGCCGGATATGATTGTTTCTCTCTCAACATTATAAGTACCGTCAAGCATATGGGGTGTCGCGGCCATAACCGTTACCCCATCGTTAACTGAAATTTCGCACATTTCCAGGCTTGTCTTCATATCCGATGCACCATCATCTACTCCCGGCAGAATATGTGAATGAATATCGATCACTTGAATTATTCGCTATGTTTATTGATTTAAGGTTATTCCTGGACTAGAGCCAAAGTGTTTAGTACAGATGAAATTTTGATTACAAAAACAAATCTGACAGCGTCTAATTCTACGACTCTTTTCAATGAAATCGGGTTGACGTTGCAAATATAATCAGAGGGAAACTCCCATAGTAAAAGGCTGTATACTGTACTCTGTAGATTTGTTTCAAGATAATATTAATTAACAATGTTGTTAATATTTGAGTGGAAGTTAAACGTTAGTAAAGTCGAGTTTTAATCTCATGAATCATAAAAGGCTTTGTATCCTTTATAAGCCATATAGATATCCAGTTTTCCGGAAATTTCCCAGGGTGCATGCATGCTTAACAGTCCTATTCCGCAGTCGACCACGTCCATTTCATATCGTGCCATCATGAATGCAATCGTACCGCCGCCGCCCTGATCGACTTTGCCGATTTCTCCGGTTTGCCAAATGACGTTTGCATCGTCGAAAATTTTACGAAGTTCAGCAAGGTATTCAGCATGGGCATCATTTGATCCACTTTTCCCTCTTGCACCAACATATTTTGTTAAAATCAATCCGTGGTTTAGTTTTGCCATATTATTGTTGGGTGAACTGACTTCAGGATAATTCGGATCATGAAGTGCATTAACATCTGCGGACAGCATTTTTGAATTTTTTAAGCAGCGTCGCAATATTAAATCTGAATAATCTCTGGTTGTCAGGTTAATGATTTCTGCCATAACGTTTTCGAATAAAAAGCTATACATACCGGTTGAACCTACTGATCCGATTTCCTCTTTGTCGGTGAGAATGCATACACTTGTTGCAGCAGGAATCTTTTTCTGATGAAGCAACGCCTGTAATCCGGTATAAACCGATACACGATCATCCTGACCATATCCCAGGATCATTGACCTGTCGATTCCCGAATCACGAGCCGGACCGGCAGGAACCAGTTCTAATTCAGCACTGACCAGGTCATCCTCCACAATACCGTAGGTTTGATAAAGCAGTTCCATTGCGTTTAATTTAATCCTTTCGCCTGCTTCTTTATTTTTTTGGGGAATGCTGGCAAAAAGAACGTTTAATCCTTCGCCTGAGATGCCCTCATTAAGTTTTTTTCCCGCCTGATCTTTACCAAGATGCGGTAGTAAATCAGTTATATTAAAAACAGGATCGCTCGAATTTTCCCCAATAGAAATGGAGATTTGATCCCCATTTTTCTTACTTACAACTCCGTGTAATGCAAGAGGAATGGTAACCCACTGATACTTTTTAATACCACCATAATAGTGGGTATCTAATAAGCCCATTTCGCCATCTTCATAAAGTGGTCTTGGTTTTAGGTCAAGTCGTGGCGAATCGGTATGGCCTCCGATGATTCTCATTCCGGATTCAAGGCTGTTCTTTCCGATGGCAACCAATATTAATGTTTTATCGGAAATGGTAACATACACCTTGTCCCCGGGCGACAGTCTCTTTTTTTGATCAATGAAATAATTTAGATTTTTGAAACCGTTTTTTTCTGCTAAGTCGATTCCCCGCCTATTTGCCTGGCGCTCGGTTTTGACATCGCTTAAAAAATTACGATAGTGATCACAAAATGAAAAAATTCGTTTTCGTTCTGATTCATTGACTTTAAGCCAACCGTTTTCCCGGTTAATTAGCACATCCATAATTTTTTGAGTACTTCCTTTTTTAGAAACAGGTTTTCGGGGCATTATCATTTCCTCTTATAAATCGGATAATATTAGTTATTTAATGAGCCTGAAAGTTTTAGATTCCGGCATAAAAAGAACATGAAATTACTGTTTAGAAAATTTAAGCAGTTGAAATTGTAAAACGAGTTAAAGTTATTTAATTTCTAAATCCAATATCTCTGTTAGTATAATACTGTAATGTGAAAAATTATAATTATCTGTGTCATTATTCGGCGAGAGTGGTGAAATTGGCAGACACGCAAGATTTAGGTTCTTGTGCCGCAAGGTGTGGGGGTTCGAGTCCCCCCTCTCGCACCAAATCCAAACTGTCGAGCAGCGGACAAAAACCGTCATATTCAGGACAGAACAATCTACACTGAAGACGCTCACGAAATTACAAAAAATCTCATGATGCCGATCACGGGACAGTTGCCATACCCGCCAGGAGACCTCCAGGAGTCCGAAAATACAGAGCATTTTCAGAACGGAGAAGTGGAAAACAGTCGGCAGATGCAGGTTGTTTGACAGGTTTCTATAATATGAGATTACACCGTCAATTAGATGAGTGGGAGATCCTATCTGCTCGAAGAATATTTGATTAACGGGTGTATAAAAAATGAAATTAAGGATGATTTAGTACCTGTAATTCATGGAGGCGGGCATGAAAACGGGCTGCGCTCCGGAACTCTTAATGTCCCGGCGATAGTTGGATTTGGTAAAGCATGTAGTTTGTTCAGTGAAGAACAATTGGAAGCGGAAATGGAAATTTTACAGGATCTAAGGACGTTGTTGGAGGATGAAATAGTGGAAACCTGGCACACATAATCTGAAACCTGATCAAACTTATTCAAAATGCTGCAGTTCATTACATCCTCAATCAATAACAAACAAACGAGCCTTAGTCCTTAACAAGCATTGCCTTTTTACGGTCATATTTATAGCCGGCAATACTCCCGTCTTTGATTTTTTCTACCACTTCATTAATAACAGGCAGAGGCACCAGAAACCACTCTTGTGGGATTACAGGATTACCAAATCTATCTGGCACTTCTATTTCGAGCCTGGCACTCTCAAAAAACCTGTGAAGTAGATTTTCCAGTTTACCTCGACTGATATTGAACAGATCGTAAGTAGCGACGATTTCAACCTCTGCCATAAGATAGGTAGGATCAAGTTTGGCGTTTGATACTCTCGTTTTTACGTCTCCCCCGGTAATTCCGATTTTATGAATCACCGCTCTATTCTCTTCGATCACGGGATGATTGGATTTGCTTCTAAGCACATAAATTGTCCCACTCGCCAAATCTTCTTCCTCTGCAACATCATCAAATAGCGGCCCGGCAGAACGTGAGATGATCCTTCTACCTGCCTCATCTTCATAGAGTGCTTTTTGCAACGACCGCAGCAGCAGGTCACTTTCGGTTCCGTTATCGTAGATGACCCGTAAGCGATAGTCGTTGTTATCAAAACCATGGATACGCCGATCACTTAATTTTGCAACGTAGGCTTTTTGCCCGTTTACGATAAACCAGTCGCCCTGGTTTATCTGGGCCATCACAGATTGCCCTTTTTGATCTTCAAGCAACTTTGCCTCTACCAGACCATGTTTTAAATCACTTTGCACTTTATCGAAAAGTGGTTTGAACTTTTCAAAGTCTTTACAAGGGGTTCGGCTGGCTATTTCTTCCGCCGCTTTTCTTTCAGCTTGCGATTTAACATGCCTAAGAAAGGCAATATCACCTTCTTTTGTTGGTCTTTCGACACCAAGAGCAGCCAGAAGCTCGTCATCGGTTTCATATTCAGCGTCAGGTTCAGCTATTTTCAGGTTATCAGACAGTAATCCTTGATAGTCCAACGCTTTGATTAACTGACGAGATTCGTCTTGAGTGCGAATTTGATCCAGCCTTGTTGCGTATAAACGCTCGAAAACGTCTCTGTTTTCACCGTGCAATGGTGGCCGGTCGTACTCCTCGACAAAGTGCTGAATATCTTCAAAGCCTGCAATAATTCGCTCTTGCCGTGGAGTCATGGCGGCTTTCTTTTTTTTCTCAACTACAACACCAAGCTCTGCTAACAGCTTATCGTCTTCTTGCGTAAAAGTAGACTTAACCATTAGATGCCTCCGCCTTCATTCTGGCTAAGTAAGCAACCCCTTCGGCCATTCTTTTTTCCCATGGGTCTTGAGAATTAATATCAGGCAAACGTTTGCGCTCAATCTTAAACTTCAGCGCTCGTTTGGCTAAATCCCTTGCGTCTTCAGGCGTAAGATTTACTCGTTTAGCAGAAATAACGGCGGCAACCTGTTTCAGGCTTTCTTTACTCATAGCCTTTGAAAGGATTGCGTAGGCTTCTCCAAACGGATTGATTCGATCTATCAGATCGATATCGAGCTCACGCACATCCATAGCATATTTGCGAATGCCGTCGATCAGTGCTGTATTGCCTGCAGCTTGACACTCTGCCGAATCATTTACCACTTCCTTGGCTTTTTGAGTCAGATTAAAAGCGGCTATTGCATATTGTCGAACTGCTTCCTGATCACCTTCATCAAGCTCAGGATATTTATTTTTGACGATCTTACCCATACGAAGCTGTGTCAGTTCTTCGGGTACGATCTCATCGTCAAACAGGCCGCGTTCTATTGCGGTCTTATCCTGAACAAAGGCGGTAATGACCTCGTCCAAATCTTCGTGGACAATTCGTTGTGCATTTTCAGACTTAGGCTCTACAAGCCCCTTAATCTCAATTTGGAATTGGCCAGTGTCGCTATTGAAACCGACATTTTCCCTGCTTGGATCATAACCATTTTCGCCGTAGTCAAACCCTTCCCCGGGGCTGCTGGTTGACACTTTCGGGGTAAAGTTGAACTTCGGAGCGAGCACCTGCTCCATCAACAGGGAAGCAGCAATGGCTTTCAGCGTATCATTCACAGCATCTGTTACAGCTTCTTCAGAGGCATCCGGCTCTGCAATCAGGTTGGTAAAACGGGCGTGGGTTTTACCTTTAGCATCGCGAGTGGCACGGCCTATGATTTGTATTATTTCAGTCAGGCTTGCCCTGTAGCCTATTGTAAGAACGTGCTCACACCATATCCAATCAAAGCCTTCTTTGGCCATGCCGAGGGCAATAATGATATCAATATAGTCTCTATTATTTTTTTCTGAAGGCATCTTGACAGCCGCCGAAACCTTGTCTCGCCTTGCGGGCTCATCGTCTACCAGATCAGCGATACGAAGCAGTGTGCCATCGGGGGTTTTCACTAAATGAAAGCCTGTATTCTCATCCACACCTTTCCATGAACCGAGTGCTTCAATAATATGTTCGACTTCTTTATGTTTATCCTTTGTACTCTCTCTGGAATTGACATTGGGAATATGAATAATGGTTTTCTCAGTGGCATCCAGAACATCCAAAATACTGTCTGCATAAGAACCTGAATAGAAGTAATACCCTATATCCAGGGTTTTCAGGCAGTCATAACCATTGAGCTGTTCGTAATAGGTATATATTACCGTCTCAAATTCAGCTTCGTCCTGAGCGGACAAGACCGCTTCGGCGTCGCCCCGGAAATATGAGCCCGTCATAGCGACAATATGCACCTTGTCACGTTCAATAAGCTGACCGAGGTGATTGCCGAGTTTGTTATCCGGGTTGGTGCTGACATGATGGAACTCGTCCACTGCGATCAGGCAATCATCAAAAGCTTCAATCCCGAACTTGTCCATGGCAAAGCGGAAGGTCGCATGGGTCGCGACCAGAACGCGATCCTCGCTGTCGAGAAAAGCTTTAACAGAGTTTACTTTGCCGCCATCTTCTCCCGGTGCATTACACAAATTCCACTTTGGCTCGACTTTCCAATCCCAATAAAAGCCATACTGAGAGAGCGGCTCATTGGCAAAGCTGAAACCAATGAACTTTTCAGGGACGGCTATAATGACTTTATCCACGTTTTGATTGTGCAGCTTGTCGAGTGCGATGAACATCAGTGCACGGCTTTTACCAGAAGCGGGAGGAGACTTTATCAGAAGATACTGCTCGCCCCGCTTCTCATACGCAAGCTCCTGCATCGGGCGCATCCCAAGCTCGTTCGATTTGGTGGAGCTGCCGTTTCGGGCATAGGTGACGGAAACGGAGGGAATATTATTGGTCATGGTCAAATCCTGAACTTTTCTAAAAAATTGATTGCCCAGGCGGGCGTTGATGGCCACGTATAAGCACCGCGATCACGCCACGACGCGGTGTTGTTGATGTGCCCTTCAGCTTGCCTGACCATCTCATCATGCGGATAGACAAACACCCGCTCCCGATCGATGAAGGCGACGTGGATACCCTTCCCCTGATACTTGCGGTTGATGACCAGACGCCCCTTGAGCTGCACCTTCAGAAAGGTCTCGCCGTCGATGTGGCAGGCGATGAAATCCGCCCCCTGCCAGTCGTCGGTCAGCCGCAGGCAGTTGAAGCCGTAATCGGCCATACGCGCAGCGACCTTGTGGAAGTTGTAGTTTTCCTTCTGGCGCGAATTGAGCGCGGCATAGGGGATGGGTGCGAACTGGCTCATGCCGCCCCCTTCTTCGTCATACGGGTGTAGAGTTCGAAGAGCTTTTCGAGGCGTTCGGTGTCGTTGCGGAAGCGGCGGCCGATATAGATGCGTTCTAACACTTCATCATTTTGCTCATGGTTGCGGCGGAGGTTTTCCGGCATTTTTTCCGGTTTATAGAGATCGGCGATGGTGGCGGGAAAATGTGCTTCCCGTGCCAGGAGTATATCCTCGGCGCAGCGTTCTAAATCTTCTTTGTTCTTTTCAGTCAATTTTGGGATTGGAAAAGTGTTCCAGCCAAGCGTGTTGGAATACCTATAGCCGGTTCCAAGCCTGCCGCATACCGTACCAATCCAAACCAGATGCAGGCGGGAGGCTATTATTGCCATGTTCCAGAGCGGTGCGTCATAGAGTGCAAAACAGCTGTCCGAAACGATTGTTCCCGACGGAAGCAGGCCGCAGGGCAGATAATCGCGGTTTTCCGAGCTGACACGCGGAACGACGATAGAATGGCTTTTCCCAATATTCATCTCACGCATCTGGTGGGAACGCTTCGCCATATCGTTCGCACTTTTATCTCGGCTGGCCAGGCGTTTTTCTCGAACAGCCTCTATGCGTTTTTGAATCGGCTCTATAGCCATTGCCTCATCTAAATGTTGATCCTCGATCCAAAGGCAATAACGTTGCAGGCCTTTTATAAATTCCGCAGAGCCAACTATGCGACGGATAAATTTACGATGTTGTTTTTTAGACAGACCCAGTTCAGAAACCTCCGCCTTCGACAAAAGGAGGTTGCCGCCATCAACAGGCTTGTTGCCAAATTTCATTTCAGATAATTCGCATACAGGTCTGGATGACTTCTCAACAATGACATTTGCACCTGAAATCAGGTAAGCATTGATATTCCCGGTTCTTTTTTCTATCGGATTTCCTTCCTCTGAGATTGAGTAAAGGCTTCGGTACTTCCGGGGTCTGTTGGAAATCCCAATAATTGCCACCGTCACGCCGGCATTGTGGCTGGCGAGGTTTGCCCATTTGAAGGAGGTGTGGGCGAAGTCGATTTTATGACCGGTGCTGAAAATGAGCGGCCACAAAATCGGTACGTGTTGTCCCTGACATATAGAATTTGTCGCAACAAACGCACTTACAGCGTTTGTTTGACGCCCATACTCTGCTGCCTTCATGAACCAGCCGGAAACATAATCCAGCGATTTCCAGTTTTTAGTTTTACCGTCGAAAATATGTTTTAAATCGGCTTTTTGCTCTTTAGACTGCCATGTACTTCCCAGGTAAGGAGGGTTACCACAGATATAGGTTTCACCGCCTTTGTTTTCAAATTCTACCTCTGCCTGATCGACTGGTTTATTAAATAAGTCATCACCCATCATTTTTACTGACGTTCCAGTAGATGGACAAATAGAAAGCCAATCGATTTCCAGAGCATTGCCTGAAGTAATCCAATTTTCCCTGTCTAACGGCAAGAATTCAGCCAGTGCTAATTTCTGACCGAGATATCGCAAGTCGCATTGGTACTGCGCTATAATCAACGCCAGCCGTGCAATCTCGGCGGGAAAATCCCGCAGCTCAATGCCCCTGAAGTTGGTAAGCGGAATATCCGTTGACCGACCTTTTTCACCGCGCCGATCATTTATTTCAGCTTCGATTTCACGCAGTTTTTTATACGCAATGACAAGAAAATTACCCGACCCACAGGCGGGATCAAATACACGAATAGTCGATATCCGCCGCCGCAGGTTTAATAATTTTCTGGCGTTATTTCCTGCCTGCTTCAGTTGACGATGAAGATCATCCAAAAACAGTGGATTGAGAACCTTTAAAATATTGGGAACGCTGGTGTAGTGCATGCCGAGACTGCCGCGTTCTTCATCGTCTGCCACCGCCTGTATCATCGAACCGAAAATATCGGGGTTGATTTTTTGCCAATCCAGCCTTCCAACGTGTAAGAGATAGGAACGTGCAATTCTGGTAAATTCCGGTATTTCTGTATCTGCTGAAAAAAGCCCGCCATTTACGTAGGGAAAACCATTCGCCCATGAACGCAATACTTTTTTCTTTCGATCAGTGATTTTAACGTTCATCGATCGAAAGATTTCACCGATTACCTCATGGGTATTCGACGAATCTTTTGCACTCATTTGTTCGATGGTTGCGGTAAACAAATTATCGCCGTTGAATATGTCGGTATCTTCAGCGAAGAAACAGAAAATTAGCCGGGCCATAAAGTGGTTCATATCATGGCGGTGTTCGGAGGTACCCCAATCAGGGTTATTCCTTAGCAACTCGACATACAATTTGTTTAAGCGGCTGGCAGCTCGAATATCAACAGAGTTCTCACGGATTTGCCTGACCGTGCTAATGCCTGCAAGAGGAAGGAAAAAACCAAAGCGGTCGGGAAAATCACTGTATTTACAAGCAAGGGTGTCACCAGAGGTTATGTCTTCTGCTTCAAAATCAATGCCGTCTGTTGCCAGTATGAATTTTGTCTTGCCTTTTATTGTGGCCGGACTGTCTTTGAGCAACACCAGGGTGTCGGAGACTTTATCCTGCTTGCATACAGCCAAATGGATGTTGTTGCGCTGTAAAACCCCGCCATCGATATCCGATTTGTTGGCATTGCCGTACCGCAACCGCTTGATGGTGGTGGCCTTATTGTCAAACGCTTCCAGAAACGCATAGGGGAATTCCGCCGCGTCGAACGGCTCTGCCGCTAACGCGGATATCGCTTCTTCTATTTCAACGGTGTTCAATGAAAATCATCCTCTCTGCCCGTTCTTACCACTATCTGTTTTCTGACTTTCGATCCAGCTTTGAACATCTTCTCGCCTGGATAGCGTTCTGGTTTATCAACAGTTAAGATTGGCAGTGCCGGATTGAATAAATATTCATCAATACTTTGGTTAAGAACACGGGAAATTACTGAACGTGATCCTGACGGAAGATCATAAGAATACATTTTAATGACTGTACCAGTCTTGAATTTTCGCTGATGTAAGCCCAGGTCTAATTCTCCAGTTTCAAATCGCTCTCTTTTTTCATCGTATTTGAAATATATCAAAATCAAGTTGTAAAATAATTGTTTGTCAAAAAAATCCAGTCAACTTAACCGGTCAAACCTTAAAGAGTATATTTAACCTGGATTCGACATATTTTTGTCAGGTTTAGAATTATTTTCAATTTCGATGATGAAAATGAACCCGGTCTGATGGATGTAAATGTTCTAAGATAATTTTGGCAACACGATTATGTAGAGCAGTATTAAACGCAACTCGTGGATCAACAGAACAATAATTGATATTGCCAGTCATAATTAATTCAGCTCTGAGCAACTCATTTTTTGTTTAAACATGAGGATATGTAACTTTTAGTCCAGAAAAAATATTTCCAATCGTCAGTTAATATACGCCCTGATTTAATTCTGAGGCTGAAAACTCGTTGGGCCAATATCTTATATCGATCAGTCTTCTTTGATTAAAAATAACTTCCACTATATCAAATCGATAAATTATTGATGGACGCCCCAGTTGTCGCAGATATCTGTTTGCAGTTTTTACGATGTTTTGTTTCTTTTTCAATGTTACGGCATCTGCAGGTCGGGAAAATGGTGATCGGTGTCGAGTTTTTACCTCAACAATACATAAAACTGCTTGATCGCGTGCAATGATATCGATCTCACCGTGAGGGCCTCTAAAATTACGATGCAGTATAGTCAGTCCGAGATTTTGTAATAGATCACAGGCTATTTTTTCACCTTTTTGTCCAAATAAGATATGAGCTTTACGTAATTCACTAAACTTTTTTTTCCTTAGCGGCAGCATAATTTTATTTAATCCTACTCGAACTGTCAAAATTTCTTGTTTATACACTTTAAGGCAATACTGATTAATTTAATATAAGAATATTCATTATGACTTAAATCGTCATCTTGAACCGAATTAAGATTAGAGAGCAGATACCTAAATTCATAGATTTGATTTTGAAAATAGTCGAATTCTAATCTCATAAACCCGAAGTTTTTTGATATTATAAATTCAATTTATCGACATATCTTGAATATTTTGAAATAAACAATACTGGTAATTTTTTCGCCCCAATGTAAAATACAAACTCCCAATTTTCTGACTTTCAAAAATTATAGCAGTGAAATATTAAATGTACAAACTTCAAGATTTAATGGATTAACTATGGGTAAGCAAGAGGATATCTGGTACGCAGTGAATGTTACAAAAGTGGTTCATGCACCCAAACAGTCACTCGAAACATTTGGCAGGACAACAATTCGTTACCATTTGTTAAGTGAACTGATGGATGAAGTGAATAAAGTTAGATTGAGAGCCGGAAGTATGTGTTCAGAAAGACCGCAAATCATTACGCCGTCTCATTTTGCATCACAGTTGTTAGAAGGATTTGGGGATAAAGCACGTGAATATGCCGAATGGCTTATGGATAATGGTGAAATGATCAAAATATTGAAGTTTGGATTACATTTTCGCAAAGAGAAAATTTCAGAAGAATTACTTTCCGGAACTATAGATGATGTTTCAAAACGAGTAAAAGATAAGGTATTAAATAAAGAAGATAACATGTCTGCAATCATTGTTGGTGCCGACGAGTTTTGGGAAGTTTCCTTATTGAAATTTTTTGTTGATTATCTACAGCAATCTGCTTCAGTGAATTTGAATGAACTTTCTCAGTTTAATTTGGCTTCAAATCAGGATATGAAAGACGAAATTGAATCTGAATTCATTGCAGCTTCTACCGATAGAACACGTATAAATTTTTTAGGTAATAAACTAAAAAAACTTGGTGTTTTTGAGAAATACGAAGACCGTTTCTATACATTAATCCGCCAATCGCAACACTAAAAATAATGACACAGCGGGGCTGTAGGCATATAAAATATTTGTGCATTATTATACAGACACTATGAATACCAGCCTGTCAAGATCACATTAAGTCCTGATCACGAAAATGATTCCATTGATTCAATAATTTCAGATAAAGAAGTCAATCGTTCAATAAAGACAATTTCAGGACAGATTATGAGCATTCCGGGGTTTATGCCCCCCGAACAAGACCCGGTAAAATAAATGATATCGACGATACGACGTGATATCTATGCCAATTCATGAGTTAGTGATTAATGGTTTGGTTGAACAAGATTTATTGATTCTCAAAGAAATCCCGCTAAAGAATCTGTCAGTCGACGGTAAGCAGATTCAATATATCGACGATACAGGTAATTTTACCTGAAATCAACTTACCGTAAAAAATGCAAAATTGGGTGATATTCAGAACAAAATTTGACTTCATTTGGGGAAGCCTGCCCAACAGGTTTCAAAGTAAACCTATGACGATTAGAAAATGAAATTTAAAAAACTATTAATTTTCCTTCTTTTTATACCAATATACGTTTTATTTGTTAACTATATTCTTAGACATCGTCACTTAGTAGAATCTATAAATCAAGAATCATCAGTAAAAAATGGGGGAAGTGAGATTTCAAATTCCGGTCAACTAATTACACCTCAACAAGATATTTTAATCGAAACTATTCAGTTATCATCAAATGAAGATGAAAAGAACGAAAATAGCAAACGTGATGAACAGGATGTTATTGAGGGTGAAGTTGTGTTAACATTCGAAACCATTGAAGACAGGATACATTTTCTTAACAGGTCTAATAATGGTGAATTTGAAGTACTTGATGTGTTAAGTAAATTCAACAGCTTAAGAGTAAGAGTAAATGACACGCAAAATTTTAACACAATTTTAGACGACTACGCCGACCGTGTGGAATACTCACCAAACTATTATGTGAATACTCCTGATTTAGTTTCTGATTTTCCCTTTGAAGTAAGATCAAACCAAACGATACCATTTGGGAAACACGTTTTACCACTTTTGGGACTGCATCCGGATGATTCTTTTACGGGCAAAGGAGCATTGATTGCAGTATTAGATACTGGAGTGAACGAAAATCATCCCGCACTGGCCGGGAAGGTTAGAGAAGTAATTGATTTAATTCAAGGTGAACCGGAAATTGAGGATGAAACTTATTCAAGCCATGGAACCGCGGTAGCATCACTTATCGTTGGAGATTCTCCTGAGGTAAAGGGAATAGCATCCGATGCAGAAATTTTGAGCATTAGAGTATTGGATAATAATGGCGAAGGTGATGCGTTTACTTTGGCGTCAGGTATCGTTGAAGCCGTTGACCGGGGTGCAAATCCCATTAATTTAAGCCTCGGTACCTGGGGACATTCACCTGTATTGAAGAATGCTGTTGAGTATGCACTTTCCCACGATGTAAATATTGTTGCGGCATCAGGGAATGATGGTCTTAATGAAATAACGTATCCTGCCCGATATGAGGGTGTCATTGCCGTCACCGCAAATGATGTGCTGGGACAACATCCGGATTTCGCAAATATTGGGTATGAGGTTGACGTGTCCGCACCCGGGATTGGTATACCTGCTGCCTGGGGAGACGAAGGTATCGTCAGTTTTTCCGGCACGTCAGCTGCGGCTCCGTTTATCTCAGCAGCACTTGCATCTGAATCATCTAAAAATCCTGAACTTAACGCAAATGAGGCGTTAAATGTTGTATTAGAAAATACAAATGACAGAGGTGCTCCGGGTGCAGATCCTGTATATGGGGTCGGAACATTAAATGTCGGCGACATTCAAGATCGTCATATTCCCGGAATTTTCGATGCATCTATCGGTGATCATTATATCGATGTAAACTATGAGAGTGAAGATCACATTCGATTACTCATTTCAGCACAAAATACCGGGACAGAAAGACTTTCTCATATGTTTCTTACAGTTGATATTGATGGTCATCAGCAGGAGATAGAATTTTTTGATGTTAATGTAAGGGAAACGGTGAGCGAGTCGATTTTATTAGAAAAGAGTAAATTAGTCGACGGTGGTACAATAAATGTAAAATCACGTGTAAATATTGGTCATGAACCCGATTATGATACGAATAACAATGAAAAAGTATCGACTGTTTTATCGTCGCCCGTTTCAGCAGAATAAAGTGTAATAAAGGAAATATTAAGTGAAATCTGATTCTGATTCGGATTCTGATTCAAATTCACTATCAGATTTGCCAACAATCCACGATACTGGTTATATCTGCGGTGCGATTCAACGTGAAGGAGCAACTGTTCTACAACTGATGACGCAAAAGGGCATTGAGGGCACTATATCGCTGGATAACGATTTCGAATCTGACACCAATGTCCGATCTTTTGCATGCGGGGAAAACACCTAAATATTCCATTGGCCATATGTTGGTCAGAGGGGGAATGGGGCTCATACTTAACGCCGGGGATATGAATTGCCGGCGTAACGTGGCTGTAAAAGTCGTTACCGATACAAAGCAGGCAATCAATGATCAAATACTTCGTTTTATTGTTGAAGCACAGGTAACAGCTCAGCTGGAACACCCCGGTATAGTTCCGGTTTATGAATTAAGCGTTGATCAAGAGGATAATGTTTTTTACACCATGAAATCGGTTAAAGGACATTGCATTCATCCTGAGTTTTTATAATCACGATCTGATCATTTATAGATAATGATTCATATTAGTAATGAATCTTCGTTTGGTATTGAGATAATCGCTGTGAACCACATATTTTATTACAGAATTTAGGCGATTAGTTAAATTCAAAATTTCCATTCTTGCAGGTAACCGTAAGTGTTCCGGATTTCTTCAATTTATCTGAAATGATCATTTTTGCGAGTTGAGTTTCGATTCGCTTTGTGATAACTCTTTTCAAAGGTCGAGCACCGTAAACGGCATCATATCCTTCATTCGCGATCTGATTTTTGGCCTCAGTTGATAATTTTACACTGATATTGTGCTCGGCTGGTAATCGATTGTTAAGGTTAGCCAGCTGAATATCAATGATATCAAAAATATCATCCCTGGACAGTGGGTTGAATATTATAATATCTTCAAGTCGGTTAAGAAACTCAGGTCTAAAATGATTTTGTAATTCCTTAAAAATCAGTGTTTCTTTTTCCGATAAATCTAAAGTATTTTCAGTTAAAATTTGACTGCCAATATTCGATGTCATAATGATGACTGTATTTTTAAAATCAACACTATGACCATGTGAATCGGTTAACCGTCCCTCATCCAGAATTTGCAGAAGTATATTAGAAACATCTGAATGAGCTTTTTCAATTTCGTCGAAGAGTATTGCAGCATATGGACGACGTCGCACCGCTTCTGTCAGCTGCCCACCTTCATCATGACCAATGTATCCGGGAGGAGCACCGATAAGTCGTGCAACACTGTGTTTTTCCATATATTCAGACATATCAATTCGGATAAGTAAGTGTTCATCATTAAATAAGACACTTGTTAATGCCTTGGCCAATTCAGTTTTCCCAACTCCGGTAGGGCCTGAGAACAAGAAACTGCCTATAGGCCGGTTCGGGTCACTCATGCCAGCCCGGGAACGTATAATGGCATCGGAAACTGCTTGAACCGCGTTGTCTTGCGAAATGACACGCTTTTTTAGTAAATCACTTAAATTTAATAACTTTTCACGTTCGCCCCGGAGTAATTTTGTTACAGGTATATGAGTCCATCGACTTACAACTTCAGCAATGTCATTTTCATCAACTTCCTGTTTAAGCATTTGTTCTCCGCTTGATTCGTTTAACTGATTTTCTGCTTTCTCCAATTGCTGTTCCAGGTTTGGTATTGTGCCATGTGTTAATTCTGCAACTTTATTTAGATCATAATTACGTTCAGCTTCTGATAGACTTATTTTGGCAGTTTCAAGTGCTTCTCTGATTGACTGATTGCTGCTAATAATATCTTTTTCATCGGCCCATTTACTTTCAAGTTTATCTAAATCTGAATTCACGTCTTCCAGTTCTTTTTCCAGAAGTCTTAAACGTTTATGAGAAAGCGTATCTTTTTCTTTTTTTAATCCGGCTGTTTCTATTTCTAATTGCATTTTTCTACGTACAATTTCGTCAATTTCAATTGGCTTGCTATCTATTTCTGTCCGTAGTTTTGCTGCTGCTTCATCAACTAAATCAATCGCTTTGTCAGGCAGAAAACGATCGTTTATGTAGCGATCTGACAAGATTGCAGCACTGACTAATGCTGAATCACGAATTGTTACGCCATGATGTACCTCATATCGCTCGCATAATCCTCGCAAGATTGAGATTGTATCCTCAACCGTAGGCTGATCAACCGATACGGTTTGGAAACGACGCTCTAATGCCTTGTCTTTTTCAATATATTTTCGGTATTCATTTAAAGTGGTTGCTCCAATACACTTGATTTCGCCCCTTGCCAACATTGGCTTAAGGAGGTTTCCAGCATCCATTGCACCCTCAGCAGCACCAGCACCAACAACAGTATGCAGTTCATCGATAAATAGAATAATTTTTCCGTCAGCGGCAGTAATCTCTTTAAGAACCGCTTTTAGGCGTTCCTCAAATTCTCCTCTATATTTTGCTCCTGCAATAAGGGCACCCATATCAAGTGCTAAAAGCCTTTTATTCTTTAATCCTTCCGGAATGTCGTTTTTAAGAATTCGCAGGGCAAGCCCCTCAACAATAGCGGTCTTTCCAACACCGGGGTCTCCGATCAATACAGGGTTATTTTTAGTTCTGCGAGATAGTATTTGAACGACTCTGCGAATCTCGCTGTCCCGACCAATTACAGGATCTAACTTATGATGTCGAGCTGCCTGAGTTAAATCACACGTATACTTTTCCAGGGCTTGAAAGGCAGTTTCCGGATTTTGTGATGTAATACGACTATTCCCCCGAACAGACTTTAACCCTTCCAGAAAGTTCTCATCATTAATACCGTGTTTTTGAGCAATAAGCCTACAGTCTTCGTCACATTTCAGTAAAGCTGCAAACAAATGTTCAACACTGATAAATTCATCTTTATGTGCTTTGGCAATTTCATTTGCATCTATGTTTATTTTAGAAAATTCACGTGATGCCGCAACATTTCCAGTTCCCGGGCCTGTTACCTGAGGAATTTTTTTGATTGAATCCAGAATATCTTGCTCTAATTCAGATGAAATAGTGATGATATTATTAATTATTTTTTTAACGGTACCTCCTTCTTGTGTTACTAATACATGCATAAGATGAATGGGCAGCAAAGACTGATGATTGTACTTAACAGCTAAATTATAAGCATCACTTAATGCTTCCTGTGATTTTTCTGTATAATTATTGGCATTCATTATTATATTCCTTTATGTAAGATTTTTAATTTCTATTAGCTGACAGCACAAGAGGTGCCGATGATATGTTTTGAGTTGTAACTTGCTTAAATATAATAGAACATAGACACTTAATAAACGGGGTGGCCGGGCTTAATTGTAACATCGTGGCACGATTAGATTTAGGGTGGCAGAAAGCATGCCTGTCTGAAATTAATTTTTCTTTACTGACATAGAGCAATTGATTAAGGATTAATCAAAAAACTATTTTGAATTAATCATTTACCAATTTTATAGTATCTCAAACATTTATCTAAAGTGTATTTATTTATTTGATTTTGGCCAGCATAGCTCAGTTGGTAGAGCAGTGCACTTGTAATGCACAGGTCATCGGTTCGAGTCCGATCGCTGGCTCCATATTACTCTCTCCCAATCTGATTTTTCAATAAAAATTATCTTAATAATTTACGTTTTCTTGAAGCCCTTTATGCACTGAATAGAATGAAACTATCTAAAACCTTCATTTTAAAAAACCTTAATGCCGATATGTTGATATTTGCCTCTGACTTAATTAATGATAACTCATTAACAATAGAAACATTTGCCGAATATTTATTGGCTTTAGGCGACCACATTGCAGAGTTTAATATTAAGGATTCTGATGATCCCTCAGTAGTGTTAGAAGAGTTAATATTTCAATTGGGAGAATTGGAAGGTCAGGATATATTAGAGAGTCTTTCAAAACCAATTTGAACAGCAGTTAATGAACCATCCCACCGCAATTAGACCCCGTCTATGCGGTTCACAGTAAACAATCAGAATCGGTAACTGTCATTGGGAATTTTCCCAGTGTTTTTGCTTGACGACTTAACCCTGAAAAAAATCAGACCTGATCTTAAACGATTAACCTAAATTTCGTCTGAACTGAAAGATTTCGCAATGTCGAGTATATTCGGAACATTATTTAAGATAAGCACATTTGGAGAGTCACATTGCAAAGGTGTGGGTGTTGTTATCGACGGTTGTCCCCCAAGCCTGTCATTGACTGAAGATGACATTCAGGTTCAATTAGATCGCAGGCGTCCCGGGCAGAGCGATGTTACGACCGCACGGGATGAAAAGGATAAGGTATCAATTCTTTCAGGTACCGAAAATGGGGTTACTCTGGGAACCCCAATCGGGTTATTTGTAGCGAATCGTGATCAACGACCCGATGATTATGCCGACATGTCCTCTATTCCCAGACCGTCTCACGCCGATTATAGTTATCAAATGAAGTATGGTATACGGGCATCTTCAGGGGGGGGGCGATCCAGTGCCCGGGAAACCATTGGACGCGTAGCTGCCGGTGCGATTGCCGAAAAAATATTAAATGAGCGATATGGAATCGAAATAATTTCATGGGTGAATTCTGTGGGAAATATTTCGGTCAATAATCTTGACCTGGATGAAATAAGTAGAAATTTGGTAGATAAATCACTGGTTCGTTGTCCTGATCTTAGGATAGGAGAGTTGATGATGCAGGCAATAAAAGATGCAAAAAACAGTCATGATTCATTAGGTGGGGTTGTTTCATGTATTTGCAAAAACGTTCCTGCAGGTTGGGGAGAACCGGTTTTTGATAAAATCGAGGCGAAGTTAGCTCAGGCGATGATGTCATTGCCTGCAACCAAGGGATTTGAAATTGGGTCTGGATTTAGTGGAACGCGTGTTCCAGGATCGGAACACAATGATATGTTTTTTAAGAATGGTAATGTATTGGGGACCCGAACAAATAACAGCGGCGGTGTGCAGGGTGGTATTACCAATGGGGAGCCAATCATTTTTAATATCGCCTTTAAGCCACCAGCCACAATTGGCAAACCACAGGAAACCGTTGATCTTGATGGGATTCCGGTAACTTTAGAAGCAAGAGGCAGGCATGACCCCTGTGTTGTTCCCAGAGCGGTACCGATTGTTGAAACAATGACGGCACTTGTACTGATCGACCTGGCGTTGAGACAACAATCCAGAATCATGTTCGATAATGCTGAATAATTTGACTAAAGGCCGATTTATCAGGGTTGAATGATTTCAGATTTGCTGGTGCTGCTTCAGATATTAACAGTGATGGTATAACCTAAATTCCTGAATCTCATCCCGTTTTTTCCAATTTTTGATGGTATAATCACTATAAAACAACTCAATCAGCATGCCGTTTTATCAAGGTCTTCTTTAGCCTCTTTAAAAATAGAGTCTGCTCTTTCCCAATTTACAACGTTCCAAAATGCATTAACATAATCGGGTCTGCGATTTTGATAGTTTAAATAATAAGCATGTTCCCATACATCAAGACCTAAAATGGGTGTATCACAGGTCATATAGGGACTGTCTTGATTCGGGGTACTGTAAACGTCCAGAGTAAGATCACTTTTTAAAACAAGCCAAACCCAACCGCTTCCAAAACGTGTTGCTGCTGCATCTGAAAATTTTTGTTTGAAATTATCGAAACTTCCAAAATTATTATCAATTTCAGTTCCTATATTTCCTTTCGGAGAACCGCCGCAATTCGGGCCTAGAATTTCCCAAAACAAGTTATGATTGACATAACCACCGCCATTGTTTCGAACTGCATTTTGTTTGCTTTCCGGTAGTTTGTCAAGCATGGAAAGAACTGCGGGAATCGATGTATTTTCAAAATCTGTTCCCTCTAATGCGGCATTTAATTTTGAGGTATAAGCGGCATGATGTCTGTCATGGTGAATTTCCATAGTACGACTGTCGAAATGTGGCTCTAATGCGTCAAAAGCGTAGGGTAAATCTGGTAATACGGGCATAATAACTTCCTTTCTGATTACATTTATTGACAGATGTTTTCACTTTGAACAAGGAGACAAAAAGCGTTTATTCAGGAATCATAAAGCATTGACTTTTTATCTCACTTTTTACGTGATTTTTTCTTGAATTAGTGTTATAGGCGGTATTTCCATTACCTTGTTTTATTGTAAGGTCTTTAACTTCATTGAAATGCCATTGTGTACCTTTTTTAACCCAGGTATATAAAGATTGTCATATACTATTATCACTGTCTCCTGCGGCATTTCAAATTTTTAATCGTGATGTAATTTTTGTAACAAATTTCTTTATACTGTCAATTTGCATCATGAATGCCATGCGGTCATCAGGTAAATTATCAATTGACGCTCGAAACTTGTCCATTCCTTTAGATTTTACTTTGCCTTTAATCAATTTATTACTATAGGTTTTTCCTTCACTTGTTGTCCAATCATTTTTATTTATCGCAACCTTTATTTTATCGATAGTGCGTTTAACTTCCTTTTTATCACTCTTAAAAAATTCGATAATATTACAACCTGATGAACAAAATAGAGATGGAAAATATTAACGAATAAATAATGCAGAGTTTGATTTTATTCTTCTGATTCTCCGATGTTACAGTAAAATTATTTGATTTATAAATACCGGAAACGAACAATAACATAAAATTGTTGGTATACCACAGAAAAATATCATATGAAAAAACGTGTTTCATTTTTTACATTTGGATGTCGCTTAAATCAAGCTGAAACATCGACGATAGAAAATAGCTTTAGAGATAGAGGGTATCATGTTGTTGATATTGACTCTCCCTCAGATATTTGTGTTGTAAATACCTGTACTGTGACGAAAAATGGTGATGCAGATACAAAAAAAATGGTGAAAAAAATTGCTCGCCGTCATCCAGATTCAAAAATAGCACTCCTGGGTTGTCAAGCTCAAGCTCAGGGCGAGACACTTTTATCATTGCCAAATGTTAATTGGGTGATTGGAAATGCCCATAAAATGGATTTATTAGAATTTATTGATCAATCCAATGAAAAACCATCACCCATTGTAAATGTTGATCCTATCCCTAAAAATGATTTTACTATTTCAACCATCGGTTATGATCATAGTCATACACGAGCAAACCTGAAAATACAGGACGGTTGTGATTTTTATTGTCTATTTTGTGTGATTCCATATGTACGGGGCAGTGCACGAAGCAGACAGTTTGATGATCTGATTCGGGAAGCTAAAAATTTTGTCGCAGCGGATTTTAAGGAAATTGTACTAACCGGAGTTAATATTGGATGTTATTCTAATGAAGGGAAGACTTTTTTAGATATTATCAACACGATGGAAAACATAGATGGATTATCCCGGTTACGCATTTCTTCCATTGAGCCAACGACCATTCCTAAAGATATCATCTCAAAAATGAACCCTAATTCGATACTCTGTCGCCATTTACATATTCCGCTTCAAAGCGGATGTAACACATTATTGTTTAAGATGAACAGAAAATATACGGTTAATGACTATCAGAATTTTCTGTTGGAAGCGTACAATAATATAACAGATGTATGTCTGGGAACTGATGTAATTGTTGGATATCCGGGTGAAAATAATTCATTATTCGATGAAACGTTTGATTTTCTCAATTCGCTTCCGTTTGCGTATTTTCATGTGTTCAGTTATTCAGAAAGGGAACTGGCAAAAAGTAAGAAACTGCCAAATCAAGTGTCAGTGCCGAATATTCAAAAACGAAGTTCAATTTTAAGAAAACTGAGTCTTCACAAAAAACACGAGTTTTACAGTAAATTAATTGATAATGTGGAACCTGTGTTATTTGAGCAGCTCAAGAATGGATACTGGCAAGGCCTTACAGATCATTATGCCAGAGTAAAAGTCAAATCGGATTTGGATTTGTCCAACAGGTTGATTCCGGTTAAGCTTGAAACTGTTGACGATGATATGATCACAGGAGAGGTTGTCTAGGAATCTACAGTATTGATTTATTAGTTGAACCGTAGTGCTCGGAGCGGGACTCGAACCCGCACGGGTTTAACCCCACCAGGCCCTCAACCTGGCGCGTCTGCCAATTCCGCCACCCGAGCTTTTTATAAATGATACAGTAAATTATCCAGTTTAAAAAATTTTACTTTAAGTACATTTTACTCACAGCTACTGTGCTTCCAACCAGCGTTCTGCATCGATTCCAGCTTTGCAGCCCATACCCGCAGCGGTCACTGCTTGTCTGTAAACATGATCGACACAATCACCTGCAGCAAAGACTCCACTGATATTTGTACGCGCAGTTACATCCTGCACCTTAATGTAGCCGTTTTCATCCAGTTCAATCACCTGCCGGAAGGCGGCGGTATTGGGACGATGCCCAATTGCTACAAAAATTGCACCGCATTCGATGGTTTTTTGCTCGTTAGTTCTTACATCTTTAACAATTAGTCCGGTAACTTTTCCTTCATTTACATCCAGAAATTCTACTGGAACACTATCCCACGATACCTCTATTCCAGGGTTATTCAGGGCACGGCCGACCATGATTTTGGAGGCTCTGAATTCATTTCGACGATGGACAATAATAACTTTGCTTGCATATCGAGTTAAAAATGTTGCTTCTTCCATAGCGGTGTCGCCCCCGCCAATAACACAAATCGGGACGTCTCGAAAGAAAGCACCATCACAGGTTGCACAGGAGGAGACACCCTTGTTTTTCAATTTTTCCTCTGAATCTAAACCAAGCCAATTCGGAGATGCCCCGGTACTGATAATTACAGTCTTACTGGTGATGGTTTCACCATTATCCAATATGAGTTCCTGCGGACCCCCATTTTTAAAATTCACATCTGTAACGGTATTTGATTGAATTCGACATTCAAACCGTTCTGCTTGTTTTCGCATTGAGTCCATCAAATCAAAACCCAGAATGCCATCTGAAAAACCAGGATAATTTTCAACATCCGTTGTCTGAGTAAGCTGACCTCCGGGTAATTGCCCTGAGATCATCAGCGGATTCAGTTGTGCTCTTGCAGTATAGATAGCTGCTGTGTACCCCGCAGCACCGGTTCCTATTATAACGACATTTTCCATTGTTTTAATTCCTGATTACAGGTAATGAGGATAATTCCAAAATCTAAATTCTAATAATGTGTAACACTGAAATCGAACGGGTTTTCGACAGGTTTCTGCAAACTGCCCACCGAAAGTGATAAAGGATTGTCGAAAAAACGACTGCCTGCAGTATACTATTGTTATCGGAAGAAAGAAGTACAACATAGACTTAGTCGGTTCTCTTGCAAGTATTCTATATATAAAAAGTAACATAATTATGTAAGGTATTAAAAAAATGTCAGGACATAATAAATGGTCATCTATTAAGCATAAAAAGGCTGCTGTCGATGCCAAAAAAGGCAAAATTTTTTCACGTTTCAGTAAAGAACTTATGTTAGCAACAAAACTTGGTGGTAAGGAGCCGGATACAAATCCACGTTTACGCAGTGCAATTACTGCTGCAAAAAATGTAAATATGCCAAATGACAATATCGATCGGGCAATTAAAAAGGGAGCAGGTGAGCTTGGTGGACAAATGCTTGAAGAATTAAATTACGAAGGGTATGCGGCCGGAGGAGTTGCTATTATTGTTGATTGTCTTTCTGATAACCGAAATAGAACTGCTGCAGACATTCGTAATATTTTCGCGAAAGCAAATGGTAATCTGGCAAATAGCGGAGCGGTTAGCTGGATGTTTCATCGCAAATCACGATTTATCCTTTCAGACGAAAACCTTGATGAAGAATCTCTGATGGAGATGTGTTTTGATACGGGAATTGATGTTGAGGATATAAACAGGGACGACAATCAACTTGAGTTAATCGGACACCCTGAAATTTTTGATCAGGTGGTATCGCTATTCGAAAATAAGGGTATTATTCCTAATGAATCCGGGATCGTAAGAATCCCTGAAAACCAAGTTGATGTAACCGATAGTTCAATCGCCAGGCAGGTGCTCAGATTGTTAGACAACCTGGAGGATTATGATGATACACAGGATGTATATGCAAATGCAAATATCGATGACACAATTCTTGAAAGTCCGGCTTCAGAATAACTGCTGTTGCAACGCTGAAACGGATAAATTATCAGTGTCGTTGTCAGTATACGTTGCTTCTTGTGAATATTGGATAAATTAAAAAAGACATTATTAACTTTGTGTAAATGATTCGTGAAAAACCGGACATTAGATGTTAGAAATATTATTTAGTCAGTGTCAAACACTCAGCAAAAAAAATGACATGAAAAACATCTTTAAATACCTATTTCCCTACTTTTCAAATAGAGATTTATTGTGATCGTTATCGGCGTAGATACAGCATTAAGATGTACCGGTTATGGCATCATAGAAATTTCTGGTAAAAAATATACTGCGATTGATTGTGGTGTGGTAAAGAATAAACCCAAAATACCGCTAAGCGAATGCTTACATCGATTAAGGGGTGGAATTGAAGAAATCGTTAAGCTGTATAATCCTCAAATTGCCGCCATTGAAGGCGGATATTATTTTAAGAATGCACAAACTGCGATGATATTGGGTATGGCAAGGGGGGCCGTTGTCAGCATTTTAGCCAGAGAAAAAATTCCAATTTATGAGTATGCACCTCGAAAAGCTAAGCAGGCTGTTGTGGGAAACGGCAGTGCATCTAAGGACCAGGTAGCCCATTCCGTGTCACAGATGTTAAATTTGAATATTCAACAGATCCCGAAAGATTCTACTGACGCCATTGCCCTTGCACTGTGTCATGCACTCATTTCACATAGTGGAGACGGGATTTATTTAAAACCGCCAATTTAGTTATTCTAAAGGGTGCAAAAAATATCATTTAAATATTTATGATCTGTCCTTTACATCCCCGTCCGGCTCATGCGTTACACAGTGTGCTGCAGCACCGATGATTTTAACTGCTTTATCTGAGGCTTTCCGATAGGGATTTGCACCAACAAATGCCGGTAAAAATGAATAATGAATAGTTATAATTTTGTTTGGAAAATGATTCACAAATTGACCTGTCAATATTTGCATATATCGTGCTGAAACGATTAAGTCTACTCTGTTGTCTCATAATTTAAGCATTTCATGTTCTGCGTCATGTTTATTCTCTTTAGTCACGGGAATTGTAAAATTGTTTTAACAGTAAAGGACTGATCATTAAACGACCTGGCTTCGCCGGCCGCCCAAAATTGACATAATATTTCTTGAACGCTTTTTCTAAAATTATCCCGCGGGATCGCATGAGAGATTCGGTAAAGTCTGTGATTTGGATTCAACATAAACCACTGTAAAGAAATTGTTGCTCTTTACCATTTCGGGATTGTCTCTGTATTAGGTTCTCCTTAGATTTGTTCAACCGGATTGACCGGTTTTTACGATAAGCAGCTAATTTTTCGGTCATTTGATCAATTGAATATAATACATAACATATTAAATCGTTTTTAAGGATCGGCTAAGACAAGGTTCTTTAATAGAATAACCTGAAATTTTATCAGTCTTAGCGGTCAAAGGGAGAATAATTCCATGTCTATTCAACACACAGCATCTAATTGAGTTGAGACATCTTTGCTGAGGAAGATTTCCTTATCAGGGGATAATCTACTTCTTCAATCGTTGATGAGGGAATAATTTTTCGCATTAATAGCGAATAAGGTTTAGGGCATTCAATTTCCTTAATTGCAAGCGAGACTATATAATTATCATCGGGACGAATTTGCCAAAACTTCCAATTTTCGGGTTGATCATCTCTTGCGGGATCAAATGAAACAGCGATCTCGCCTTGCACAGAGAATGAAAAACTAAATTGATTTAAAGGAATCGACAATCCCATGCCACACGCTTTTATATATGCCTCTTTTAAAGTCCAAAAATCAAAAAATCGATCTCTTTGCTTTTCAGGCGGCAGTTCGCGCAAATAGTTCACTTCAATTGGAGAGAAATAGTTATCTGCTATTTCTACTGTCTTACCTGATCGAAGTAAATGTTCTACATCAACTCCGACTTCATGATCTAAAGTAATGGCCAAGACCACCAAACCTTCAGTATGCGATATGTTAAATCGTATTGGCAGGGTTACAGAAGAATTTCTGATAGATGGTTTACCGTAATCATTTTTCGTAAACTGCCAATCCTCAGGGGCAATTTCTTTTGCGTAAAACGACAATACTGTACGCAGCATAGTGCGTGTAATCAGGTATTGATGACGATGTTTTTCAAAATAAAAGCGTTTCTGTCGTGAATATTCCTCCGGATTCAGCAAATTGAAATATTGAGATAACAATTGTGAATCGCAAATCTGTTCGTCATAAGCATACCATAAATGAATCTCCTGAGAAGAAATAATCATTATCTGTTAACTACTTTCAAATATGTCCGTGTTAAATTTTGGCCTCTAACGTCTTTCATTCAAAAAGGAAACGGCTGCAGGGGTTAACATCCAAAATTGAGTTTAATAACTCACAATACTGAGCCGGAGGTCCTGAAACCACTGAAGGAACGGGATTATGCGTGTGAGCTCCTGCTGATAAATCCTTAAGATTTGCATGGTCACTGGTAATCAGAATGCTTGTTTCCGGCTCTGTCGTTTCCATTATCCCCTCAAAAAGTCGTCGAGTTGCTCCAAAAACTTTATTCCATTTCCTAAACCCTTGCGGTAACCTACTATATCAGAAGCAAAGCATTCGTACAATATTTTACATGATCATGTGAAATTTTCAGCACTATTGGCTGAAAACAATGGCAGTGAAGAGTCGTTATAATGCAAATATTCGTTTGTAATGTCCCGATACACCGCATGGCCCCAACGTAAATCATCCCGTGTTAGAAAATCTAATTGTGCAGCTAACATAAAGAGTGTTGTTGCACTACGCTTCCTTTTCCCCTGTTCAACAAGTTCAAAATATTATGGAGTATATGCATTGGCAAATATTGCTTTACCGCCTTGTTCAGTTACTTGTTTAAGAATCGAGTTATTCGTTATTATCTCAATCAGAGGGGAAGACCGGAAGATGATATTCTAAAACTTTCGATGCATTATGCCCTGTGAACAAGCTCGTTTGCCCAGTTGCACTTTGTGGAATACCATCAATATCCAGGCAGGCATCAATACCTTTGAATAGCACGTTGTGTTTTTGAACAACAGAGCCGTCAATAAGTGAGATGCCTGAGAGACTGACAAAATTTGGCATCGATGCATGATTAAACCGATGAGTCACTTAGACCGTGTTAACTCGACGGATTTACGTTGTGATTTAATATTTTCCATTGTATATCGAACGTAGATTCAAAATCCGGGTGTAATTCCCTGTTGACTGAAATTGAGGGTTAAGTTTATACTTAATCTCTCACAATTTTAATCACAACAACAAGGAATCATCATGAAAGAGTATAAACATTTAACCCTCACTCAACGAGATATGATTTATGCGTTATACCAAGAAGGCTTCAACCAACGTAAAATTCCTTCTGTTATGATGAATTTACGGAATAAACATGTCGATGGGCTAAAGATTTTTTCACTAAAGATATTAGACTCATCCCTCGCATAGCGTATTTAGAGTAAAATGAGTCGGAGGATCGTTGAATTTTAGCACACGCATAAATATGTTGAGTACAAATATCAATTATATAACTAAATTCCATTATAATAGCGATGAGTAAAGCAGATAAATCACAATTACCCTTCCTGTTGAACCTTCTTGATGACGATTCTATCTCGATTCAAAAAACAATTCTGAGTGAACTCGATCAGCATGGGACATCGTTAGAAGACGATATATATGATCTCCGGGTTACGTTAAATACAGATCAGAAAATGCTGTTGGAGCCTATTTTTCAAAAGAATCGAAAAGAATGGTTAAAACACCAGTGGCGAGCAATTTTAACCATTAAAGATGAATACGAAAAAATTGAGAATGCATTTGATTGTATTGCCAGGTTTCAATTAGGCATTCATTATCCCATTCAGCTTCCTGCGGTACTTGATCTTTTGGCTGATGAGTATGACGACATTTATGATATTCGTGAATCAATTCAACTTGCAAAATTTCTATTTCAAGACAAGATGCTGAGAGGAACAGAAACAGATTATTATAATCCCATGAACAGCAATCTGATCTGTGTTGTCAATAATAAGGTCGGTATTCCAATAAGTTTGACCTATGTGTATATCCTGGTTGCCCAACGTCTAAATTTACAAATTCACGGCTGTAATTTTCCCGGGCATTTTCTGGCTCGGATCGATTTAAATCATACACCCCATCTCATAGACTGTTTTAATCAGGGACAGATTTTTCAATCAGCCGATTTTATTAAAATGTCGAATTATTCAGATAATTACCTGGAAAAAATCGTCCAGACATCAGTGAGTTCTGACATTGTAATCGAGCGTGTTTTACGAAATCTGATCAAAGCATATCAATATGTCAATGAACAATCAAATAGTAAACTGATGTTGGATTTACTTACTGTTATGGAAGAATATCATCCTCTGGCCAACTCCTTCTTCGATGATGAAACGCCGTGTAATACACAGTACTTTTTTTCACCGGGTCAGATTGTAAAACATAAACAATATGGCTATAGAGGTGTTATTGTTGATTATAATGATAAATGCAGGGCTGATGCATTATGGTACCAGTCTAACCAAAGCCGGCCCAATCGCAGCCAACCCTGGTACTATGTACTTGTTCATAATGCGAATCACACAACATATGCTGCTCAAAGCAGTCTTGAACCCGACATTTCCCATAAGGCAGTTGTCCACCCTCTGGTACAGGTGTTTTTTACTGAAATGAAAAACGGTCGATATGTCCGCAACGACACTCCCTGGCCGTCTGAATAATTCACCCTGTTTTTTCTTTCAAAATTTTTATCTGAATCAATTAAAAGATAAAAAAGGGAATTTTGATATTTGAGTAACTAAACGGCTTTATGCAAATCAAGCTAAGCTATAAAATTTCACCTGGACGGGTATTTTTATATGCATAGAAAAATTATTTTATGTATTCACTTATCGAGTCGGGAGACGTCCTGCCTGTGTACCTGCAGTATTTTGATTTCGCATAATTGTATTATTCAGAGCCTGCGAATTTGGCGAATTCTGAAGAGTTATACCTGTTAATACGTCATTAATCTTATTATCCCGGACAATCCACTGATCATGCTTTGAACCATCATTACTTAAAGCTCCAATCCCGACAGATACGTTATGGATATGATTATTCAAAATTCGTATTAACGATGTATCGGTATTCATTGCTCGAATACCATAAGACGGTGTCGCCGCACTTCCCGGGTAATCAGCAATTTCAAACCCTTGAATTGTCACCCCGCTCACCCCGGAATCAATCGATACTGCTCTGTTGCCAATCCCGTCTGCACCATCGATTTTCGGTGCATTCGCTCCGGCTCCCGTAACTGATGCTGCGGGTAAATCACCTGTAATTGTCAAATCACCCTTTGTAATTGCGATACTCTCGTTATAAGTCCCCGGATTAACGTTTACCCGGCCTGCGTTAATCTGACCGGCACGATCGATACCGTCCTGAATTGTTGCGAATGCATCAATTCCAACCACTGAACTGCCGGCATCAACTGCTGTAAACGGGAAATCAACTGCGTTACCATTTGATAAATGGGCATAGGCAGCATCTACCCAAATAGTCCCGGGTTTTGAATTCATAAAAAATACCGTTGCAGTTTCTGTATCTTTCTGCGGCGGATTACCATTATCAATTGCATCAACTACAAATGATAACGCAACCGCAGACACTGACGTTAATTTGGTTAATTGCTTAACGTCCATTCCATTATCACGTACATTAAACTGAAAAGAGGTTTGCTGAACCGGCAGCGGATCTGTCGTTGCCGGACTAAATCTAATTGTAACCTGATTATTTACAGCATCTAATTGACTTCCGATCGCAAGTGCTCCGCCGCCGCTGTCAGTTATAGTTCCAACCGCAGCATCGGGTAAACCGGCAATAATAAATTTTTCAATCGCACCGTCAAGGTCTTTATGACGTCCCGCGGCAAGTGAAGCAGTTTTCAAATTCCAATATTTACAAGTGAATTGAATCATCTATATCTGGTTTGGAATAACGAAGATCGAATTTCGAAGTTTTTTCCCAATTAATCTCTGATTTCGATATCAATCTGAACATCAGGATTCGATATTAATCGTCCCTTGCTTCGAACCACCTGATACGCATCAAGTTCAAGTCCAGCGTAATATAATGCAGCAAGTACAACGGTTGAACAGATGTAATCATGCCCAACTTTTTGGGGATTGTCCGGCTGCAGATTTGAATTCCAGTAAATATTGTTTGATTTATATTGTGCTCACAGTTATTCTGCTTAATCTCCTTTCCTGATTTTTTATATAAATGATTTGGAAGGATTTCATCATAGAGGATGTTTACCAACCACCCCAAAATGATTTAAGACCGGATGTTATTGGAGACCCCGGCAATTATGGGTCAATCGACAAAGCACTTTCTGGAGATTATGAGCTGAATTTTGATGATATGATCAATGAGGCCTGGCAGATGCTGGAGACATCACGAAGAGCAATAAAACATAATTGGTTTACATTTTTCGGTATTCTTATTGCCATGGGATTTATAATGATGATTAGTTTATCCCATTAGGGGCTGGATTCATCTGGACACTGCCCGTGATGAATTTGATACTTGGGATTATATATCGGAGCATGTTTGGTGTCGAACCGGATTGATGGCATTTTATTTTCGTAATTGGATAAGTGTCGCGAAAGTCTCATTATCATCAGGTGACGTGCCTGTGGTACCGGTACTGGTCTATAGCATTGATTTGGGATATTCGGAAACATTTTATTCGTTTGTTATCAGGCATGACACATTTGAACTTACTGCGATTTTATTTTCAGGTGCAGCCGGATTAAGACCAGGGTATTCTATCCTCTCGCCCGGTAACTTGAGTCGGGTACATTCACTGCGTATTGCGGGAATCGAATGTATTCAAATGATGTATGGTGTCATGCTCATGCTCCTTATTGCGGCGTTTACAGAGGTGTTTTGGCCGCCGTGTTTTAATATTGCGGGCAAGGTGTCTATGCTGCCTGCAGTACAATTACAACATATATGAAGGTTTACTGACAACTGTAATTTAATCTGATTATGTCGAATCATATCTCTCTAAAATCAAATGGGTTTAAAGCTTTGCTTGTAACTCAGTTTTTGGGTGCGTTTAATGACAATGCATTCAAGTTAGTAATTTCACTATTGGCCGTTAATTTTTTTGCAGATCAACCCGGTGGCGGGACACAATATGTTGCATTGGCCGGAGCAATGCTGGTGATTCCGTTTTTGTTATTTTCTTCTTATGCTGGTTTTTTCGCTGATCGTTATAGTAAAACGACGATCATTTTTTGGATCAAGGTATGTGAGATTATTGTCATGTCTCTTGGGTTTGCTGCTTTTCTGTCTGGGAGTATAGAACTCATGCTTGGCGTTTTATTTTTGATGGGATCGCAAAGTGCGTTTTTCAGTCCGGCAAAATATGGAATTTTACCGGAGATGTTTTCAGAAAAAGACTTGTCAAATGCAAACGGATTGTTACAATTGTGGTCGTTTCTTTCTATAATTCTGGGGACGTTAACTGGAGGTCAATTGCTTCTCTGGTTTGATTATAAAGTTCATTTAACATCGATCGTTTTTATAGGTGTCGCGATTCTGGGGTGTTTTTCCAGTCGATTTATTCCCTATGTACCACCTTCGGCTTCAAAAAAATCTTTTGAGGTTAATTTTCTCAAAGACATTTATTTAAATTTTACTGAAATTAAACAGAGCCGGGCGATGTCCCTTTGCGTTATTGGCAATGCCTATTTTTGGTTTTTGTGTGCACTGTATCAGATGAATATTTTGATTTATGCAAAAGCAGTCATGCAGATTGGTGATACCGGAACAAGTGTGCTTCTTGCTGCAATCGGTTTTGGTGTTGCCCTCGGCAGTGTTCTAGCAGGACGTTTTTCAGAGGAAAAAATTGAATTCGGTTTAGTGCTGATTGGTGCGATTGGACTGGGAATTTTTTCTATGCTTTTAAGTATCACACACGGATCATTTCCTGCGACGGTTCTGACTTTCTTTCTGTTTGGTACGAGTTGCGGGTTTTTTATCATTCCTCTTGCCACTTATATTCAGCAATTCAGCCCGGCAGACAGTAAAGGAAGAATACTTGCCACGTCAAATTTTATTTCATTCTCGAGTATGACGATGGCATCTGTTGTATTTTGGTTTTTAGCGACGTACCTCCGGGTTGATCCAGCGTTGATATTTGTTATTTTTGGTGTGTTATCATTTTTTGTTATCATCTACATATGTAAACTTCTACCTGACTTTTGGTTCGATTTGTCATTTTTCTGATAATTCATACCCTTTATAAAATTAAAATTATTGGTAAAGAAAATATTCCTGCTGCCGGTGGTGCCTTGCTTGTCTGTAATCATGTATCATTTGCTGATCGATGTCTGATTATTGCCTGTACCCGGCGAGTGATTCGGTTTATGTCACTGCGATCATTATTTGAGAATAAGTTTTTGGGATTATTATTCTCAATTATGAAATTTATACCCATTGCGGATACCGACAGTCCTAAAAAATTATTGGAATCATTCACTGAAGCAGGTGATCATATCAATGATGGGGAGATCGTCTGCATTTTTGCAGAAGGAGCGATTACACGAACGGGTAATTTGCTTCGATTTGAAAAAGGTATGGAACGCATAATGAAAAAGGTCAATGCACCGATTATTCCGGTCCATCTTGATCGTGTCCGGGGCAGTATTTTTAGTTTTGAAGGGGAAACGTTTTTTAATAAAATTCCCAGTCGAATTCCGTATCCTGTTACAATATCTTTCGGTAAACCCATGTCACCAGAATCCTCAGTCAGCGAGGTTAGGGCTGTTGTCTCTGAAATGGGGGCAGATGCATATCAATTCCGCCCCGGGAAAGATATACATCTGCCACTACGTTTTTATTCGCAGGCCAAAAAACATCCGAACCGGTTTTGTATGGTCGATTCCAGGGGTAGCGAGCTGAGTTATGCCAAAACATTTATTGCATCAATGGCTTTTTCTCGAGCAATAAAACGACACTGTCCTGAAGACGATATGATTGGTGTAATGCTGCCGAACAGTGTGGGTGCAGGGTTAGTGAATATTGGCATTTCGCTGCTTGGGAAATGTCCTGTGAATCTGAATTTTACTGCCTCTGAAGAATCCGTTGACAACGTCAATTTAAAAGTGTGGGATTCGACATATTTTTTCATCCAGAGAATTTGTCGAAAAGGCGAAAATTAAAGAACGAGAGGAAATGCTGTGGATAGAGGATTTTAAGAACGAAATTTCAATGGGATACAGGTTGATTTCCTATTTAGGTTTTTATCTTTTACCCGCAAAAGTAATGAACCGTCTATATAAAAACAGGACCCGGATCCGATAAAAAATCTTGCGACGGTAATCTTTTCAAGTAGCAGCACCGGTGATCTCAAAGGGGAATCTCCGGCAGTCTTGTACAACGGGGATATTGATATTGAAAAATTAACTGATCAGTTAAAAGCAGGTGAACTGCCAAATCTTTGGATCCCTAAAAAAGATGCTTATTTTAAGGTTGATGAGATTCCAATGCCTGGTAGTGGCAAATTAGATTTGAAGAAGATAAAGGCAGTGGCAATGGAGATGAATGGGCAGAGTTAAATGGAGAAAAGAATAAAATGAACCGCTATGAATTAATTCAAAAATATGTATTCAAACCACTAAAATTTTCATTCAGAATTTTATAATTGAATGGTCTTTTTGTGAGAGTATCTTCCGAAATTTGTTTGAACATAATCCGGAACTAAATCGGATAAATTTTCAGGTAGTCTTCCTGTTTTATCTCGGAATCTCAAAACTGTCAATACTGTATAAGTATTGTGAATTTCTGCGATGATTCGGGCTTGTTTGACAACCCCTTTACTGAAACTCGGTAGTATTTTCGTTCGTGTGAAAAACGCATACCATGGCATTGTTTCGAGTTCTTATTCTGCTTCTTTAAATGATTCAAGCTGTTCTGAAATTTTAATAAACTCTGTTAATATATTGTGGTTGTAAATTTTACAAATTGACTTAGCTTACGGATTCATTTTTATGGACTACTATATGTGTTTGATGTGTGGTTATATATATGACCCCGAAATTGGAGATCCTACGCAAACGATTGCTCCGGGAACATCCTTTGAGGATGTTCCGGAAGACTGGGTTTGTCCATTGTGTTATGTTGACAAAACAGAATTCGAATTGATTGATGGTATTTGACAATCCTACTAAAGTATTTGCCGGTTTAGGTATGATCTCTCTAAATTAAATGAGAAAAATTATATTAATATAGGAATTTAAGTGACATGATTATTTCAAGCATTAACCGTTTTTGTGCAAAGCATGGGCGTTTGACATACGCATTTATTGGTGGTGCCATTATCATTCCGTTTGTATTTCTTTACGGTGATTTCAGACCGGGCAGTGGTGGCAGCGACCGTGACCCTGTGGTGGGAAGCATGTATGGGAAAACATTTACCCGTGCAGAATTTTTCAATCATCTTGCAGGTGTAAAAGTTAAGTTTTTTCTCGATTATCAGCGATATATGGGGTCTGATGATCAGATTTTTCGTAATCCTGGGGTCTTGAAAATTGTATCTCAACAGGTTTTAAATCAAATGCGGGCCTTACATCAGGCTGGTAATTTGGGTATTGATACTGTAACAGATGATCAGGTTAGAGAAAAAATCATGAGTTATGCAGGGTTTAAGACAGATGACAAATTTGATATGGAAAAGTTTAAGGAGTTTGAAGATACATTTCTAAGAGCAGAAGGGTTATCTAAAGGCGATTTTGATGAGATAATCAAGGAAAATATTATTGTAGAACGAATCGAGAAACGCATCACAGAAGGCGTCACGGTTTCAGATCCTGAGATGAGGTCTGCACATTTGGGATATTTTACAAAATGCGAGGCTGAAGTCAGTAATTTTTATTCGTTCAAGTATTTAAATGAAATTGATGTAACTGATGAAGAAGTTGAAATTTATTTTAATAAACATCTTGACGATAAATATCGAATTGGCGAACAGGTACAGTTGCAGACAGCAATATTTATGATTGATGATTACCTGGAAAAACTCAGTGCTTCAGATGGTGAAATACAGGAATATTATGACAGTAACAAGGATAAACTGTATTCGAAAAAGCAAACTAAAATAAGACATATTCAAATTTCTACAGCAGTAGATGATACGGATGAAGTCAGGCAGATAAAGAAAGAGAAGATTGAAGAAATCGGAAAGACGGTCTCGGCGAACAATTTTGTTAAAATCGCTGAGGAAACCAGTGACGATAAGGTCAGTGCAGGAAAAGGCGGTGATCTTGGATTTATGGATCTTAATAATTTAGGAGCACGGTATGGTCAGGATTTTTTAACAGCAGTAACATCTTTGAACGAAAATGATATCAGTGGAATCCTGGAATCAACCCGGGGCTATCACATTGTTCAGAAAATAGCAGACCGTGGCACGGTTCCTTTTTCTGAGGTAAAAGCAGAGATCGAAAGAAAACTAATACGCGGTTTGGAAGAAAATGAAGCAAGAGAATATTACGATGACAACCTTGATTCTGAGTTTGCTTTAGAGGAAGTAAAAGCACGCCATATTTTATTAAAGGTAAATCCGGATGATACCGATGAGCTCAGAGAAGAGAAACGCCAGAAATTGGAAGGAATCTTAGCGGAAGCAAAAGAAAAGAATAATTTTGTTGAATTGGCAAAAATACATAGTGAGGACGCCGGTAATGCGAGTCGGGGAGGTGATCTCGGATTTTTTGGCAGAGGGAAAATGGTAAAGCCATTTGAAGATGTTGCCTTTAACCTGGAGAAAAATGAAATAAGTGACATTGTTGAAACGAGTTTTGGATTTCATATCATTCAGAAATTAGATGAACGTGATAAACAGTCCTTTGATACAGTTAGATCTGACATTATCAGCGATTTAAAAACCAAGAAAAGAGAAATTGCCAAAAAGGAGGCACAAAAGCAGGCAACACTTTTTGCAATTGAACTGCACAAAGCATTGCAAGAAGTTGATAATGAAATGAAAGCAGATGCTTTTGTCAAATTCTGCAGCAATTATAAAACAGGAATGAATTCAGTTATTCCAATCAAAACAGAATTTTTCACGGAAGAAGATAATAGTGTCCCGGGGATCCCTGATTTTTCAAAAGCACTGGTGACTGAAGGAAGTACCTTAAGCAGAGCAAAACCATTAAGTGAAGTCATTGAATCCGGACAGGCTTTTTATGTAGCATGCTGGCAGGCATCGCGGGATTCCTATCTGCCATCGTTTAAGGAAAAGAGTTTAAATGACAAGGGAGAAAGTGAACTTACGCTGACAAGTACTGCGAAGTTGGCTGAACGTGATTTGCGAAATAAGAAGGCGGTTGCAAGGGCGAGAGAAGATGCTCGGCTTGCCTATGACACCATAAAGCAAAAGCTTGATGCGGGGTTACCGTTTTCCGAAGCCAAAGGTGATGTCGGGTTTTCTTCAACCGGAGAGTTCTCATTAAGCCAGGGACCGAATCATGCAAATAAAGAAATAATTAAAACTGTGGCTGAAGAAACGAAAGCCGGCCAACTTGCCGCGTCTAAAGATACGGATAACGGATCAGTTCTTATCTATATAACCAAACACACACTGCCATCTGACAAAGATTTTGAGCAGATTAAGTCATTTCTGCTGCCTCAATATACGCGTCAGCAGCAGCAGGCAATTCTTGGTCAATACTACAAAGAGTTGGAAGCGGGTTCTGATACGATGTTTGCGGATGACTGGCAGTTTATACTTGATGAACCCGAAGTTGCTGAGTCTGGACAAAAAGAAGGTTCCTAATGACATGAAAACTGTCGGGGTTTTATTCACGGATGGGTTTGAAGAAATTGAGGCGATATACGATCGTCGATGTTTTACGGCGGGCTGAGATTAATGTCATAATGATTGGTGTTTCCGATACCCGTGTTTCCGGTTCCCATAAAATTTGTGTTGGCATGGACACAATCATTTAGGAGATCAGTGCAGACAGTCTGGATGCTGTCATTTTACCTGGAGGGATGGCGGGATCGGAAAATTCAGCAAAAAATTCCGATGTTATCGAGCTTCTGCAAGATTTAAACAGACAAACGCAGTGTATCGGTACAATATGTGCTGTGTCCACAGCCTTGAATTCTGCTGGAATTATATCAGATAAACAGGTAACATGTTATCCCTCTTTTGAAAGCAAACCGGGCAGTGCAAATTGTACCGGGAACATGGTTATGGTTGATGGAAACATTGTAACTGGAAAAGGGCCGGGTGCTGCAATTGACTTTTCCCTTAAACTCGTTTATGAATTGGGTTATCCTGGTATTTCAGATGAATTGGCAGATAAATTATTGGCAGTGCCGTGAATCATTAGGGAATAATATTAATCCCAGACTTTCTGATCATGGATAATAAACAACGAAATCAATCTCTTAAACCATGGCAGCGGTTTATTCATGAAATAATATTCGAGGCTGAAACTCGATCCGGAAAACTATTTGATGAATTATTGATCATCTGTATTCTCTTGAGTGTTGGCGTTGTAATGCTTGACAGTATTGAGTCTGTCTGTCAGATTGCAGTATGGGTCTTTATTTTATATATTGGAATGGGGTTTCACGGTTCTTTTTACACTGGAGTATATATTGAGATTACTCAGTGTTGGTAAACCCGCTAAGTATGCATTCAGTTTTTTGGGAATTATTGATTTATCAGCTATTCTGCCAACGTATTTGAGTTTTTTTGTACCCGGTTCACATTATCTTGTGGTGATCCGAATATTACGTGTACTTCGTATTTTCAGGATTTTTTTTTCAATATTAACGTTTCTTCGTTTTTGGTCTTCTAAAATAGTCACTATTATGGTGAACACAGATAAAGTGTAATCTGTTAGTCCTGATGTGATTTTTCTCCCGTAGTTTTTTTCTCTCCATTACCGGATATGTTCTGAATTTCTAATTCGTCCAGTTCCAGCTGCTCGGGCACGAGAAACTGTTCCAATGTTTCTTCAGATATAAATTTTGTATTCGTATTTAAGTGTAAAATTTCCGGGGTATTGACCGATTTCCTGCTTTTTACTACATATGTAAGTGTAATGATTGCAATACAAAAAATGAGGAGCGTTATAATCCAGGCAAATTTCAGTGAGGTGCGTTTACGTAACACCGTTGTGTCGGTTTCATGTAGTGAGGCAATGTTCTTTTGATGTGAACTGTCCGGTGCTGAGTTGATATTGATGGCATCCGAATGGTTAACTATTTTTTCGAATTCTGAAACAATATCGTCTGAATCCAAATTGTATTCCCTGCAAAGGGATTTGATAAATGATTTTGTAAAAATAGCAGCAGTGGGCAATTTAGAAAATTCATTTTCTTCAATACACTCGATAAAATCATTTCGTATCCGGGTGGCCTGTGCAATATCGCTAATGGTTCGGTTTTGATTTATTCTTGTACTCTTGAGTTTTTCGCCTATCGATGATTCTCCGTCGGATTTGATTGAGATGACAATGTTATTAGATGTCGTGTCCTGATCTATAAGTTCTTCTGTTTCATCATCATCATCATTCTCATTACTCTCCTGAGTGATATCCAAATTTTTTAAATGTTCCTGACTGGAATTACGTGAGTTTTGAACCTCATCAACGTCGTTTGCCG
The DNA here is from genome assembly GCA_951812855.1 of uncultured Lentisphaeria bacterium. Classification (GTDB taxonomy): domain Bacteria; phylum Verrucomicrobiota; class Lentisphaeria; order JABSQK01; family JAJFLO01; genus JAJFLO01. Next base: position 614,933 of record OX638337.1, on the reverse strand, counting down.
ACTCTAATTGATCATTTAAGAGCGTCTCGTTATCCGGGGTTTTATCATCGGTAAATAATTCTGATTGCACAAATTTAGATTTGGATTGCCGGTCGTCTTTTGCCATGATTTTATCAATAATTAATTTATTCTTAGGCCATGTGGACTACTCTCATCCGCCTGGATGTTCATAGTTTAACCATCTGATTGATCTTTTGGATCTGTATCATTGACTGATTCTTGGTTATCTTCAAGCAGAATCTGTCGGGGTGCAGTTCCAATTTGAGGGCCAATAATACCCCGCTGTTCAAGTTGTTCTATTATCAGGGCCGCACGATTATACCCGATTCTTAATCGACGTTGGACATGACTGGTTGTTGCTCTTCTGTCTCTAAGTATGATTGCGATTGCATTTTGGATTAGTTCTTCATCACCGTCTTTAGCGTCAGCTGCCTCTCCGGCTGCTGAAGAGGGAAGGGGGACTTTAGGTTCACTGGCTGCGTGATCAACTGCATCCGATTTTTTAGGAGTTCCAAAAGATAAAATAGTGTCAATAAATTCCGCTTCTGCCTGTTCTGCGACATGTGATACTACTTTTTCAATATCCTCATCATCGGTCATTGCTCCCTGAGTTCGCTCAAGCTTAGAACCGCCGGGCGGTTTGAATAATGCATCACCCCGGCCCAGAAGCGATTCCGCTCCTTTACCGTCAAGAATTGTTCTGGAATCAACAACCGATGTGACCTGAAAGGCGATACGGGTAGGGAAATTTGCTTTGATTATTCCGGTAATAACGTTTACGCTTGGCCGCTGTGTCGCGACAATAACATGAATCCCGACAGCACGAGCCAGTTGTGCAATTCTGGCCAATGATGTTTCAACATCGGCTTTTGCTGTCATCATTATATCTGCTAATTCATCTATAATAACAACGATATAGGGTAATTTTTCAGGAATTGGCTCACCTTCATCATCGAGAATTTCCCGGTCACGCTTTTTTTCATTAAACGCTGCAATATTTCGAACACCAACCCTTGAGTGTACATCATAGCGCCATTCCATTTGGTTTAGAACCCAGCGCAGTACTGCAGGTACCTTTTTTACTTGTGTAATAACGGGTGTGAGTAAATGGGGCAGTGGGTTATAGCCGCTGAATTCGACGACCTTTGGGTCAACCATGATCAATTTCAATTGATCAGGCGAAAATTTGTAGAGCATACTCAATATGATCGTGTTCATACAAACAGATTTTCCACTTCCTGTTGCACCGGCGATGAGTAAATGCGGTGCCTTTGCCAGGTCAAGGATTGCCGGTTTTCCGTTAATTTTTTTCCCAATAGCCAGTGGTATGACATCTCCTGAATTCTTCCACGATTTACTCTCAAATAAATCTTTGAGGTAAACCGCTGATGATGACGAATTTGGTACTTCTATTCCCACCGTATCTTTACCAGGGATTGGAGTCAGTATTCGCAAACTCTCAGCTTTTAAGCTCATTGTGATGTTATTTGACAAACTGCTTATACGTTCAACTTTCACGCCAGGCGCCGGTTTGATTTCGTAGAGCGTTACTCGTGGACCTGATGTTGATTCGCCTACCGTTGCATCAATGCTGAAACTATCCAGTGTTTCCTGCAAAACTTCTTTTTTAGCTTCAACTTCTGCCGGATTCATTGTTGTAGAATGACTCGGAGCCTCCTTTAACAATGTAAGTGGTGGCAGTTTATATTTCGTCTTTGGAAAATTTGACCGATCCGGTTTTGATTTAGACGCTCTTTTATCTGTTTCCTGATTGTCAAGATGGGTATTAAATTCTTCCGGATCAGGAATGATAAATTTTGATTCTGTTTTAACTTCTTCCATGTCACTGGATTGTGTATTGTCAGGCTCTTTTTTTGAAAAATATGTTTTCTTTTTCTCTTTTTTTTCTGAATCGGGTTTAGGATTTAATTTTCGTTCTCTTAATTTTAATATAAAGGATTTCCACCATATTCCTGCTTTGGATTCCCAGTCAAAGTACCAGATTGTTCTCAAACCGACTGCGATGAGGCACAATGATATGATGATACTCCCGGGTGTATTTACGACCCATGTCAGCCAACCACTTGATTCGCTTGTCGAAATCGGGGCACAGAAACGCTGTCCAATAACACCACCCGGGGTTTGGGCAATATTTAGATGTTTAGATACGGAAGAAAGAAAATCAGGAAAAACTCCCAATAACATAGAGGTGCCCCATATCACAACTACTATGCCTGCAATGTAAACATTTGTGATTGGTTTTACGTCTTTGTTTGTTATTCGATTAACAGTACATCCGAGAATTAGAAAAAGACCTATATGGGCTGCGAATCCTAACCAGGCTATTAGCTGATATGACACATGAGCACCAAATAATCCAATCCAGTTTTTTACGACGGTATACTCACCTAATCCACCATGGATGAAGTGAGTGTCTTCCGGATCGTATGAAATCAAAGCCAGTAACACCAGAATCGATAGTGTACATGTAAAAGTTTTTAGAATCAACGATCCTAAAAATTGAGATGAATTTTTACTGTGACTGTCCTCTTCGATTGAATCGTTGGTTTTTTTATCCATATCTGTTTATTAACTTATCTGGTTTCAGCTTAATTGGACTCATGATATTGCTGGCACAAAGCTATATTAAAGATTCTGCAATCTGTTATATTATACGTTTTATCCAATCTATCCTATACTTTTTTCCTAAATTATGATAGAAAATACATGACCGGTCAATTTAGATGATTGCGGGTTTAAATCAGGCTGAATATGGAGAGGTTATCGGGCTTGTTTAAATTTATCCCAATATTGTTGAACGTTAATTTGAGGGGGTGTAATTTTCTTGCTGTAATTTCACTTCTCCGGGTGTCGGCTTATGTTGCCTAAATGGGTTACCGGCTTATACGGTAACAATCGTCAAGTATCTCATATATTTGATTTTTGATCTTGAGCAACCTGTTAGTGAGGAGAATATCGTTTTTGCCGGCGATGGCATTTCAGCGGCTCTAACTTTCACCTGGACTCGTGAAAAAGGGTGCAAAGAGTGTAATACTGATATCGAGGGGGGAAATTTAAAATTCATCAGTTTGACAGAGACCCTGGCTGGACAGGACCTGTCTCAAAAAAAACATATCGGTGCAAGACTTATTGCAAAACGATTAATATAAAATGTTCAATTTATTATGAATGATACAGAAGAAGATTATATGAATGGCAATGATTCGGATGACAGGGATGTTTTTCGATTGGCCATGGACGATAAAGAATACATCATTATTGGAACTGCACATATCTCGAAAAAATCGGTAGATTTGGTTCGAGATACGATTAGAAAAGAAAGGCCGGACTGTGTTTGTCTGGAATTAGATGAGAGGCGATATCGATCTTTGATTAAACCTCAAAATTGGGAAAATCTGGATTTAAAACATATTATTCGGGAAAAGCAGCTAAGTACACTTATTATCCAGATTATGCTGGCATCGTTTCAAAAGCGTCTTGGCGATAAAACAGGCGTTTTGCCCGGTATGGAAATGGTCGAAGCCGCCAGGGTTTCCGATGAAGAATCGATCAAGACAGCGTTGTGTGACCGTGATGCCAGGATTACGCTTAGACGTGCATGGGCATCGACACCATTTTTTAAGAAGTCAATGATAATTTCATCTGTCATAGCAAGTTTATTTGATCAGACTGATATTTCAGAAGATCAACTCGGAGAGTTGCGTGACCAGGATGTTCTTTCAGAGATGTTAAAGGAAATCGGTACGGTTTTACCTGAGGTCAAACATGTATTAATTGATGAACGTGATGACTATCTTGCTGAAAAAATACGCACTACAACTGGAAATCGCATTGTTGCTGTTGTTGGTGCCGGGCATGTACAGGGAATTCTTGAGTCTCTCAAATTAAATCGGAAAATCAAAATTGAGGACATCGAAGAAGTTCCACCGTCATCACCTGTCTGGAAGTATATCGGATGGGCTGTTCCATTATTTATTATCGGGTCAATTTTCTGGATTGGATATAGCAGCGGTCCAGAAATCGCCGGTGAAAATTTATTGTTTTGGATATTAGCCAACGGCATTCCCAGTGCTGTCGGTGCGTTGGCAGCGTTTGCTCACCCAATCACGATATTAACTGCTTTTATTGCTGCTCCATTTACGAGTTTAACACCAGTCATTGGTGCTGGATATGTCACAGCGTTTATTCAAGCCTGGTTATGTCCACCACGTGTAAGGGAAGTTCAAAACGTGGCATCCGATATCAGTAAGATCATACAGTGGTGGCGAAATCGACTGCTAAGGATATTTTTGGCGTTTCTTCTTCCCGGCTTTGGCAGTTTTATCGGAACCTGGGTTGGCGGAATTGAAATATTCAAAAATCTGTTGTAGGGCAGGGTAACGCTTTTATAAGCAATGATTGATTCGCATACAGACTATTCAAGAGAATATCAATAATCAGTTAATGACGATGTTATCGTATAATGTTTGTTGTTTGTTTTTCCGTTTCATAACAGGATTGATTACCTGTCCTGTCGTAGAAATGTTATAGGGTTTTGCAATAACATCTTTGAATCCAGATTTTTTATAATCTGACATGATAGGTTTATTGGAATAACCGTTTGAAACAATGGCTGCTGCTTTTGAGTCAGTTTATAACCATCGATCACGGTTGTTTCCGGAATCGATAGAATCAGCATTCTGAATTTGATGAGGTGCTGTTTCATTCCAACTGAGTTGTAAAACAAGAATAGAAATATTATTGATCTTTACTCTGGAACAAAAATTTAGCCTTCAATAAGCATTCCTGATATTCGTCGTCAACATTTGAATCATTCACGATTGCACTGCCTATTCCCATTTCCCCTTTGCTGTCATTTGTTATGATCAACGTTCTTATGGCAACATTCAGACAAAAAGAATTATCTGGAAAAAAACAGCCAATGGAACCCGTATAAATTTCTCGAGGTTCAAGTTCTATTTCGTTTATAATCTCCATTGTCCTTATTTTGGGAGCTCCTGTGACTGAACCGCACGGAAACAAGTGTTTAATATACTCAATTATGGATTTATCTTTGTCTGCTTTCCCTTCTATCGTGGATGTCATTTGAAATAAAGTCTTATATTTCTCTATTTCCAGTACATTAGATACTTTTACCGATCCAATTTCCGAAACTTTTCCTAAATCATTTCGTAACAAGTCGACGATGATCATGTTTTCAGCGATAGATTTCGGATCGTTTTGTAAATGATGAGCCAGTGTTTCATCTTCTTTTTCTGATCGACCTCGCTTTATTGTTCCTTTCATTGGTTTGCATATTAAGGAGTCTGAGTCCTTTCGCACAAATAATTCCGGGGATAGTGACATTATCATTTCATTTTCAGTCCGAAGCAACGCTCCAAACTCACATTTTTGATTTCCACGCAATTTTTTGTATAGCTGAAATGCATTTCCCCTGAACTCGAATTTATACTTAAACGTATAATTCACTTGATAAGTATCACCATTTTTTAAGTATTGTTTTAATTTTCTGACAGATTGAATATAGTCTGATTTACAGATGTTTGGTGATAAGTTTTTGATTTGGAATGCTGACGGTGCATTCATGGAATTCACGTCTAACAATTCAGAGACTTCGTTGTTTGTTAAGGGCAAATAATTTGAAAATAAACCAAACCAGATCAGAGGGTATTTTCTATCAGGAGGCATGAGATTGGATAATTTAGATTCAAGTTGGTAACCTGTTTCATAGCTAAACCATCCCGCAGCGTATAATCCAGATTTAACACCCTCTGCTATTTTATCCAGGCAGTCTCCAATTTTTTCAGGAGATTCACAAATCAAAATCTCAACAGGTTCCATAAATAAATACGATAGTTTTTCTTCTGTATTGCCCAGACTGTTATCTAATAATATAAAAGGGGAATTTCCTGGTAATTCGGGGTGGTTTAAGCTGGTATCTATCATTTTTTATAGAAGTTGCTTATGTTATTTTAAGTTAGTATCAGTCGAAAATTTCTGTTTTGAAAGCGAAATTCTGAAGATGTTGAAGTTTCAATAATTTCTCTTTATAAAAATGATTCAAAAAATAATCTTGCCAAAGGAGCACAGGTTTCTCCGCCGGATTCACCTTCCTCAACTAAAACAGCCATAGCATAAACAGGTTTATTAACGGGGCCATAGCATACGAACCAGGTATTCTTTTTTTTGTTTCTGCCGAAACCGACTTCTGCGGTCCCGGTTTTTCCGGCAAGCTCAATTTTAGAGTTTGCAGCCTGATATCCGGTTGCGTGGTTACTTTTGATTACATTAATCATTCCCTGTTGAACAATTTGTAATGACTGAGTGGAAATGTTTAGTCTTGAGTTTATCGATGGGTTAAATTTTTTAACTTGATTTCCACCACTGTCTATAATCGAGTGAATTATTGATGGTTGATATACGGTACCTCCATTGGCAATTGCAGCAGTAAACATTGCTGCCTGCAATGGACTGATACTTATTAACCCCTGGCCGATTGAAACCAAACCTGTATCAAATGCGTTCCAGCTCTGTCTTTGCCGTCTTAATTTTAATTGTCTGTCTGGAACTAACCCTTTGGATCCGCTCGCTGGAATTTCAAAACCAGTATTTTGGCCAATGCCGGCTTTTTCAAATAACACTCTTAGCCGATCAATTCCCAGCGATAAAGATTTATCGATAAAGTAGGGATTGCATGAACTCTCAATCGCCTGAAAGATATTTATCTCACCATGACCGCTGGTATGTGCACATTTTATTTTTGCATCACCAATTCTGGAATAACCGGTACAATTATAGAGTTCGGCAGGACTTGCCAGATTGTATTCCAAAAGAGCCAGAGCGGTCAGGGGTTTTATTATCGAACCAGGCATATATCCACCTGAAATCGCACGATTTACCAGAGGACGATTTACATTGTCTTTTGCAAGGGTTGAGTAATTCTCACTTATTCTATTGAGATTATAGGTTGGGGACGAAGCTATTGCCAGTATAGATCCTTTATTACAGTCCAGTAATACAATTGCACCTCGACGACCATCTATTAATTTTTGGGCAATATATTGGGCATTACTGTCAATTGTGAGGATAATATCGTTTCCAGAAACCGCTTTTTGTTTTTCTGCAGTTTCTTCGTAAAAAAAACCGAGACTGTCAACGCGTGCAAGTTTACTCCCCCCTGTACCTTTTAATTGATCATTAAAAATCCGCTCAAGTCCGGTTCTTCCCGTTAATTCCGGAAGGTAGTAGGAATAATCATCTCTATCATTCACAAAATTAGGATCTTGCTTCCCGACGAAACCAACAAAGTGAGCACATATGTCATTCATTGGATATATGCGTTTAATACTTGTGGAAATTTCTAAACCGGGTATTCCGGGAATGACTTCATAGAGTCTTGCCAATTCAGTGTTATCCAAATTTGTAAACGCTTTAAATGGAAGCGCAGGATAGACATGAAAATGTCGATTAATTTCAGCATCCGTTATTGTCAGCTTCCTGCCGATAATTTTGGAAGTTCTATATATTTGTTCATACAGGTGTTTAATAGTTTTACTTCTGCCAAATTTACCGGGTTGTCGCAATTCGTGAATGTGAAAATTGACATCAAATGTCGGTTTATTTTCTGCGAATATTTGCCCATCTTTACTAATAATTCGGCCTCTTATCGGAGGGATCCGAATTCGTCTAATACTTTGTTTTGAAATCGATTTGTTGTGTATTTTACCAGATCGTAATTGTTCGTTCCAAAGCCTGAAAATAAGAGCAAGCATCAGTAGGCATGAGCATCCGTAGATAGCTAATATCCTTATGGTTAACCCTTTATATATTTTATCTAATGTCATGGGCGGTAGTGAACTCTTTGCTGCATGCTGAAAGTGTTTAGTCCAAGATTCGAAGAAAACCTGTCTAAAACATAAATTAATAGCGGATACATAAATGCTGATATCAATAACGTTGTAATTAACGGAATTACGTTAAACGTCAGCTGTGGAAAGAGTTGAACAACAATGGAAAAATTTTCTGTATAGAATGTATATGAATAATATATCAACCCGGTAACAGCACCAGAAAAGAATTGTGGTATTACTGACCGCCGATCTCCAAGGCTGCGCAAAATTCGGCCATATGAAACTAGAAAAATCAGCAACGGTAAAGCGGTTGCATTTCGGTTGAAAAAAAATTCGATTGCAATACATACTGAAGCTCCCGCAATAAGACCGGACGTGGTTCCATAAGCAACTGTAAAATAAACGCAAAGAAATAACGCACCGGGAAACACTACTCCAAAATCAGACCATGTCAGTTCAATAAAAAAAATTGTAATCGAAACAATGAATATCCATGTTGTGCTGACCATTTATATTTGAGAAAGTGTAAGATTTTAATTGTGCTTTAATTTTAGAAATAAAATGATAAGAATTTTTAAATTACTGTTGCTCTTCTAAATAAGAACCGATATAAGTAGGTATTATAGTTTACTTGTAATTTACAAGTAAAATAAAATATAGTTTAGATATATGAACCGGATAAAAAAGTATTTCAAATTAATGGTGGTTCTAAGTCTGGTTATTTGGTCAGTTAGAATGATCTATCCAGCTTATGTTGAATATTCAAAGACCCGATTGCAACTCTATGAAATCGAGAAAAAGTTACTCGAACAACAGAAAAAAAATGAAAATGTTCGTATTCGGAATCATAAATTGAAAACAGATCTAAAGGAAATAGAGAGAGTCGCACGGGAAAAATTTGGCTGGAGTAAATCCGGTGAGAAAATTTATGATTTCAGTAATTTACCTGAATGATACCGAATTTGAAATCAAATTATTTTGTCTTGTTAACATCGCCCGTACCAGATTCCTGATGGCGGGCGGGTCGTTTTACAGTAAAAATCGTTCCATCGTTTTCTTCGCTTTCAACCGTGATTTTACCACTGTGGTTTTCAACAATGCGTCTTGAAACTGCCAGTCCCAATCCGGTACCCGGATCACCTCTTCCTGTACGAAACATCTCGAACACTTCACCATGGCTTTCTTTCTTTATCCCCATGCCGTTGTCAATGATTCTAATTAGCATGTCGTCTCCATGGTCGATCATCTCTATTTCAACTTTGATTCGACCTTTTCCCGAGTCTCCATGAAATTCTTTTACGGAATCAGCTGCATTATTTAATAAATTCAGTGATACTCTGTGTATTCCGCATTTGCAATTCTCAGTCTTATATAAGCTTAAAATTCTTTAAACTGATATTCCTGGATAGCAATTAAATTTAATAGGCTGATATAGCGAAAAAATACCTGGCAGACAAGATAAATTAAATTGATGATTAACGGTGGAAATTTATTCTTCTAAACAATAGCCAGTTTTTTATGAGAATTACAGGAAAGAATTTCTAAAGCATTTTTTTTGAGTTCAGCTATCGGATAATTAATGGAGTTATTCGATCCATTTTTTGGTGAAACTGAAATTTTGATTTTATACTCGATATCCTTCAATATATCACTGTGCGGGGGTAAATTTTTTTCAATAATTGCAATTATTAAATTTATCTGGCGGCATAATTTGTTGAACTCCGGGAAAATTATAAGTTCAATTAGACAGTCATTATTGCTATGATTAAATAAACTATCCAGATTGATTTCGAAGCGAATTATTGGCAGCAGGAGACTGATTGATGGAATAGAGACAATTTTTTGCTGACATATGAGCAGGATATTGCCGCTGAACCACGAATAAACTTCTTTTTGACTGATAAATATCCTGCCAGGCTTTTTGTTTAAACTCTTAACAGGGTGGCATGAATTAATATTTCGCTTTCTGCACAATTCATCTGCCAGACAATCATTGCCTGAATCAATAAGCAGTCTAACAATGAATTGTTCAATTTCTACCAGGGAAACACATTTTTCCTCATGACACGAATCCGCGAGCAGTATTTTTACATGATTTAAAATATCCTCAATAATTTCATGATTGAGGTAATTCTTTTCAACAATGTTAAGCAATTCTTCTTTTAACAAGTCAAAACTCAATACGCTGTTTGATTTACCTTCATCTTTCAGGACTATTAAATCGGTTACAGGTTTAATCATTTTTCGCTTTTCTTTAGGCTTTTTATTTCGTCAATAAACCCATCTACATCCTTAAATTGTCGATAGACAGATGCAAATCGAACATAAGCAACATGATCAAGTTTTTTTAATTCATCCATAATAATTTTACCAATCTTTTCACTTGGTACATCTCTTATTCCTAAATTATCAATCTCAGTTTGTACGTTGATGACTGCATTGTAAAATTGCTCTTCAGATACCGGGCGTTTCCAGCATGCTCTTCTGATTCCTTCTCTAATTTTATTGGGTTTATAGTCTTCCCGACTCTGATCATGTTTAATCACAAATAACTCTGTTGGAACTATCTCTTCAAGAGTCGTAAATCTATGGCTGCATTTAATGCATTCCCGTCTTCTGCGAACAGAATTTCCCTCCCTGGACATTCTGCTGTCGATTACTTTATCTTCCTGAAAAGAGCATCTCGGGCAGATCATGCTGGTTATCTACTCCTTACAATTCGTTCAATGCTGATTGCTTTTCCGGTTTTCGGATTAAATTCAACGACTGCACCGCTCAACTGAATATTTGTTTCAATGACCTTGTAGTGTGATGGCATACCTGAGGTAAATGTTCTAACCACAGCTGCCATGTCACGGCCGATTACAGATTCACGACTTCCAACCATGCCGACGTCTGTGATATAGGCAGTACCATTTGGCAGGACTCGTTCATCGGCGGTCTGGACATGAGTATGGGTTCCAAACATTGCTGTTGCCTTCCCGTCTAAGAATCGGCCCATGGCAATTTTTTCACTTGTTGCTTCGGCATGAAAATCAACAATGACTATATTGGCTTTATCCTTCACTTCTTCAAGAATTGATGCAACTACGGTAAATGGGCTGTCGCCATGGTGTTGAATGAAGATCCGTCCAATCAGATTGATTACACAAATTACCCCCCCGATTGGAATATTGAAAATACCATATCCTCTTCCGGGTTGATCGATCTGGAAGTTTGCCGGTCTTAGTACGTAAGGCAGTGATCGAATTTCTTCTATGAAGATTTTTTGTTTCCAAATATGATCGCCTGAAGTAATGATATCGACACCTGCATTTCGAATCGATTCGACACACTTTTTTGTTAATCCGGAACCGCCTGCGATATTTTCGGCATTTGCAATACAAAAACAACAATTAAATTCTTTTCTTAATTCAGGTACGAGACTGCAGACTGCTTTCCGTCCACCTTTCCCGACGATGTCGCCAATTATTAATATTTTCATAACTTATTCTAAAATATAATTTAAAGTTAATCCATATGACAATGACAATTTTGAAAGGGTAACTTAAAGTTAAAGCATTATTTATCTATTATAAATTGAAATTAAATAAGGATATGCTTTGAATAAATCACTTGATAAAGTGGAAACCAACTATGCACCAAAGGCTGCAGGTCCGTATTCTCAGGGTATTGTGGTTGATAACTTTCTTTATGTTTCGGGCCAAATACCAATCAATCCGGAAACAGGAAATATGGTTGACGGGGGAATAAAAAATCAGGCGACACAGGTATTAAAAAATGTCGAAGCCGTTTTAAACGCAAAAAATCTCTCATTCGGTTCTGTGGTAAAAAGCGAAATTTTTTTAATTAATATGCAAGATTTTGTTATTGTAAATGAGTTGTATGCAAAAGCGTTTAATTTTGACGTTAAGCCTGCCAGACAGGTTGTCGGAGTCGCGAGCCTTCCGTTGAATTCTTTAATAGAAATGTCTTGTATCGCAGCTATATCATAAACACTTTTTACAGCAGTTACGTATTACCGTCATTCAATAATATGTCATAAATCTCTAATTATAAATAATTTATTTATTCATCTTATGCGTATATGCTCATGGAATGTTAATGGGTTAAGAGCGGCTGTCAGAAAAGGGTATTCTGATTATATAAACACGATTGATCCCGATATTATTTTATTACAGGAAATCAGAGTAACACCTGAACAATTAACAGAAGATATCCGAAACCCGGGTGGATGGTATACCTATTGGAATCCTGCTGAAAGAAAAGGCTATTCGGGTACGGCAATTTGGTCTAAATACCCTGTCGATTCGATTGTGACAGGATTGAATGGCAAAGATGTTGAAGGCAGGTTGATTCATGCAAAAATTAATGGAATCCATATCATTGATGCTTATCTGCCTTCCGGTTCTTCCGGAGAGGAACGGCAGCAGCAGAAAGAGTTGTGGATGGCCTTGTTTTTTCCATGGCTTGAAGAGTTCACTAAAATTAATGAGCCTGCGATTCTCGGCGGAGACCTTAATATTGCTCATACTGAGAAAGATATCTTTTATGCAAAAAGTAATGAAACCAATTCTGGATTTTTACCTCATGAGAGGAAATGGTTTGGGGAATTGCTTGATTCAGGATGGCATGATTTTATGAGGGAGCAATCCGGTGATATCGACGGACCCTATTCCTGGTGGTCAAATCGAGGTAAAGCCAGAGAGTTAAATCGGGGTTGGCGTATTGATTATTTACTGGGGAATGATGCAAGTTCAAATCGGTTTAAGTCTGCAAATACCCATCGTGAAGGTGGAATGACAATTTCAGACCATGCACCAATCACAATTGATTTAAAATAGTCCTGGTATTTCAAATCATCTTATTTCATTATTGTTTTAAACATTGTTTTAATTTACCGATACAGAATTCGAGATCGTTTCTGTCATGTGCAGCCAGAATTGAAAATCGAATTCTCGATGTACCCCCGGGAACTGTTGGGGGGCGTATCGGTATTGCAGCAATTCCATATTTCCATAGTGCGTCACAGGTTTCGATTGTGAATGTCTCATCATTCAGTATTAGCGGGATGATATGAGACGTGCTTTTTCCGATGTTTAGATCAAGGTTTACCAGTTCCTCACGAAAATATTCGCTGTTCTTTTTTAGCAGATCTCGTCGCCATTGATGTGATTTTACCAGTTCCAATGCCTTTAAATTCAATTCAATTATATGAGGCGGTAATGCGGTTGTATAAATAAAACTTCGCACTTTGTTGATTAAATATTCAATCATGTTTTTTTTCCCTGCAATATAGGCACCATAACTTCCATATGCTTTGCTGAATGTGCCCATCTGTATATCAACTCCTTTTACCAAATCAAGTTCGTTTATCAACCCGGCACCGTGGCTTCCATAAATCCCGCCACTATGGGCTTCATCAATCATGAGCAGTGCGTTATATTTTTCCTTTAATTCAACAAGTGTGTTCAGGGGGGCAATATCCCCGTCCATACTGAACAGGCTTTCACTGATTATTAATTTTGATTTATACGATTGAGCTTTGTTCAACAGGGAATCGAGGTGAGCCATGTCATTGTGTTTATATCTGAAAAGGCTTGCTCTGCTTAACCGAATTCCATCAATTATACTGGCGTGATTGAGTCGATCAGAAAAAATAGCATCTCCTTTACCTGCAAGGCTGGGAATTATTCCTGAGTTTGCCATATATCCGGAGCTGAACACCAGGCCGGATTCTGTTCCCTTAAGATCTGCAATCGACTGCTCCAGCTGTGAATAAAGTGCTGAGTTACCGGAGATCAATCTGGATGATCCACTTCCTCCCAGGTTCGAGGAAGATAACTGAAATTTAGACAAGTCCAATTCTTCGCTGATACCCAAATAATTGTTAGAACAAAAATTCAGTAAGAGATTCCCCTCAACGCAAATTTTACTGTTTTTCTCTGTGTTTGCTTCCTTTAAGGACCGATATAGGGAGCCGTCTTTTAAGCGGGAAAGTTCTTGGTCAATGAATGACAACGGATCAACTCTTATTCGTGGATGTATTGACATGGGAATTCGTGCGGTGTCCCAAAATTACGGTTAGTCTCTTTAGGTATTTTACAGTGGCAATACTGTTACAGCTGTTCAGATACGGGTTGATCTTCGATTTCAAATCCTAAATCTTCAATCATTTTGTGATCACGTGCTGCTTCCTGACCATCTGTGGTTAAGTAATCCCCAATAAAAATTGAGTTTGCCGGGTATAAAGCAAAGGGTTGTAACGATCGTAAATTTAATTCTCTTCCTCCGGACGCACGAATTTCTTTACCCGGACATACAAAACGAAACAGGCACAGAACCTTAAGGCATTTGATTGGTGTTAATTCATGCAGTTTTTCTAAAGGCGTGCCTTTTATAGGATTTAAAAAGTTTATCGGAATTGAATCCGCATCTAATTCTCTTAGTGCGTATGCCATGTTGATGATTTCCTCATCGGATTCACCCATACCAATAATTACCCCTGAACATGGGGATATACCGGCTGATTTTGATTTGTTAACAGTATTTACTCTGTCATCGTAGGAATGGGTTTTGGTTATTGAATCAAAATGGTTTGCACTTGTATTGATATTATGATTGTAGCGATCGACACCTGCGGCTTTTAATTTTTCAGCCTGTTTATCCTTTAATATGCCCAGACATGCACAGATTTTTAACGGCATCGTTTCTTTAATTTCTTTAACTGCTTCAATAACATGATCCAATTCTTTATTTGTAGGGCCTCGGCCACTTGCCACAATACAGTAGGTTCCCGCCTGTTTTTCCAAGGCACTCTTCGCTCCTTTAACAATGGTTTCTTTATCTAATAAGGTATGCCTGTTAATATTAGATTTGGATACGATTGACTGTGAGCAATAACCACAATCTTCAGGGCAGTGACCGCATTTTGCATTGATTATCATATTGAGTTTTACTTTTGTACCATAAAAATTTTTTCTAATAACAAATGCAGCTCCTAATAATGAAAGCAGGTCATTATCATCAGCCTGAATTACGGAGAGTGATTCCGTTCGATCGATTCGTTTTCCAGAAAGTGATTTTTCGGCTAAATCATACCAATATGATGGTTGTGTTTGCAGGAGATCAGCCATAGCCTCGGTCATTATCATTTTGTTCTTCCTTTATGTAATACTGTCATATTTCATACCTAAATCCATAAAGATACAGGCAATTGCCTGTCCAGGCACGGAAAATCGCCAGAGTCAGTTATAATATTGAAGTGATTATCTGTTCCAGATCGACGTGACAATTTAGGATGTTAAATTGTTCATGCAAATCTAAAGATTCAGAAATATGGGGAATGTTACCCAGAATTGTAATTTTGGAAAATTGATTAACAACAAATGCATTGGAAATTTCACTGTTTTCTGAGTCGCTATGTTTACATATATCTTCAATAGAGGAAAATTTTCCAGGAAGCGAAGTTTGATAGTTGTTAAAAAAGATTCCTAAAATGGGTAATTTATATTTTCGTGCGTATTCAATGGTCAAGAGGCTGTGATTGATTGTACCCAGGCCGGGCCGTGAGACAATAATCAGAGGATAGTTTAGCTTGACGGCTAAATCAATCATCATTTGAGATTCATTTATTGGAACAGCCAGTCCCCCGGCTCCTTCGACTAAAACGATATCGTATTTATTCAATATCGGTTTACCGCGTTCGATCAATTCATTGACATGAACAATTTTATCTTCAAGGCGTGATGCGATAATAGGTGCAAGCGGGGCTTTATAGGAACAGGGGGCAATTTTGTTTTCAGGATCATCAACATCAGCTCTGCGTTTCAATTCGTTACTGTCTGCAGTTGGCTGTTCCCATTCATCTCCACATTGGACGGGTTTCCAAACTCCTAAATTAAACCCTTTTTTTCTTAATAAATAAGCCAGCCCTCCAGTCAGCCATGTCTTGCCGACGCCTGTATCTGTTCCTGTTATAAATATCCCTTTTGCCATAATTAAAGTGAATTTGAGTTTTTCATATGAAAAATCGGTTTATTTGCAAACGATATTTATAGCCTTTATCAAGATTGATATCATTTCGGACAGTTCTTCATTGGTACTGACTAATGGTGGCATAAAGACAACGACGTTCCCGAGCGGGCGTATTATCATTCCCTGCTTTCTGCATTCATCGCATACTTTAATTCCCATTTTTTCTTCCCACGGATAGTCAAGTTTTGAGTTTTTGTCTTTGATCAATTCTATTCCTGTCATCATCCCCTTAATTCGAATGTCTCCGACATGGGGATGAGAACTGAGTTCTCCTAATCGTTTCGATATCAACAATGATTTTTGAGGGAGTGACTCAATTAACCTGGTTTTCTCAAACAAATCAATGTTGGCAATTGCAGCTGCACATCCAAGTTGATTCCCGGTATAAGAATGCCCATGAAAAAACGTTTTCTTTTCAGAATATTCGCCAAGAAATTCAGAATAAACAGCCTCTGTAGTTAATGTCGCTGCTAATGGTAAATAGCCACCGGTCAAGCCTTTAGCAATCATCATTATATCAGGTTTAACCTCATCATGTTCACAGGCAAACATCTTACCGGTTCTACCGAAGCCGGTAGCAACTTCGTCTGTAAGAAGCAGGATGTTGTGATCGATGCAAATTGACTCGATGTGTTTCATAAATCCGTCCGGCATCAAGATCATGCCTGCTGCACCCTGTACCAGAGGTTCTACAATTAAACCTGCTGTCTGGTCATGTTTTGATTTAATTAAATTATTAAGTTTAGTGAGGCAATCAATACGACATTCCTCTACTGAACCATCAAATCTATAAACATCAGGATAGGGGGTTCGACAGGTTTTGAATAATAGATCCTGATAAGTCGCGTGAAAAAGATCCATGCCGCCAACGCTTGTAGCACCAATCGTGTCGCCATGGTATGCGTTTGTCATTGCAATAAATGATCGTTTTTTATTTTTCCCTTTTAATTTCCAGTACTGATAAGCAATTTTTAAGCCGATCTCGACAGCTTCTGAACCGCTGTCTGAATAAAAAACTCTTGTTAAATTACTTGGTGTAATACTAACAATTTTTTCAGCTAATAGAACTGCTGGAACATTTGCCTGACCCAAAAGGGTTGAATGACTGATTTTTTTTATCTGATCAATTATCGCGTTATTAATATCAGAGTTGGAATGACCATGAACGTTTACCCAAAGAGATGAGACTCCGTCATAAAACCGGTTTCCGTCAACATCAATGAGGAAAATTCCTTCTCCTCGATCTATGATTGTAGGCTCCGATTCCAAATAATCTTTCATTTGCGTAAATGGGTGCCAGATGTATTGCTTATTTTTCTTCCGGAGATTTTTGTGTAATTGTTTCATTATTGTACTGAATAATTAAAAAGCCGTTTACATTTATTAGTAGAATGTGATTGAATTTTTAAATTATAAGTTTATAACATATTATCTATTAAGATGTTGGATGTTATTCATAATCTGTTATCATAACATTGAAGATAAAAAACACAACTTTATCAAAAAAATCTGTCTGGTAAATCCCTGTCTAATTAATTATGAAATTTTTATTAAAATTCAGACACATATCTGTTATATCTGTTCATATAATTTTAGCTGGTTTCAGCTATTATCTGGCATTTTTATTAAGGTTTGATGGAGAAATACCCCCCCCCCATGGGGGGGGGTATTTCTCCAGACTTTGCCTCTTATCATTACAATCAAAGCACTGTGTTTAGCAAAATTCAGGCTTTATCAGGGATTATGGCGTTATGCAGGAATGGATGATTTAATCCATTTAACAAAAGCGACTACAAGCAGTACCATCATCTTTGTTTTCACTGTTGTATTGTTATATGGACATGGATTCCCGCGTGCAATTTTTCTGATTGACTGGCTGACATCAATGATGGTGTTTGGCGGTGTTCGATTTTCAGTTCGATTTTTTCAGGAATTGTCCGAATTTCAATCAGATAAAAGTCACTGTGTACAAACTCTGATTATCGGAGCCGGAGGCTGCGGAGAAGCAGCATTGCGGGAGGTGCGAAATAGTCTTGGAAAAAGCCATTATGTCGTTGGTTTCTTAGATGACAATAAGACCCTGCATGGAACAACTATTCACGGGTTTCATGTAATTGGCGATACAAAAAGTCTGGAGAAAATTGTTCATGAACATTCAATCAACGAAGTTCTAATTGCAATTCCTTCTGCTGGAAAAAAGTTTGTCCGGGGACTGGTTGAAAGTTGTATCGGCCAAAATGTACAATTCAAGATACTGCCTGAAATAAAAGATTTTATTTCAGGGAAACTGCAAATTCAGCAAATTCGCAGCGTCCGGGTAGAAGATTTGCTTGGGCGAGACCCGATTAAACTTGACAGGGATAGAGTTTTCGGAAATTTAAAAGATAAATGTGTCTTGGTTACCGGAGCAGGTGGTTCAATCGGCTCTGAACTGGCCAGGCAAATTTCATCTTATAATCCCAGCCTGCTGCTGATTTTGGAAATTGGAGAAACACCATTATTTGAAATCCATGAGGAACTTAAGAGTCACTATCCCGGACTTCCTGTTGTCGCCGTTTTTGGTGACATTCAGGACAGGAAATTTATTGACGATTTATTCCATAAATATTCGCCGTATTGTGTATTTCATGCAGCCGCTTTTAAGCATGTTGGATTAATGCAAGAACATCCGGTTTCTGCAATTCAGAATAATATTTTTGGAACGAAGAATTTAGTGGATGCAGCCGCAAAATATGATTGTAACAAGCTTTTACTAATATCAACTGATAAAGCAGTTAACCCTAAAAGCATTATGGGTGCGACAAAACGATGTGCCGAACTTGTTCTTTTATCATCAGAATCTAATAAGACAAAATTATTTTCAGTTAGATTTGGCAATGTCCTGGGCAGCCATGGAAGTGTTGTTCCGATATTCAAAAAACAAATTGAAAAGGGTGGCCCGATTACAATTACACATCCTGATGTTACGCGATATTTTCTAACAATACCGGAAGCTGTAGAACTGGTGTTGCAGGCGGGTTCAATTGGGGAAGGTGGAGAAACATTTTTACTGGAAATGGGTGATCCAATAAAAATTTCAGATCTTGCGTATAATATGATTAAACTGTCAGGTTTAATTCCGGATGAAGATATCGAAATTAAATATATTGGTCTGCGGCCGGGGGAAAAATTACACGAAGAGTTAATCATTGATGGGGAGCGGGTTACGGCAACTGAAGTTCCTAAAATAAATGTTCACAAAACTGATGTGATCAGTAAGAAATTATACTCCCGGAAATTGTCAACATTGGCTGATCTTGTGGAAAGCAGGCAGAAAGATGAAGCGATAAAATGCCTATGGGATATGGTTGCTAAATTTGATTACACAGCTAAAAATAATGAGAAATCGGACTCTCAGCCATTAGGCGATTGATACATCCGATTTTAAAGTATTAGATTCAACCTCATAATTATTACAGATAATCAGATTTGTAGAACCTGCCACACAGAGTCTGTCAAAAGGTGTTAGTTTTAAAATATGGCATTTTGCCAGATTGCTTTCCCTATGAAAAACGGCCCTAAATTTTTTAGAAAACCGGATGTTTGCTTTGTCGCTCTCATCGCTTGAATTGTTGCCGATAACGCATGTAATTCACTTCCGATAAGGCCAATGACAAAATCATTATCGTTTTTATCCAGCCCATGGCAGGCCAGCCTGATATCATGAGCATAACCCGCATTACCAAATTCATGTCCAAGTTTACCATGTTCCATTAAAACCGCTTTCTGTTCCTTATCTGATAATTGTGCAAATTTACCTTTACGACGCAGCGGATACCAAATTGCCCATGGGTATTCAGGGTTTGTGACGATTTTGCGGGGCTTATGTAATAACCAGTTTTCGACATCTCGTTCATGACCGGTTGAATAGGTTCTTCCCAACATGGTGTATTCAGGCTTTTGAGTCAGTTTCGAGAATGGAGAAGAATTTATAAGATTTCTAAGATTTACTACGAAACTGTCGGGATCTTCATTGAAGGTTAATAGACCGATTCCTTTTGGATCGTTGACGTCGTGATATATCACACCTTCAACTTTTTCATCTTGCAAAGTCTCAATCAGTATCTGATGATTTTCACAATTTCCAAAGCATAAAAGCTGTATAAATAATCGTTTATCCAATGAAATCGGATTTCCCTGGGAATCCTTGCCTTTCTCGCGGATGTCGGGTTGAGATCGTTCCATATTTTTTAATAATTATTTCAGTTTTAATACTCATGCAGGTAATTTGTATCAAATTTACATGCCACGGTTACTGCGACGACTGTTTTTCTACAGCCTTAAATTGTGGAATCTTACACACCTTCAGTACCCTGCCAAATTCTTAATTGTACTGACAAACTTGCCATAGTCAACAGGTTTTGTGACATAAAAATTACATCCTGGTTCATAGCATTTTTCAATTTAAAGCGGATCGTCTGTTGTCGTTAACGTAATAATTAATGCTTTTCATCAGGAATGGACACGTATTATCCTGGTCACCTTCTAAATAAATAATAATATACTTGATCTTTTAGAGGTTGATATTATCCTAATTCCGAAGGAGTTTTTTTAGGTATCACCCTGATTTTAATACCTGTTATGTTATGATTTTTCAATTTGCACGGGTTATCGTTCGAATTTAACTATAAGAGAATTCAATGAAATTATATTTATGTGATATTTGTGGCTATGTTTATGATCCGGAACTTGGTGATGAACCGGCTGGAATCTCAGCGGGTGTTTTATTTGATGATTTACCTGATGACTGGGTATGTCCGGATTGTGGTGCCGGGAAAGAATATTTTTCTGTTCAGGCTTGATTCTTTTCCCGTGTTATTATTTGTATGTGCCCCTCAAAAAAATACATCGTTGTATTTGCAATTTGGTTTCAAATGAATTTTTAAGAGAGTCTGTATTATTAGAATACTGACAAGAGTCTGCAATATTGACGAAAAAAAACGTTCTCGTCATATTGTCATAAATTATTAACTTGTCTTCCAGGACCTTCTTCCGGTGGCGGATCAACCACAAAAGATTTAATTCCCTATGCCTTATCGATTAAAACCATGTAATATTGTTATTATTGGTGCTTCAGGAGATTTGACCCGGCGTAAATTAATACCTGCTTTATTTTCATTATACTGCAATGACCTTCTGCCAGATCAAATCGCGATTATTGGATTTGCCAGGTCAGATTTAGATGACCTCAAATTTCGCGATACCATTGTCCGGTACCTCACCTGTCGTTACGAGCTTGAGCAAAGTAAATGTCATGAAAAAATGAATGAATTTTTAAACAAATGTTTTTATGTATGCGGGAATTATAATAGTATTGATTCATTTATTGAACTCAAAGACAGAATTCGTGAAATAGGATTTTCCGAAGAAAACACGCTTTTCTACATGGCAGTCCCACCATCAATTTTTATTGAATCAGCAAATTCAATTCATCATACTTTTACCAAGGGAAACAAATTGCAAAATCCATGGTCACGTATTGTCATTGAAAAACCATTTGGCCGGGATAGCGAATCATCAAAAAAATTAATTAATTCTCTTTCTGAAATCTCCGATGAGGAACAGATCTACAGAATTGATCACTACCTTGGTAAAGAGGTTATACAAAACGTGATGATTTTGCGATTTGCGAATCTCATTTTCGAGCCATTATGGAATAATCGGTTTATCGATTCTATTTCAATTTCCTGGACAGAAAAGATCGGATGCGAGGGAAGGGCAGGTTATTTTGATAACTACGGGATCATCCGGGATGTAATGCAAAATCATTTGTTGCAAATTGTTGCACTCGTTGGTATGGAAAAACCTGAAAATTTTAGTGCGGAATGTATTTGTGATAAAAAAGTGGAATTATTAAAGTCGGTAAATTCGATAGATTTGGACAATATTACCGTTGGTCAGTATGCAAATTCTACAATTAACGGGAAAAACGAACCCGGATACCTTGAAGACCCGGATGTCCCGGACGATTCTCTGACAGAAACGTATGCCAAAGCAACGTTAGCAATCAACAATGATCGATGGAAAGGTGTTCCCTTTTACTTGACAGCCGGAAAGGCGATGAGTACGAGCATGACAGAAATACGGATTTCATTTAAAAAAATTTCCAATCCGATCTTTAACAGCCATGGTGAAATAAACTCGAACAGTCTCGTTATACGCGTTCAGCCCAATGAAGCGATTGAATTAAATATTATTAATAAACTTCCGGGTTTAGATCAGCAGCTTGAGGAAGCTAAATTAAATTTACATTATGCATCGGCGTTTCAGCAAATAGTCCCTGATGCTTATGAACGATTGATTTTAGACGTTTTAAGAGGTGATCGAAACTTATTTATTCGAGCCGAAGAACTTGAGGCATCCTGGAACATAGTAACTCCAGTTCTTAATCGTCTTGAACAAGAAAAAATAAAACCTGAATTTTACGCATTTGGCAGTTCAGGACCGATATGAAATTTTATAACTGATCATTCAATTATTCAGAGAGAAAAATTAAATAATCGTATTGTTGAAGCAGATATAAATACCAACCGGAGGGACTGCTGTGTTCCACATAAATTTGATATGCTGTCTATTAAATTAAAACACTTTGAAACCAGAAAAAAATTAAATACAGCTTTGAAAGACCTATTGGTTAAACACATGCAGCTTGATGAAGATTCCAATCATGCAATGATGCTGTCCGGAGGATCTACACCGTTACCGGTTTATGATCAATTATCAAAATTATCCGTTTCTATTTCCGAGAAACTTCACATCTTTTATAGTGATGAACGTAGTGTGCCATCGAATTCAAGTAACAGTAATTATGGTAATTCTAAATCTATGCTTGACAATCTGGGAATAGAGAAACCTAAGGTATTTCGGATTGAAACAGAATTAGGTTTAGAAAACGCCAAAGAGTTATTCGAATTTCAATTAAAAAAATTTATCCATAATAATGGAAGAATCAGCTTAGGATTACTTGGTTTAGGTACTGATGGCCATACCGCATCTATTTTTAATAAAAATGACGCCGGGTTTCAAAAGGAATATACTTTGACCATTAATAATCAATCAGGATTTGATCGTGTCTCAGTAAGTTCAAAATTATTAGCAAAAATTGAATTAATTGTATTTGCTGTATGTGGAAACGCAAAAAAAAATATCATTTTAAACCTTATAAACAATCCAGATTTATTACCTGCCGGGTTGGCATTAAGCGGACACCAAAATGTTGAACTGTGGACAGATATCTCCAAAGGGAATTTATACGGATAGCATCTTTCAGGCTTAGCCTCTTATATCTCTGAGGAGGCTGTCTGTAGGAATAAAATGACATTATTATGCATTGAAATGCTGCATTAACCGATCCTTGAAAACGATTTAATATACTATTATTCAATATGTTATGTATTATATTGAGTTAATGAAATAACCGAAGAATTAACTGAATGCCCAAAGAGGGCGTCGTTATCCATCAGGTTATGCGAAAGCCCGGAAGGCTGCCCTAAGAATTCGCACGATTGCAGACCGTCCGGTCCGAGAACCTGATCGCAAGCTGCCCCCGAAGCAGTTAAATCATGATAACGAACAGCTTGCACTCTTCAATAAGGTATTGAATCAGAAGAAGCAATTACGCCGTCGGTCAGCTATAGAACCTGTTATTGGACATCTCAAACATAATTTTCGTTTATCGGAGAACTTCCTGTTCGTCAGGAGCCGGAGGCTCCGCAGTGAAGAACGATCCATTGATTGCTGCCTCATGTCAGGGACACCTTGATTCCATAACCATTGATTGCTCAAGACCTGTTGGACGATGCGATTACTGCTCATCCGCCGGTATCCTTTACGACTGCAAGTTGCCATCTTTACCTCATCGGGATTCCTGACGGACGTTGACCCCCTGTTGATTTTGGGATGAGTACCCGACAAACTCTTGCCGAATAATATATCTTTTCCCTGCTCGCTGAGCGAATTCGTTCCCGGTGTTGACGGGCAAATATGAGCCGGCTCCCCCGTTAGGATTCGTTTCCGGTTGTTGCGGTTCGGTGGCTGAGGTACACCTGACAGGTTCAGGCTTTCCCGTACTGACCGTGCGGTACTATGCCCTCTGCTGACTCCTCCAACATCATTTCCAGTGTTACCCCCAAAAACTGCACATATTAGTAAATGACTATGAATAGCTGAATAGTCGGTAGATGGTTTTTATCTAATACCCAGTTAACTGAATAGTGTTTCTATACTTAAATAGGAAAAATCAGCGAATTAATACAACTTGATTTGAAAATAAAAATCAACAATCTGTTATCTAATCGCGACATGAGGGAGGATTCCGTGACTTTTTTCAGAAGAATGCACGAATGAATATTAAGATTACGGGAGGCAACAACCGCCGGGGAAATAGTTTTTAAACCGTTATGACTCTGAATTTTGGTCCTTGGATTTTAGTAACTTATCCAGATTTTCGAAGGGATTGAATAGGGTGGGATTGGTCATTTTACCTTCAATGTCGGTACCATCGGAAAAACCCTTCATGCGGTATTTTTCATGTTCATGATCATGGCAATACAAACATAAAAGTTCCCAGTTACTTCCATCAGGCGGATTGTTTTCATGATTGTGATCTTTGTGATGTACGGTAAGCTCCCGCAGCCGTTTTCCGGAAAATTCACGGCAACAGCTGGCACAAATATGGGGAAACATTTTTAACGCCTGTGCTCTATAACCTTTTGCACGAACAGCCAGCTCTTTTTTATACCCTCTTAACATTTTGTCACACTGATCTATCTTGCTCTGGCTTGCTTTAGGTTTCATATGTTCCTCCCCGGTAAAAAGTTATAGTCACTTAATTTGCGGGAATACAGATTAATATTAATGTATTCAGATACTGTCTAAAATTCAAAGACTTGTCATATTAAGTTATTTCTTAGCGTCAACTTTCAACACTGTTTAACCTGATCAGAAAATCGTAGTAAGGACACTGGTAATGAATAAATTTATCATCACGGGAATACAGGGATGCGGTAAAGGAACCCAATCAAAAATGCTGCAACAGGATTTCGATCTGGTTCACATCAGCGTTGGAGATATTATTCGATGGAATATCGAGAATCATACAAAGCTTGCAGCACGTATCTTCCGCCTGGTAAATGCAGGAATCCTGATACCCGATGAGGTAGTCGAACATGTCGTCCGCGATCGTTTAGGAGAACACGACTGGAATTATGGGTTTGTACTTGATGGTTTCCCGCGAAACCTTCCCCAAACTGAATTCCTTATGGAGAGTTATGATGTCGACAGAGTTATTCATATCACAATTTCAGATGAAATGGTTTTACAACGTACACTCGCCAGGAGACTTTGCTATCAATGCAGTCTGGATTACAATCTAATCCATCATCGACCGGCGGTAATGGATATTTGCGATATCTGCGGCAGCGAACTGGTTAGCCGCACGGATGATAATGAGGACTCTGTCCGTGAGAGAATATGTGAATACCACAAAAAGACCGAACCCGTCCTTGAGTTTT
The DNA here is from genome assembly GCA_951812855.1 of uncultured Lentisphaeria bacterium. Classification (GTDB taxonomy): domain Bacteria; phylum Verrucomicrobiota; class Lentisphaeria; order JABSQK01; family JAJFLO01; genus JAJFLO01. Next base: position 589,474 of record OX638337.1, on the reverse strand, counting down.
TCCGCACACAGAATTTAGTCGTCGAAATTCCCGGTACGGATACACCGGAAAACATTCAGTCACATATTCGAAACGCACTCATGCTGACCTAATTATTACCATGCTGCAACTGTTTTAATTCTCCATAGTTAATAAGTCTTTCCGCCAATTACATAAGAGCCGGGGATAGCGAATTGGAGCTGTTGCTTTGTCCTTGAGAAATGCCTCTGCCTCAACTTTGGACGCAACCAGATCAGCATCGATACCATAGTGCCTGCTCTTCCGTTTTATTCTTTCAAGCATATTTTCTACATTTGCCTTGAAGTCTTTTTTATTTTTGATTTCTGGTTCTGAAAGAGACATGGATTCGCTTAAGTGACATTGAATTCCTTTAGCAACAGCGTCAAGTAACGGTTTAGTGTGAGATTTAATACCATCACCTGACTTTTGGGATATAACGTTAAGTTCATCGAATGATTTCGGCTTTTCCCTGGCGATAGCGACCAATGTCTTATCCTTTACTAACCAGGATACAGGCCTGTTTCGTTTACGACCTTGAAATTCCCGCCAGACCGCAACTTCCCGTAAAATAGTCAGACTCTCTGATGACAAGCCATTTGCACCTCTGATCCGACGATATTGGACAGCAGGATCTCGATCATCATAGAGCTGTTTATTATCAAATCCTTTCAGTTCTTCCTCTAAGCAAGCCTTACTGAATTTGTTTTCAATTTTTGACATCAATGTTGATCGTAATTCCGGCAGATAGCGGACATCATCGACAGCATACTCCAGCTGTTCGGGGGTTAACGGACGTTTCAACCAGTTTGTCCGTGTTGCGGATTTAGCCAATTCGATACCCGATAACGTCTTTATCAATTCACCAAGTGACAAGGTTGAACTCAAACCTGCAAAACCGGCCGCACACTGGGTGTCAAAAACATTTCGCGGGTAAGCCCCGGCAGCACGTCGAAGAATCGTCAGATCCTGGCGTGCATCATGAAGTATTTTTATGATTCGATCATCACTTAAAATCCGTCCCAACGGAGAGAGATCGTCCATTACAACTGCATCAACCAGATAATGGGTATTCCGATCAACGCTCAGCTGAATCAATGCCAATACCGGATAATAACTATTCTCCCAAAAAAACTCGGTGTCCAGTGCAATACACTCGGCATGCGACAGCTTCTCCAACAAATTTGCCAGTTCATGTTTTGTCGTGATCATTTGAATAAATTCAGTTCCATTTTGCAGTTAAATAAATATCAGTAAGAAATTGTGCGGGATTTTTGTGTGAAGGAAAATCTTAGACTCAAAGTAACATGGCATTTTCATTAAACCATAATTTCTTCTCAATGGAAAAAGAAAATAACCATTATGCCAAGTATTTTTTTATATGTTATCACGTGAAAAAATCTTATTCCGCCACAAAATTCCGGCACAGACAATCAGTTAACCCGGGCAGCGAGACATTTCTTAAGTCCGGCAAAAGAGATGGTTGACAACTATATGAACCAACTATCATTTATAACTTGATTTATGGAAACCCGGAACTATTGATTTAAACCCAATTTAAAATTATTTGGATGTTTGTTACACATCCTAATAATTAATCAGCCATTCGGGGCGTAGCGCAGTCTGGCAGCGCGGCTGCTTTGGGAGCAGTAGGTCGCAGGTTCGAATCCTGCCGCCCCGACCACTTTCCTTAGATCTTATCCAGATTAAATTTGTTATAACTAGATTATTTATAACATTCTAATATTAAACTACTTCTGTTGAATATCACCAATTTTCCCTAAACCTTGCACAAGCAGAATAAAATATCAGAATCGCAGGGAGAAATTAAGATAAAAATCCTTCTCAAAAACATAAATTTTAAGCTGCAGCCCTCCAATTATTCCATAAATAAATTCAATAGCACAGGTTTGACCTCGGGTGATTCTCTTTTAGTCAATCATATTGAACATCAAATAATACGATTAGAAATTCCAGCAAGCCAGGAAGAGAGATCGCCTTGACTGTTGAGCTTAATGGATAAGTCTCAGTTCCAGGATAAACAATAAATTGATGATTGCATGATAAATCAGAGACAGCCTGTTTAAACCCTCTACTTGGTTTTGGAGTTAATGATCGTTTTATTTCTATTGCGATCCGGTCTGGTCCTTTTTCAAGTAACAAATCAATTTCTGCTCCAGACTGTGTGCGATAAAAACAGGCTTTCACAAATGAGTGTGACAAGCATGAACATATCTGCTCAATAACCCAACCTTCATAAGAAGAGCCAATAGTCGGATGCCCTGCTAAATCTTCCTGTGATGAAATTTGAAGCAAGGTATGAAGTATACCGGTGTCACGGATATAAACCTTTGGAGTCTTGACAATTCGTTTTTTAATGTTTGTATAGTATGGCGTTAGTTGTCTTACCATATACGTGTTCTCTAAGATACCTAAATATCGTTTAATTGTATGAGAACTCACTCCAAAATTTGCCGCTAATTTACTACCGTTCCATAACTGCCCGTGAGCATGTGCTGTCATTTCCCAGAATTGTCGCAATTGTAGAGATGGTATTCTTATACCGAGATTGGGGATGTCTCGTTCAAGAAATGTAAGCAGAAATGACTCAAGCCAACGTCTTGCAGCTGTTTGAGTATTCGCCAGGTAAGCTTCCGGGAATCCTCCTCTAAACCAAAGTAGTCTGTCATCGCTTACTTCAAGAATGTTAAAAGGAAATAGCTCGGTGTAATAAACTCGACCGGCTAAGCTTTCAGAAGTATTTTTTAACAACTCCGGTCCTGCAGACCCCAATAATAAAAATCGTCCGGGTTTTCTATCCCGATCAATTACTGACCTCAAAACGGGAAACAAATCCGGTTTTCTCTGCACTTCATCTATAATGACAAGATTTTCGCTATGCGTATCCAAATACAATTCCGGCTCCTCCAATTTTTGCATATCCTGAGGGCTTTCAAGGTCAATATATATAAAAAACTTCTCACAGTAACCGGCAACTATATTGGCCAGAGTCGTTTTCCCCACTTGCCGTGGCCCTGATAAGACAACGGCAGGAAACTCATCCAATAATTGCAATATTTTTTTTGAATTGCATCTCTTTATTTTTTTCATAATATCATAGAAAATATGAAGTCTCAATTCAATATTACAATATTATAATCCGTAATTAATATTGATTTATAGTATCACATTTAGGTGATTTTGATAAATTTAAGTGGAATAAACATGCATAATTTCTGAATTCGGTAAAGAAACGCTGCACAGAATACATTTAAAAAAGATAAACGAATTACCATTCGATTATATGATCGCGATTATAAAGGGATTCGGAAAAAGGCTGTGGAAATGGGCTTACCATATCAAATTCTAATTTCCGGGTTGATCCATCGTTATGTTGAAGGTGATTTAATTACTAAAAACTGACGGGAAAATTACCTGTTCTTTAGGTTTGCACCTCTAATGTTAAGATTTAGGCTCCAGAGGGTCAAACTGCCAATTCGATTTTTTTGAACCCGTCAAAATACAAACGCTATACCCGATTTGATTGAGTCTCCATTACCGTGATCGACTGAACCTTGCCGATCAGAAATATCATATTTCCATGAAATTTATGCATGAACAGCGTCTGAAATTCGACAGTAAAATGATGGACCAATTGAAACTGTCATGGAACCATCATCCTCATAGTGGAAGTCTGTTTCCCACTTAATATGACCGGACGATCGTGAACTCTGGATGTTAATGCCAATGTCAATGCCGGCTGACATTTAAACGGTTCGTCCTCACGAATAAACCATGCTGAAACCCCTGCAGCAAAGCTAAAGCGATACGTTTCGGTTTCATACCCAAATGAGATCCCCTGTCCCCAGACATGGTCATATAACTCGAATTCGTCCTCTTTACCTAATGGAATGAGCAAATTCGGCACGATCGTCCAGGAACTGCTGCGACCATCCAGATTGTGATAGTGCTTTAACGGCAGGCTGAGAATAAGATATCCAATACCCTGGTCATGTTTAACCCGTTTTCTGCCAGCGACCGGTAATTCGTGCTGTGCCTCGAGAACATACGGTAGTTTTGCTGTCAGCCGGATTAATTTGTCCCAGGTATAAACTCCTTCAAGATGAAGAATGTGTATGTCTCCGGAAAAACCGCGTACTATTGAACGGTCTTTAAGTAAAAGATTTTTTCTGTTTTATATTCATGAATGAGCTGAAATCCCCAACCGTTATCCCAGCGGGCATCTCATTAAAAATGGGCTGGTCAGCCATCACACAATCTGTGATAGAGATGATAAGAAAAAAAGAGTACCAGTGATTCCAGGCAACTTAGACATCATCCTCAGGGCATGACAAGAGATTGGGACTTAACCTTACCTGAATCTAAGGTATAGAGATTTGCCGGGTCATACCCTGCATCGCGTATGGCCTGGGTCAGTAAAATAATATTGATCGATTGCCCTTCTGTAACTGCAATGCTGGCCAATTGTGTTTTTGTGTCAAGTTCTACTCCCTTTACAAATCGTTTTTTATCTACAAAATCAAGCTTGCTTATCTTCTTTCGAATGCCGATAGCACACGATGGGCAGCATAATCCCTTAACATAGACTGTTGCGATACCAGGTGCCGCTGCAAGTTTTTGTTTGACCGCTGCGATTCTCTCATCGGGTTTGGCTTCCGGTAGACCAGTTGCGTTTACCTGAAACATTGAAAATAAGATGAGTTGAATCGCGAATACAATCTTTAAAGTTGTTCGTATCATATTAATTATTAGTTAATAAACCACTCCGTCGTAAACAACGGAGATTGACCCAGCTTGAAAAAAGTTGGACTCGACGCAACCGTTAGGGAATTAAACCCGCCACCGCGGATAAGCCCACGAGCGGGATTAAATCTACAGAGATACATAATTTGAAAAACAGTACTCCAGCATGGAATATCATGATATTTCATAAACCAATCGAGTTTGTCATCCGGCTCAAGTGAATCAGGGTCAAACCCATCATTTAAAGTTGTTATAATAAAAATACTAATTTGCCACAATTCATTCAACAGAGGAAGTATTAAGAGACCTCACAACGCGATCAAGATCACTTACGAGGGAAGCACTGTATCCACGATCATGGAACCAAATGATCTTACCATTTCTATCGAGTAATGCGACCCGCGAGTTTAAGGGATCTGCTGTACCTGTAAAATTGGTAATCGTATCAGCATCTTTGTATACGGTAATAACCGAACCCCAGTCTTCTCTTGGAATTCCGCTGCGCATCCCGGAGTCAATTTTATTGGCTGTCATTCGAGGAATTATTCCCGGTACTGCTGGAATTTCGCTTATAGCAACAGGTGTTTTTAATTGAGTCAACCCAAGAAGCCAACGATCGATATCGAACTGGCTGTCCTGAATATAACCGATTAACAGTAGTCTTGGTTTACCTGAAAAATCATCAGGGATTGTATATGGATTGCCTTTCAGACTCGTACCCTGTACTTGAGGAAACGCCAGCCCCACCGGGTTTTTCCTCGGTATGTCAGGAACACAACCAATAAAGAATAAACTCATTATAGCCATTACGATTAAATAAAGTTTACTTTTTGTTTGTTTCATTGATCTATGCCACCAGAAAGCTATTAAATTAATTGTTACGAAAGCAAGTTTTTTATGAATTAAATAATATTGAATTACTTGTTATAGCAGAATTTACATTGTTGGGTAGTTTCGTCTACTTTTTCTTTGATTTTTTTTATCAATCAGTTCATGTTCACTACGCCTGAAAGGCAATTATCCAATCACTCATCGCCATTCTGCCGACATAAAATGTGCAGGTTAAGCTGCATCCAAAATCTACAAAGCGATGAAGAAATATACAAATAATGATTCTATAGAAACTGATTCGGCGAAGGCATCCGGACCCTATCGACCTCAATTGTCACAGTTTTTCCTCACGGAAGTGGCGGATGAATAACTTCATGCACAGTTTTCAGCTAATAAAATCGTTGCGTTCGGTGGAGAACCTGCGACCCAGGCCAGAGCGGTTTCATCGGGCACATCAAACCAGAAGATGCTTGAGGCAGTATTGGCAGCCGAATGTCAGGCGACAGGTGACTATGCTCGACGTACTCAGGAGGCTGAAGAATTTGGCGACAAAGGCCTGTCTGTTCAGCTTGAAGATATGGTGAGGGATGAAACTGGACATGCTGAAGAGACCGAACGTATTTTGAGGGATTGGCCAATGTAATCTGAGTAAATGCCAAAAAATACCTGGTTTTTACATACATAATATTTGCTTATATGGGGACACAATTTTTCTATTTTTGGGTACTATTGTGAATAGATTAAATCAGATCATGTCAGATTATAGAATATTTTTGCATTTCGAACAGATAATTGAGCAAGTTCGTCAACAGATATTTCCAGAATATCAGCAGCTTTTTCAATAATATGAATGAGGAAAGCGGGTTCATTTTTTTTGCCGCGAAAGGGAACAGGTGTCAGATAGGGAGAATCGGTTTCGAACAGCAGTTTATTTTTTGGAATTTTTTTTAACACCATGCGAATCTCTTCGGATTTCTTGAACGTGATTATACCGTTAAAAGACAGGTAACCTCCCAATGCAACAAACTTTTCTGCCCATTCTATCGAACCGGTGAAGCAGTGTATAACAAAACGAATATCACCGCTTAATGTTTGTTTTATGATGTCATAACAATCATTGAATGCATCTCGACAATGTATAATGACTGGCAGTTTTGTTTTATTTGCAAGTTTCAGGAATGTTTTAAACACACCGATCTGAATTTCCTTTGGTGAATTATCATAAAAGTAGTCCAGTCCAATTTCCCCAATTGCTTTGACAGATGGATGGGATACGTTTCTTTCGAATAAATCTAACGTGGTAAAATTAATTGCGTCATGTGGGTGAACACCAATCGCGGTGTTTACATTTTGAAAATCAGAAATTTCATTTAGCAGCGTCTCGGTATTTTCTATGGATGCACCTGCAACAAATAACCCATTCACACCACTTTTATTTGCTCTTTGAATAATCGCACAGATATCATCTTCGGGACTTAAATGGAAATGGCTGTCAAAAATATACATTTTTAATCTTCAACTGACTGTTATTTTTAATCTGTGACAGTAGCATATGTAATGAAAGTCACTATAATCGAAACCGGCAGCACAAAATACATCAAAGGAATCTGATTTCTAATAGATAATGTTGTGAATAAAGACTCGCGTCAATTTAATTGGGAAGTGGTATACCATCCCAGCAGCGTCGATAAAAATAATAACATTCATTCTAATCTGACAAAATTTTTCAGGGTAATTCTTGTTTTATTCGGCTTCTTGATTTTACTATACGGACTTAGTGGAATTGTGCTGTGAATCGATAGTGTTTTTTAGAACTTGGAATTGTAAATTAATTATTAAATCAGACCCAAAATTAAAAGGCAGATTATGAGTCTGGCGGATCGCGTAAATGATGAGTTAAAAGAAGCAATGCGGGCTAAAGATAGTACACGACTGGATTCTCTCAGAGCATTGAGAAATGAAATTATTAAATTGACTAAATCGGGGAATAATGCTGAGGTTCAGGATGATGATGTAGTTAAACTGGTAAAAACGTTGATAAAACAACGTCAGGATTCAATCTCAATGTTCGAAAAAGCAGGTCGGCACGATCTGAGCGAGATTGAATCATTACAAATGACAATCTTAAAAAATTATTTACCTGACCAATTATCAGAAGATGAACTTAAAAAAATTATTGACACAGCGATAGAGGACTCAAACGCATCGTCCATAAAAGATATGGGCATTGTCATGAAAACAGTAATGGCATTGATCAAGGACTCCGGTAAAGATGCCGATAACAGAATGGTTTCAATGCTGGTAAAGTCTGCATTAGCACTTTAGTACATTTTATTATTGTAAGCAGTTATGTTTTCCTGTCCAGAAATTTTCTATGGTTTTATTGACTGTATTGACACTTATTCCCCGGGTATCCATTTAACAAACAGTGCATAATTTCCACAGTCCGGCTGCCTGTTTTACAGCACCGAATATGTATTCCGGATCATTGTCTTTGACAGTCGATCTTTTTCATCTGTGGATTAATTTGTACGACTTAATGATACACATTTAGCTCACTTTAAAAAATTAGCAATTTTGACTTCTGCAACACCTTGATCTTGAAATAATTAAAAAAATGTTAAAAAAGGTTGGACAATGCATACACTGTTTAGTAGGTTACTTGTTCTTTTTTGAATTCAAGTAAAAACAGATGGTAAAATTATTTACATTTACTGTATAAATTAAAGGATCGGTAGAAGTTACGTACCAAAATCGAAGTAGATATTAGGCGATATGGAAAAGCAGGCAATAGCTAAATACATTAGAATTTCACCCTATAAAGCCAGAGAGATTACGCGTTTGATTCAAAACAAGTCGGTTAATGATGCAATGGCATTAGTGAAATTTACACCTCGGAGAGCAGGACATCTTGTCGGAAAAGTATTGCATTCTGCGGTGAAAAATGCTGTGAATGATCCGGAATCAAACAATATCACCGAAGATGAGTTATTTGTTAAGGAAGCGGTTGTGGGCGAAGGTCCGACGCTGAAACGTTTCCGCCCGAAGGCTCGGGGGGTAGCCGGCCGAATTCGAAAACGGACAAGTCATATTAAGATTATCGTTTCTACCTATAACTAGAGTAAGTCAAATACAACAATTGAAAATAGAGTCAGGAAAATAAGTGGGACAAAAAGTAAATCCAATTGGTCTTCGTGTGTCGGTTACAAAAGACTGGCGCGGTCGGTGGTTTGCAAGTAAGAAAAATTACGGAGACTTACTGCACGAAGATTTAAAAATTCGCGACTATGTCGGTAAACAGTTAAGTCAGGCTGCTGTATCCCGGATTCAAATCGAACGATTTGCCAACAGGGTGCGTGTCACGGTGCATTCAGCTCGGCCAGGTTTAGTATTTGGCCGGAAAAAATCGGAATATGATGTTTTAAAAGATGCATTGTACAAAATGACGAATGGAAAAGATATTTATGTCGACGTTGTTGAAATAAAAAAGCCTGAATTAAATGCACAGCTGATATGTGATAATATCGGGTTGCAGCTTGAGCGCAGAATCGGGTTTCGCCGTGCAATGAAAAAGAGCATTCAAACAGCCATGGATACGGGTGCTTTGGGTATAAAAATAAGATGTGGTGGTCGATTAGGCGGTGCAGAGCTTGCACGAAGTCAGGAATTTAAAGATGGTAAAACGCCATTACATACACTGAAAGCCAATATTGATTATGGTTTTGCAGAAGCAAACACAACAGCTGGAATTATAGGAATAAAAACTTGGTTGTGTCTGCCTGATAAAAAGGAGGAAGACAAAGATGCCGTTATTACCAAAGAGGGTAAAGTACCGAAAGGTTCAGCGGGGAAGTTACGCCGGAAACGCGTACAAAAACAATAAGCTCGATTTCGGAGATTTTGGCCTTCAGGTACTGGAATCTGGTTGGATTACTAATCGTCAAATTGAGGCTGCCCGTATTGCTGTAACACGTCATATGCAGCGTCGTGGTCAGATATGGATTCGAATGTTTCCAGATAAGCCGATCTCTAAAAAGCCGTTAGAAACCCGAATGGGTAAAGGAAAAGGCAACCCTGAAAGTTGGGTCGCTGTTGTTAAGCCGGGGCGTGTTATTTTTGAAGTCAAAGGTTGTTCGGCAACAGTCGCTCGTGAGGGATTGTCCAGAGCCGCAAATAAACTTGGTTTGCGTTGTCGTTTATTAAGCAGAGCGTCATAATTAAAGGGTTGTTATGAGAGTAAGTGAAATTCATGAATTAACTGACAGTGAGCTGAATAAGCAGTTGGAGGATGCAAATAAGGAGCATCTAAATCTACGCATTCAGGCAAAAATCGGGCAATTGGAAAATACCGCAAGACTACGGTTGTTGCGACGGGAGATTGCACGATTTAAAACAGAACAGCATCAACGTGTTGTTAAATCGAAATAATAGTGAAGAATCTACAAATGAGTGAAGAAACGGAAAAATCGCAAGGGCTCAGGAAAGAGCGTGTTGGTGTCGTTGTCAGTGACTGTCAGGAAAAAACCATTATAATTAGGGTTGATCGTAAAACAGCTCATAAAAAATACAAGAAAATTCTGGTCAGGAGTAAACGTTTCCATGTTCATGATGAGAAAAATGAAGCAAAATTGGGAGATGTCGTTAAAATTGTTGAAACACGGCCTCTCAGTAAGTTAAAACGATGGCGCTTGACAGAAATAATCCGAACAACAGAATAATAATAGTCTTATGATTCAAGCCGAAACAAGTTTAGAAATAGCTGATAATTCCGGAGCTAAAAGAGTCGTTGCCATTTGTGTTTTAGGGCAGAGAAAGCGATATGCCGGTGTTGGTGATTTGGTTACTGCAGCCGTAAAAGAAGCGACTCCGGGAGGAATGGTAAAAAAAGGTGAAGTTGTAAAGGTGGTGGTCGTTAGGACGTCATCGCCAATTCGACGTAAAGACGGATCCCGTTTACGGTTCGATCGGAACTCCGGGGTTGTTATAGATGACAGCTTAAATCCGCGGGGGACGCGGGTCTTCGGACCGATTGCCAGGGAACTGCGTGAAAAGAATTTTATGAAAATTGTTTCACTTGCACCTGAGGTTCTATAAAATGTCACGGAAAATACATAAAGGAAACACTGTTGTTGTTATCAGTGGTGATAGTCGGCATTTACCTTTTGAAAAGCGAGTTGGTAAAGTTAAATATATTGATAAGACAAAAAATCGTGTTGTTGTTGAAGGAATCAATGTTCGAAAAGTAACCCTAAAAAAGACATCCCAGAATCCTCAGGGTGGGTATGTTGATAAAGAATGTCCGATTCATGTTTCAAATATAATGTTAAAAGATGTTTATGATAAGCGAATAAAAGCTAAATCGTAAGGTAAAAAATAGCACCATGTCTCTGATAGCAACAAAATACAAAGAAGAAATTATCCCCGAATTAAAAGAGTCATGTGGATACAGCAATGTTTTTCAAGTACCAAAGATAGTGAAGATTGTGATAAGCTCGGGAATTGCTACAGGAAAAGATAGAGATGTTTTTGATGAGGCGATTAGAACAATCGCCGATATTACCGGGCAAAAACCTTATATTACAAGAGCAAGAGTAAATGTTGCCGGATTTAAGTTGAGGAAAGGCAGCAACGTTGGCGTAGCAGTAACACTGAGAGGAAGGCGAATGTATGATTTTTTTACCAGATTGGTGAATGTCGCACTCCCGCGAGTTAGAGATTTTCGGGGTATTTCCCCAAAATCATTTGACGGTCGGGGAAACTTCAGTATGGGCATTAGTGATCAATCCATATTTACGGAGGTGAATCTGGACAAAATGAAACATACAATCGGCATGAATATTAATATAATTACGACAGCAAACACGAACAAAGAGGGATTCCAGTTATTGTCAATGATGGGAATTCCGTTTAGAAAATAAGAGGTGAATTTTGGCAAAAACGTCATTAATAGTTAAATCAAATCGGAAACCTAAATTTTCAACACGGGCTTATAACAGATGTCAGCGTTGTGGAAGATCGCGTGCTTATATGAGACGTTTTAAGCTTTGTCGAATCTGCTTTAGAGAATTAGCAGCTGTGGGACAATTACCCGGTGTTATTAAGGCAAGCTGGTAAAAGGAATAGATGACATGAACATGAGTGATCCAATCGCAGATATGTTGACACGAATAAGAAATGCCGGAAAGGTTATGCATCCCGAAGTATCTCTGCCTTCATCCAGATTGAAAAATGCAATTGTTGACGTATTAAAAAAAGAAGGATATATCGCAGATTACACGATTGAGGATGACGGCAACAATAAAAAAAGATTAAAAATCAATCTTAAATATAAAAATAATACCCATGTAATTGAGGGCTTAAAGCGAATTAGTCTACCATCATTAAGGGTATATGTCAGTGCTAAGGAAATACCACGTGTTTTAGGCGGCCTTGGTATTGTAATCATGACAACCCCGAATGGTGTGATGAATGGGAAACAGGCAGAGAAAGAAAGTCTTGGTGGCGAAGTTTTATGTTATGTTTGGTAACGAATAAAAATGTCACAATTTGCTCAAATTAGTAGATTACCCGAATATTACAATAATTAGAGAAACGGATTATGTCACGAATTGGAAGTAAACCAATTTTATTGAACGATAAAGTCAAGGTTAATGTCAAAGACAAGGATGTTACCGTCACTGGCAGCAGAGGTGAATTGAGTCATGTCATCCCGAATTCTATCAATGTAGAAATTATTGAAAATCGAATCACGGTTACGGTTGCCGATGAAAGTCGTAAAACCAAAGCATTGCATGGTTTAACCCGCAGTTTGCTTGCAAATATGGTTAAAGGCGTTGATTCAGGGTTCCAAAAAGAGTTATTAATCAATGGCGTTGGATATCGTGCACAGGTCAGTGGCAAAAAGTTGGTAATAAATGTTGGGTACTCTCATCCCGTTGAATATAAAGTACCGGATGATGTAAAAATTACTGTAGCCGATAATACAAAAATAACTGTTGATGGAATTGATAAGCAGCGGGTCGGTCAAGTCAGTGCTACGATTCGTCAGTTTAGGAAACCAGAACCATATAAAGGTAAGGGAATTCGTTATGCTGACGAATATATCCGAATGAAAGAAGGAAAAACTGTATAATTTTGATAGGATTTTAGATAACTGTTATGGCATTAAAATCTAGAAAAAAACTTAGACATATTCGGCATATGCGGATTCGTCAAAAAATAAAAGGAACATCCGAAATTCCTCGATTTTCTGTGTATATCTCTGGTAAACATCTCTACGTACAATTTGTAGATGACGATGCCGGACATACACTCGCATCACTTTCAACTCTCGATAAGGAAATGCGTAAAAAGAGAGTTGGCTTAAATTGTAAAGGTGCAGAAATATTGGGAAATGCTGTTGCTGAGAAAGCACTTTCAGCCGGAATTAAAAAGGTTATATTTGATCGGGGAGGATTCAAGTATCATGGTCGAATTAAAACGCTTGCTGAGGCTGCCCGAAAATGTGGGTTAGAATTTTAACATAGGAGTTTATTTAGTGACAACCAAAGAAGCAAAATCAGAAAATGCGGTATCTTCCGTGAAGGACTTTGAAGACAGAGTCGTCTGTATCAAACGGTGCAGTAAAGTTGTTAAGGGCGGACGTAATTTCAGTTTTAGTGCGTTGGTTGTTGTTGGCAATAAAAGTGGGAAAGTAGGTTACGGTTTAGGCAAAGCAAACGAAGTTGCAGATGCTATCCGAAAGGGAAATGAACTTGCCAGGAAAAATATTATAGATGTTCCTCTTTATAAGCATACAATTCCGCATAAAATTGAGGGTAAATTTTGTGGTGGTCGAGTTCTGATGAGACCTGCATCACCCGGTACCGGATTGATTGCAGGCGGAGGTATGCGAGCAGTATTGGATTTAGCTGGAGTAAGTGATGTTTTGACAAAATCACTTGGATCTAATAATCCGATTAACGTTGTAAAAGCGACATTCATTTCATTATCCAGGTTGTCGAGTCGCGATTCCGTTTTAGCGAAGCGGGATTTGACCTCATTATAAGGAATAAACCAGATCATGATGAAGCTTAATAATTTAAAAAATACGTGTCCGCGTAAAAACCGTAAAAGAGTGGGCAGAGGAAATGGAAATAACTGGGGTCGAACTTGTGGGCGTGGCGAAAAAGGCCAAAAGTCAAGGAGCGGATATTCCAGAAAATCTTACTTTGAAGGTGGACAAATTCCTTTGTTTCGCAGGTTACCTAAAAGAGGTTTTAATCATCCTTCTAATGTTGAATATACCCTGGTAAATGTAAAGGCTTTGGAAAAAAACTTTGAGGATGGCGATAATGTTACCGCCGAAGTCTTAATTTCAAAAGGTATGGTTGGTAAAAATGTAAAGGAAATCAAGATACTGGGAGACGGAAAAATTTCCAAGGCTCTTACAGTGGAAGCAACTCAGTTTTCAGCACCGGCTAAGGCTAAGATTGAAGCTGCTGAAGGAACATGCAAGTTAGTTAAGTTAAGTGTATAGAATTTTTTCAGCCAAAGTAGTAAATCGATACATTATGTGTATAGAAATCCTTTCCTAATAAAAATCAAACGATGCACCAGATAAACAAATATAAGTCAAAAACATGATATCTGCATTTGCGAACAGTCTAAAAGTAAAAGAACTTCGAAAAAAGATATTTTTTACGTTGGGTATTATTGCATTATGCCGAGTTGCTGCAAATGTCCCCTGTCCTGGTATTGATCCTGATGCTCTTCAGAAAATATTCGAACTACTTGAACAAAGTTCCGGTGGTTCACAAGGTATTGTGGGAATGGTCAATTTATTTAGCGGTGGAGCACTGCAGCGGTTTGCGGTAGCTGCTTTAGGAATTATGCCCTACATTTCTGCTTCAATTATTATGCAACTAATGACCCCGGTTCTTCCCAAATTGGAGAAGTTAAAGCGTGAAGGCGAAAGCGGTTATCAAAAAATCACTCAATGGACTCGGTATTTAACATTGATTATTTGCATAATTCAGGGTGGATTGTTGGCTAAAGGAATGTTGAATCCAAGTGCATTATTAGGTCAAAGAGTACCGGATATCGTAATAAACCCCGGGGGAACTTTTATAGCAACGACAGTTATTATTTTGACCTGTGGAACGATGATTTTAATGTGGTTAGGTGAACAGATTACAGATCGTGGAATTGGAAATGGTGCATCGCTGATTATTACCGTTGGAATTTTGGAACAACTCCCATCAGCAGTTTATGGAATGTGGAGTTTATTTCGCACGCAGGGAACAGGCGAGCAACAGTTTACAGTGATTCATATTTGTATTTTGATTGCCTTGTTTATTCTTGTTACAGCAGCAACAGTGGCCTTGACAGTCGGTGTTCGCCGGATCCCGGTACAATATGCAAAAGCAATGGCTGGAAGAAAAGGGGCATCTTCTCAAAATTCGTATATTCCATTACGTGTAAATTTTGCGAATGTTATGCCTATTATTTTTGCAAGTGCAATCTTGATGTTTCCGCCTATTATAATTAATTTTCTGTCAACGCGCGTTTCATGGATGGGATATGTTGGCAGTTGGTTTTCTTATGGAACTCTTTCATACATGGCATTGTATGCAGGTTTACTTATCCTGTTTTCATTTTTCTGGGTGGCAAATCAATTTAATCCAATTCAAATTGCTGACGATTTAAAACGACAAGGTGCTTATGTTCCTGGAATCCGACCGGGAAAACCAACTTCAGATTTTCTTGATAAATCAATGACCAGGGTTACCACAGCAGGTGCTCTTTTTTTAACAGCACTGGCACTTTGTCCAATGATTTTTACTCAACAGTTAAATATCCCGTTTTTAATTGCGTCTTTTTTTGGCGGTGCCAGCTTGTTGATTATCGTTGGAGTAATGCTTGATACGATTCGGCAAATCGAATCTCATTTGCTTATGCATCACTATGACGGATTTTTAGAACGTGGCCATATGCGGAGCCGACGGAATCTGAGATCATAAATTTAGTCAGTTTTGTTAGCTGAATTTCTTGATTTTTCAGTGATTCGAAAATGCAGTTTTGCATATTTTCCCAATTCTTCTTCACCGTATTCCGAAATAATTTCACTCGCACGTTCGACTACTTTTGATGATGCACCTTTCGGTAATACTTTACCTATTTGATCCCCCAGCTGACCTAACCGTTTCACAAATTCGTCTCTTGCGACGATTGAGGCTGCGGCTACAGCCACATCACTTTCTGCTTTAGTATACTGCTCCAAATGAATTTTTTTCCCTCGACTCATCAATGCCTCTAATACCGTTGATTTTCTCCCGAATCGATCAGAAATAGCATGTTTACATTCTGGACGTTTTTCCAGCAAATTTTCAAGTGATCTTGCATGGCCCCAGGCGAGTATCTTATTGATATTCTTCAGCTTGTCATACATTCGATTATAAGCTTCATTTCCGATGCTGACCAATGCGAATCCACCATTTGTTGCTGTTTTAACCTTTTGAGCTAAAAAAGCCATCTTTTTGTCACTCTTGATATTTTTTGAATCCTGAATTCCTGCATCTATAAGTACTCTTGCGGATTCTTCAGTAACAAAAACTGCGGCGATCACCAGGGGACCAAAATAATCTCCTTTGCCACTTTCATCAATCCCGCTATGGGGTTCCAGCATTTTAGGATTATCCATCTTAGTCCATTCAGATTCATAACCGAATCTAAACTCCTTTGAGATATAGGGTTCAATAATGAATTGCACGACTTCAGCGGTACCCTTTCCCTGCATTGATACTTTTCCTGAGGTGTAGGCTGTGATAGTGGTTTTATTTTTTCGAGCTTGCCAATGTGCATACTGAACTGTTGCTAATTCCCAATACTGATATTCAAGAATTCCTTTGAGTTTATCAATTTGTTTTTTTGTCAATTCGCACACATAGCCAGTTGCTGACATAGTTCACCATGAATTTTTCAGTTCCAATTATTAAAGTAATAATTAGTTTTGATTCGTCTATCTTATTTTAATCTGTATTTGTTGCAATATAAGGGTAAAGTTATCGCCGAAAAGTTAGTTTAGCAGTTTCTTAATTCAAATTAGTGTTTTAGCTAAAAAAGGTGTAACTTTCGTTCTGTAATTTCACTTCTCTCGGTGCATGACCGGAGGGGGACCCGGGCGGTTTCAGCAGCAATCGGTTGGGCCGACAGGCCGGGCATTGCGGAGGGGCCAGACAGGACAAGCAGTATTGTCTGATCTAACAACCAGCAGAGAATGTTTTCCCCGGGGGGAAATTTTTGAGTTGATAAAAACGCAGGTCATGATGAATTATTCTTTTTTTGTACCCAATAAACAAAGGATTCTAATTATGACCCACAATGAAAATAATAATAGTATAACCGAAGCTGTGCAGGCAATACTTGAAAATGGACTTGAAGGAATGGGAACAGCTTAGCTTTTGCTATGCTGCTAAACGAGGCTGTGAAAATTGAACGTTCCGAATTTATCGGTGCCCAAGCCCGGGAAAGAACCGCGGAACGTGAATGTCATGCCAATGGATTTAAACCCAAGTGCTTGAGTACCCGCCTGGGAAAACGGGACCTTCAGATTCCTCAGGTTAGAGGAGAAGAAGGCTTTTATTCTTCAGCTCTTGAGCAAAGACAACGCAGCGAACGGGCTCTAAACCCGGCTTCAGCAGAAATGTATAGTCAAGGTGTCTCGACGCGAAAAGTAACGCAGATTATGAAAACTCTGTGTGGAACTCAGGTCAGCAGCTACCGGGTCAGCCGTGCCACAGCACGGCTGAATGATGAACTTGAAAAATGGTGCTGCAGAACTCTTTCATAAACCGCCTATTTAATCCTTGATGCACGCTGCGAAAAATTCGTCAGGACGGAGCTGTACGGTCATGTGCTGTCCTTATTGCCATCGGGATGAATACCGGGGGAAAACGATCTATTCCCGGTGTAAGTGTATCTCTTTAGTGAAGCAGAAGTCCATTGGCGAGATTTTCTCCGATCCTTGAAAAAACGGGGTTTATCAGGGATCAGAATGATAACAGCTGATGACCATGAAGGACTTAAATCAGCATTAAAAACATGCTTCCCCTGAGTCCCCGGCAACGCTGCCAAGTTCACCTTCAGTACAATGCCACGGCTTACGTATCGAGGAAAAGAAATGCACCGTGAGGTTGCCCAGGATATTCGGGATATCTTCAATGCCCCCTTGATAAAGGAAGCTGAGCGATTACTCGAAATCAGTATCGGAAAATAGGAACAAAAAGCATCAAAATCGACGGCCTTGATGCACGATAATATCCAGGACGGCTTCTCTGTATATCAGTTGCCCGGACATCACCATAGACGATGACGTACCGCTACTAATATGTCAGAAAACATAAATAAACGATTAAAGCGACGAACACACGTCGCATCATTTTCCCCAAACGAGGCATCACTGCTCAGATTTGCAAGTGTTATTTTGATCGGAATCAATGACCAACGGGACGCTGGAAAACGGGACCTGAAAATGGATGATTAATGACTCTTTTTGACATGAGCGATGTATTTATAATCGTTAATCGTTGTGATTACCTCATCAGGAATTTTATCGTTTTCGTCCCATTCAAATCCTTCGTGGTGTTTTATCTCGTCGTCTGACAGTGCAACATGCCAACGTCGGCAGCATTCATCACAAGCTGTACAGGAAAATTTCCAATCTGGAATGCTAATTGTATCATTAGACTTTTTAGAGACTAATCAGGTTACTGATTTTCTACCATGGAATGGCGTCAATTGCTTGATCTGACTACTTGTTTTTCTTTGTCCAGGAATCGCGCAAGGCGACTGTCCTGTTAAATATTAAGTGATTAGAATCAGATGAATCCGGATCGACATTAAAATATCCCTGCCGTTCGAATTGGAAACTGCTGCCTGCTGCTGCCGTTGACAAACTTGGTTCAGCTTTGCAATTTGTAAGTATTTTTAATGATTCGGGATTAAGGAATTTTTCGTATCCGTGATCACCTTTTACTGCATCGGGTTCCTCAACGGTGAAGAGCCGGTCGTAGAGACGGACTTCTGCATTGAGAGCATGCTCAGCTGAAACCCAGTGAAGTGTCCCTTTGACTTTTCTTTTATCCGGAGAAGATCCGCCTCGAGTTTCCGGATCATAGGTACAAGTTAGTTCGATGATTTCTCCACTCTCCTCATTTTTTACGACGTTAGTACAGGTAATATAATAGGCGTATCGAAGTCTTACTTCTTTACCCGGAGACAATCGAAAGAACTTTTTGGGTGCATTTTCGAGGAAATCATTTCGTTCGATATAAATTTCTCTTGAAAATGGTACCTTTCGTTTGCCCATCGATTCATCTTCCGGATTATTAATTGCATCCAGATCTTCAGTCTTGTTTTCAGGATAGTTTTCGATAATGATTTTTAGTGGATCTAAAACAACCATAACGCGATTTGCTGTTTTATTTAAATCGTCACGGACACAGTGTTCTAATAGTGCAATGTCGGTTAGACTGTTAAATTTTGTAATACCGATTTTACTGCAAAAATTGCGCAGTGATGCCGGCGTGTATCCACGCCGCCGCAATCCACAGATTGTCGGCATTCTCGGGTCATCCCAGCCGTTGACCAATTTTTCAGTTACGAGTTCTAACAGCTTACGTTTACTCATTATCGTATAGGTTAGATTTAATCGGGAAAATTCAGTTTGTTCAGGGCGGGATTCAAGTTCCAGTGCATTTATAAACCAATCATATAAAGGCCGATGAATCTCAAACTCAAGGGTGCACAGTGAGTGTGTTATGTTTTCAATTGAATCGGACAAAGGATGTGCATAATCGTACATGGGATATATATGCCATTTACTGCCGGTTCGATGATGTGACGTATTAATAATCCGATAGATGACAGGATCTCTCATGTGTAAATTTGGATGACCCATATCGATTTTTGCTCGCAGTACATACTGGTTTTCCTCAATTTTTCCAGCTTTCATGTCCGTAAAAATTTCCAGATTTTCTGCGGCGGGTCGATTACGGAATGGACTGTTTTTTCCGGGTTCAGTCAAGGTTCCCCGGTAATCTTTGAATTCATCAGATGTTAATTCACAGATATAAGCATTTTCTGTCTTAATTAATTGTACTGCCCAATCATAAAGTTGATCAAAATAATCTGACGCATAATACATTCGTTCCTGCCAGTCGAATCCAAGCCACTCCACGTCTTCTATAATCGAATCGACATATTCCATATCTTCTTTCTCCGGGTTTGTGTCATCAAAACGCAGATTGCATAAACCCGTAAATTCCTGGGCAATGCCGAAGTTTAAACATATTGATTTAGCATGGCCAATATGGAGATAACCGTTTGGCTCAGGAGGAAATCGTGTATGAACTCTGCCGTTGTACTTATTCGTTTTTAAGTCGTCGTTTATCTTGCTGCGAATAAAATCAGAATTTGAGGCATTTTCATTATCGCCCATTATCGATCCTTTCTTAAATAAAACATATATTCAGAACATAAGTCGTAAATGTATTAATCCACAGCCGTGTTGAGAACAGTGCTATGTGTCATAACATGGGAATTAATTGAACCTAATGTAACCGTCAGGGTATTATTAATAGCACGGGCGGGATTAATTTTCATTTATTAAACGGTGACATAAATATTAGAATGGATTCTGTGTTTTTAAACAAATATTTTTAATAATGATGGTCTGAGCATTATATTCATTGTCAGTACGTCATAGATTTTTATTCATGATTTTTTTAGCTCTAACAAATTTAAAGCATTATGAAAATTGATAAAAAAGATGCCGTCAATCTATTGGAAGAAATTTCATTACTTCTAAAACTCAAAGGAGAAAACCCGTTCAAGATTCGTGCTTACGAAAATGGTGCCCGTATTCTGTCTACAATGGATGTTGACTTTGAAGAGTTTGTATTATCCGGAGAAATTGCCAAAACAAAAGGCTTTGGAAAAGCACTTGTAGAGAAGTTGACCGAATTCGTTAATACTGGAGAATTACAATATTTGGTAAACTTACAGTCTGAATTTCCTGATTCTTTATTTGAAATAATGAAATTGCGAGGAGTGGGCCCTAAGAAAATCAAGGTTTTTTACCATGATTTAAACATCATGTCAGTTGAAGAACTTGAACATGCATGTTTGGATGGCCAGGTTGCCGCTCTGCCGGGGATGGGGGTAAAAACTGCTGAGTTAATTCTGGATTCAATAAAGAAATCCCGACAATATGAATCATTTTTCCTCTATTCGGCCGCCCGTGAAACGGCAGATGAAATTGTTGACTATCTTAAACAGCTGCCATGTATTCAGAAAATTGAAATCGCAGGGAGTTTGAGACGTTATAAAGAAGTGACTAAGGATATTGATCTCATGATTGCCTCTGACCGGCCCGAAGATGTGATGGCACATTTTGTCAAATTTGAACACATTGATTCGATTTCAGCTAAAGGTAAGACAAAATCCTCTATTATATTGAACAATGGCATGTCGGCAGACTTGCGTATTGTCAGTTCCGAGATTTTCCCATTTGCACTCCATCATTTTACAGGAAGTAAAGATCATAATGTTGCAATGCGGTCACGGGCAATCTCAATGGGATATAAAATCAGTGAATGCGGATTATTCAAAGTTGACGATGGGCACGCAGATGAACTCATTCCCTGCCAGGATGAGGCTGAATTTTTTAACAAGCTGGAATTGTGTTACATCCCGCCGGTATTACGTGAGAATATGGGTGAAGTAGAGCATGCCGGAGAGTGTAAAAAATTTGATTTGGTAGAGAAAAGTGACTATAAGGGTGTTTTACATTGTCACTCAAATTATTCAGACGGCCGGAATAATTTAGAGGAATTGGTGAACCATTCAATTAAAATTGGTCATCGTTATCTGGGAATTACCGATCACAGTAAATCATCATTTCAGGCAAGTGGATTGAGTGTTGAACGGTTGTTGAATCAAATAGATGCACTGGATAAATTAAAAGCGAAATACAACAATCAATTAACCCTGTATTCAGGTGTTGAATGTGATATTTTAAAAGACGGATCGTTAGATTATAACGATCAGATTTTGGAAAGACTCGATTTTGTTATTATTTCGGTTCACAGCAGTTTTACGCTGGATAAAGCGTCAATGACATCGCGAATCGTAAAAGCAATAGAACATCCATGTTCTCGAATTCTTGCTCATATAACCGGAAGACTTCTCTTAAAACGAGATGGATATGAGGTTGATTTTAACAAATTAATTGACGCAGCTGTTCAAAATAACGTGGCAATAGAATTAAACTGTCATCCTCAGAGAATGGACATGGATTGGCGTCTTTGGCATAACGCGATTGATCGCGGTGTAATTTGCAGCTTGAATCCGGATGCACATCATCTAAATCATTTTAATTTTATAGATCAGGGGATAAAATGTTGTCAAAAAGGTTGGTTGACAGCAGATCATATACTAAATTGCTGGGAATCTGGAAGGATAGATGATTTTTTTAATCAATAGATACCAATAAAAAAAAATTATAATTTTTACGAATACTATTACAGTGAATGTATTAAACGAGGGATGATACAATGAACGTTAAATTGACTTTGAAATCGATTCAGAGGATAATGAGAATGATGATGACGAGGGATTCATTGCCATAATAAATTATAAAGAATGAATGACCGGAAAAGAAAAAACGTGATCTGACAGCACAATGACTTCATTAAAAGATTATCGGTTGCCTGGCAATAGTGGGTTGAGGGTTTCACCGCTTTGTCCGGGAACAATGACGTTTGGTACAGAGTGGGGGTGGGGAAGTACTGAAAAAGTGAGTCGGTCTATTTTACAGACCTATTTAGATCATGGCGGGAATTTTATTGATACCGCTAATTATTACACCAATGGCACCAGCGAAACACTCATTGGAAAGTTTCTGAAAGGAATCCGTGACCGGGTTGTCCCGGGGTCGAAATATTCTCTTAATATGTACCGTGGCGATCCCAATGCCGGGGGCAATCATCGTAAAAACCTTATTCAATCGCTCGATGCCAGCTTAAAGCGCCTTCAAACCGATTACATTGATTTATATTGGGTACATATCTGCGATCAAGTTACTCCTGTTGAAGAAGTGATGCGTGCATTAGATGATGCCGTTAAAGCGGGAAAAATTTTGTATGTTGGAGTTTCCGATATGCCGGCATGGAAAATTGCCCGGGGAAATACTTTGGCTGTCCTGAAGGGCTGGACGCCGTTTATCGCACTTCAGATAGAATACAGTTTGATTCAGCGAACTGTAGAACGAGACCTTGTTCCTATGGCCTGTGATATGGGGTTGGGGGTGATGCCCTGGTCACCTCTCGGAGCCGCATTGCTTAGCGGAAAATATACCCGGAAAGATTTAAATTTTGCTCATAAAAATCCAGATAAATATGCATCCGGCAAAAATGACCGTCCGGTTATAAAACGTCTGACAGAGCGGAATATTAAAATTGCAGAAGAAGTGATTGATATTGCAAGAGAATCTGGAGTGACACCCTCTCAGGTTGCTTTATCCTGGTTGATCAACCGGCAAGGTGTTTCAAGTATCATTATCGGTGCACGCCGAATAAAACAAATCAAAGAAAATATAGGTTGTTTATCCGTTAACCTCAATGATGATCAGATTCAGCGATTAAATAATGTCAGTAAAATAGATTTGGGTTTCCCCCATGATTTCATCGGCAGAGAGGTCATAAAAGATTTAGTGACCGGCGGGACTCATATTAGATTTAAACATAAACAATTACTGTGAATTACACATATAATCATATAAATTCAAAGCAACTGTTTGGAAGAGTCGGGCTCCTAATGATATTGACATTAATAGAAGTGGCGTTGAAGAATTGTGTTTATTAGCCAGTGTCGACGAATGCCCGGCCCCGTCAATAATAGATTATAGAACTGAACATGGAAAATTTGCTCAACTGCAATATCTTTTGAAAATTCCGGGATTTGGTAATCACACTTACCGGAAAATGACTCGATTAAGCACTAAAACTGAAATAGCAAATGCCGGACTTCATGTTAACAAAATCCTTGAAATTGAGGGAGATGTTATGTCATTAAATCAGGGGCAATTACCTGCTGCAGAGATGTCAAAAGGCTGTTCATACTATTGTCCGGGACAAATGGGTCAAAATAGAAATTCTGATCATACCTGTTGTGAAAGAGAGTTTAGTTGATGCGGATTGTCCATTTTTCAGATATTCATGCAGGAGGTTGGCTTCAGGATTTCAGGGGGTATTTTGATAAACGTTTATTGGGTGCATTTAATTATCTGTTAAGACGAAAACATCATCATGACTGGAATTTAGTTGAGGCCGCTATAAGTAAAATAAAATCACTGGCACCCGATATAGTTATTTGCACCGGTGATTTCACAAGTATAAGTGAACCTGCAGAATTTCTCCGGGCAAAGAATGCATTGATGCCACTGATAGACGATACGAGCTTTGAATTTTTATATGTGCCGGGCAATCATGATTATTATGTA
The DNA here is from genome assembly GCA_951812855.1 of uncultured Lentisphaeria bacterium. Taxonomy (GTDB): domain Bacteria; phylum Verrucomicrobiota; class Lentisphaeria; order JABSQK01; family JAJFLO01; genus JAJFLO01. Next base: position 565,341 of record OX638337.1, on the reverse strand, counting down.
AAAAAGGCATCATGTGTGTCAGCACTGTATGAGACCTTTCACATCGTAAATCGAGGGAAATTCAGTTTAGATGATCTACCGGTTTGCGTCGATCTCAATGGTATCTCTTTTGTTTTGCTGAATGAAGCTGTACCGGTAAATTTATTTAAGTCAACGGGTGTAGTTGATATGAAATCCAAGGACTGGCTAACCTCACGGTTCAATGATGAAGCCGTGAATGATAATATGTTCATCCTGGTTGCCCATTTCCCTATTTTTGATAAATTTGGAAATCCATTATCATTTAGACGGCGGTGTGAAAACAATGAAATATTACAATCAGCATTGAGAGAGAAAAAAATAGATATTTCACTGTGCGGTCATATACATTCACATTTTTCACGATGGGAGGACTGCGGCAGCGTTGAATTTTGTGCCGGTTCGTTAACGTTTACTGGTATTTTAAATCTTGTCGACATTGATGATTCCAAAAGACTGATCAGTCAGAAATGGATCGATGTATTAACTTAAAAATAATGATATAAATGATGTTTTCAGAATTAGTAACAAGGAATTGATATCAGAAAATCGCATTATTTTTTATAGAGTCTTATAATATGCATACAGAAATGTCATTTATAGCCTAAGAGATATCTGGTTTGAGAATTTTCCTTTTTGACAATTATTCTCTTGTCTTATTGCAGTTATCCGGTAATTTAGACACCTCAGAAAAATTGAAAGAAAACAATGCCGTTAATAGAAGAAGATACAACACAATCTCATTTTATTGAGTGTACCGTCAATAAAATAAAATCAGTTTTTGAAACGATCAGTACTGACATTGGTGAAAGTGCTGATCATGAGGTTGTTTCAACAATAAGAGATCAGTTTTCTCCAGGAAAAATGCTCCGGACGCAACTGGGATTTGCATTGTTTCAGGAAAAAAATACTGAGTTTAATTCGATGATTAGCACGTGTGCCGCTACGGAATTAATCCATTCAGCAACCCTGTTTCATGATGATGTAATCGATTGTGCAAATCTACGCCGAGGTCAACCCAGCTTATGGCGTGAAATTGGTGCAGCGGGAGCCGTTTTACTTGGAGATCTGTTTTTCAGCAGTTCAATTCAGATGTTAATCGAAGGAGGAGAATTAAATAAAGTCAGTTCATTTGTTAACAAAGTGCGGGAAGTATGTGCCAAAGAAGTTGTTCACGAACTGGTTTATCATGGAAGGGAGATTGATTCAGAATCCTGTATAAGAATTGCCAGAGGAAAAACAGGTCCATTATTTGCGTTCGTATCTGAAGCGTGCGGAGGTAAAGATACTAAGAAATCATCGGCATTGGCAGAAGTAGGTTACCGTTTGGGAACTGCGTATCAGTTAGCAGATGATCTCATGGACGTTGTGGGAGAGGAAGACGTTATCGGGAAAACATTGGGGACGGATATGAAACGACGGAAATTTACGTTAGCTCAGGGGAAAGATTTTTCAGAAGCATTTATTTTGAAACAGATAAATGAATTGTGTATTTCATCTTTAGAGTTGTTATGGGAATGGCCGGAATATTTGCCGAAATTAGAATTATATATTGTAAAAGAATTATTGCCGTTTTTAAAATTAGATTTGAATAATTGAAGGTCATAACCCATCACTATGAAATTAGATAAACAGACATTTAAATTGGATCGGGCAACAGGAATTGGATATTTTGCAATTTTTGCCGGAATTATTGGCGTTGCTGTATGTATATTCGGTTTTAAAAAGTTTCATGCCCAATTTTTTTATGCCTATTTGACATCGTATATCTTCTGGGTCACGATTGGACTCGGCGGTTTGTTTTTTACCCTTCTGCATCATTTAGTCGACGCAACATGGAGTGTCGTGTTAAGGCGTATGACTGAATCTGTAATGGCAGCGTTGCCTATAATGCTGGTCTTCTTTATTCCAGTTTGTTTAGGCATGGATGAACTGTATCATTGGAGCCATGCCGAAGCTGTTGCCCATGATGAATTACTTCAGCATAAATCAGCATGGCTGAATCCAAAATTATTTTCAATCCGCACATTAATCTATTTTGTAATATGGTTTATTTTTGGGCATTTTCTTTATAAGATATCCATTAAACAGGATTCAGAAGGTGATCCGGAACAAAAACTAAAAGAAAAAATGAGACAAATCAGTGGTCCGGGGATGTTGCTGTTTGCTTTGTCAATTACATTTGCTGCTTTTGATTGGTTAATGTCATTGGATCCTCATTGGTATTCGACCATATTTGGGGTTTATATTTTTGCAGGCAGTCTATTATCAATCTTATCTTTTATTACGTTATTAGTCGTGTTTTTGCACAAAAACAATATCTTAAATGAGGAAATTTCAATTGAGCATTTTCACGATTTAGGGAAGTTGATTTTTGCCTTCACTGTTTTTTGGACCTATATCGCCTTTTCTCAATATTTTTTGATCTGGTATGGAAATATTCCAGAGGAAACAGTTTGGTATTTACATCGCTGGGATGGTAACTGGTATAAAGTTAGTTTGTTTATAGTATTTGGACATTTTGTTATTCCTTTCCTCGTACTGTTGAGTCGTGTTCCAAAGAGAAATATTACAATGATGACAGTAATGAGCATTTGGATGTTGGTGATCCATTGGGTGGATTTATATTGGATCATCTTACCTAACTTTAATCATCATTTCCACTTTTCATTAATAGAGTCAGTCTTGAATATTGCGACATTTCTTGCTGTGGGCGGTTTATTTTTTGCGTATTTTTGGTTTACATTTATATCTCAATCAATTATTCCAATCAACGATCCCAAATTGAAAGATTCGATTAAATTTGTAAACTCGTAAATTTAATAAATTAAAACTCTGATAGAAAATATGGCTGGTGAATTAGAAGAAGAATTTACAATTGATCCCGAATCCGTCCGTGCCGGTTATGAGCTGCATGATGTTAGTATACCGGCAATTGCAGCATTTACGATATTTTGTTTAGTGACAATTGTTACAAGCATTTTTGCATTGGATGGGTACTTTGTATATTCAAAGGAAAAATTGTTAAATGAAGCGAATAATTATACCTACACAAACCTGATAGAGTTACGTTCGGATGAATATGAGAAGCTTTCGAATTATGCTATCATCGATAAGAGTAAGGGCATTTATCAGATCCCGATAGATCGTGCTGTGGAGTTGTTGGCCAATGAAGAGTTTGCAGGAAAAAAGACAAACTGATGTAGTGTAATAGACCAACAGCAAAATGAAATTTATAGTCGGCATTTTATTCCTTACCCATTTTACGCTGAATGCTCAATTGGTACGGAAGAATGAACAGACGCTGAATAAAATAGATATTAAAGAACATCTTGGAAATCGGATTCCTCTAAACCTGGATTTTGTTAATGAGAAAGGACAAAAGGTCAGTCTTTCGACTGTATTCCAGAGTGAAATGCCAATTGTTTTAACACTGGCTTATTATGAATGTCCAATGCTGTGTACATTTGTATTGAACGGCTTATCTAATTCCGCCAGAAAACTCAATTGGATTCCCGGAAAAGATTATCAATTACTTACAATAAGTATTGATCCGGAAGAAACCTCGGACTTGGCAGTAGCAAAACGTTCGATATATGAAGATAGTTTAGGTAAAACAGACAGTGATCTTTCCTGGAATTTTTGGGTTGGTGAAAAAACTGCGATTGATGAATTGGCAGATGCATTGGGATTTCAGTATTTTTATGATAAAACCCGAGATGAATTTTCTCATCCTGCGGTTGTTTTTGTATTGACTGAGGAAGGGTATATTTCACGGTACCTTTATGGTATTGAGTATTCGCCGAAAGATTTAAGATTGGCAATATTAGAAGCCGGAGAAGGAAAGATTGGAACAATAGTTGACCGTGTTATACTTTTTTGCCACTTCTACGATCCAAATGGGAAAAAATATGTTTTATTTGCCATGAGCGTCATGCGGTTAGGTGGTATAATTACTGTTTTGGCATTAGGAATTTTTGTCACCTTATTATGGATGAAAGAAAAAAAATAAACCTATGAATGAGAGAACATTTAATTTACCCCCTCCTGCGTCGACGATTGCGAGTGAATACGATGCGTTGTTTTATTTTATTTATGGGTTATCGGTGTTTTTTTTCGTCATAATTTGCTCTGGAACTGTGTTTTTTGCGATTAAGTATCGTGCGAAAAAAGGTGATGAAGAAAAACTTACGTCAGGATTTTGCCACAGCACACCACTTGAGTTGTTATGGTCAGTTATTCCAACATTGCTTATGTTTGTTATATTTGTTTGGGGATTTAAGCTGTACATGCGTTATTTTGTTATTCCCGCAAATGCCACAGAAATTAAGGTAACAGCATGGCAGTGGAACTGGAATTTTACCTATGGAGAAGGTGCTCAAAGCAATGTATTGGTTGTACCTAAGGGTAAACCTGTTAAACTGTTAATGTCATCAAATGATGTCATCCATTCTTTGTTCATACCTGATTTCAGAGTTAAAATGGATGTTTTGCCGAACCGATATTCATCAATGTGGTTTCAATGCGATTACGAAGGGGAATATGATCTCTACTGTACAGAGTATTGTGGACAACAGCATTCTACAATGGTTACCCGGGTGATCGTGAAATCAGAATCAGATTATCAAAAATGGATAGAGGAAAACAGTGTTACGCCTGCAGGTGATGTTCTTTATAATCGATATGGTTGTAATACCTGCCATTCACTGGACGGTTCAGCGAATAATGGCCCGTCATTTAAGAATTTGTTTGGTAAAAAAAAGATGTTGACAGACGGTTCAACTGTGGATGTAGACGAGAATTATTTGAGAGAGTCAATATTGAACCCGCAGGCAAAAATTGTTAAAGGTTATGAGCCAGTCATGCCGACATTTCAAAACACAATCAGTGATGATAAACTGGATTCTCTTATTTTATTTATTAAAAGTCTAAAAGAAGAATAGTCGGAACCCTATGTATAACGATACAGAAAAGAATTTTCTAACTCACCCAAAAGGAATAATGTCATGGCTTCTTACCCTGGATCATAAGCGTATCGGCATTATGTATTTGGCCGCTATTCTTGCGGCATTTGCTGCAGGTGGTTTTTTCGCACTCGGGTTGAGATTGGAACTGTTAAACCCCGGGAAACAATTCATGGACCAGGATACGTATAATAAATTCTTTACCCTCCATGGTGCCATAATGGTATTTTTGTTCATTATACCCTCAATTCCTGCAGCACTCGGTAATTTTTGTCTGCCACTGATGCTGGGTGCCAAAGATGTTGCATTTCCAAGATTAAATTTGGCCAGTTGGTATGTGTATATGCTTGGAGCAATGTTTTGTCTTTATTCCTTATTCAGTGGTGGTGTCGATACAGGCTGGACATTTTATTCTCCATATAGCACTCAAACAAGTACGTCAGTTATATCGATGACCTTTGGTGCCTTTATATTAGGATTTTCATCTATTTTTACCGGAATAAATTTCATTGTAACCGTACATAAAATGAGAGCACCGGGCATGACCTGGTATCAGATGCCTCTTTTTGTTTGGGGATCATATGCAACAGCAATGATCCAGGTCCTTGCGACACCGGTTTTGGGAATTACCCTTCTTTTGCTCATTATGGAAAAAGTCGGAGGTATTGGTATTTTTGATCCTGAAATGGGGGGAGATCCGGTTCTATTTCAGCATTTTTTCTGGTTTTACTCACACCCTGCTGTGTATATCATGATTTTGCCGGGTATGGCGATTATCAGTGAACTTATCGCTGTCCATGCCCATAAAAAGATATTTGGATATCGGTTGATTGCCTATTCGAGTGTTGCTATTGCATTGTTAGGATTTTTCGTTTGGGGACATCACATGTTTGTCAGTGGTCAATCAGAATTTTCTTCAATGGTTTTTTCGTTTATTACATTTTTTATTGGTATTCCTACGGGTATAAAAATATTCAACTGGATGACGACGCTGGTTAAAGGCTCTATTTGTTGGACGACACCGATGTTATATGCTTTGGCATTTCTCATATTATTTACAATTGGGGGGTTAACCGGAATATTTCTTGGTGCACTGGGGCTGGATATCCAGCTTCATGATACCTATTTTGTTGTCGCTCATTTTCATTATGTCATGATGGGTGGAACGGTCATCGCGTTCCTTGGTGGAATTCATCATTGGTGGCCAAAAATTTTCGGCAAAATGTATAATGAAAATCTGGGGAGATTCGCTTTTTGTTTTATTTTTGTAGGGTTTAATATGACATTCTTTAATCAGTTTATGTTGGGTTCTCAAGGAATGCCGCGGCGATATCATGATTATAGTAATTTTTTAAAAACCGATTTATTTGAACGTTACCATGGATTTTCCTCTTATGGTGCAATGATTTTGGGGGTTGGGTTTGTCATTATTTTATGTTACCTCGTTGCATCATTGTTTAACGGTAAGCCGGCAGGAAATAATCCGTGGGGCGGACTTACATTTGAATGGTCGACGACATCACCGCCGCCAACTGAAAACTTCAAGGATGACCCAATATTGAAACACGGTCCCTATGATTATGATAAAGTACTTCCAAAAGATATATAACAACGGAATGGCAATACATATTTAATATGGAAAATGCAACTCAGATAGAACTTGGTCGTGTTAATTATCACCACCACAATCCAAATCTGGCACATCATTTCCATGATATGGAACAGCAGCATGAATCAATCAAGCTTGGCGTATGGCTGTTCCTTGTCACCGAAGTGTTGCTTTTCGGTGGATTATTCTGTTTTTATGCAATTTATCGTGCCTGGCACCCGGAAATGTTTATAGAAGTCAATCAATTACTTGATGTAAAGCTTGGTGCTCTCAATACCCTCGTTCTTATTTTCAGCTCCGTGACGGTTGCCTTGTCTATTCGATCGATTCAAATGGATAATAAAAAACAAGCCGTAATGTTTCTGGCAATTACAATTATTTGTGCAGCAATCTTTCTTGTGGTCAAATATTTTGAATACAGCCATAAAATCCATGAGGGACTGCTGCCGGGAAAATATTTTGCGAATCCGGATATTGCTGCAGTTAATCCCCATATATTTTTCAGTATATATTTTGGTATGACTGGACTCCATGCGTTGCATATACTGGGTGGTATGATTTTTTTAACCTGGGTGCTGATCAGAACCCATATGAGGGCCTATTCAAGTTCTTATTATACACCTGTTGAGATGGGTGGATTATACTGGCATTTAGTCGACTTAATCTGGATCTATCTTTTCCCGTTATTATATTTAATCGGTTGAATAAAATTAAACGGGACCCGTTCCAGAGTCAGATAATGGAAAGCGGGTCAAAATCAATCAATAAAAAGTTAATGATGTCAACAGAAACAACACCAAAACACAGAGAGTTTCATCCGCATATTTTGCCATTGTCTGTGTATATCGGAGTTGGCAGTGCGTTATTTATTTTAACAGGAGTTACTGTTGCTGCTTCATTTGTGGATATAGGCGGAGTCGGAAACTTAATCCTTGCCCTTTTAATCGCGTCAATCAAGGGATCTCTTGTTGCGTTATTTTTTATGCATCTACTCTATGATAACAAGTTATATGCATTATTTTTTTGTGTCAGTTTGATTATGCTTACTGCATTTATCGTAATTACTATGTTTGATACGATGCGGCGTGATGGAATTTATGAGCAACGCTCTTCTCCAATACAAATCTCAGCTGACATATATAAAAATATGCAGAAACATGAAGAGTAACTATGAACTTCAATTCTGCACTTCCCTTAACTTCTCCTGGTATTGTTCCAATTCTGGACACCAGTTTTAGACCTGCAGTACTGACAAACCGTGCGTTCCGGCATCAGGCGGAAGAGTGCAAAAATTATGTCCCTGTTACAATCGCAGTTCAGCGAAGCAAAACCTCCGTATCACACTATAGATGCAATGTATTCTCTGAAGAACACGAACGTTCCAATGGAAATTTTGTTTATGCAGAACGCATCTTGAAATTTTTGCTTTGGTCACGCGGTGGTTGTAAGATCTGGATTCACGGGCCGGTTGGGTTGGTCAGACAGCTTCAGGAACATTACTTAAGTTCTGAGACTGGCAAGTTTGATGCCCGCATCATGGGAGAGAAAATTTATGAACACCCATTTACGGTGAAAGTCTGTGAGCATTTAGAGCAATTACCTGTCGAATGTGAATCAGCCGCTCCATTGGGCAGACATTTGGATGGTTGTCGAATCGGGTTTGATCTTGGAGCAAGCGATCGAAAAGCTGCTGCAATCATTGACGGCAAGGTTGTATTCAGTGAAGAAATTCCCTGGTATCCTCAAATTGAATCGGACCCTGATTGGCATTTCAATGAAATAATGGACTCGCTCAAACGAGCGAGTAAACATTTACCTCGTGTTGACGCAATTGGCGGGAGTTCAGCGGGAGTTTATGTAAATAATAATGTCCAGGTTGCATCCTTATTCAGAGGGATACCTGATGATCAATTTGATAATCAGGTTAAACCTATTTTTTCCAGATTGAAAAAGGCGTGGAATAATATCCCATTTGATGTTGTTAATGACGGGGAGGTTACGGCATTGGCAGGCTCTATGACGTTAACGGATAATGCTGTACTCGGAATTGCAATGGGTTCAAGCGAAGCCGCTGGTTATGTAAATGATCAGGGTAACATAACTGCTTGGCTGAACGAACTTGCTTTTGCTCCTGTCGATTACAATCCTTATGCACCCAGAGATGAATGGTCGGGTGATTATGGTTGTGGTGTGCAATATTTTTCTCAGCAGGGTGTGGCCCGGTTAATTGCTCCTGCAGGTATAGAAATTGATTCGAATATGTCGTTGCCTGAACAATTGGTCCATGTTCAGACTCTCATGGGAAAAGGCGATGATCGGGCAGCTAAAATATACCAGACAATCGGTGTTTATTTGGGATACACGATTCCGCATTATTCAGATTTTTATGATATTAAAAACCTTTTAATACTGGGTCGAGTTACTTCTGGCGATGGTGGGCAGATTATTATTGACCAGGCTAAGGAGGTATTAGAAAAAGAGTTTCAAGAATTTTTCAATAAGATTTCATTTCACATTCCTGGAGAGAGTAAAAAACGTCATGGGCAGGCGATTGCAGCCGCCAGCTTACCAGTAATTAGTTAAATCTCTTATTTTGAAGAAGATCCAGAGCTAATCGATTTTTTCTTGTACTCTCTAAATCCGGCGGGGAAATAAAACAAAATAATTCCTGATATTGCCAGCACCAAAATGATTATACCTGCAGCATCCCACACATAGACACCAAATTTTCCAGCACCCGTGCCAACAATGTTTTTCCCGGCTGTTGTGTCCCAAACACTGTAACGCGTAAATAACCCGATATATTCATTAAGTTTGATCGATGGTTTGACGTACCAGCCATACTGCTCATCAGCACCTGTTACCGAGGCAGCTTGTCCATCGATATTCCATCGTGCATATAATGCACGAAACCCGAACATCCTTTTTTAAGAACAGTGTGAATTTCGATCAAATCTGCTGAATTCGGCCTGTCTCCTTTAATTCCAAGGGCAGTTTCGTGTGTCAGGCCACTTTGATGATGGAACGTTGTACCTATTTCAATACCGGGCCTGTTCAAGTTCAACCTCACCGGGTGATGTTATTGCGGCTCCGGCGGCGGTGTCGTTATCATTATCTTTGACCAAGCCATGTTCTAATTTAAATTCAGAAAAAAATCTGATACGATCTGAAAATTCATAACCAAAGAGCAAGACAAATCGATGAAAATCAATCTGGTCTCTATCACCCGCACCATTATTTCGTGTTTTATTTACAAGATTATTAAAGTGTAGTTCGCTATATCCACCGACTGATGTTTTGTCTGCCCAGGATGGACTTTTACCTGAAGTGGGCATATCGGCAATCATTTCAACTTTCTGGTCGGTTGAACTCATGTTATCTTCAACCATATTTAATTTTTGTTTGAGTAATTCAATTTCCTTTTGCTGCGGTTGAGTTATTTGGCACATTTCTTCCTGACTTGGAATTGCACCTTGTGAAAAGCTCATCGGTTGTAAAATTAGAATTGATATCACTAAGAAGAAGGCATATTTTTGACCGGTAATACCGATAATGACAGCTATTAGAAAATTTGGTATTGAGTATTGATGAATATAAAATTGAACTAAACATGATGTTTTTGTATTGATTTTTGCTATTGTAATACGAGTCCTTTGAGTTTTGCTGTTATATTTTCTGCCAAATCAGTATGAAATAAATTCCCGGTTAATTCTTGACTTGAATATCTGGAGAATAAACGATGGAATAACTCCTGCTGATCCGGCAGGATATATTATTGTTATGCATTTATAAATCGAAAGTACACAAAGGGTAAAATACTCCAGGTACACAATAATGGCAGCCTGGATAGAATGTCTGCTTGAAATAATATAACCTGGAAGATTGAGTTTCCTTTTATTGAATAATACGTTTTACCAGCAAGATATATAAATTATTCAAAAACTATTGTACCGTAATCTTTAGGTTGATGGAAATTTAATTCGGATATTGGTGACCATGCAGCCCAGTGTGGATGCGATGTTTTGTCAGCACACTTGTAAAAATTTTCCCGCCATGTCAGTCTGACAGTGGTTAGGTAACCTATCGCTTTAAAATTTTTTACATCACCATTAAACTCCGGAAGATTTTCATTATATATAATTGATATCCGAAGAACGCGATGAAAAAGATGGAAAAGAAATCCAATCCGGGAATTTCAAAAAGGCAGTAGACTGTGGCAATGAGTATTGGCGGAATCGCAGAATACAAATTCAGGACAAATATTTTTCTGAATGGCACAAAACGATGTTGTTGGTATTCTTTCAGTAAATAGGCAAACAGTACTGACAGTATAGATGAACATAATGGAAATAAAATTACAGTTATATTGATTTGAAATAAATTTGTCCAAAATAAGAAAAATGATGCCCAAATATAGGCTTTTTTCATTATGTCCCCGATTCGATCTTTTGAAACGATATAAGCACCTTTCATTTCAGCTGCCTGCAGTAACCATGATCCCAGTTCTTGTTTGTGAATGATCTCGGTTTGGTCATTCATACATCCAGATCCCGACATCTTTTTGACCCAGAAATAGATTGAATTTTCGTTTATCCAGATTCCATGTTTATTGTATCTGAATTCGGAGTCGGGTTTATCGTTTATCGATTCATGGGTAATATCGATTTGTAATCCCTCAATCGTTGTCCGATACGGAAGGGTAGTGGGATTTTTCCAATAAAACGTTTTTTCCTGAGTGATTCCAAATTCCTGTATTTCGTTTTCCAGCCATTTTTCCCAGGATGCTGTCGATTTTTTTAAGTCAATGATCACATTTAGCGTCAATAGAATGCTGGCAACCAAACAGAACGACATTACCTGGAGCAGTGATTGAATAATTTTCTTGTTTTGCAGAAATAGGAAAATTGATGGATTAAACATCAGATTAAGCAGGAGTTTTATGAAAGGAAAATTCAGGTTTGGAATTGAATTTTTGTCCAGTTTACCTGGTTGATTCGTATTATTCATAAGGGAATCTGTCAAATGGTTCTGAAAGTACAGCGTTTTGTAAATCGTTAAGTTGAATTTTTCTATTTTTAACTATGTCTTTTGGCAATTCTTTAATTAGTGAAACTAACGGAATTCTGTCAAAGTCAGGGAAATTAAGATGACTATAATGATTTATCAGTGATCCAAGAATTTGATTTTTAAGCCATAGCTGCTGTGGGTAGATAAAACGTCTAACGTGCTGTCGTTCCATCCATTCTGTATTTAATAAGTTTTCAATGAATAACTGCATTGGAATTTCTATGATATTATCTTCATCAGCTCTAATCGTATAACAATATTCATTTTTAAGAATGATACTTTCTATTTTCGAATGATCGCCGTATAAAATTAGACCTTGAAATCCAAAGTGATTTGCAAGTGTTAAAAATAAACAATGATATGATAACGTGTTACATCGTTTTTTTAACCAGGATTCATAGGGGAATGAAAATAATTTCTGATTATCTTCAATTTTAATTCGATTGTCTAAGTGAAACTTGATTCTGTTTAAAATAAATCTATTCCGGTCAGGATTATTTTTAGACAGCTCAGCAGCCGGTTGATCGTTTAGGCCTTCAGCTATTGTGCTTATATTAACCATGTCGTACCAATAGTAATAATCCAACTGGATAAATTTATTTTTAATTTTTAAGGTTTTACCATCAACCCGTTTATGATATTTCAGAAATAGTGGATCCAATGCCCGTTTATACTGATTTGAACATATTAATTCTGCATAATCGATTGCTTTTCCAGGGTTGTTTTCAAAAATCGCATCCAGCCAATCATTCGAGAGCCTTTGAAAGGCGGGTTGATCAAAACTCAGATTTACTCTTTCCAGGTATAGTTTTCTTAAATGACCTTCAATGACTGGGAGTCTTTCAAAGTCGCCGTTAAATGTCAGTGAATTAAAATAATCTTGATAGGCTTTCGCTGAGCGTGGGAATAATTTGCATTCACGAATGAAAAACAGGTGTGCCCCGGTGTAATTACCTGTCATTGTGAGTGTCTTGCCTAACATTTGATTTATATGGGCAAAATTTGAGTCAATTTCATAGGCTTTCATCAATAAAGGCATGGCCAATTCCGGTTTTTTCAATCGGTCAATGGCAATCGTTGCACCATATAAATGAGGTCTGATTTTTTGAGGAGCAAATTCGACAACCCGGGAATAGGTTTTAAACGCTTCTTTAAATTCTTTTTTCGCTTCCTGCAGATACCCCTTCCGTAAGTGCCAATCAACTCTAACATCCCGGATTGTTGTTATTAGGCAGGCAATGAATATTGGGATAATCATTATCATAGCACAGGTGTTTTTTAATCCAGTGAGGCTGCCTTGCTTTACTGGATTATTCAAACCCGATTTGAAGTCGTTCTGCCAGCATATCCCCAGACAAAATAACGCGATTAGACTCCCCGGGGGTTTTATCATGTTTAGGTCGAATAGTGAATGAATAATAATTATAAATGCCGTGTACCTGCAAAATGTGATCATTTTATTATCTGTAAAACTCAAGCTGAAGACAGACCGTATCATGAAACAGAAAGCAATCCCTGCAAGAATGCCGAGTTCAGTTGATACATAGAGTAATTGATTATGCGGATGGATTGTCACAGGCGCAGCGACAATTCGGGAATGATAGGTTGAATGTGATCGGTATTTTGCAAACGATGTAACAAAATTTCCCGGTCCTACGCCTGACATATTCTTCGGTGGATGCTCTTGTCTGAGAGTCCCTTTAACCAAACGGTAAAGCGACGATAAAAACAAGTCGTTATCTTTCATCATACGCACTGAACTAATCCAAAGTGGAAGTCGGACATCACTTCGTACAGAACGTTCGAGCTTTTCATACATATTATTTGAAGAGATTATGACAAAAAACAAATACACGATTATAAAACAACCAGTGAACAGTGAAATGCCGATTCCAAATTTTAGATACTTTTGCGAACCGGGGGACTGAGCGGTAATGAAACGATTGATGATCCGGCTGAGATAAAAGACCCCAAACAAGACAAGTGCCAGCCAGGCACCCCTGCTTGAACATTTATACACCAAAAAGAGTGTCGGTAATATTATCAATAGGGAAACAACAGACATAAATATGTACGTGTTCTCCAGTCGGATTTTGCTCTTTATGCCGTTTGGAATAAGATGTTTCAGTGCGTATATCGGCCATGGAATCAGTGCGAGTAACAGGGATGACGTCCAGTTTCGATTGCCGCTTAAACCGACAATTTCTTCATTAAGACTGAATGCACGAAATCCCGGGAAAATATGATAACACCATAAAAGGCTTCCGACGATTACTAAATGTTTAATGGAAAAAACCTTTTGCTTTACTAAAACAGCTGCGATCCAGGGAATAATTACATAGCTTAAACATTGAATCGTTCCTTGATTTAATTCTTTAAACCAGATTACATTGAATACCAGTGTTGTCAGATAAATAAGTAAAACAGATCGAAGCCGGCGTGTCGGGAAATAATCAGAATGTAGTATGATTGGAATTGCAAACAAAGTTAAAATAAATGTTGATGGGATACTGATGTGGAATAACAATGAAACAAATCCGGGGGGTATAATGGCAAGCGGATAAGTACCAAATAACAGAACAGCAAAACATATCAGATAGGTAATCGCTAATTTTTTAGAAGCGTTATTTGTCACAATTTAATCTTTTCAGGAATTTGGATGAAAGATGCTCCTCCTGGTAGATACTCTTGTTATTCAATAGTCATTATAGACAGACACTTTGCTAAACTGTCCGGAACCTAATTGCAAACGTTCTATTACTTTTATATTTGGCATTTGGTTAATATGAAAATAGGGTAAGTTTTTACAGGTGTTAGATGCGTTTAAAAATTTGTTCATCTTTTTTACGACTTATAAACCATCAATTAAACAGCCCCTGACACAGGGAATTATACCTTTTAATATATCTCTATTTGTAAAGTGAGGGATGAAAGTACATTGAATAATCCGAATAAAAATGATGATAAAGACGAGTTTCATCCCATTGTTTTTTACGATGGAGTATGTGGATGCTGTAATAGATTTGTCGATATTCTCTTAAAGATTGATGATAAGCAAACATTCCATTATGCACAGCTTCAGGGGGAAACGGCAAGAGAATATGATATAGATCCTAAACAGAGCAATCCGGATAACTGGACTGTTTCTTATAGGGATGAAATGGGGAAATCGTACAAATCTGAAGCGGTGATCAATATTTTAATTAGACTCGGTGGTATTTTTAGCGTTGCTAAAATTTTTGTCTATATTCCTGAATCGGTAAGGGACTCGGTTTATGAGTTCATTGCAAAACATCGGTATCGACTATTTGGAACGGTGCAGGCTTGCAGAATTCCGAAAGAGGAGGAACGTTCGGTAATGCTTCCATAAATTATATTAAAATGCCGGGATAACCAAATCATGAACTGTCGTGACTCCGGCTTCCAACGTACGCCGAACATTTTTTCTGGCCGGCAATATCAGTTCTGTTTTAGTTAATGATTCAAGCTGAGACCATGCCTTGGTTCCCGGACGTTTATTTTCAGCAGAATGTCATATGAAATGTGACCATTTTGCTCCCTTTTTACATTGTTAAATCTATAGATTAAAATACTACAAATTTTTAGTAAGAAGCTCTTAGTATCTAATTTAGTTTTGTCTGCTGTTTACTTAAATAGACAAATGGGTATTTAATCGGAATCTTACTAATGTTGACATGACCTCTGTGGGTATGAAAAAATTTACTTATTTTGATTAATTCCATTGTTGGTACTTTATTGAAATTAAGGTAATTTCCTTCCAGATAGTGGTTTAGGTTGACCGCGAGTATCTGATTTTTGAGTAGAAATGATTGTGGCATTAAGAATAGACTGATGCGGGTTGAGGAGCCGGAGTCTTGAAAAATTAACTCATTGCCATTAGTGCGTTTAATCACATAATCGAAATCACTGCCGGAATCACTGAACTCGATCACATACCAATCTTTTCTGCCTTTTATATAGACAGAATAATTGTCAGGCTGTCTAAGCGATGGGTAAAGAAACGTTTCTACACCTAATTCTTCACCGAACCATGATAATACAAAATAAAATGACTCAATATCAATCCGGTTTAACTGAAGAATTTCGGATGGGTAAATTGATTTTAAAGTTGTACCATTTGTGATATTCCGCTTTGTTAGAATGAATTTAATTAAACGTTTAACGATTGAAAATTCATTGTCATTGTTAATGCGATTTAATTTTAAATTATTGATTAAATCTCTGCGGATTAGAATTTCTCTCCAATAGGTGAAATCGTGACGATTAAAGGTGTCATACACAAATTCCGGATTAAATCCGGAAGACTCTTCAATCTGTGAAAATAAAGGATCGACAAATCGAATAGGAAGCGGGGATGTTAGTTTATTTGCACATTTAATCGCTGTCTTAATATCCGAACTTCTTATAGCCTGAATCCATTGGTTTGTATATTTTATCCCCTCACTCTGTGATAGTTTATGTCCTGTATTCTTCTTGTATAATCGATTTAAATAGTCGATAACAGCCGCCAGTGCTTCAATGTTCCCGTTTTTGTAAAGGGCGATAAAATAATTTTGGAAAGCAGCTGTATCTGCTGGAAATAAGCGACATTCTTTTTCAAAGTAATGCAGTGCCTGTGTATGGCGATTAAGAGTTCCATATGCCTTACCTAATAACCTATTTAAATGTGCATAGTCAGGATCAATTGCATGTGCGTTTAATAAATGTGAAACAGCAGTATTTGGTATTAGTAATTTTTGAACAGCAAGGGTGCCTGCACCATAGTGACCTTTAATATTTTCAGGATCAATCTCAATGACATTTTTATATGATTCGTAAGCGTTGTCATAGTCTTTTGTTGACTTGAAAATAACAGCTTGTCTCATGGAATGTCCAACGCGAACCTGTTTTATCACTGAATCTGTAACAGTAATTATCAATAGAATTGTGAAACTATAGGTTAAGCAACGCCCCGGTGAATTTGTTAATAAGGCGGGTTGCTTCGATTCCCTGCGGATATAGGGAACCCATAATACACCGAGTGTACATAACGCAATAATGCTCGTTGGGCTTTGAATTAATGTTTTATCCAACATTGAATGCCCAAAGATCATGAATGCGGTAAATCGGCTCATTCGATCTATAGACTGGTTTTTACGCTGATTCATGATCAACGGGAAAAGCATGGATAACCAAAGCAAAGCAGCAGGTATTCCCAGATTGGCAGCTATATTTAAAAATTCATTATGAGGGTGTGTTGTCAGACTTGTTGCGACGCCTCGTCGATGATATTCGGATTTCGCTCGGTACGGCGTGTGATTTTTTACGTAATTACCTGCCCCTGTACCTGTCCAGGGGGAATCACAGATTAATTTGACGGTTGAAACCCAGGTAGGAATTCGGATATCATTTAAGAACGCATTAATAAACAGATTCGAATTGGAAATTGTAAAAACAATACATGTTCCTGCTATACATAAGCAAAAAACAATGCGAGTGATCAATTTTTTAATTGAATATATCGTCATAAGCATGATAAACATGGCAAGAGAAAACCATGCCGCACGGCTGTGGCAATGGTAAACAAGAAACAGAG
The DNA here is from genome assembly GCA_951812855.1 of uncultured Lentisphaeria bacterium. Taxonomy (GTDB): domain Bacteria; phylum Verrucomicrobiota; class Lentisphaeria; order JABSQK01; family JAJFLO01; genus JAJFLO01. The sequence continues at coordinate 548,087 of OX638337.1, read as the reverse complement.
TTGGTGGAAGAATGATCATTACTGGCAGTATTTTGCTGTACCGATCATTCTTAACGATTCCGGTCAACAACCGTTTCATAAGATATATTGCCCAGGGGCAGAGTGAAATTAAGGCAGTGGCCATCCAATTCCTGTTACCGGTTATGCCTATAATTTCTTGTCCGAGTAAATGATTAATAAAACCATATAACAAGAGTAACGAAAAGAGCAGCGTTGCCGGAATACAAATAATATATATAGTTTTATTCTTAGATTGTAAATAAAGAGCAAAAGCAAAAGGGATTGTGAAATATCCTAAAAACTCAACGGCCTCTTTTAAATGGTTTGACTTAAATAAAAGATTTAGGATAATGAAAATACAATAAAAAATTATGCAGGTTGCAGTTGATTTATTAATTTTATATCGAGTATACATGATTAGAATCAACGAACAAACCGAAAGGATAAATAACGATGGCAGCTGAAGATAATAAGAGTTTGAAGCCAGACCGGGGGGAATCAGTGCATATGGGTATGAACCCAATAATAAAACGAGAATGACAGCACCATAAATTGAGTAAACATATTTAATGATTTGACCCATTAATAATTTCCCCCGGATGATTGTCAGAATGTACAATTCAAAAGACTAACAAAATAGTGTTGCCCTTTAATATAGAAATAAACAGTTCATTGGGAACGTTTCTGCTATTTTTTGTTATTGCTTTTCCCTGTACTGGAATACGATGGATTCTCCATTTATTTTTGATGATCATCACGTTATCGCTGATCTCAGCATTGATGAAGCCTTTAACAAATGTAAATCACCTCAGCGAATTATTGCCCATTTGAGCTTTGCCGTAAATCTATTTATTTGGGGAAATGATGTTCGAAGTTTTCATATAGTCAACACTGTTATTCATATCGTGACGTCATTCGGACTATTTCTTTTAATATGTGAAATACTGTCAACAAGAAATAGAGAGAATGAAGAAAGCAAATTTTTTATCGCCGTCATTTGCAGTCTGATTTTTCTACTTCACCCTTTAGCAACTCAAAGCATAACCTACATTTGTCAGCGTTATACTTCTTTAGCAGCACTTTTTTATATCTATGCACTTTACTTTTATATAAATGCCATCATTCAGAATAAGAGAAATGATGCAGCAGGTTTTTTCATTATATATTACGGTATAGTTTATCGATAATTTTTCTGATTTTAGCATTGTTGACAAAAGAATTTCCAATCAGCTTTCCGATAATCATATTACTCACGAAAACTATTTTTATACTCAAATTGAAACGATATGTACTGCCTGTCTTCAGCTGCTGGTATGTCCGGTCAAACAAAGTTTTGATCACTATATGTTATACGAGATAATTTCATGACACCCCGGGTCTTATCTTCCTTTTTAGTAATCCTTACTCTAATTATTGTGGCTGTATTATGTTCAAAGAAACTGCCATTTCTCGGATACGGAATTTTGTGGTTTTTCATTACACTCATTCCAACATCAAGTGTCGTTCCCAGTACGATCATTGTCGCTGAACACCGGTTATATCTGCCATTAATTGGATTGTCTTTTAGTTTCATTGAAATTATTAAACGAATAGAAAAGCAATTATTTAAATTAATTTTTATTTTGCCGGCGATCGTAATTTTAGGAATTTTAACTGTAAAACGTAATTACGTTTGGCAAAGTGACTATTCACTTTGGAAAGATGCCTTGATTAAGTCTCCGAAAAAAGATCGACCCTATTTAGGCACTGGGCGATATTTATCATGAAAAAGGAGAGTATTCAGATGCGGTTATTCAGTATAAAAATTTTATTGAACTCAACAAAGATTACTCAGGGGCTTATGTTCGACTTGCACGAACAATGATAAAACAAGGAAATATTCAAGAAGCCCTGATTGAACTTAACAGAGCAAAATATATCAATTCGAATGATCCCAAAATTTACAAAAATTTAATTGGAGCGTATACCCATCTCGATGACATGCAAAAACTAATCGACACATATTTGACTCTATCCCATTTGACTCCAAATGATTATTATGTTTACTACAATTTGGGGAATGCCTATGCCTCTGTTAAAGAAATGGCAGAAAGCAATCAAATCGTTGGGTAAAGCTATTAAAATCAGTCCGTTCAGTGCACATGCTTATTCGAATCTGGGCACTGTGTACAGTAACATGAAATTGCCACACACAAAGCTCTCGATTACTATGGCAAGGCATTGAGATTTTCTATGAATAGAGAGGAAATTGCAATTATTCATTTAAATAAAGCAATGGTATTCGACAGCACTAAACAGTTTGAAGAGGCTATTTTCGAATACAAAGAGGTATTAACTGTATTTCCCGGTTATGCATCAGCACATTTAAGAATTTCACAGGCTTATTTTAATATTGCTAAATTGCTAATTTTGAAAAAGCCGTGTTCCATTGTAACCAGACGTCTAACTATGGTGCGATTGTGTCACAGGAATACCTGAATAAACTTGAAAATTATAAATAGTAAATGATTAAAACCGAATATATGTCACATGTGTCCGATACTCGTGTTAAATCAGAATAGTAGAATTGGTATCGTGACAGTCTTTGCCACGGGACAAAAAAAAGCGAGGGAAAAAATTCCCTCGCTTAAATTTACTGCTTACATAAATTTTCGTTAGAAGATTAACGTATTAGTTATTCATTCCGCCAGTACCTGGTTTTTGACCGGCAACGTGACCGTCGATGAACAGAATATTCATCCATGCGTTTTCAGGATGGTTATCTTTTGCATCATAGGCTAATGAATTATCAGCAGGATTATCATTATCATCTTTAAGACCAGAACCAACATAGATATAATCCATGTTTGATGCTACAGACGATACGTTAGTAAGGCTGGGACAACCGTATACTTTACCATTAGCAAGATATCCATTGGAGTTTAAAACTTCGAGGTTGTTACTTGCAAAAGTCTGATCATTTGGAAAGAAGCCGTCATAGTCACCGGAATACATCAGTAATGCTAATCCGATCTGTTTCAAGTTACCAGAACAGTTGATACGACGTGCTTTTTCACGAGCTTTACTTAACGCTGGTAAGAGCATACCGGCCAGGATAGCGATAATAGCTATCACAACCAGGAGCTCAATCAGTGTAAACTTCTTTTTGCGGTTTTTCCCCATATTTTTCTCCTTTTTTCAATTGTTTTTTTAAGTTTTAATACTAAAATTCGCCGCTATTATCTGCAAGCTACATAGATTATATAAAAAAAAATATGGATTTCAAGAGGAAAATTATTTTTCTTGAGGGGGATTAGTATCAAAAACAGTAAAGTTAATATTCTTTCCAATAGAATAATGCTTGTAGTTGCCACCATGGTAACTTATTCAGGCACTCTGAAGTTTGACTTTCTTAACCGATGGGATGACCACATTTATGTATTGGATAACACCGCCAAATTGGAATGGAAGACTATATTAAATCATTACCTTATTCAAAATCATTATGACAATTATAAAAAAAATAGAAAAAGCCCTAAAAGAAATATTGTTATCCAAACCAAAAAATAAAGCAAAATACGAAAACTATATTCTCCAGCCAGAAAAATTTGACATACTCAAAGAAAAAATCAAAAAAACTAACCCAAACTCAAAGACCGAGCAATGTAATGCTAAACTGAATCGGTAAAACGGTTACAGTATTAAGACAAATATATAAAACAAAGAAACAAAAAACAATGCCACAACCAGACATCATACAAACCATTCTAAAAGATGCCAAATACAGTTTGTCGCTATTCTCAGTTGAAGAAATAGAGCTATTGCGTAAAAGAGTGTTCGCCAAAGCAGCCAAGGGCAAAGAAACGCCTTATGTAAAGTGCATTATTCGAGAAAAAGATATTCAGCTAAAACCCGAAGAAGTCGTTCGCCAACTCTATGCCTCACGGCTTATTAACGAGTATAACTATCCTAAAGAACGCCTGGCTTTTGAACATACAGTTAATTTTGGCAGGGAAAAGAAAAGTGCAGATATTGTCATCTTTGACAAAGATCGCCCCGATACGCCGTTTATTATTGTTGAACTGAAAAAACCGAAGCTCCAAGACGGCAAAAATCAATTACGTTCTTATTGCAATGCCACGGGTGCCCCGATTGGCGTGTGGACGAATGGCAGGCAACTATCTCACTATCACCGCAAAGAAAAAAACTATTATGTTTGAAGAAATCTCCGACCTTCCCGCCGCCAATAAATCAGCCTGCGAAGCAGTTTTTTGGGACAAAGTGTTTTACAAAAACGCCCAAAATATGAGCGAAATACCAAATAATGCAGTTGATTTAGTTATTACATCACCGCCATATTACAATACAAAAGACTACGCAAAAGACGGGTACCAAAAAAACAGCAACGGCGAAAAACAAAAAAAACAAATTGGCGATATAAATGACTATGATGCATTTATTCATGAGCTGCTAAAAGTATGGAATGAATGCGAGCGAGTATTGAAACCAAACGGCAAAATGGTCATCAACACTCCGCTTGTTCCCATGAAAAAAGCACAATATTCAACGCATTACAACAGGCATATCTTTGACTTAAACGCCGACATTCAACATTCAATTTTGCGACAAAAAAACACCAAAATATTTTTATATGATGTTTATATTTGGGAACGAACTAACTCAAGTAAAAGGTTGATGTTTGGCAGTTATCCTTACCCAAGAAATTTTTATGCACAAAATACCAGCGAATTTATTACTGTCTATGTAAAAGATGGCCAGCCTGACCGCCCATCAAAAGCAATAAAAGAAGCCAGTGCACTGAGCGAGAAAGAATGGACTGAGTACACCAAACAAATCTGGCGAATACCCATCCCTGGCAGGCAAGACTCCGCCTTTGGCGAGCACAGCGCAATAATGCCAGAAGAAATTGTCCGCCGGTGCGTCAAATTATTTACCTATGTTGGTGATGTCGTTTTAGATCCCTTTGCAGGCAGTGGGACAACTTTGAAGGTCGTAAAAGAAGAAAAACGCAAATTCATCGGCTACGAAATAATGACAAGCTATAAAAAATTAATAGACAAAAAGATAGCATTGGCTAAATCTAATCTAAACAGGGGAGACACATGTCAAAGGATATTGCCCTAAACAAAATATATCAAATGGACTGTTTTAATTTTTTAGAACAGTTAGATAATGATATAGCAGACCTGGCTGTCATTGACCCACCATACAATATGCGTAAAGCGAACTGGGATACTTTCAAGTCAGAGAATGATTTTTTTAATTTTACTTACGCCTGGATAGATGAACTTATCCCAAAGATAAAAGAAAATGGGAGTCTTTATATATTCAATACGCCTTACAATTCAGCTTTTATTTTACAATATCTTGTCAGTCAAGGTTTACATTTTCGGAACTGGATAACCTGGGATAAGCGAGATGGCATGGGTGGCGCAAAAAGGCGTTTTAGTAACGGACAAGAAACAGTCCTGTTTTTTACAAAAAATAAAAAGCATGTTTTTAACTATAATGATGTGCGCGTGCCGTACGAATCACAAGAGAGGATTGAACACGCGAAAAAAAAAGGTATTTTGAAAAATGGAAGGCGCTGGTTCCCAAATCAAAAAGGCCGCCTTTGTGGCGAAGTCTGGCATATCACAAGCGAAAGACACAAAAGTAAAGTCAATGGCAAAGTGCAAAAATTGCAGCATTTAACGCCAAAGCCAATAGAAATGATAGAAAGAATCATTAAAGCAAGTTCAAATAAAGAGGATATAGTTTTAGATTGCTTTGCTGGCATCGGCACAACCGCCGTAGTCGCCCAAAAATTAAATAGAAATTTTCTATGCTGTGACATAGAAAAGGATTATGTAAAAATAGCCAGGAATAAATTAAGCGAGGCAAGAAAAAATGGACACAAGAGAGCCTGATAAAATCCTGCACGATATTTTGTCAATAGACAAAAACAATCTTTTTCTACAATACATAACAAACCGAGTGCAGCAAGAGAATTATCGCGGCTGGCATGTTTCGCAACATAACAGATATGATATGGACGATATCAAAAAGATATTAACTGCCATTTACGGTGTCGTTGGCAAAAATCTATTTGCAATTCCTCCCGGCGATTACAAAAAAGATATCGACCTCCAAACAGATTTTGAACAATACAAAGAAATTGTTGGCAGAGTTAATGAAAAAATAGGAAAAGGCACCATTAATTCTCTCAAAAAGAACTTTTTTCCTGATTTAGACAAAATGGGTTTTTTGAAAAGAGAAAAAATTAGGCCAGCTAGTTTTAACAGAAAAACTCTGCACGGACAATTGACACCAAGCGCAGTTGAATTTATCAAGACAAGTTCTTTGATTAAAGAATATCACATATTCACCAAAGCTATAGACAAACTCTTTGGAAATAAAATTTCACACCTAGCAGAAGTGATAAGCCGCAGCGATTACAGAACCGAGATAATCAGCATTTATGAGCTTATGTTTATCTTATCAGATGATAATGAAAATTTAGACAAAATAGAATTGTTAAGCTCCTACCGTGTACTGAAAAAAGACCAACACAAAAAAGTCATTCATTTATTAAAAAAATACGCCGACCCGAATAATTTTTCAGGCGACAAAACCGAAAAACGAGATTTTCATAATTGGAAAAATCAATCACAGCAAATAATGACTCTGCTCAAGACCACCGTCTATTTTCAGGTCGAGGTCAATAAAGGCTTCCGCCTCAATACGGGAAAAACAGGATTTTTCCGACCAACAATGCAAAGAAGTCCCATTCGAAAAAGAGAATACTTTCTCTTTCATTCAGTCGCAAAAAAGCCAAGATTTGAACTGCACCACATTATCCCCATCGCCTTAGCCCGTAACAAAGCAGAAGCGAGATTGATAGATGATCATTTAAACTTAATTTACATTCACAAAAACACACACAAAGAATTTTCTCGCAATCAAAATAAGAATGTTGTTTTAGCTATAGACCCAAATAAAGCAACGTTTTCTAACATTGACAAAACACATCACATCAAAGCAATTAATTCAAAAGATGCGTTTTACACAACCGAACCGCGAAAAATTGAAAAAATAACCTACCATAATCAAGGCTTATTAAAATCAATTTTTGAGTTTGATAGGCCATAATAACACCGCGCCAAATCACCCAATCCTTACATCTTGCGAAAACAATCCAAGCATTTATTAGAATGTGCCAGGCGAGCCGTAGAAATTGCCATTGAGCAAGACGAACAAACTGCCAGCGATTATTTACAGGCCAACAGCGGCAAGCCCCTGGCGTTATGTGTTGGTGCCACATGATGCGGTGGAAGAGAGTCGCGCGGCGGGGGTGCGGATTTTTGATGGGCGTTTTTCAAAACGCACTGTGTGCTCAACAGGTTTTCATGTTATCAATTCTAATTTATTTTAGTCAGAGACTTTGCTTGTATTGTTAAAAAGTATTGTAGGTCAAATACAACTTAAGAAAGGTTGTAGTGGTACAATTCTTACCGTAATCAACAAAGACGCATTCAGTAAAATCATCCTGCCAAAAATTTCCGGCAAAACCCAAACCCGCATCCAAAAACAAAACAACCAAACCTAAAAAAGGCGGTGCAAAACAATGATGATATTGAAAAGAGAGCCAAGATCGCCTTTGAGATATGCAGGTGGCAAATCTCGTGGTGTAATGGAGGTATCAAATTTTATTCCACAAGAAACCAAAGTGTTCTATTCGCCTTTCTTAGGGGGTGGTTCAGTTTAACCGCGGTTGGATTGTATTGTGTTTTTACTTTAGTTGGTATCCGACCAATTTTATCCCTGCTCTTAACAATCCTTTTTATCATCCATCCACAACGAGTTGAATCTTTGGTTTGGATTTCTGAACGGAAGGACGTACTCTGCTCAGCATTTTATATTTGGGCTTTATATTGGTTTATAAAACTATCTCCAAATAAGCTGGGAAAGTCGTACTGGGGACCTTTCTTTCTTTTTATATTGGCTTTATTCTCCAAATCTATTGCTGTAACTCTTCCCTTTATATTAATGTTATATGAATGGCAACGACGTTCAGATTTTTCATTTATCCAGAGTTTTAAACTGCTTTCACCTTATTTTGTTGCTGTAATCGCTGTCATTCCCGTAACGATACTCTCTCCGGGAGGTGCAATCCGGGCAAACCAGGATATTTTTCATCGAATTATCGTAATCTCGCAAAATTTTTATTGGTATTTGGGAAAGTTTATTTTTCCGTTTGACCTGAATCCGTTTTATCCTAAAATCATTGTTTCACACCATTTGATTATCTCAGTTGTAGTTTTTTATTGTCCGGCAGTAACTCTTTTGATTATGAGTTACAGGAGAAATCAAAAGTATTCTTGTAAATTTTTGTTTCCCCTACTCTTAACGTATCCAATTTCAGTTGCACCGGTCATAGGCATCTTTTCGCTCGGTGCCATTGATGTTGCAGACAGGTATAATCTAATTCCCTCAATTTTCATATTGATGATCATTGGTTTTTTTGTAGAGCACTCAGTGCGTGGAGTGTATCCTTCTTTTGATGACTGTGGGACAAATATTGTTATAAGTAAATTTTACATTTTAGTAAATAACATTGTAAAACAACCCATAGTGAAATTCATTTGATCATGATGACAGGGCTGTATTTTTTATGTTTAGCAACGTACACAATTTTATACAGCCGGGTATGGGGTGATTTGTTTAAGCTAATGACCTGGGCTTATGAAACAGATAATCCAATTCTGCATGATAATTCTCCAGATCATATGTTTGATTCTAATTCCATCTTTTCTATGGCTGGAGCATGCTATTCTTTCCATGAAAAATATAACGAAGCAATTGTCTGTTATAGCAATATTATAGCGAAGGATCCGAAACATTTTGGAGCACTCATTAATCGGGGTACCAATTATTTTAAGCGTACAAACTATAAGCTTGCTGAACATGATTTTAGAGAGGCATTAAAAATCAGACCAAATGATAGAGTTGCTGCAGCAATCTCTGTTAAAGATTAGTCAGAGTAAACCTTAGTATGGCTTTTCGGGTAGCTTAACATTGTCAAAAAGCGGTTAATTTATAGTTGAAGATTTTTTTGTTTTTGCCTTATTTCCTTTTCTTCAGATCGATCAGACAGTAAATGACCAATAAGGCATTCCAGATTCATTTTCAGCGACGCGGGAGTGACAACAGCAAAAATTGGCCATTTCCTGTTCTTTTTATAATACTGGACAACTTTCTTGATTTGGTCCTGTTTGAAGCCGTGAAAAATAATTATGGCTCCGACTTTTTCGAGTTCTTTCTCAAGATTCCGCGGACGTGTAGATGGTTGCTTTAAATTACCTCTTTCAGGCAGCATGACCAAGTCGCTGATGAGGCAATTTAGATGGTGTGTTGACCATTCGATTGCAACTGGAAGTGACAATTCAAGGCAGGCAGAATTCAAAAATAGTAATTCTGATTTCTTATGTGGGAGAATAAACAGTTTCATCTTTTGAATTGGCAGTCTGGTGACATTCAATTTGTAAAATTTAATTTTTATTCATTCGTCATTCTATGGAATAAATTTGTATGGCGTTTATTGAATTTATTTTCTAACCATAAGTTCTATGAGAAATAGTACCAGAGGAGGGATTCGAACCCTCACGCCTTTGCGGGCACTGCGACCTGAACGCAGCGCGTCTGCCAGTTCCGCCACTCTGGCTAAATAAATAACTTATTTACAATTCATTCTTTAATTTAGTTTGGGCAATATCGATTGTGCAAATGACAATACCATAAAGAAACCGCACATATCTGTTATTGTCGTCAAGATTGGAGATGACGCTAAAGCCGGATCCATTTTGAAGTGTTTTAATACCAACGGAATCGATCCGCCTAAACACACTGCGAATAGAGAGTTCAACGCAAGTGCACCTCCTACAACCAGTCCAAGGTAGAAATTCCCTTTCCAACAAAATGCCACTCCACCAATTAAAAGACCTAAAATAATACCGTTAATGATTCCTATTCCTGCTTCTTTAAATAATACTCGTATCAGTTCATCAGGCTTAACCTGGCCTAAGCTTAATTCTCGAATACTGACAGCAACAGCCTGATTTCCTGAACAACCGCTCATATCTGATATGATCGGTAAAAACACTGCCAGTGCAATTACAGTGGTTAATGTATCTTGATAAAATGCGATCACACTGGCTGCAATAATATTTAAAAAAATGTTAACAGATAACCAGGAAAGTCGATGAAAAGACCGGGTAAACAGTGGCATACTTCTTAATTCTTCACCACCGACAATACCACTAAAATTTAAGAAGGATTTTCCAATCATTTCGTCAACAGCTTCTAATACAGCTTTTCTGAGGACAACACCAACAAGTTGTCCTGTGTCATCTGTAACAGGTATACCGATAAAATCATATTTTCCAAATATTTTTTTCAACTCATCGAGTGTTGTTTCAGTTGAAACAGTTAACGGATTTTTAATCGATAATTCATTCAATGAGGTATTTTTAGCTGATAATAAAATGCTTCTCAACGGTAATATTCCCTTTAGTAATCCCGTTTTAGAGATTACGTAAATATACTGCACATCGTAATCTGAATATTCATCACCGTTATTACGTAGATTATCGATAACATCTTTGGCTCTTAACAATTCGGAAAATGACAGGTATTCAGTTACCATCATACCACCGGCAGTATCTTCAGGAAACTGGACAAGCAAGCGGGCATCAACTGCCTCCTCCGGATCCATCTTTTGAAGAATCTCTTCCTTGTGATCTTCTTCTAAATGTCCAAGTAAGTCAGCCTGTTCATCACTGACCATTTCATCAACAATGGCTGCTGCTTTATCAATTGGAAGGTCTTCTATCAGTTCCACTGCCTGATTATCAAATATATCTTCCATTAAATCAGCAGCCGCTTCGTTAGACAAACACTCAAGAACATGCGAGTGAACATCGTCCTCCAATCGCGAAATTGCACGTGCTTTCTCTGCTCTGGACAGTGTATCTAAATATTGCTCAAGCTGGTCAGATTTCCGCGAGCGGACCAGGTTTGAAATGATTTCCCAGGCTTCTTGCATTTTTATTGACCTAATTGATGATTTTATAACTCTGTGATATTAATAAACTGATTTTAACTTATATCTAAGTTGTACAATTCCTAACAGCGAAATACATCAATGCTGATTTCTATTACAGCCTGCAGTTTAATTATAGATAGTTTTTGAATGGGGCACCGCAGGTTAAGAGTCGTGATATTGCATATTTTAATTACAATAAAACTGTTCGACGTCAGAAAAACTGTTCGACGTCAGAACCCTGCAGAACACCGGTAAAAATGGTCGAAAAGGAACCGTGATAAAGAAAATTGCCCCCCTGAAAAAACGATAGCCTCGGATGTTTCATAGAGTTGCAGCCATTGTAAAAAAACTCCCTGGTCATTCGATGCATAACTGATTTGGTAATAATCTATGGTAAAAAGATTACCGATGCCGGCTGTCCAGGGGAGGGGTGAGGGTTCGCTGATGACAATATCATATTTATTTTGAGTCAAATTTAAAAGGGCTGATGCATTTTCAATAAATATTTCTACTTTAGGATTATCAGCTGCCCTATGGTCAATTTCGTCAAAAAAAAGATCAATCCTATATTTTGATTTTCACTACAATTATCTTTTATATTGAAAAAGTCATGTTTCATTTTTTGAGTGACTTTATTTTTTCTTTTACTTCTTTACTGGATTCAATATTATAATTTAAGGCCTCTTCCCAGTAGACCAATGCCTTATTGGTATCACCCAGGGCATGATATATATCACCTGCGTGATCGAGAATTATTCCGTCCTTATTTTCTTTTTGAAGAGCGATTGCTTTTAGAATGTTTGCTGCAGCTTTTTTATATTTTCCTTTACGGTATAAAACCCATGCTAAACTATCTATATAGGCAGCATTATTCGGCTCTTTAGTCAAGGCTTGGCGTATTAACTTTTCTGCTTTGTCAAAATCCTTTTTTTCTTCAGCCAGATAGTAGCCTAAAAAATTATTCGCTTCTGAATTTCCGGGATCGAGTTGAATTGCTTTTTTCAGTGTTGGTATAATTTCGTCCTTTTTATTTAAAGCATAATACATTGCTGCCAGCGTTAAATAATAATCAACGGTTAGATACTCATCAGTTATTATTGTAAATTCCGGTGTTCGCCAACCATTTTTCCGTATTCCGTTAAGTAATTTAATCGCAGGCGGTACTAAATTTTGTCGAATTAATAGTCCTGCAAGTATTAAAATCTCATTCGTATTTTTAAAATTCTTATTAGGATCGAATGATTCAGAGGCATTGATAGCGTGAAAAATACCCAGGTTAAAAAATTTTCCTTTCATTTTTTTCGATAGTGTAGTATCATCGCCGGCAGCCACGGTGCTATATGAAACCGCAGCACAGTACTCGACTGTAAAATTGCCCTTTAAATTGTTATCTGACAGTGCAGTACGAAGCAGTTTATGAAGCTTTTTATATTGTTTTGTATGCAAATAACAATAGGATAAGTCCTTAATAATCAATGGTTCAGACCATTTAATTTCCTTAAATACAGCTTTCAGATGTTTTTCTGCTGTTTTATATTCTTTACGGTAAATATAAGCATTGGAAACCAAAAGATTCAGATTAACTAATTTGGGATCTTCACGTGCGATTTTACTTAGGTGCTTCACTACGTTTGAATTTTGAGTTGAGATGCTGTCACCAGCCCATAAATACAGAAGCTCTCTAATTAAATAATCTGATTCCGGATTATTCTTAATAGACGCAATGTATTCGTCGGCAATTTCAGTGTTGTCAACGGCATCATTTAATGCTAAATAACTTCCCCATGCAAAATGGGCGAGTGCATTGACATGTCTTAATTCACTCGGAGTAAGGTTGAGATCTTTTGCAGGTTTAGCTAACAGAGGGTTTTCAGCAGAATAGTTGCCGAAAAGGGTACCGCTGCACATGAGGTAAGCTATACAGCGGTACAATCGTATTGTCAGCCGGGGGAAATACGTCATCAAAAGTCCAGGTTGATCTGTTTGGAATTTTCCGGACAGAATGTCGGCTGACTGGAATTAAACTATCACTGATTCTCATGAATCCGATTTTAGCACGTAGATACTATGCGTATTTTACATGTAACAATCTGTCACACATTTATTTGTTTTTATGACGCATTGATTTCAACCGTTTGCGTCGTTTGTGCCTGGCAATTTTTTTTCTGCGTGTTTTTTTCAGATTGCCCATAAATAAAATTCCTTCGTGATTTTTAGTTTAACCAATGCCAACATTAAATCGGTTCAGCATCAGGTATCAGCATAATACCCCGTCCGGTGATTCCAGGAATTATAAATTTGATACAATTATTGAACTTGAAACATAGTTATTTTCAATTAGCATTGCAACTGTAAAAACGTAAATTAATAATTTATAAACTCGTCGTAATTAAGTAATAATAATTGCTGTAGATCTATAAAATCCGATTATAATAATAATTTCGTGGATTCATGGAAAGCAACGGGAATAAATTCTATCGTTGGGATCAAAAATCAACTTGCAACAATCAGATCAAAAATACCAAAAAATTGGCGTGCTTGCAGGACGGGGTATATATCCATTTTTAACGGTAAAATCGGCAAAAAAGTGTGGTATTCAACAGGTCTGCGTTGTTGGAATTGAGGGCGATGCAGATCCGGAGCTGTCTACATTTGCAGACCATTTAGACTGGGTATACGCGGGGCAACTTAATAAAGCAATCACGCTATTTAAAAAACGTGATATTGAACATGTAATTTTTGCCGGTCAGGTAAAACCTGGACGATTATTTAAGGATTTGAAACCAGATTTTCGAACAGTAAAACTCTTAGGAAAGCTGAAGTTAAAAAATGCGGAATCTATTTTTTCTGCTATAGCAAATGAATTTCTAAAAGATAATATCACAATCCTGCCGGCAACTGTGTTTCTTGATGATTATTTGGCTCAATCTGGTAAAATTGGTAAAATAAAACCGAGTAAAAAACAATATGATGACATTGTATTCGGAACGCGAATCGCAACGCAAATCAGTCGATTAGATATTGGACAGACGGTCATTGTAAAAAATGGTACAGTGCTTGCCGTTGAAGGATTTGAAGGAACAAATAAAGCTATAATCAGGGGAGGGCAGCTGGCCGGGGGCGATGCGGTTGTTGTCAAACTTGCCAAGCCGGACCAGGATATGCGTTTTGATGTACCCTGCATCGGGCTGAAAACGATTGACGCCTTGATTGAAGGCAAGGTAAGTGTTCTTGCTGTTCAATCGGAAAAAACCTTGATATTGGAAAAAGAAAGAGTAATTAACGCGTTAAATAAAAAGAAAATATCAATTTTGGGAATAAGTTTAGAATCTTAAAATAGATTATTAACATCGTTGATTGCAGTGTCACAAAATTTAAGTTTAGGTAAAGGAATAATAGTTCATGAATGGAACATTAGTTAAAACATCAACAAAACGTCTTCCTCCCTGGATTCGTGTAAGAGTTCGTGATGGTAAAAACCGGAATAAGGTCCAGGAACTCATAAAAAAGGAGCAGTTGAATACTGTATGTCAAAGTGCAAAATGCCCTAATATCGCTGAATGCTGGGACCGAAAGTCTGCTACATTTATGATTTTGGGTGATCGGTGTACGCGTGCATGTGCATTTTGTGCAATTCATTCATTCAAACCGGAACCGGTTGATTCAGGTGAACCCGAAAGGGTTGCTGACGCAATTGCCAAACTGGGGTTGAATTATGTTGTTGTTACCAGTGTTGATCGGGATGATTTACCCGACAAAGGTGCGGATCATTTTGTAAAAACGATTCAGGCAGTCAGAAATCGGTTGCCAGGTGTTGGAATTGAAGTATTAACTCCCGATTTTAAAGGGCGGCCTATTCTCATTAAACGGGTTGTTTCTATGACTCCCAGAGTATTTAATCATAATGTTGAAACATGTGAGCGGTTAACCCCGGCAATTCGAAGTGGCGGTCGTTATGAGCGTTCATTGAAGGTATTAAAAACGGCAAAAGATATCGCGGGAGATCTAACAGCAGTGAAGTCAGGGATTATGGTTGGACTGGGTGAAACAAATGCTGAGGTGGAACAATCAATTATTGATATTTTCAATACCGGAACTGATATACTTACAATCGGTCAATATTTACCGCCATCTTCGAGTCATTGGCTGTTGGACCGCTATGTCGAGCCTGAACAATTTGAATCCTGGTCCGAGTTTGCGAAGAAAGTTGGATTCAGAGCTGTGGCGAGTTCCCCATTGGTTCGCAGTTCTTATCGGGCTGAAGAACTTGCAAATGACGCATTGGGGCTGAATTGAAAATGGCGGATTCTGAAAAATTGATTCCTTCAGCTAATTTCTGTTTAATCTCATCGACAGTTTTTTATCATCTTTCTTTAACAAAATCTGTGAAACAGACATGGATTCTTTTGTTTTAAATCGATCTGAATTTGAAAGATAAAATTTCTTGATTTCATCGCTGACTCCGGTCCATTATTTACCAGGCATAAATATGATTTAATACGCTATCTATTGATAACGATAATACGGGTGATTTACTATCTGAAGTTACTCTGGGATTGAGTTCTCTAAACAATACATCACCTTGAATATCCGGGGTTAATCCGAATAACTTTTTGTATTCAACATACCCATTCAGGCAGTGTTTATTTCTAAATAACTGTTTAATATGAACAAATAGTCCAGATAATGATGCAGGCGTAAGAATTTTCTGAATTTTGTTTGCAGGTTTAATTCCTGTTTTTGAGATCAAGATTTCCCGATTATAAATAGTATAGTCAAATGTGGATTGCCAATGGTCAACTCCCTTAAACATACAGGTACTGTTTTGAAGCTCTGATTGAGTAGGGGTGTTTTCCAGTCCGAATATTAGATGCAGCCAGTTATTAAAGATTGATTGATCAATATTCAACGTGCCGATTTGTGCAATGTTTAACAGATACAATTCCGAAGATGTTACAAGGTTTAGATCTATTTCATCCATAATTTCGTGAATGAGTCGAATTTTTTCAACTTCAGCCAGATGGTCTGCCATTTGAATCTGTTCATCTTGCCATTTTTGATATCCCTGTAATTCAGGAGTGAATTTGTCAGGTAAGGGAAGATTCGCAACGGCTTTAAGTGCCGCATCAGCATCTTTAAATGGGAGTTTCATTGTATAATTCTTGATTTTAATCAGGTTCTCAATTTTATTTTCTTCTTCTAAGAGCTTTTCACTCATACCAAAGGTTTTAATATGTTCGGTAAGACTGTCTCTGGCACTTGGGATATCCTTTTGATGCAAAAAAGATCGTGCATTTTGGATAGCTAAATTCTCTTCCTGAATCGATTTTAAGGTATGGATTATCGCGGCATTGGGACGAAGTTCCTGCATACGTTCGAGTTTATGGATTGCCAGTTGATAATTTTTTTCTGAAATTGCGTTAAATGCTTCATGCAGAATTAATGTTTCCAGTGCGTTATATTTTGGTGGAGGTGCCTGTGTACATGATGTGAGTAATTGCAAAATTAATAACAATGTACAAATTTGTGGATGAATTCGTTTTTTGATAAGGATGGATTGGAGCATGGGTGGATGTATTTTTTGATTAATACTATAGACTGACGACTATAAAATTTTCAAATTTTATATTAGGTAATATCAGCATACCCTAAACCTAAAAAGGGAAGGATGTTGTGGTAAATAAATTCAATTCTAAATAAATCCCAATTTTGCGTGAGATAAAATTTTATCTACTGTTTGGTTGTGTGTCGTAGTTTCATCAAGATTGAGTAAAATAGAATTCGGATGTTGATGTCGAAACCACGTTCGTTGTCGTTTTGCAAATTGTGATGTCCTGGTTATGATTTTTTCGATTAACTCCGTCTTCGTTTCGATTTTACCAACCAGATAATCTGCAATTAATGAATAACCTAAAGCTTTACTGGCGGTCGGACTCGATAACAACCCATTTTGAATAAGGTTTTCCGTTTCATCTATCCATCCATTTTTGATCATTTTTTTAGTCCGCTCAGTAATTTTTTCACGCAGGAAACGAGGTTCTACTGACAAAATAAATTGATATCCGGAAGATTTCAATTGCAGTCGTTGGCGGGTAGATGAACTGATTGATTGTCCAGTAATTCTAACTATTTCAACCGATCGAATCAGTCGCCGTGTATTATCTCTTACCAGACGAGCCTGGGCGGGATCAATTTCGGCTAATTCATTAATCAATCTATCTTTACCTTGATTTTTTAAATCATGCTGAACTCTTTTTTTCACGCGAATGTCAGTTGGCAGGAAAATATAATCGTATAGCAGTGCCCGTGCATATAAACCTGTTCCTCCGCATAAAAGCGGAATTTTATCATTCCTGGTGATACGTGAAATCGCATTTGCTGCCAGCAGCGTATAGGAATTTACATCAAATGGTTCATCTATATTGAGGATATCAATAAGATGATGTGGAATTGTCTGCAGAACGTCTCTTGCCGGTTTTGCAGTGCCAATGTTCATTTCTTTATAAACCATCATGGAATCGCATGATATAATTTCAGCGCCAATCTGTCTGGCAACCTCAAAAGCAATATCACTCTTCCCCGTTGCTGTGGGACCTAATATTGACAATATATTCATAACAATTAAAGAAGTGATTAATCTCAGTTGTCAGATTCTGACACAAAAATCAGGTAGGTTCACGGGGTAAATTCCAATAACTGTAGGCGTCATCGAATTATTGCCAAATCTGAATGTACCCAATTTCATTACTTAATCTGTTTCAATACTGTCGTGAATGGTTATTCTTCGTTAATTTCTGAGGACTCATCTGACTCTTTTGCATCAATGTCAGGACGAAGTAATGAAGAAATTGAATAGGCACCTACACCAATACATATCGCACTGTCGGCAACATTGAAAGATGGCCACTCAAGTGACTTGTAGGAGAAACTTAAAAAATCAACAACACCCTTATGAACAACCCGGTCAATTAGATTACCACAAATCCCGCCCATCATTAATGTTATTGCACAGCATCGTTCAATATAGCCGTCTGCTAATGATTTATAAAACGTGATCATCACCACGAATACGACAGCTGAAATAATGGCTAACATCGTGCTGTGTTCCGACAGGATTCCCCAGGCAGCTCCAGTATTTCTAACATGTACAATATAGAAAAAGTTGGGGATAACTTCGATTCGGCCACCGTACATAAGATATTCCGAGGAGATGATAAGGTACTTAGTAATTTGATCTAAGGTAACGATAAACGAAATAACCAGAGCAGGGAGATTCCAAAAGGTTGTCCAGGAAAAGTGCTTCACATATCAGTCCATAATTCTTGCAGGTGCATTTCCTGAATCTCTTTGTTCCTTTTCTCTCTGCGATTTACAATTTATGCACAGTCTGGCATAAGGGAGGGCTTCAAGCCGGGCAGGATTGATTTTGTTTTCACAATCCTCGCAGATGCCATAACTCCCATCTAATAAGCGTTTGATGGCATCTTCGATTGCTTTAATCCTTTGGGTCTCTTCAGTCATCAATCCTAATTCCATTTCCCGGTTAAAATTATCACTGCCTATATCTGCTAATTCCTCACCTGCCTGCTTACTTGAACTTAGGGAATGTGATGATATTGTCCGAATCTGGTCAGCCAACTGGTCGCGTAATTCTATGAGCATATCGTATTGTTTTTTCTTTTTTCCCCTAAATGTCGGGATTGATATTTTATCGCTTTTAGCTGTCATAAAATAACCTCATATGGTAATGATATTTGTAATCATCTTTTAGAGTTATCAAACTGTGTATTTATTCCGATTTACCCAAAGGTAAAGGGCGATTTTTTTAAAAGCCCTATAACCTAATAAGAGTAATATTGAATGTCAATCTTGTATTGTTATTATTTAATGAGGAATAAATGAATCGATTTTTGATTAAATAATAGAGGATAGACAGTGAGTGAAATAAAAAAAATCTGGTCTGTTACTGAAATTACTCAAACTGTAAAGGGTGTATTAGAAGAAACGTTTTATCCGTTATGGATAACAGGCGAAACAGGCAATTTTACGGCCCATCGGTCGGGCCATGTTTATTTTACATTAAAAGATAAAAAATGTCAGCTGAGCTGTGTATTCTTCAATGGGGCTGAGATTACGCGGCAACACAATATCAGGGAAGGCGTTGAGGTAGAAGTATTCGGCAAGTTAACTGTATATGAACCTCGTGGAAATTATCAACTCACTGTTCGTCAGATACGACCAAAAGGAATTGGTGAATTGCATCAGAAATTTGATGCACTCAAACAAAGACTTCTTTCTGAGGGCTTATTTGCTGAGGAGCGAAAACAAAAAATTCCTTATCTGCCAAAATGCATAGGGGTTATAACATCAGCAAATGGTGCAGCACTACGGGACTTTTTACAGATTATCAATCGACGATTCCATAGCATGCATATTAAAATTTACCCTGCGGCCGTTCAGGGGGCCGGTGCGGCTCGCCAAATTGTAGAGGGTATAACCTGTTTTAATTCAAATAATAATTGCAATGTCATTGTTGTTACCCGAGGTGGCGGCAGCCTCGAAGACTTGTGGCCCTTTAACGAAGAACTACTGGCCCGGGCTATCGCTGAATCAACAATTCCAATAATCAGTGCTGTGGGTCATGAAATTGATTTTACTATTTGTGATTTCGTTGCTGATTTAAGGGTTCCCACACCCTCTGCTGCTGCTGAACTTGTTGTCGGTCATAAAGAAGAATTATTAATGACCATTAATGGGCTGAGAAAACGCCTGAGTCAGGCTATCGGTATTACGGTTACCAGGATCAAAGCCAGAATGGAACATGCAACACACCATTACATACTCAAAGAGCCAATTAACATGGTCCGAATATTTCAGCAAAAAGTTGACGAATTAACTATTCGGCTTAATAATCAAATAACCAATGAACTGATTCGGAAAAAAGAAATAGTGTCCGGCTTAGTATCTCAATTGAGGGTGCTGGATCCGACGCATGTATTAAACAGAGGATATTCAATCTTACTTCCAGAAGGAAGCAGTGCCCCTATAACATCAAAACAAGACGTCAGCACGGGTGATCGCCTGATTGCAAAATTAGCCGGGGGGGAACTAAAATTACGCGTTGAAGAATCTAATGATCATCAGTAATAACAAGCAGGAATCCGTTTTAAATCGATTGACCCTGCAAGTGATTATTTTCAAGAATGAAGTTTTTTGAATTCACTCATGAAATCAGCCAGAAACCGAACACCTTCTGTTGGCATTGCATTATAAATGCTGGCCCGCACACCTCCGACA
This sequence comes from uncultured Lentisphaeria bacterium, assembly GCA_951812855.1. Classification (GTDB taxonomy): domain Bacteria; phylum Verrucomicrobiota; class Lentisphaeria; order JABSQK01; family JAJFLO01; genus JAJFLO01. The sequence goes on along the minus strand of OX638337.1, from coordinate 527,707 downwards.
GACCGATGGCCTTTGAGACCGACCATTCCTTTTTCCCCGGCGGATTTTATAAATTCAGTTTCCAGATTCTCAGAAGGCAGCCTGAAACATACGTTCATTTTAGAACGACTTCCCTGTTTTACCGGGCAACTAAAAAAATCATCGGAATCAATTAGATCGTATAATACCCCTGCTTTTTTATCGTTTAACTGTTCAATACCATCGATTCCACCGTTGCTTATAATCCAGTTGGTCGTTAACATTATCATATAGATCGCAAAAGTCGGCGGTGTATTGTACAACGAACCACTTTTAATATGAGTATTATAATCAAGCATTGACGGCAAATTTTCAGGAATTCGGGCTAACAGATTTTTATTGAGTATGACAAGGGTTACGCCGCCTGGACCAAGATTTTTTTGAGCACCTGCATAAATCATTCCAAAGTCATTGACATTTAGTTTTCTCGATAAAATGTCACTGGACATATCTGCAATTAACGGTGCATCATTTGAACATGCCGGAAATTGATGAAACTGTGTTCCGAAAATTGTATTGTTTGATGTTATATGCGTATAGACACTGTCTGGATTGGGATTCCATGTATCGAGCTCCGGGATACAGGTATAATTACTTTCTTTACTCGAGGCAGAAATATTGACTGAACGACAACGCTGAGCTTCTTTAATTGCTTTTTCACTCCATGCTCCGGTTTGGACATAGTCAGCAGATTGACCCTCGCCAAGAAAATTCATTGGGATCATTGAAAATTGTGTACTGGCACCTCCCTGTAAAAACAGAACTGAATAGTTATCTGAAATAGTCAGCAGTTTACGGATGTTTCCCTCGGCCGTATCAATGACATTTTGGAATTCCGGGCTGCGATGACTTGCTTCCATAATGCTATAACCGAGGTTGTTATAATTTAAAAATTCGCTCTGGGCTGATTCCATTACTTCTTTGGGTAAAGTGGAGGGTCCTGCATTAAAATTGTAAACGGTCGACATTGTCAATATTTCCTTATTTTTGTGTCGATTATATGAAAAACCAGTATCTGAATTTGAAAAGGGTTTAGTTTAATCAATTTTAGGAGACATGCAAGATATGTAAACTGTAAATCTCCGGTATTCAGATTTTGATCGTATTCATCGGATCGGATTTCGGATGCATGTATCGGTTCGATATCATTTATCTGTTAATTATAATCATGTTTCCAATTATTCTAAATTAATCAAATAGTCGCAGGTGATTGAATTCCAAATAATTTAGACGTAAAATTGCCTGAACAAGTCTATAAGAAATCCTAATAATCAGGACTGTAAATCAAATAACTAATTTAATCCGGGGGGAATATTTGTCTCAACTGTCTGATGTATCGATCGCAAAAGAACGGGCATTTCTGGTCGCTGTCAGACAGTCTGGCCAGGGTGAAAATGAAACCGGGAAACTCTTGCTTGAACTGAAAGAACTAACAAATACATGTGACATCGAGGTTGTTGATTCATGCATAATAAAAATTGATAAATCGCAATCCCGTTATCTCATTGGCAGTGGTAATGCCAGTGATATCAACGATCGTTGTCGTGAAAATAAGATTAATCTAATCGTTTTTAATAATGATTTAACACCATCCCAACAACGTAATTGGGAGAAACTAACTGGAATTCGAGTAATTGACCGCCGTGAGATTATCCTTGATATTTTCGCTGCCCGGGCGTCAACAAAGGAGGCGGTACTCCAGATCGAATTGGCGAAGTCTGAATATATGCTGCCACGGTTGAAACGAGCCTGGACCCATCTTTCACGGCAGAAGGGAGGCGTAGGGCTGAAAGGCGAAGGTGAAAAGCAGATTGAAGTTGACGAACGTCTCGTTCGTCGGCGGATCTCGAAACTTAAAAAAGATCTAAATCTGGTACGCAGGCAAAGGTCTGAACAACGTAAAAAACGTCAGAAAAAACCAGTACCCAATATCGCGATTGTTGGCTATACCAATGCTGGGAAATCATCATTTCTTAACTGTTTAACGCACTCGGATATATTAATAGAAGATAAACTTTTTGCTACGCTGGATCCAACGACTCGTAAACTGACCCTGGCAAACAATCAGGTTGTTTTATTGACAGATACTGTTGGATTTGTTAGAAATCTTCCTCATAATCTCGTTGAAGCATTTAAGGCGACACTGGAGGAGGCCGTTTTGGCGACCTTTCTAATCCAGATAGTTGACGTAACCAATCCCGATTATCAAGAGCATATTAAAACGACCCATGAGGTATTACAGCAGATTGGGGCAGAAAATAATCATATTCTCACCGTCTTTAATAAAATTGATTTGGTGCAGGAATCTTATGTGATTCACCGTATTAAACGATCATATCCAGATGCATTTTTTATTTCAACAAAAACAAAAGACGGAACTTCTGAACTGATAAAAGCAGTTGAATCTATTATCAATAAGGACATGAACAGGATGACATTGCGGATTCCTCAGGATAAATATGATGTTGTTGCCCTCTTGCATAGGACAGGGCATATAACCGAAGAACAATTTAAGGACGATGCAATTTATATTACCGCATCCGTCCCAAACAATTTCAAACGTGAATTTAAAGAATTTGTTATTTAACACCAAAGGAACTAAAACTCTCTTCGATACAAGTCAATGAATATCACAATAGAAATTTTATCGTTTTAAGTTGACAATAATCAAACAGACCGGCTCCTGACGAACAGGAACCGCCGGGTGCCGACCCGCATCCCCGGTGGTATGGGGTGGGGGAGTTAAAAGCTCCCCTTTACCCGATTATGTGGATTCAGTCTGGTTCTGAAAAACGATGCACACTCCCATCAGAAAACACAACTTTTCCTCCATTCTCGTAGTACCAGTATGCCCAATCTCCGCCCCATAACCCATACTCGCCGTTAATCCTTTTCGGTTCACCCAGAATATTTCGCACGGTATTTATCCTCATGCCTGTGAAAATTTTTCTCCAGTTAGATAGAGATTTCCAGCCATTACCTGCCGGCACAGATTTTTCTTCATCGGTTTGTTGGTTCAGTATTGATTCGAGTTTCGAAATTCGTTCCTGTGTTTCCCTGAGCTCTTTCTCCAACTGTAAATCTTTTCCCTTCAACGTCTCAACTACCTGAGAAATTCGTTCCTGTGTTTCCCTGAGCTCTTTCTCCAACTGATCAATGCGATCACTGTCATGAGCACAGCAATTTAATGAAAACAACAATAAAGCCGTTACAGTGATGAGGTTTCTTCCAGTCATAATATTTTCTCTCCTTTGTTTTTGTTGTGTTTCAGGTAGAGCGTGAGTCCTTTCTTAATCTCTGTTTCGATCGTGTCGACAACTTGTGTTACTATTTCTATCTGATTCCCTGCGGCGATGGTGATTCAGAGTAAGCACAATGTTCGAGGTCAACCGTCAGCCAATCAAAAACGCCGGTCGAGATCATTGCCTCGGTCACCTGGGGATGCCCCACCATAGACCAGGGGCCAAAGTTTGTTGCTTTGTTTCGATCCATTCCTTATCCCTATTTCCTGGCAATGACCCAGATATGGGAACTCAGAGCGTATTTTCGGAGAAACGCCTGAAAGTCTTCGACCGCTTGCTCGGATCGTTTCACGACCGCCGCCAGGAAGCGGGCCAGACCCCGGATTCAAATCTGGATTCTGGGCCAGCCTGTTCTTAACGATATCAAAATCTAACTTTCCGGGCGTAATCACCTCCACCAAACTAAAGCCGGCCCGCCGAAAAACGTTCTCAAATCCCTCCACCGAAAGAAAGTTCAGATGATGCAGAGCATGAACCGCTTTCGATTTATCCCAAAGCACTTGAACATCAAAACCTTCACAACCGAGTCCAGTCACGATCACACTGCCCCCTTCTACTATCAGGTTCGCCAGAGAGCCGACAAACTCCTCGGGATCGTGAACGTGTTCGATCACTTCGAAGCAAACGACAACATCGCCTCGTCCTCACCAGACCGATGCCTCCTTTGAAACCTCCTCCAGAACCTCGAAACCCTTCGACGACAAATCGTTGCAAGCTTTTTTCCAGGTTCCAACGCCAGACATTTATTCTGCGGAAAACATTTCGCCCATTCTTCCAGGAAGATTCCATGTCCGGCCTCAACATCGATTATTGTTCCCGCGTAGGACTCATTCAACTTGAGCAGCGATTGGATTTGCTCTACCCGTGGCCGAAAAATCTTTTCCCGGCGAACCTCTGCGACCGGTGGAAAAAACTCTGTCGCCCAGTAATCGCTTGATTCCGACGTCATATAGAACTTTTCGAATACTTTCTTCAACGGGCGAGGAGACTGAAAGAGAGAGCTGCACTTCGAACAAACAACAAATCCAAACCCGTTCTTTTTAAAAGTAACCTCGTCTCCTTCCGCTTCGCAGCCAGGGCACGCGATCACGTTTCGCGGGGCATCCGAAAACAGTTTTTCGGCATCGCGAATATTCAGTTCGAGGTACTTCGCCAGTTTATCGGGTTGGCGAATATCAGACTCTTTCATTGTCAACTTCTCAAATCTCGGTTTTTCGATCAGCCCCTGATCTAGAAGGATATCATCGCTTCCAGTTTCGATCATATTTACGATGTAATCGCCCTTATTATTCGAGCACTGATCGTTCGTTGGCAAACCGTACTGTTTTAATATTAGATCAATAAGAGACCAATCGTCGCCATCAAGTCGCTGAGAGATCTGACGTATCAAATTTATCTTCTTCAGCTAAAAGATATTATTATTACAAAATGAAATTTCAATGAGATAAAAAAACATATTTTTTTCAGAACAAACAGGTTAAACCTTATTTCTTTAACGTCAAATCAACTCGATTTGGAATTAACACAAAGTGACGTTTCATATTTTAAAAATATTCACTTTGGGATATCACTCTTCATTCCGAATATATCACAATCAGCTCTGGGTTTAATGCATAAGAACACAAAATATTTATTAGTACTCTGTGATAAATAAGGGACCGCGGGCGGTGCAGTGCATTTACCGTAAATTTTATAAGTTCTTCGGGATGGATTCCATTGACTCTTTTCATGCAATGATAAAGAGTGCCCCACATCGTTTTTAAAGTATAAGTAAACATTGACTTTACTGGTATAAAAAGTAAACTGAAACGACATTTTTTACTATTAATTTCATTCATCGCAACGAATAAGAATGTGTCAGAATTCCAAGACTAAAAAACCATCTCTGAATACAGTAAAAATCGCGTTTGACACGATTATCCGGCCAAGGCGAAGGCTACTGTTTTTCGGTCTGGTTCTTATTGTTATTAATCGGCTCTCAGGCATGGTTTTACCGGGATCCACGAAGTATCTGATTGATGATGTCATTACTCAAGGTGATACGAATCTGTTAACGTGGATAATGCTGGCTTTGTCTGTTGCAATTGTGATTCAGGCAGTAACTTCGTTTGTTCTTACAAAATTATTGAGTGTTGAAGCACAACATCTGATTTCTTTACTCCGGCTAAAGGTGCAAAGACATATTGTCTACCTGCCGATCAATTATTTTGATAATACAAAATCGGGTGAACTGGTATCCCGTATTATGACTGATGTGGAAGGCGTTCGCAATCTTGTAGGAACTGGTGTGGTACAGATGTTTGGAGGAATTTTAACGTCGATTGTCGCATTGGCAATTCTAATAAACATCAATGCACTCTTAACTCTGTATGTTGTGCTTCCGCTGATATTATTCGGCATCGTGTCACTAAAGGCATTTCGATATATTCGCCCTGTTTTTCGTGAGCGTCGAAAAATAAATGCAGAGGTAACCGGACGTTTAACCGAGTCAATCGGAGGCATTCGGATTATCAAAGGGTTTAATGCGGAGAAGGTAGAAATCGGGGTTTTTGAAAAGGGAGTAAATCGGATATATCAGAATGTAAAACGATCGCTGACCGCAACGAGTTTAGTTCAAAGTGTAGGGATATTGCTCATTGGTTCTGCCGGTGTGGGTATATTCTGGCTGGGAGGGACAATGATTATTCAGGATAAAATGACTGTTGGTGAATTGATTGCATTCGTTTCTTTTCTGGCATTGCTGGTTGCACCGATTGTACAGATGGGAAATATAGGCAGTCAGATAACCGAAGCATTTGCCGGATTGGATCGAACTCAGGAGATTCTTAAGACTGCCCGTGAAGATCAGGATAAAACGAGGACAGAGGTGTTAGGTGATTTTTCGGGTCATATTACTTTTGAAAACGTGAGTTTTTCATATAAGAAAGGCGATCCGATATTGAAAAATATCAGTTTCGATGCACCGGCAGGATCGGTCGTTGCCTTAGTCGGTTCATCGGGGTCGGGTAAGACAACGATGGCGGGACTGGCAGCATCATTTTTAACTCCCGACGAAGGGGTTGTCAGTATGGATGGAATCGATTTATCCACCGTGACACTTGACAGTTACAGATCGCGACTCGGCGTCGTTTTACAGGAAAACTTTTTGTATGAGGGAACTATTCGTGAAAACATTCTATTCGGCAATCCATCCGCAACAGAGGAACAGTTGCAGGATGCTGTAGGTGCTGCCCATGTACGGGAATTTACGGATCGGTTTGATGACGGGCTGGAAACCCGGATTGGTGAGCGCGGTGTAAAGCTGTCCGGCGGTCAACGGCAGCGTGTGGCGATTGCCCGTGCATTACTGGCGGATCCGAAAATTTTAATGTTTGATGAAGCAACTTCAAATCTGGATACCGAAAGTGAGTTATTTATACAAAACAGTTTGTCTGAATTATTGAAAGGCCGGACGACCATTGTCATTGCCCATCGGCTTAGTACTGTTCAAAAAGCAGATCAGATTCTGGTTGTCGAAGATGGTGAGATCGTTGAACGCGGAATCCATGATGATTTGCTTGAAAAACAAGGTCGTTATTTCAGTCTTTATACCCATGAGGCCCGAATTTAGATAAATCGTGCCGTAAAAAAAATGTTATTGTGGCGGGCTCCTCTCATGCGGCGGCACATTATTATGAGATTTTATGTCCTGCCATGATCATGTATATCGTTCAGGATCTCAGTCTGCCGGCGGGGATTGTTGTTAAAACCGGGTTTTTACTCTATTTACTATCCAGATGTCTTGCACCATTCTGGGGATACCTGGCAGATAAGACTGATTCTAAACGGGTATTGGGTATCAGCATGGTATTGGCGGGTTCAGGCGCGATATCATCCGGACTTTCTTCGACACTTCCTGTATTGTGGATTTCATTGGGAGTTATCGGAATTGGAATTGCAGCAGTTCATCGAGCCGGGATGTCACTCATTTCAAAATCCGTCACGCAACAAGGAAATGTCCCGGGATATTTGGGTATATTTGGAAATATCGGAATTTGTTCTGCTCCCTTGACTGGCGGTATCGGAGGATTTTACTCCGGATAGCGAAATCTGATGATTTTTTCCGGTATAATCGGTGCAGCAGCAGGTAGTTTGAGTTTGCTTCAGAATGTAAAGGAATATCGCAGTTGTGACAAAACTTATACCGAATCCATTCCGGTAAAGCATGCAACGGTTTGTTTTATGCTGCTGTGTTGTACGATGATTGTGGCCGGCCTGATTTATCAGCTAATATCATTACACTGCCAATTTACTTTGAAGAAAATCCGACATCCTTTACCCAATGGCTTAATCACCAGGAAAGAACGGTTTGTGATTGCAAAACGAAACCAACCTGCAGCAGCTTTGGTTTCTTCTGAAGATTTATTAAAAATAGAAAAGTTTGACAATGTGGGTGGACTCTCGGAAACGATAGGAAAATGGGATTGTTTTGACGAAATCAGTGAGTCTTTGAAAGAGATCACATTACTCAGAAATCAGGGCGGGGAGGGCAGGAATGTATCTATTTGATACCGATATAATAACAAATATATTTAAAAAGAAACCTTCAGAATATCTGTGTGATAAGCTAAAAAACATTCGGAAGGAGCATCAGTTTATTTCAACGATTACCTTATCTGAAGTTAGTTATGGAGCTTACAAGAGTGAACAAACTTCATTTCATATAGATAATTTGACAAGGATTCTTTTACCTTCGGTTACTATTCTGGATTTTGATACAAATGTATCATATATATGTGGGAGATTACGTGCAGATATGTCCTCTAAAGGATTAATTTTGTCCTGGCTGAATTTACAAATTTCTTCTATAGAAATAAGTAATGATTTAACGTTAATTGCCGGCAATGTGAAATATTTTGACAGAATTAATGATTTGAACAGTGGAAATTGGATTTTGAATTGACGTTTGATTGATGCAATGTTTCGACTGATCCCGTGTTATTAGCTGAACCGTTAATTTTCTAGGTACTCACTCTAAATTCCGTGACGTCGCCATCCTGCATGACATAGTCTTTTCCCTCAATACGCATTAATCCAGCTTCCTGCGCACCTTTTTTACCATTATACTTATCGACCGCCTCAAACGGGATGATTTCCGCCCGGATATAGCCTTTTTCAAAATCTGTATGAATAACAGCCGCTGCCTGTGGACCTTTTGTTCCGTTACGGATTGTCCAGGCACGGACTTCTTTTTCTCCGGATGTTAAATACGTTATTAAGCCCAGGCTCATGTAACTTGTCCGAATCAGGCGGTTCAGTCCTGATTCGGAGAGTCCGAGTTCATCAAGAAATTCCAGGGCATCAACATCATCAAGTTGAGCAACTTCTTCTTCGATTAATGCACTGACAGGGACAACCAAATCGCCATTTTTCTGAGCAAATTCACGAACTGCTTTTACATACTCATTGTCCATTTCAGGCAGATCATCATCCCCTGTATTTGCAGCGTAGATAACATTTTTCGATGTTAAGAAACGATAGTCGCGTATCGTTTTACGGTCTTCGTCCGTCAGGTCGAGGGTTCGTACACATTCTTCCTTACCAAGATGCCCGGCTATCTGCTTAAGTACGTTACTGATTTCAGCAGCTTGTCTGTCTCCGCTTTTCATCTTTTTAGCCAGCCGTTCAATTGCACGCTCACAATAGCCCAGATCAGCCAAAATCAATTCTAAATTGATGTTCTCAATATCTGCAACCGGATCAACATTGCCGTCAACATGAACCACCTGATCGTTTTTGAAACAGCGGACAACATGCACGATTAAATCGACATGATGGATATTTTCGAGAAACTGATTTCCCCGGCCTTCACCCTTTGAGGCACCTTTGACCAGGCCCGCGATATCAACAAATTCTATTGTTGCGTATATTTTCTTTCCCGGATTTTCAATCTCTGTTAATCGATCAACCCGACTATCCGGAACAGTAACAACACCGACATTGGGTTCTATGGTGCAAAATGGATAATTCGCTGCCTCAGCCCCTGCATTCGTGATTGCATTAAACAGTGTTGATTTACCGACATTCGGCAGACCAACCAGACCGCATGATACTCCAGCCATAAGTTGTTATCTCCTTAGCGTTGAATACTGAATAATTAAACATGTACCTTTAAGACTCTATATTTAAGATTATGGATTAAGGGTTGTCTTGTCTTCAGGGGGGAGCTCCGGATTTTTAATTTACAAAACGTATACACTTATTTACGATTGAGTTATTTCAATGAGAATGTTATACATGTTTTATATGCTTAACATTCATCGTCAGTAAGTTTTTAATTCTTCAATGGCCGCCGTGGCGGGTTCAATTCGCCGGCTCCATCATAGACCTATTTTTTATCTTTTTCCAGAATCGGTTTTAGAAATTGGCCGGTATAGCTTTTTTTGTTTTTCACAATTTTTTCGGGTGGACCGGCATCGACGACGTGGCCACCTTCATCACCGCCTTCAGGGCCAAGGTCAATAATCCAATCACTCACTTTTATAACATCGAGATTATGTTCAATAACCAAAACCGTATTGTTCTGGTCTCTTAGAGTATGTAAAACAGTTAATAATTTTCTTATATCATCAAGATGGAGTCCGGTAGTGGGTTCATCTAAGATGTAGAGCGTATGTCCTCGCTGTATCCGGGCAAGTTCGGATGCCAGTTTAACCCGTTGTGCTTCTCCCCCGCTCAGCGTGGTTGCGGATTGACCGACGTGCATGTAACCGAGTCCAACGTCATTCAGGGTTTTTAAGATTCGTTTTAGTTTGGGTATAGCATCAAAGAATCCATCGGCTTCTTCAATACTCATCTGTAGAATTTCTGCGATGTTTCTTCCTTTATAGCGAACATTCATTGTATCCCGATTATAACGGCGACCTTTGCATGTTTCGCACGTTACATAGATATCCGGCAGAAACTGCATCTCAATTTTTTTTAATCCATCGCCTTTACAATCCTCACAGCGGCCGCCCTTGACATTAAAACTGAATCGACCCGGCTTGTACCCCCGCACCTTTGCTTCGGGAATTTGTGAGAATAATTGACGAATCAGATCAAATGCCCCTGTATATGTTGCCGGATTTGACCGGGGGGTTCGTCCAATTGGACTTTGATCAATGACAATCATTTTATCGATATGTTTGAGTCCATTAATTTTCTTAAACATACCCGGGATTTCACTGCCGAGATTAAAATGTCGTTTTACTGCTTTTGTTAAAATTCCGTTAATCAAGGTGCTTTTACCTGATCCGGAAACACCGGTAATACAGCAGAACGTTCCCAATGGAATCTTTACGCTAATACTTTTCAGATTATTCATTGATGCACCGGTTATCGTTATTGCCGGATTATTTTTCGCTGCTTTTACGCGTTTAGGCGGTATGGTAATGCTTAATTTCGAACTCAGGTATTTGCCCGTTAATGACGCTGCATTTTTCTTAATTTGCTTTGGTGACCCCTGGGCAATAAGCTTTCCCCCATGTATGCCTGCACCCGGGCCAATATCAAGGACGCAATCGGCTTTGAGAATGGTATCCATATCATGTTCGACGACGACGACGGTATTACCGACGTCCCGCAATTTTGTCAGGGTGTCAAGTAATCGATGATTATCACGCTGATGCAGTCCAATACTGGGTTCATCCAGTACATAGAGTACACCGGTGAGGCCGCTGCCCACCTGTGTGGCGAGTCGGATTCGCTGAGCTTCGCCGCCGGACAAGGTGCCGCTCTCTCTGTTGAGGGTCAGGTAGGTTAGTCCCACTGCGTTTAAGAAGCTGAGTCTGGTTTTTATTTCTCTCAGGATTTCGGTTGCAATGATTAATTCTTCCCCCTGTAATTTGAGATTTAGTATGTAATCATAGGCATCCTGAACACTCAATCGAATGAAATGATCGATTGATTTTCCTCTTATTGTAACGGCAAGGCTTTCAGGGCGTAACCGTGACCCCTGACAACGCGGGCAGCTTTGACGGTGCATAACTTTTTTAAGACGCTCACGCATGGTTGTTGATTCGGTTTCACGATATCGACGATTGAGTAACGGGATAATTCCCTCAAACGGTTTTGTCTTTTTATATAAACGACGTCGCCATTTAAAGTTAAAGTTGATCGATTCTTCGCCGCTGCCGTATAGCAATATATGTTGTATTTTTTTAGACAGTTTTTTGAATTTTGTACTCAGCTCAAAATTATAATGTTCTGAAACACAACGAAGAAGATGATTGTTATAAATAATCAGCCGACGCGGGCCGGTTTTAAATAGCGGAACCGCACCGGATCCAACAGCCTTTTCCGGATCAACAATTTTTGCTTCGTCTGCGATTTCCATATTACCCAATCCATGGCAGGCGGGACAGGCACCATAAGGACTGTTGAAGGAAAAATTTCTGGGTAAAAGTTTACCAACACTTATATTACAGCGTGTACATGCAAGATGTTCACTAATAGTCTGCTCATCCCATTCATCGGATTTGTGATCTTTTTCAATGAGAACGATTAGGGAGCCTTCACCTGATTTCAGGCAGCGTTCTACAGAATCAATTAGGCGAGAACTGTCAATATTTCCGGTTATCAGGCGATCCACGACGACATCAAGACTGTGTTTGAATTTTTTATCAAGTGAAATTTCATCATCAAGACTGATAAAATTCCCGTCTATTCTTGCTCTTATAAAGCCGTCGACCCTCATTTTTTCAATTATATCTCTGTGTTCTCCTTTTCTGCCTTTGACGACAGGGGCAAGGAGCATCATTTTTTTGTCCGATGGAAATGTGCTGATATGATCACATATTTGTTGTGGACTCTGTCCCTTTACAGGTCTGCCGCACTCAGGACAGTGTGGTTTTCCGATATGTGCGAACAGGAGTCGCAAATAATCATAAATTTCTGTTGTTGTTGCAACGATCGACCGCGGGCTTCCTCCGGCAGACCGTTGTTCAATTGCTATAGCCGGAGATAATCCATCAATATGGTCAACATCAGGCTTTTGCATTTTATCCAAAAATTGACGGGCATAAGCCGACAAACTCTCAATATAGCGTCGTTGACCTTCAGCGTATAATGTATCGAATGCAAGAGACGATTTACCTGAACCACTGAGTCCGGTTATCACAATCAATTTATTTCGAGGGATTTTTACTGAAATATTTTTTAGATTATGTTGTTTTGCACCGACAATGGAAATCTCTCTAATTGCTGTATTCTGTGATGTTTTTTTCATCTTTGGAGATATTACTGAGTATCAATTTGATTATTAAGTACGTTGATTTTTCAGATCAGGGTTGGATCAACTATAAAAACGGTTTAGAACGCATGGTCACATTTTTATTTTTATTTCTCTGGTTTACATGATGATTTGGATTCTGCGATAATGTAGGCCAGCCGGTATTTTATGTACTGAGTTGTTTTAAGAAGTGTGATCACTGAGTTTAATCAGGTACGTTACCATTTGTTAATTCTATTTAAATCTGGTTAGCCTGGTATTAAAAAGAATCTCAGGGCGTACTGATGATTTAAATTTTCTATATTGATCTGCCATGCTTAAAGTTGAATAATCAGGAGCTGACAATTTAGATCAATTAATCAATAAGATGTCGATGATTGATGTTTCGGAACATGCAGGAAAGACAGACCGGTTGATTAAAAAGACCTGTTTCTTACATTCAAACTTCTTGTGATCGTGTCGACATATGATAATACCCGGAGTCGAAAAATTGTACTCAGTTAACAGCAGACAGATTTACTTCAAGCTTCTTGGTATATGGGCCTTTTTTATGTTAGGTACGCCGGGTCAGTTATATTTTGGGTATACTTCTCCGGATTTTGTGCGTAAACCCACGCGTATCGGTTCAACGACTGCCTCATCACCGAATGTACGTACCGGTCCCGGTAAAGACTATCAGGTAATGACACAATTACCAAAGCGTTCAAGGGTTAATGTTATCAGCGGGAAAGAAGGATGGTACGCCATAGAATTTCCGCGAAACTTTGAACTTTCGGTTACCGCTAAGCAGGGACTGGAAGGGCCCAAGAAAAAAGGAAACCTTAAAAAAATCCGGACGGACAGAATCGAATACGCTGGGCGATGCGATAGGCGAAGCGGAAGTATCCGGGAATCTGAACCCGGCGTGGGTAGAGTGGCTCATGGGATACCCGCCAGGATACACCGAATTAAAGCACTCGGAAATGCAATCGTCCCGCAGGTCGCACAGGTGATTATGGAGGGAATCAGAAACATAATAATAACAACCAAACAAAAGAAAGGGAGAGAGTAAAATGGGAAAAGATGTAATTGAAAAGAACCAATATAACAATCAAGAAGATAAGTATATTACGGAGATTTTAGAAGCCCTATCATCTATACTAAGCCTCGTAAATTGTGTGATCTACAAACAATATGAGTATATTACGGATATTATAGAAGACCTATCATCTACGGATATTATAGAATACATATCATCTATACTACACTCCATATCATCTATACTATGGCTCGTAAAGTATTGTATCTACCTTATACTCTTTTCTCTATCGCTTGCTGGATGTCTTTCTTTTCTGGTTTTTATGAACGAGTAACAAAAAAAAGATGGAAACCAACACAAACCAACATAATACAACACATAAAAAAAGGAAGAGAGAAAAATGATGGAAATGCAAACAGATACAAAAAAACAAAGGAAGATACTCCGACTGAAAGAATTTCGTTTACTATGGACGAAGGCGGCGGCGGAGACGGGGACAGTCAGGTTTTAACAATTCCGGCATCGAGTTCAAACAAAGAATTAATACCTGATGCCAGTCTGATTGTGTATTTTAATGACATAGATTTTGATGCTGTCGATGGCAGTTTTGAAATCATTCCTGCAAAAGATCAGAATGGTACCTCCGTTATTACCTTAATCCTTGATGACGGTACTGCACAGGTATCACAACAATTCAATGTTACTGTAGATGCCGTTAATGATCTGCCTGTTATTTCTCCAATCGAAAATATGACTGTTAATGAAGATGATTCCAGTGCAGACATAAAAATCAGTACTGATGTCGGAGGTGGAAATGATGAAGAGTCGCAAGACATATCGTTGACTTTTCAAAATTCAAATCCTTCGGTGATTTCCAATGATAACATTTCGTCTGACTTTCGCAACGATAAAAATTTTGAAAAAAGTGGCATGATTTCCTTATACCCCAGGATGGATGCAGTAGGTAAAACTGAGATCACTGTTACTGTAAGTGACGGTTTTGATCACATTGAGGAATCGTTTTTTATTACCGTCAAACCAGTCAATGATCCGCCTGAATTCAGTCTAATTGAATCTGTTGATATTCTCGAGGATGAAAAATCGGTATCAGTTGAATTTTCAGTTGATGAAGGTGGAGGAGCAGATGAAGATATACAGATATTAAAAATCACCGCATCAAGTTCCAATGAGGAAATTTTACCGGAAGATAATATTATTGAATTTGACGATGACGAAAATGATGCAGTTGGCGGAATTATAACCCTGAAGCGGGTACTCTGTAATGGAACAAATATTCGAGTTTTATTGACAATAGATGGTCAGAGTTTTGGAAAAATAAGTTTTAATATCAACAGCAGACCGGTGCTTCACGATGAGGCTGGAGTCAAACACAAAATTGAGGAACCTTTGGCAGAACCAAAGCCGGATGAATCGCCAGTTATTGTTAGACAGGAAACTGTATCAGCGAATAAATCTCCTGTTGCTTTCGACACACGTATCGAAACCTTTCAGAATATGGCTGCTTCCAGTATTATAGAAGGCAGCGATCCGAAAGGTGAAACATTAACATTTGAAATCGTTGAAAATCCTGAGAAAGGAAGGGTAAAACTTGATGCCGCCCAGGGTATTTTTAAATACTGCCCAACTAAAGATGCATCGGGCAAAGATAAATTTACCTTCAAAGTAAATGATGGTGAGAAAAATTCAAAAAAAGCCACTGTAACGGTTATTATACAGAAAAACTAATACGAACGCCCGTTCAGTCAAACGTGACGACCGATTATGTCCTTTAAACTCTTTGAAACAATGCTCTTTACCCCGGAGAATGGTTATTATTTATTAGATCAGCATTTAGAAAGACTGGAATCATCAGCTTCTTTTTTTTGTTTTAGCTGTAACCGTTCAGATATCCAGGAAATTTTAACAGAAAAAGGAAAACAGTGTAAGACAGAAAAACGTGTTCGATTAGTATTGGATAAACAGGGACATATTAAACTTGATTATTTTGAATTGCCTAAACAATCCAAATCGAAACTTAAACTCTCGATTGCAGAAAAGCCTGTAAAGAATAGTAATATTTATTTGTTTCATAAAACAACAAACCGCGAGGTCTATGATCAGGCAATGAATCACTGTAAAATAGCTGATGATGTGGTGTTGTATAATCAGGATGGGGAAATTACCGAGAGTTGTATTGCAAATATTGCGATCCAAATTGAGGAGAAATGGGTGACGCCGCCCATTTCCTGCGGGTTACTTGCTGGTACAAAACGGGCAGAATTACTTGACAAAAATAAATTAACGGAATGTGTTTTTTATAAAGAAGATTTAATGAATGCAACTGAGATAAAATTATTTAATTCCGTCAGGGGAGAATATTTAGTCGAATTAATTTAGCCAGTCTTTAAACCATCAGATCGTGATTGTCAGAAACTCAAGATGAATGCAATATCCTTTAACCTAAAGGGCTTGAGGTTGAGAGTGCTACAAATATTCAGGATTCCAGAAACAAACTTGAACGTCAGGAATTTAGTGTCGCAGTCATTGATCTGAACCTGCTACAGAGCAATGGCATCGAGATTCTTAAAGGATTTACCTCAATCTCAGATCCAAAATTCTCTACCGTACAATATCTCCAGTATTGATTCCACATCGAATCGGCTCTGAGCGGCATGCCTCCAAGGATCACTCCATTGTTGGTAAAGCATGCAGGATATCACTAATTTAAATTTTTAAGACCCATGATTTTGATTGGCAATTATCATAAGCAGCTTATGATATTGGCATGGATAAAAATGTGCGAAAATACTTTTCTGAAATTGGCAAGATCGGCGGTCAAAAGAGTCGACGCAAATTAGATTCGGAAACAGCCCGGAATATGACGCGACTTCGTGAAGCCAGGCGTGCTTACAAACGGTTTTATACGTCCTGTTTTTGGTCGTTTGATCCAAACTGCACGATCGAAGCTGAAGACATTCAATGGGTTGCACAACAATTAATGAAAAATGGTGGACGGGCAGCCTGGGAAGCCGGAGCTAAATTATGCCCTTAACAGACTTTCAGGAACAGATTTTATATCTGCTATCGGTCAATCGTCCTCATACTGAAATCGGCTGTTTATATTATTCTTTTCAAATGGAAAAATTTATTAATCCGTTAGAATTAAATTTAAGTGAACAAACAGAGGTTGTTTGCCATTACGGGTGCCCGGGTGGAATAATACCTAAAATAGATTAATAGCAAAATAAAGAGAAAATAACGCAACTAAAAAGTTATGTTTTTAACCTTGTTCATTGATCAATAATCAATGCAGTCGTTCCCGTTTCTGTTTCATAATCTTCGAGGCACGGGTAAGGCGTGAATTTAACTTTTTTGCTTCTTCATCTTCGGACGGTGTATCGCCTATGGTGGGTTGACTGAATTTGTTTACCGCTATTTTTGGGATATTAATTTCTCCGGTTAGAAGAGTTACAAGTAAACTTTCTGTACATCTTACCGCAGCATAGTCAAAGTAACCGAAAAAAATCACCCAAAATACCTGCTGTCAACATTGCACCGGAGCTTCCACCTCATGAGGCCGCTAAGCGGCTTAAAATACTGGAGAAAAAAATGTATCAGCATGCACATGATTTAGAGTTTGAACAGGCAGCGGCGGTTAGAGATCAGATCAGGCAATTTAATCAAAATCTTTTCGGCATATAAAGTCCTTAAATCAGCCTGCCTTAAAAAATCTCAAGTTTGATATGAATTGTCTGATTGTCCTGCCATTAACCCAGAGATATATTGTATAAGTTAGCCGGCAATAATGTCTGTACAGCGACCAACTGCCAGCAAACAGGAGATATAAACCAACATAATGACGGATAAAAGGAACAGGCCTTAAGTAAAGCCTTTTTTTAAGTATCAGCCTGGTTAGAGTGCGGGCATTAAAAATCTCTGGGTCAGCTAAGGCAAATAGCCTCTCTATTGCTTGATGGTAGTGCCCTTGCCTGTTGCCAATCAGGCTTATACTCAATGTGCCGTTGATTGACAATAGATAGTAGAGGCGGTAGTCATCTTGATATTTTTCCAGGAGGCGGTAATTGCTGAGTAATTTCTCAATCTCTTTAAATCTGGCCAGATGGTCAATGATTTTTCGCTCATTAACAGCCGATGTTGTGAGGCTGTTTGAGCACTTTAGATAGTTATACAAGACCCGGGGGCAGTAGGTAATTACAGGCTGCTTAAGAAACAAGGCCATGTTGATGACCATATCATTGGCATACCCGGACGGAAACCGAGTGTCAGTAAATAAACCGCGCTTGCAAAGCTTGACACAAACCGAGTTATGCAATCCAGCATTAAGCCAAAGGCTAATAACATCTTGCCAGTGATTGCGGCCAGTAGATAACGGTTGCCTGACTGTCCTAAAAACAAGATCAGGTTGGTCTATAAAGCTGATATTAAAATCACAATAACAGATATCGGCATCTTGTTCGGTGATGGTCTGATATAAGGCCAGCAGATAGTCTTCATGAATACAGTCATCGCTGTCTACAAAGGCAATATAGTCAGCGGTTGCGGCATCAATACCGGTGTTTCTGGCCGGACCGGGACCCGACCCGACCCGACCCGACCCGACCCGACCCGACCCGACCCGACCCGACCCGACCCGACCCGACCCGACCCGGCATTGTCTTGATGGATGATACGAAAACGCCGATCTTTGCCAATCACTGAGCGGATAATATCAATAGAGTCATCGGTACTGCCATCATCAACGATAATGACCTCATAATCTGTCAGGCTTTGTGCCAGGACGCTTGTCATACAGCGCTTGACATATAAGGCAACATTGCAGACCGGTATAATGAGACTGATTTTAGGCATATTCATTTATTTATTGGACATCTGTTACACGAGTTTACAATCAGGATTTGATATGATTCTTGAATCGGACTTCCAGGAATTCTGCTGACTTCGCTATATTTGACATATCGTTTATTTATTGGATTTTTCTGGTACAAACTAAAATTAATCATATATTTTTTTTAATCTAAGTCAATATGGAAATCATAATTGTAAGTAAAATAAAATATACCCGATGAAATCTCATTCGACACGGCTTCAGACAGCTCTGAAGCTTATTGACGAAGTAAACAGCACAGATCCTGACAACGATAATTTTGAAGGAGAAAGTCACCCCTTTGAACGCCTTTACTCATATCGCATGACGCAATGGCTGAAGAAGCTGGATCCTTCCGCGTCCGAAGAACTGCAACTTGCCTGTCGATGCCAACATATCCGTCGATGGGATATTCCACGTGACACGTATCCAATAAATCGGAAGGGGTACCTTCAATGGCGCGTTGCTCTGGGGAAGTATCATAGCGAAGTTGCAGGTGAAATTCTGAAGGAAGCCGGTTATGACCAAACATTTACAGACAGGGTTGCCTTTCTTTTGCAAAAGAAAAATCTAAAACACGATCCGGAAGTTCAAATGATCGAAGATGTCAGCTGCCTGGTGTTTCTTGAGTTTTATTTTGCGGATTTTGCTTCTAAGCACGATGATAAAAAAATAGTCAACATCCTTCGTAAAACCTGGAATAAAATGTCAAACCAGGGTCATGACGCAGCGTTGAAATTAAGATTTTCCAACGTGTCAAAATTACTCTTGAATGAAGCATTAAATAAATCGATCTAATAACGCCGGCAATCCAAACTTTTCGTAAAATTGAAACAAGTTGGAATCGAAGATTATGAGAACCATGGACTATATGTCACCTGAACAATCGGAAGAAGATGCGGACAGGGTTGATTGTAGAAGTGATATTTTTTATCCTGTTTTAGATTTTATATTTAATCAGATGGTATCGAACATAAAATAATTGGTTTCGGTGATTAAGAGTTCCTGCTTAAATTTTGGCTTAGTATTTGTTAACTGGCGGAACAATTCCCTTGCATATTTGAAATTCGTATTCATCAAAAATGGCTTGCATGACCACTTTCCCTGAATAAAAATCAATTTTACTGACTTGAAAACAGGATGAATTAATTTAACATACTAAATCAGTAGGTTATTATTTGTTTCTGTACATTTAATTTAAATCTGAAGGGTGATCAGTTGGGAAACTCTATTCAAAACCAATCACTAAATCAAATACCACTTAATCAGCTTAATCCGCTTCAATGTGGGATTGTCTGTCATATAACAGCCCCGGATGATGAAATAGATCGGCTAATGGCAATGGGAGTCTGCGGTGATCGTATTGTGGAACTGGTGCAGCGAGGTGATCCTCTGATTATCAGGGTGTACGGCACACGGGTCGGAGTCTCTGCTCGTCTTGCGGAGCGGATCTTAGTGAAACCCTGTTCTTCTGATTCAGAACATTTGAAGTAAGCAATCTGGAATATAATTAAATGCCGTGTTACGACGTAAATATTGAAAATAGAGAGGGTGAACTGAAAAACGAGTCACCCGTAAAGACGATTTCTGCAGTTATGATTGGAAATCCGAATGTTGGTAAATCATCGTTGTTTAATGAACTTACGGGGATGAATTCCAGGATCGCAAATTTTCCAGGTACAACTGTCGAACAGAAAACCGGTCGTCTCCCTTTAAATGGGGCGATGGTGGAAGTATTAGATTTGCCTGGCGTATATAGTTTGCGGGCAGTAACTGCAGAAGAGAAAATAGCGTGTGATGTTATTTTTGGAAAAGAAGAAGGTATTAAAAAACCTGATGTTGCAATTATTATTGCAGATGCCTCGAATATTGAACGCAGTCTGTTTCTTATCAGTCAGGTATTTGAATATGATTTACCGGTGATCGTTGTTTTGAATATGGTTGATATTGCCATAAAAAAAGGAATGAACATTGATCGACTAAAGCTCGAGGAAGAATTGAAATGTCCTGTTGTTATTACGAATGCCCGTACAGGTAAAGGAGTTGATGATTTAGCTGACAGAATCAGAGAGATTATGTTTAAGGAAATGTTGGCTGAATTTGTTTTAGACCAACCGAAAGCAGTGTG
Organism: uncultured Lentisphaeria bacterium; assembly: GCA_951812855.1. Classification (GTDB taxonomy): domain Bacteria; phylum Verrucomicrobiota; class Lentisphaeria; order JABSQK01; family JAJFLO01; genus JAJFLO01. The sequence goes on along the minus strand of OX638337.1, from coordinate 507,106 downwards.
TAATTCGTGTAACGTATGTCCATTTCAGGCAAGATATTCCTGGTCTGAACAAATCGCATCTAAATGTGTCAGCGGAACAAAAACTGCCTGGGGACAGAAAACTGAAAAAATTGATAAGGTATTGACCCATCCGGTCGTAGGCGTACTGACCTTTCTGGCTGTGATGTTATCTGTTTTTTATCTGATATTCAGTATTGCCAACATCCCTATGGATCTAATAGATGCTTTGTTTGCCTGGATGGGATCAAAGGCAACCCATTTTATTCCAGCTGGCAGACTACAGAGTTTAATCGTAGACGGAGTCATTGGAGGTGTGGGAGGAATGCTTGTCTTTCTCCCGCAAATTTGTATTTTATTTTTCTTTCTGGCGATGTTGGAAGACAGTGGATATTTAGCTCGAGCTGCATTTGTAATGGATCGCCTGATGCGTAAAGTCGGATTGCCGGGCACAGCATTTGTTCCACTGTTATCAGCACATGCATGTGCTATTCCGGCGATTATGGCAACGCGTGTAATTCGGGATCCCCGTGACCGGTTAGTGACCATTCTTGTTGCTCCTTTAATGACATGTTCAGCTCGCATACCGGTATATGCCATGGTTACGGCATTACTATTTCCCAACAGTCCGGGCAAGGCGGCAATTATTTTCACGAGTGCCTATCTTTTAGGAATTGTTTCAGCAATAGGAATCGCGTTTATATTCAAAAAAACCATTTTGCCTGGAGAAAGTAAGCCATTGGTATTAGAACTTCCCGATTACCGAATTCCGAGAGTTAAGGAGGCGTATTTCTATGTCTGGGATCGGGCAAGAGTGTTTCTTCAGCAAGCCGGTTCAGTCATCTTGGCAATTTCGATCGTATTGTGGGTAATCGCCACGTTTCCTGAGAGTGAACCTTCCCCCGAAGCACAGGCTTTGGCTTCTGAGGCCCGGCTGTTAGCTGAAGATGGAAATTTGGGAGACGCAGCCGAATTGGAACACCGGGCAAATGTCATGATTAAACGAGAGGCGTTGTCTCATTCTGTTGCCGGCCGTTTGGGTAAACTGATTGAACCGGTCGTTGCACCATTGGGATTTGACTGGCAGATTGGAATTGGTGTTATAACATCTTTTGCCGCACGCGAGGTTATCGTATCGACACTGGCTATAGTCTACGGAGTTGGTGAGGACAGCATTGATGAGAATCCTACAGGATTATATGAAAAATTGCGAAAAGCAAGACGCAGTAACGGTGAGCCGGTATTTACTATGGCTACAAGTATGAGTCTACTTGTATTTTATGTTTTGGCAATGCAATGCTTACCAACTCAAGCTGTGACAAAACGTGAAACCAATAGTATCAATTGGGCTGTTTTTCAATTTCTCTATATGACTGTATTAGCTTATATTGCATCTCTAATTACATTTAATGTTGTTACTGCAATGGGAATGAGTTAGTGGATCATATTTTAGAAAGGGGTGACTATAATTTAAGTTAACGTTCTATTTTTTTTATATTGGCGGTTAAGTCTAATTTATAACAGTCCGGGATATAACCCGATTAAAAAATACTTAATTTGTGCATTAATTCCTCAGCTTCTTGAAAATGGATCCAAATGTAAAATTAATTGTATCCAGTGGCTATTTAGACATTCTGGATATTTCTGAGTATGAAGAGCATGAATTTACCGCAGTATTGGCCAAACCGTTTAGTGTTACCGGACTAACAAGAGTGGTTTTTGAGCTGATTGAGGGAAGCAGCTAAGATCAGGCACTTTTCAAACGTGATGAATTGGTATAGGTTCGTTCCATCGTTAACAACGTTTCTTTAGTCGCTAACCCGCCGCCAAAACCAACAAGCTTTCCTGAATGTCCGATAACACGATGACATGGTATTATAATGGATATCGGATTTCGACCATTTGCTGCACCAATGGCTCTGAATGCTTTAGGTTTACCGATTTTGGCTGCGATATGTCCATACGATGTTGTATGCCCGTAAGGGATATCCTGAAGTGCTCGAAGAACGTTAAGCTGAAATTCAGTTCCATGCGGTGCTAATTTTAAATTAAAAACAGTTCTCTCTCCCCGGAAATACTCGTTTAACTGGTCAATTGCATCTGAAATATAATCAGTACATTGTTTCCAATTTATACCGGGACTAACTGGTTTTTTCCCGGTTGAAAACGATACAAATTTTAGTCCGTCGTGATCACCTGCTATCATTAATTGGCCGACAGGACTTTCCATAAACATATAATTCATTATTTTCCCCTTTAATCCTTAAATAATTTTACATATAATTCTGATTGCACAAAAGCAGCACGGCCGTCCCGGGTGCAGCCCTTTGCATATACAGGTTGCAGATTATTCAACTACTGACATACTTATGCAATCTGTCATGTGACAATTACTGCTGCAATTAGTAAAAAAATCTAAATTAGCGTTTTAATTAACGCATCTATTTTACCGGGTTCACAGCCAAATGAAACATCACGCAGAATGCCATCTCTGTCCACTGTAATTGTTGATGGCGTTCCCTTCAATGAGAATCGTTCAAACGTTACTGCCGAATATTTTTTAGCTTCTAAATAAATCTTAACCCGGCTGAGAATATCGGCCTTAATCGATTCAGGATGAGTATCAAAATCAGGCACTGATTCTTTTGTGGTCTGTAAAATCTGATCAGGTGTCCTTTGGAGTGAACATGGAATCAATTCATCCATCGCGACAGGAAAAGGGATCGAGTAATTTAATCTGTTATTAACTTGTAATTCAGGATATTCTGCCAGTGCCTTCTTCGTTTCACCGATTAATTCTCCGGTTGACACTAACAGTTTTAGATTTTCCAGAGTATTCTTATCAAAATCTTCAAATGCAGTGGCGATCGCGATGACACTGAGTTTCGATGTCTTGCAGGTGTTGTAAATTGATACCGCTTCCGGAAGGGAGTACAAGAAACATCCCGGACAATTGATCTGAAATATTTCTACGAGGACGACGTTACCGTGTTCTTTGTCAAAATTTATTGCATCACCCTGAACCCATTCAGATATTTCAAAATTGGGTACGTTTTCTCCGAGTCCGGCTTTCATTATCAAGTTAACTGTTAAAATGGTTTAGAATACAGATGATTCTTATTTTCAGGCATGATCATAGATTCGTTTATGACAGTTTAATTCAGTCATGCGATATAATCCAACATCAAAATTTGGAACAGTAAATTTTTGACCGTTTTCAGGCAGATTGAAATTTTGGAATTCAAGATAGGTATCATAGTTGAGTTCTGTTCTGTCACCTAATAATTTCTGATGTATGTTTTTTAACAGAACCTGATCATATTCAGGAAGGATTGTACCGCTGAAAAATTCGGCCATACATCCCGAACCATAACTGAAAAATGCGATTTGTTTATTTGCCAAATTCGATTTTGAATTATCTAATAGCGAAATAAAGGCAATGTACATTGATGCAGTATAACTGTTTCCGATGAGTCTGTTATAGAAAAGAGAATCAGAATATTGATTTTTTAATTCGCCGCCGGAAAGGTTTGTTTTTTCAGACTTGAATAGTCTGGAATGTGCCATTTCGGCCATTCGAATAAAGGGAAGATGATAACAGAAATGATGAAACTCTGATAGGTTTATATTCGTCTTATCCCGGTAATGATTCCAACATTCTAATAAAGATTTTATGTACAGTCTTACCGATAATTTTCCATCGACTAATGCCTCTTCTCTATAGTTTGGCCGCCAGAAATCCATAGCATCTTCTGTGTAATAGCCGGATTGGGAATCCAAGGCAAGAATACGTGGATTCGCTGAAATCAACATTGCCATGGCTCCACATCCCTGGGTTTGTTCTCCGGGAGTGCCTATACCATACCGCACAACGTCACTTGCCACGATTAACACCTTTTCCTCCGGGTTTTGTCTGATCTGGTTTAACGCCATTTGCAGACCTGCTGTTGCACCATAACATGCCTGTTTGATTTCGAAAACACGGCAATGCTTAGACAAACCGACTAACCGGTGTACATAAATCCCCGCAGACTTTGACTGGTCTATTCCAGATTCAGTAGCAAAGATTAACGCGGAAATTGATTCAATATTAACATCGGCCTGCTCTAACACCTGACGTGCTGCATTTGCTCCCATGGTCACGACATCCTCACCCGGCGGAAGAATGGCCATCTTTTCCTGACCGACACGCTTGTAATAATAATCTCGTTCCAGATCGTTTTGTTCGGCAATCGTCCCCAGGTCAATAAAATAATTTGACGAGTAAAAACTTATTGCATCGATCCCGATATTTATATCATTTTCCATAATTAAAGTTTTAATAAATTCGGATTATATACCAAAAATAAGTTGGTTTACCGTAGAAAACACCACCAGACAACTCCAGCGATTAAACCCATGCCAACAATAGCAAGAATTTGCCTTACAATCAGCTGACCAATTTTAATTGCAGCGATAATTGCAACAATAGCAAAAATTACAATCCCTATAATGGCTTTAATTAGATAAAGCAAAGAATATACATGATATAATATAAATCCCGTATGAGTTCAGGTTCTAAAAATATAATTTATTAAGCTGGTCATGGAATCTTTGTTTAATGCTGCATCCAGAGAAGACTGAAAATATATTAAATTTATACCGGTTACTATATCATTGTGGAATCTAATTTCCCAGCTTTTGGATTTCACTCATTATGGTAAAAGTATTTTATATTCTGTATAACGGCTTATCGATGTGACCCTGCCCCTTAAAACCAGCCCGTTTTGAAAGAGAGTTCTCACTATTAAGTTACAGTAATAAAAGAGGACATATAATGAAACGGAAAACGGTAGATTCTGCATGCAGCAGGTATGATCTGTCAATTCGCCGGAGTTGTGGGCTGTTTACACTTAATCGAAGCAGTTATTACTGTAAATCTCATTCTGAAGATGACGGATTATTAAGGACGACATTAAAGGATTATGCTTCAATGTGCCGTCGCCGGGGTTACCGTCGTCTGACGCTTCTGTTACATTGAGAGGGTTTTGGTTTGCCGGAGGAAAGCGGAAAGGCACCTTATGATTCTGGATTCTGTTCAAAAAAAGTTAGAATTTCAACCAAAAACTTTGAAATTGTAAATTGGCGGAGGGGGAGGGATTCGAACCCTCGGTGGGCGTGAACCCACGGCGGTTTTCAAGACCGCTGCCTTAAACCACTCGACCACCCCTCCGATTTTAAACAATTATTGAGCCATTTTTGCCCCGGCCTGGCTTTAGAGATTTTTCACGTGATCGTGATCTTGATCGAGAAACGTCATCGCGTTTGCACGAAGAACATCACGCGACAAGACCGCGGCCTTAAATCATGTGATTTTAAACTGAGATACGTCACTTTGCCACCGGTCCGTTGACGTTGTTTATCTCAAATTATTATTTGTAATTGTCGGTATGTACAAAATAAATTTATTGCGTAGATTAAGTATACGCAAAAATGGAAATGAACTATAGTTATATTTTTGTAAAAAACGAACTGAATCTAAAACAAAATCGAAATTCTCAAGCAGATTGAATTATGTCAGATATTAGCAGTGAGAATCCTTCAAATCAAACGATTGCCCAGAATCAAACAGTACCCGAACTGGTCCTGTTGTCGTTACGGGGAAAATTGTTTTCAAAGCAAATAAACGATTCACAGGGAACATCTTTATCAAATTTTCAATTTTTGGTGCGTGCGTATGTATTGGCCGGTAAGTTAAGAAGTGAAGGAGATGAATCGTACATTGGAATTATATTGCCGGCAGCGATTCCTTCAGCTGTTTCTGGATTAGCGATAATGTTTGCGGATAAGGTTCCAGTTTATATAAATTTTACGTCATCATTTAAGGCGGTTTCAAGTGCAATAGACCAGTGTAAAATCCGTCGGATTTTAACCAGCAGAGTTTTTGTTAAAAAAGCAAAACTCCCGGATCGAAAAGAATATGTATATCTCGAAGATATAGTTAAGACAATCACGGCAGCTGATAAATTATGTGCTTTGATTGCTGCTGCAACGATAACACCGGGCAGAGCAAAAAAACGATTATTCCCGAAACTCAGTGCATCAATAAATAATACGATTTCTGTGTTATTTTCGAGTGGATCAACCGGGATTCCGAAAGGTATTGAACTTTCGCACGCGAATATTATTTCAAACCTGACAGCACTTTATGATGTTTTGGATATCAATGATAATGATGTCATAATGGGTTATCTCCCATTCTTTCATGCGTTTGGATTTTGCGGTCATTTTTTAATGCCATTGATCAATGGCATTTCTGTTGTTTATCATCCGAATCCTGTTGAGTCAAAGAAAATCGGTGAATTGATTGCCGAGCATGGGTGTACGATATTATTTGCAACACCGTCGTTTCTGAATGGATATATTAAGAAATGTACAGCGGAACAGTTTAAGAGTTTGCGACTGGTCATTGCCGGGGCCGAAAAGCTCCAATCTGTTACTGCAGAAAAATTTCAGGAAAAGTTTAATCTGTATCCCATTGAAGGATTCGGTGCTACAGAATTATCTCCGGTGGCAACGGTTAATGTACCGGAAAAGAAAGAAGATTTAGGGAAAAAATGTGGGAAATTGGGATCTGTGGGCAGGGCACTCTCCGGTGTCAAAATTAAAATTGTAGATCCGGAAACAAAAGACGAGTTGGAAATCAATGAAGAAGGACTTATGCTGGTTCATGGTCCCAATGTTATGAAAGGTTATTTAAATAATCCGGAACTGACTCATTCCGTCATCAGTGACGGCTGGTATAATACAGGGGATATATCTAAAAGCGATAATGATGGATATATATTTGTAACAGGACGGTATTCAAGGTTTAGTAAAATAGCGGGTGAAATGGTTCCCCATACCGGTGTTGAAAACATTATTTTTGAAATCGTAAATTCTGCTGACGCAAGGCTGGCAGTTACCTCTGTGCCCGACGCTGCACGAGGTGAAAAATTAGTTGTTATTCATACGAAACTGACAATAACCGTAACAGATATCATATCGGAACTCAGGAATCGGGGACTCCCTAACCTTTGGATTCCAAAACCAATGGATTTTTATGAGGTTGAAACCATTCCGCTGTTAGGAAGTGGTAAAATTGATCTTGGTAAATTGAATGCCCTGGCAAAAGATTTAACTGGCGTGTCGTAATTGAATCGTATGAATTGCTGAGCTCCATTAAAATACGGAACCGGCTGAGAGTAATGCAGCTGACTTTCAGTTTGCAACTAATGAACAATTCTAATGTTTCGGATATCGTGTCATTTTAATATAAGCCGCACGCAACACGTTATTATTAAGTCTCTTTTCGGCTTGTCAGAAACAATGACAACATACCTCGATAAATCAGAGGTTTTAAGTGATAAGCAGTGATAACCAATACGATTATCTTATAAATGTCTATTCGTATAATATTGTATGACCTGAATAAGGATGATGAAGCGGTTCATGAGTCTCGAAAAGTTTATTTTTGGGAAAATGATCAATTATTGATTGGTTCAAATAAGAACTGTGATTTGGTTCTTACAAATGTTCCGGATTTAGCTGTTTTAATATATAAGCACAATGACGATTCCTATCAATTGGAAAAGAAGGAAAAGGATACATCACTCAAAATTAATGGAGTTGAAACGCAAAGTAAATCTGTACGGTTAAAAAATGGTGATAAAATTCAAATCAACGATTATTCAGTTCATTTTATTATTGAATTTTCTAAGGCGGGTCATAACTGGAATTCAGGATTTATCGCCTTTTTATCAACGTTTCTTATTGTCGCCATATTAATTGTTGAGTTTGGAATTATAACCTGGTTGCCCCGGGAAATTAGAGTAAAACAACTTTGGGGTCTGGAAGTAACAAGACAACGGACTCTTGATTCAATGGATGGATTGAGATTGCGATGTGAGAGTTCTGTGAAAACGATGGAACCTGGTCTGGATAAAAATACATTGAAACTAATCATCGATGAATTAGATGATATATCGATCTATTTGAGGGACTATGTCAGTAAACTAGACGCCGGGCAACTGACAGAAATTAATAAGGATTTGTCGATTTACAGTGATAGAGTTAATCGTTTGGAACAAGGGCTGTTATTTCCGCCCGAAGAACGTATAGATCCACAATATTTTTTCAAAGAAATAATCGAAAAGTAGTATAAAATCGATTCAGAACAGTATCGTGTGATTCACAGTGATCCAAACGTGATTGAGTATATATGAACCAACGCCCAATTTTAATTCATCGAATTAATGGAAGGTCACCGGGGCCTTTTGTCGGCAGTTGTGAATGTCCCATCAAGTAGGTGTCAATCGAATGAGCTGCTTCACGACCTTCGCTGATGGCCCAGACGATTAAGGATTGCCCCCTTCGTCCATCACCGGCTGCAAAAAAACCATCTACATTTGTCATATAGTTGGCGTCACACTTTATATTTGTTCTGGCATCAGTTTCAAGACCAAGTTGTTGGACAATCCCACTTGTTTCCGGTCCGAGAAATCCCATTGCCAGCAATACCAAATCAGCATTCCAGTCTTTTTGGCTTCCTTCAAGTTCTTTTATTTTAGGCGGTCCACCATTTTCTGAAGGCTCGAATGTAACATCGACTGTTTGCAGTTTTTCAATTTTCCCATTGTTTCCCAAAAACTGTTTGGTTAATATGCTGAACTGTCTATCGACACCTTCCGCATGGGAGGTGCTTGTCCGTAACCTCATTGGCCAGAAAGGCCAGGGCTGATGAGCGGGTCTTCCGGCTGGCGGTTCGGGAAGTAACTCAAAGTTTGTTACCGATTTTGCCCCTTGACGGTGGGATGTTCCTATACAATCACTTCCCGTATCTCCGCCGCCGATTACGATAACATCTTTCCCGGTTGCGAGAATTTGATCGATACCTAACTGTTCTAAATTATCCCCTTCATTTATTTTGTTCTGCTGAGGCAAAAACTCCATTGCTAAATGGACGCCGTCTAATTCTCGACCCGGAATCCGAAGATCTCTGGAAACTGTTGCACCGATGCATAGTAAAACCGCATCAAATTTACCGAGATTATCTTTTGTAACTGAGTCTCCTGCATCGGCATTTGTGCAAAATATAATTCCTTCAGCGGTCAGGATATCCAGCCGCCGATCAATTATATTTTTCTCCATTTTAAATTCTGGAATGCCATAGCGAAGCAATCCCCCGATTCGATCGGCTCTTTCATAAACTGTTACAGTGTGTCCTGCTCTATTTAACTGCTGAGCAGCAGCCAGACCCGTTGGACCGGAACCTATAACAGCAACAGTTTTGCCGGTTCTGATTTTAGGTGGATTTGGAACAACCCAACCCTCTTTAAAGGCACGTTCAACTATCTGTTTTTCAATTTCTTCAATCGTAACCGGATCTTCATTAATCCCCAGCACACAAGCTTCCTCACAGGGGGCAGGACATAATCGACCGGTAAACTCTGGAAAATTATTGGTCGAACTCAGTTCGCTGAATGCAGAGTGCCAATCCTGTCGGTAGACAAGATCATTCCAGTCCGGGATAAGGTTTCCAAGTGGACAGCCTGCATGACATGTCGGTATACCACAGTTCATACACCGTGCTGCCTGTTCAGTGATTTCTTCATTCTTAAATTCGAGATAAAATTCCTGATGATTTCTTATACGTTCTTCAACAGGTTTCTTCTTCGGCAACTGCCGGGTAAATTCCTTAAAGCCAGTTGGGTTTCCCATAGGTCTATCCTAAGTAAAATTCGTTAAATTAACTCTGCTGTCAGCTTGCTGCAGCAACGTTTTCGTTTTTTTCTTTTGCGAGAATATCCAATGCCCGTTTATAATCCGTCGGCATAATTTTGATAAACTTTTTGAGCGAATTATCCCAGTCATCCAAAATGTTTTTTGCCACAGAACTCGATGTATATTTGTAATGATTGCCAATAAGTTCTCTTAATTCCTGTCTATCGTTTTCGTTGGACATATCTTCTAATTCGACCATTTCCATATTGCATCGATATTTGGCAAAGTCACCTATTTCGTCAAAGATATAGGTTATACCACCGCTCATGCCGGCTGCAAAGTTTCGCCCTGTACTCCCTAAAATAACGACACGGCCACCGGTCATATACTCGCATCCATGATCTCCGACACCTTCAACAACAGCTTTTACACCGCTGTTTCGCACACAAAAACGCTCACCAGCCAAACCTCGGATATAGGCTTCCCCTTTAATTGCTCCATAGAAGGCAACATTGCCGATAATGACACTATCCTCAGGGACGATTGTTGATTTTTCCGGAGGTTGGACAATAAGTTTTGCACCGGACAGGCCTTTGCCAAAATAATCATTTGCATCACCGCGAATATTCATTGTTATACCTCTGGCTCCAAATGCACAAAAACTCTGGCCTGCGGATCCGCTGCAATTAAATGTAATGGTATCATCTGGAAGTCCGTTTTCACCATGGGCTCTGGAAATTTTTGAGCTGAGCATTGTGCCCACAGTCCGGTTAATGTTTCGAATTTCTATATGATGTTCAACTGAGGTTTTGTTTGAAATTGCCGGTTCAGCTAATTTTATCAGTTGATGATCTAATGCCTTATTCAGACCATGATCCTGTTTCTCTGTACAATAGATGCCAACACTGTCCGGCACTTCGGGTTTATACAGTATCTTCGAAAAATCAAGACCCTTATCTTTCCAGTGATCGATGGCTTTGTTCACTTCAAGTCTGTCAACCTGCCCTGTCATTTCATTGATTGTACGAAATCCCATACTTGCCATTATTTCTCTTAATTCTTCTGCTACAAAATAGAGAAAGTTGACAACGTTGTCCGGGCTGCCGGCAAACTTTTTTCTTAGTTCAGGATCTTGTGTTGCAATTCCGACCGGGCAGGTATTAAGATGGCATACTCTCATCATAATACAGCCAATCGTAATCAATGCAGATGTCGCAAACCCAAATTCTTCAGCACCGAGAAGGCAGGCAACTGCAACATCTCGTCCTGTTTTAATTTGTCCGTCACATTCAACGATGATTCGGCTTCTCAAGTCATTCAGGACTAATGTCTGATGTGTTTCAGCGAGTCCTAATTCCCAGGCTAAGCCGGCATGCTTTATTGAAGTTTGAGGTGACGCGCCTGTGCCACCGTTTGAGCCGCTGATCAAAACGACATCTGCCTTACCTTTAGCAACACCTGCTGCCACAGTACCAACGCCAACTTCTGATACCAGCTTGACATTGATTCGTGCATCAGGATTTGAATTTTTTAAATCATGAATGAGTTGTGCTAAATCTTCAATAGAATAAATATCATGATGCGGAGGGGGTGAAATTAATCCAACATAAGGCGTGGAATGACGTGTTTTTGCAATCCAGGGAAATACCTTGAAGCCAGGTAATTGACCCCCTTCGCCAGGCTTGGCTCCCTGTGCCATTTTAATTTGGATCTCTTTTGCATTGACCAGATAATTACTGGTGACGCCGAATCTTCCGGATGCAACCTGTTTGATCGCACTGTTACGCAGATCGCCATTTTCGTCGGAAGTGAATCGATCTTCATCTTCGCCGCCTTCCCCGCTGTTGCTTTTGCCGCCAATCCGATTCATCGCGATTGCCAAAGCAGAATGTGATTCTTTACTGATCGATCCGTAAGACATTCCGCCGGTCTTGAATCGTTTTACAATCTCAGTCCAGGGTTCCACTTTGTCTAACGGGATTGGTTCGTTCAATGTCTTAAACTCGAACAGGCCTCTTAATTCACCTTCTTCCTGATTTTGTTTGTTTATGGTATTTGCATACTCCTTGTAATCACTTAGACTTTTTATTTTTGACGCATGCTGAAGTTTAGCAATTGTATAGGGTGTATATTGATGTGTTTCCCCATTTCTCCGCCACTGGTATTTGCCTCCAACACTCAATGGCAGGTTTCCGGAAATCTCTCGTGGGGGAAATCCTTTTTCGTGGCGCATTTTCGCTTCTTCTGCGATGATGGCAAGATCTGCACCTCCAATTCGTGACGGGGTACCTGAAAAATATTTTTCAATTACGTCTTCTTTAATGCCAATACATTCTATAATTTGAGATCCCCGATAACTGTGTAATGTTGAGATCCCCATCTTGGACATAACCTTTAGCAGACCTTTACCAATTGCTTTTATATAATTAGCTGATGCTGTTTCTTTATCTTTGACATCTATTCTGCCACCGGAAAATAATTGGTCTAACGACTCGAATGCCAAATACGGATTAACGGCACCTGCACCGCAGGTAAAAAGGAGTGCATAGTGATGAACTTCCCTTGGTTCTCCGCTTTCAACAACGATGCCGCATCGCGTACGTTTTCCTTTTCTGATAAGATGATGATGAATAGCGGATGTGGCGAGCAGGGCGGGAATCGGTGCATTATTTTCACTGATATTCCGGTCCGACAGAATGATAATGGAATGACCGTCATCAACCGCGGCTGATGCTTGTTTACAGAGTAATTCAAGTGAACTGCTCAGTCCGTCTGCACCGTCTTTCACCTGATAAATGATACTCAGAGTTTTTGCCTTTAAATCGCCGTGAGAAATGTTTCTAAGCTGTTCGAGTCTGTCGTTTGTAAGAATAGGTTGGTCTAACTTGAATTGATGACAGTGTTTTGCAGTTTCCTGAAATAAATCCTGTTCCGGCCCAATGTTGGTTGTCAGAGATGTAACCAGTTCCTCGCGGATTGCATCAAGCGGCGGGTTCGTAACCTGGGCGAATAATTGCTTAAAATAATCATAAAGCAGCCTGGATTTCTTCGATCGAATCGCAGTTGGAGTGTCGTCTCCCATCGATCCGGTTGGTTCTTTTCCATCGGTTGCCATTGGGATCATAATGATGTCCAGATCTTCGAGAGAATACCCAAATGCCTGTTGATTTTTAATCAGCGGCAGGTCGCTTTGGGAATTATTGGCTTCAGCTTTTGGCAAGTCCTTAAACTGAACCAGGTTTTCAGTCAACCATTGACGATAGGGTTGGCGACTTGCAATTTGATCTTTAATTTCTTCATCATCAATAATTCGACCTTCATCAATATCAACAAGAAACATACGACCGGGTTCCAGGCGACCATTATATTCTACATTTTCAGGTTCAACAGATAAAACACCTGTTTCTGAGGCCATGATGACAAATCCGTCTTTTGTTACCGTATAACGTGATGGGCGTAAACCATTTCTGTCAAGAACAGCACCAATACATTTTCCATCTGTGAATGGTATTGATGCGGGGCCATCCCACGGTTCCATTAAGCAGGAGTGATATTCATAGAACGCCTTTTTTTTGTCACTCATTGTATTATGATTCTGCCAGGCCTCCGGGATCAGCATCATTATACAATGGGGTAGGGACCGGCCCGTGTGGTAAAGTAATTCAAGTGCATTATCAAGTATGGCTGAATCAGATGCACCGGGTGTTGCTATGGGAAAGAGTTTGGAAATATCGTCACCGAAAAGATCTGATTTAAATAAATCTTGTCTCGCATTCATCGAGTTTACATTTCCTCGCAGAGTATTAATTTCGCCGTTATGACATAAAAATCGAAACGGCTGAGCTAAATCCCAGGTAGGAAATGTGTTTGTGCTATAGCGTTGATGTACCAGTGCTAATCCACTGGTAAGATCCGGGTCTGACAGGTCTTTGAAATAAGGTTCTGTTTGATCAGCTAACAATAATCCTTTGAAGACGATTGTATTAGATGAAAGACTGGGGACATAAAAAAAGTTTTTTTCAGGTATATCAGAGTTTCGTATGGCATTTTCAACTACTCTGCGGATCACATAAAGTTTTCGTTCAAATGCTTGTGGATCTTTAATTCCCGGGCCTCTGCCAATGAAAATCTGATAAATATCGGGTTCGGCTTTGCGTGCTAATTCACCGATAACCGTATTATCAACCGGGAGTTTTCTCCAGCCGAGAAAATCTTGGTTTTCCTGTTTAACAACATCTTCAAATATAGTCATGCATTTTTGACATTGTTGTTCATCTTGTGGTAGAAAAATGTTGCCGACACCATACTCCTTTTCATCGGGAAGCCTTATATTTGCGTCAGAACTGGCTCTTTGCAGAAACGTGTGAGGCACTTGTAATAATATTCCAGCACCATCTCCGGTAAGTTCATCACACCCGCATGCTCCCCGGTGTGTCAGGTTAACAAGAATTTCAAGGGCATGTGTAATGATGTTGTGAGACTTTTTTCCTTTCAGGTTGCAGATAAATCCGGCACCGCATGCATCATGTTCATATGTGCTGTCATATAATCCGGCAGCAACGGGACGGCCATCCGGATACGTTGTAGTTTTGTCTTCAATGTATTTCACAATTAAATCTCCCAGGGGGTAGTTTTTCGTCGTGTAACTTTTTAGAGCCTGATGTTATTAATCTCAGTACAAGTGTATTGGAGGAAACTGAGCAACAAACCATTCTCTATATTGGGTTATAAACTAAAACTCTTAGAGAGCACGAACAATCAACACCAATTATTTTGAACAATCGATGCGTACCATAAACGTGGCAAATAGAGCCTGTTAGATACGTTGCTTATAGTCTCGGTCAATAAGTCTCACTCTGATTCAATTCCAGATAAAGGGAACTATCCGAGAAAGAGGGATAAAATTAGCTGGTTTTATTATTAAAGCAAATTTGAAATTAAAAAATTTAGGTACTCTTAAATCGAGTCTTATTAATTTTGTTCTGACATAGCTTTATGAAACTATGGAGAATAGCCTAATACAGGAGGGTATTTCGGTCGTAAATCAGATTGTTTATGCAGGAAGTTTTATTATTTTGCAAATCTGTTGGGATAATACACAGAATATTATTTAGTTTGCATTATCCAAACACCATCCCAGTCATTACCAGGGGGATTTTCTTTGAAATATTGGCACCGTTCAAGATACATTTTTGTAAATTATAATCTTGATTGAGTGACAGTTCTTTATTAAAATACTCACTTGCTTTATCCCATTTTTTTTTTCGAGCATGAGTCAGTTAATCACAATTCAAAGCTGTTTAACAGGTAAAAAAGTATACCAAACGGCCTCGAGCGGTTCATAAACAACCTTCCACATTAAATTGGAGCAATTGATTACAGATTTACTGAACACGATCCTAATCCATGTTTTTTCAGATATTGCTGATGATATTCTTCTGCTCGGTAAAATGGTTCAGCGTGCACAATCTGAGTGACTATTTCAGAACTGTATTTTCCGGAATTTTGTAACTTTTCCTTAGAATTTTCGGCTAATGTAATTTGGTCATCGGTATGACAAAAAATCACGGATCGATATTGAGTTCCCATATCCGGTCCCTGCTGATTTAAGGTTGTTGGATTATGAATCGACCAAAAACTGTCTAACAGAGTATCATATGTAACGACGGTTGAGTCGAATTCTAATTGCAGAACTTCTGCATGGCCGGTATTTCCAGAACAGACCTCTTTATAACCGGGGTTTTCCAAAGTGCCTCCCATATAGCCTGTTGCCGTACTTAAAACACCATCAATTTTCATAAAACAGGCTTCTACACCCCAAAAACATCCTGCACCAAATGTCGCTGTTTCTTTCATCGTAATCGGCCATTTTTTATATGATTGATTATTGACTTTCCGTGTTCCCGTCCATTCTCAATAAAAATATCCCATGTTTTGCATCCGCACGCAACGGATCCGGCGATGTATAGATTTTTAACATTTGTCTCAAATGTTTTTTCGTCATAAACCGGGATCAGAGTTTCATTGTCAAGTTGAACTCCGGCGTCTCGTAACAGGTGTTCATCAGGGCGATAGCCAATCAGTGCAATGACAAAATCAGCTGCAAGTGTTTTGATTTCACCATTATCTCTGTTTTTTATAGTCAGACTGTCTGGTTTAATCTCGGTGACTAAAAAATTGAAAAAAGCGTTAATTGATCCGTCCTTGATTCTATTCTCTATATCCGGGAGGACCCAGTATTTAATTGATCTGAAATTCGGTCCACGATGAATCAGATTAACATTGACGCCATGTCGATAGAGATCCAACGCCGTTTCAACAGCTGAATTCCGCCCGCCGATTACTGCAGCTTCTTTTGTGCTGTAAAAATAAGGCTCATCATAGTAATGGGTTACATGTGGTAAATCTTCGCCTTCCACGTCTAATCGATTTGTATTGTCAAAATAACCTGTTGCAACGATAACAGACGTTGCGGTAAAACTCCTGTGACTCTTTGTTAAGAGGTCAAAACAATTTTGATCTTTTCTAATTTTAGTGATTTCAGTGTGAAGCATCACATTGAGTTTATGATAGTCCACGACCTTTCTATAATATTCCATTGCCTCAATTCTCGTTGGTCGGACGTTGGTTGAAACGAATGGGATATTATCCAATTCTAATAATTCCGGTGTTGAAAAGAATGTCATATTTGTTGGAAATCGTCGTATCGCATCAGTAAGTCCCCCTTTATCGATGACGATATAGGACAGTCCATTTTTCTTCGCTTCTATTGCACATGACAGGCCACTTGGACCTGCTCCGATTATCAGGATGTCATACGTTGCCGGCATGGTTGTTGTTTATAAAACCTATGTTTTGTTAAGTGCCTGTATATACCCGATAAATGTCGGGTTTTATGTTCGGGTATTTATTATATTGTTACTGTTTTACTGCATATAAAGGCATCACAACTAATTATTAATAAAAATATTACATCTAAGATTTTATTAAGACATGATTTTCAGGATTGAATAATGGATGTCTATATCTGAATGTGGACTTTATTTTTGATTGCTTTTTAATTCGCATTTAAACTACAGCTTCTTTTTGTCTGGTAAATGCATTCTTATTCAGGATGCTGATCATTAAAGTCACCCAGATAATAAGATGTTCTGCCAGTTGAATACCATATCGGTAATTTTCTGAATAATCTCTATAGCTGATTAGAAAGAATGAATAATAGGCGAACGCAGTGCCACTCAATATTAAAATCCAGGTTCTTGGATTTAAGGCTGATATCGCAATCAGGCTGATGAGATACCACGGAAAGACAGCGGGCAGGAAAAGAAACCAGACAAGCAATGTCATTTGAATTGCATCAATTAAAGAAGAGACCGCCTGTTTAGACAGGTAGAGTTTTATGGACAGACAGACCGCAGCAAAACCGACGATCGAATTACTTACCAAACGGTCGATTGGAAGTGTACTGCTGACAGGTAATTTAGAACACAGGAACTGTACCAGGTAAAATGCACCTTCATTTTGAACCCATTCCTTGTTATACCTGCACAGACCTTCGGTTAATTGATCAATTCCAACGTCAATGAACGGCAAATATCCGATAACGATTGTGATACAGACTGCACATAAAAATAGAAGAATACCTTTAATGTTTTTTTGATTCAGGATGACAAAGGAAATACTGACGGGAACCAGTATAAGCGGATATAATTTGCTTAAAATGGACGCGGCAAAGGTGATGCCTGCGAACATCAGCCACAGATGATCTTTATTTTGCAGCCAATTAATTGATGTAATAATCCACAATAATAAAAAAAAGCCGACAAGACTGTCAAGATGTGCTGAATTTGCTATTTCCTTTAGTAATAATGGGTTCCAGGCATAAACGATGACCCGCTCCGGAGGTTTGTTAAGTCGACGGAGAATATGAACAATTAAAAAAATTGATCCGATATCAAATACCAAAAATACAACTCTCTGGCCAAACCATTCCCACGGTGTTAAAAATGAGCCCATTGCAAACACATATTGGGCTGCAGGTGGATAAATTGTAGAAATCTCCGGATAACCTATTCGTGATAACAAAAGACTTGCTTTTTGAAAATGATTTTTGTTTTCCAGGATATCATCAAGATTATTCTTGATGAATTCAGGGGAATGACGATATGGATTTTTCCCGTCGAGAATCATTTGCCCATCAAGTACATAACGATAACAATCGTTTTCCAGGATGAGGTTTGACGGCAAAAAAAGCAGACGTGCTAAAATACCAACACCTATAATCCATTTTAAATTGACAGGGTTATTGCCGTATCTGCAGCAGGAACAGCAGCCGAGGCAAAGACCTGACCAGCCAAGTAAAAACATTACTAAAAAACTGACGATTGGCCGCTCTGCATGACCGTGACCGTAAATGAACGAAAAGCTTAAATATGTGGAAGAAACAGGAAAGATTAATATTAAGATCCCTGCGAACCAAATGCCGTAGTTTCGACCAGATTCAAGTTTATCTTTACCTCGATTCATACGTCAATTTTTTATATAATCAGTTTGTTGATCAAACTCATTTAACCGACCCATTTTTATAAAAGAGATTATGATGAATCATTTCAAAAAATCAAACAGCCGCATAAAGATCACACGATTTGTACTTTCTGAAATTTTAGCGGTTGCAGCCATTACAGCAGCCGTTCCAGCGCATTCGTATCAAAAGGTAAAACAAGAGACATATCATTAAGACAAAACGACTGCCTAAAAGCATTACTCGTTCACAACAGGCAAGATTCAATCGAATTGAATCTAATTTAAGAGATATTCAGTCAGCACTGGCAGTATTAAGTTATGATCCCGTAAAAATCAGTGAAAATCCATCATTTTTATCTGTATGCTAAATGATCGAATATCCTGGCATATAATCAGGTACACTGTTTAGTGACTGTCAAAACTGATAATGCCGAAAACAGCCAAAATTAAAACGATAATCTGCAGAAGAGTTATTAACGTATAGGGAAGATCCTTTTCCTTTATGAAACACGGCAAAATCCTGATGTATCCCAAAATGGTTATACAGGAAATAAAAATAATACTCATCAAACTGATTATATCACTTCGATTGAGATGATGAATAAGATCCAACCCCACAGGCATTGTTGTTATCCGGATAAGTTCAACCGATCGAATATCCCACAATTGAACTAATCTGTTTATGGGTAAAAACGATTGTGGACAGTCCGTCATATAGAGAATATAACTGATTATCATTGCGATAATTCCAACATTGGCAAGGTGATAGATTATTTTAGCGTATGCAAGTTGTTCAGAAGGAGGCTGATTCGTGTTATTCATCCGAGATTAATCCCTTTGACTACAGATACAATACTTGACAGAAGTAATAAAATTATAACAAACCATTTTACTCTGGCAGGATTGCTCTTCACAAGAATTTTTACGCCAAGTTTCGTTCCAATGATCATCCCTAAAACTGAAGGAATCGTCACTGACGGCAATATGCTTCCGGCGTTAAGATAAACCCACGCTGCACTGGTATCTGTAACAGATAAAATTACTTTGCTGGTGCCAATCGCAATTTTCAAAGGTGTCCCTAATACTAAATTCAGGACGGGAATATTCGCCCATCCAGCACCAATACCAAACATGCCGGCAAGAAAACCAATGATAAAAAATAGAATAAGTCCAGGCGGGGAACGATGAATTTTCCATGAGATCTCCTCTGATGTTGTTTTCTCATGATAAATACCACCTATTTTCAACGTTTTAGATAATGAATCACTCTTTTCGACAATGGGGAATTCTGATTTTTTTGACAGTATCATCAGACTAACAATAAACAGCAGCAAAATTCCGAGAGATAATTGAACTGTTTTAGGATCTAAACTCAACCCGAAGCGGGCGCCAAACAGTGCTGAAATGGATGCAACTAACGCAAACGGCAGTGCCAGTCTTAAATTAGCGATACCGTTTTTTAAGAGTTCTGGACTTGCATAAAGTGCACCGGTTAATGCTATGATCAGCCCGGTTCCTCTAATATAGTCAAGATGCAACGGAAAAATACTGCTGACAAACGGTACATAAATGATTGCTCCGCCAATTCCTGATAATGTTGCCATGAATCCAACAAATATAGAAAACAAAAACAGTATAATTGGCCATTGCCACCAGATATCAGTTGATAGATTGCCAGGATCATTAAATTTAGAAAACTCTTGTCCAAAACTAACTTTCGCAAAAAAAAGCAACACTATTATAAATTGAAAATAATTTGGTGATTTCTTAATCATTGGAGTAACG
This sequence comes from uncultured Lentisphaeria bacterium, assembly GCA_951812855.1. Classification (GTDB taxonomy): domain Bacteria; phylum Verrucomicrobiota; class Lentisphaeria; order JABSQK01; family JAJFLO01; genus JAJFLO01. Next base: position 487,060 of record OX638337.1, on the reverse strand, counting down.
TTTAATTATTATATAGCCTTTTTGTAGAACTCTTACCGGCTTAATACGTATCATACATTTTAATTAGCCGATTAGATTAATTCTGAAAAATCACAATGCAATCAGCCCATTTCCAATTTTAATAAGTCATTTGAAGGGAGCTTAATATTTTGTTACGAATTACAATGTTGATAATGTGCGTTGCGTTATTGAATATCTCCATCTGGAGTCTCAATGCAAAAACAACTGCAGACGATGATATTCAACTGTTTTTGGAAACTGTTCGAAATCAGCCATTTAAGGAAAGTATTGCTATTCTTGAAGGCATTATAAATCATAAACGAATTGACGGCAGAAAATTAAAATTTCCAATAGAACTGCGTCTAAAACTTAATCATGATCAGATTTCAGCTCAAATAATTTTCAATGAGCATGAACGATATCGGTTACATCAAAATACCGTTTCAGGGGAAAGCACGTTTCAGGAAGAGGTAATTCCAACTGAATCGAGTGCATCTTCCTTATCGTCTATTGGATTTGAACCGGGCGATTTTACACTATCCTTTTTACACTGGAGCTTTGAATCAGAGTTAGACAGTAAAATAATTAAAGGGCAACGGTGCCGGGTCGTAGTTTTAAAGCATCCAGTTAATGGAAAAAGAGTGAAAATCTGGCTGTCGAAGAAACATTATTTCCCGCTGAAAGTTGAATGGTCTAAGACTGAATCAAGCTCTGATCCATACAAGACGATTACATTTACAGGATTTAAAAAAGAAAATAATTTTTGGATTATTAAGGAGTTCAAAATTACCGGGGAAAAAGGAAAATCCGTCGTAAAATTTAAACATAACACAATTAGATTAATCGATAAGGATCATCGGATTCCTGACGATTTTTTTATAGGCAGTCAAAGTAAATCCGGACAGATTAATAATTAAAAATTTTCAAAGCAGCTATAGGCAGGAATCATTTTTTATCCGATCGTTAATGGGTCGTTTGGCTGATCGGCAACCGTTTTTGATCCTGTTTAACAATAAAATCGGAAGTCAGTCCTCTTCATTCCTATAGAGATATTCACACCTTTAAGTGCATTATGAATTTTGTCGTAATCCTCAGGCGTCCATATTTTCCCTAAATTGGATGAACGGGCGGAGAAATTTTTTTCAGCATACCCTGTATCGCTGCCCAATACAGGTCTTTTTCAGATACTAACGTGGTGTAGTAATTGCCCAGTATCAAATCAAGGACTCCTTCGAACAATTATTTTGCATTCGGAAATTCATGATCGATATTGGGAATAATGGTCTTTGCTTACGTGTTTGTGCTGCAAGAAATGTGAGATTAAGCAAGAATAAAAACAGTAAAGATAATCAAATTTTTTTCATAGTTAAATTTTATTTAATTAGTTTTTCAATTGTTGAAATGATCTCTTCAGGAGAGATTTTTTCTAAACATTTATATTTATGGTTATCTAATTTACATGTTCGTTGGAGACATGGCGAACAACTGGTTTTTTTATAGTGGACAATCCATTCCCCTCCAATCGGTCCGGTTGCAATTGGATCTGTCGACCCGAACATGGCAACTCCTTTTTTACCTAATGCTGCACCTAAATGCATCGGACCACTGTCATTTGTTGCAATACATGACGCCATTGAGAGAATATACATAAGTTGCACCAGGGAGGTCTCACCGGCAAGATTTATTGTTCGGGGAATGCTTTTTACAATGTTATCTGCAAGCTGGAATTCTGATTCGGACCCGATTACAACTGCGTTTCCATATCTTCGAGTCCACCACTCTATGATTTCAATAAAATACCGTTCCGGCCATTGCTTCGCGGGACCATAGGCTGCCCCGGCTGCTACAACCAGTAAAGGTTTATCAGTTGCGACCCTTGATTTGATTTCGTTCAATTCGGTTGCGGACAGCCTGGGAGAAATTGGAGGATAATCACAATCCCAGTCCTTACTCCCGAGGAAATGTGAAAATTCCAGATATTTTTGTGTTTCATGGTAGATATCTCTTCCCGGTCTTCGTTTCCAGGCTGGCAGCTTATAATCGATAAATATCGACCTGCCACGGCCGGTTCGGCCGATGATTTTAGGAATTCCAGCACGATTCAGGTCAAATGCCGAACCAAAGGAATTTGGCAGTATAATACCCAGACCCGGATTGAGTTCCTTGATTGTCTGTATACACGCCTGGTCAATGCGCTTGCCGGGAAATGATATAACGTAATCAATCCAGGAAACGCTTTCCCAGAATGATTTAAGTTTCTCGGTCGTGAGAATAATAATCTTGCCCCGATTATCAATTGACCGTTTGATTTTATAAATCGCCGGAAGCGTCATGATTGCATCTCCCAGCCAGTTTGTCGATCGAATCAGAATTCCACCTTTCACGTCAATTTTGTTCAAATTGATTGGTTTGCTTGAAGGCGGATTGCCTAAGTTGGGTTTATAAAATGTCACTGTGTCTATTTAAATTAAAAAAATGAAGGATTATGTTATCTGTTCAGATTACAGATTTAACCCTGATTTAGAGTATATATGAATCTGCTGATATTGAGTTGAATTATATTGTGTAACTGCGTTATTCTATAGTTCAATACTATCTGTAAATCTGGCGATACTATATCATAAGACTGTAAAAACGGCTAAAATGAGCAGTTTTTTAATTCCGGCTCTTTCAGGAGCTTGGGGCTGATGTCATGAGGGGGTGTTTGCAAGGCGTTCCATCATGGGCATACTCGATCGATATTTGCTGTGAAAACATTAAGCAGGAAAGAAGTCAATAATCAACGTTTAATCCGGTTTTATATTTTCAGTCTTTCGTATATCCAGGTTTCAGTTTCCTAACATCAGAAAATGACTGACATTCTTGAAATAGAGCGATTCTGTGAACGAAATACCCATAAACCATCCACGTGCTGATTCACTTAAAATGCGCTCAACTATTGAAACTTATCGGGACCTGGGTCTCGTTGCCGGTGCCGGACCAATCGCCCATGGTCGTGGTGAGGCCTTCGACTATATCCTCGGTGAAGAATCCATCCCCTGTGTCAAGAATGATATCAATGTCGCTGCAGCATTGCTCGTACAAGCAGACAATCCCGTCATTTCCGTTAATGGAAATACGGCTGTTTTAGCTCCCGAATCACTTGTTCAGTTATCCAGGGCAATTCCTGCACCACTTGAAGTAAATGTCTTCTATGGGAGAACCCGTGAAAGAGAACAAAAAATCGCTAATTTCCTAATAGAACATGGTGCGGTAAACGTACTTGGCATTACACCGACTGATAAGGTTCCACATTTGACATCAGCACGTGCACATGTTGATAAAAATGGGATTGCAGCAGCGGATGTTGTTCTCATACCATTAGAAGATGGAGATCGTACCTGTGCACTGTTGGATTGGGGGAAAAAAGTGATATCAATTGATTTAAATCCCCTTTCACGAACGGCCTGTGATGCGACTGTAAATATTTGTGATCATGTTGTCAGGGCACTGCCGTTACTGAGTGAGGCAATGGTTGAATTGCATAAAAATCCTGCCCGGGCGACCAGTATTTTACAGACATATGATAAACGTGAAAGCAGAAATCAAGTATTAAAATATATCGAGAATAGACTGAAAACATTACGTTCAACACTTAGATAAAATCTATATGACTATAAAAAATGCGGTTCTGGATATTGGAAATTCTGTAATAAAACTCGGAATTATTGATGTAAATTCACGTACACTTAAATCTGTAATTGAATGTAATTCACTGGCAGATTGTCAAGAAATACTGACACATTATGACGTTTCACAACTCCTCTATTCTAATGTTCGGCCGGATTTTGATGGTGCCAGATTAAATACTTCTGGACAGATTCAGGTTCTGGATGTTCAAGACTGGTTGCCAGATGATACGATACGATTCAATGCTGATCTTGATATCGGCATAGATCGAAAACTTGCCTGTATTGCTGCAAAGGAAATGCTGGTACAGCCATTTGTTGTTGCAACGTTCGGTACCGCAACGACTGTTTCTCTGGTTAACGAAAATAGCTGTGAGTATTCAATTATTTGGCCGGGTTTGCAGCTTTCCGCAAAGGCTGTATCTGAAAATACGAGGATCGAGATTGAATCTGAATTCCCCTTCACGGGATATGAGACGGTCTTTAATCATCCTGTTAATCTTCAGGATTCTGTTGTGCAAGGGGTCTATTTTTCAACGGTGTTAGCCATAGAAAACTGGATAGGAAAATATGAAAAACATTTACAGAAGTCATTAGATGTCGTATTGACGGGTGGTAATTCAAAATTAATTTCCAATCAATTTAAATCAAATTATTTAGTTGAACCAAACCTTGTATTACATAGCCTGATAAAAATAATTGATCGTATGTAATGATTAATTCTATGCGGTGTCAAATTTCAGGGAAATATGGGATTTGCAGTAAATAAAGATTTTCTATTTACTGCTACGATCTTCTGTGCCGGTGGGTGTCTTATCACAAAATTCAATGTGCTGATTCGTGAGCGATCGCATATAATGCACATAAAATTATCCATTTGTCACAGGGGGTTTTTAACAGAGGTTTCAGTATTGATTTTATATCTGATTTTTTCCCATCAGGTTCAGATGTTAAATATTTATTTTCTAAGAGTTTGATAAATTCCTTTGATTTCCCTGGACAATCTTCAAGTATCTCAATAGCCTCAGCAGTTTTTCGTGGATCCCGTTGAGACAAATTGAATTCAGTTGTACGAATTATTGAACAGTTGTAGAAAAAGCCAGGATGCAACTGATTTGTGGTATGGCCGAAATGTAAAGGCTGTTGCCGGAACTGGACTTTCAATGCCGGATCGTCCCGGAAGAGACGAACCTTGAGCTCCAAAAAGAAGACCCGGAAAATACCTATTCTTTACCTATATCGATCATTTCAACAGAAATTTTTGAAGCAGCATGCATGCCTAAATTTACTGACTTGTTTTTTTCAGGCTTAATGCAGACAGAATCAGCGATTGAATCGTGATGTTTTATTTTTATGGTTTGTCCGGGGCGAATACCATATTTATTTAAGAATTTTAAAAACTCACTATTTTGGTCAAGTATTCTGCCAATTATTGTAGTTTGACCGGCCCTGCAATCCGCCAGATTTACAAGTTTTTTCTTTTTAATTTTTCCTTCGGCTGATGGAATCGGGTCACCGTGCGGATCAACGCCGGGGTGTCCTAATTTTTTATCAATTTTTTCTAATACCTGTTCGGAAATCGCATGTTCCAGAGCTTCTGCTTCTTCATGGACCTCGGACCAGTCAAGTCCTAATTCTTGTACCAGGAACAGTTCAATGAGTCGATGGCGGCGTAAAACATGAATTGCAAGTTCACTTCCTTTCGGTGTCAATTTACTGCCGTTACGTGGTTCATAGTTAACTAATTCAGATTTACTGAGTAATTTCACCATTGATGTTGCCGTGCCGGGTGATACCCCCATTCTTTCAGCTAATTTTCCCATTGCAACGATATCGTTGCAATTTTTTTGCTGCTCTAGAAAAATCTGTTTTAAATAATTTTCAACAGTACTGCTGGGCATCTTTTTTACCGTTTAGACGAGGTTCGTTTTCTTTAAATATCGAAAATTTCTATAAACGGTACAATTTGTTTTGCAAAAATCAAAAAAATAATTATTATAATGGCATCAATTTTATTTCGATTACTAAAAATACATATTTTTAGTATATAAAATTAAAAATTTCATTTATAGAATAATGTTTGCATCTATATAGAAAGTAGACCAATGAAACAATTCCGTTTTTTTCTGATTTTGATCGCTTTGATGATATTGAGTAATGGATGCGGAAAATCTGGAAATCCTGGTAAATCTGAATTTTCTGAAGCCGGTGAATATAAAATTGTAACAACGGTTGCTATGGTTGGTGATATTGTTAAACATGTTGCCGGGGACAAAGCAGAAGTCATCAATATTATCGGTGAGGGAGTCGATCCCCATCTGTATAAACCAACTCGCGGAGATGTTGCCAAATTTTTGGATGCTGATATAATCTTTTATTCCGGCTTGTCACTGGAAGGGAAGATGGCAGATATACTCATAAAAGTTGCTGCTGAAGGGAAGCCTGTTTATGCTGTAACTGAATTAATTGATGAACAATACCTTTTAGAGCCACCTGAGTTTTCAGGACATTATGATCCCCATGTATGGATGGATGTCAGGGGATGGATCAGAGCTGTTGAGGCGGTCGCAACATCATTAACTGAATTCAACCCGAAGAACTCATCCTATTATTTAAAAAATGCAGATACCTATATAAAACAGTTAAATACACTTAATGACTATGCCGTAACATCCATTGCTTCTATTCCTGAATCCGGCAGGGTGCTCGTTACAGCACACGATGCATTTAACTATTTCGGGCGTGCCTATGGGATTGACGTGATGGGGATCCAGGGAATTTCAACAGAATCGGAGGCCGGATTAAGAGATATCAATAATTTAATTGACCTGATTGTAACGCGTGATGTTAAAGCCGTATTCGTTGAAACCAGTGTTGCAAGTAAGAATGTAAAGGCACTCATTGAGGGGGCTGCTGAGAAGGGAAAAATAATTAAGATTGGGGGGACATTATATTCTGATGCTATGGGAGAAGCGGGATCATACGAGGGGACTTATATCGGTATGATTGATCATAATGTAACAACCATTACCAATGCTTTGGGTGGATTCGCGCCTGAAAAGGGTATGCATGGGAAATTAATACTAAAATCAAATCATTGATTTTTATATGAATGGAATACACAATGTTGAGAACGTAAGTAAAATTCCGGTTTTGGTCCATGATTTAACAGTAGCCTATCAGCATAAACCGGTGTTGTGGGATATTGATTTTGAGGTTGAAGAAGGACAGGTTATCGGGATTATCGGCCCCAACGGGGCCGGGAAGAGTACACTGATAAAGGCTATTCTGGGTTTGGTGCCTAAAACTTCCGGCAGAATTTTGATTTACGGGGAAATTTACAAAAAACAACGCTCACTTGTCGGCTATGTCCCTCAACGGGAAAGTGTTGATTGGGATTTTCCTGTCAATGCCCTTGATGTTGTTTCTATGGGGTTGTACGGGAAAATTGGATGGTGTAAACCGGTAACTAAACATTATAAAAATCTGGCAATGTTTGCTATGGAACGTGTGGGTATGGCAGATTATGCCCATCGTCAAATCAGCCAGTTGTCGGGCGGACAGCAGCAACGTATTTTTTTGGCGCGCGCCCTTGCTCAGGATGCACAAATTTACTTTATGGATGAACCCTTTGTCGGGGTTGATGCTGCAACTGAAAAAGCGATTGTCACCATTCTGCATGATCTGAAATCAAAAGGTAAAACGGTATTAATTGTTCATCATACTCTACAGACCGTGAAACAGTATTTTGATAGTTTAATCATGCTGAATATGCGCATCGTTGCCACCGGTTTAACAAAGAATGTTTTCACCCAGGAAAATCTACACAAGACTTATGGCGGCCGTTTAACCCTGCTTGAAGAAGCTGTTCAAGCCTATACCCGGGAAGCGAGAATTCATGAATAAAATCCTCTTGAACATTTACTCTCAATTGCCGGAGCGTACGGATTTAATGCGCGTGTTATTATTGAAAGATTATAATACGCGGCTGGTCATTGTCGGTGTTATGCTGCTGGGACTTGCCGGGGGAATAATTGGTACATTCATGTTATTACGAAAACGATCGTTAATGGGAGATGCTGTGAGCCACGCAACATTACCGGGCATTGCAATAGCATTTATGATTATGGTCGCAAATGGCGGTGATGGAAAGTTTCTTCCCGGGCTGTTGTCCGGAGCATTTTTATCCGGGATCACCGGAATGGGATTAATATTATTAATCACACAGACAAGTCATTTAAAAGAAGATGCCGCTCTCGGAATTGTTTTGAGTGTATTTTTCGGTATTGGTGTATCAATTCTGGGTATTATCCAAAAGATGAGCAAGGGCAGTGCTGCGGGTTTGGAATCATTTATATATGGAAAGACTGCATCAATGCTGACCCGGGATGCATACTTAATTGCCGGAACTGCAATGATCATTGTGGTATTATGTCTGTTCCTTTTCAAGGAATTTTCTATTTTATGTTTCGATCAAGACTATGCCGGGACCCAGGGGTGGCCGACTGTCAGGCTGGATATTGCGATGATGCTTCTGGTCGTTTCTGTTACGGTTATCGGTCTGCAGTCTGTAGGGCTGATTCTTATCATTGCGATTATGGTTATACCGGCAGCTTCTGCTCGATTCTGGACAGATTCACTATTTAGAATGGTAATTATAGCAGCTGTCATTGGTGCTGCAAGTGGATTGTTTGGTGCCATTCTGAGTGCACTTTTTGAAAAACTTCCTGCCGGGGCGATCATTGTTCTTGTTTCTTCATTCATTTTTTCTGTCAGCTTATTTTTTGGATATTCTCGAGGGTTGTGTATTCGATACTTCATGTCCTGGAAGTTGGAGAAGAAAGTGTCGCGACAACATCTACTGAGATCAATCTGTGAAGGGATTGAAAATTTTGATAAAAATTTGTTGGATACCCAACTGAAAAAGTGTTCCCAACGGCCCGGAATTACCTTGGATTACCTGCTTTCAGATCGTTCATGGTCAAAAAGGAAATTGTTAAAACTCTTAGCTGAAGCCATATCCGATGACCTCGTTTACCGAGGTGCAGATGATAAATATCATTTCACAGAAGATGGGTTCGTTGAAGCAAAACGGATCGTAAGAAATCATCGATTATGGGAAACATATTTAATATTTTATGCCGAACTGGCACCTGGAAAGGTCGATAGAGATGCAGATCAGATTGAACATGTACTTGGACATTCGATGGTCGACAGACTTGAACGATTATTATTATCTGAGCAACCCGACTCAGTGTTGCTGCCAAGCCCTCATCCATTGGCTGATGAGAAATGAATTTAGAGAGTTTACTCAATAGTATGAGATCTCTTTGTTTATAATTTTCTGCGGTCTATAGCGTATTAAACATAACCAACATATCGAAAATGAATTGGACAGATCTTGACAACTGGATAGTCATAACGGGTATTTTAAGTGCATTATCCTGTGCGTTATTGGGTAATTTTATGGTATTACGCCGATTAAGCATGATGGGTGATGCGATCAGCCATGCTGTTTTGCCCGGTTTGGCCGCTGCTTTTCTTATCAGTGGCAGCAGAGACAGCATTACCATGTTTTTCGGTGCAGCTGTGGTTGGAATATTAACGGCAGTTTTTACCGATTTGATTCATCGATTAGGAAAAGTTGAAGAAAGTGCTTCAATGGGTGTTGTTTTTACCACGTTGTTTGCGGTGGGACTGATTATGATTGTAAAAGGAGCCGACGCTGTGGATTTAGATCCCGGTTGTGTACTCTATGGTGCAATAGAACTTGTACCGCTGGACACGAAAACGGTATTTAATATTCCAGTTCCCAGAGCTGTGATTGTATTGACAACAGTATTCGTTCTAAATGCGTTATTTGTTATTTTTTTTTACAAAGAATTAAAAATTAGTTCGTTTGATCCGGAGCTTGCCACAACAGTCGGCGCGAATGCATTATGGATGCATTTTATTTTAATGACACTTGTTGCGGTAACAACTGTTGCATCGTTTGAAAGTGTCGGAAGCATACTGGTTATAGCAATGCTTATTGTTCCACCGGCAACGGCCTGGCTTATTACCGACCGTTTGCGTACGATGATACTTATTAGTTTACTTATTGCAGAACTGAGTGCAGTACTCGGACATGTCGGTGCACTGAAATTACCAAATTTTATAGGATATGAGGACACCAGTACTGCGGGGATGATTGCAGTTGCATCCGGTGCATTATTTTTCATCACACTGTTTTTCGGACCTAAGCATGGAATTGTAATTAAGTCTGTAGAGCGTTTTTGGACTCTTCTAAGAATATCCCGGGAGGATATTCTGGGGCTTTTATACCGTTTGGGAGAATTGAAAAACGTTAATGATCTACAGGTTAACTCTGATTTATTCCGTAAGGTGACAGGATACGGGAAAGGGATGTATTTTTCAGCTATAATTTCATTAAAACTGGATAAAAAAATTTGTGTTGATAATGGTAACTTCAAATTGACAGACAGAGGGAAAAGGATGGCGAAATCATTGATCCGATCCCATCGATTATGGGAGGCTTATCTCCATAAATATCTGAATCTTCCAATTGATCATTTACATTTTAGTGCAGAACGATTTGAGCATGTAACCGATTCTAAAATGCAGAAACAACTTCTGCTGAAAACAGAACTGCCTACACAAGATCCGCACGGCAAAGATATTCCGGAATAAGATTGATAGAAATAAATTCCAGAAAAAAATTGCATTACCTGTTCATAGAATGAAAACCCCGAATCGATATGGTATGTTTTGATATAATAAATGAGTAATTTATCACTGCCCTAAACTCATTGTTCTGCTTAGTATTGCCAGTATGCCCTTAGGTTGGGTCGGATAAAATCCGGCATATACTGCCACGCTGATAAATACAAATTTTTCTTCTTTATGTGAAAAATGCGGAGATATAAAATTGGCAAAATCTAAATTAATTTTTACGGTTGGAACTCGTTCAAGTAATCTTTCAAGAGTACAGACCAAAGATGCTGTTGACAGAATTCAAACTATTATTCCGGGGATTTCATTTACAATCATTCCGATGAGCAGTCCCGGTGATGAGGATCAAACGTCTGATTTACAATCAAGTAACCCTGATTTTTTCACTAACTATTTGGACAGGGCAGTTCTGGATAATAAACTGGATTTTGCAATTCACAGTGCTAAAGATATGCCTGAATGCTTAGATGATCAATTAGATTGGTTTTGGCTGCCATGGCGGGAAGATTCCCGGGATGCACTGGTCTTCCGCAGTGACGATTTGATAGAAAATCTACCAAAGCAGCCATTGGTTGGGATTAGCAGTGAACGACGGGAAGCCTATGCACTGCATCGTTTTCCCGATTGTAAATTGAAACATGTCAGAGGAACAATAGAAAAAAGATTAACAGCTTTGGATAATGGTGAATTCGATGTTCTGATTATGGCTGCAGCTGCATTGAATCGATTAAATCTCAAGAACCGAATTTCAGAAATAATTCCATTATCAGAATTGCAGGTTCCAAAAGGGCAAGGTTATCTTGCTGTTACATTTCGAAAATCAGATCGACGGGTTCAACAGTTAAGGAGTTTATTCATTCATCCCGCCGTATTTGTAAGTGGAGGTCCGGGGCATGAGGATTTATGTACGGCAGCAGGCGTAAAAGCACTTAAAGTTTGTGATGTTTGCTTGTACGATGCGTTAGTGTCGCACCAATTATTAGCCCATTTGAGAGACGATGCAGAAGGAATAGATTGTGGGAAAAGGCACGGTAAATACTCTCTGCCCAAACATAAGCTTGAGCAATTGATGGTAGATTATATTAGGCAGGGGAAAAGGGTTGTCCGATTAAAAGGCGGGGACGCCGGAATATTCGGGCGACTTTCTGAGGAAATTTCCGCAATAGGTCACTGGCATTTGCCTTTTCGTGTTATTCCAGGTGTTGGAAGCCTGAATGCTGCTACTACCGGAACAGGTTTTCTTCTTACACGGCGGGGGATTTCCAGAGGGTATACTGTCATCACTCCCTGGCTGGCTGACGGTAACAGTAACCCAATTGACGTATCGGTTAGAAGCAAACTCTCTCTTGTATTTTATATGGCTGTTACTAAAACAGGAGAAATTATTAATCAACTTTTAGGAGAAGGACGCAATCCAAAAGAATATGCTGTCATGATATTTGCAGCCGGCACCTCATGTCAGAAAATTATTTCGGGAACATTAGAGACTATTCCAGATTTAGTTGAGGAAAATAAATCAGACCTTCCCGGGTTGCTGATCGTTGGAACAATTGCCAACAAAAAGTTTAAATATGTTGCCTCTCACAGTGCATTACAGGGGAAACGCATTTTAATTACCTGTAGTGATATTTTGCAGGATATTGCAGAAAATGAGGTATTGAATTATGGTGGAATTCCAGTCAAAATGCCAATGATCAGATTAATCCCGAATATGTCCGCAATAAATGTTCTCTCACGGATTCATGAGTTTGACTGGGTTATTTTAACGTCTCCATCGTCTGTTCGTTGTATGATGGATCTAATCATTTTAAGTAAAATAGATATTAGGGAGATACCAAAAATTATAGTTTCAGGAGAGGGCGTCAATCGGGAACTGCAAAAATATGGATTACAGGCGGAGGTTGTTCCAGATTCCAGGTTCAGTGCAGATTCGATGATTAAATCAGCGATTGATTTTGTTCAGAAAAAAGATAAAATCTTAAGACTTCGTTCTGATTTAGCCGATAAGCGTGTCGAAAATGCATTTTGTAATCCAGGTGCCGGTGTTACAGATTGTGTGATTTACAAAAACCAATTGAAGAACTATAGCATATTACCAGAATTTGATGCGGTTATTTTTGCCAGCAGTTCGGCTGTTTCAGCATTTGTAACAAATTTTAAGAGTGCAGCATTAGACCAAAAGGTTGTTGTTGCTATTGGAGGCCCTACTGCAAATGCTTTATCAAAAGCGGCATGTACCCATTATCTTGTTTCAAATGAAGCCGGCATTGAAGCAAGTATTCGTGCGGCTGCATCGAATTATGTTTTCGCAAATATGCTAAAATTAGAGTAGAATGACCGGTGCACAGCTTAATGTCTGAATTTTTTTGATGAAATATTGAGATATATACACAGGTTTTATTTAATGATAATAATGGCTAAAAATGGATAGTTTATATGAGTAGTTTTCCCGATGTTCGACTCAGACGATTAAGGCGTACAAAATCGTTACGGAATATGACAGGTCTGCCATTCCCCGGGCCAGAAAAATTTATTTGGCCGGTTTTTATTATTGAAGGTAAAAACCAAAAAATTCCAATCAACTCAATGCCGGGCCAATACCGATATACAATTGATACGTTAATCGTTTCTCTGGAGCCTGTCATATCATCTGGAACAGGAGGAATTTTATTATTTGGTGTTTTAGACAATCACAAGGATTCAACAGGGAAATATGCATTTGATGACAAAGGCTTGGTTCAGCAGGCTGTCAGGGAACTTAAATCACATTATCCGGAACTGATTATTTTTACGGATGTATGTTTATGTGCTTATACTGACCATGGTCATTGTGGTGTTTTGAATAAATATGGTGATGTGGATAATGATCAAACATTAGACTTATTGGATAAGGTGGCCTTATCCCATGTCAGTGCCGGTGCCGACGGGATAGCACCGAGTGCTATGATGGATGGTCAAGTTCTCTCTATTCGCAACGCACTTGATAATGAAGGGTTTGTCAATTCAATTATTATGAGTTATTCCACAAAATTCGCGTCGGCATTATATGGACCGTTTCGAGAAGCTGCTCTATCGAAACCGGGCACTGGAGACCGACAATCCTGTCAAGCCTCTTACAGGGATGGTCATTTGGCACTTCGTGAATCTTATGCTGATATTGATGAGGGAGCAGATATTTTAATGGTAAAACCATCGTTATTCTATTTGGATATTATTTCCAAATTGCGGGAAACATGTTCCCTGCCTGTTGCTGCCTATAATGTTAGCGGAGAATATTCAATGTTGGCTGCATCCTCGCAAAATGGCTGGGGCGATCTAAATTCATTGGTTCAGGAATCAATAATGGCCTTATATCGATCAGGAACAGATATATTTGTATCGTATTGGGCAAATCAATATTCGGAAATATTTGGTACACATTAAGGTTTTTGTCAGGAACCCGCAATGAACAACCGATATCTGATATCCGGGATTTTTATTTTTACATCTGAAAGATTTTCTGAGTATAAATTTTAAATCGGATTATTCGTGATTTTCATTAAGGCCGAACTGGAATTTTTCGTTGATATGTTGCGTTAATATAACTCGTAGGCTGTTGTGCCTGGATTCTTACGGTTAAAATTTCAAGGGCTTTTGCAAGGGCTTGTTCCATGTTTTCACGGGGTAGTATTAAAACGGCATTATTCTTAATGAATGTATTCTCTTTGGGATTTAGGTATATCCTTAATTCATTATCATTTTCATTCAATTGAACCAACTTAACATCCAGCCAGTATCCATTTTTCATGAGTTCTTTATGTGAGAGAAAATGTATTGCTTTTATAACCAGAGGATTATCTAAGACTTCACCCGTTTTAAAACTCTTAACATTTTGAATTCCAGTTATAATTGGCCATGTTTTTAAGTCTTTTTTTAGACGATCACCTAATATTATTCCATCTGAATCAATTAATCTGCCGTCATTATTAATAAGTTGAGCTATTGGAGTTCGACCATAAATTTTTAAGAGTAGGGTGTCGGGAAGCAGGCGTCTTACCTCAACTTTCTGAATTAGAGGATCAGCTAATAACTCGAATCTCAATTTGCCGGGATTGATAGAAAAAATGGTATCTTGTTCTGAGCTTATTTTTATGAGTGAGTGCACATAGTCTTCTGAAAAATTGCCTTTTTGAATTTCAATGTTTATACGGTTTAAATTGAAATGATCATTTGTTGAGAAAAAAAGTTTATAAACTCCGATTTTAGCAAATACAATGATACTTAAAGGAACAAAAAGAATCAAAAACCAAACATAATATTTCAAGACGTACTTTTTAAAGTTTAGCTGTCCCTTATGTCGAAACTTATTCGTATCAGATTTAGAAAGTAATTTCGGCATTGTTTAGTAGTTTTATACGAATATCAGTGATTTTATCAAATGAACAAATTTATTTTAAGATTAACGGGACTGTCATCAGGATTGAAACTGATGAAAATTAGTTTACGTGTCGAATCACCGTTTTCCTATTATATTTTTCCAATAATTTAATCCGATTTGAAAATCACGATTACGTTCATGTAAACATACTGTGAACGTTCAAATTCTACTGAGACGACAATTGATGCAGCAGAAATCTTGGAAAAGGAAGCACCGTTTCCTTCTATGATTTTTAAAAATGAAGAGAAGGAAGAAAATGGCGAATCAACAGTACTCAATGACGTTTTTGCAGAGTCAGCTGACCTGGCAGATAATCATTTTTAAAACGAAATTCTAAATACAGATGAGGATGCGTTCGATATAGATCAACTTCATTAAGACTGTAAAGGGTAACTAAACTGGCTATACCTAATTTAGTTTTTTAAGCTTCTCATTAATATTATTGAGTTTATTCAGGAAAAATTGCATTTCAGGTTGCTCATCAAGCTTTTTCATCAATACTTTTTGTTGTCTTATAATTGATTCATTGAGTTTTCTCAGTTCATTATTTTCTGTCAACAACTTCACTCTTAATTTGGTCATATTAAATTCAATTTTTCGCTTCTGCTCTATCAATGATTCAACGGAGTTTAATTCACTGGAATACAAATTGTTACATAGAGAAATTGATACGATTACAGTCAATAGAGATTTCATATATAAGAGATTCCTTATCATAGTTGTTTTATGGCAGTATATCTGATTTTAATAGATAAATAATTATAAACGTTTCAATTAGAAGTCATTAGCGATCATTTGGGAAGGTTGTTTTACCATTGGATGCGGATATAACTTCTCCAATCAAATAAGACGAACCAAGTGCAATACCGTTTCCTCTCTCTAAAATATAACGGATTGCTTTTGGTATATCTTGAAAAACCGTAATTTTCCGGGTATCTCTTTTTTTAGCGATAAACTGTTCAATATCAGCTGGATTTACCTGATTCCTGTGGTTTATGGAAACTAGACATATTTCGCGACTGAGCGGTATCAGTTTGGTAATCATGCGTTTCCACTTTTTATCGTTTAGCACTGCAAACAGTACGGTCCATTTTTTATTGGGAAATACTGTTTTTACTGTATGAATTGTTTGAGTTATCGCAGCCAGATTATGTGCTGTATCAACCAGCAGGCCATTCTTTAAGGTATCCAATCGCCCCGGCCATTCTGTTTTTTTAATTCCGTTTATTGCTTCAGACAACTTGATATTAAGCAAATTATTTTCATTTAAAACAGCGAAAGCAGCGGTTGCAATACTCACATTAAGACACTGGTGTTGACCAACTAACTTTGTCTTTATCCGGAATTTTTTATCTTTCCACTTAACAAGATTATCCTGGGTAAGAAAATCGCCGGTATTATTTATATTAAATTTAAGTCTCTTAAAATCTCTGCCAATAAAATATACGGGTGCATTTCTGTCACGTGCAATTTCTGAAATAACATTCTGGACTCGTTTGTCACGTTCCCCACAAATAACAGGGATACCTGATTTTATTATTCCAGCCTTTTCAAATGCAATATTTTCAATTTTCGGGCCGAGTAATTTAGTGTGATCTAATCCAATAGCAGTTATGATAGAAAGTAGTGGATGAATGACATTTGTTGAATCCAGGCGACCTCCCATTCCAACTTCCATGATTGCTATATCAACATTACGTTCCTTAAAAAAGAGAATTGCCAAAACTGTTATGAACTCAAAAAATGTTGGTTTTTGGTCTGTTTCATGTTCGTATAAATGACGCGTACGTTCAAAGAGGAAAAAAGCCAGTCTACTGAATTCAGCTTTACTGATTTCTTTTTCATTAACCCGAAATCGCTCTCTAATCGAAATAAGATGAGGTGACGTAAATAGTCCTGTTGTTAATCCTGCTTCTCTCAAGCCGGATTCCGTCATTGATGAAACAGACCCTTTGCCATTAGTCCCGGCTATGTGAATAAAGCACAGGTCATTCTGTGGATTATCAACCAGACTCAGTAATTTTAGAGTATTCTCTAATCCAGGTTTGATCCCCGTAAAGTATAGACTCCTGACTAAATCTAATGCTCTCTTATAATTTATTTTTTCCGGCATTTTCCTGAATTAACAGATTTTACTGTTGCAATGGAATTTGAGGTTTTATTAAAAGTCGTACTGATCGCTCGACAACCTTGTTGTTGATTTCAAAAGAGAAAGTAAGTTTGTCATGTAGTTCCTCATCAAGTATCATTGAATCAGGGACATTTACTTTAAATTCAACTGTGTCACCTGCAGAAATCACCGTGGCGTTTACAAAATCAACAGTTACTATCTGTTTTTCAGAGCTGACATTCGTCAGAATCAATTCATGTAAAAGTTGGTGAGATAACGAAATTGTTTTTTGCGGGACTATGAATTTTTGATTTTCTACATCATATCGAAATTCCAGTCTGCGCGGACTTATATCAATTATTTTACGTTCACCTTTCCAAAGTCGTTCTATTTGATTTTCCCCTTGTAATCCCAGTGGCAAAGCCGTCCACGTTCTTTGTTGAGATATTGGTATGCTGTCGGATGTCAATAAGTAGACGATATCATCATAATTCGGTATTTCTCCAATGTTTCGTATTGAGACCATAAATCGTTTCATATAGTAATATTCAACTGAAAAACCGGCAGGATCAGGTAATTGATTATATACAGTCTTATCAGCTGGAATGTTATTTTTGATCATTATACCAACTTTCGATTTTCTGTTATGATAGATGGAATTTGTAACATCTACAGTACAGGTATATACCAAACGAATGTTTATAACAGCAACTAAAAGGGCCAGCCAGATCTGAGTGTTGAAAAACCCCTTTATGATACAAAATGATATTATTACAGCAATAAAAATACAACATCCAGAAGCACTCAACAGCAGAACTGATGACTTTTGAAAATCGAAATCGATGAAAAACAAAGATAACAGGTGGACGAAAATAATTACCAATGTTGCACAGGATATTATTTTAGGTAAGATAAGCAGTTGTTTTCCATAGCGTCTGACAAGTATTTCGTAATGGATACCTGTTAATATCGACAAGGGCCCGATTAAGGGTAATAACGAATCAGTTTTTGTCTCAGGTAAAAACCAAAGACAATAAAATATTGATATAATAATTGTTCTTAAGAATTTCCCTAAAATTCCATCTTTTTCCAAAGGGATAAAGGCCATACAAAACGCCGGCCAGGCTAACAGACTCCAGGGTAAATAGTTTACTGCACTCAGTATCGGAAATGTTATGAAATGGGCAATGTAATTTATTGTAGGTTCGCGGGACTTGAATTCACTAAAAAATGTCAATATACCTTCTTTTTGAAACGGAGCATACAATATCCAGATTATGATGAAAATCATAAAACAGCTAAACGAAAAAATATGATCAGACTGCCTTAATCTTAATCCTGTTTTTAGAGGTCGTTGTAACCATATCAAAGGGAAATAAAAGTAGAAAATTGCGACGATGCCCGAAGTAAGGAATGCAAGATAAACAAATGTATGTGCGAAAAACCATGCAAATAACCACAGATGCTTTTCTCTGCTGAGGAAGTACCAGGTCAGCCAGGCCAAATTTAAAAACAAGGCAAATAGCATATCCTGGCTGGCAAATAATCCCTTATGCATTGCAATGAAAGATGAAATACATGCAGAAACTGATGCTGCACAGGCACGGGGGCCGGAAACGCTGTTTGCCATATATCCACACAGTACAGATAGAAGAGCCAACGCAAGAATGCCAGGTATGCGTGTTGTCAGTTCGTTGCTTGGCAGCATGTTATATAAACAAGACTGAATCCATGATAACATTGGAGAATTATGAATTGGATTATCTTGATATTTTGCGATGAAGTATTCCCGGCTTTTAATCATTTCCCGGGCGATACAAGAATGGAATGCTTCGTTTACCGAAAGCTCAGATATCCATGAATTTGGTAATGTTATAAGTAAGAAAAGAAAGAAAAGAATTCGTTTCCAATATTTTCCCGGTTGATTTTCTATGAACATAAATTAATTACTGTTTAGTTTGGATAAAGATAATTAAATTCACATCTGTATGGACAGAACTTTGTCAATCGCATCTAATATATGCGTGTAAACGCTATTATCATTATTAATGAATTCTAATGACCGGCTTGGAAATTGTATTGAGATGAATCAATGTTTCCTTTAAAATATTTTATCATGACAGGCGTTGTTCCGGGTGAAGTGATATCGATGCCATATGTAATTTTAAATTGGGAAATAGAATGCAGGCAATTTAATTTTTTATATTTTTAAGTTCAAGAAACCTGATTTTGAAATTGATTTAGAGAGTATAGACGGTGATTTATCAGGTTTAAATCGCTATTTTTAGAATTGATTTTGGATACACTCAATCAGAGTCAGTTGTAATTTTATAATCACTGACTGTCAGTATTTACTGGATTGAGCAATACCTGAATAAAATCAATATTGAGAACTGTTTTTAGGGCAGGCATCTTGTATTTTTGGTTTAGAAGCTAAGTACGTATCCCGCTTAATTAGGTATTAAAAAGTGTAACTAACATAAATATAAGGACTGGATGAATTATGGCGGCGTTGTCTTTTTCTCAAGATGCTAATGGGTTAATTCCTGCAATCGCTCAAGATTATCAAACAGGTGAAATCTTAATGTTGGCATATATTAACGAGGAATCGTTTAGTTTGACATTGGAAACCGGATATGCTACGTACTGGTCACGTTCTCGAAATCAACTTTGGAAAAAAGGTGATACGTCCGGCCACTTACAAATCGTTAAAGAGATATTAGTTGATTGTGATAAAGATGCAGTTATTTTTAAAATCGATCAACTTGGTGGAACTGCCTGTCATACGGGTAAACGGTCATGTTTCTATAGAAAAGTTGACAATGGAGAACTTATTGAATACCGGTAGTCAGGAGAATTTATGCATCTGTGTTTAAGATTGCGAATTCACCATTTTATAACATCAGGTGCATTAAAGACAATAAAAGAAAGAAATGTAAAATGTCTATACTAAAATTGGGATTGCCCAAGGGGAGTCTTGAAAAAAGCACTTTTGAAATGTTTGAGAAAGCCGGGTATAAAATAAATGTCAGTTCCAGATCCTACAGCCCGGATATAGACGATGAAGAAATCGAATGTATGTTGATTCGTGCCCAGGAAATGGCTCGTTATGTTAGTGAACATGTACTTGATTGCGGATTGACAGGCTATGACTGGGTTGTAGAAAGTGGTGCTGATGTTATTGAAGTTGCTGAGCTTATTTATGGCAAAGTAAAACGTATTCCATTACAATGGGTTCTTGCCGTACCTGAAGATTCTGAAATTAAATCGCCGAAACATCTTGTAGGAAAACGGATTGCAACTGAGGCTGTTGGTATAACAAACCGTTATCTTCAGGAACATGGAGTTGACGCAATTGTTGAGTTTAGTTGGGGAGCTACAGAGGCTAAACCACCTGTCCTGGCTGACGCAATCGTTGAAATTACCGAAACCGGATCATCTTTGAAAGCGAACAAACTAAGAATTGTAGATACGTTATGTGTATCCACAACACGATTCATTACAAATGGTACCGCATGGGCTGACGATTTTAAGAGAAAAAAAATGGAACATTTGGCACTCCTGCTCAAATCAGTTTTAGCTGCAGAAAACAGAGTAGGTATTATGCTGAATGTTGAAAAAAAGAATATTCCCAAAATACTGGAACTGTTACCTGCACTTAAAAAACCTACAATTTCAACATTGGTTGATGATAATTGGGCCGCATTAAATACCGTAATTGATGAACACGTTGTAAGAGAATTAATTCCAAAATTAAAATCCGGTGGTGCTGAAGGAATTATCGAATATTCATTAAATAAGCTTGTCGAATAATCGTAAAAATATCTTCAAAAAAAAAATCAAAATTAATATTAAAAAAACGTAACTCGCTTAATTAAATGATTTTATACGATGCTTTTTTTATATAGAAAAATATTTGTTTACAAACTCGGAAAAGAATTAGTTTTTTTTCAAATATAATTTGTAAATTTTATACAAAAAAAATATAAATTATTCAAATTAAGGATGTTTCATGTGGAAAAAATGTTCTATCACGAATATGGAAAATTGTTAATAATTTGTGGACAACATGCAAATAACTTAGCTCTTTATGTTCATGACATATTCAAATTGTCATATCAACATAAAATTGATCCATTGCAGTGAGCACACTATTTACATCATCTTAAGATACATGACTGATAACACCTAATTTTTTTTGCAGATTTCCTGGCAAAAATTTTGAATCGCAAGTTTTTCATCAACATTGTAATTTATGGTTGATATAAAATTTTCAGTCAGTCGAAGATTTCTCATAGAAAAATTGACAGTTTCGCTGTTTTGATACGCTTTACCTGATAAATCATTACATAATTCGGGATTTGCAAGCAGTGATTCAGGTATTCCACAGGCGATAATATATTGTTGAGCATACCAACTATATACAGCACTGATTAATTCGTCTCTGGCTCTGATATAATTTGCCATCTTTATTGCTTCAAACTGACTGGCTAATTTCTTTTCAATGTCTTTATTATCTTTATAACTGTTTAACTCAATTTCTTTTTCTTTTACTTCGTGATTGTTAATTACCGATTTTTGTAATTTCTCCAATATACTGTTGATTGAATAAGATGCTGATGCTGCAACTTTTGCTCCGGATCCTTTAGTCATTGTTGCTAATACTTCACAGAGTTTATCTCTGCCTTCAAAATTGAACACATAGTTTTCGTTAAACAGTGATATGACATGACATCGTGATCTAATCGTGGGAAGTAGAGCATTGGTGTTTGAAGTCAGTAATAATAATAACGTGTCAGGTGTGGGTTCTTCCAATGTTTTTAGAAATGCATTTTGTGCCTGAACCGTCATTCTGTCTGCATGGTAGATTAAGCCAATTTTTTTCTGATGATTGGTTTTAAGATACAGGAAATGTTCCAACTCGCGGATTTCATCAATTACTATCTGTCTTAATTTTGATGTTGGTTTTATTTCAAAAAGAAAAGGATATTGTCTTTGAATTATAGTCTGACAGTTACTGCATTTTTCACACGGTTCCCCGATCTCACTTAATTTTTGGCAAATATTCAACTGTAACCAATAGTTAACAAAAGCGTCAAGATGTTCATTCCCTTTATAGGTAACAATCCAGGAATGTGAAACCCGATTATTTATACATGCGCTGCATATATAACCCGTTAACTTCTTATACCTGACTGGAATTGACTCTGATTGTATCATCGACATAATTGATTATTAAATCATGTAAAATATTTTTATCTTCATCCGCATTTAAAATCTTTATGCGATTAGGATTTTCTGAAGCGATTTTTAAGTATCCCTTTCGTACATTTTCATGGAATGTTATTGATTCTTCCTCAATTCGATCACTTTCATTATTTTGAATCAATCTTGTCTTGTTCCTGGAAGACGCTTCACAAATTTCTAAATCAAGTAAAAAGGTTATATCAGGCCAGCATCCGCAGGTGGATATTTCATGTAACGCATTAATAAAATTTAAATCAAATCCACGAGCATACCCTTGATAAGCCGTAGTTGAATCTGCAAAACGATCACATATAACAATGCCGCCTTCATTCAAAAATGGCTGAATTACTTTTGAAATAAGTTGTGCCCGGCCTGCACAAAACAGAAGTAATTCAGCTTCATCACAAACGGCATTTTCTCCGCCGACATGTTTTACAAAATGTCTAATTTTCTCTCCAATGTATGTTCCGCCAGGGTCTCTAGTTTCTAATACTGCATATCCTCTGTCTTTTAGTTTGGCTGCCAAACGGTTTACCTGAGTTGATTTTCCTGAACAATCAGGACCTTCAAACGAAATAAACAATCCTGAAGTTAATTTTTTATAATTTCCCATTCGATACCATTTTAAAATCCAGAATAAATAGTTTCAGCTGATTTACCGGGATTATTGAATATAGCAAATTTATACTCGATTCATTAACCGATAGATTTAGTTTCTCTTTGATTGATTTAAAATTGATTCTGATTAGACGGGCTTGAAAGCGTGTTAATTTACCATAATTGGCGATCCAGGGATCGATACTGGATTGCCTCTGAAAGATGTGCTTCATCGATGTCTTCACTATCAGCAAGATCGGAGATTGTTCGTGCTACCCGGAGAATGCGATCATAAGCTCTTGCACTTAAATTTAATTCGTTAATTGCCATTTTTAATAAATTGCGGCACTCTGAATTTAATTTGCACAGTGTTTGAATTTCTTTCGGTTTCATATCAGCGTTTCTTAATGTTGAAGATCCGGTAAATCGCCTGATTTGTTTACTGCGGGCATTGCAGACTCTTTTGCGAATGGTCTTTGAAAATTCACCATCAGGAGATGACATTAATTCTTTTTCTGAAATTGGACCTGCCTCAACATGAATATCTATCCGGTCCAATAACGGCCCGGAGATTCGTGATCTATAACGTTGAATTTGATGCGGTGTGCAGCGGCATTGACGCTGGTAATTTCCATAGTGCCCGCACGGACAGGGGTTCATTGCAGCAATCAGCTGAAAGTTAGCGGGAAATACTACAGATCCCGCCGCACGGGAAATTGTGACTTCACCATTTTCTAAAGGTTGACGGAGTACCTCTAACACGCTTCGTTTGAATTCAGGGAATTCGTCAAGAAATAAAACGCCATTGTGAGCCAGGCTTACCTCGCCCGGTTTTGGATTACTCTGGCCCCCGAGCAATCCTGCATCGCTGATCGTGTGGTGTGGTGATCGAAAAGGACGTACGACGACAAGGGGACATTTTTTTTCAAGTAATCCGCCGATACTATGAATTTTTGTAGTGTCCAGTGCTTCGTCAATTTCCATCAAAGGCAGTATCGATGGCAGGCGTTGAGCCAGCAATGTTTTACCCGTTCCGGGAGGGCCGATTAAAATAATATTGTGACTGCCGGCTGCTGCTACTTCAAGAGCACGTTTGACAAAATCCTGGCCCTTTATATCGACAATGTCCGGTGATGAATTTTTATGATTGGTATAGTAATCATTAATATCAATACGGATGGGAGATAAGGATTTATCCCCATTAAGATAGTCAACTGCGTCTTTGAGATGATTAATTCCAATAACATCGATACCTGCAACAATTCCGGCTTCTTTTGCGTTTTGACCGGGTACGATGATACATTTTTTGCCGATTTTTTTCGCATGGAGGGAAATTGGCAATACACCCGTTACGGGACGTATTTGCCCATCGAGAGCTAATTCACCAACGATGAGTTTATTTTCAAGAGACTCACCGGGCAGTTTATTTATTGCTGCAATCATTCCAATTGCAATCGGTAAATCAAATGCAGCACCTTCTTTTTTTATATCTGCCGGGGCCAGATTGATTGTGGTGTGCCCGAGAGGATGGGTATGACCACAGGCACTGAGTGCTGATTTGACGCGTTCACGACTTTCTCTAATCGCGTTATCTGGAAGACCGACGATTGCAACGTTTGTTTGTTCACCTATTCCTGTAGCGTTAATTTCAACTTCAACCGTATAAGAATCAAATCCCTGAATGGCAGCACTGAATATTTTCACTAACATATTAATTACTCCATGATAAGGATAGTTTAAGGTAACAATTAAGAAACATCATGTATGATCATGATGTTTGATTTATTTTGAATAGCCCCGTGCTATTATCAAAAAGATGAAGTTGTTGCATAATAATAAATACTGCTAATAAATCCTACGATTAACAACACTGTTATCTGATAGAATTTAGGAAAAAGCAATCACACCAGATTCGATATCTCCATAACTAAAATAATATGAGAAATATTGAATCTATATTTTGGTTTCTCCTAAAATTTACAGATAAAACCTAATTGTCTGACCAGTTGGTAATATCGTCTGAATACTCAGCACTCGATATTTTTGCATCAAAGGAATCATCACTGGTTGAATTGCCGTCGTCATCAACTCCGGCTTCTCCATGTTCTCGGTCATATCCTTTTGACCACAAATCAAATTTTTCCGGGTTCATTAGTTTTAATGGCGTGGCAGGAAGAGGTGACAGGTCAATACTGTGATAATAAAAGGGATTTCCATATGGATCAACATAACCGGTATTACCGCCAACGATGACCTCATTGAGCCCGAGTTGAGTATTGTCAATATAAGATTTTCCGTCTGGATCCAATAGATTTTCCACCCACCAGGCTGGCGTTAATTCAATTTCATTCTCATTTGCTTCAGGATAAAAATACCAGTCCGTTTTATATTGTTCGAAAATAACTTCCAGTGCTGTGATTTGTGCCTTACATTTATTTTTTTTCGCAAAACGGGTTGCCACACTTGCACCGCCAAAAACTAAACCAACTAATATCATAATGATCACCATGGATGACAGAATTTCAATAAGTGTAAAATGTTTGATTTTCATGCCTGGATCCTTAAATCACAAATTTAATGTTTGAAAGTTTCATATAGATTTTATTCGCACAATATTCAGTACAACAATAGTTGGGTTATTAAAAAAAAACAATCCTCAAAAGTTTGATACTAATTGTTCTTTTCAGGTCGAAACATATGGGTGCTCGGCCCATAAAACAGTTCTGCAGATTCCATAATTGTTTCACTCAATGTGGGATGTGGATGAATTACTAATTTCAGATCAGAAGCTGATGCAGCCATTTCTATTGCTAAAGCACCTTCTGCTATTAACTCTCCAGCCCCCGGTCCACAAATTCCGACTCCCAGTATTCGTCCGGAGTCAGGATCAATTATCAATTTGGTCAGTCCATCAGTTCGATTACATGTCGTTGCCCGCCCGGAAGCTGCCCAGGGGAATTTTTTTATTTCAACATCGACATTTTTAGATTTTGCCTCCGTTTCAGTTAATCCACACCATGCAAGTTCAGGGTCGGTAAAAACAACCGCAGGTATTGCGTGAGGAGCAAATTCAACTTTTTCACCTGCAATAACTTCTGCTGCAACGATTCCCTCATGACTCCCCTTGTGTGCCAGCATTGGATCACCGGTTATATCGCCTACAGCAAAAATTGATGGATCGGTTGAGCGTCGTTGGGGATCAACAGTAATAAATCCTCTGCTGTCAATATTAACTCTGGTATTTTCTAATCCGATATTATTTGCATTTGGTTTGCGACCTATGGCGATCAATACTTTATCAAAGTTATAGTCAGTTTTTTCAATACTATCCCCGGAAAACTTTACTCTTACATTCCCTTTTAATTCTTTGAGTGCTTCGACTCTTGTGTTAAGAAATACCGTGATAGATCGATTTTTTATCTGCTTCTCAAGTATTGATGCCATATCTCTGTCAGTGCCGGGTAAAAGTCCCGATGTCATTTCTGCTACGGTTACATTTGTCCCCAGTGCATTATACACCGAAGCAAGTTCTAATCCAATATAACCACCACCGACAACTAACATTGATTTTGGAATATCCTGAATGTCCAGTGCTTCGGTTGAATCCATTATTTTTTCACTGATATCTGGAAACCCGGGTATATTTATCGGCTCTGAACCGACAGCAATAATGGTATAATCAACATTTAATTCCAGCTGTGAGCCATCATTTTTATGAATTGAAACAGTAGTGCTGTTTTTAAACTGAGCGGTGCCCTGAATGAATGTAATATCACGTACTTTTGAAAGTTGTCCTAAACCCGATGTGAGTTGGCTAACGACACTCTCTTTCCAGGTACGTAATTTATCTACATTGATTTTTGGTTTTGAAAATAAAATACCGCAATTGGACAGTTTATCTGCTTCATGTATGACCTTTGCAACATGCAGGAGTGCTTTTGACGGGATGCAGCCTCGATATAAACAAACGCCACCCGGATTATATTCCCTGTCAACCAATGTAACCCTTAATCCCAAATCCGCTGCCTTAAATCCAGCAGCATAACCTGCGGGACCCGCACCAATGACTGCGACATGAACTCTCGAATTCTTGTTTGTCATGACTATTCCCGGACGCAACCTTTCTGTATTGCAATTGTCAGTTTATACAGCGGCGTGAAACCTGACACATCGTTAATCAGCATTCAGTGCTGGTAATAATTGGTTATACTATAAGACCATAAACCATTAAAACTAAGATCATCAGTTGGTAAATCTTGACAAATTATCAGTTTTATTCTATAATCGTGTACATATGCTGCTTTTAATAAAGGTGTTATTTTAACCTGTTATCATTTCTAAAACCAAATTTTATTACGTGAGTTATTATGAATATAGTCGTTACAGATCTTGCAAAAGAGCAACTGAGAATGTATCGGAAAGATAACAATGAATTTATGCGTATCAATGTAGAATCCGGAGGATGTTCAGGTATGACATATAAGGCTGTTATAGATACGACTGTCAATGATCAGGATGAAATTGTTTACGAAGACGGTGACATAAAAATCGTTTCAGACAGCCGTAGTGCCTTGTTCCTGGGTGGATTACATGTTGATTATTCTAATGACCTGATTCAATCTGGATTTAGGTTATCAAATTCTAATGCATCTGAATCATGTGCCTGCGGGGCAAGTTTTTCAGTATAAAATTTCCTGAATTTTTCAACACCAACCCAATCCAAATTCTGAGTAATATTTCCTATGAGTACCGAACCTGTTCCTCTAACTGGTGGCAAATCAGTTTATTGTATTAATGAATTTCAACTAAAGCAAGCGTTCACACTTGCCAGTGATGATCCTGAGAGTTCACCTAAAATCCAGAGAAAAATTAAGGAACTTGAAGAAAATTTTAATCGAAATGAACAGGCAGCAATTGCGTTTGTTATTATCGACCGTTTGTTAAACACTGTAAAAAAACCAGAAATTTAAGCGATATGTCAAAAATTGAACTTGAAATCAATTTGGAATTTACTCCAAATCCTAATGCACTGAAATATTCATTGAATAAACAGCTTCTCGTTACCGGGACCGAAAATTATACATCTGAGTCAGAAGCGTTGACCTTTTCTCCTCTTGCTGCGAAATTATTTAAACTGGAGGAGGTTTCCGGTGTCATGATTGGATCTGCATTTATATCAGTGACAATATCTGATCAGGATCGACTGCGGGAACTGAATAAAGAAATAATGACGACGATACGTGATCATTTGGAATCGGGTGAATTAATTTGTAAGCCTCGGGATAAATCTGAAATTCGGGGAGAAATATCCGAGACGTCTCAAACTATAAAAGAAATCATTGATAATGAAATTCGGCCTGTTGTTGCTATGGACGGGGGAGATATTACGTTTGAGCGGTTTGAAAATGGAATTGTTTATCTTGAAATGGTCGGTGCATGTTCAGGATGCCCCAGTTCAGCAATGACACTTAAAATGGGAATTCAAAACCGGTTACAGCAAGAAATCCCGGAAGTTCAGGATGTCGTCCCGATCTAAACGCGATATGATTGGTTTATTTTCGTTTTAAATCAGAGGGTATCGTTACTCTCTGAGAAAAGACCAGACCCAGAGAGTTTTGGAAAATGAAAAACAACTTTTTCATTTCATCTCGAGTTTTGTGTGGTTGCAGAATGAAAATTAGTTTTTTTCTTTAGATTCTATAAGGAGTTTTTTGTAATCCTGTTCTAATTGGCTTACCATAATTCTCCAATCCCATCTTTTCTGCACAAACTCCCTGCCGAAGTCACCCATATTTTTGATATCATCAGGTGCTTTTAACAGTTTAGTTACTGAATCGGCCACCTGTTTAAAATCCCCGGGGTTACATATATATCCGGTTTTATTATTGATAATTACTTCAGGAGTCCCGTCAAGATCAAATCCAACTGCCGGTTTTCCAGAAGCCAACGCTTGTACAACAGAACGTGGCAGTCCCTCTCTTAGAGATAGATGAACTAAAATATCCATCAATGCGATATAGTTGTGGATAACCTTTGGATCTACCAGTCCGGCAAATATGAAATTATCTGTCAAATTCATTTCTTTTACGTGATTACAGATTGAATCTTTAAGAATTCCGTCTCCGACGATCAGGAACTGGACATCCGGGATTTCCTTGACAATAAGCTGAGCAGCCTTAAGAAGATAATCATATCCCTTTAGCTTAAACAGTCTTGCGACTTTACCGATTACAGGTCGAGTTAAGTCAATTCCCAGTTTTTCTGCAAGATCTGAATCTTTTTCACTTTGTAAAAATGGTTCCAAATCCATACCGCTGTAAACCGTTTTGTAGTCTATATCTTTTCCGATTTTCTGGTTCAGATATAATGTACTCATTGCGTTTGCAACTGTATACATACGAACAGAATACCTGGCTGCAAATTTCTCTGCCAGAATGTATAGGTAATTTATCCACCCTGATTGATAATCGTGAAACGAGGGGCCGTGAACGGTATGGACAACAACTGGTATCCTGGCATGATCAGCAGCCAATCTGGCAATAACACCAGCCTTGGAACTATGGGTATGTACGATATCAAAATTTTCTGATACAAATAATTTTTTAAGTGAAAAATAGGCGGAGAAATCAAAAACTGGATTTATTTCTCTGCACAGATTCGAGTCAATAATTACACGTAGGTCTGGAACTTTTACTTCGTCAAGGAGTTTACCTTCTGGCCCTGTTGTTGGGCCGGTCACCAATGCACACTCGTAGCCATGTTCTAAATGACCTTTAACTGAGAGAAGCGTATTCTCTTGAGCACCGCCGACAATCATTCTCGTTATTACGTGGCAGATTTTCATGGAGGCTGAAACATATAAAAAATTTTAAGTCAAAGCTCGACGGGATATGTTTTTCGGAGTTCAATATTGTACCGGAGGTGGGGGTCGAACCCACACTCTCCTGCGAGAACTGGATTTTGAGTCCAGCGCGTCTGCCAATTCCGCCACTCCGGCAACAAATAGAATTGAAATAATAGTATCTCTTTTTTAGTTTGTAAAACAAATATTACTTGAATTATTCAGGAACTTTAAATTGTTCTCTATATTTAAGTGAGGAAATTTGTGAATAGATTTTTGGAATAGTTTAAACTTGGAAATGGTCGACTCTGATAATAAAGAGAATTCAATCTATTTAATGTTGGCAAAAGGGTTTAAATAAAAAAACGCGGCACAATATAGCTGTTGCCGCGTTTTTAATAATATAGGTCGAATAAAAAATAAGGTGCTTATCGATTATACCGAGTCATTGCACGAGCCCTGGATATAGCACGTTTTGCCATTCTGCGTTTGATTTCACTCGGTTTTTCGTAAAACCTTCTATTGCGAAGTTCCTTTAATGTGCCTTCTTTGTCTAATTTTTTCTTAAGACGGCGAAGGGCACGGTCAACGGGTTCGCTTTTTTTGAGTTTAATTTCTGACATAATTTAGTCTTGATTCACCCCCCCTGGGTGCAATGTTAATTGCGTTGCAAGCGGTTCTCAGTTTAAATGGCTAAGCTGGATTTGCAATTTGTGGAAAGTGGAAATTCTTCATCAATATATTTTTTTAATTTCTTTAATGCCAAATTTTGAATTTGCCTGACTCTCTCTCTTGTTCTTCCTATTTTTTTACTGACTTCTTCGAGAGTTTTTGGACGACCGCCATCTAAGCCAAATCGTAAAATCAAGATCAATTTTTCTCGTGATTCTAATTTCCCGATTAATATTTTTAGGCGTTTGAGCATTTCAATTCCACAAAATGTTTCGTCCGGTCTGGGAGCACCATAATCAGGTATAATATCCTGAAATACACTTTGTTCACCCGTTTGGATTGGATCCTGTAATGAGAAGGTGCGGAGATCGGCTAATCGCAGTGCAGCGACTGTTCGTTTACTAAAATCAAGACGATTTGCAATTTCATTGTCAGTTGGTTCTCTTCCAAGTTCCTCACCCATTTTCATTTTTGCGTGCTTAATTTTGTTTATTTTGCCCGCGGATTGGACAGGAATACGAATCGTTCTACTTTGATTTGACAGTGCTCGGCGCATTGATTGTTTTATCCACCAGGCTGCATAACTGCTGAATTTTGCACCTTTTGACGGATCAAACTTTTCAACTGCTTTCATCAGACCGATATTCCCTTCAGATATGAGGTCAACTAAGGGTAATCCCAACCCTTTGAAATCGTGGGCAATTTTTACAACTAATCTGAGATTGCTTGAGATTAGTTTGCGTCTTGCTTCGGGGTTGCCCAGTGCAATTTCCGCTGCCAAGTCTACTTCTTCCTGTCTTGTGACAAGGGGAATTTGACTTATTTCCTGCATATAGGCCTTCATTGTGTCTGTTTTTCCGGTAAGCATAAAGTTATCTCTCATGTGTTGAGTTGATATTAATTAGCAATGATATTGAATTAAATTGAATCAGCAAAACATTAATCGATCCCGGAGAACAAATAGAGTTCCAAAATTCCGGGTAAAAAAGCTTCAATATCAAATGTTTTACCAGTCTTTGCAATACATAAATTGAAAAAAAAATGAAAAATTGGCAAAAAAAAATTAATTGTGAAATAAATTCCATAAAAAAAGCAGTTGAAAATCATAACGTTTTATCAATTGAACGATCAATCTTTCATATTGCTGTAAAAGGAATTCAAGAGATTACCAGGGGTAATTTCTTGATTGTCACCTCTGATTTGACTCAAACAGAAGAAATAAAGGAGGCGATCGAATCGTTTGATAAACTGTTAGATGATAACACAAATAATATTTTGGTACCGGGAATTCAAAATAATACCCATTCAAAATCATTTAAATCACATTCTGCACGCAGCCGTGTTTGTAATCTGGCACTAACGGAAACAGGGGCGTTTATTTCATCAATAATGGGATTGCTGGCACCGGTTCCAGATCCGAATAAATTTAAGAAGCAGACATTAGAATTACGACTGAATGATGATTGCTGGCCACCCGAAAAGCTGTCGAGGTATTTGGTTTCCCTAAACTATGACAATGAATCCCAGGTTTATGTCCCTGGTGAATATTCTCGTCGTGGCGGGATTTTTGATTTTTATTCACCCGCTCATACCAGTCCTGTAAGGATTGAATATTTTGGAGATGTGATAGAATCTCTTAGACTGTTTGATCCGCAAACGCAGCGGAGTAAAGAAGAAATTGAACAGTGTCAAATTTTGTCAGTGGATACGGTTGACAGCAGCAGCAGGACGGAATTTTGTCTTTTTGACTATTTTGATGAGTCGTCATTGACAGTGATATTTTGTGAGATTGAATCAATTAAGGAACATCTTATACAATTTGGTCATGATTCACATTTAGATCAACTTGGTCGAATATTAGACAGTCGCTGTAAAAAAGTATTTTTAATCGATAATACTGTAGAAACAAAACCGGCTGACCATAAAATATTCCGCTGCAGGGTTAATTCTCTATCCCACCTGTCTACCGTTATCCATCCCGAAAACCGCGACTGTTTAGAACAACTCCATTACGACAGTCTTATGACTTATGTTAAAGACTGGATAGATGAGGGGTATGAAATTGTAATCTGCTCTGAAGAACAAGGAATATTTGATTTATGTAATGAATTACTGGGTAAAGAGTACCACCTAAAAAAAACGTCTGTTTCATATTTTAATCAGAATGCATTAACTGCGGGGATGATGTTCTGTGGTTCTAAGATAGTTCTGCTCACGGAAGCAGAATTGTTTGGCCGTACTGGTGCAGGTTCACATAAGGTTAAATCAGCAGATTATAAAATAGATAATGCATTACAAAGTGGATGGGATTTAGGAGAAGGCGATCTTGCTGTTCATGCGGCATATGGAATTTGTCGATTTTTAGGACTGAGCCGGGCAGAATTTCAAAATGGCTGTCGGGAGGTTTTAACTTTGGAGTTTGACAATAATGTAAAAATTTATGTCCCGCTGGATCAGATTTATTTAGTAAGTCGGTACATTGGTGCTAAAAAAAAAGTTCCTAAATTAAGTAAGGTCAATGGTGTTTGGTGGAAAAAAGCCACACTTGGTGCGGTCGCGGCGGTTTCAGATCTTGCTGCAGAATTGATCCAGGTACAAGCAGAACGTAAATCATTAAAGGGATACTCCTTTAAGCAGGCCAGTCCTGAGGAAGTAAGGTCCTTTACAGCATTTTTCCCATATTCTGAAACTAAAGATCAGCAAACAACAATTGTTGATGTACTGAACGATATGGATAAACCTCAGCCTATGGACCGATTAATTTGTGGTGATGTGGGATTTGGTAAGACTGAAGTCGCTATGCGGGCAGCCTATAAGTCAATTTGCTGTGGTAAACAAGTAGTTGTACTTGCACCCACAACCGTTCTTGTCCAGCA
The DNA here is from genome assembly GCA_951812855.1 of uncultured Lentisphaeria bacterium. GTDB lineage: Bacteria > Verrucomicrobiota > Lentisphaeria > JABSQK01 > JAJFLO01 > JAJFLO01. Next base: position 453,900 of record OX638337.1, on the reverse strand, counting down.
ACATTATTTGACGTTTACAAATCGGTTTAAACCGTTTCCGGTTTTAATAGATTTAATATCCCGCTTTCGGACGAAAAAAGAACAGCGTGAGATAGTTGCAGCATTATTTGAAAAAAAAATCGATATCGTTATCGGTACACATCGATTATTACAGCCTGATGTGAAATTTGCTGATTTAGGGTTGATTATTATTGACGAAGAGCAGAGGTTTGGCGTCAGTCATAAAGAGCGTTTAAAACGTCTCAGGTCAAATGTTGATGTATTGACATTAAGTGCCACACCCATTCCCCGAACGCTCTATTTTTCAATGTCGGGATTGAGAGATCTTAGCACAATTATGACTCCGCCGAATGAACGATTACCCGTTTCAACCATTGTGACTGAATTTGACCTGGAAATCATTAAAAATGCAATAATGCAGGAAGTACAACGAAGTGGTCAGGTTTATTTTCTGCACAATCGAATCCATAGCATTAACCAGAGAAGAGAGTCAATCGCTAAGCTCCTGCCAGGTATTAAAATTGATATTGCTCACGGTCAAATGGAGGAATCTGAATTAGAAGCCGTAATGCTGCGATTTATGAATGGTAAGATCGATGTACTCGTTAGTACAACGATAGTTGAATCGGGCCTTGATATTCAAAATGCAAATACCATTATCATTGAACGAGCAGACCGTTACGGGTTGGCTGAATTATATCAACTTCGGGGCAGGGTCGGGCGTTATCACCGACAGGCTTATGCTTATTTATTAGTTCCAAAACATGATCTTATCATTGATGCTGCAAAGGAACGTTTAACTGCGATAACTAAATATACACAACTCGGATCCGGAATTAAACTGGCAATGCGTGATTTAGAAATTCGAGGTGCGGGCAACATTCTCGGAGCCGAACAGAGTGGTCATATTTCAGCAATTGGATTTAATCTTTATTGTCAGTTATTGAAGGAAGCTGTAGCCAGGATAAAAGATGAATCATTCACTCCACAGACACTGGTGAACTTTGATTTTGACTTTAATACTTATGACAATTTGAATACGGATTTAATCCAAACCGTTATTTCTTCGGACTATATCCGGGAGGATGAATTGAGACTTAATGTATATCGTGACTTATCCTCGCTCGAATCACTTGAAAGACTAAATCAATTTAAGCTTGACCTAAAAGACCGCTATGGCAGGATGCCTGAATCTGCAGTCAACTACCTAAAATTAGTGAAATTGAAAATATCCGCCCAGAATAAAGGTATCAGGGGGATTAAGATAACCCGCAATAAAGTGACGATTTTAATGGTTGATAACGGACTTAGCCCTAATCATAAGAAGAGTTATTTTCTTAAATCACAGGATAAAAAGCATTATCTGGATGAACTCTTCGAAATAATTTCATCGTTTAAATTAGACTGATATTCACAAGTTGGCTTGCCTTATGCTGAGAAAATAATTCAGCAAATGTACAGATACACCCGCTTTTCTGTGTGAAGAGTTTAGAAGGGATCCTATTTCAATATCACACAATTAAGCAAGTCTTTCTGCTTTTATGCAGTTTTTGATCATGAATGAACAAGAGTACTTAATGATTTTGCGTTAGAAGCACTGCAAAAATAGGCTTTTGTATTTGAACCGGGAATCCCGACGTTTCCGGTAATATAACCAGCTCTGTACCTGTTTGACGGCTTCAGTACATGCTGATCCTGAAAGAAGCTGGAAGGAAAAAGCGTAAAACACAGTATGGAGGCTGAAGATACGATCCCGACTGTTTTGACGCTCTGTACTCTGGTGTAATAATCGTGGGGAAACCCCGGGGGACAAAAATCGTTCAGGTTCCGAGAGCCGCCGACTCTTCAGCCCTCAACTCAGTGCCATTCATGTATAACTCTTGCTATATCCTTGAGGGATATTTTTCATACGAACTATAAATTATCTTAACGCCTGGGTAAGTCTTCACACCAGAATAAAGATGCAAGCTTATCATTTTCAAGGTTTTTAATGGCAATAACAGCCCAGGCTGAGCCGATCGCTGATGGTGCATTGGTAAATTGGTGCTCAATTATTTTGTCAGCATATCGGATTCCGCCGTTTACATTCATTTCAGGTCCTATAAAAGATTGAATAATTTCTTTTGCCTGGTTTTGCTTTCCCATTCGAATATAAGCGAGTGCGGCTCCGAAACTTCCTTCTGACCATAAAAAATGAATATCATTCCAGCGTTTTTCAGGAGCATCTCTATAGTAGAACTTTTGAGCGTCTTCATCTTCATAAATGGTTGTATCAATGTATGGTTTGAAACCAATCAGTCCATTAATTGAATTTTTAAAATCGTTGAGTGATTTTGTTGTAGACAATGCCAGCTTTTCCTGTTTCGCTGCTAATAAAAACATTGTTCCCCAGGATGCACAATCAAGGGCACGATAGGGGTCGGGCCCTTTCGCATTAAATCCTCGTTCAAAGTGTCCTAAATGATAGTTGTACGTATTTAGAATTCCCTTTTTTAGAATTTTTGCTGCAGATTTATATTTATCTTTACCTGATAAATAGGCGAGGTCTCTTAGAAAGAAATAGCTGTCGATGTTATGCTCAATACTGATCCATTCGATTGGTTTGTTGACTATTTGTTCAACAATTTTTCCATCAATATTCTTCATTGCAATAGTCCTGTCACCTCCTGTTATAAGACCATAACGAAAATCCTTTCTATCGGTGATTTGCCGGCGTAACACGGCATCGGCTATCGTTTCAGCGAATGTTAAAAATTCAGCAGTCTTTGAGTTGTCTCTTTCTGATATCCCTAAGAATTGTTCAGTCAAAATGAAATAACAGACTGCATATCCAACCCAGCTGCTGCTGCCGGTTCGAATCATTGCTCCTTTATTATCGGACTCGTTTGGCCAGTAATTGTGGGTATTCATGATAAACCAGAGATCGCCATCGGCTCTCATATTACCCATAAGAGATTCTATAATTGAAACCGCTTTATCTCTTTCATTGAGCATAACCAGTGCTATGATTGCTGCTGCATTATCATAAACCGCGGTTCTGGAATGAACATAGGCATAGCCCGGCGTCGATTTTTCATGGACATAGGATACAACCAGATCGTTCCTTCCCGGAGCGGGTTCAGGAACGATTAAGTTGGGTGTTATTTGATTTATTAAAAAAGCCTTTAAGGCGTCTAACTCAGATCTCATTTCTTGTGTAATTGTTTGATTGTCAGGAGTTGATGCTGATAAATTTAATTCTAATATCAGCATTAAAATAAAAGCAATTAAGCCTGGTATTTTCTTTTTTGATTTCATTATTTTCTACTTTCTAAATATTAAAAATTTAAATATCCCAATTTGATGGTATATCAGCCTTAAAATTCAGTTTCTTTTTGGATACAGGATGAATAATAGTTATTGAATATGCATGCAGTAACAATGTTTTATCTGGTCGCACCTTTTTGCCACCGTAACGTAAATCACCAAGAACAGGATATCCCCGATGAGAAAACTGAACTCTAATTTGATGGTGTCTTCCTGTCAATAAGTTAATTTCAATAAATGAAAAATCGTTGACTTTTTTTATGAGTTTATAATTTAATTCTGCATATTTACCGGATTTACCATTAGCAATAAAACTCCTGCTGCCGCGTCGCCCGATAGAGTCAATAAATTCATCATTTTTAGATATAGAGCCTTCTACAACAGCCCGGTAAATCTTTTTGACGCTGCCTTCACGAAATTGTTCAGAAAGCCGTGATGCCGCTTTTGAAGTTCGGGCAAATACAATTATTCCAGAAACGAGTCTATCTAACCGATGAACAAGTCCAAGATACACATTTCCTGGTTTATTGAATTCTCTACGCACGTAGTCCTTGCTGAAATCAAGTAATGTTTTGTGCTTTGTTGCATCACCCTGAACAAGTATTCCGGCGGGTTTATTAACTACAAGTAAATGGTTGTCAATGTACACGATGTCGATTGATTTTATCGATTTAATATTAATTGTTCTCCATTCCCTGTCTGGTTAAATTTTCAGTGTAGATTTGTGAACTGAGCATAGTGTATACAGTGGTACTCAGTCATTCATATTTTATTGTAATTAATATTTTAATGGCTGTCGATTGCGGGGGGGAAGTAACAAAACAAGATATAAAATAGAGTTATATGTTATACAGAGGATAAAACTTATTTTTTAAACTCTTAATCAGGTATAGGTGATTCAAGGGTTCATCTGTTACATGTTTAATCAATTCAGGTGCCGTGCAGCACATCCCTTTCGAATGGATATTCTCTATAAGCCAATTTAATAAAGGCATGAAATTTCCATTGTTATATTCGTCGTCGACATCGGGATGTTTTTTCTTAAAATTGTCGTAAAATTGGGCAGCATAAAGATTCCCTAATGCATAGGCAGGAAAATAACCGAAACTTCCGTATGACCAATGCACATCCTGCAGGCAGCCGTTTGCATCATCAGGTACATCCAGATCAAATAATTCCTTAAATCGTTTATTCCAGAATTCAGGAAGGTCTATTGGATTCAGCTTACCGGTAATAAGCAGCTGTTCAATTTCAAAGCGGAGAATTATATGCAGGGTATAGGTGATTTCATCTGCTTCAACACGAATATGTGATCGTTTAACATAATTGATTGCGTGCAGAAAATCCTCTAAAGGTATATTAGATAAATTTTTGGAAAAAATACGCTGGAGTTTCGGATAAAAGCAATTCCAAAACGGTTTGTCCCTGGCAATTATATTTTCCCATAGTCGGGATTGTGATTCATGAATACCCAGTGAAACGCTGGAGCCGGCAGGCGAGCCCCAATGTCCGGAGGGTAAATTCTGATCATAGATTGCATGCCCGGTTTCATGCATTATTCCAAAAAATGCTGACGCAATATTATTGCTGTCCCACCGGGTTGTTATTCGGGTATCATGAGGTCCCAATCCAGTACAAAACGGATGAACGACTGTATCTAATCGACCTGCATCAAAATTAAAACCAATTGTTTTTGCCGCATCTTCACCAAATAATTTCTGCTTTTCGATTGAGTAATTTTTATGCAAAATATCGAGGTTCGGTTGATGAGCACTGGTAACAATTTTATCAATGACAGGCATTAATTCATCCCGGAGTTGTGAAAAGACCTGACTGATGTTTTCGGCGGATTCGCCCGGCTCATAATCATCGAGCAATGTGTCATAAATTGATTTGTTATCAGTGACCAGTAATTCAGCATAATGTCGTTTGAGTGCTATGATTTTTGTTAACCAGGGTAAAAAAATGGAATAGTCTGACTTGTTTCGGGATTCAATCCAGGATTTGTGTCCCATCGAAATGGTATGTGTGATTTCTTCTACTAATTTTCCTGGTATTTTTACATTCTTATCATAATTTTTTCTCCATTCCCTTATATTGGTGTTTGACACTGAATGTGGTTCTGAAAACAATTTTGAGGACTCACATTCTGACAGCCACTCGTCAATTCGCTGATTTGTGGAACGTTCATGAGAAATTCCAGACAGCAAGGCAAGTTGTTCAGCTCTATGAGACGCTCCGGATAAAGGCAAATATGTTTCTCGGTCCCATCTCAATACCGATGTACATGAGTTTAAGACTGAGGTTGTTCGCTGAAACTCGAGAAGTTTTTCATAGGATTCTTCCGGAGTGGGCATGAGTGGTTTTCTTTTTTATTCCCGGGTTAATTTTTTAAGGTATGCATCGGTATGGCATGCCGATGAGTTCCCAATTGGATTCTTCAATGCAAGTTGTCCGCATGCACCGTTTATATCTCGTCCTAAATTCTTACGTATTGTTGTTTTGACACCATTTTTCACAAGATAATTTTTAAACTGATCGGCAATTTGTTTTTGGCTTTCCAAATACCCGCCATCTGTCCTGTTATATAGAATTAAATTAACATGAACAAGATGATTTTTCTTTATTGACTTTACAAAAGTTACGAGGTGTTCAGCCATGGGGATACCATCATTTTCATTGTCGATCAGGATGTATTCAATGAATACTTTTCGGTTGGTTTTATTCAGATAACAGTCTATTGCATCTCTTAACTTATTGATTGGATAGGGTTTATTTATCGGCATCAATTTTTGTCGGAGTGTATCATCTGCTGCATGTAACGACAGTGCTAAATTAATTTGAGGGAAGGTATCTGCAAATTCACTGATAACCGGAATAATGCCGGCTGTTGATACTGAAATATGGCGTGCACCTATATTAAATGTTGAGGGATTCATTAATTCATTCAGGCTGGAAAATACTGCTTTTTTGTTACAAAACGGTTCTCCCATTCCCATATAAACAATATTGTTTAATTTAGACCTGAACGATTTTAGAATGTCACTCGTTTGCCAGTATAGAACTTGATCTGTAATCTCTTCTGCACTCAGATTTCGTATTAATCCCATCGATCCTGTTGCACAAAACGTGCAGCCCAAACCACATCCGGCCTGACTGCTTATACAGCATGACCATAGTCCGGGTTTAGGGTTAAGAAGTACAGTTTCAATAAGGGCGCCGTCATGGAGTCTCAGAAGTGCTTTAAATGCGTTTTTACTTTTTGAACTGAAAAGCCTGTAGGGTGCACCTGTCAGAACCTGTTCATTTGTGTTTAATTGAGTTCTTAGAGATTTTGGAAGTGTTTTTATTAAATTAAATGATGCAATTCCCTGATCGAAAAATGCATCATAGAACTGTTGAATACGGAATTTTGGCAGCTTGTACGTTTCAACAAGAAAGTTAATTTTTTCACTGTTCATCCCGGGGCAGCATGAAATCGATTATGGAATAGCAAATAAGATTTATTTTTGATTTAATTCAATGTAGTTTTCAACAGTGACATGATATCACACCAATGGAATATGTTAATTTCAAGTTATACAAGGCCGATCACTCGGTGAAATTTATAATACCAACGGACAAAGATAGTAGAGATATCCTTTATGTACGATTGTCGGTTTTCCCGGTAACACTTCAGATAAAATATCTGTTTTTAATGATGAAAATAAGTCTGCAATAGAATGTCTGGGTTGATAACGAACAACAGAGGCAGCTCTTGCATTGCCCAATTCTTTTGCTTTTTTGATTGCATCTTCAAGAAATCCCAGTTCATCTACAAGACCTAATGATTGTGCTTTTCTCCCCGAAAAAATTCCAGCATCTCCAATGACTCCAGTTGTTACATCACCGAGATTCATATTCCTGCCTTCTGCAACAATTGTTGCAAATTCTAAGTAAGTTTCATCGACCATTTCCTGTAGAAGTTTAATTTCTTCATCATTTCTGGGTTTTCCCATGTTCAAAAGATCCTTAAATTTACCGGATTTATAGATTTCTGATTTTATTCCAAGTCGTTTGAATAAACCGTGATAATTATATCCGCCAATTATAACGCCGATACTTCCGGTAAGTGTTAATCGGTTTGCAATAATATAATCTGTTCCCGCTGCTAAATAATAACCGCCGCTTGCAGCAACGGTGCGCATACATGTAACTACCCTTTTCCCTTTTTTTCTCAACTTTAGTAATTCATGATGAATTTCATCGGTGGCAGTTACTGCTCCGCCGGGTGTATTCATATCTAAAACCACACCTTTAACATTTTCATCTCTGCCTGCTTTTCTAATCTGTGAAATAATTGAATCTGACGACGTGTGATCTCTTGCAACAGCATTCCCCTGATAGATGACTCCAGTTACTTCAATAATGACCACTTTTTCCTTTCCAGTCCCGGCGGAGACTGGTTTTTCGTGGATGTTATCTGTTTCACTATCAAATGAGACAAGAAAATCTGATGAACTCGAATACGATTTATAGATAATAATTCCAGTGATCAGTACAAAGGATAAAAACATAATTACAAAAAACGATAGAACGATGAGTAAAAAACTTTGCAAAAATCCGTTAGAATTTTTTACAGGCTTTGATGGTGATTGCCTGTGTTTGTCATATGAATTATTCTGGGGTGCAGCGGGATCGAATTCGCTCATGACAGTTCTGTTTGATTCGCAGTGAATTTTAGAGCAGTATGCTATTTCATCTATTTATACATTGGAAATCTGCCGGCTGATACCTGTACCAAAACATAGATAGAGTTCAGGTCACAGGATTCAAAAAAAATTGACATCCTTGTCAGATCCTTCTACAACGGTTCTAAAGCAGATAATGTATCGTAAAATCAAATTACTCTGTTTAACGTGCAATTCAATTACAGTTTATAATTCAAATAGCAGTTGCAAGACTATATTTCCAACAATTTCCAAGCTGTCCGGACTTAATTTATCGATCGTATCAAGACTTGTGTGCCAGTAAGAATTATTCGGACCATATTTAAAGTCAATGATATTCAGTGCCGGAATACCGATTAATTTAAACGGTACATGGTCATCAATAATGACCCCGTGAAGAAAAAAACTAAAATAGTCACGACGATTTTGCTGTTCAGCAATTCTTAACACGTGTTGAATAAGCGAATTTGAGTCATCAGGTGACAACGTTATCGTCAGATCAGCATCCCCAATCATATCTAACAGTATCATTGCTTTACAGTTTAGGTATTCTCCGGATTCTTTAAGATCTTTTGCCATTTTTTTACTGCCATGAAGTCCATCGTTGTCGGTATAGCTGTGAATGGCTTCTTCTCCATCGAAAAATGCAAACCGAATTGTGGGCCCGGTCCATGGGGATTTGTTAAGCACCCGCATTATTTCGAGAACCAGGGCTGTACTCGAACCGCTATCATTGGCTCCTGCAAAATCCGGGACAGAGGGTATCATTTTTGTATCATAGTGGCTGCCAAGAATGATGAATTTATCTCCGTTTCCATTAACTTCAGTGTAGACATTTCTAAACGTTTTGGTGCCATCGGCGGTTTTTTCTATCCATGTATCTAATTTAGGCTGATAGCCGAATTCTTCACATTTCCGAGCAATATAATTTGCAGTATGAGCTGCATTTTGGGAATGACTCGGGCGGGGGCCGATTGCAACGATTTCTTCAATCAATGCAAATGCATTTTTTTTATCGATTTCAGGAAGTGTTTGGGACAGATTCTTATGTTCTTGAGAATTTCTACAGCTTGAAAAGAGGAATAAAACGGTTACCAGAAGAAATGAATTCAGTGTGGAGTTTAATCGATAAAGATACATTGTAACAGATTATTTTCTATAGACATTCTGGTTCTTTAGAAACCAATCATATGTCTTCTTTAAACCATCTTCGAGATTATTTTTGTGTTCCCACCCGAGTTCGTGAAGTTTTGTCGAATTTAACACTTTTCTCGGTGTTCCGTCTGGTTTGGTATTATCCCATAAAATTTCATTTTTAAATCCTGTAATATCTGCAATAGCTTCAGCTAAAACCTTTATGGTGACTTCACTGCCGGTACCAACATTGAGAAAGCCGGGGCCTTTGAATTTCTTAATTATAAACAAAAGTGCATCAGCCAAATCATCTACAAATAGAAATTCCCTTAATGGACTTCCACTCCCCAGGCAAGTAACCGATGGTCGATTTTCCTCCACTGCATCATGAAACTTTTGCATCAGGGCCGGAATAACATGAGAATTTTCCAAATTGAAATTATCCCCATAGCCATATAAGTTGCAGGGCATTGCCGATATGTATTGGCATCCATACTCCCTGAAATAGTAATCGCATAGTTTAATTCCAATAATTTTAGCTAAGGCATACGGTTCATTTGTTGGTTCTAACAATCCTGTTAGAAGCTCTTCTTCTTCTATGGGCTGACTTGCGAATTTTGGATAAATACAGGATGATCCAAGAGAAAGCAATTTTTTCACTCCAACCTGATAGGCACTGTGAATTAAATTAGATTGAATCATTAGATTATCGTATAAAAACTGGGCAGGATATGTCGAATTTGCCCCGATTCCCCCGACTCTTGCTGATCCAATAATCATATAATCAGGTTTTATTTTTTTAAGTAAAGATAATGTATCATATTGATTTGTAAGATCGGCATCAGCTCTGGCAATAGCAATTATATTTTCGTATCCTTTTCTATTCAGGGCTCGAATTACCGCTGAACCAACCATACCCCGACTGCCTGTGACTAAAATTTTTGACGTCTTTTCCATATTGAAATTATGTGTTCAAAATGATTAACTGATTTAATAATTATATATTCCGGATTTACACTGTAGAATATGAATCAAATAACACAACTGAAGATTCACTGAAATATCAGGAAGAGTTTACATCTAATGTTGACTGAAATAGAAATATCAGGTAAATGCTTATCTCAACTATTCAATTCGAACATAACGAATTGCTGTACGTTGAGTATATTTTTTGATAGAAATTAATTATTGGCGAAGTCGTCAAAATATTTTTACAGTCAACTCTCCAGAAAAAATTAAAGGAGCATCAAATGGAAGATAAAACGATATTATCTGAAACTGAAATTAATTCACTGCTTAACCAACTGGACGGTTGGTCTAAAGATGGATTATATATTCAAAAAACATTTAGATTCACCAATTTTAAGGAAATAAACACATTCCTGCCGTATCTCACAACAACAATAATAAATCATAACCATCACCCTGATTTTACATTTGACTCCAGTGCCAAAAGTGTATTTATAAGAGTTACAACCCATAGTGAAAAAGCCATTACCCGGTGCGATATTGATTTGGCTGCTGCTCTTAATAATTGGAGATGAGTTCGTTTTGTATCATCGAATAATGATTTCAAATATGACAACTGAGTATGTTTTTACCGGCCTTCAGTTTTATTCGGTTTTTTTATTAACCCTGCATACGCCTGCAATAATCTTTGTGGATTGTATTTTTTAACGGTGAACTTCAGAAAGCAATGAAAGTGATACTTACTTTTTCAGGTATTGATTATCAATTTCCTGTGCCCTCAGCAGAGCGTCTTCGGAGATTGGGATGTCTGCTTTGGCTAAACGATTATAAATCGTTTTAGCAGAAGTATATTCATTTTTATCCAAATAAAGTCTTGCGAGATCAAACCCTGATCGGGCGAAGTAATACCAGTCGTTTATCTTATGGTTTCGTAAATCATAATCGTACTTAAAAAAGATGTGAAAATATTCGTCTATTGCTTTTTCGGGCTGCTTCAAAAATTCGTAGATTTTTCCTGCTCGATAACGGGCTAATTCGACCAGGGAATTACTAATTGTGTTTGCATTAATTATTTCATTAAAATAGACAAGAGCCTGTTGATATTCTTCTATTGGATTATCGTTAATTGTGGCCTCGGAATAGTGACATTCAGCTAAACGGCCTATAGCTGCGTAATGTAAATCCGTTCGCGGTACCAGGTCTGAACATGCTTTGAAACGTTTTTTTGCTTCTTCGAAATCTCCGGTAATCGATGCAATGTCTCCTCGTAAAAATTCTGCCTGGGCTAATACCCGTTTTGGTGCATCAGGGTAAACTGTCAATAGCTGATTGATGTGTTTTAGAGTCTTATTATAGTTTTCGCCGAGAAGTTTGCTGTTTTTATATGATGCTTTGGCTGCTTCATACAGGGCAATTGGAGCAGATGGTGAATTCTTATACCGATTTACAATTTCCAGGAACAATTGTTCTGCCTGGCCAAAGTCCTGATTATTTGCATAATGATCTCCAAGCCACAGGTATACATCGGAGGACAATTCTGAATGGGAACCGGCAAATTGTTTGAGAAATGAATAGCTGTCATTTCGGCCTTCTTTGTAATATCCATATGAAAGCCTGAGATAGGCTCGTTTATAGAGTGCATACGGATAGTCTTTCGAATTTTTATGATTCTCAATAATTTTATTAAGAAATTTTATAGCATCCGGCTGCATGTCAGCAGCAGCAGCAGATTGACTTGCTTCCAGGTAGGCCTGGGTAACATTTTCGGATTTTGGATGATCTTTGATAAATTTCTGAAATGATATAATGGCGTCTGTATAATCCTCTGCCATGTGCTGGGCTGCACCTTTATATAAAAGAGCTTCTTCGCTGTTTTTATCCTCAGGCCATTTTTTTAAATACAATGTAAATGCTTCTGCTGCCATTCGATATCGTTTTCCCTTATATCGGGCAAGTGCATATTTATACTGAGAATCTTGTATGTATTCACTTTCAGGATATTGATCAACAACACTTAAATAATAAATAGCAGCATTGTTGAAATCTTTGATTAAGAAATAAATTTCTGAGGCATAGTAAATTCCTTTTGCTTTTTTTATATTTGATACGTCGAGGGTAGAAGATTCATAAAAATACTTGATCGATTTATCATAATTTTTTTTCCTTTTATGAATCCATCCGATTCCCTGAGCTGCCTGATAACGGTTCAATGCTGAATTTTCTTTTTTTTCGTATACTTTAAGATAGAAACGTAAAGCCTGATCTGATTGTTGTTCATCGGTTTCATATAATTGGGCGATTCTAAGTTGAATTTTGGGATTGAGATTATCATTTTTGTATAAATTCAGATAGGTAGAATAATGATTAATGGCCTTTGCCTTGTTTCCCATTTTATCTGTTGCTTCAGCCAGGTCTAACAAGATCCATTTTTTCTGATTTTCATTCTTGAGCAGCGGGAGCATATGTTCAAACAAGATCATTGCATTCTTATAAGATTTATCTTCAATCAGACCCAGTCCTAAATTCCGAATTATGTCAAACTCTGAATTCTGAAGTAAGTGGTCCTGAGTGTTAGAAAATGTGGTCATGTAAAATGAATAAGCTTCCTCCCATTTTTTCCTGGATAAAAACGATGCGATCTTAAGAATCCCCAGATTATTTCTATATTCTCCTTTAGCGTTTTCCCAGTTTGTGTTGATTAGATCGTCCGCATGGGTAAAATTTTTCCTGGCCAGTGAGAGTCGTATTAGCCCAAGGTGTGCATTATGAAGTAATTCTTCCACAACAACATTCTCAATAGCCTGATGAAAGGCTGATTCAGAATCGTCCCAATTTTTCAGTGCTAAATGGGACTCTCCCAGCCCCAAATATCCATTCCGCTTTAATTTTACATTTTCAGCTTTATTAGCAACGTCAGCAAATAATTCAGCGGCTTCTTCAAATTCTTGATTTATTAGCAATAATTGTCCTTGCCAGTAGGTTATTGTCAATGAATTTTTGGATGATTTCGATGCATCCTGGCTGGAATTGTCTAAAATAGATCGATGATTTTTTTGCAAAATATCATGAACAGAATCTAAGATTTCTTCAGCCTTGGCCAGTTTCTGCTGTTTGATAAGGCTTTTAACAAGTCGTACGCATGCATCTGTAATGTTGTCCGGGTCATTTGCCCGGTTTAAATATTTTTGATACATATTTTCTGCAATGTCATAGAAAAAATCATTAAAAGCCTGATCTCCTTTTGTTCGATAATCAAGCCCGCTGTCATCATCATAATTGACTTGATTTTCAGGGATTGAAATTCTGGATGGATCAGATTCCTCGCTGTCTGCTTTTGTGTTTATGATTTTGTCCGGGGTAATCTCCTCAGCATCAACGGTAACAGCAGTTAGATTCAAAGATAATAATAGAATTTGAAAAAGAACGATTCTTTTTTTCAGAATTAGAGATAAGAAATCAGACCTGAATTGAGATTGAGTTTTTATACATATTACAACGAATTGAATAATCATTCTCCTGCTTTGATCAAGGGGAAATAGTATAATTTGGATTTTGTTCATGATTTATTCAGTTCAATTTGTTGTATGTTATTTTAACTAATTTTGATGTATTCGGTTTTACTTTTGCAAAATTCGTCCGTCTCACTAATGGTATCCAGAGGATGTTGTTATCGTTGTCACATATAATAATGAGGCTTTGTTTTTCTTCTATAGTGAGTTTGGCATTCGCAATTAATTTTTTCACTCTGACAGGTTTATCCATGGCAAATGGAATTAACGTGTCTCCAGTCTTTCGCTGACGAATATATAAGGGGCACCTGATTTCTTTAAGATTCCAATACTGACAATTTGGTTCATTTAAGTTTAAATTTTTAGAGTAATTACATTTTTTTGCATGTAATTCACAACCGATTTCAGGTATAAACAGTTTTTCATGTTTTAGGCAGTCCCAGTAATAATTTACGCTGTTGATTTTCGTCTTTTTTTCTCTTAAAATAAGGTGGTCACGATCAACTGCAATTTTGTGGGTTTTACTTATTTCAAACTCTGCACCATGTACAATATCATGTGTCAGAGAATTTTTAAGATTTTTTAAGAGTGATCCCTTTATTGGTGCATTGTCGCCACAATTTTCATTTTTCCAACGTCTCAGTTTTCTTGACCAAAGTGCAAAATCAAGATGTAACAGCTCTCTGACAGTTAAGAATTTAGACTTGGATTCAAATTCATTGATCGAAAATTCCAGGTATCTTGCATCATCTTCAAGATAGTTTAAACTCTTGAATACCGCTTCTTTATCGAAGCCGGTTTGAAATAGATGAGGGATTAAAAGATGACGTATCCGGTTACGTTTATATCGAAGATCGGTATTTGATTTATCGTGTCTGTAATCAATGATGTCATTTGCATGCAAATACTCAATTATTTCCGTTTTTTCAAGACAGAGAAGGGGTCTTAAAATTTTTACTCCCTGAACATGAGTAATACTTCTTAATCCAGTTAATCCGGAACTATTACTGCCTCTTGACAGCCGAATAAAAAAATTTTCAAGTTTATCATCAAGATGATGAGCAAGCATTACAGCTGAGTCCGCTTCATTGGTTAATGTTGATTTCCAATAGGTTAACCGCAAGCGGCGTGCGGCCATTTCAATACTTTCAGAGGACTCTTTATTTTCTGGAATATTCAGTTTCACTGTGTTAAAGGGAATCTTGTGTAATTTACAGAAGGTTTGACACCAGGATTCATCTTTATCGGAGTCTTTCTCTCTAATACCGTGATTGAAATGAATGACTTTGACCTTTTTATAATATTCTTTAAAAAGATGGACAAGAGCGGTACTGTCAGATCCACCGCTAAAACCTATATAAATTATCGATAAGTCTTTTAGTAAATTTTCGCGTTTTGCAAAAGCAAATACTTTATCTTTTATGTCAGAAGCACGTTTATTCATTATAATGGTATTTTTTCAATCTGATATGCGGGAATAATTTCCGGTATCTGCCGCAAATGTTAATTGTCAGTCAGGTGAAAATAAAGGTTAAATTGACTATGCTGATAAAATTAACTTCATTGAAAATGTATCTTCTGTGAAACACAAAATTATAAATGTTACAAATTATATCAATATGCCTGGCATAATTATCCTAAGCCTTTTTTTGTATTTGTGTCAGGCACCGGCTGCAACGCAGCAAATTAAACCTGTAATATGTCATGATCATTCACGTTCATGTTTCAATTTGGGTTCAGCTTATTTTTCAGTTAATGGACTAATAA
The DNA here is from genome assembly GCA_951812855.1 of uncultured Lentisphaeria bacterium. Classification (GTDB taxonomy): domain Bacteria; phylum Verrucomicrobiota; class Lentisphaeria; order JABSQK01; family JAJFLO01; genus JAJFLO01. Next base: position 438,506 of record OX638337.1, on the reverse strand, counting down.
AAATGATAGAGATTTTGACCAGCAGTTACAGCAGGCGAACGTTTTCCAAATCGCATCTTACCGAGCTGGATCTTGGATGTGGTAAAGGTGGTTATTTGTTGTCACTTGCCGAACTCTTCCCGGATCGAGTGATTGTGGGAGCCGATGTAATGTTGGGACGTTTACGAAAAATACAAAAAAAAATAGACCGTAATAACCTTAAAAATGTTCAGCTTCTTCGTATTAATGCATGGAATTTGATTGGTTATGGCTTGCCGGATCACTCAATCTCAAGAATGCATATTTTATGTCCGGATCCGTGGCCGAAAGTCCGGCATCGGTCAAAACGGCTCATTTCCTCTGAATTTCTGGGACGTGCTGCACAAAAAATAGTTCCCGGTGGAATACTTCACTTATCAACGGACGACGATCAGTATTATTCGTTTATGCTGGATGCAATCACCCAACTTCCCTGCTATAAAAAAGCAAACCATGCCATCGACGATATACGACATTGTAAAACTGATTTTGAACTTCGATTCGAAAGAACCGGATTAAATGTAAATCATCTGTCGTATATCACAGTCAGCTGATTTTATGAAAAACAACACTGGGAAATCAATAAACGCTTTCATATTTTTTTGCTGCTGTATTATCCTTGTCGGAGGAATAGTAATCAGTCGTTATTCGACTGGTGATACGAGTGAGAAAAATTGGTACAGTGAAGAGAGATTATTGTTTTACGGCATTCCTGTTACCGTAACATTTTATCCGAATAATCAGATTTCCGGCGATGAAATATGGGAATATTTAGATGTTATCGATAAAATATTTAATGACTATAATGAGGCCAGTGAAATTGGAATTATTAATCAGAGAAAAAGTGATGATCCAGTTTTGTTATCGCCAATCCTCACTGAAGCAATAACCAAATCGAGAATGAGCTGTGAACTGACAAACGGAACATTTGATATTTCGATTAAATCTCTAAAAATGTTGTGGGAGGAGAAGGAAAAGGAGAATATTCCACCAACCCGGGAAGAGATAAAATCAGTATTGAAACATTGTGGTTTGGACAAGGTTGTACTTGACGATAATGTTCTAAAGCAGATTCCAACTGAAATGAAATTTGATTTTGGAGGAATAATAAAGGGAATTGCTGTGGATTCTATTGTTGCAATGTTAAAGCAGAATGATGTGACGTCTGCGATGATTCAACTTGGTGGAGAGACAGCAGTTTTCGGAATTTCACCCAGGGAAAAACCATTTGTTATAGGAATACAGAATCCCAATAATCTAAGTAGACTTTGGAAGACAGTTACTGATCAGGGAAATGGTTTATCAATTTCAACGAGCGGGAACTATAGAAATCCAATACAAATAGGTAATCTTGAATATTATCACATTATTAACCCAAAAACAGGGTGGCCGGTAAATAATTCCATTTTGTCAGTCAGTATTGTTTTCTCCGGTACCGGGAATAATTGGTTGACGGACAGTCTGACAACGGCTTCAGTTGTATTGGGTCCGGAAAAAGCGATTCCAATTATTAATCAACTTGGTGGAGAGGTATTATTTTTAATAAATGATGAATTGGGATTTCGGGAGATAAAGAGTAAAGGATGGGATTCGTTTAATTAATTTTAATTAAATTCTATTGTTGCCCAACACCTGTTAAGTGAACTTAGACAGTTATATGCGGACTTATGGGTTTTTTATAAAAGGGATTGGATCGCAGCTGAAAATGTCTTTGGAAGAGATTCTGATTTAACAAAATTATAGCTGATTATGAAACAAAAACTATTAGTACTATTTGTTATAACGGCTGGTTTAGGTACGGCATTGTTCTTTTTTGTGAACTCACCATTGTTTATAAAACAGTTTGTTTTACCTAAAATTGCTGATGAACTGCATATGAATGTGTCAACAGGGGATCTGTCATTTTCTATATTTGACGGAATTACGATTAATGATCTGGAGATTAGAAATAAGAATGATGTACTTCTCAAAGCTAAATTAATTAAAATTAAATATTTTTGGAAGGCAGCATTAAACAAGAAAATTATTATTAATGAAATATTCGTCGAAGATGGATTGGTTCATATAATAAAAGATCATGATGGAAATCTAAATTTACCTGAGCTTCCCGTGCAGTCCGAATCGGTTTCAAATGATACCCCAAAAACAACCAATTTTCCGGTACTTATAATTAATAATTTCAGCATAAAAAATTGTCAGTTTATCTATGATGACAAAATGTCGCAATCATCATATTCGTTTAATAAAATTGATATCCATTGCAATAGAGTCGCTGTCAATGAATCCATTGAAGTAACATTTACAACATCTATTTCGACTGCCCGGCCAACCTTGGACCATCCGCTTTCATGTGACGCAGAAATTTCCTTGACTGCCGTTTTGAACCAATCATTTTTACCGGATGAAATTCAGCTGAACCTGGGAGTCAAATCAATAAATGGCCGTTATCAATCAATTGATTTGACTGACAGAAGGCTGGATTTTGAACTTGCTGCCCACGTTGAAGATGAGAGATATCGGATTAATACATTAAATCTTATTGAATATGATAACGGAAAAGAGAACATGAATATTGCTGGATCCGGAATCGTGGCAATGACTCCGATCTCAGGTGATTTTAATGTCAGTATGTCTTTAAATGATCTTGATTTTATTAAGCGCTTTCATAATTTAGATTCGAGCGTCGAGATAGAGGGTTCATTGAATTATAATACCCACATAGTTGTCAGCAAGAATGTATCAAAACTGGATTTAACCGGGAGTTTAAATGCTGAGGAACTCACAATAAAATCATCCACTTCGGATGATCAACCCGATCCGCTGCGATTACAAATCAACTATGGATTGACTGTTAAACCTGAAGAAAAGACGTTTCGTATTCGTGAATTAGACATTGTTGCAAATGATGGCTCTAATGATGTATTGACATGTGCCTTAGGCGATACATTAACGATTTCTTTGCTGACTGATAAACCGGATATTCAGCAGCCTGCAACATTTAATTTGGGAATTAATCAGTTTAGAAACGCATTAGTTGCAGGTTTATGTCCCAAAATTGAAAATATCAGTCTGAGTAAAAGCCTGACTTCCGGTAAGTTGGAATTAACTGTTTTGAGCGATGGAAGTGATCTTCACGGTGTGGGAAAGCTTAATGTCACTGATATATTCTATAAGCATAAAGACGAAAATCTTAAATTTTCCGGGTATATCGGATACAACCTGAATCTCAAAGAATCTTTCACCAAATCAGTTATCAATGATGCCAGTTTAGAATTTTTTATTGATGAGGAATCTGCATTTCATGTAAAGGCCGGAGGTAAATTAAATTTAGACAAAATGAGTGGCGAATTGGAATTTACCACGATTAAATTAAATTCTGCTCTTAAGAGACTCTTACCTGAATCAATCCATAAAAAGTATGACCTGGGCAATCTTAATACGAATGGTACATTTAATCTGAATTTCAGTGAAAAATTGGAGAATGTAAATTGTCGAGGAGAACTCTCTATATCAGATTTTAAGATCGAGAATCTGTCAACGTTAAGAGACAATAAACTTGCCGGCAGAGTAAATATCGATGCAGGATTCAATAAAAATGGTACTCTTAATCTGAACTCGTTGTCATCATCTTTAAATGTTAATGGCAGTGTGCTCGGTGATATGACTGCCAGCGGGAATTTTTCATTTTCTCAATCAGACAAATCAGGCTGTCTGGAAGTAAAGTCTAATACGGCTGTTGATGTAGAGGAAATTCTTGATTTTGCAAATAGTATAACGGAAATATCCAATTCAGATGCAGCCGTTAATACACAGTTAGATTCGAATGCATCCAGAGATAATCAAATAGATCAAAACAAATCAACGCGTACCAATCCGCTCCCTGAATTTAGTTTCGAAGCAATGTTGGATATCCCCGTTATTAAATATAAGAGCTTGAAAATTAATGAGTTAAAATCTCATATTTCTGCAAATCAGTCATCAGTAAAAATTGTTGAATCAAGCTTAAAATGTGATGACGGAGACATATCCTTTAGCGGTGAATGTAATATTTTAGATTTAAATAATCCCGAATTTAGTGGCCGATTAAGTATTAAAAATCTTGATGTTATGCCAATACTCAGCAGTATTTCTAATGATGCTTACGGTATTTTATCCGGTACGATTGCTGATCTTCAGTGTAAAATCAGTGGCAGCGGAACAGAACCTAAGATTATTACCGACACAATCCGTGGAGAAATGAAATGCAGTATCACTGATTTAGATTGCAGCGAAACACTTCTGAAACATAAAGAATTAATGAGCTTATTGGGAATTGATGCTCAGGACCAGATTTTTGATTCAATAGTAATTGATGTCAAAAGCAAATCACAAAACCTGACTGTCAATTCATTGGAGCTTAGAAATAAAATGTTCAATTTAAATGGAAAGGGGAACTTCGCGGGTCCGCAATTCCTGCCTGATATGATGATAACCATTGGATATTCAGGACGTAATGTTGAACGTGCTGAAAAACTAAAAATTCACCTGACAAAAAGTAAAGATGGTTTTCATTATACACGGCCCATACCGTTTAAGTCAGCTTCCTGGGAACCGAAATATCTTTTAGGAAAATGGTTTCCATCTATTGCCAATGATTTACTTGATTTAGACGATGATGATCAGGCGACGGTTCAGGGAATTCAAACTGTCGGTGACGTGATTTCAGGTGATAAATCGGTTAAAGAAGCGATAGGCAGTATCTTTGAAATTTTGAAAAATAGAGAACTGAAGAAATTGGAAGAGAGTGAAAAATCTGAAAATTTGGAGATGAAAGATATTTTAAACTCTTTTATGAAGTGATTATGTTAAAATCTTTCTGTTCTTCCCTGTCCATCATACCAGCACCGGTAACATGCAGTCCATGGGTAACCCATTTTCGGGTACCTATTGCAGAGTCGACAGGGCAGTGCCAAACTCTATTTGCATAAATCAATTCGGACTTTATTGCTGATTTTATGGTTAAATCAGTTTCTGAATAAACAATGATTTCTTCCCCCATAACCTGTGAATGTCATCCGACGCTGCCTTAAAAAAGTGCAGTGAGAATGGGAAATAGCAAAATTCATCTGTAACGATTGAATTATATTCAATCTTTTATAAACGGGTCATAATAGTAATAGGCTTCGATAAGATGAGATTCAATGTTCTGAATTCGACGCTGGTCCGAGGGATGAGTCAAAGTAAATTCAGGGCCAGATCGTTTTTTTGAATTTTGCATACGTCTCCAAAATTCAACGGCATGCTGCGGGTCATATCCTGCTTTGGCCATTAAAATAAGTCCAAGGCGATCTGCTTCTGATTCCTGAAGTCGGGAAAATGGAAGGATGACTCCGAATTTCGTACCCATGCCTATTGCAGTGTGGAACGCCTTTTGAGTTTTAACAGGTCTGTTTTCTATTGATTTTGATAACATGGCAGACCCTAAATTTGCAAGCATTGCCTGACTCATTCGTTCGTTTGAATGTTTTGCAATTGCATGAGCAACCTCATGTCCCATTACAGCTGCGATACCGGCTTCATCCTGAGTATACGGTAATATCCCTGTATATAAGGCAATTTTTCCTCCAGGCATACACCATGCATTTACAGTTTGGTCGTCATTAATTAAAGCAAATTCCCATTCAAAATTTGCTTTCATATTATTCTCTTGTAAAAATTCATTTGCTGATTTGGCAATTTTCCTGCCTACTTTTTCAATCTGTTGTAGTTGAGAATTATTCTTTGAGAGATTACTTGCCTTTAATACTTTCTTATATTCTTGCCGACTTAATGAAATTAGATGTTGACTGGGTATAAGGGTGAGTTGCCTGCGGTCAGTGATGGGAACGGTCGTACATCCTGATAAAAGAATAAAAATGAATAACGTTAGAATATTAATTTTTGTCCTCATGAATATTTCCTGTCAGATAATCCGGGTATCAGTTTAATGCGGATTCTTATCGTTGAAGATAATAATATTTCATCTAAAATCATGGAAAGAATCCTTTCTGGTTACGGCGAATGCGTTACTGTTAATAACGGGGAGGAAGCTGTAGCAATTATAAAGAGTTCCATAGACGATAATAATTATTTCGATTTAGTTTTTCTTGATATCATGAAAATACCAAATGGTGATGGCAAAATGGTTCTGAGTAATATACGAACCTTAGAAGAAGAAAATCAATGTGAAACAAGAGCCAGTATTATTATGACTTCTTCGTTAGATAATGAGTAAGACCATCATTGATGCATTTTCGGAAAAATGTGATGCTTATTTGGCTAAACCAATAAGTAAAGATGATATATTAGAAGAACTTAAAAAATTAAACATCATAAGTTTTGCCTGATGAATTCGCGGGGCATGCCGGCTGCTATTTATTTTCCCCTTCTTCAATATTTTTCAGATGTAATTTAATATCATCGATATATACGGTACCCTGTCCACTTGAATTAAAATTCATTACAAATGCTCCCATTTGAGAAAAATCTAAATTACCAAAATCTTTTAACGGTATTATTGCGTTTTGCCACTCAGTTGTAATTCCGTTTGATAAATATTTCGTTATTTGGCCTGCTTTAATCGAGTCTCCAATTGTTATCCAGTTGCTGTCTGCCATTCCAAGCTCAAAATCTTCACCTCCGGTTTCACCTTTGACATAGAATGAAATTTTATCATAATTCGACAGGTCAAAATAGTCACCGTCAATTTGATTCATCAAGGTATAGTACCCACACCATCCACTTCCTTTCTTATTATATTTTAATTGTAGACTCTTTCCTTTTACACCGACAAAATTATTGCTTACTCTATTGATTAAGCAGTAGGATGGGAGTCGCTTATAGGCGGCAGCTTTACGTCCGAGCAAATTCAGGTTGCTGTAATCAAAATTATCTAATAATAAATAGCCATCATTCGTTATTTTTGCCTGCCTGTCGACGAGTTGTTTTTTCGAAAATCTGAATTCATCTATCCATATACTTCCTTCACTTTGTGCCGAAAACAAAAAGATAATAGAAAACGATGTGCTGATATCAGGCCCAAAAAAATCTGCAATCGGAATTTTAACAACCTGCCAGTCTGTTAAAACGCCTTTTGGGAGATAACGGTTGACAGAACCTACGAATACAGCGTCTTCACGTTTATTAGCTATATGATCATTCAGGCCAATATTAAATTCTTCACCACCAACAGCACCTTTTACAAGAAAAGTAAGGGTCTTATATTTCGTGAGATCAGCCAATAGCATAACATAACTTCCGCAAAAACTTGCGGTATCCCTATTTTTAAACTGAAACTTTATTGAACCGGGTACCGTCTCATTCAATCTAAATTGATCGTCATTAGCAATTTTATCGGTATCTAATTTAAAACTGTTAATGTTATCAATAGAAGTGATGACATCATTCGGCGGGATTTTATATGCCCCAATTCTACCACGATAACTGAATTCAGTTTCTTTATCAGTTAATTTAGTATTTCCGGGTAATTCGGGAATGTCATTCAACATTTCTAATTTTGATGACTGATCATCGGAATCTGAATCATCGGCGAATAGTTTCTCGTTGGAATTGACCTCAACTTTATCAGCACTGACTCTTGATACATTAATATTCTCAATTTCGGATACCGTGATTTCTTCATCAGGTTCATTTTTGTCGTATTTGGAATCATCAAACTCATCTGTAAATATGAGATAGCCAAATGTAGTGGGATCACCCCAAACCCGGTCGATAGCGGTGGACATTAGAGATTTTTGCGGATATCGTGTGTCATCAGTATCACTTGCTTCCACACTTATACCCATCTGATACCCACTATAGAAAGCTGTTGGCGGATTCCCTTCTTTACGCTGAGTATATCTTACCTGTTTTCCCGCATTTGAATTCTTTGAGAAAACAACATCTGAGTGAATAACATCAGTTATACTCATTTGAGCGACTGTTTTGTCATTATATAATACGTGACGGGGAATGGCAACTTCAAGGGTATACCCTTTTTTCGTTTTCACAGCTGCGATATCGATTTCCGGATTCAATTTATCTTTTACTTCCGGTGTCCAGATGCAGGCATCCGCCGGCAGGCTGCCAAAGTTTCCAGGACTAAATCCGAATTGAATATCATCTCTTGAATTCGTTGCTTCAGTGAAATCTTCGCCTAAATCAACGTCAAGCCAGAATTCGATATGATCACCTTCCCATAAATCAAAGCCTTTTTTTTCCTGAACAATTTTATTATCTATTACATCAAATGCCATATAGAGTGTTGAGTCGTCCCATTCGCTGTAAATTTTACAACTCAAATCAGACTTGTTTTTCCAGGCACTTTTTCCAAAAACCACATTTTCCTTTCGTGATATTTTATAAAAACTGTTTTTATGCCAATCAACGAGTTTGCCGTCAATTGTTTTGGGTAATTTCTTTTTGTAGGAATTCAGTTTTACAATTTTTCCTTCAGGAGTTTGCAGTCTGAGGCGATTTTGGGGTGTTTTTGTATCACGTTGATGTATTTTATAAGCGTAATAGCAGTGAATTGCGATGCCGCCATAACCATACTGCCTGTCAAAGTGAGACGACACTTTGGCCAGTTCCTTTTCCATTGCTTCCCAGCCTTCTTCAAAGAACGTATTTCGTCTCATCCCCTGATTCATACTCACCAAATCCTGAATCTCAACTCCCAGCCAGACTTTTTTCCCCATTTTTGATGCTAAATCGATATGCGGCTGACCATGTTTAATAATTTCATCACCGGAATCGTAGTAATCCATAAGAGCGACATAATCCAGCATGTCTAAAAGTTCTTCTTCAAACTCTACATCTTCAGTATAAAAAATTGGTATTGCACAGCCAAATTTAAAATTCATGCCTGGATACGAATCAATAAGTTCTCTATATTTTTTAATCAGAATCAGATACTCTTCTTTTATTCGTTCTCGATCTGTTTTCCACTCACTTAAAAGATAGGGTTCCACATCAATAGAAGCACCATGAAAACGCTCCTCGGGCGGATGAACTTTGTTGTATTCTAAAAACGGGCGCAGCCAGTTGACAGCCCGATCATGATTTTCTTTGAGAGTCCATGTCGGATTTCCGGTGAGTAATTCTACTGAAATCCCTTTATGATGACATTCAGATAAAAATGTCCTTAGTGATTCTGTATAGTCCTCAACACCATGGGATGGAAAATCACCAATAAACAAGTAAATAATTTCAATAGCAGTTCTCCAGCATAGTGCTAATAATTCTTTCCTGGCTTCCAAATTTAGCACGGGATCGATTTTCCACACCCACATACTCCTTGGGTACTCCTTGTGTTTGCCTGCTGTCGGAAAGTTTGCTTCTTCAATTCTGTCAATTTCCGGATCCCACTTAAATGTCATGTCTTCAAGGTAAATTGTACCTTCTCCCGGATGAGGAAACCAGATGACAACGGTTGTAAGTTCAGATATATTTACCTGACTGATGATTCGAGATAAAGGTATTTTTACTTCTTTCCATTCTGTTGTAACTCCCTCAGGGGAAAACAAATCTACAGACCCGGCATATACGGCATCCATTTTTAGATTATCACGTTCTTTATCGATGAACCCAATCTCAAATCGTTCCCCGCCGGTTTTACCTTTTACCCAAAACGAAAAGATATTATGTTTGGATGCATCTATGGTTCCGAGAATGCTGTACCAGCCGCACCACCCCCTGTCTTTCTTGAAATCCAATACCAATCCTCTGCCTTCGTCACCAAGCCTCATTGTTTTACTCTTGCTGATCAGTGTGTAACTTGGGCGTTTTGACCAGGTTCCATGATATTTCCCTAAAGTGTTTTTCCGTTTAAAATAAACACCTTGAGTTTTACCTTTATCAAAGTTGTCAATAACGATATCTTCAATAACGGGTATATTTTCCTCCTCTGCTTCAGCTGCACAAAGGGTATGTAATGGTGCAAAGAAAAATAAAATGAGCACTGAGTTGTATATAGTAAATTGAATTTTCATGGGTTAAATCACCTGGAATGTACTGCTGTAAAATTTAAGGTGTTATAGTTTCTGTAATATCGATAAGCTCCCGTTTACGTAATCTCAAATTACACTGTATTTTCGTTTGACTAATAATTTTTTGAACTATAATCAGAAAATGATAGAATGGCAAGGGGGCTATAATAGCGTGGCGACTAATTTATTGCTATAATTTTTCAATAAAAACACCATAGTTTTCTGAGAAAATAATATTAAATAACTATGCTGTTGTATAAAATGCTCCACCACGTTGAAATTCAGAGTGTTGCAAAAACAGTCACAGAATAAACCAGAATAAATCGTTTAGCTTGTTACAGCCGTGTTTGAAATCATCAATTTTTAAGCTAAACGCTGTATAAAATAATTTTAGAGTTTTTACCATTTGTGTTAGTAATTTTTTTTGCTAAGTTGACATAGAAGCGGTTGATTTTCTCTAAGCAAAATGAATCAGGTACAAATTAAGTCTATTAAACCGGAGATTAGATTATTGGTTAAACTAAAAGATACATCTGTGTCCTCTGAATTTGAAACACTGGAAAAAATCATAAACGATCTGTGCCCGAAATTTAATTTCAGGTTATATGTGGAAGGATGGACGCGTAAAACGTTTGATATATATCTGGAACAGAAAAAATTAAACAAATCGATTCATTTAGCAAGAATAGAGAGTCTGGCAACAAGTAACGGAGAAATACATGTCTTTGATGACCGGGCAATGGATTTTGCAAATGAATTGGGTCAGGAGTTGGAAAAGGCGTTTGAACTTAAAGAAGCAACCGTCATTAAAGAAAAGCGTCCGGAGTATTAAGTTTCTAATTTTATTTATGCATCTTTACCTAAATCGGTGAGTTTAATTTGTAATTTTTCAATTTTCGCAGGGTTAGACAAATAGTCATCCATGCCGGCATTAAAAATTTTTGTCCCCCCGGATTTCCCCACGATTATTACAACAGAGTACAGAGGGTCAAAACAGTCGATATCGTGTGATTTAAGACGAAAACGCAGATTTGACTTTTGAGACGATGAATTCCCGATTGAGACGAGAGATGTTTTCTTTTTTAATCTCTTTTGGACACGCTGCTTCGCATTCGCCTTCGTTGGTGCAATTGCCGAAGCCTTCCTGATCCATAACACTGACCATTTTTGATACGCGATCGTATCGCTCCGGATGACCTTGTGGAAGGATTGACAGCTGCGTTACTTTTGCTGATACAAATAACATGGCTGATGCATTTTTACATGCTGCAACACATGCCCCACACCCGATACAGGCAGCCGCATCAAAGGCCAGATCAGATTTTGTTTTGCCGATTGGAATGGCATTGGCATCACGTGCGTTTCCGGTATTAACGGAAATATACCCGCCGGCCTGAATAATACGGTCAAATGATGACCGATCAACGACAAGGTCTTTAACCACCTTAAACGGTTTCGCACGCCAGGGTTCAATATAGATGACATCACCCTCTTTGAATCGGCGCATATGCAGCTGACAGGTTGTCGTGCCACGATCCGGTCCATGCGGTTCACCGTTGATATAGAGGCTGCAGGCACCACAAATCCCTTCACGGCAATCATGATCAAAGGCTACTGTTTCTTTACCTTTTTCTTCAAGTTGTACGTTTAGAGTGTCCAGCATCTCTAAGAATGACATGTCCGGTGATACATGATCAAGGTTATAGCTGACAAAACGTCCGGTGTCAAATTCAGATTTTTGGCGCCAAATTTTTAATGTTATACTGAAATTCATTATTTATAACTCCTCTGAACTAAATGGACATGCTCAAATTCCAATGGCTCTTTGTTCAATGCCGGAGCGTCATTCTCACCCTTATATTCCCAGGCAGCTGCATAGGAGTAATTCTCGTCATCACGCATTGCTTCATTATTCTCGGTTTGATATTCTTCCCGGAAATGACCGCCGCATGATTCGTTTCGGTTCAAGGCATCACGTACCATAAGTTCACCGAGCTCGAAGAAATCGGCAACACGGCCGGCTTTCTCCAGCGATTGATTTAATTCTTCGCCGGATCCGCTGATAATCAGGTCACTGTAAAATTCTTCTCTTAACTTTGGTATTGACTCAAGTGCTTCGGTCAATCCGTCTTTATGACGTGACATACCGCACCGGTTCCACATTATACGTCCCAGTTTTCGATGAAATTCGTCTGCGGTTCGTTTCCCTTTAATAGACAGTAATTTTTTCAGTTTATCGTTCACCGCTTTTTCACCATCCTTAAATGACGCGTGACTCGTATCAATTTTATCTTTTCCAAGGGATTCAGCTAAATAATCACAAATGGTATACGGAATGACAAAATATCCGTCTGCCAGACCTTGCATCAGGGCACTTGCACCTAAACGGTTTGCACCATGATCCGAGAAGTTTGCTTCCCCTAATACGAATAGGCCGGGAACAGTACTCATCAGATTATAATCAACCCACAAACCGCCCATGGCATAATGCGGAGCCGGGTATATTCTCATTGGAAATTTGTATGGATTTTCATCGGTTATCCGGTCATACATCTGGAACAGGTTGCCATATTTTGCTTCAACTGTTTGTTTGCCCATTCGCTCAATTGCATTTGCAAAATCAAGATATACCGAAGTCTTTGCAGCACCGACACCAAAACCGTCATCACACATTTTTTTTGCTGCTCTTGATGCAACGTCGCGCGGTACTAAATTACCAAATGCCGGGTAGCGGCGTTCCAGATAATAATCACGTTCGTTTTCAGGAATTTCGTTTGGTCTGCGTTTATCCTCTTTATTTTTCGGAACCCAGACACGACCATCGTTTCTCAGGGATTCACTCATTAATGTCAGTTTTGACTGATGATCACCGGATACCGGCAGGCAGGTCGGGTGAATTTGTGTGTAGCATGGATTCGCAAACGCAGCACCGTTTTTATAGGCACGCCAGGAAGCTGTTACATTACAACCCTGCCCATTTGTTGAAAGATAAAATACATTGACATAGCCGCCAGTACATAGAACAACTGCATCTCCGGCATGGGGCTCTATACTGCCGTTAACGAGGTTTCGTGTGATTATACCTCGAGCATGGCCGTCAACAGTAACTAAATCCAGCATTTCGTGTCGCGGATACATATCGACATTTCCGAGGCTGATTTGCCGGGACAGTGCACTATAGGCACCGAGCAGCAGTTGCTGACCTGTTTGGCCGCGGGCATAAAATGTTCGAGAAACCTGAGCACCCCCAAATGAACGGTTATCTAACAGTCCGCCATAATCACGTGCAAAAGGGACACCTTGTGCGACGCATTGGTCGATGATATTGACGCTAAGTTGAGCGAGACGATAGACGTTGGCTTCACGGGATCTGAAATCACCACCTTTTACGGTATCGTAGAATAATCGATAGACACTGTCACCGTCATTCTGGTAATTTTTTGCAGCGTTGATTCCTCCCTGAGCCGCGATACTGTGTGCTCTGCGCGGGCTGTCCTGAATGCAGAAGCATTTTACATTATATCCGAGTTCCGCCAGAGATGCCGCCGCGGAACCGCCGGCAAGTCCGGTACCGACAACAATGATGTTGAATTTGCGTTTGTTCGCCGGATTAACCAGTTTTACATCAAACTTGTGCTTATCCCATTTTTTCTCTATTGGTCCATCAGGAATTTTTGAATTGAGTTCCATAGTGTCTCTATTTTATAAAACCGAAATAAATTGGGAAGATACAATATCCTGCGGCAATACCGATTCCGGTTAAAATTGAAAGTACTTTGATTATAGCCAGATATTTGGGTTGACTCAGCCCTAATGTTCTAAATAAACTCTGGATTGCATGGCTCAAATGAAAACCAAGCATAATCATGCACATAATATAAAAAATTGAATAGATTTTTTCACTGAATCGTGCGACGACTAACGAATAAATGTCACGTACTCCATCTGCTGATGCCGGCGAAACATCCGTTCCGAATTTAAATGTAACCAAATGAATGACAAGAAAATAGAAAACAATTAATCCGGACCAGATCATGGTTTGAGATGCAATACTCTTTTCTCCCAGGGACTGAGTCATGGCATACTCAACGGGACGTGCCTTTTTATTTCGAACGGTCAAAATAATTCCATTAATAATATGCCCGAGGAATACGGCAGCTAAAAAGAATTCTGCAACATATATTAAGGGATTTGATACCAGTGCATGTGAATAATTATTATAGGCTTCTGCACCGCAAAACATCAGAAAATTGCCGGCAAGGTGGGAGAGAAGAAAACCAAACAGCAGTGCACCGGTAATTGCCATGATGACCTTTTTACCAATAGAAGAATCCAATACTGCACAGTTTTTTGACATAAGAAACTCTCAGTTTGTCTATAAAATATTACGACTCCAATACAGAGATTAAACCTACAGCGATAACATGTTAATACAAGTTTATTTCCTCCAGAAAACAGGTAGAAACAAAACAAGTACTGTATAAACTTCCAGGCGGCCGATCAGCATAATAAAAAATAGAATCATCTTGGTATGGGGTGCCATCCATTCATAATTCATTGTAGGTCCAACCTGTGCTAATCCCGGGCCAATATTGTAAAGTGTGGCAATAACACTGGTCATTGCGGTTTCAAGAGACGTTGCAGAAAATACGACTTCTGACCGTGTTCCCGCTGCTCCAAGACCGGGTTCGACAACACAAATAAGAAGTGTAACCAACACAAAAATATTAATATTGATAAAAAAGAAACCGAGAATCTTTGCCATTATGTCGTCATTTACACGCTGGTTATTTAATCGGATATTGGCAATTGATCTGGGATAAAAGCACCGGCGTATCTGAACAATTGAAAACTTCAGCAGCAGAAGCAGTCGTGATGCTTTCATACCCCCGGCGGTTGAACCGCCGCATCCACCGATAAACATCAAACAGATTAATAAGGTCTTTGTATACGTTGGCCATTGATCAAAATCTTCTGTGCAAAATCCGGTAGTTGTTATGATACTAACGCATGTAAATGAGGTATGACGGAGGATTTCACCGATATGTCGACCATAATAACCGGAGAAATACAAACTGGCGCCAACAGTTGTAATGGCAAAAATCGTTGTCAGAAAATAAAATCGGAATTCTTCATCCCTCCAGTATTCTTGAGGTTTACCGGTAATTGCCCGTAGATGAAGAACAAAATTACAACCTGCAAGAAACATAAAAACGGTTATAATCCCGTCGATATAGGCACTGTCAAATGCCTTTATACTGTCCCGGCGGGTAGAAAATCCACCTGTCGCAAGGGTACTGCTGGTATGGCACCAGGCGTCGAACAGCCCCATGCCGCCGCACATCAGAAGAATTGTTTCGACAATTGATAAAAGGACATAGATGAACCACAATATTTTGGCAGAACTGGCGATTCGCGGTGTAAGTTGATCTGTTGTCGGTCCGGGTGCTTCTGCCTTGTACAGCTGCATCCCGCCGATTCCCAATATTGGTAAAATTGCCAATGACAATACGACAATTCCCATGCCGCCAAGCCATTGAGTCAGACTGCGCCAATATAATAACCCGTAAGGAAGTGATTCGATATTTCCCAAAATACTGGCACCGGTGGTAGTAAATCCCGACATTGTTTCAAATAATGCGTCAACAATGGATAATTTTCCGACCCATACATAGGGAACAGCACCAAATACAGCGGCTCCTAACCAGCTAAATGTTACAATTCCAAATCCTTCCTTGAATTTTATGGTGGATTCGGACGGGAGCAGTACGATTCCGAAAGTGCCAATAATAATGACGAGCATTGAGGAGATAAAAAATTCCAATATAATTGTTTTTGAATCCCCCATTAACCATGAAACCCCGACGGCTGAGAGCATAGCAAAACCGACTACAAGAAGAATGGCAGATACAACGCGTGCTACCACTTTTAAATTCATGCGAAAAATCCTTTTGGATCAATCCATTTACCCACAGTCTCGACGGATTCCGGTTCGGTTAATACCAATACACTGTCGTTGGGTTTAATCGTTTCATCACCAATAGCGGGGACAAGATGGTTGTTCCTGATAATTAACGAAAATATCATTTTTGCGGGTAGTGATATGTCCTTGATTTTTTGATTTGCTATTGGTGATTCAGCGGGGACAATTAATTCCATCATCTCTGCCGGGATTCGTTTCAGCATCGCGACAGTTTGCCTGTTTTCTGTCTTAATGTAGTTGATAAGAATATTGACTGCTGAGACCAGAGGCGAGAAACAACAATCAATTGTTGTTAATCCAGAAATGATCCTCAGGTAATCCGGGTTGTCTGTTACGGCAATGACTTTTCCGGCACAATGATTACGGGCCAATACACAGCTGAGCAGGTTTGATTCATCATCAAGACGGGCCGCGATAAAGGCATTGCAATGTTCGATTCCAGCTTCTTCTAAAATGGAAATGTCCGTACTCTCTCCATGAATAATTAATGTTGATGTTCCCAGGAGATCACACACGCGTTCAGCTTCAACCAAATCCGGTTCGATGAGTGATACTTTTATATCGGCAGTAACGAGCATTGAGGCTAGAATCCCTCCCAATCGTGTACCGCCGGCTATAATGACTTTGGAAATAAATTTATCATCACCTTCAGACCGTGAGATCAATTCGTCAATAACCGTCTGGTCACCGGAAACGTAAATCTCATCGTAGGCATTGAACTTATTAATACCGGTCGGGATAATTAACTGCCCGTATCTCAATATGGCACAGACTCGTAATTTATTAATAAATTCGGGCATCGGAAAGTTTTTTAACGCGGAGCCTGCCAATGGCGAACCCGGCTTAATCTGAAAATTTACCATCTGGGCATCCGGGTGACGAAACTTTACTGTTTCTCTGATTGCCGGCCGCAGAAGTGCATCGAGAATGTCGGTGGCACATTCATATTCCGGAATTATAACATGATCTATCCCGAAAAATTCGGGTTTTAATCCCTTCGCATCATCAAAATACTCATTCGTTTTTATTCTCGCAATTTTTTTCCGTACATTATAATTTTTTGCCACCACGCAGGTTAGGATATTTGCTTCGCTATTATTTGTGACTGCAAATAGCATATCTGCTTTATCAATACCGGCTTTCACTAATATCTGACCTGCAGCACCGTTACCTGTCAGGGTCATGACATCTAATTGATTTTTTAACTGTTCTAAGATTTTATCATCCAGATCAATAATGATAACATCATTTTTTCTGTGACATAAAACCTTTGCCAATTGGTTTCCAACTTCACCGGCACCAACGATTATAACACGCATAATAAATCACATTTGTTTAAATTTTATCCGAATTCAGGAGGTTGTTGAAATTTACTTCAGTTCAAACGCTGAGTTAAGCAGAGGATTTGATATTCGGAAATTGTTTAAATTGACAGTAAATAAGATTAAAAAACTAATTTCCTGATATAGTAAGCTCCATATTGTTTTATACTATACAGGACATGAATTATATACCTGTAAATTGAGGTGATATTCCACCGTTTTGAAATTACACTGATTAAAACAATATTCTTAAATATTTGTGTTAATAAATCCTACTTCTTCAGGGATTCGTTCCTTACAAAGATTTTTACAGTATGAAACTACCCGGAATTTATGTGATTTATGGTGCTGCTTTATCTGTATTCGGTCATTCAATTTCAGCCATCCATACCGGTTTGCTCATTGCAAATTCTATCAGTATTATTCTTATATTTCTGATTGCCGGACGTGTGTTATCCAGTTCAATTTCAGCTGTCATCGCAGCCGGGTTTTACATGATTCATAATTTAAGCAGTTCAGTACAGGGTATTTTTGCCAATACAGAACATTTTATGATACCGTTTGTGCTGAGTGCAATCTGGTGTCTTCTGATATCACTGAATCAAGAGAAAAATTATTTCTGCCTGACAGCGGGTATATTACTTGGATGTGCCGTGTTAATAAAACAACATGATTTTACGTTTGTGATTGCCGGACTCGGAATCATGTTTTATGACATAATGATAAACACCCGGCGGTGGAAAAAATTAATAATACGTATGCTTATATTTATCATTGGGGTATCCCTTCCTTATTTAACCACCTGCTTAATATTTATTCTGTCAGGAAATTTCAAGAATTTCATTTATTGGACATTTATCCATGCTCGTGAATATGTAGGGCTTTTAACACCCGCCGAGGGAGCAGACCATTTTAAGGGGAATTATATACTTAAATAAGGAATTCTATAAATTCTTATGAATTTTTTTATGGTTTTACTTAGCACTTATAATTAACGTTATGGTAAATTCTTTCTTCCAATTCTTTTCTTGTAGGTTTCTTATTCTCTGATTTTATAGTCGGTTTTCCTGTTTGCATTAACTTACCCACAACAGTCTTAAATTGTTCCATCGTTATATCTTTTCTGTTATTTTTCATCATTATTTAATGCTATACATCAAGTTTCTTTCCAATAGAAACTTTACTGGCATTTACTGCCAATCGGTTTGCAATTTGTAAATTGCAAATGTATATGCCTTTGGGGTCGAATATTATTCGTTAGTCTTTGCTAATAATTCGACTTCTAAATCACTTTTAAATTTATCTTCAATCAGTTTTCCGTTTCTCAAATGGTCAAAAAATACGTCATACGAGTTAGGGCTTAAAAAATGAAAATGATATTTTTCGTCAACGTTCTGTTTTTTCAATTCCTTATTCAAGTCCTTAAAATGTTGTGTCCCATATTTTAGTTTTGCCTTATTTTCTTCACTTATATCTTCATCAGATTTAATTTCAACAATTAAGAAATGTGTAATTTTACCATCTATTAGTTTTATAAAAAAATCAGGGTTGAAAGATTGAATTTTTGAGTGTTTTCCGCCGATAGAGGTAATTGAGTATTCTATTGAATAAAAATTCATATCTCTTGACTTCAGCCAACTTGCAATTTTCTCTGCGTTATTTTTTTCACAAAGTTCCTTGATGAACTCGCGTTCAGGCTGTGCTGTAGAAAAAATTAAGTTCAAAGGTGTTTTAAAAAGAAACTTCCCTATTTCTTTTGACGCACTTCTTGGCAAACTTTCATCTTTGATTACAATATTTAATAACTCTAAATTTTTCTCATCAATTTCAGTTTTGTATTCAGATGAATAATAGACCGTTGCATTCTGTCTTAAATTACCGAGTGCTACACTCTCTTGTTTCATGTCCTTTGTATGTATTGTCTGTAACTCTCGAACTTCTCTTTCATAAAATACGCTTTTATTAGTTTTTCTAAGAAGTGTATTGAAACTGTTTAATATTTTATTCTTATTTTTTTCGATTAATCTATCTCCTTTGATACCGACTCTATCCATTGATGTGCGAATAATTTTAGTTATCTCTTCCTTTGGTGGAATCTTGTCTTTAGAATAACTACCAGTTGGAAGTTTAATTATTTTCCCTTCCCAGTCTCTTACTTTGAGTTCATCTATAATTTTATTTACAACTTCCTCTATAGTGTAGGTGTTGTAATGGATAAGTGTTTCTTTTAAATTTATAGTCCCTGCAAAATCTGTATATTCAGTTTCCCTTTCGCTTTTTTCTACTTGTGATTGAAGTTCTATATATCCTTTTGTGTAGTCAAATTCTATATGCTCTTTACTAGATTTCTTAATGATAGCTTTTTTAGTATAGTCTATGTGATGGACTTTGAAATGATGTCGTACCCTATATCCTGTTCCTAAAGGAATAGAAATAAGTCGCTTTTCAATTTCAAGTATTTCATCAACAAGTCCTTTTATATTTCTGCTCCAAGCATCGTGGTTAAAAATTCTTACTTTTGGTTGCGGGCTTTGATATTCAATCGGTATTCGTAAGCCACGCCCTAAAACCTGTGCAATTAATAATTTTGAATTAAATGCTCTGTCTTCCCAAGGCACAATTTGAAAGACATTTTTAACATCCCAACCTTCTGTAAGCATTGAAACGGAAATTATCCATTCTATTGGATTATCTTTATTATCAACTTCCTTTAATTTCTGAACATTTGCTTTATGGTCGCTGTGTGAGGTAACAATCAAAGTTTTTTCTTTTACTTCATCCTCACTTAAACTCTCCCGCGATATTAGAAAATCAGAGACTTCAGTAAGTAATCTTTTAGCATTTTTAATGTCTTTTGTAATTAGAATTGTTAGAGGTTTTATTTTGCGATAATTTAGCTTGTTATAGTCATGATTGTCATAAATTTTTTGGAATTTTATATTCTTATCAAGGTCGTCGTCTTTACTAATATAGTCGACCATTTTGACCATTTGATCGTCAACAGCCTGCCGTAAGGAGTAACGATAAATCACATCATTAAAATATTCATCGTCGATATATGCTGTACCTGTAAAACCAGCGATATATTTAAAATTGAAGTCGGAATTTATCAGAAATTCTTTCCATTTCTTTAGATTCTGAGTCTCTTTACCTCTGCCTTCAACTCTATTGTAGATATGGTGTGCTTCGTCATTGAGTACCAAGGTTTTTTCACCGTTATTTTTAAAACTATCTTTAATTGATGAACCGGTAGTTTCATAGACAGCATGAATATTCTCAATACAGATATCACCCTCTTTAATAGTTACATCAGATGATTTTATTGAGGGGTTTCTCCACTTTGCATTCTCAGGGATAGCGTCTACTAATTTGCTATCTGAACTTAGATTTAAAAATTTTTCGGTTAATCCACCTTCAATTGTTAGTGAAGGGCACAAAACTAAAACTCTATCAACTAAGCCTAACCCAAGCATAATTTGAGCAATGCCGTATATCACATAACTTTTCCCTGTTCCTGTGGCAAGGTCAATTGTTGCCGAAAGTTTGGATGAAATTTGTAGGTAATTTAAGTATTCATCTAAATCGGAATACCTTTTTTTCAATTCCACATTTGAATTATCATTCCAATTTTTTTCTACCAAATCACGTGTATTTTTATATAAACCAGAAGCTAAAAATATTACTGTGTTAATAATTGCTTCTTTTTGATATTGTCTGTTACTTACTAAAATATCAATATATCTATCCCAGTGCTGTAGCGGAAGTTTAGTCGGGTCATAGTTTTTGTCAACCTTTAAGACAAGGTCAGATGTTTTATAACGTTTTATCTCTTCCATATTATTTAATTTCAAACTTCTCTTTAAATTCATTTCCGAAAACATCAACATAGATTATCATTAAGGCTTTCCCGCACTCTTTTCTTGGAATTGCTGGTAAATTAATCTCTTTAGTTTCTTTCAATTCTTCGCCAACATTTCCATCATCTTTTGTACCCTTTTTCTTTGGCAGTAGATCTTCTGCAAAGTAATATTCATCCATATCAAAGGCTTGACCATTAAAACTTTTATCAATTAATACCATTGCCAAACTTTCAAAGTTTTCTAATTCTTTACCTTTTTCATCTTCACTGAAATCAGAATGGAATTTTTTAATACTTATTTTTACTTTTGTTTTAGAGGTTGATAATTCAGTTATAAGATCAGGTTGTTTCATAAAATGAAATCCAACTGCATCTTCCAAATCATTGACATTTTTTTTACTTTGTGGTTGTCTAAATTTCTTGAACTGAATTTTATGTAGTTCTTTGATAATATGATAAGGCACCTTTAGGAAGTAGTATCGGACATTGTCAATCTCATAATAGTCACTGATAAAATTTACATAATTTGCGGGAGCAACAATGTAAATTCTATCGCCCACTTTCTTACCTATGTTCGAATGAAGGCTATCTAAGTACACTTCATCTACAGATGTGTCTTTGTGTTCCCAGTAACGCCAAATTAATGCGTAATATCCATCTTTGCGTTCCCCATCTATTTTTATCCCGCTAATTGTTTTTTTGATTGGCTCAATTTCAAAAAGTCTTAGTACAAAATCTGAATAATCTTTATGTTTAAGATCAAACACCTTCTCAAGATCATATTGACCCGTGTTTATTGTTAGAAAACTCTTTGCGTTTTTGCCGTGTTTCTTTTTTGGATTCTCAAGAGATTTGCTTGTCTCAATATTTAATATTCGCTTCTGAATTGTATAGAATGACAGCTTACCAATATCACAAGAAATCCATTTCCGATTTAGTTTTTCTGCTGCTGTTACAGTTGTGCCGGAACCTCCAAAAAAATCTAAAACAATGTCACCTTCATTTGAACTTGCTTTAATAATTCTCTCAATCAATTCTTCTGGCTTTTGAGTCGGATAATCCAATCTTTCGCCACTTTGTGAATTAACATTTGATATATCAGACCAAATATCTTGAGGCGGAATTCCCTCCATTTCATCTAGATAACGCTTATATCTTGCAACCCCTGCTTTTGTATAATAAATACGATCTTCATTCTCTAGTTTTTCAAATTTCTCTTTATTATGCCTCCAGCCCTTCGTTACCTCTTTCCATTCAAACTGATAGCCCTTACCTGGCGCAATCAAAGAAGTATCTTGAAATTTTCTACCGTCTTTATCTGTGTGGCGATAATATTTATCTATGTATTCTTGAGAATATGGTATTCTATAAGAAATCCATTTAACCCTATTTATATCCTTAGAATAAAAATATATTAAGTCATGTACTGGATTGATAAAATTAGATTGCGCTCTTGCACCAGTTCGTTTCCATATTATTTCTGAGATAAAGTTGTTTTTTCCAAAAATTTCATCCATTAAAACTTTTATATAGTGTCCCATTTTCTGATCAAGATGAATATAAATACTTCCATCATCAGCTAATATTTCCCTTGCAACAACTAATCTTTTTCTTAAAAACTCTACAAATTCAGCCCCTTTCTTTTTATCATTGTAGGCTTTCGCACCTTGCTTGTTTTGAAATTCATCGGCAGTTGCAAAAGGTGGATCAATATAGATAAGTTTAACCTTACCCTTTACTTTATCTTTTATTAAAGGGTCTTTATTCTCATAGATTGTTTTTAGAAATTGAAGGTTATCTCCGAAAGCAATTATATTTTTCCAGCCATCTTTCCAAGATTCACGCTGTCCATTGAATGTTTTTTCTACCTGTAAAGGAACGGGGAAAACCCCGTCTTCATTGGCTAAAATATCTTCCTTTCTCATTTTACCGCCATACACCAACTCGTATTCCTTTTGTTTCGTTGGAAAAAGTTTGTATTTATAGTCTTGAGGAATGTTCTCTCCCTTCTGCAATCTTTCGATTAAATCTTGTATTTCGTATTCGGATAATTTCATATTCATATTTTTAAAAGTCATTTATTTTAAGAACTAATTCCCTTATTTATCGCGTCAAATCCTGATACGATAATCGGGTGTTGTCCATGTTTTTGCACAGTATCGCATTGGCAATTAGCTTTACCTTAAAGTCTGTAGCTAAATTTGTTTACATAACGATGTAAATGCTTTCCTGAAATGTGATGATGTATTCCATGATAACTTCGTTTTAATACCGCCCACATTGATTCTATACTGTTGGTATGCACCATACCGTTTACATATTCTGAGACATTGTGTTTTACAACACCGTGTTTATATTCATTATGGCTTTCTAATCCTATGTAACTTCTATGATCATCCGTATAAATGGTACTTCTTGCTATTACATTATCAGTTATACAATTTTGCAGTGTATTTATATCGGTATTATTGACAGTTATCGCCTTGGTATTACCGCCACGTTCTCGCATACCTATAACGGCATATTTGCCTATTGTGCCTCTGCCAGCTTTGAGTTTTTTGGTGTTGATGTTGTTGGATTCTTTGCCACCAAAATATGCTTCGTCAATTTCCACGATACCAGCTAGCATATCTTCGTTTTGCATTTCTTCTCTTATACGTTGGCACATAAACCAGGCTGATTTCTGGGTTATGCCTAGTTCTTTGCTTAACTGTAAACTAGATATACCTTTGCGGGCTGTAATAATAAGATATAGGGCTATAACCCATTTAGTCACTGGTATTTTACTAGCGTGCATAAATGTGTTTGTTCTTACTGTAAATATCTTTCTACATTCTTTACACCAACTAACTGTGTTTATGTGATGGTAAGCTCTTTATACCCGTTTGAGTGCCACAGAACCCGCATATAGGTTTGTTGTTCCATCTGATTTTTTCTAGCCATTTAATAACCTTAATGCTCTGTTGAAAATAGTTTAAATAAATTTGTAATACTGATTGTATCTGCTGTTTTTCTGATATTCATAATTTATGATTGGATAAGTAATTGAATGCAATATGCTTATTATTATACCAGTCAGTTTTGGGTTGTAAAGAGGATATTTAAACCGTTGAGGTTAAAGATAAAATGAGTGATTTTACTTATTTAAGTATAAGTATATAATTCCCTTAATTTATGTCAATATACCAGCTTCATGGATTCGGCGAAGAGATTCTCCATCTGATATTTTTTCCTGGTTTAACCAGTATCAGCAGCGGCATTATAAGGAAGTTGGGTACATTGACATGATTAGCAGAACAGAAACTGACTATGTATGGGATAGGGATGTTCATCAATATGCCCCTAAAGTCAGTTGTTCATTGTTGTGTTAAAGAGGAATGTAAAAGATGTTCGAAATAATTAGATTCTGTGATGCCGGATAAAAATTGGTCGGGAATATGATTTTCGCCGTAGATATTTCTGTGTTTGGAGTTAAAAACTCTATTTTTCGATATAATTTGGAGTTATGTATCCCAGAATAATACAATATTCTTCTGGTAAGAGCTTTTTCTATTTGGTACTGGAGCTATAGGCAAATCTACCTGGGTTAAATCGAATTTTTCAAATGCTATATATATATTGATTTACAATTAACCGGTATTGAAAGCCGGACGCTGTCCAACTGTCCGGAATAATTTCTGATATGGATAATGTGATGATAAATGAAAGTATAGTCGCCGGATATTCCAGGTAACCACACCTCCAGTTTTTAACAGTCTTAATCAAATTGAATCACAGGCGGCCCGTGCCGATTCAGTTCCAGCCAACGCAACAGTGCACATTTTCCGGAGCAATATATTGGCACATGCGGCCGGTATGAATCGAAATTGATTTGCCCGCCAATGATGACAACGGGTGTGTGTTTCAAACAAGTCAGGCTGTTGTTCTCTGATACGATTCTCTATAGTGCCCCGGGCACAGTAGGCAATACGATACAGACTTTCAGGTTCACCGCTGAAACGGGTAATCAGAAAACGCGGGCGGACTCCTTTATGACGATATTCTGCCTTGATAATCAAGCGTCGTTTCGGTTTCCAACTTCCGGCACCATAGATGCCATCCCTAAAACCGGTTTGGTTTTGACCTGTGTGGCGATACGCTGCACATTCAGGGCACCACTTCTTATGCGGCGTAGTTACTTCAGTAATATAATGTCAAAATTTATTAAACAAAAATCCCACCCTGCATAAACACGTCTCTTATCGTAATCTCGGGAAGAATCGACCGGTAGACATCATATATTCACGATAATCATCACCAAATCGCTCGATCAACTTCATTTCTTCAATTCGTGTACGCAATACCAGCAAAACGACACATACACCACCCGTTAACCCCATAAACCAGTTTGCCATGACAATTGAATCTGCTATAACTACTCCCGTGAACGCCAAATAGAAAGGGTGACGAACAAAACGATACGGTCCCGTGGTAAGGAGCATATGATTTGTCCTGGTTACAACCGTATCAGTTAAATTACTTCCCAGATATCTAAATGTAGATATAAGTAGAATCCCGGAAAAAATACCGAGAACGACTCCTGACCAACGCAGAGTAACAGGCATGGGCATTGAAGACCACTGCATCAATTTGAAATCAATAACGTACATCACTAATGAAATCATTCGAAAAAGAGCAACCGGTCGCAAGGTAAACAGAATCAACCGCCCCTCTTGACGTCGATCAAGTCTTTCGCCTGATTTATGGGCTTTTAATCGATGGTATATGCCGACCGGAACGACTAATATTAAACCGGCAATAAGAATAGTACGAAAAATGTGGTCATTATTCATTTCATTTTGAAGAAAAGGCTATTGGAAATTTTGCATTCAAGGTTTGAATAGCATTGCCCAATTTCACAAAACGTATCATGGAAAGATCGATAACCATCGTGAAAATAATTTCCAACAACAAGTAATCCTTTCGATTTTAATTCTGATTGCAATTTTAGCCAAAGATTGGTCATTTCTTTCGGTGAATTAAAAGCCGGGCCTCCGACTAAACCATTGATAACAAGGAAATCTGTCTTTCTTTTTAAATTAAAGTTTCGGAAGTCACCTACAACAAAAAAAGTTGAATTTTCATCGTAGAGATCATTAGAGGGGTAACTGTGGTTTTGACAGTGATCCCGGTATGGCAAATATTTATTTAAAGCCATCCAAATTTCCAATGGTTCTACGGTTACTCCCAAAACCATTCCTTTTTTCTCTGATTGTTTTAACAGCAATGCAAGTTCATACGTTCCATATCCAGTACTGCAGCCATATTCAACGCCTGTCATAAAAGGGTTTTCTGTTTGCATTAACCATTCTAAAATATAATGATGCTGTTCGGGGTATCGATTGGGCTTTGATCCAAATTTAGCGGGACTGGCAATCGCACAAGCCAGATTTAATAATTGGTTTGATTTCCATATAATATTTCCCTTAAATTCATTTGGCAGAGTGCACCAAAAATCAGGAATAGATTTATACGTGTGGTTTGAGATTGAACGCGGTATCAGGATGGGGTTACTAAAGGATTTTAAAAAAACTGTTTTTAAATCACTCAAGTACTCTTCAACGGGTAAATAATTTTGATAATTATATCGAATTTCGTCTGTGAGGATCAGACCCGGTGCCCACCAGGGCGGGCGAAGGTAATTGGTAAATATTTTGTATTTGTTATTCCACTTTTCATTAAATTGAGAAAGTGCTGAATCAGCACGTTGTTTATGAATTAGCCGGTGCATTGTTTCTGAAGTGATAAGATTGATAGAATGCCCTCTTCAGCAATTGTTGTCATGCCTGCCAATTCATCTTTTGAAAATGCCCGGGATTCACCGGTTCCCTGAATCTCTGTATATCGGCCGCTTTCAGTCATAACAACATTCATGTCGACATCTGCACTGGAGTCTTCACTATAACATAAATCAAGCATTGGAGTTCCATCAACTATTCCTACGCTTATCGCTGCAATGCCCTCAATAAATGGATCTGCTTCGAGCAGATTATTTTTCAGCATGTTTTGAAATGTTATCTGCAGGGCAACTGCTGCACCATTTATACTCGCACATCGAGTACCACCATCTGCGTCGATAACATCACAATCAATATAAACAGTATTTTGACCTATTTTTTCAAGATCTACAACAGCTCGAAGACTTCGCCCGATTAGTCGTTGAATTTCTTGAGATCGGCCATTTAAACGTCCGCGGTTTATGTCGCGGGATGTTCGAGTGTGTGTGGAAGCAGGCAGCATTTGATATTCACTGGTGAGCCACCCTCCTGGAACATTTTGATTTTTCATCCATGCGGGGACCTCGGGAACAACTGACACTGCACAGATAACACGCGTATTTCCCTGTTCAACCAATACAGATCCTGAAGCATTTTTTAAAAAGTTTTTGTGAAATGTACATTTTCTTAATTGATTGGGCGTTCTATTATCTGCACGAGTCATATTTGGATCCTGTTGAAGGTTAATGAGTATCGTCTATACTATTTGCCAATCTATCGGTGGCTGGTTTATGTTTACTAAATGATTGTTTGTTTTGGAAAAATGTTTACATCCTAAAAAACCATTGTGTGCTGAAAATGGTGAAGGATGTGCAGCACCTAAAACTAAATGTCTATTTTCATCAATCAATTGCATTTTATTTTTTGCATTACGCCCCCATAAGAGGAATATAAGATTTTCTTTTTTTTCGTTTAGAATTGAAATAACTCTGTCAGTAAAAATCTCCCAACCTTTCCCTGTATGTGAATTTGCCTGATTCGCTCTTACCGTTAATGATGTATTGAGTAAAAAAACACCTTGTTTCGCCCATGACGTTAAACAGCCGTGTTTCGGCATCGGAATATTTAAATCTGAGTTTAATTCCTTAAAAATATTGACTAATGATGGTGGTATTGGAATTTCTTTGTTTACAGAAAAACACAGACCATGAGCCTGGTTAATTCCATGATAGGGATCTTGTCCGATAATTATAACTCGAACCTGATTAAATGGTGTCAACCAAAATGCATTGAAGATATCTTTTCCTTTTGGAAAGACTGTAAATTTTTGTTTCTCATCGACTAAAAACTGTTTGAGGTTTTTCATATAGGGTTTGCGAAATTCCTCTTCAAGTTCATTAAGCCAGGATAATTCTATATTGGGTGGATTTTGCTTTTGATTATGAATTTCATTTTCCGGAGGATTACTTACAGATGGATTATCATCAAACAGATTTAATTGCATTTCTTCGGTTATCCAATCAATATTGACTTTGATAATTTTGCCAATCCCTTCGGCAACTATGAAATATCGGATGCAATTTCAGGTAATTTCCTGGTGTCTCAACTGCAGTTTTTATTCCCGGTTTGGCGACGTCAACTATCTCGACATTTGGCAGTTCGACAGCTTGAGTATTATTAATACAAAAAAAATACGATATGGTTCCAGCAGTAATTAAAATAGTTATAATTTTTTGCATAGATATACTAACTGTGTTTTAAAACTAAAAGATCAAAAGCATTGTTAACTATTTTTTTAGTATAATCAACAACTGAATGATAAAATAAATTCTTACTCAATTCACTTGTATAAGTTTATTTTGGGAATATTACAAGAGACTCAATTCCCGTAATCTTCGGTGTTACAAACATTTTGAAGACACTTAAAACTGGACTCCACCATATAAGCATGCTGCAAAAATGAATATCGATCGTTAAAATGGATACTAAATTTGTAACGTCTGTACTTGGTAAATACATCAAAGCCCCTTTGTATAGACTCTATGAAAAAAGATTAGCAAGAGAATCTGAGAATTGGACGAAACCTGAACATGTCGGGATCATCCTCGATGGCAACCGTCGATATGCTAAAAGTCTGGGATTGTCAAATATTATTATTGGACATGAACAAGGTTCAGACAAACTATTCGAAGTGCTGGACTGGTGTACCGAATTTAATATAAGAGTTATTAGTATTTGGATATTTTCACTGGATAATTTTTCCAGAGGGAAGGAAGAAGTCGATGCGATATTGGCTCTTATTGAACGAAAGGCTAAAGAATACACTCATGATAATGATGATGTTCATAAAAAACAAGTCCGCGTTCGTTATATTGGAAAACTCGATTTACTTCCTCAAGGTTTACGTGAGGCAATAGGCGAGATGGAATCCGCGACTAAAAAATATGGTAAACAATTTTTAAATGTCGCTGTTGCATATGGTGGAAGAGAAGAGATCACTAATGCATGTAAGTCTTTTTTAAGTGAACAAAAAAAACTCGGCCTTGAACTGGATGAAATCATCCAGTCCCTTGAACCCGAAAAACTTGATCCATATTTATACACTTCAGGTCACCCCGATCCAGATTTAATCATCAGAACAGGTGGAGAAGTACGTTTATCTGGATTTTTATTATGGCAGAGTGTCTATTCAGAATATTATTTTTGTAATACCCATTGGCCGCAATTCAGGAAAGTTGATTTCCTGAGATCATTACGATCATACCATTTGCGGAAACGTCGATTTGGACGTTAGTTAGAAGCTATTCAGGATGGGATCTTGAATCTGTGGTCCAAATAGGTAAGTGCACAGTTAACATACATATAACGTATTACTCTTAACCGGGCATAGAGCTTTAAACAAATAAATTAATAGAATTTAGATTGAAAAATAAAAATACTCTTTGATTATTCTTGAATATTAATCTTAAAATTGTCTATTCGGTATTATTGGTTTCGCCAAAGATTTTTCGATTGAAATTTTTATCTTAAGATAAAAAAAGTTACTGTTATATCGGTTTTATCAGGGTACTGATTTTTTTTATCTACATAATATTTATTAGGGAATATCTTGACTTTATTCGTAATGATTGGATTTGCAGCCTGACCATTTATAACTTTACGCAGAGAAGAGGGTCGATTGTGTATCCCAAAACATGAATTTATAATTTGGATAACATGACAATTCAACTTTATAGCCGGAACAAAAAACAGTTTTAGATTTAATGCGGCATTGGATGGCTTAATAATTATAAATTATAACCATGTTAGGGCGACAATTTCATTTTTTTCGAGAAAGTAACAAATGTCAGTAAATATAGTTAATAAAGTTCAAAATATAGTCAGTAGTGATATTGGCATAGATTTAGGAACAGCAAACAGCATCGTTTATGTAAGGGGCCAGGGAATTGCACTAAGCGAACCATCAGTTGTGGCACGCAATGTCACCTCCAAAAAAATTCTGGCTGTAGGAATTGAAGCAAAGAATATGTTAGGCAGGACCCCTGGAAATATTGAGGCAATTCGTCCACTCAAAGAAGGTGTTATTGCAGATTTGGAAATTGCTGAAGAAATGATACGCTATTTTATTCAGAAGGTTCACAGCCGGACAAAGTTGATGCGTCCCAGAGTATTAGTCGCCGTACCATCAGGAATAACGGAAGTCGAAATTAGAGCAGTAAAAGACAGTGCTGAACGTGCCGGTGCCAGGGAAATAAAGTTAATTACTGAACCTATGGCAGCAGCATTAGGAGCTGGTATGCCTGTGGATGAACCCACTGGAAACATGATTGTTGATATTGGCGGTGGCACAACAGAAGTCGCAGTGATTTCATTAAAAGGCACCGTTGAATGGCGTAGTATCCGTACCGGTGGCGATAGTATGGATGCAGCCATTGAACGTTTTATCAAACGATCTTATAATCTCTTGATTGGCCCCAGAACAGCCGAAAATATTAAAATTCAAATTGGCAGTTCTTATCCTTTAACAGAGGAATTAGTTCTTGATGCCAAAGGTCGGGATCTAAACACAGGTACACCAAAATCAATTGAGATTAATTCTGAGGAAATCCGACAATCTCTGCAGGAACCCATGATGACAATCATTGAAACAGTCCGTAACGCCCTGGAACGCTGCCCTCCTGAATTATCCAGTGATTTAATCGATCATGGTATTGTTATCGCCGGTGGCGGTGCCTTACTGCGTGGAATCGATCAGTCCATTGCTCAAGAAACAAATCTTCCCGTTTCGATTGCAGAAGAGCCGCTTTACTGTGTTGCTAAAGGTACAGGACTGGCACTTGAAGGTATAGATTTAATCGATTCTTTATAATCAGAAAATTAATCCCAGGACAGTTCCAAATTAGTAAAATAGGTTGTATCTAATCGTTTTCGTCCTTTTGCAATCAGACTATTGTACTCATTAGAAATCCCTATTCTCAATTTCCAAAAATCGGATCTGGCCAAGGGGACTGCAAGTGCTGATTCATGATAAATTCGGTAATCTCCTGAATCCTCAAGACTGGGCGTATAGGTCAAATTCGATGTCAGCTTACCCCAGTTTTTTGACATTTTCATTTGATAGAGCCCCAGATCGATACCGACCGATGTATTTACGTCTCCACTGTCAAGCTCTTCGTTTCGAACTTGAAAACCCGTTCGACCTCTTAATACCTGCTTGTCTGACTTTATGAAAAAATATCCATACCCCAATGCACCCGTTGCCCTTAGGGCGACAGACTCAATATCATCTGTTTCTAATTCCAAACGAGTATATTTTGAATGGTTAGATGATTTTTTAGATGATTCATAGTCAATCCCGGTAATAATTTCTTTAACTGTAGTTGTCGAATTTTCTCTTGAACGCTTTCCTTTAAGATATAATAATAATTTATCATTTAATCCAGCCCACGTCGTTTTAATGCCGCCCCCTGAGCTGAATTTCTCTGAATTTCCAGACTTCCCGGCGATGTTAATATTTGCTTTGTACCCCCATTTTCGTTCTTCTTTTTCATTGGGTTCGTCCGGTTTTTGAGCAATTGGATTATCGGCGCCTTTTTCCCACAAAGCCAAAATGTTATGACTGTTCACTTCAAGAATTCCATCCTGAGAATAAACCTTTTTTATGCTGCCGTTAATTTCGAGTTTACCGAATAGGGTTGTGCCATTATCCAGTGCGATAAAGATATCCTGATCAGTAATGATGTCTTTTACATCTGCCTGTTTTATACTTAATAAACCGGCAAATTGACTCTCCACGATGAACTTTCCGTTTGCAAAACTTTTAACGTTCACATTTAAATGAGATCCATCTTTTGTTTTAATAACATCTGCATAACCGGAGACAGCATAGAAAACAAAGAGAAAAACAAGTGTAAATCTGAACCTGTAATCAGTTGTTTCCATAGACTGTTTCTTTCTATTATTCTTAGGTAGATTATAGTTTCTTAACAATTACCCATTCTGCGTCGGCAGCCCATGATGGTGAATATCCATTTGTGGAAATGGAATCTTTATTTCTGCTTTATCCAACGCCGGTTTAATCATGTTGAAGCTGGAAATATACATCCCGATAATCATCGGTTTTACTCCATGACCGGACAAAGCCCGCCAATAACAATCAAAAATATGAGATAAGAGGGAGGATTTGTCCAATAACATTACTAATCGTTTTTTGTTTGGTCAGCAGTCGTTCCTTTATCAAAAATTTTCCCCATATGAATAAATGCAATTTGATCACATAGATATTCTGCCTCACTCATAATATGTGTAGAAAATAAAATCGTTTTACCTTTGGATTTTAACTCACGAAGTGATTCGATGATAAACGGGCTGCTGATTATGTCCAGTGAAACCGTTGCCTCATCCAGAATCAACACATCAGGATCATGGAGAATTGCTCTGGCAATATTCGTTTTCTGTGCTTGACCCGATGAAAGAGTCTTTATTTGCCCATAAACAAAATTCGCCATGTCCATCTCCTGAATAATATGATCAACCCGAGTCTTTAAAACGGTATCATTCATCTGGTGAAGCTTTCCCAAAAATAAGAGTCCCGATTACGGTAAGTGGCCATATAACTGGGTATCTGCAGACAAAAAGTCGACGATTTTTTTGATTTTCATAACCTCAGTCAACATGTCAAAACCACATATTTTAATGGATCCAGATGTCGGTTTTAATATTCCTGCCAACATTCTTAGTGTGGATGTTTTATCTGCACCATCGGGGTTCGGTAAGCCGGTTATCGATCCACTGCTAACTGTCAGGTTGATTCCGGCAACAGTCGTAACATTATTATAAACTCTTGCTAAATTTTTAATTTCAATTTTTGCATCAATACACAATTAAAATCTCTTGGCAACAATAGAGTTACAGTACTATTAATTAATGCTGCTTTTCAGATATGAATCGCATTTGATTAAAATCAGATAAAGAAATCAATGAAATCCTCGAATGGTTTTCAGCTGTCTTTCGTTGATTTTCAGTGTTATACCCCCAATTGGCCAGAAATAGCTTAATTGAATTAAGGCATTTATTTTCAGAAACTTCTACTAATGTCTTTAACCGGTCTTCAATAAAATAGAATGTACCGTTTTGAAATTTTTCCCGGGCTGTTAATTGTTGTAAAATATCTATTTTTTTACCCTCGTCCATCCCGAATATGCAATTTTCAGACACATGCAAATCCTGAGATTGCAATAGGCGGCATACAAAACGCTTTTCCTTTGTGGTTATAATAAAAAGTGGAATATCTAATTTTTGCAGTTCCCGTAACGTACTGATCGTACCGGGGTAATAGGTATGCAAATCTAACCACTGCGTTGTTTCATCAGTGATGAAGTTGTCTCGTTCATGTGAAAATTTTTTTTCCAATATTTCATTTTGTATACCCAATTCTTTTCGTAAATCTTGAGCTAATCCAGTAAAATTATCTAAAATGTCACAATGTTCAGTATTGTTTATAATTAGCAGACACAGCATTACGCCCTCAAATCCGAACTTAATCACTGGTCGGAGAGTGGAAAAGTCTTTAATATAGTCGGCTGACCTGACGGCAGGCATAATAATGTGAGGAAATAATTTTTGTGCTGTATTAAAACTGGTTACAGCCATCTCCTCGACACTGTTACATAATACTCCATCAAAATCTAATGCAATGATTTTCATTTGTTATTTTAGCATCTATTAGTTAGGTTACTTTTTTCGATAAACTGCATATTATAGTAATAATCACTCAGGATATCAGTATCTGATATCACAAGAGTTTAATCTTCTGATATAAGAGCGTATTCCGTTGATAAGACGATTAAAATATTATATTCAATTAACAAAACCTACAATTATGTTGTTAGTTCTGATTACCGGGACGGCAGCATTGGTTTTAGAAAAGTCATTCGCCAGCAAACCAGTCGATTTTATATTAGTGCTGTTGGGATTGTTTTTAACGGGTGGATCAGCAAACGCACTTAATCAATATTTCGAACGAGATATTGATGCATTAATGTCAAGGACAAAACGTCGTCGACCATTGCCTTTAAAAAAATTAGGTGATCAAGAAGCCTTGTTTTTTGCTATTTTTATTGGCATTGCAGGTGTTTTATTATTTTTGTTCCGATTTAATGGTCTTAGTGCCTTATTGGCACTTTTCACAATTATTTTTTATGGATTCTTTTATACACTCTGGCTAAAGCCTAATACATCTCAAAATATTGTAATTGGAGGTATTGCAGGAGCAATGGCACCTGTCATTGGCTGGGCTGCTTCTGCAAATACATTATTTACCTTTGAGCCCTGGTTATTATTTCTCATCATTTTTTTATGGACACCGCCCCATTTTTGGGCACTGGCATTATATTTAAAAGATGATTATCAAAAAGTCAATCTCCCTATGCTTCCTATTACAAAAGGGGATGAATTTACCATTAAGCAAATGTATTATTATACAATACTCATGGTTGTTATCAGCATGAGTTTAGCACTTTTTAATTCGGGAGTAGTGTACCTGATTATTGCTACTGTACTTGGAGGTATCTTTCTAAAAAAATTGAATGATTTGAAACATAATAGAAATTCGGGATTGGAACAAAGCCTGTTCAGATATTCAATAATTTATTTACTTGCTGTATTTATGACAATAATAATTGAGGGTATGTTTAAGGTTGGTCAACTGTAAACAATCCTTTATTACCTCAGATTCAATTGTGGTGAATGACATTGCATTCATCCTGAGTTTCTCGTAATCACACGATCTGATCGTTTATGGATAATAATTCATATTAGTAATGAATCTTCGTCTTGTGTTGAAACAATCACTGTAAATCACACAGATAATCGACAGAATTTGATTTAAAAAAGAAAACCCTCATCCGAATGTTCACATTCCGATAAGGGCATAATATTAATTTAACTAATGGTGAACTTATAAAGATGTATCCACTTTTTCAATAACGGCATCGAGGAGCTCTTTTGTTTGAGCACCGATAAAACGATACCGGAGTTTTGACTGAGGATTTTCTAATAATGGCTGAAGAATTGTATTAAAATCAAATTCCGGCCATTCGCGTGCCGGCGGTACATCCGTATCATCAGTGTTCGCGGTAACACCAACAATGTGAGCACCAGAAACAGCAGCACCTGCAAGATATAATACCTCATATAACGGTTGACCAACGAATGGATCGGCAATAACTTCGATACGATTATCGATACTGTCGCAGAAAACGAGCGATGCCAGTGGGCCGATAATGTTAATATCGCTAAATTTGCATTCGCCTAAAGCGGATTTCTGCAAGGCAATACGACGCGGTGTTTTGCAGCAGGGAATTGCCATGATTGACCCTTTGATCTCAGTCCGGTTACCGACTTTACAGATATTAGGATTTCCGTCCAAATCAGTCTGCCGGGTAATTTCTCCTGTATTGATGTCTGCGTAAAACAACCGAACACCGTCTTTGCGTATCGTCCAGACAGCATCGGTTTGGAAGTCAACGACACAACCAAAGTCCATTTCATATTTTGGATTTTCCGGAGTAGAATCTGCTGTTTCGCCGCCGATCCAGGCAGCATTGTTAATGCAGCGCGGATAGCCCCAATCCCAGGGATCTGAATTATCAACCGGATCTGTTCCTGCAACTTTGAATGGAGCTGAACCATGTTCTACCCATTTTTTAAATTCTTCGTCAAAACCTTTGATTCCGGATAGATGGCCCTTTTGAATGATCTCTTCATTAAATACTTTGATAAGTCCATGGCCGCCAACGTAATCGTATACAAATGATGTATCATTCAAGTTTTTATCATCTATTTTTTGGCCCAGCTCGCGAATAAGCTTTGTCTGATTTCGTTGGTAAGGATCAAAAAAGTCGCGAACAGCAATACCATTTAGTGCAAATGCCTGGTGTACGGGATCCGGACTGATTTTTGAGAGATCATACTTTTCTTTTGTTTCATCTATTTTTTTATCTATTCGGCCAGTCCAGTCTCCTAATACCTCGTCATGCGTTATCATTGTATCCCCTATGATTTTAGTTTTATAGATTAACGTTTTGAATGTAGTGTGTCATACTTGAACACGTATTTGTATGTACGGAATAAAGTGACGTGATTCCTTACTCAAATTGAGCGGAAAAGCTGTAACTTAACCGTACAGCTAAATACATGCTAATGAATATATGAAAAATATAGAGAAAAATCTAAAATTAGTATAATAATGACTTGAACACATTCGCAATTGATCCATCACAGAGCGTTAATTTTTCAGATTCTTTATTTTGATTGAATTCGTTGGTCAGGCAATAACAAAGGGACATTAAACGTTCATTATGATGTGCCGGAGTGTAGGTGAATTGACGGTCACCATCCGAGCTAAGTCTCATTAATTGTCGTTTCACCGTTGCAAGCGGTGCTTCAGCCAGATTAATCCCTCGTTGAATGATTTTGTCTCTTTCACTGGATTCGACTGCAACCGGGCCGCGAAATTTAAATGTATTGAGTGAATCACCTTTATCAGACAGTGCCTCGACAATTTCTCTTGTACTGGTAATGTCATTGTTGACAATGACATAATCGACTGTATTTCGGATTTCCATTTTTGTATTTAACTCCCAAAAATCGAGATAGTCGCTGACACTCCAACCGACAGTTTCATTGTTTCTTGTAAGGTTTAAAATTAATAGTTTTGGACAATCAATTCGTTTTGAAACTTCAATGGAAATTTCGTGTACCGCTAAACAGGGAGACGTACTGGCAACATAACTTGATGGTCCAAATATAATGGGACACCCCGGTTTGAGTTGTTGTATTGCATTCAGGGCTTCCGGATAAGCTCCTGGAGTCGGCAATTCGGAGATGAATCCGAATTTTCCGATTTTTGCCAATTTGTTATTTTTTAATCGCTTTGCTTTATCTGTAATATTACTAAGAGCTGCCTGGCCGTTAATCTTAATTTCAGGTCGATTAACATCACGTGCATTTGTATTCGTAATTGGATTGCCAATTTCATCTGCCCATTCTGCAAAGAGTACTTGTTCATCGATTGATGCAGGAAAAATAATATGATTTAATCCAAGTGCACATTCTAACAGCCGTAAGCCAACCATAAACTTCTCGCGGTCCGCTTTTTTTGTCTCAGAGTCATATGCACCAACGTGAATCATAATGGCATTGAAGATCTGGTGGCGGACACTGGCACTGTCAATTTCAAGACCGGGAAGCGTCTCGATTATTAGATTATGATCGTCAACAAGTGTTGCTAAAAATAAAAGTTCTTTACAAAATTTATCAAATGAATCAGGGACGGGAGATTTTGATTGACAGAGATTATTGCGGTAACAATCAATTGTTATAGATAAACGTCCGTGGAATGTTTTAATGGGATTAATGATTTTCCTAAATGAATCAATCTCAGCTTGTGAAAATCGAATAGGATCAAGATTCCACTTCCTTAAATTTAACAGTTCATAGTGAATTTCCGGAAGTAATGCAATGAGACCGCTGGTTATATCACCCACAGGAAGTGTTGCACCGTATTTTGGTTTTAAACTCTCAACAATTTTCTGGGTGCTGCCGCCATTATCAGAGCCATTGGTAATAAAACAAATCTCATCCCAGCCAAATTGTTTTGCGTAAGGGCCTATAACTTTGGGACATGAACCTCCACCAAACGATATAAGATCATAGGATTTGTTCCGTCGTTCAGTCTGGACAATTTTTTCAGGGTTATTAGTAAGAAAGTGTTGTAGTAATTTAGAAGAGGAAAGTAAGGGGATATCGGACATGATGAGTACTTATTACTGGTCAAAAATCAAAGAAATTATGTCTTATTCTTCACAGTTGTTCAACTTTTTTCAATAATACTGCACTGCTAAAAAAAACATCTCCTCTAATATGAAATTAAGAGGAGATGTTTAAAGTTAATTCGATATAAAATTATTGCCCGTTAGAACTTTAATTCAGCTTGATCGAAATTTTGTCTTAATTTAACAATCGTGTTTCCTGCAATAAATCCTACAACACTGCTATTTGTATAGATTAGGCAGTTTTTTCCTACAAACGTGCCGGGATTCGCTACAGAATTACATCCCATCTGAGCCTTGTCTCCTAAAATTACACCAAATTTACGCATGCCTGAATCATAGGTTTGACCGTCATGTTTGACCTTTACGGAATTAATTTTATTTGGGTCCGGTGTGATCTTGAGATTTGAAATTTTTACTCCTGCACCCATATGAGCTTTATAACCCAGGACGCTATCTCCAACATAGTTAAAATGTGGCACTTCAGCTTCAGGACCGATCAATGCACATTTGATTTCGCAACTGTTACCAATGGTTGCTTTAGCTGCAACGATGGAGAGTTCACGAAGATAGGCTCCTTGTCGAAGGGTGGCGTTATCACCGACAATACAGCTTCCTTTACCCGCATCAATGTGTGCGTTCGGTCCTACCTTTGCTCCTTTGCCGATGTACACCGCATTCCTGCCAGTCAGAATTACTGTTCCCGGTCTGATTTCTGCACCGTCATCGATATAGACAATTCCACCATCATCTCCGCAAAATGCTACATTCGGGCAGACCTTTGCATCGGGTGAGATGCGAACGTCAACATTTCCACAAACGTTATCTGCCGGGCTGTCTGAACAGTGTTCTGACTGACATTGCTTTCGTGCTAAATTATCAACTGCCGTTTTGTCCTGCATGTTTTTAACTGCTTCCCAGACGAATGAAAC
Source organism: uncultured Lentisphaeria bacterium (assembly GCA_951812855.1). Classification (GTDB taxonomy): domain Bacteria; phylum Verrucomicrobiota; class Lentisphaeria; order JABSQK01; family JAJFLO01; genus JAJFLO01. Next base: position 399,299 of record OX638337.1, on the reverse strand, counting down.
ATTTTCAAATATTTCACTATAGCCCAGTAAGTTCATGTCAAAAAAATATTCAGGTTTTAATACATCAGGTACGTTACTCACAATGAATCTCCTTAAATTGTAAAACTGCTAATTAAAATTGCTCAAGGATTATGAAGCCCGAGTTTCGAAATTGCAGTGTGGCGTCTGGTAATAATCAATGGTTTGAGACCAAGTTTAAAACACATTCTAAAGAAGTCTGTCTTTAGACATACTGATATTTCGTATTCCTTTTTCAGTATTATCTTGCCACTCTGCATCCACAGCCAACTTCGGAATTCGGGTTAAATCCTTGAATGGTGGATTGTCTAAAACTGTCTTTCCTAAGGTGAAGGAAAAAAGTAAACTATACATTATTGTTAAAACGGCAAGTAGAAATACATAATTTTTTCAAGAACCTGATTCGTATCAATCATGGGAAAAGACAATTCTAAATCCCGGATAATTATTTGAATCCGATGGTGCATAAACGCCGCGATTCGATGATCGACATCGATCTGCATCAAGACTCCAGCATCCACCCCGAATAACAGGACCACTTCCTTTTTTGCACAATGGATTTTTAATTTTATTAATATAAGTGTCAGTAAATGTGCCACTCTTCCAATCACCTTGGTCAAGGCACCACTCCCATCCTTTGTCGCTGCATATACTGCTGTACTCGGGGAACGGACATATTTGCTCAATGAAAATACAAATACTAACGACCCCGCCGCCGGCGGGTTTGTTATGTTTTAGCAATGATAATATTAATCGGATTGGGGCATTTAAATTCATTGATAAAACATTCGCGTGGGAGTTTAAATTTGAATCAGTAAATCGACTGGTCGAACTAATGCCGGCATTGTGAATGAAAACATTAAATGCATGATTATTAATAAGTCTTGTTTCTAACTCTGCTAAATCTGATTTCTGAGCAAGATCAGCTGTTAAGAGAGTTATATTTCATCAATTCAGATACTGTCTGTTTTGATTTTTCCTGATCCCTGTTGATCCCGACTATATCATAACCGTATTTTGCATAGTGATGGGCCGGCACCTTGCCGATACCATCAGCGAATCCGGTTATGGCACAAACTGGATTTCAATTTTTTTGGGGAATCTATATCCGATTTGACAGTATGCCTGTTGCTGCACTTTTGTAAAGATTGGCAGCCAGATCAGATCATCATTTAAGACTTTCCTGAAGTCATCAGATTTACATAATAACAGCACTGTATCATCCTGAGAAACTCTGACATTTGCAGATGCTGTTCGGTTTTCAATTAACGACATTTCTCCGATAGTATTACCGTATTCAAGCTTGGTCAAAAAGGGATCAAAATTACCGGTAAAAATCTCTGCAACACCCTCAACTACACTAAAGATGCCGGGAACAGGTTCACCATAGGTAAGCACGGTTTCACCTTTTTTACATTTAATGATTTTAAATGCCTTTGCTATTGTTTTTCCTTGTTCTTTATTGAGAAATCTAAAGATCGGAACATCTATTGCCATAATCCAATTATGAGAAAGTGCTCGAGTATTCGATAAATAATCTGAATGCAATATATAATTTATTATTTTGAGCACAAATTTTTTTGTTTAGCTTAATAATTCGATTAAATCATCGGCTGATAAGTTGGATGCGGTGTGTGTTTGGTTTTCAATAACCTCAGAGAATAATTTGCGCTTTTCGTTTTGCATTAAAATTATCTTTTCTTCAATCGTATTTTCAACAACGAGTCGATAGGCAATGACGGGTTTGTCCTGACCAATTCTGTGGGTTCTGTCAATCGCCTGATTCTCAACAGCCGGATTCCACCAGGGATCGTATATAAATACGTAATCAGCTCTGGTTAACGTTAAGCCGGTTGATGCGGCTTTAAGACTTAATAAAAACACTGACGGGTTCGTCGATTCTTGAAATTCTTCGACATATCCGGTTCGCTTTTTTACGGGTGTTTTCCCAGTGATCTTGAATATATTGAAATTATGACGATTTAATTCGGTTTCAATTAACTCCAGCATACTTGTAAACTGGCTGAATATCAGAACAGAATGGTTAGTTTCTCTTAGCTCGAGTAATCGATCAATAAGACAGGCCAATTTAGCAGAATATGAAAAATCGGCAGTGTCTTCCGAGTCTGATTGCTGCATTGATGTTTTCAGTAATCTTGCGTCACAACATATTTGCCGTAATCGTGTTAAACCTGCAAAAATTTCAAATATCCCATTTTTGTTCAAGCTTTTTCTAATTGATTCCAGCTCTGTTTTGTATAATTTTGCCTGCATTGCAGAAAGTGGCATTGAAATAATTTCTTCCGTTCGCTCCGGTAATTCCGTTTCCACTTCACGTTTCGTCCGACGCAATATTAACGGCGAAATTCTTTGCTTAAAAATCTCTGGAGGAATAAATGAATTTGTATAAGATGATTTAAACTCATTCAAACTGCCCAGAAATCCGGGATTTAGAAAATCAATAATTGACCATAGATCAATTAATTTGTTTTCAAGCGGCGTTCCTGTCAGAGCGATTCGGTGATCCGAGTTTAGTTTTTTAACCGCTCTGCAGATTTCAGTTTCCGGATTTTTAATATAATGGGCTTCATCAAGAATAATTGCGTGAAAATGTCTGTTTTTAAGCTGGTCTATATCATTTCGAAGCAGTGCATATGAGGTAACCGACACATCCCAATTTTCAGATTTATTTATCAGGGTTTTACGATTTGTCCGCGATACCTCTGATGAATTGAGTATCGTGATATTTGGAGTGAATTTATGACATTCGTTTACCCATACTGAGATTACTGAGGAAGGGCATACCACTAAAAATTTGCTGTTTTTATTTTGATTAATTATACAATCAATGTATGCAAGAAGCTGAATCGTTTTACCCAGGCCCATCTCGTCAGCTAAAATGCATCCCAGTTTAAAGTGGTTTCTATTAAATAAAAATTCTGCACCGGATTTTTGATATTCCCGTAATATTGCAGCCAGTACAGATGACATTTTAGGGATGGGCAATTTGTTCAAAATTACTAATTCATTGATTAAATCTCTTGATGACTTTTGAATTCTAAGATCCGGTTCACAATTAACTCTGTCAATGATTTTTTTGGACAGGGTAATCGGGACTCGCTGATAGCCCAGCTCAAATCCTGAATTATCCAATTTCTGTGCAACATTATTAATGGAATTATTATCAATTCTTATCCAGCTTCCATTCCCGGTCCGAATGAATTCAGGTTGAAATTTTTTGATATGATTAAATTGATCCTGATCAATTTCCAATGAATCACTTTCGCACGAAATTGACATGTCTAACCAACCCTCGTTCCTCTGCAGCGACAAGACTGGATTAAATACCCTTGCATCCTCAAAAATTGACCTGAGATTTGGTGCTGTTCCGCAGGTCATTTTATCCTTCGAGGATTGATGAATTTTGTACAGTCTGCTTAGGTTTTCTGTGGTGCCGGCGAGTTTCCATTTTTTTCCATATGCATGTTTAATATTGAGGTTTTTCAACTGGTCTATCATGCTTTTCATACTCTTACTTGAGTAGTGCACAACCTCAAAAACATTTCCGTTTCTTATGAGTTTAATGTGACTGATTAGATGTGTATTAGACAGATCAATTTCAGTGCCGTTTAATTGAATTGAAATCATAATATCGGCACCGTCGTCGCAAAGTTTTACGTGAGGTTTTACTGGTTTTTGAATATGATTAACGGATGGCCCACTTAATATATCAAACCGGTTTTGTAAAAGGGATGGCAGATGTTCAACTATTTTTGATGTAGGAATAACAGGGATTGAGGTTCCAAAGACACTATCTAAAATTTCTTTCTTTATTGGAAATTCTGTAATTCGGTAAAGTAAATTCTTTATCGATACTAACGTTTCAGTTCCTGCCTTAAAATTTTTTACTTTGAAATAGTCATAACTCGTGTTGTCAGCGAGTTTAATCTTAGCTGAGAGTTTACTTTTTGCACCTAAACTTTCTAACTCAAATTCGATTTTTGCCGTAGGTACATTGTATTCATAAAATGCCCGGGAATTTTTTTCGATGAATCGCTCCGGATAATCAGACCAGGATTCATGAAAATTTTTAAATTTCACTTTTGACAGTTTCAATATTTGCAGGTTGGATTTGATAATATAAGGCTTATTAATATGCGGCCAGAGCTGTCGCAATAAACGTTGATCTATATCACGCCAATTATTTGATTCATCACGCTGAATAGATTTAACGATATTAAATAATTCCTGAATTCTTAAAATGATGTTTCCATCATCCGTTGACTGGTAAAAACGAAGTGTCACATCATCCGGAGAATGATCAAAATCAATTTCAGCAACTATTTTTTTTTGTTTACTCATAATAATTAAAGGCTCAAGACAACTTAAATTATCTTGAACCCGATTAAAACCTATGGACTGTGCTCGGCTGAATCATTCATATATGAAGGGGCTTTGCTCGTTATATTCTATACGAGTTATGCAACGGGTTGCGAATTGGTAAATAAAGCGATATCAATAAAATGTAGATGTAATCTTAAATTTCAATGACTTGAGAGTCGAAGGTATACTCCCTTCAGAGACTTTTTAGAATCAAGTGTGTAAAAAAAAACTGACCAGAATAGTGTTGATCAAAAACCAACAGGCTCTTCAAATAGATGACAAACCACTCATATCAGCTGTTATTCTTTATAACATGCTTGAAAATTTTCAGGTAAAGATTTTTGATATCAGGGGGAAATGAGGATCCCCGCCAGTTTTACGCTGTGAGAATTATCTGCAGAATCATATCCCCAATACGGTTTATCTTCACTGGACCAGCCATTTTATTGACACAACCTGCACGCTTTCAGAAGCATCAACTTCAGATAATCAGCCAGAATCAACAATTTAACGATTAAGAGTGGATTTTTTCCTGTCATGGTATCGCCCTGAGTGAGAATAAAAAGTCGGATTTCAAGCAGAGTTTTCCCGATCACGATTGATATTCATTTGAATCTTTGTGATTTCGACACGATTTTACTCCGCTTATTGATTTTTAATTTGAATTTTCCTTTTACGTTAATCTCTGGTTTCAGGTACTGAATTGTCCAAAGCACTTTTAATAATTGATCATGGATCCCAAAAAGATGCGGCGAATCTGATGTTGGAAGATGTTGCAGATGTTTTAAGAGACCTCCAGCCTGAGATAATTGTAAAAATTGCACACATGGAGCTTGCCAGACCGATGATTGCAGATGGATTCAGGGCCTGTGTAGAGGCGGGTGCAACAGAGATTATTGTCCATCCCTATATGCTTTCACCCGGACGGCATTCAACCTGTGATATCCCTGAAATGGTAGCGGACTGTGCGTCAAACTATCCAGAAATATCATACAGGGTTACTGAACCACTGGGGGTTCATAGAAAAATTGCAGAGGTAATTTTGGAACGGGCTGGAGTAATCGGTCGTAATTCTAACAATAAAGAATGCAATAGTGAATAAAACAATATTGATATTAACTGATGGAATGGCTGACGATCCCTTGCCTGAACTGGGCGGAAAAACACCGGTGGAGTATGCAGATACTCCAAATATGGATTGGATTGCTTCAGAAGGTGCATCGGGTACTTTTTTAACATTGCCTGAAGGCTATCCAACTTCATCGGATGTGGCGAATATGTCGGTACTGGGATATGATCCGGCACAACACTACACCGGGCGAGGACCGTTGGAAGCATTTAGTCAAGGCATTGAAATGAACGCTGAGGATAGTGCATGGCGGTGTAATTTGATCCATGCAGACGGGGATACTTTAGAGGGCTATTCCGGTGGACATATCAATAATGCTGATGCAAAATGTTTGATAGAGGGTCTTGGAGAGGAATTTAACTGTGATGATTTTACGTTTTATTCCGGAGTCAGCTATCGCAATATATTGATGCTGCATGGTGATAAATTCAGTACAAATCTAAACTACGAAAAGCCGGACGCGTCACAGGGAAAGAAGATTGAAGATCTGCTGCTCAAACCCGCAGATAATAGTCCAGAAGCCAAATTTACCGCAGACTTTCTTAATGATCTTATGTATAAAACACGGCCGTTTTTAGAGCAGCATCCGATTAACAAAACCCGGTCTCAATCTGCAAACATGATATGGCCATGGAGTCCGGGGAAGAAGCCGAATCTACCATCATTTAAACAAAAATATGGTAATATTTCAGGAGCAATTATCAGTGCTGTAGATGTAATTTTCGGTTTAGGAAAATGTGTTGGACTTGAAATGATAAAGGTTCCTGGTGCAACAGGATTTGTTGACACAAATTATGAAGGAAAAGCCGATGCTGCAGTTGCGGCACTGGAAGACCATGATTTTGTTTACCTTCATGTTGAGGCGGTTGATGAGTGTTCACATCTTGGCGATCTTGATTTGAAGTTAAAGGCTGTCGAAGATATCGATAAACGTATGATTGGCAGAGTTAGAGAGAAGTTAGCAGAACGAGATATTACGTATGCAGTTTTGCCTGATCATCCTGTCCCGGTAAGACTTCGAATTCACACCAGGGATCCAGTGCCGTTTGCGATTTTGGGAAATCATATCAAAAAGGACAGGTGCAGCTGTTTTTCTGAAGTCGAAGCAAAGCACGGGAGTCTTGGTTATTTAACTGGTGATTCTCTGATGAAATTAATATTGAATTGTTAAATTTAACCAAACCCGTCTATGCAAATGTGTGCCAAGACAGCCAAGTTTCAAAGAAACAATTTGCAATGCAAAACGAGTAACTGACAGCTGCGGAGTGCCGAAGGGTCTATACTACTTCATTCGTTGAATGACAGCGTCGGCAAATTCTGAACATTTAACTTCATTTGCACCGTCCATTAATCGAGCGAAATCATACGTTACGATTTTTTCTGAAATTGCACTCTCAATACCTTTAATAATTAGATCAGCAGCTTCAGTCCAACCTAAATATCTTAGCATCATTTCACCCGATAATGTTACACTGCCGGGATTAACTTTGTCCATATCCGCGTATTTCGGTGCGGTACCATGTGTTGCTTCAAAAATAGCATGTCCTGTTACATAGTTAATATTCCCTCCAGGAGCAATACCGATACCACCCACCTGGGCAGCAAGGGCATCCGATATATAATCGCCATTTAAATTCATTGTCGCGATAACGTCAAATTCTCTGGGGCGGGTTAAAATCTGCTGTAGAAAAATATCCGCAATAGCATCCTGAATCAATATTTTTCCATCTGGACAATTTCCACCACAATCTTCCCAGCTTACGCATTGGTCTGGAAACTCGTCCTTTGCTAATTCATAACCCCAGTTTCTAAAAGCACCCTCTGTAAATTTCATTATATTACCTTTATGAACCAATGTCACACTCTTTTTGTTGTTGTTAACAGCATAATTTATTGCTGCACGAACATGTCGTTTTGTTCCAGTTTCGCTTATTGGTTTTATTCCTATACCTGAATCGGTACGGATGTCCCAATCATATTTTTGTTTGAAATATGAAATCAAATTCTTTGCTTCTTCGGTATCAGCCTGTAATTCTTTTCCGGAATAAACATCTTCAGTATTTTCTCTGAAAATGACCATGTCGACCCATTCTGGATGAGTAACCGGTGACGGCACACCGGAAAAATATTTTACGGGTCTCAAACATACGTACAAATCCAAAACTTGTCTCAGCGTAACATTCAAGCTGCGAAAACCACCCCCGACAGGAGTTGTCAACGGCCCTTTAATTCCAACAAGATATTCCCTGAAGTCTTCAACAGTCTCATCAGGAAGCCAATTCCCCGTTTTATCAAAGGCTTTCTGGCCAGCTAATACTTCTCTCCATGAGATCTTTTTGTTCCCTGAATAGGCGATAGTTACGGCACTGTCAAGTATTCGGACTGCAGCACGCCATATATCCGGTCCAATACCATCTCCCTCTATAAATGGTATAGTTGGATTATCTCCCACGGAGAGTTTCCCGTTTTCCATAATAATTTTTTCTGGCATTATATTTTCCTTTGTGTAGGTTCAGTTCAAGGTTTTAATTTTTAATATTTGGGTTGGAAATCGTTTGATATATTCAATGCATCAATTTTTCAAGACCGATGACTCTGTTTTCTGTTTTGTTACCTAAAATGAGCAATAAATTCTTAACACTCACCTATTGGGATCCAATAGGTGAAAGAATATCTGAAATTGCATGGAGGATGGAAATTAGTTTTGATTGGTGAAAATGCAAATGTTAGAAAACTAACGCTCCCCTGATTTTTTTTTTGAAAAGTCCTTGCATATAAAACAGTTATAGATAATTTATCCGGTAACAGTATCATTTTATTTTGTGAGTTCAACGAACAGTTTAATAATGGGAATTGGCTAATAATAACTATCATTTGAAAGGAGGTGACATAAACTTATCAACATAAATTCAGTAAGCAGTATCTATCTTATTGAGGATGGGAACTTAGTATTATTTCCCGATTTTAGGTTTATGAATTAATCCAAAAACAAAGGTTTCAGCAATGGTCAAAAAAATATTTACATTATGTTTAATCGTTTCAATTATTACACCTGTAACGTGGAGTAATGACAGTGAAAATTCACTATTACGCGAAGAGGTTAAGTTATTGAAACAGAAATTGTCAGAACTTGAAAATAGGTTACAGGCTCAGGAAGAAAAAGCTGTCGAAACAGATCGTATTGTTTCGACACTTCCGGCTGATATCAGAAAGAACACTGATTTTGATGCGTTGGAAAACAAAGAACGCATGGCATTTCTGGAAGGATTCAGTGCAATAAAAGACAATTATGATTTTGTCAGTATCAGCGGTAATATCGATATTGTCGGATTTTTCTCTGATATCGATACCCATCCAAAGGCAAATAAGGAAGACACTTCCGATATAATTATGGATGAGCTAAGGTTAAACCTTGATATTGATATCGCCGAAAGTGTTAGCGGATTTATCGGACTCCAGTACGAGGATTATAGAAACAGTTCATTCGCCGGTCCTGGTGGTGCAGATACTGACCAAAAAGAGGATACACTTTATGTCGATGAAGCGTATGTTTTTATAGGCGGCGATCGTGGAATATATAGTATTTTAGGTAAACAATACATGCCTTTTGGTAATATAAATGAATTTGGAAATTTTATCAATGACACCTTAACCAGACAATTATATGAAACCCGTGATACCGGTGCTGTTTTGGGTATGAAGAGTGACATGGTGGATTTTAGTCTTTTTGTATTCAACGGTCAGAACGACAAAGTTCGTGGAGCTGCGAAAGGTGGTGGTGCTGTCGATAATAAAATCGATACCTGGGGAGCATCTTTATCAATTGAGACTGATAATGAAGATCGGAATATGAGGTTTGGGATTAGCTATATCAACAATATTTATCAAGCTCAGAATACTGATTCAGTTGCTGGACTTGATGCAGGGGCTCGTTTTCCGGACAATTATTCTGATGATGATAATGGTGCAATAAATCTTTATTCTGTTCTCAGTATGGGACCCGTTTGGTTCAGTGCAGAATATGTTGGTGCAATCAATGATCTTGACAGAAATCCGAATGGTTTGACTGGAGAGGATATTGGTTTCAAAAATGACACCGACGTAAAACCTCAGGCATATACACTTGAGTTGGGTCTGACTTGTCCTGTTGCTGAAAGGGAATATGTAGTAGCTGTAAAGTATGAAGCTAATATTGATCTTGATGATTTTTCAAGTGAGAGTGTAAGCGACAGCCGAGTTTTAGCAGATGGCGGTATTCATGATATTTGGGGATTAAGCCTGTCCACAAACCTATATGAAAATACCATGCTTACACTAAACTGGGAATATCAGACGTTTGCAGATACAGTTCCTTCAGCATGGGGACTCGATGGTGGTGGACATGCAAATATTTTTCTTGCTGAACTTTCAATTGACTTCTAAGTTAAACTGATTTTAAATAGTTTTTAAAAACCCCCGGATCATCCGGGGGTTTTTTATTTTTAAAAGCGAGTCTATAGTTCATGATCAAACCGAATGATGTTTATTTTCCGTTAATCTTGAGAAATGCCTTATTTTCAGTTATATGCTTTTAATTCACTTATTATGATATGTTTAAATAATTGAAACCAAAAAGGGGAGTTGTAAAAAATGAATGTTAGAAAATGTGTTTTGAGACTGGGTATCGTGGGGATTATTACAACGTTGAGTATAACATCAACTGTTTTTGCCAGCGAGGTTATAATACCTGTACAACTATCGATATTCTCTCATTTGTCGATACCCATTCAAAAGGATCAGAATACATCTGTGAAAGGAGTACGTTTAAATTTAATTTGGGGTAGTAATAATAGTGTCAGTGGATTGGATTTAGGTCTTTTTAATCAGACTGAAACAAGCATTCAGGGGCATAGTGAAGGATTGGTTAATTTATGTAACGGGAGCGTTGACGGCCAGCAAATAGGATTGCTGTTTGCTTCCAATAAACTGGACATTAGAGGCGGCGTTCAGGCTGGCGGACTGATAGCGTTTAACGGTGGTGATATTGATGGTCATCAGATAGGTTTAATTTCTATCAATGATGGTGATATCACCGGCCGCCAATCGGGTTTTCTATATGCATCAAACAAAGGGAATTTATCAGGTTGCCAGTTTGGTGTATTTTCTATGAATGGGGGGGATATGAAAGGGATACAACTTGGTGCTGTTTCTGGAATCGCCGGCAATTTAAATGGTACCCAAATTGGTGTTGCCAGTTGTGTCGGCGGGGACTTCACAGGTAATCAAATTGGCTTAATCAGTTATACGGTTAACGCTACCGGGAATCAGTGGGGATTGATAAATATAGCAGATTCCGTCGTCGGGTTTCAGTTCGGTATATTAAATAAAACCGGTGATTTGCAGGGACTTCAAATCGGGTTATTGAATATTGCAACTCGGAAAAGTAAATGCAAGGTTCTTCCCTTTGTAAATGTCGTCTGGTAAAAACTATGTTCAGACAATTGATTTTGTATTAAGAATCGTATTTTTCCAGAGTCTTTTATTAAACGCGTATTTGAACATTATCGTCTGTTTTAAAGATTAAATGATCATCCATTGAATATGAAATTATATCAATTTCATGACTGGAATATTAACTCCGGACATGCGATCGCAATTCAGAAAAAATATTCCTCAAAGATTATAACTGACGGATATCCTGAAAATGTTCAACGAGTTGCGGGTATTGATTTAGCATTCAGGGACAATATTGGCATAGCAGCAGTTGTCGTTTTAGATTTTAATACTTTGGAAATCATAGAATCTGTCTGTGCATGTGAAACGGTAAACTATCCCTATATTCCCGGGCTTCTTTCGTTTAGAGAAATTCCTGTCATTATCAAAGCATTTAAGAAACTGCAGACTATACCGGACATTATATTTACTGACGGCCAGGGTCTAATTCATCCGCGGCGATTTGGTATTGCCTGTCATTTGGGTTTAATTACTCAAATACCATCTATAGGGTGTGCTAAGAGTTTATTATGTGGAACTTATACGGAAGTAGGCGAAGATAAGGGAGATATGTGTTTTGTTAAACACAAGGGGAAACGAATTGGAGCAGCCCTGCGGTCACGGTCAAATATAAAAGAGATTTTTGTTTCGGCAGGACATAAAATCTCGTTGGAAAAAGCTGTTGAATTTGTTATGGCTGTAACGACCAAATATCGTATTCCTGAACCTGCGAGGTTGGCAGATAAGTTTGCTGCGGAATATAAAAAGACGATGTTTCCTCAATGCCGAACAACTCAACCTGTGTCGAATAAATTGTGTGATTCACACAAATAAATAATTAACAGTTTGAATCGACTTATAGTTATAGTGAGGTATAAGGGAAGGCTTTGTATAATGCTATACCTTTTGTTCGAGCCATAGTTCTAAAACCAATAGTGCGAATATCGTATAACTAAAATCGGCTTTTTCCTGAAGGTGAATCGAAATTAATTCTTCTAACTTCTCTTTATTAAACAGATTTTTGTTTACCAGAGAGCCGGAAAGCAGCAGGGATTGAACGTTTTCTTTCCATTCATGGCGTATCCAGCGGGCAATGGGCACTCCAAATCCCATTTTTGGACGATGGAATATTTCTGCCGGCAGGTATTTGCTAAACGTATCAATGAGGATTTTCTTTCGTGTTACACCATGCTGTTTCCATTCATAAGGTAAACTCATAGCAAATTCAGCGACATCCACGTCAAGAAATGGACTTCTGACTTCAAGTCCATATTTCATGCTTGCACGATCAACCTTTACAAGAATATCGTCGTTAAGATAGCTTTGAATATCTATTTCCATGATTTTCTCAACAAATTTGCTGTTACTACTCGTGTCAGTTTCAAACCGTTCTAATACATGAAGTGAGTCCGGCAGACTGCTGTTTTGTGTCATTGCTTCACCATAGAGACTTGTTTTTAGCGAAGCGGGACAGCGGGATATCAGCTTTAGATACTGTTGTAAACCTTCACAATCATTGATTTCCACAAGGCGGCGTATTCTGCCCCGGAAAGTTCGTTCTTCTTTTTTAGGCGGAAGTATTTTTAGAATAATCGCACACAATGTCTTCCGTACTGATTTTGGAACGATTGTTAACCATTGACACATGTGGATGATCCGATATCGATAATAACCACCGAAAAATTCATCAGCACCATCACCGCTTAAGGCCACCGTTACATATTCTTTTGTGAATTTTGAAAGTAATGATGTCGGCAGGATCGATGCATCACAAAAGGGTTCTTCACAGTCACTGACAATTTCTTTAAGATGGTCAAAATCATTTGGTTTGACTTCCAGGAAATGATGTTTTGTTCCAAGGTAGTCAGAAACTTGTTTTGCGAAATCCCGTTCATCAAATTTTTTCTCCGGGAAACCTATTGAAAATGTATGGGCTTGCTGATCGAGTTGGTTTTGTGCCAGTGCACAGATCAGACTGGAATCCATACCGCCTGATAGAAATAACCCAACCGGAACATCCGCGACTAATCGCTTACTGACAGCAGTGGTTAGTTTGTTGTTCAGTTCTTCTTTTGCGTCGGAATAGCTTAAACTGTAAGTCCCGGTGATATGAGGACGCCAAAATTGATGTATTTGTAATGCCCGGTTATTCCAAACTGCATAACTTCCGGGTTCCAGTTTATTGATGCTGACAAAGATTGATTGCGGTGTCGGTAAATACTGATATTCAAGGTAGTCATGAATGGCTCTGGTATTGATTGTTTGATCAATCCAGTCAATGGGTAATAGAGATGACGGTCCGCTGGCAAACGCAAACCTCGAATCGTGACAACTGTAAAAAAGTGGTTTTTGTCCCAGGCGATCCCTGGCAATAAACAATTCACCGTTATTACAATTGTAAACTGCCAAAGCAAACATGCCGTTTATAAGGTTTAAAAAATTTGGGCCTTCATCTTCAAACAGATGGATGAGCACTTCTGTATCTGATTGAGTTGTAAACTGATGCCCGTTTTTTACAAGGCGTTGTCTTAGGTTTTTATAATCGTAAATTTCGCCATTAAAAACAATCGCTAAACTTTTATCTTCATTAAAAATAGGTTGGTGTCCACCACTGATATCAATAATCGAAAGTCGTTGATGTACCAGACCGACATGCCTGTTTTGATAATATCCAAAATCATCAGGTCCTCGCTTTTCCAATGGTTTTGCCATTGCCTTCAGAAGGTCTAAAGTCGGAGGAGTTTCTGGATCAGTTATACCGGCGATTCCACACATTTTTAAAATGAGTTTCGTTTGGTGTTTAATCTAATTAGTAATGATATAGAAATAGAATTGTTAAAAACGCAAAAAGCAGCACGTCACCGATCGGTATCATAATAATTGACCTTCAGGAAACGTAATTTTAATAACCTCTGTTAAAGGCTGTTTATGGCGGAGTTATAAACAGCAATATGCTTAAGAGTTACTTTTTCCCATGTTAGTGATTGGGTTAGGTCAATTCCATTTGAAATGTGAGATTGCATTTGGGATTTATTTGACCAGAAGTCAATAATTGCCTTCGACCATACCTCCGGTTTATTTTCTACAATTATCTGTAAACAGTTCGAATTTTCGTTTAACACTTCATCCAGACCATGTCTTGAGGAAGCCATCACAGGTATACCTGCAGCCATTGCTTCGAAAATTACATTTGCCTGCCCTTCCCATCGGGAGGGTAGAATGAATAGATTCGAATTCTCGAAATATGCGACAATTTTTTTACGCTCTACAAAACCATACCATTCGATATTTTTAGCAATATTAAGATCAATTGCCAGCTGCCTTAAATAGTCAGCGTATTTTGGTTCTGGTGCATTGCCAATTATTTTCCAGGTCCAATATAGATTATCCGGTAAGTGTAATAGAGATTTTAACAGGATATCGATTCCTTTTTGATGGGTTAAGCGTCCTATAGTAAGTCCGTTAATTTTGGTGAATTCACGATTTTGAGTACGAGAAGTCGCAAAGAATTCATAGTCTACTCCATTGTTGATTACCTCGCATTTATCTTTTGATATATGCAGTATTTTTTGTGCAAAATTTGATACATTGCCAGACACACATAGATATTTTTCAACTCGTTTACGAGTCCAACGGTCAAATAAGATGTGGGTTTTTCGAGGCTCGACGACTCTCAGACTGCATATTAAAGGGATCGATTCAGGGATGAAAAAGCGGATAAAAAAATTAGCATGAAACAGCCAGGAATGTATAATGTCCGGTTGAAATTCTGCTGTAATTTTCTTTAACTTAAGTAAATTTGGTAAATCCCATAAGGAAACAACTTCAAGACATTCGACAGGTATATTTTTCTCTTTGAGAAAAATGGCGATATCACCATTATCACCATACAAGCAAATCACCTTTATTTTATGACCTTGATCATGCAGTCTCCAGGCAATATGTCTAAGTGCATTTTCTGCTCCCCCCTCGCAGAGTTCTGTAATAACAAATAAGATTCTCATTTAGCTTTTGAATAATAGCGTTTTCTAAGACATGCAAAACCGACTGCAGCAAATATCGATAAAATTGGAGTTGCCGGAACCCTGAATCGAGGATGAGCTGCTCCGCCCGGGACAAGTAAAAAATAACACATACTTAAAATCAGAACGAGTTCAAAGAGGGATAATTTTTGAATTCTTAAACAGTTAGAAATGCCAACGATGGACAAACAATAAACGAATCCCGACAAAATTATTGTAGGAACAAGACAAAAAAACAGCCACCACTGATCATGGAAATAATTGTCTATTCCAACGACAATTCCCTGTGAATGAAGCAAACCTAATGTATTTCGTTCTCCAATCTTAAAACCGAACATATCTGCAGTTATTCCTCCTGCAGGAAGAAAATTATTTATATTCGCTTTCATATGAAGCCATGTGTAACGAAGGGGGGATTTTAAAATTTCTTCTTTTCCACGTTTTGCGGCAAAGGCGGCTAATTCGAACTGAGACTTGAATTTAGAAAATTCGTTATCAATCAAGGCCTGCTGCTCATTAAATGAGCGATTATTTTTGTCGGCTAACAACAGGCAGGCGTTGTATCGATATAAATTGATTGCTCCGACACTGCTGAAATGCGGGTAGTTCGCTTTGCTGTAATTTCTGAAATACCAGGGGGAAATGCATATAATCACAATAATGCTTGCGACGAGTGCCTTTTTAATCTGTTTCCCCACGAGAAGCATTACCATTGGAATATAAATATATAAAAGTGTTATAGCTCGCAAATAGATCATCAAACTTAAAACCACTCCACAGGCAATTGCCAAATTTGTGCTGTTGAACATTTCTTTAGTTTTATTTTCATCGGCATACCAAGTTTCATGCAGGATATTTAAAAACAGTAAAAGCAGAAAAGCGTAAATGGAATCAGACAATATTTTTACTGAAAATGTAATGGAGACGATACTGATACATTGTAGTACAAGTGCTGTTATTGCTGTATGATCGTTAAAGATATGGCTGGCTAAACGCCACACCAGGAAACACAGTACTGTATCTAAAATAACCTGAATAAAACATATAAACGCATTTGAGTCAGAGATTTTTTTGAGCAATGCAATCAGGAAGGAATATCCCGGAGCTCTGAAGATTTCAACCTGACCCTGTTTGGTATAGTGAAACTTTGTGTCAATGGCTTCTGCAAGGTGTAAATAGTCTGTTGAGTCCGGCTCTAAGAATCTGCCCGGATCAGCTATACCGCCTAACCAAACAGTAATTCGAAGAAGAAACGCTATGGCAAGTATAATTTTAACGTTTCGCGGGATGTTTTTTAAATATTCGAGCACGTTTTCCTTACTTCTAAAATTATTTTACGTGTGAGATCCGCAGTGATTTTTTCAATACCAGATGAAGATTTGTTACTAATATGAACCATTATCCATAAACGATCCGATCGAAATTATCAGAAACTCAGGATGAATGCAATGTCCTTTACCCTAAGGGGTTTAGGTGTCAGTCTGGAGTTCCGCCTTCAGGCGGAACTCCAGACCCTTCGTAAAATTGAGACAATCACTGTCAATCATACATTTTACGGTTTATTGACCAGGGCTTCATAAAGTAGACTGTGATCACGGACCATTTTCTCAATTGTATATGAGTTAACAGATTTTTTGCCGTTTGCAGTTAACCTGGCTTTTAGAGATTTATCCGTCATGACAGCAATTGTACATTCAGCCGCTTTAATCGGGTCACATGGGGGGACTAATAATCCATTGAAGTCATCTTTAATTGCCTCTCTATTTCCACCAACATTTGATGCGATGATTGGTGTTCCTGCAGCCAGTGATTCCAATATAGTATTTGCGAAGGGTTCCCAACGACTTAAATACATGAAAATATCAAATGCTGCAAGGGTGTTCAGGGCATTTTGTCGAAAACCAAGGAAATGAACTTTTGACTTAATCTTTAAAGAATTCGCTTGTTCTTCAAGCTGTGACCGTAATTCTCCATCCCCTGCAATCATAAAATGGACGTTGTCAAATTCTCCCGACACCCTGCAGGCCGTTTGTAAAAATGTATCGACTCCTTTTTGCTCCGTCAATCTACACAGTGTCCCTATGATCCAATGATTTTGGGGGATACCAAATTCTTCTCTCAAATTTACTGGAGACACGTTTGAAGGTACGTCAATTCCATTATGTATAACACTAATTTTCGAATCTGTATATCCACGTGAAATAAAATCATGTTTCAGTGAATCAGAAACAACAATAAATTTATCGATCCAATTTGCCGTGAAATTATCCAGCCAATGCCATTGCATGGGATACGAGAATGATCTGTGTCGCACCATATTCAGTCGTTCAACGACGCGTGCTCCAAGTTTTTGAAGTAACGGAGCATTTAACCTGCTGAGATGCAATTGTACCACCTCCGCTGGGCGTTTTGTCAGTGATTCTTTAATTTCTCGTTGCCAGGCTGGCGAATAACGACCACTAAATTTGATAATTTCAACATCGGCATTGGAAGCCATCAGTTCTTCTGCAAACGGACCATCGGCATTTAATATGAACCGAATGTTGAATCGCTCTTTATCAAGGTGGTTATTTAGCAGCAACACAGTTTTTTCTACACCTGCACATACCTGTGGTGAGTTGCAAAGGTATAAAAGATTAATTTTTTTGATCAAATTCTCTCCACATTTACCACATCAACAGTGTCTACAAACAATATTTTCAATCCCTGCTCGTGATCATTAATAAGTTTTTCAACAAATGTGACGTCAAAAATATTCTCTCCTGATAATTGATCTTTGCTTAAATAATCATGAAGCATTTGATTCGGTATCGATGGAATGAATTCCCCCTGTCGGCGTAACCAGGTGCAGAAAACCCTTGTTTGGGTCGATCCCATAAATTATCAGGCCGTAGTTCTCCAGGTATTCTTCTCAGTACTAATTTTCCAGTATTCCCGGCGAACATACTTTCATTTATCATCACATTATCCATATCAGAAATAATTCCGGACCGTTGGACAGCGTCCGGCTTTCAATACCGGGTAACCGTAAACCAAGAAACTGCCCCGGCCATCAATTATACCGATGGGGGCAAGACAGTATAAAAAATGTGCAGTCCATGGAGATGAGACAGTTGTTGAAGGCTGGGTTCAAAATCTCAGTGGTGAATCAGAGTGTCTGTGGAATTTTCCCTGTGATCCATCAGACCGGGTTCATTTTTGTCATCGGACAGGCAGAGAAGAAGTAAAGAAGATTTTTCAGCTGACAGTTCATCTTCATGGCCGTCCGGTGCTTGAAGATGAAGTTGTAGTTGACACGACGGTTCAAGAGAAATGACATCACGTTTCCTGCAGATACCCAGACGTCATCGTAAGATTGCTGAAGACTGTCTGAAAATTACGGAAGCTTATTGGATTTACAAAGATGATCTTAACGGTTTCAAAGAAGTAGTATTGCAGAAGCGTAATCACAGCAATAAAATTTACAGTCTGCATGAACGTGATGTTTACTGTATAAGCAAGGGTAAAGATTATAAAAAACATGAATCGGGTTCTAAGGTTTCGATTGCGATGACAAAGACATCAGGGATCATTGTCAGTGTACTGAATTTTGAAACGAATTGTTACGTCGCACAGACATTGCCTGAAGTATTAACAGACATGGAAACGAGTCGAGGAGTCCGGGCAGGATCAGCCATCATTGATCACGGTTAGCGAGGTAAAAAGGTAATCGAGTCTACTCAAATTATCAATGCGGATAAGCTTCGCAGAAAACTGACAGAGTATCAAAAACAGAAACTCAAAAGGCAATTGCGTCGACGGGCAGCAATTGAACCGGTAACAGGACGTCTCAAAGAAGATTTCAGATTGTCTGGAAATTTCCTGAAAGGTATTAAAGGCGATGACATGAACGTATTATTGGCTGCTGCTGCATACACTATCCGGAAATTGTGTAAAATTAAAGTATGAGGGCATACAGTTATTTTGCGGTTTTTTTTAATATTTCAGCAAGCTTTTGAACCCATCTCTCCGTGGTAAAGTTGTCCTCAATTTTTTTTCGGGCAGAGATACCGAATGATTTTCTTAATTTTGGAGAATCAATTAATTTTTTCAGACTATCGTGCCATTCATCGTCATTATTCGCTAAAAAACCGTTTTGGCCATTTTCAATAATACTTTGATTAACCCCAACGGGAGAGGCAATAACAGGTAATGCAGATGCGAAATATTGAAGTATTTTACCGCCGCATTTCCCTCTGGCCCATTCACTGTTGCTAAGTGGCATCAAGCCAATGTCAAATTTAGAAATGAGATCCGCCTCAGACTCAAGCGACCACTTTTGGTATGTAAGTGGCATTTTTTCAGGTCGTCTGGGCATAATACCACAGACTATCTTCAGTTGAACATGGGGATATTTGACTGCTAAATCATCAAATAACGGATAGAGATCATAAAGGCAGGGAAGATTTCCATCACTGCCGATCCAGCCAAGGATTATCGATTCACTGACGGGGAGGTCATAATTATGTGGTTTGTAGTTTGAAATATCAATGCATGTAGGAATAATATGGACACAGCTGTTCCAATTCAGTGCCCACTTCTGAAGAGAGTGATTTCCTGCTGTTATTG
Organism: uncultured Lentisphaeria bacterium; assembly: GCA_951812855.1. Taxonomy (GTDB): domain Bacteria; phylum Verrucomicrobiota; class Lentisphaeria; order JABSQK01; family JAJFLO01; genus JAJFLO01. Next base: position 379,667 of record OX638337.1, on the reverse strand, counting down.
CTTTAGATGCTTTAACTAATGTTCCGATTTTATCTCTATTCCACAACCCTTTGCTCAACCAGTTAGTTGGCCTTTGATAATTCATATAAATTGCGTCATCAAAATCAAATATGACATTGGGATTGACTTTGATTAACAGTTTTTCAATAAGCGGTATGCCAATGGGAATCAGGTCCCGCTGCATAACAACAACGTTATAGTGCAAGCTTCGGCAAATATCTATGAGACGTCCCAGAATCATTATGGGTAAAACCAGAGCCTTGACTGGATACCGAATTGGTGGAAATTGCGTGATTAATTTTTGTATCACCGGGTATTGATAAAAATACACGGAAATCCATGATGGGGACACGACGGGTTCAATCTCATATTCGGGGAGAAGTTTCAAGTAGTAGTGGACACGCATGCGCGTTGCGGGTGAAAGGCCGTCAACCTTGTCTCCGGTCAGGAATAATACTCTAAGCATTTTTGACATTCAAGGTGTTAATAATACTTTTCATTTTGGTCAAAATAACTTTCTGATGTATAACTTTTTGTTTTAATTTTCTGCCTAAAAACAAGGCACATACTGACAGGAAACAGTAAAAGATCAGTCGTCGAAAATATCGAAAATATCCGGAAATTCCGCGCATTTTACCGACACCTGTAATAGTTGCTATTCTGGGATTATCATGCGTTAGATAGACTTGAACTGATGATTTTGCAGAATCTTCACATCGACTTAGGTAGGCTGCCAGGGACGGAACATGCCATTTATGATTTCCAGCGGCTTTGTGTTCATATTTTATGGTGGTTTGATTTTCGACTCTGTAGCAAAATTCGATATCTTCCCAGGCATAATATTCATCAAGTTTTTCATCAAACCCTTTAATTTTCAAAAAGATATCTCGTGTTACTGCCAGCATCGCCGAACGTCCGTATTCGAATGGCAGGTTGTTTTTAGATGTTTTCCTAATTTCATCCATGTGATTTTCCTTACCAAGGATAAATTGACGAACATCGTCGTCATCGGACTCAATTTTGTGAATAATCCGTCCAACAACCGCTTTTGTCCCGTCTGTAAACTGATTGAACAAACTTGCTATTGCTCCGGGCAGTACATCAATATCGTCGTCGAGAAAGAGTAAAACCGATCCCGAACTGGCTTCAGCACCGGTATTGCGACTGTAAGACGGGCCGCGATGCCCTTTTTCAATAATAGATGCATGATATTTTATGTAGAATTTACGGTTATCTTCGTTCATGGATTCACCATCATTCACAATGATAATTTCACTTTCCGGCCACTCTTTCTGCAGACGTTCCGATAAAATTCGAACGGTATCCGGAAGGAGGTTGTCTCGGTTGCAGGTCGGGATTACTACAGATAATTTCATATGTTTTTAACGTCTTCTCTGTCTGGTAAAACGATGTCGTAAATTCAGGTTTGATATTTGATTCCAGCATACAATGTGTGAACGGAGCGATATTCGGAGAAGAACGCTATTGTACAGTGAGAAAAATGTTAAGCAGTGGCCTGATTTCCATATAGCGATCAACGCCCATATAAAATCAGTTCCGAGAATATTTTTCTGGCGATCAAGGTATTTATGCAGTTTGTCATCAAGGTCAATTCTGTTTTTTATATAATAGTGTTTTTGCAATTCATGCATTTGAGGTTCAATAACGGTCAATTTATTCCTGGTATAATTTTTTTCGTGCTTCCTGTATTTGAGCAAATATTCGGGAATGTTATAAAATTTGGTTTTCTCAGTGAGGCGCAGCCATAAATCATAATCCTCGACATTGTGATAAATTCCGCCATATTTGTTCTCTTGCACTAGAACTCTTTGAATCATTACGGTTGGGTGTGATATGGGGCAATACCATAATAAATGGAGTTTTATATCATCATCAGCAGTGGGGAATGTTACTTTTTTTAATTCTGTTCCGTTATGATCGATGCTGATATGGAATGTTCCGCAGATACCACATTCGGGATTTTCTTTCATGAATTGTAATTGTTTTTCAAATCTGTCCGGATGGGCAATATCATCAGCATCCATTCTTGCAATACAGTTCCCTTTTGCTTCGTTTATTCCCCTGTTTAATGCAGCTCCCAACCCTTGATTGGTTTGGGAGACGGCAACAATACGTGAATCTTTTTCAGTAAACTGTTTGATTATAGAAGCGGAATTATCCGTTGAACCATCGTCAATAATGATAAATTCAAAATTCTTAAAAGATTGACATAAAATGCTTTCAATTGCTTCAGCTAAATAAGCTTCAGCGTTATATACGGGCATAACAACAGAAATGTCAGGCAGATTCAATGTTCAATTTTATCCAATTGTCAGGAATTAAGTCTTTTGTATCGTAATAGTCAGAATTCACCCATCGCTGTGGAGCGATTACGAGTTTATCAGGATTTGAATTTAACCAGGCTGACCACCATGAGAATGAACTGTTTGCTATGATGTGATGTTTGCATTGTTTCATCAATTGCAGATCGTCATGACTATTATCTGCACCATTGTGATCAACGAAGGTGAGTTGATGTTCAAAATCAAGATTAGAGCGACACCAGGGAATGTCATCGCTAAAAATGAAAAACCGGGGATTTTGCACGATGCCTTTTATGTAGTCAAAGGCCTTTACGTAGTAATTCAGGTCACAAATTCCATGTATTCGATTTACAGATTCATCACTGACAAAATCACAGCGTCGAGCATGTACACTAACTGATTCTGAAGAGAGAATATGTGACTGAGTTTTCTCATTTTCAGCAGACTGCTCAGCATTTAGTGTGAATTCCTTTCTGAGTATCGATGAGATATCCTCAAAATATTTTTCACTTTGCCAGTAACCGTCTAAATAAATATCATTGGGCAACTTTAAAATTTCCGGATTAAAACAGAATTTTTTTTCTTTGACATAAGTTGGCCAATAATCGGTAAGATCTCGTTTTAACAATTTTGCTGTGAATCGCTTCCCGATACCTGGAGGGGCACCCAGGATGTTATTGATTTCATCGTCAGAAGCTAACGGTGCGTGAATATTAAATGCTGTTAATGCATAGCTTCTTAATTGTTGAGAATTAAACGCTGAAATATCCAGTTTAACAGGTGTTTGATGTTTTTCAGCAAGGTGTCTGCCTAATGCATATTGGAAAAGCTGATTTCCTAAACCTCCGATTAATTTTACGACGATCATGGTTTGATACGGCGTATCAATTCGTTTACGATCATCTTAAAATGATAACGTAAACTCTGTGCATAATGTTTTGCTTTTTCTTCTTCTTCCGGAATATAGGCAATGCATTTAGGAAGGTCAGTGTATTGATGAAGTTTTTCGATAAAACCTAATCTTCCGGGAATGTCTGAAATCGACGACATTATATAGTCCAGATGTTTTATTTTATCCGGACGCTGTTCAAAGTACTCAACATATTCGATATACCGCAGTAATAAATCATCGGCTGATGAGGGGATATAAAGTGGATAGTTTTCTTCTTGCCACTGGTATTCTAAAGGGTGTGCGTTTTCAATAACGCTTAGAAATAAATGTTCTTTAATACATACCTTTTTGAAACGTGGCAGACGACCATAGAGGTCAAATCTGAATTGTAATTGTCCGCCTTTAAAGAAATCGATGTGAGTTTGCATACCGTTGTCATGATCAGTTGACTCGATATCAAAACCCTGATTGACATATATGTTTGCAATTCCCAGAAGGTTACGGCCGACTGCTGCCTTGTCATAGCAAAATATATCAATGTCTTCTCCCTGGAAATAACCTGGCCACTTTTCCGGATTGCTTCGTCTGACAATGACATAGGAGATATCCTGGATTGCATAGAAAAACTGGTTTAAATCCAGGTCATTCAGCAACAGTGTTTTATTCATGATATTCCCTGGGTGATGACGGCGACTGTTATTTTCTTGTATCCCTGATGAGTTAGTATGACGGCTCGATGCAGACCGTCAAAAATTAAAAAACAATTCGATTCAGTGCAATATTTAACCAGGATATATGACGATTCATATGGCGTTTCCAGGTACTTCAGGTTTTTATTGAGGAGAAGAAAATTTTCAACAGAATGATTATCACATTCACGAACCTTTGATGCCATGTCCAGATACGATTTATATCGAGTCGGATCTCCGTTTAGGCAGGCACAGTGCGGGCTGTCTGTTAGTCGACATTGATCTACTTTAAGATCAGATTTAGTTGACTCAGGGCTGAGAAGTCGACAGTGAATTTTCGAAACAGGTATGGATTGAATCCTGAATGAATGGAACGGGTTGACATGATACGGTAAATCCAGCAGCGAATTTGGTTTATGATGAAAGGCATTAATTCCGTTTTTACAGCCAATATCCAATAGTAAACGATGAGTTTGTTCTTCATTATCAGAGGCATGGATAACATGGTGTTCTGTCCGTTTATTATTTTCTCTTGGGTTGAATGCATCGCGTATTTTATTTTTGACGCGAACAATCCGTTCACATTCAATGTGCCTGAACATTCCATTACCGACCAGTACTTCACATACATCCAGGTTTTTCACTAAAATTATTATGACCCGTGATGGTGTTTTTAACAAATATCTTGTTTTATCTTTTAAATGTTGGAACGGTGCATAGTCATGGGAATAAATTTTCTTAACAAATTTATGAATATTTCCTGGATAATATTCAAATAACAGAATGATATTTAAGGCCTTTTCGGCACGAAGAAAATCAATGATTTCTTTTTTACAGTCCAGCCCGTGGCCCCAGATTAGAAAATAATCCAGCCGCTGTTTAGCCAAGGGTTTAAAATTGCTGTCGTTATACAAATGCATCTCGAATTAGAAAATGTAATAACGTATAAAACAGACAGTATGTCCTTTTAAGAAAGAAGGGGATGGTTATTCGTTTATTATCACTCTTATAGGTTCTAACGGCTGCTTCCATAGGTGAACAATCATCAGTCAGATACAATTATCTCAAGGTTTCTGTAAGCTTGGTTTACAAGGCGTTTTAGTCCGATACTCAGTAAATAATGAAGTCTTCAATCTATTTATGAAAAACAGAATACATCTTAATTGAATTCTAAGTTATAGATTCATTTGACCACCCTAATTCTGGAGCGATGACGCCTGCCTGGGATGGAGAAACAAATTGTCCTTTTGGAGTTCCGGGGTCACACTTAAAAAATAGATATTCATCCTCGGGTACCAGTGCTCTGATGCCCGGTACATCAAAGTATACTTTGACATAATACGTTTTTACATTTAGGAAATCATGGGGTATCGTCGCCCGGCTTCGAAATTTTCCAGGCATTAGTTCTTCGGTACCCTTACCATGATTGGTTGATGTGAATGCAACGATTCCATCCTCTGTCGTTAACGTTACATGGACTCTGACTCCACTCAACTTTCGGTAGACTTCATAAGCAATTTCGATATTTATGATTTCGTCTTTAGTGAAGACACTCGCTGCGGTTCCTGCATTATTTAATAAGCGTATCGATAAAAGGCGAATGTCATCGCATCCGGGCCCCGGGGTTTCCTTTGACCAGCAAATCTCACCATTACTGCCCATTTCCGTTTTATGCACAGATAAATATGTTTCAACAACATCTTGTGTATCGTCATATTGTGTTATTTTACCTGATGTTAATAAGATCGATTTGTTGCATAAAATCCGGACCATTCCGATGTTATGACTAACGAAAAAAACGGTTCTTCCATGCCTGGTAACCTCGTTCATTTTTCCTAAACATTTCTTTTGGAACCCAAGATCTCCGACAGCTAAAACTTCATCAATTAATAAAATCTCAGGTTCAAGATGAGCTGCAATAGCAAAAGCAAGACGAACCTGCATTCCACTTGAATAACGCTTGACGGGTGTGTCTAAGAATTTATCGGTTTGGGCAAAGGCAACAATTTCATCAAATTTCCGTTTAATTTCCACCCTTTTCATGCCGAGAACTGCACCATTGAGGAATATATTTTCCCGTCCTGTTAATTCTGGGTGAAATCCCGTACCCACTTCCAGTAAACTCGCGATTCTGCCTGAAATATCAATGCGGCCGGATGAGGGTTCGGTAATTCTGCTTAATATCTTGAGTAATGTCGATTTCCCCGCACCATTTCGGCCGATTACGCCAATTCGATCACCTTTTTTGATGTCAAAATTGATATCTTTTAGAGCCCAAAATTTCTCGTGCTGAGGATCATCGGTGTCAAAACCACCCAGCGGATGTCTCAAACGCCTGAACACCCGTTTTGCATTATTTGTAATCGCGTCCCGTAATGCAGGGTGACGCTCGCGAAGCTGATGGGCAATAATATATTTTTTGCTTAAATTTTCAACTGTTATGGCAGTACACATAAATTAAATTATATCAGCGAAAGCATTTTCTGTTTTTCTAAAATACCAGATACCGGCGAAGAACAGGAAAAACACCAATACCATGGATAAGCCGAAACCCTGCCAGTAAATATCAATGTTTCCGCCCAATAAAGCCCATCGAAATCCATCTATAACTCCTACCATAGGATTTAGTGAATAAAGAAGACGCCAACGTTCAGGAATGATATTACTGCTGAAACCGACCGGCGAGATATAGAGCCCAAACTGAACAATAAATGGAACAATATAGCGAAAATCACGAAATCTGACATTGAGGGCTGATAAGAACAGGCCGGTACCAATGGATGCACCAAAGGCTATCACTATAAACACGGGTAAGAGTAGAATTTTCCAATCCGGTATAAATGAATACCAAAACATCATTGCAGCCAAAATCACAGCTGAAATCAGGAAATCAACAAAACTCACAATCACAGCACTTGCAGGGATGATTATTCTGGGAAAATAAACCTTGGAAACCATATTAGCATTCGCTATAACGCTATTGCTGCATTCTGCCAGGGAAGACGCGAAAAATTGCCAGGGCAGGGCAGCACTGAATACGAGAATTGGATACGGAATCCCGTCTGATGGAAGTCTTGCCAGTCTGCCAAATACAATTGTAAAGACGATCATTGTCAGCAGCGGCCGAATCACGCTCCAGGAGATGCCGATCAGAGTTTGCTTGTATCGCACAAGAATGTCACGCCAGGCAAGAAAATAAAATAGTTCCCGAAATTCCCAAACGTCTCTAAAATATCGTTTACTGGTTTTGCCGGCTTCAATGATTAATTTATGGGAGGACATTTTATGTCTTTTACAGAGTCATTATTAGTAATCGGGTTGGTTACTGCCCGGACCATTTATCATGTTTTGGGATGTAATGTATCCAGGATTTCAATGCCGGGAATTTCTTCAGCAATTTCGCGTACGATGCCTCGGCTCCCATTTGTTTTCAGTAAGAATCTTGAAATTTTCACGATCTGCGGGTGACTGTCTGCAGCAGAGTATCCGCAGGCCTGCATCACTGAAAAATCATTCAAATCATTTCCGACAAATAGCGTACGGCTTAAATTGAAATTTTTCTCAGAAGCCAGTTCTTTTATGATTGTACGCTTATCTCTACTTCCCCGGAGCAACTGAATTTTCAGTTTTTTACACCGGGATCCAACAACAGGATTTCTTTCTGTTGATAGAACAAATAACCTTATACGGGTTAGCTTCAGTGCCTCCGATTCCCAAACCGTCGGATCGATTGCAGCAAAACATCTCATCGCCTGACTGATCGACATATACCTTATTAATTATCAGTCAATACGCCATCAAAATCAAATACAATTCCCTGGAGGTTGGAAAATAAAGTTTTGTTGTTACACAGATTAAACTCAATATTAATAATTGAACTGTAATTTAATGAGAAAGTGTTAATGGATGATAGACTAAAACAATAATGAATTCTAATTTTCGGGAAGTAGTGTTTCTAAATTCTCAACGGAATCCAATAACAATGTCGTATCCATCCCAGGAGCCAGAAATCCAATTCCGTTCAGACGGTTGATATTTGATTTTATATCACATTCTTTCACAATATGATACCCTGATTTTTCCTGTGGTATTATGTCTTCAATCTTTTTTATGCTGCCAAGATAATCAGAATTTGTGAATTCTCCAGCCCCAGCCCGGTCTTTGAAATTATTTGTCAAAGCAGGTGCTGTAATAAAACCGTTATCACGATTGTAGCATAAACACCCAAGTAAGCTGCGAGTAACAACAATGTTTTCACAGTTCAATTGATTCGGGAGATTACGTGTCAACTCATGCAAATTTCCGGATTTATTACGAGCATCAAGCCGGAGCTCGTTTTCTGAAATACAGATAAAATCAGGACGGGAATATTTGGATACAGCATTAAATCCGTGATTTCCGGTATTCTCTTGCGTGTTTACTGCGGTACAGGGGGCTTTTTTACAGATCATTTCAATAATATCTTTCTCAGATCATGGCATGGCCATAGTCCGTAATAATCACCATATCAATATTCAGCAGAAGTTTCTCCAACTTATTCTTCAACCGGATGATTGCACCATTTTGAGGATGATCATTCATAATGTAAATCTCGAATAACTTCTGGAATGGATAGGTTTCCACAAATCGACGTTTAATAATCGTTGGAGAATCGGCAAGATGAATAAAGTTTCGATGAAATAGAGTCAATATACGAGTCGAGTTCGTTACCTATGGACCGGCCGTTCGCCCCCTGTTGCTCTCCACCCCGCCTCGCAGCGACGCAGTTACAGTTCAGCTGCACGTCTCACGTGTAGACTTGAAAAGGATTTTTACCTCTCTGGTTGAGTATGCCGGCCGGCAGGTTTCAAATGAGTGCTTATCGAGAGTTTATTCTTGCCCGCCAATAATTTCTGCGGTGTTTAATTCTATAGACTTATTTTGCGGATGCTGGATAAAAAAGTGGGTATGTGGCAACTGAAAACTGCATGCCGAATATTCCAAATAAAGCAGGCTTCGCCCCGTCACGTCACGAAATGTGAAGACTTCCATACGAAATATAATTTAGAATGAGCTACCATAGAATTAACGGATTATTCCGTATGGTTACATTCCGTAACGTTATTTTTCAAGTTATAAAAAAATTGTGAATGAGTGGAGCTGGGTTTTTTTCATTTTTATCACATTGTTAAACGAGAGTGTTTTTTGACTAAATCCAAAAAAGAAGAATCATGGATTTGCTGCATAAACTTGTAAATCCATCCAGTGCTGAATATAACTGGAAATCACCCGTCTTGGCAATTGGATGATTGAGGGGGTATATGTCATGAGAATCATTTTGTATAAACCACTGATCCCCAATCCCTAAAACGTGTAAAACATGTCTTTTTCCTGGAACAATATTCCATTCAGGCCGAATCGATGTCCATTCTTCTATGGATGGATTATCATGTTGGCTGCAACCGTCACAATGATTGCAAGCATCCCCGGACAGACGATTGGTGTGGGAGTCTTTGCCGATTTCCTAATTATGTCACTGGGAATTTCCCGGGTGCAACTCAGTGCGGCTTATATGGCAGGAACGATGGGCAGCAGTTTTATTTTGCCTTTCGCCGGGAGAGCGATTGATCGATTTGGAATTCGAATAATGGTGGTTGTTGTATCAATTGGGCTCGGATTCAGTCTGGCAACCCTGGCAAGTCTTGAGTATGTAATTAATTTGAAGACAGTACGATCAACGGCCTTTGTCATGACAGTTATTATTATAACGTTTATGTTGATCCGATTTTTTGGTCAGGGGTGTCTGACTGTGATCTCCCGAATTGCTATTGGTAAATGGTTCAATCACAGACGCGGATTGGCGACTGCAATTTCGGGTATTTTTGTTACCTTTAGTTTCAATGCATCCCCTCTATATTTGAATTCACTAATCCAATCGTATGGCTGGAAAGAGGTGAGTATTATTTTAGCGGTGGCAGTTGGTATATTTGTCTCTCTTATCAGTTGGATATTCTATCGGGACGCTCCGGAAGATTGTGGTCTGGTTATGGATGGCAATGATGATCCCGCATGGTTAAATAAAATGTCCGGGAAAATTCCGAATACAAGAAAGGAATTTAACCGATCAGAAGCATTGCAAACACGATCATTCTGGTTGTTCAGTGCCGGATTATCAGCACAGGCACTCGTTATTACGGCAGTGACATTTCATATTGCGTCAATTGGATCCGGCGTTGGATTAAGTCGACCTGAAGTATTCCAATTGTTTTTGCCGATGTCAGGTTTTGCTATAATGGGCAGTTTGCTTAGTGGATGGATCAGTGATCAGGTTAAACTAAAATGGCTGTTGATGATTCAGCAGATATCTCTGTCAACAGGGACATTGGCGCTTCTTTATTTGGGCAGTCATTTTGGGCAGGCACTCTTTAGTATCGGATACGGTATTTCCGGCGGCATTTTTTCAACTTTGGTTACCGTTACCTGGCCGCGATTCTTTGGCAGAAAACATTTAGGAGCGATTTCCAGCCTGAACATGTCGATCATAGTCTTTGCCAGTGCTGTTGGGCCGGTTGTATTCAGTCTCGGTCAATCACTGACAAGTAGTTATATTTCAATTTTAATTATTTGTGGAATGGCTCCCCTGATTGTGGCCATTGCCAGCCTGAAAGCTGATAATCCGCAGGAAAAAATCACGTGTGAATTGGCATAAATTAAGCCTGGACAACCGGATTTCTTTATCGAGTCTCTTTCCGTTACACCCTCAAAATAACGGTCAAAAACATTACTGATATATAACATAAAATATTGAATAAAAGTATATTAGATCGTTTTTAATGATCGACTGATTACAAAGGAAATTATCTAATTCTTTGATGTGCGATTTGGGAATTTCACAGGTTGGTTGAAACATCATGTGATTTAGACAGTCAGATTATATTTTCAGCAAAAATTTGTCCAGGATCCGTGTTGGCAGGATATAGTTTAAAAATAAAAACAAATAGGTTGGAAAGGTTACGTAATATCTTGGTTTAGGGGAGTTGCATTCAAGGGCATGGATCACTTTGGAAACAACCGATGATGCGGGAAGTGTGAATGGTACAGCTTTTCCGTCTTTAGTAAGTCGGGTTTTCATTTGTTCATACTGTTTCTGAAATACACTTTCTTTTGTGGCGACATAGTGTAAAAATGCGTTATAAGAATTTTTGCGAAAATTACTTTCTATTGGACCGGGCTCAATCAGGGATACAAATATTTCAGTGCCGGTTAATTCAAGTCTCAATGTATCGCTTAATCCTTCCATCGCGAACTTGCTTGCGTTATATGCACCTCTTAAAGGTAAAACAACTCTGCCTAAGATTGAACTATTTTGAATAATGCGTCCATAGCCCTGCTGTCTCATGGTGGGCAAAATTTTGGATATCAATTCAAATGGACCTAACAGGTTTGTTTCAAATTGCACACGTAATGCTTCTCGATTAAGATCTTCGACTGCACCGGGAATCCCAAATCCGGCGTTATTAAACAGGGCATAGAGCGATCCACCTGTTAATGTCAATGTTTCTGCTAATCCTTTATCGATCGAATTGCTATCTGTAACATCCATAATTACAACGTCAATCCCCAATTTTTTCAATTGTGTTGCATCGTCAATCTTCCGGACTGTCGCAATGACTTTATAGCCTCGATTTTGCAGGGTTTTTGCTGTTTCAAAACCAATTCCTGAAGAACATCCTGTAATTAATATGTTTTTGATCATTATTATTGGGCCTTAATTAATTGGATTATTCAACTGACTTCAAACAGTAATTTGTCAGTGGATAAAACTTCCTGTCAGTTGTAAAGAGGAAATTATTATTATGAAATATCGGGATCTGGTTTTTTGAGAATATTAACTATAAATTCTGATATCTGGTCTGCTTCATTTGGAATATTTCTATTTGTTTATGGAAAGGCTTTTAACTCTCCTGTTTGAATCATCCACGAACCAGAATAAAATTCAGATTCAGGGATCAAAAGTCTATTAAAGTTTTCTTTAATATAAGGTATTATCTGGTCAGATTCCCTAAAGCCCGGACGCAGAATATAACCAAGAGAACAGCCAGTGTAAAACGCTTCTGCTAATGTACTATATCCGATTTTACTTATAACAGCATATGCTGAATTAATCAGATCAGGGTGATAATATTCAGGCCTATGCGGCAGCAGTAAAACGAAATTTTCACCTTTGGAAATCTTATCACTGCCTCCCGGGACAATGAAAAAAGTATCGGAGAATAGAGGAAGTTGATTAGTAAAAGAATAGGTATCTTGAATTCCACCCATCGTGATTAACATCACACTTTTATCATCGGAAATATCTAACTTGTCTCGAATTAATTCAGGCGGGTTTCCATTGCTTCTTGAAACTGGATTGGTTATCAATTGTGGATTCTTTAGATTACATAAGATTACATACAGGTTCTGTTTGGACATGGTAATTTGCGTTTTGAAAAATGTTTTTGAGATAATTCACGTAATATTGAAATTGATCATGATGATGGATATACGGTTCGTAAATCCAATCCCAGGTAAAATTTTCAATCAGCACTGACGGTATGTTTGTTTGGACTGAAATTTCTAAACCTAATGGTGAGATATCAGAAATGATTAAATTGCATTTCGACTCAACTAATTCCTGAGCATAAGTATTTATCAATAATTCACTGAATGGCAAAAAATCATCTAATGCATTTAATGTCAGTTCCAGGTCTGTATGTAATGGGGGTTTTTGGATTAACCCAATATCAGTCAGGCAACTATGACAGGTGTAGCTTCCCGAAAAAGAATCAATTACAAACCATTCGGGAATACGGGAAAATATTTTGAAATGAATATCAATCCCTAATTTGGAGAGTCTCTCCATAATAGCAACTGACCGGGCGGCATGCCCAAACCCATGGGATGTAATAAAACAAGCAACATTATAAGTTGCGTTATAATTATCGGGCACGGTTGGAATAATCTAATCATAATTACCAAGTCAATGATCCGGCAGTTTGATATTCTGTTACTCTGGTTTCAAAAAAGTTCTTCTCTTTTCCCAGGTCAATAGTTTCACTCATCCAGGGAAATGGATTATCTCCCTCATATCTGGCATTAAGTCCAATACGTTCCAGACGTCGGTTGGCAATATGGTGTACATACTCATGAAACATGCCTGCATTCAATCCCAATATACCATTAGGCAGGCAGTCGGCTGCATATCGGATTTCAAGTTCAACTGCAGTATCAATTAATTCATAGACATGTTCCTCAAATTTACTATCCCAAACATCAGGATTTTCAGAACGAATGGTATTAATTAAATCAATACCAAAATTTAAATGGATGGTTTCGTCACGGAGGATATATTGAAACTGCTCACCAATCCCCGTCATTAAATTGCGACGATGCATCGATAAAATCATTGCAAAACCGCTATAGAAAAATATTCCTTCCATTATAACATAAAATCCAATTAGGTTTTCTATAAACGTTTGCAGACCTTCACGTGTGTCTGTGGTAAAATCAGTTTTAAGGATATCCACAGTCATTTTCATTTCAAATTCATCTTTATTACTGATGGAACTTACCTCATGATACATATTAAATACTTCTCGTTGATCAAGGTTTAAGGATTCAACAATATAATGAAACGTATGCGTATGGACTGCTTCTTCAAATGCCTGGCGTAAAAGATATTGTCGTGCTTCCGGATTTGTTATATGCTTATAAATTGCCAGGACGATATTATTTCCTACCAGACTCTCAGCAGTACTGAAGAATCCTAAATTACGCATGATCACTTTACGTTCACCATCGGTTAACTCACCGGATTTCCACAATTCTATATCGCGCTGCATAGGAACTTCATTGGGCAGCCAATTATTTGCACAGCCATTAAGATAGTGTTCCCAGGCCCACTTGTATTTCAATGGCATTAATTGATTCACATCGACACTGTTGCAGTTAACTAATCGTTTGTCTTCTGCGTTTATACGTTTTGTCAGGTCGTGTAACTCAGCCGGGCGATCCGATTCGGTGCAACATGACATATTCAGGACTCCTTAAAATTAATTTTTTAGTGATTTAAACTATTGACAGGATTCACAATCTGAATCCTGGATGCTGCAGGCTTTTGGCAATTCACCGGGTTGGTTTCTTTGTATAACAATGTTACTTGACGCAGATTTATTTTTCATCCAACGCGGTTGAATACCACGTCTGTTAACATCTACAGTTGACTTTTCAATTTGTGTTGCAGCAACTGAGCGCAGGTAATATGTCGTTTTCAAGCCTTTCTTCCACGCTGAAATGTACATATCACTCAATTGTTTTCCACTTGGTTCAGCAATATATAGATTCAGTGATTGTCCCATGTCAATCCATTTTTGTCTCTGGCTTGCACAATCGACAACCCATTTTGGATCAACCTCAAAAGCGGTAAGATATTTTAATTTGATATGATCCGGTACGCGATCAACTTCCTGAATAGAGCCGTCATAATATTTTAGATCCTCCAGCATTTCATCATCCCACAGCTCAAGATTTTTGAGATCGTCTACTAAATAGGTATTTATAACTGTAAATTCTCCGGATAAGTTTGATTTGGCAAATAAATTTTTATATGCGGGTTCAATAGACTGGGTAATACCTGTGATATTTGAAATCGTTGCTGTCGGTGCTATTGCCATTGTATTACTGTTTCGCATCCCGTTTTCTGCGACCGATTTGCGGACAACACTCCAATCCATATTTGAAGATTGATCGACGTCTATTTCCATTCCTCTTTCTTTAGCAAGAAGTGCCAGGGTGTCCATTGGTAAAATACCCCGACTCCACTTTGAGCCCTCGTAACTTTTGTATTGCCCTTTCTCCTTTGCCAGTTTTGATGATGAAAGAATTGCATAATATGAAATCATTTCCATACTCTTGTCTGCAAATTCCACCGCTTCTTCACTGGCATAGCTGATGTCCAGTTTGTACAATGCATCCTGAAATCCCATAAGCCCTAAACCAATTGGACGATGGTTAAAATTAGCTTCCCCGGCTTCTCTGGTTGGGTAAAAATTAATATCAATAACATTATCAAGCATACGAATCGCTGTGCCGATTGTTTGGGACAGTAACGTTTCATTCAATCCGCTATTTGTTACGTGTGCCGGGAGATTTATCGATCCCAGATTGCATACTGCGGTTTCCTTTTCACTGGTGTTGAGCAAAATTTCAGTACATAAATTAGAACTGTGCACAACCCCGGTATGGTCTTGTGGCGACCGGATATTAGAAGGATCCTTAAACGTGATCCAGGGATGGCCTGTTTCAAATAACATCGACAACATTTTCCGCCATATTTGAATCGCTTCGACTTTTTTAAATTGATCTATTTTACCTTTTTCCGCCATTTTTTCGTACTCAACATATCTGTCTTCAAATGCCTGACCGTAGAGATCATGCAAATCCGGCACGTCACTCGGACTGAACAGAGTCCAGTGGGATTCTTCAATAACGCGTTTCATAAACAAATCCGGGATCCAGTTCGCAGTATTCATATCGTGGGTACGTCTACGTTCATCTCCGGTATTTTTACGTAATTCAAGAAAATCCTCGATATCAAGATGCCAGGTTTCAAGATAAGCACACATTGCTCCTTTTCGCTTACCACCCTGGTTGACCGCGACGGCTGTATCATTTGCAACTTTAAGGAATGGGATGACTCCCTGACTTTTACCATTCGTTCCTTTGATATAGGCTCCTGCAGAACGAATATAACTCCAGTCGTTACCCAGGCCTCCGGCCCATTTTGAAAGCATAGCATCATCAGAAATGACTTTGAAAATGTGTTCGAGGTTATCCCGGATTGTAGATAAATAACACGAGCTTAATTGAGGATGAAGTGTCCCGGCGTTAAACAGGGTAGGGGTAGACGATGTAAAGTAAAACGATGAAAGGACGTTATAGAATTCTATTGCACGTTTATCTTTTTCGTCTTTTTCATTTAATGCGATACCCATAGCAACACGCATCCAAAAGTATTGGGGAGTTTCAATCCGTTTGCCGTCAATATGGAGTAGATATCGGTCATAAATAGTTTGAAGCCCCATATAGGCGAACTTCAAGTCTCTGTCAATTTGGATTGCATTTGTTAATCGATCAATATTAAAATCAAGAAGAGATGGAGATAATCGGCCGGCATCAATTCCAATCTGAAGGTAATTTTTAAAATGGCTGCGATGTTCCGTTTCAATATTTTCAAATGAATGATCCCGGCCTAATACTTCGTTATAAATTAATTTAATTAAAAGTCGTGCTGCTACGTAAGTATATGCAGGTTCCTTTTCGATTAACGATTTGGCAGCAAGAATTTTTGCTTTATTTATTTCATTGGCTGAGATGCCGTCATATAACGTGCGAAATACTTCTTCACTAATCTCATCTGTAGAACATTTGTCTTCTAATAATCGACAAGTATAAGAAATTTCTTCTCTTAATTTATTTGTATCTAAAACTTTTTGCGTTCCGTCAGATGTATCCGTAATATGGATGACAAGTTCCTGCTCGGTTTTACTGCTGCTGTCATCTCTCAGCAGTCTTACTCTTCGATGTTCTTCCCGATAGACAATGTAGAGACGGGCAATTGAAAAGTGTTCTTGAAGCATTAATTCTTTTTCTACTTCGTCCTGGATTCCTTCAACCTGCAGACTTGCTCCTTTTATGCAATTAGCCAACACATTACGTGTGACGGCTTCAGAGATACTCAGAACGTTTTTTTGATCCTTTTCCGTCAATGATTGGTTATTTTGTATACCTCTTTCTGCCTTGAATGCCTTCTCAATTGCCCGAAATATCCTTGATTCATCAAATTCTTCTTGATTGCCGCTTCGCTTTCTTACTGTAAACTCACGATATTTTAACGGGTCTATTCCTTCCAGGTCGAGCTGCATCTCTTTTTGAATTTTTATCATTTTAAAAACCTCAATTGAATCTGTAAAAATAATTTATTTGAATTGGTGAATGATTAATAAAAAATTAATAAAAAATGGAGTTAAATCTTGTGTGATTGCAGTAACTTGTGAATTAAAAATTAAAAATTATTAATTTATTAAAAAACACTATATATTGTGGTTAATACCACTTTAGGTTAGTATATATTGTGTCTAATCAAAATTGCTTTTGGAAAAAAAATCATTTTTTTTTTTGGTTTTTCCAAGATAATTTTTAATTGAGTAAATAGTTGTTAAGCCAAACTCACTTCCGGTGTTTGATTTTAGGATCAGTAGAGCTTGAGATAACCGACATTGAGGCATCGCCGTATAAAAGCAGAAAATTTTTCCCAAAACAGGACACGATAAAACAGCTGTGTCAAAGTTACTGTCATGAAATCCATCATTATTAAATTAATAATACCCATATCGTTCTTATATCGTCTGGATGTACAACAATTGTCGGACTTCCGCAAACAATCGAAGAATTACGCAATAATTATGGTGGTAAAATAAGTCTTGACGTGGAAGCAAATTATCAGGAAACATTCCGACGAGCATTATCACATATAAGGAAGGATTCCCATCTAATAATAGAAGACAACATCTGTAATGACATATTTCGAGCAGATATAAAAATGAATTTATGTTTAAATGCAGCCCATACGATTACAGATAAAGGAGAAATTCGAGTTAAGCTTTCAGAAACATTTTTAGATACAAATATTGTGACATCTAAGTCTGGTGAAGAAATTCCAAAAGGCCGATATGTAACGTTATCGGTATCTGATTTGGAGTATGGTATGGGGAGTAAAACATTGCATGGAATGTTGACACCGTTTTACTCGAAAAAAACAAATGAGGGGAAAGCGGATTGGGCATGGTCGCCATTCAAAAAATTATTGGGAATCACAATGGTAAAATTAATATGGAGAGTGGTTTCAATACAGGCACTAAAATAACCGTCCATTTACCCGTTGAAGCAAGTCTGAATTAAATTTATTTTTTGGGTATGACAATTATTTTGCAAGCTCAGCTTCAAGTTTTATCGCTGAATCTGCGGCCATGATTTGTTCTAAGAACCCTTCAAAATCACCCTCCATGATTTCAGGAAGGTTAAAATTTGATATACCAAAACGATGATCCGTGACTCTGTTTTGTGGGTAATTATATGTTCTGATACGTTCACTTCTGTCACCCGTTCCGACTTGTGTTTTTCTTTCTTTTGCGTGTTTTTCCATCTCTTCCTGTTGTTTCATTTCCAATATTCTTGATCGAAGGATTCTCATTGCTATTTCTTTATTTCTATGCTGAGATTTTTCCTGCTGGCTTGCGACGCTGATATTTGTGGGAATATGAGTGACACGGACAGCGGAATCTGTCGTGTTTACGCTTTGCCCACCTGGACCTGATGACCTGAAAACGTCTATTTTTAAATCTTCTGAATTGATTTGTATATCGACCTCTTTAGCTTCGGGTAAAATTGCAACCGTTACTGTTGATGTGTGAATTCTACCTGATGACTCTGTCGTTGGAATACGCTGAACTCTATGGACACCGCTTTCAAATTTCATATAACGAAATACATTCGAGCCCGTCAGGCTGAATGATACGTCTTTTATACCGCCGAGTGACCGTTCAGATAAATATAGTATCTCTGATTTCCAATTATTTTTTTCTGCAAATTTCAGGTAGAATCTTAACAAATCTCCGGCAAATAAAGCGGCTTCATCTCCGCCTGCAGCCGGGCGAATTTCAACGATTGTATTTCGAGAGTCATTTTCATCAGGCGGAATGATTAATGTTAATATCTTAGCATTTAACTTGGAAATTTTGGATTCTAAACTTTCGATCTCGGTGCGGATCACTTCCTTGAAGTCGTCGTCAGATTCATCTGCCAGCATGGATTGATTATCAGCAAGTTCTTTTTCATATTTTTTTGATTCATCCACTCTGCCTATTAATGAGGAAAGTCGTTGATATTCCTTTGACAATTTTTCATAATTTTTCCGGTCATCGAAAACGGATGGATCTGATATCTTTTTTTCCACATCGGAAAAACTCATTCGTACTCTTTGAATTAACGGTTTTATATCAATCACTGACATGACTCTTGAGATTAAATTAAATTCAAGGTTTTAGTTTAGAATGGCTTTATTATCCTGAAAGAATAATCTTTCAGTAATTCAGATGATTCGAATCCTTTTTTCACTCCTGAAGAAAAGACAGCATCTGAAGTTTGTATATTTACGGGCTTTTATTTCGTGTCTAATATATTATTGCCTATGGAAGATCAAGTTCCATAATATACCGCACGCTGTTCATCAGTAAATTTTAAGGGTTGATAATTCTAAAAAAGATCATTTTAAGAAATATAACTGCCCTTGCACAGAGTGTGGAAATCTATTGATTTAGGGATATCATGTTGTGTTAATTCATTATTGTTCAGCTGTGTGTCAGAGGAAGAAAGGCAAGGAATAATCAAACCGGTATTTGTCAGGATGTATGCCTTAAAAGAATTGACTGATGTCAATTTGGACGGCTTCTGGGTCTGTCGTCTGTATATTCGTTCTATATACTGTGTAATGACTTGATGACCTTGATGCAAATCAAGGTTTGTTATTAAAGTATAAATAATAAAGTTGGCGATTGGACTATTTTTTATAACTTAACATTTAGTATGAGTTAAGCTTATATTGAAGATGTGGAATTCAGATGAACGACAATACACGTGTTCATTATTTTGAATCTTGAGCAAGCTGGTAACGACGTCTGAAACGGTCAACTCTTCCTTCTGTATCAACAAATTTCTGCTTCCCTGTAAAGAACGGGTGGCAGTTTCCACAGATCGCTATTTTTGCTTCTTTTCGTGTCGAACCGGCTTTATATTCGGCTCCACATGCACACGTAATCACAGCATCTACAAAATATTCTGGATGAATATCTTTTTTCATAATTCTATTCCCTATTCTTTAAATCGATTAAATGCAAGAAACGATAGCGGAGTATTGATTGCTTTCAGGCTCTTGCCGGTACACACACATAACGCAGTTGATGTTTTTTATTTTTCTAATTCTCTTAATGCATCTTTACGGCTTAATTTAATTCGTCCTCTATCATCAACGTCTTTAACCTTTACCTTGATTTTATCGCCTGCTTTACAGATATCTTCAACTTTTTCAACTCGGTAATCGGCTAATTCAGAAATATGAATAAGTCCTTCCTGTCCAGGTAATATCTCAACGAATGCACCAAAGTCTTTAACTGTTTTGACAAGTCCGTCATAAATTGCACCAATTTTTGCTTCAGATGTAATTGATTCAATTTCGGTAACAGCTGCCTGCATTTTTTTATTGTCATTAGCATAAATCTGAACAGTTCCATCCTCATCGATATTTATTTCAACACCATGTTTTTCAGTGATGCCTTTTATCACCTTTCCTCCCGGGCCAATAAGCATGCCGATTTTTTCAGGATTTATTTTTAATTGCTTTATCCGGGGTGCATAAGGGCTTAATTCACTTCTGGGTTCAGAGATACAGTTATTCATCGAATCAAGGATATCTAATCTGGCTTTCTTATTTTTCAGCATTGCTTCGTACATTAGATCAATAGAAATGCCTGGAATTTTTAAGTCTAACTGAAAGCCGGTAATACCATCGACCGTTCCGGCGACTTTAAAGTCCATATCGCCATAGTGATCTTCGCTACCGAGAATATCGATTAATAATATTGTTTTATCGCCTTCCTGAACCAATCCACATGAAATTCCTGCGACAGGTCTTATTAATGGTACTCCAGCATCCATCATAGAAATAGTTGCACCACAAATAGATGCCATTGAAGTGGAACCGTTAGATCCCATCACTTCTGATATGCACCGTACTGTATAAGGATAATCCTTTGGCATCATTCTGGCAACGGAACGTTCAGCAAGTGCACCATGTCCGATTTCTCGTCTACCCGGTCCCATAATTCGACCTGTTTCACCAACACTATAATTCGGAAAGTTATAATGCAGCAGAAATTTCTTTTCTGTTTCACCACCTGTTATCGCATCTTGAAATTGGGATTCTTTGGATGTACCAAGGGTTGTGACTACTAATGCTTGTGTTTCTCCACGTGCAAATAATCCGGATCCGTGAGTTCGAGGTAATAAGCCGACTTCCATTTCTAAAGGTCGAATTTGATCTGCGGAACGGCCGTCACTTCGTTTGCCTTCATCCAATAACATTCTTCGAACTGATTTCCTGGATTCTTCAGTAAACGCCCATTTTAAATGTCTTTTTGTCTCGTCTGAATCATCGTTTAATTTTTCAACTAATGCTGCGGACATTTCGTCACATAGTTTGTCAAGAGCAGCATAGCGTTCTTCCTTTTCCGGAATTTGGCTTGCTGCGTCTATTTTTCCTGAGCAGTATTCTTTGACTTCTGTACTAATATGTTCAGGCACAGTGCTTAATGTAACATTTTTCTTGGGTTTCCCGGCAAGCTCTGTTAATTTAATCTGCTCCTGAATTTGCTTTTTCACAATGTCATTGGCAAAGGATAGTGCGTCTCTTAGATCCTCTTCGGAAAGTTCATCTGCTCCTCCTTCGATCATGATAGTTTTATCTGCGATACCGGCATAGACTAAATCTAAATCACTGTTTTCCATTTCAGAATGGGTTGGGTTCGCAATAAATTCACCATTTACACGTCCGACGCGCAATGCACCAATCGGTCCCTGAAATGGCATATCAGATAGCATTAGTGCAACGGAGGCTCCCAGCATACTTAGTACATCGGCTTCATTTTCACCATCGGCACTGAGTAATAACGACTGGACTTGGACTTCATCGAAATACCCTTCAGGGAATAACGGGCGAATTGGACGGTCTGTCATGCGGCAGGTTAGAATTTCTTTTTCACTGGGTCGACCTTCTCTCTTAAAAAAACCGCCCGGCATTTGTCCGGAAGCACTGAACTTTTCACGGTAATCAACTTGAAGAGGGAAAAAATCAATATCAGCCCGTGGTTTGGATGAACATGCAGCAACTAATACAATTGTATCACCTTGCCTTACAGTCACTGAACCTCCGGCTAACAGTGCTATTTTGCCGGTTTCAATATCTATTGATTTTGTGTTGGACAGTTCGACTGAAACATTATGAATTGCCATAAATTTACCTTTCGTGATTTCAATAAATTCCTGATTTTTCGTTTGATATTGGTAGCATTAAGCAGGAATGTTTTTGGGCAGAATGAAATAAATTCGCGGATTTAAGTGTTGATGCGATATAGTACGAATCAGTACTCTTGAACATTATTAACAGTTAAAAAAGATTTATCACAATTATTGCTACATTGCCCTACAAATTACTATAGAGTCTATTCTTCTTGCCATCTCAATTATAAAATATAAAGGAGCGAAAGATAATTGTCTATGGCGGTGCTGTCAACTCTGATTCGGGCTGATTGTTAATCTATAATCTGGCATATTCATATACGAATTATCTTAATTTTAATGAATTTATGTTGAATCCATCGAACAATGGCAGTTTATATCTATCTTGCCAAAATAATAAACTGATACATTAATTATCACAATCAATACTCGTAAGGAGAAGCACAGTATGAAGATAGACGACATTCTGAATTACATAGATGAGCTTAAAATGCGCCTGGATAAACTCCGGAGGTATCTTTGACTGTTCTGAAAAGCTGAAGCAACAGACCCGGCTTGAGAAAAAAATGAATTCTCTTACTTTTTGGGATGATAAAGAAAATGCACAGAGAGTTGTTAATGAATTGAGTGAATGTCGAAATATCATCGTTCCTTTTCATAAATTGGAAACACAAGTAAATGATATTAAAGCATTAGCAGAATTACTTGAAGAAGACCCTGAGAATAGTGAGTTGCAGGATGACGCTGATCATTCATTGGAAAGTGTAGATTGCCAGTTGCAGAAATTGGAACTCATAAGTTTTTTAGGTGGAGAATTTGATAAAAATAATGCAATTGTTTCTCTGCATCCCGGATCGGGCGGTACTGAATCGTGTGATTGGGCAAATATGCTCTGCAGAATGTATTTGAGGTGGGTTGAACAAAAAGGATTTAAGGCACAAATTGTTGACCGGCAATCAGGTGATGTTGCCGGTATAAAAAGTGCAACAATATTTGTCACCGGCGAATTTGCCTATGGCTTCCTTAAAGCAGAAAAAGGCGTCCATCGACTGGTTCGTATATCTCCGTTTGACAGCAATAAACGGCGGCACACATCATTTGCAGCGGTTGAAATTTCTCCTGAATTAGATGAAGGAACTAAGATCGATATTGACGAAAGAGATTTAAAAATTGATACGTTTCGCAGTAGTGGTGCCGGGGGGCAGCATGTGAATACTACTGATAGTGCAATACGCATAACCCATCTTCCGTCCGGTATTGTTGTCGCATGTCAAGCTGAAAGATCCCAGCATAAAAACAGAGCAACTGCGATGAAGGTTTTACGTTCGAAATTATATGAAAAGCAATTGGCAAGTTTTGAAGAGCAGAAGGAAAATATTGCAGGGCCGAAAGAG
Organism: uncultured Lentisphaeria bacterium; assembly: GCA_951812855.1. Lineage (GTDB taxonomy): Bacteria > Verrucomicrobiota > Lentisphaeria > JABSQK01 > JAJFLO01 > JAJFLO01. Next base: position 356,221 of record OX638337.1, on the reverse strand, counting down.
GAAAATACCTGGGGAAGTCAAATTCGATCCTATGTATTACATCCTTATCAAATGGTAAAAGATTTAAGAACTGAAGTAGAAACCAGTGATACAAATGCTGTTCTTGATGGAAAAATCGACCTGTTTATAGAAGAATTTTTAAAGACTGATTTTGAAGAGGGAAAGTAAATTTGGATACGATACAGACTGCAATTAGAAAAGAAAGAGGATATCTGCTCCGGTGGACTTGTTTAAGGATTTTTGTATTTTCGGTGATTTTAAGTTTAGTGCCGATTTTAATTGTCGGATTTATTGATTTTTTGTTTCCTATGCGAGAACGGGCAGCCCTTGGCTGTTTTATGGTTGCAATGGTGGTCTCCGGATGTCTCGTTATTCGATATTTGTATCAATCATTGAACCAAATCCCTGATGAGAGAACAATCGCACTGATCATTGAAAAATCGCATCCGGAATTAATGGATTCACTGATATGTTCAACTGAACTTTTATCTCAGTCAAATCAAAAAGTAAGTTCAGTGGGTCAACTTCTTATTGACAATGTTTCTCGGGGTTTGGATAAAAATTTCATACATTCTATTATTAAGACTAAAATACCCGGTTCCCTGAAATTATTCGTATTAACAGTGTTTGGTATAGTCTTAGTTTTTTTAACACTCTCATTGCCGATCCTTGGGAAAGTATACCTGAGTACAAAAGATATTCTTCTTGGTTCATCATCAGGGATCGTTGTTGAACCGGGAAACACTGAAATTGCGAAGGGAGATGATGTTAAAATTGAAGCCTTTGTCAGTAGAGGTATGCCTGAGCCCACGTTAACACTTAAAAGTGGAAATGAAGTTTATCACTATGATATGTATGGAGAAAAGGATCGAAAATTCAGTTTCAAAGTATTCAGTGTTGGAGAATCATTTTCGTATCATATATCGACACCGTCTCTGAAGAGTCAGACATTTCATGTTACGACATATGACAAGCCTGAGATTATTTCATCTGGAATTGATGTTTCGCCTCCCCCATATACTCTGCTTGAGTTCGAATCATTTAAGGAAATAAAGGATATTTCTGTTCCTGCAGGTTCAACCGTTTCGATTAACATTACGCCAAGTTCTCCGGGTAATGCAGCGATGCAGATTGAAAATAAAAAATCACTCGACTTTAAAAAAATTGATTCTGCAACTCACAATTTAACGTTGACAATAGTTGATGATATTAGCTATAAAATCTCATTGACCGATCTGGAAAATCATTTGTCAGTTACCAATGAGGTTTATCACATTGAGAGTATTGCGGATTTCAGTCCGGTTATTCAAATTTTAGCACCGGAAGAAAATGAGATTATACGGGAAGACTCTGATTTATCATTTCTATTTAAAATTACCGATGATTACACTGTTGAATCGGTAAGACTGCATTTATTTGTCAGTGGTGAGGAAAATGAAGTAATTGAAATTTTCGAAAAGACTTCTCCGGATTCTGAAGCAATTAAACAAGAAATAATCGCTTATAGTATCAGTTTAAAAGACAGGGTCAAAAACGGTGATGTCATTTCTTATTACTGTTCAGCTGTTGATAATGCAAAACCTAAATCCAACAGATCAAAATCAACGGTACAATTTGTTGAAATCAGACCTGAAAAACCAGATTTGGAGAATAATCAGGATGGAAACAGCGGAGAGACAAAAACGTTAAGCGTCAGCGACTTAATCGTTGAACAAAAACGAATAATCCGTTCTACGTTAGATGAATATCAGAAAAATCAACCCGCCAGTGTCGGTAATGATCACATAGATGATCTAATTAAAAGTGCTTCTGAATTGTACCTGACCACGAAGAACAGATATCAGGAACTAAAGGGAAGTGAAGAACCAGAACCCAGGCATGATGCACCAAAAGATTTTGCAGAAAAAATATTTAATGAAGCGATAAACAATATTAATAGCGGTTCATCTCAAACAGAAGACCTGGGAATAATTGGTGAATTGTTTGAAGATTCCATTATAAATATGGGAAAAGCCAAGGACATCCTTGTTAAACGATTGCTGATAGAATCATTAACCTACCAGCAACTCGCATTGTCTAAATTAATATCCATTGAAATTGAACTTGATAAAAATCCGCCTCCATCAGAAGGGCAGGGAGAAGGGGAGGAAAGTACGGAAAATCAGGAAATCAGTGAAAGAAATAAGAAAAAATCTCAACAACAGAAAGCGATGATTCTCGATAAGACTGTTGAGGATTTAGAACGTTTGATTAACAAACAAAATAATATAAATGATGAAATTTCCGGCAGTCGAACGAATAAAAAGGATCCTGGAAAATTCATTGAATTTTTATCAGAAGAAGAAAGTGATGTCATTGATCGAACCGTCAATGTTAAAAAAAACCTTAAAAAAATAGCAAAAGGCAGCACTGCGGTTAATGAATTAAGTAAAGCAATTAGGCATATGAATGATGCATTAGGAAAAATTGCAAACAAACAACTCGAAAATGCATACAAATATGGTCGATATTCAACACAATTTCTTGAACGCACAAAAGAAATAATAAATAATCTTCAGGCTGAAATGGTAACTAATGAGTTAAAATCTGCAGCCGCGATGTTAAAAAGTATAATGGGGAGTCAATCAGACTTAATGCAGAAAATAAAGAGATCTCAAAAACTGGGAAATATCGATTCAGTCAAATCAGAACTCATGGCTGATCAAAAGCGGACTAGACTTGGTTTTGATAAATTTTTGAATCAAATTGCTCAAATATCTTCAGAAATGGAGTCTGTAAATGCCAGGGCGTCACTTGCCCTGGAAGAGACATTGAATGCTGCGTTTAAAAGTAAAGTATCAGGGAAAATGAAACGTGTCGAAAATGCAATACGTTACAGACAGGTTGATAAAGCATTGGATTACCAAAAGCAGTCTCATCAGACGTTAAGGGAACTATATCAGAAACTGGAAGACATCATCCAGGAAAATTTCTCATTGTCAGGTGACGAAATTGCAAAGATGCTGGATAAAGTTTTAAGGAGTATTGAAAAAGTAAAACAGGCTGATTCGCAGGATAAATCATCACATGATAAACAGGATTTATATGAGGAAATAGCAGAGGATCTGGATGACATATCAGATAAACTAAACAGTCGGGTTATGGATGAAATTGTAGGGGCAATGCAGCAGAAAATGTCTGGACAACAATCATCGGATTCTCAATCAGATCAAGAATTTTTAGCACTCTTATATAAATCCGCGGGCTTGCTGGAAGCCGGATTAATGAAAGAGGCGTTAAAGGAAAAAGTCAATCTTGCCCGGGTAAGTGATGAAGAACCGCTTGATGAGTATAAGAAACTAATTAACAAATATTTTAAAAACCTCAGTAAAACATTTTAGATTTGCCTGTGTGTGATCGACAATCAACATTTGAGATGTTTCAGACTGCTGTTACTGTTATTCAAAATAGAGTATGTTCCGGATGGTCTGAAATTATACAATCAGGTATAAGATAATTCCTCATTATGACTCTTCATATTGATCCGATTTTTCACTCCGCCATTATTTTGACGATGTATATAGTGGTTGTCTCCGTAGTGGGTATACTGTATAATCGTTATACCTCAGTTGTATCACGGTCCTGTTGGTTATTGCTGGCCGGTTCAAAAATAATTGCATTGACAGCAATGTGTATTCTTCTTCTTAATCCATTTACCCGGACAATGGTTCCAGACTCAGAGAATTTACAAATCATGATTTTTGTTGATGGAACCGAAAGTATGAACACCGTTGATTGTGCAGATGAAACTCGAATTGAGGTTGCAAAACGACTGATAAAACCAGGTTCTACATTTTCAAATTCATTATCGGCTCTAACCGCTAATTTAAATTACTACCTGTTTTCAGGTGACATTAACCGCCAGATTAATCCGGATGAACAATTTAGCAGTTTACCGGGGGATACTGACATTGATTCAACCTTGAATACCTGTCTGTCCAATTATTTTAATTTAAGTTCAATCGGTGCGGTTATACTTATGTCTGATGGACTTGATAACAAAGGACAATCACTGATGAACGCCGCCGCTGAATTCCGGGAATCGGGTATTCCAGTTCATTGTATTGGAGTCGGAGATCCAAAATCCCAACAGGACATTGGTATTAAATGGAAAAACGTACCAATCGAATCATTGAAGAAGAATAAGCAAAAGTTAACGGCAATTGTTAAGCGAAACTTTTCTGAAGTTTATCAAACCTCTGCAGCAGTATTTGAAAATGGACGTAAAATACAAACTCTTGACATCAATTTTACAGAAGGTGAATTTGAAAAAGAAGTTCAATTTGATCATATACCATTTACTGCCGGGTTCAAAACATATCGAATATCGATAACGAACTTAGCCGATGAAAAAAATTTGCTGAATAATATTGATTTAGCCGGTGTTAAAATTAATGACCCGGATATTTTTAACATTTTTTACTTTAGTGCCAATCTCGACTGGAACTTTAAATTTTTAAAGCAATTCATTGATCAAGAAGATAAATTTAATTTAGATACCGTAATTCGGATGGGCGAGGAAGGATATTATGTACGGGGATATTCAGAAGAAAATAATTTGGAAGATAACTTTCCTGCCTGTTCAGATTTAAATAACTATGATTCCTTAATTGTTGATTTGAATAGCTTATATTTACTTAATCAAGAACAGATTTCATGCCTGGTTAACTTCATCGAAAAACGTGGCGGTGGAGTTCTTTTTATGGGTATGGCAGATGATTTAACTGAGGAAATTCTGACGATTCTTCCGTTGAGGAACGTATCAATTAAATCGCAAAAAATGAGACAGACAAAATTAGATTTTCAATCCGCAAAAATTTTTGTTGAGAAGGATAACGACTATATAAATAAATTCAGGTCTTCACTTTATATCCCGGATGGAACAGAATTCTATACGCTCGAACAGAGTCAAATTAAACCCGGAAGCCGAATCGTTATTTCCAGTGAAAAATCATTATGGGTCGTATTGGCAACACACCATTATGGAAGTGGTAAAGTTGCGTATCTAAATCTTAATGATTCTTGGAAATGGAATCTTCAAATGGAAAATGGCAGCGAATTATATAACATTTTCTGGGGAAAATTATTAACATGGACAGCTGCTGCCTCAAAAGAAAAATTAACAGTTAAACCCAATTCAACCCAATTCAGACTTGCCGAAGAACAGGAGTTGCGTGTTGATCTGTTAAATGAACAATTTGAGCCGGAAAATAATGCTGACGTAACCTGTTCTGTGGTTGATGCCGGCGGCAGTGAAAAGATGATTACTCTGATTCCGGACAGCAGAGTTGATGGACGTTATCTGGGACGATATATACCCCGGAAAACCGGTGAGTACCGAATATATTTCAAAGCAATTAGCAAGAATGGATTTACAGTTGAATCAACTCAAGACTGTCTGGCAGTCGATTATGGAAATGAAAACCAGCCTTATCCAATGGCTGAGGAGAAATTACAGAGTTTGGCACGGGAAACTGGCGGTAAATATTTTAGCTATAAAAATGCTGTAGATATTGATACATTAAAATTATCGAAAAAGATCAATTATATAGAGGAAAAAGACAGTCTCACAAATCACGGCTGGTTTTTACTCATTATCTGTTTGGCTTTCCTTCCTGATTGGATATTACGAAGAAGGATTGGTTTGAAATAGTATTGGGAAAACATGCAATTGTGCCAGCATATTTTACAAGCTGTGCCTGCTGCTGATGATCTGTATGATTCATATCTTTTGCGTTGTTGGAATTTATTTAACTATGAATCTTCTTTCGGGGGCGTTTTGTCGTTCTTCGGTAATGTTATGATAAATTCGGTAAATTCCCCGGGTCTGGAATCGAAATCAAGTGTACCATTATGTTCGCCGGTGATAATATCATAACTGATAGACATACCGAGTCCCGTTCCTTCTCCAGTGGGTTTTGTAGAGAAAAACGGCGTGAATATTTTTTCCTTTAATCCAGGATCAATACCAATGCCATTGTCTTTAATTCGTAATTCAACGTGGTCAGGATTGTTCTTTGTAGAAAGGGAAAGGGTTGGGTTAAAGTCTGAGGCATTTGATTTACTCTTTTCCAATGTTGCATAGCAGGCGTTATTAATAATATTCATAAACACGCGGCCAATTTCCTGTGTATAGACATCTATTTTAGGTATATCCTGATCAAAATCGTGTTCAATTTTCAGATTAAAATCCGGATCTCTTGCTTTCATGCCATGGTATACCAGATTAATATAATCGTTTAGCATTGAATTAATATTTATTGATTCTTTCTGCTCACTTTTCCCACGGGAATGAGCCAACATGCCCTTGACGATGGTGTCAGCACGTTTTCCGTGTTCATTTATTTTTTTGGAGTTAGTTTTCAGATCTGTCAGCACTGAATTTATTCCATTGAGATTATCTTCGGAGATATTTGATTTTAAAAATTCTAATTCTTCGTCAAGTTCATCGACAAGGTCTACCGAAAGAAGGGCAAAATTAGTGATGAAATTCAGCGGGTTTTTAATCTCATGTGCAATCCCGGCAGTAAGTAACCCTAAAGACGCAAGTTTTTCCTGCATCACAAGTTGGCTTTGAGTATCTTTAAGTGTTTTTATCGTTGACTCCAGCTCCGAGTTTTTTGTTTTTAGGTCCTGTGTTCTTTCCTGTACTTTTACTTCTAAATCCCTGGAATATTCGGATAATTGTCTGTTTGATTTCTGAAGTGCTTTTTTGGCCAGTCTTAAAGAAAGATGGTACTGATAAAAATTTGCAATAACAGCTGTCAGGATAAAGCAGACAGCCGGTGTGGCAGCAAGAATCCAAATCCCTTGCGTAAACAAAATCCAGTTAAAAAATGCCTGTGCGATCACAAGTGATATAACCGCTGGAAAAAGACGCAATGGTGACTGGATGAAATACCCAAGGAACCCACCGGCAATACACCATGCTGATATCCAAAGTAATTCCTGCCAATTTGTCCAGGTTTTCAGCAGTGATTCATTCTCAAGACTCAGTCTTAATAATTGATTTACTATGGCCGCGTGAACTTCGACTCCAAACCAGTTGTGTTCCAGTGGAGTTTGATGGATATCTCGCAAACTTTCTGCTGTAGATCCTATTATTACAATTTTTTGTTTTACAAAATTTTTATCGTAATTATTTTCCAGAATATCTGTGAATGACAATGTGTGAAAGGTTTTGGGGCCTTGAAAGTCTAATATAAATTGATATCCTTTGGCATCAGCGTTTACGTAAGCGCCGTCATCAGCGGAGAAAGGGGTAAATGTTGTCTGTCCCAATTTTAACAGGTTGGAATCAATTGGATCAGGTTTTTCAAAAATATTAAACCCGGACAGATAAGTTAATACAAGTCGGAGTGCAAATGAATGATATATGGTTTGTCCATCATCCAGATATAATAATCCTCTTCGCATAAAATTATCTATTAAGGTATCTATAGGTAAATCATTAAAGCCGACACGTTCAGGATGATTTAAATGAGCGACAGGAGGATCTATGCCCGGCATAAACGGGGTCTTTATCTTAGTGATAGAAATTATATTAGGATTATTTAATAGTGTTTTATCGAGTGGGTTACTCAATGCCTGAGATTGAATTATTGGTCTGTCTCTATACAAATTCAAACCAATGACTGAAGGATGACACTCAAGCAGTGCATTCAATACTCCAGATAAATGGATATCACTTATTGGCCAGTTACCGAGTTTTTCATTGTTCAAATCATGTTCGTTAACTGCGACAATTAGAATTCGATCATCTACCTCTGAGGTACCGGGCTGATTGCGGACAAAGGTATCATAAATACTGAATTCAGCTTTTTGAAAGAGTCCTTTTGAGTATAATCCAACAATAATTGAAAATAGTGCTAAACATATTACACCAAGAGGGAATAGACTTGGTTTTACTTCATTTGTCATTGTTTTATCAAATTGGGTAAATGCTGTTATTTGACCTTAATAGTCATACTTGCTTTAAGAATAGTTCTATAATGTCTGAAACGAACCAATACTGTAATTACTAAGATTTTTACTTACAGTACCTGATCGAATGTATCAGGAAATGAATCGTTCAGCTTTATTTGTCCTTGATATTATGAGTTTTTACCTAATGCAATAGAATAAATTCTGATTCATAACCAATTACCGATAATTAAAAATGATGACCAATAGTATGGATGTCGGTATTGTTTAGTATTTATTAATTCAATTTGAGCATTTTGTAATGCTTTAGCTTTACTGATTGTCTTGTGGGAAAAGAGATTGTTATAGAACTTTGTAATTAGCTCAGATGAAGCCTGGTCGTTTATAAACCAAAGTGTGCCGATTACACTTTTAACCCCTGAATTATAGGCAATGCCGGCCAGACCCAGGGCTGTATTCGAATTGCTGCTTGCTGACTGGCAGGCACTTAATGTCAATAATTCAATGGGGACGCCACGAAACTCATTAGGCTTTAATAGTGATTCAAGCTGTTTGACTGAGATTTTATTATTCCAGGTTAATAGATATGAATCCGAATGTCTTTCAGCCAGAAAACCATGTGACGCAATATGGACGAACGAATAATTATGATGTAATAATTCGTCAGCAAATTTATTGTAAGTGAATTCATTGTTAATAATCTTCCGGCAATTAGTTATTGCCTCTATTGATTGAATTTCAAAGGGTACGTAGTGTAGGGAACTGAATCCCCGGATCCCTTCTGAGATACCACAGGCCAGGAGTTTGGATTGTTTTAAATCAACCTGCTGATTTTTTGTCAATGTTAAACCTGGACTTAATGCTACAGCAAAATTATTAATCAGAAAATCTGTTCCGTTGTGTAACGCTGCAAGCGGGATATCATGCAAAAAATTGTCTGGAATCAGTACCAGTGTATCAATGTCTTTTTGAACTAAAAATTTTTCATAAGGCTGGACCAGTAAATTGTAAAGATGTTTGGCAACTGTAATAAATTGGAATGTGGTTCTTTTTTTTATCAATCGTTTAAATACGTTAATTTTCTGAACTAAATCATTAATTTTTACAGGTTTGCTAAACCGATAAAATTGTCCCTGATTTGAGATAATAAATTCAATCCGGTCAGTGACAGGGATAATGTAAATGATTGCAGTCCTGGGTGAATAATGATCAATATCAACGGTGTCGTGTTTATTTTGACTGGAACAGCTGTCCTGAAGAAAATTTTTTAAATCAAAGGATTTTTTCTTTTCTATCAAATCCCTGGCTTTTTTATAATAGTATTGTTTTTCTGTATCATTTTTGACAATATCGGATTTGGCTAACAGAAGGTCGGTAAATTCAGAAAATGGATTAATTTTTTCTGTAAAACTGTAATGCTGACTCGATTGTTGATTGAACGCGTCAAGGTGATATAATGCGGAATCATATGCGTGAATCGCCAGTTCAAAATCATTCAGTCTACTGTAAATTCTTCCGATTTGCCATTGCCAGGGAAAATAAAGATCGGTCAGGTCATCATTTTGTGCATAATACCAGGCTTTTTGTGTGAGAATCAGGGCAGATTCAAATTGGTTATTCAGTTCATATAACTTACCCAGATACCCGTTAAGGTATGAATTAAGTTCAGCATCATTTGCATTGGGATTAAGCCGTTGGGTTTGCTCTATGAGATCAAAGACAACCGGCTTTAAATGTTTAAGTTTATCAGGATGAGCTGTTATTAAATCAAGATAAATGTCAACAGAAGCGAGGTTCAGTAAGGATTTGGTATCAATTCTCGCGATTGAGTCAATTAAGTGTTTTGCCTGTTTGAGATGGAAAACAGACTGATCAAGATTTCCAGTCTCTTTATAAGTGCGAGCACAATTTATATTGGCATAGGATGCTGCGTCTCTATTGGCAGCGCCCGCATAAATTCTATTAATTGTTTTATAAATTGTAATCGCAGTAGTGTATTCCTTAATCGAAGAGTAAAAATTCCCAATGCTGATCAGTAGAATTAAAGTTGCTTGAGTATTTTTTCCTTCATGAGCGACCAATAAACAATCGTATAAAATTTGTTCAAGACTATTGGGATCATCGTTATATACCAAATTTTTTATTAAATTGGATTTTAATGACAACTCAATTTCGGGTTTTCCAGAGATAGATATTTCAGCGAAAAGTCTCTCCAATAGCTTTTTTGACTGGTTTTGGCATTCCCCAAGACTCTGAGCAATCAATTTATTCAATTGTCTGACAATTTCCTGATTTTCATGATCACTGATGATCTGATGTTTATGCGGTATCTTAGTCCTGTTTATATAGGTGACCTCAATGGAAGATATTAATTTCAGCATTTGCGAAGATGTATATGCTCTCACATCTAAGGGTGTTGCGTTTAAATTAAAAAATAATCCATAAACGAAACATAATTTAACTGCCAGAACTAATGATTTGCATGAACTCATGATACCGTCCGAATTTTTAAGGATTGATCTGACTAAAACACGTTAGAATTAATAAAGAGTAATTACATTGGCTATACCCGGAGGGAAGACCGTCAGGACACCAGAATTCCCCACCTTATTGAACAATTAGTATATCTGAACCAGGCGCCAGTTGCTTCCTGAATCGTTTTTTTTGAAAAATATGCCAGCCTATTTACTGTGTCATTTTAAGACGACTGTTGTTTTGTTTTATATTAACCCAATTGTATCTATCGCAATCTAATCAGAATTACACATCGAGATACTACCGGTTAAAAATAACACGACATCCTGTTTTCTTTTGAAATTACACTTATTGTTACTGTTTTTATAATAAATCTATTTGAATGAAAAGGAATTGTCTCATGAATATAAAGATTATGAAAAAACAGATTTCCCTTGCCATTTTTGTGTTTTGCATTTACGGGATGTTTGGACTCGAAAATCCGCTGATTCCCGTGAAACTCGATAGCCCGCGGGATACAATAAAATCCTATATGCTGGCAATGAATGACTATAAAGCCGGTGTTAAAACAGGCCAAAAGGACAAAAGAGATCGAATTAATGATGCTATCCGCTGCTTAAACTTAGATAATATACCCTTTGTTCTAAGAAAAGAGAAGGGGGGAGAGGCGGCAATTCTACTTAAAGAAGTTATTGATCGTGTCATTGTTATAGATGTAAACCTTGTTCCAGATGATATCGGTGATCGTAACAATCCATTACAGAAATGGCGTCTGAAGGATACTGAAATTACGATATCTCGCGTGAAAAAAGGGGAACGCGAGGGGGATTATCTTTTTTCGGTTGACACGGTTTCCAGAGCTCGGGAATTTTTTGAAAAAGTTAAACATTTACCCTATCTAAAAAAATCAGGAGGCGGTGCTTTATACAAAGAACCCTGGGTTGAATCAAAGCTGCCACACTGGGCACTGGAAAAAACGATACTATTGCTAAACTGGCAGTGGTTGGGAATACTTATCTCAATTTTCTCAGGGTTGGTGATTAAGAGACTCATTGAGATTCAAATCCATTTATTGAAGAAATTCACCCAGAAAACAAAATTTGACTGGGATGATAAGATAATTTATGCATTTGACAGACCCGCCGGATTGATTGGTGCAAGCGGATTTTGGATTATTTCAATTTTTATTCTCAAATTTGAAGGTACACCTCAGTTAATTCTCATGAATTTTGTCCAGGTGATCTTCAGCATTTCCCTCATTTGGCTTATATATAATTCCGTAGACGTGCTTACGGAATATTTAATGCATTTATCCAGTAAAACAGGTTCAAAGCTGGATGATCAGCTGGTTCCGTTAATTCAAAGAGCATTAAAAATGTTTGTTGTTGTCTTTGGCGTGCTCGTATCGTGTCAGAATTTGGGATTTAATGTCATGTCTGTACTCGCCGGCTTAGGTCTGGGCGGGTTGGCATTTGCTCTTGCTGCAAAAGATACCTGTGCGAACTTTTTCGGTTCAATTATGATTTTGCTGGATCGGCCCTTTAATATTGGTGATTGGGTAATAATTGGAAAAACTGAGGGATCTGTTGAAGAAATAGGGTTTCGTTCTACTCGAATTCGGACGTTTTACGACTCTTTAATTACTGTACCAAATTCAATTTTGGCAAATGCTGATATTGATAACATGGGACAGCGAAATTATCGACGGATTAAGGCATTTTTCGGACTTACATACGATACACCGCCTGAAAAAATGGAGGCATTTTTAGAAGGAGTAAAAAATATTGTTGAAGCAAACCCATATACACGAAAAGATTATTACCATGTTGTATTTAACGGTTATGGAAATTTCTCCCTGGACGTGATGTTGTATTGTTTCCTGAAGGTCCCGGATTGGGCAGCTGAACTTGTTCAACGTCAAAATATCTATCTGGAGATACTGAGATTGGCTGAAAAGATTGGAGTGGATTTTGCATTTCCAACACAGACCTTGCAAATAGAATCATTTCCCGGGCACGAAAGTTTGCGGGCTCCGCATAGAGTTGATATATCTGAGTTGTCGGACGCAGCCTTGAAATTTGGTCCTTCCGGGTTACATTCAAAGCCTGGCGGCCTCGGTATATTTACCCCGCCTAATCAAAGTGTGCGTATAGAGAATGGTTCTTCAAATGATGGTGAGTAAGAATATTAAGCAACTGTGTTTATATTCGGGATTATCTTTATTGAAATGAAATATAGATTTTGACAGCATCCAGGATTGCTTATATTTCGAGTAACTCGAAGTTTCTATACGTTTCCGCAAATGTACTGTTTATGAATTTCTGCTGGTGAATTACCTGACTCTAACCGAATATGAAACCGATTTTATTTATCTCCAGTTTTTTACTTGCTGCAGGTTGTTTTTGTCAATCATTAGTTATTGACGAAAATCATCATGATTTTGGGCTGATATTTGGTGCTCAATCAGTTTCAAGACGATTTACAATTTCTAATTCGGGTTCTCATACTTTATATGTATCAAAATTACAGGTGAGCTGTTGTCGTCTCAGTGCTGAAATTGAGAATGATCGCATTCTGCCCGGTCGATCTGGCTATATTGATGTATTACCGGATACTAGAGGGAAAGAGGGCAAAATAAACCAGTTCGTCTCAGTAATTTCAAATAGCAAAAATTCACACTTTACCTATATAGAAATAAAAGCAAATGTAAATCCGACAGCAAGGATAACGCCGCAAACCATTTTAATAGATTCAGCTGATATCACTGACAATTCCCAAATTTTTAAAAAGCGGTTTTCTATCAAAAATTTGGGTTTAGAGCCATTGATGAACATTCAGTTCAATACCGTTGGAACGATAGAATCAAATGTGTATGGAAATAGAGATGATCCAATTCCCGGTCAAATTGAAAAATGACACGGTAAACAGTTTTATAAATATCGTTGCCCGATCAGGAACGGGCAGACTATCAAAAAAATTAGATATCCACATAGACAATAGTAAAAAAAATGGAAGAGGCAGTAAAAAATTAAAGAATCTATCGAAGAAAAATGATCGGCGTTCCGGGGAAGTGTTGGCAAAATTAAATTCAAATCAGATTCGATCAGGGAATGTATTTTTGAAGAATGCAAAGAATTTTGCGACGTCAAAGGGGTGTAAAAATATGGAATTTATTTCTTCCGATCTGGTTTGTTTGCTCCTGAATGAAGATGAATCAACTGAAGCAGCAATGACCCGTCTGAAGGAAGACAATGATTTTATCTATGTCCAACCCAATTATCTATATAAATATAGAGCCGCTCCTGATGATCCCTGTTTTTCAAATCAGTATTCCTTAAAAAATACAGGCCAGAATATCCCGGGCATGGCAACAGTCGGCACACCTTGTCTGCCGGTTACAGCCGGAATTCCCGGTACTTTGAGTCCAGATATCCAGGCGATTGATGCATGGGATATTTTTTAAAGTGTAACTGCCGGCAGGGGAGGGATTGTTGCTATATTTGACAGTGGTATCGATTATAATCACGCGGATCCGGTCAATCGTATATGGGATGGTACTGCATGTGTAGATTGGAATAATAATCCATTAGGGGATTGTATGCACGGATATGATTTTTCGGGTCAAGGTGAGCGAGACCCTTTCCCTGATTCAGGATTTTCTTTAAACCACGGGACAAGGATTGCGGGAATTATTGGTGCTGAAATCAATAATTATATAGGTATTTCCGGGCTGAATTGGAATGCCAGATTAATGGCAATTCGATCACAAAATTTTTTTGATGCAACCAGTACAAGTGAGTTTGTAAAAGGTGTTCGATTTGCAGAAAATAATGGCGTATCAGTTATCAATGCAAGCTTCGGACGAGAGAATACAAAATGTCAGTATTTACTGTGGATAGAGCATTTTACGATGCAATTGCAGGATTTGATGGGATTATTGTCATAGCGGCAGCAAATAGCAATCAAGATCATAATGGCAGAACCTGGTTTGATACCGCGGACCATGGACACGATATTCGCTGCGACGAATTATTATTTGACGGAAGCCCAATATGGCCGGCACTGCCAAATATTATTAGTGTCACAGCTTCAGATAATAATGATGTAAAATACAATTCGTCTGACTTTGGAATCAACGTAGATGTAACCGCTCCCGGAGTGGGAGTATATAGTACTGATCGTAGAATTGGAAGTGTCAGTAACTGTAATTTTGAAAATGGAACTTCATTTGCAGCACCTCATGTTGCCGGGGTTGTTTCACTGTTATGGGGATACCAACCTGACTTATCCCCACATCAAGTGCGAAACGCTATTATCAGTAATGGAGACTGTATGAGTACATTTGGCAGAGCGTTGGCTCTTAATCCAAATTGTGAATCTGGTCAGGTGACTCGTTTGAACGCCTATAAGGCCCCGGCTGCATTTGCTGTTCCCACTATACATAATCTCCAGGGGTTCACTGGCAAGGATAAATCTAATCCCATATCAAACGGTGCCGACACCAATGACAACATCCCATATTGGGAATGGAATGTTCCAACAGGTCAGGGAATCATCGTTGAATATGTGATTGAAATCGATCAGGGAAAAACGTTTTCCGGGCGTTTATCAGAACCCGTTCTGGATTATGAAATGATATGCAAGGGGGGACTTTCTGCCGGAAGTCATCAAATTTCTATTGTTGGGGTTAACGATCAAGGTGCTATGGGAGAGTCTAATAGTTTATACATTTAATGTGTTACCGTTTACATCCCCTCATATCGTTATTGTTGAAGACAGCACATTATCTGTGAATGAAGGGCAGTCTGTGACGTTTGCAGTAAAATTGGTTAACACGAGCGATCAAGCTGTTTTAGTTGACTATGAAATCGATCAGGTTCAGCCGGGTGCGGGTTCGGCATTTATATCCGGTATGGGCCAGGTGAAATGGGAACCAATGGAAAGCGGGCAGCAATCTGTAACATTAACAACCGTTGATAATACTGTCGATGAATTTAACAGATCATTTTCACTGTTAATTAAAAATCCTTTAAATGCGGAGCTGATCTGTCATTCGGATATAGAGATTTTAATACTTGATAATAATATAAATCTTAATCTTTTACCCGGTTGGAATCTTGTCAGTATTCCGTATATGCCGGTTGAATCGGATATCGCGAAACTATTTTCGTTACAACCCGGAGACTTTATCTGGCAGTGGGATACGGAAAAGAAATTGTTCATTATATCTGAAGAATTCGAAAATCAGGCAGGATACTGGATCTATTGTCAAGGGGATAAAATTTTAATTGAGAATAATTGAGTTACTCACGCGTTCAGGAAATATCATCAGTGGAGATGTAGAGTTTGCAGTAATCAGGTGAAGAGCGTGATTCAATCAAAAATATATCGATGCCCCTGGATTCCCCAACCTTTAAAATCAGAGATGTCCTGATCTCTCCAGTCATCAGAGTAGTGGATCAAAATCATTTTTTTCTTAATTTCCGGATCCAGCGTCTTAAGATCTGACAAGGGTGCGTGAACAGAACCGGGAAAAAACTGGACATCATGAAACATAACTTCAGAACGGTCAGCGTACATGTCAATTAGATCCGGGTCAAAACGCGTATCAGCCGAACAGAATACATGATCGTCAATAAAAACGCCATATGATGTAAATGCCGATCGCCAACTGCCTGCCTGTTCAGGAATATGTTTTGTTCTAAACATTTCAAGATGAATATCCCCGACAGTAGCGGCTAACACTTCACGAGGTTCATCCATTATCTTTTCGGGTCTGATCGAATCAAAATAATCATCAAAGACCAGGCGTCTGGAACATTTATCAGTTTCATTCCACCCCATTCCGCCACGCAATGTCATATCCCACAATGTTTTCTCATAATCCTCGTTGATAATCATTTTTAATCGAGGTTTATTAAACATCCTTACGCTGACGTATCGATTAAGTAAACCGAGACATTCTATTCCGCCTGCGTGGTCAGAATGGCTATGTGTTGGCAGAATGATTTCTATGTCTGTGGGTTCATTTCCGGTTGTTTCCCGCAATGCCTGTGGACCCGTTGTCCCAAAATCCACCATTATATGGTGATCGCCTTTGATAATGAGGAAATTTGTTTGATATAATGTCCTGGCAAATGCTGAACCCACGCCAATAAATACAACCTCGAGTTGACCGTCATTTTTCAAACTCAGTTTACCATTTCCAGGAATAATTTTCATAGGGGAGTCAGGGCTTGAAGTTTACGTTGGGGATATTATACAAAGGCCTTGCGATCAATTTAGATGAAAAGAGCTGTTTCAACACACAGAGTGTAACTATAGTGTATATTCAGCACATTTTACAAACTGTGCTTTGTCATTCACGGGATTAAATGGGAATTTTGAGAAAAAGTAAAGAGGTTGATTATGATTGACATAAAAATCTTACGAAACAATCCAGAAAAAATCAAACTGAACTGTAAAAAAAGATCCGTAACGAATATTGATATTGATAAGCTTCTGGGTATGGATTCAGATTATCTTGAATTACTTAATAATGTGGAAAATATAAGGGCAAAACGAAACCGGTTAAGCAAAGAATGTAAAACAAACCCCGAGGCTCGCGAGATTGTAAAAGGGTTAAAACAAGAGCTGTCTGATAAGGAAGCTTTACTTAATGAATTAAAGGCGAAGATTAATCAGCAGATGGCCTGGCTGCCAAACCTTCTAAGTCCAGATGTCCCCGATGGTAATGATGACGGAGATAATGAAGAATTAAAATCTTGGGGGGATAAACCACAATTCGATTTCGAACCGCTGGATCATCAGGAATTAGGTGAAAAACTCGATATCATTGATACAAAGCGCGGCGGCAAAGTTGCCCAGTCTGGTTTTTATTTCTGGAAAGGAAAAGGAGCACAATTAGCATCTGCTTTGTTTTTTTGGACTCAGCAAGAACTTGTAAAAAAAGGATTTACATTATTTTCAACACCATGTGCAGCTAAAGAAAAAACACTTTATGGAACAGGCTATCTGCCATTTTTTGCTGATCAGACGTATCAATTGGAAAACGAAGATCTGGCTCTGATTGGTACATCAGAGCAGGTTTTAGTGGCCTATCATGGTGACGAAATATTAGCATCAGAATCATTGCCTCTATGTTATACAGCCAATACTCCCTGTTTCAGAACTGAAGCCGGAAGTTATGGCAAGGAAACGCGTGGAATTTTTAGAGTTCATCAGTTTCAAAAAGTTGAACAAATTGTATTCTGCTTACCAGAAGACTCTGAAACGTATCATGAACTGTGTTTACAAAATGAAGAATACCTTCTGCAACAGCTAAACTTGCCTTATCGGGTTGTTAATGTCTGTATAGGAGATCTTGGTGCTCCGGGATATAAGAAGTATGATGTTGATGCTTTCTTCCCTGGATTCGGTAATTATCGAGAAGTCTGCTCTAACACAAATCTGAATGATTTTCAGGCTCGTCGGCTCAGTGTTCGTTATCAGGATAACAACGGAACTAAAGGGATCGTTCATACGATATCAGCAACTGCGGTTACCGACCGGGTTGTATGTGCCATAATGGAGAATTTTCAACAGGCCGACGGGAGTATTATTGTTCCCAATGTGTTAAGACCTTATACAGGATTTGATCAGATCAAATCCTGAATTGAAGGTCATCGTGATGATGTTTTATTGGGCTGAAGTGTATTTTTATACAGTTTGCTTATTTTCTTGTGAGCATTTTTCAATAAGCTTTTTCCTTCATCAAATGTGATTAATCTTAGTGTTTGATTATAGGTTCCCCAACTAAAATCATTGATTTCTTCGACCTGTTTATTCACCGTGCGATCGAAGATTTGTGCAGGAAAATACGTTACTGTTTTATCGACCTTCTGATGACGTTTATTTTTACGGCAATAGTGTTCCTGAAAAACCAGACTGCTGATTAAATTAAACTCATTTATTCCCGTCTCTTCGGTAAATTCTCTGCATGCGGTTTGAATGTCTGACTCATTTTTTTCAACATGACCTTTCGGAAATCCCCAATGCCCTTTGTTATGTTGAATTAGAAGATAGTAGAGAGTATTTTTTTCCATTAATAACGGTATAATCCCAAATGATTTTTCTGTCATATTTAATCTTTTCCCGGTGTTTTAGAGTATTCTAATTTATTTGGAATATTATGTTTCACATTTAGAATGAAATATAATTATATAAATCCTTAGAAACTATAATCATTAAACAGAAATGAGTAAAATTGCCTGTCATTGATATTCTTCTTAGCGATTTTTTGAAATTATCTGAAGTAGATAAGTTGTCATATATAAAAGATTATGCATTACTCTATGCACAACAATTTTCCCGAAAGGACTTGGATGATTATTGTATCCTCGCAGATAAATGTCGTGCCCTGTTTAAATCAACTGAAGGTGCACAAAAATTAGCCGGTTTATTATCAAACCGGATTGCGTTAAATTTCTTTGTTCAGCCGAGTTCACGAACATTTCTGTCATTTAGTGCAGCACAGGCAATACTGGGGATGAAGCGTATGTCATTGCGTGATCTGAATATTTCCTCCATATCTAAAGGTGAGTCACTGGAGGATTCAATAAGGACATTTCTTTCCTATGTTGATCTGGTCGTCATGAGACATTTTGACAATGATGCAGCGGCAATTGCATTTTGGGTAGCTGCCAAAGCAGCACGTCGAGTATCTATAGGGGATGAAGAACGACCTATTCCAATTATTTCCGGAGGTTCCGGTAATCTTCATCATCCCACACAGGCATTGTTGGATATTTATACTCTGGGGAAAAGCTTTAATGAATCTGGCGGTATTGACGGTAAAAAAATCATGTTGGTGGGGGACCTTAAACGGGGAAGAACAGTTCGGTCATTAAGTTATCTGATGAAAAACTATAATAATGTCGAACTTATCTTTGCAGCCCCGGATCAATTTCAAATGAAAGATGATATTATAAAATTTTTGGATTCACATAAAATTCCTTATTCAAAAATAGATTCAATTCGTGACGCCATTGACAGTGTAGATGCTATTTATATGACCAGGGTTCAGGATGAATGGGACAAGGTTGAAAAAGGCGGGCACCCGCCGACGAATGATAATGTTATTTTTAAAAAGGAATATCTTAAATTAATGAAACCCACTGCCTGTCTGTTACACCCGCTTCCAAAACGGGATGAGATTGAAATAGAGGTCGATTACGCAGATGATCCACGAGTTGTATATTGGAGACAGGAACGTAATGGCATGTGGATGCGTGTTGCAATAATTGCAACGATATTCCAATGTGACCAAAAAATATTGGATAGTTGAGATAATAACAGTTCTCAACTCAATATAGTATCAGCAGCAGGTTAATTCTCTGGGCATTTTAAATTATAAACTCTTGAAAAAAATGAAAGTCTTGAATAATGAAATCAATAAAAAATAAACTTCCTGAAAAGCGTCGTTTTTATAATCGATTGTACCCTTTCAGTTTCATCTTTTTTCTATTTATCAACTCTGGTTATACAAATGCAGTCATATTGAAAGAGGGTGCGGAATTAGGAAAATGGACCATGGATTTTGATGCGGCATTAGGTTTGGCCGAAAAAAATACCATTCCGGTTTTGTTGGATTTTACGGGTTCGGATTGGTGTGGTTGGTGTAAAATTATGGAAAAGAAAATATTCAGCAAATCTGAATGGATGAACTATGCAAGAGATAGAATTATTTTAGTAAAAATTGATTTTCCCATGGATAAGACAATTGTTCCTGAAAAATTTAAGAGAAGAAATATGGAACTGCAGAATAAATTTTCTATTTCGGGGTACCCAACCTATGTGATCTTAGATTCTGACGGAAAAACTGAACTTGGACGTCTTGGTGCAAGTCAGGACCCGGATATTGCTAAATTTAAGAGGAGAGTATCAAAGATCATAAAGAAGTCAAAGGGTATGATCAACAGTTTCCTAAAGGAGTTGAAACCTGAAAAAGCAGCAGCATTTCAGCAGTTAATTATTCAGAAAGAAAATTTGCAGGGTCAATTTAATAAATGGTTGGAATCCAGACCTGCCACAAACGATAGCAATCGTCAAGAGTATTTTGAATTTTATGGGCAACTCAATGATTTGAGCTATCAGATTGAGTCTATAGAAGCCCGGCATCATGCCAGTAAATTAAAACCGGAAAATGCAGTGAAATACCTGGAAATTCACGAAAAATTAAATAACGAGAAACAGGCACTGAATCATTGGTTACAGAGTCGACCTGAAAATAGTACTCAAAGCACACATAAACATAATGAGTTTCAAAATAATATTGCTCAATTAACTCAACGATTAGAATCATTTCATAAATGACGAGCAATGAGTTTGTTGAAAAAATAGAAACCCATCGGCATGAATTTTACAGAGATGTTGCTGAAGACGTTATATCCTCTGCCATCTATCCGGCATTCAAACAATTATCGAAGTTTCGAGACGGAACCAATTTGAAGGCCTGGATTTATAAAATTTTAACGAACAAATGTTTTGTTGCAAATCGTGAAATTAAACGATCCTCAACAGATATTGATTCAATTCCTGTCGATACCATAATAATTAAGCGTTGAATTCTTTAAAATAAAGAGAGATATACCTGTTGAAGAATAATAAAAAAGGTTCACTTAGTTTAATTATAATAATGTTACTCGGTATTCCTGTAAGTTTTACAATCTCAAAGGATGACACCATGCCCCATTCCCCCGCCAATGTGCCTAAAACCAAATCCGTCAAGTTCAGTAATCGATTAATTAATGAAGCAAGTCCTTATTTACTGCAGCATGCTCATAATCCGGTTGATTGGTATCCATGGGGAGATGAGGCATTAAATAAGGCAAAAAATGAAAATAAACCCATTTTTTTATCAATTGGTTATTCCGCTTGTCACTGGTGCCATGTCATGGAACACGAATCCTTTGAAAATAAAGCAATCGCCAAATTACTCAACAAACACTTCGTATCTATCAAGGTAGACAGGGAAGAGCGCCCGGATTTAGATGAAATATATATGACATCAGTACAAATAATGACAGGTAGTGGTGGTTGGCCAATGAGTGTTTTTCTGACTCCCGAGCTTAAACCGTTTTATGGAGGGACCTATTTCCCGCCTGAGGATAAATATGGTCGGCCGGGTTTCAAAACAGTGCTCAACCATTTAATCAAATTATGGGAACAAAAGAAGGAGCAGGTTATTAATTTTTCAGTTCAGTTTACAGATCAGATACGTAAACATTCAGGACTGATGCGTAATGGAGAAGGTGAAATTCGCAAGGATCATCTGGAACATGCAGCAGAGGCATTGAAACAATCCTATGATCATGAATTTGGTGGCTTTGGTGACGCACCAAAATTTCCGCCCGGCAAGTCTATTTCTTTCCTGCTTCGCTATTACAATCATACGAACGATAAAGAATTTTTAAATATTGCCAGTACCACGCTGCAGAAAATGGCCTATGGGGGCATGTACGATCAAATTGGTGGAGGATTTCACCGGTATTCAGTAGATGATCAATGGCTGGTTCCTCATTTTGAAAAAATGCTCTATGACAATGCATTGCTTAGTCAGGTTTATCTTGAAGCCTACCAGTTAACCAAAAATCCCCTTTTTAAAAGGATCTGTGAAGAAGTTCTTAGCTATGTTGCTACTGAAATGACCAGTAACAATGGGGGTTTCTATTCGAGTGAAGATGCAGACAGCGAAGGCAAAGAGGGAATTTTTTATATTTGGGATTATGATGAATTAATGGAAATCCTCGGTGATCAAGATGGAGAATTATTCTGCCGATTTTTTAATATTAAACGGAGGGGAAATTTTTCTTCTCATGAGGCATATCATAAAAATCTTAATATACCTCATATTAGCAATTCACCTGAAAATATTGCAAGAGAAGTCGGTATAACGATCAAGGATTTGCAGATCAAAATTGATAAAATACGGACCAAGCTGTTTTTAGTACGTAATCAGAGAGTGCATCCAGGAAAAGATGACAAAATTATAACTGCCTGGAATAGTTTAATGATCAGTTCATATTCGAGGGCATACCAGATACTTGAAAATGATGAGTATCTTGATTTAGCAAAAAAAGCTGCAAATTTCATTCTTGAAGAGATGGTTCGGTCGGGTGAATTATTCAGGATACATCGAAAGGGAATTACAAAAATTGCAGGAAATTTTAATGACTATTCTTATTTCATTACTGCATTGATTGATCTCTATGAGGCAGATTTTGATATCCGATGGTTAAAGACTGCTGATGAAATGACAAGAGTAATGATTTCTAAGTTTTGGGACGATATACATGGAGGATTTTATTTTACAGAAGATAAACAGGACGATCTGATTGTAAGAACGAAGCCAACTTATGACGGTGCAGTCCCGTCTGGTAATTCTATGGCGGCAATGGCATTGTTTCGACTTGCAAAATTATTAGACAATGAATCTTACTTTAACAAAGCCGAGAAGATCTTAAAGGTTAATTCGACATCAATTTCCAAAGCACCAAGAGGTTATATGAATATGTTGTCGGCAGTTGATTTTTATCTTTTCCCTCCCAAAGAAATAGCAATTGTTGGACAATTTGCCAGTTCTGAAACAAAGGCTGTTTTTACAGCTGTTCATAGTATGTTTATACCGAATAAGGTTTTGGCATTATATGATTCCCGTTTGCCGAATGCGGATGAATTAGTAAAATGGGTACCCTTGTTAAAGTCTAAATCTCAAATTTCTGACAAAACAACGGTGTTTGTATGTAAAAATTTTACATGCAAAATGCCGGTAACGTCGGTTGAAAAATTAATAACTCTTCTTGAAAAGGATTAATCATGAACGATTCTACCTCAATTTTGGAGACTGTTAAAGATTATTATGGTAAACAATTAAAATCAAATGGTGATCTAAAAACCAGTGCATGCTGTTCGATTGATTCCATTCCGGAGCATCACAAAAAAATATCAGGCATCATTGATGATGAAATCCTGGAGCGATTTTACGGTTGTGGATCGCCTATGCCTTTATGTATGGAAGGGCAAAGAGTCTTAGATTTAGGCTGTGGTACCGGTCGGGATGTATATATGGCGTCATACCTGGTTGGTGAAAATGGTTATGTCATTGGTGTTGACATGACTGAGGAACAGTTAAATGTGGCGATTCGACATATTGATTCTCAGACGAAAAAATTTGGATACAAAAAGCCCAATATAGATTTTAGAAAGGGGTTTATTGAAGACCTGGATTCGATGGGGATTGAAGATAATTCTGTTGATATTGTCATTTCAAATTGCGTGATCAATTTATCGCCCAATAAAGAAAGCGTGTTTAAGGAAATTTTCAGGGTTTTAAAACCGGGTGGTGAACTTTATTTTTCAGATGTGTTCTCGTCACGGCGAATTCCAACTGAGTTAAAAACGAACCCCGTTCTCTATGGTGAATGTTTAGGTGGTGCATTATATATTGAAGATTTTCGCCGTATGCTCAGAGAACTCGGTTGTCTCGATTATAGAATAATGAATAAAAAAATAATCGATCTTCATAATCATAAATTGGGAAAAATTGCGGGAATGATTGATTTTTATTCGATTACAATACGAGCATTCAAAATAGCAGAACTTGAAGATGTTTGTGAAGATTATGGTCAGGTTGCAATTTATTTGGGAACGATTGAAGAATCGCCTCATGAATTTGTCCTGGACGATCATCATGTGTTTAAGAAAGGGATGCCGATGTCAGTGTGTGGTAATACGACCTCGATGTTGGAGAGGACACGGTTGAAGGAACATTTTCAGATTATTGGTGATCGTTCGGTCCATTATGGTTTATTTGATTGTTCCCGACCTGATTCTTCCGTGGATAGTTCAAAAGGAAAATCAGGTGCATCCTGTTGTTGATTACAGTATGAAACCGGGAATTTAGGTAATAATTTTGCAGTGATCACACGATGTGCAATAATTGTAAGTTTTACTGATCAGAGGTAAATTAATGGAAGTAAATTATTCATCAGCAGTTGTCCGGATTGAATGGAAATCTCCACTTGTCTTTGAACTGATAATTGAACGAAACGAAATGGAATTTCAACCGGGTGATTCGATTTCAATTTTTAATGCAGATCAATCCCAATCTCGTCCATATAGCATTGCGTCAGGAACCTCTGAAACGGGTCTTCGCCTTCTTATTCAAAAATTGCCCGGTGGTGAGTTAAGTAATTGGTTATCCAAACTCAAAGCAGGCGATCACGTCATTCATACCAGGCCTTACGGATGGTTTCGACCCGGTCAAAACTTAGCCGGTGACCCGTTTATATTTATTGCTACAGGAACAGGAATCGCACCATTTCTGTCCTATATGCGTTCGTGCCCGGAAAGACCTCCAGGGTGTTGTTTATACGGGGTTAAAAGGGTTTGTGATGCTCTTGAGTTAGAACTGGTGCAATCACAATGTGAGGTTAAACTCGCAGTATCAAGAGAAAATGATCACCAGTATCATTGTGGACGGGTTACCGGTTTTCTTCCAGCATTGAAGTTAAATTCAGACCTCCACTTTTACCTGTGTGGTTTGGATGCAATGATCGATGAGGTCAGTGAGTGGCTTGAAAAAAATGGTGTAGATTTTTCAAAAATTCACAGGGAAGTATTTTTTTATGCACCATCTTGAAACCGATAGCTGGTTAAAAACATCCGACGGACATACCCGAGGGTATATACAACCACAACTCCTTAAGGAATTATGGTTTCACACGGGAACTAATTGCAATTTAAGATGCCCTTTTTGCCTGGAAGGTTCGAAGCCGGGTGATAATCGAATTAACGCTATCGAATTAGAAGATGCAAAACCATTAATAGATGAAGCAGTAAAGTTTGGAGTAGAAAAATTTTCATTTACAGGCGGTGAACCGTTTGTTAACCCAGAATTTGTGTCAATTTTAGACTGCGCATTAACATATCGTCCGTGTATGGTTTTGACCAATGCTGCAGAGCCTCTGATGAATCGGATTGGTGAAATTCTTCCACTAAGAGAAAAAGCCAATCCACTTAGTTTCAGAGTTAGTCTTGATCACCCTGATGAAAAAAAACATGATGAATCAAGAGGAAAAGGTAATTTCATTAAAGCACTGAAAACATTGGGACGACTATATCGCTATGGGTTTAATGTTTCGATTGCTCGTTTGAGCCTTGAAAACGAAGATGTAAATGCAGTTAATCACAGCTATTTGCCAATATTCAAATCAGTTGGTCTTCCTGAAGATTTGCACATCATCGTATTTCCAGAATTTCATCGGCCCGGCTCAATTCCAAATGTTCCGCAGATTACGGAGAAATGTATGACAACCTGTCTTAATCAAAATCAACGAGACTCCTTTATGTGCAATTTCAGTAAAATGGCAGTGAAGAAAAATGGGGAAATAGGAATTTATGCATGCACTTTAGTTGATGATGACAATAACTATAATCTGGGAAAAACATTGGATGAGAGTATGAAAGTTCGGGTAATGTTAGGCCATCACCGGTGTTATTCATGTTTCGCTTACGGTGCCTCGTGCAGTGAATGCTGAATTGCAAATAGTTAATTTAAAATTCCTGCTAAAGAGATGAACAAAAAATGATGATTTTTATCCTGACTGAAATCAAAGGATTCATATCATCAATTAATCACTGCTTATACCTTACCTATCATCTCAAACCCTGACAATGTTCCATATCATTCATATTGTTATAATCGCTTCCTATATATTAAGCACACTGTGTTTAATGGTATATGGGTTGCATTGTTATATCATGATTGCAATTTTTATACTGAAGCAGAAGAATGCACGTCGAAAAATCAATGAAACGATTGAAGTTTATAATCGCAATAGAGAATGTAATGAGTATCCTTTTGTCACTATTCAGTTGCCTATATATAATGAATTAGATGTTGTACACCGTTTACTTTGGAGTGTTGCGGCAATTGATTATCCCAATGATAGATTTGAAATACAGGTACTCGATGACAGTACAGATGAAACCGTTGATCTCATAAATGAAACTATCACCGAAGTTCAACGTAATAATATTAATATTTATGCGGTTCGCAGACAAGACCGGATTGATTTTAAAGCGGGTGCATTATCACATGGATTAACTTTGGCAAAAGGTGATTATATTGCAATATTTGATTCGGATTTTATTATTCCGGAACACTTCTTAAAGAGAACTGTTGCGCTTATTGATGGTCATGATGATATTGGTTGCGTTCAGGCAAGGTGGGGGCATTACAATCAAAAAGAAAATTGGCTGACTCGTGCTCAAAGTGTTGGTATTGATGGTCATTTTACTGCAGAACAGGGGGCGAGAGGATATACAAATTTATGTATGAATTTTAATGGTACCGCAGGGATATGGAGAAAAGAAGCAATAAAAGATGGGGGAGGTTGGCAAGGTGATACCTTGACTGAAGATCTGGATTTATCTTATCGGGCTCAAATGGCGGGGTATAAAATTCAATATGACTTTGATTTGGAATGTCCTGCGGAAGTTCCAAACAACGTTGCCGCTCTGAAAAGTCAACAAAAACGATGGGCAAAAGGATCAATAGAAACCGCAATAAAAATTTTGCCTCAATTATTTGCCGACAAGAAATTTTCTATCCTGCAAAAAGCAGAGGCATTTTTACATTTAACTCATTATGCTGTCTCACTATTCATGTCTATTCTCTTTATACTGACAATGCCAATGTTGTTATGGACACCGTTGCCAGAATTTGATTTAATCCTGACTGCAGTCTGGTCAACAGTTGTTTTTGCTGCGGTGGCTCCTTGTATTATGTATACACTCAGCGGATGTGTGCTTAAAAATGGTTTCTTTTCACTGTCACATTTTCCAGCAATGCTTGTCGTTGGGACGGGGTTGTGTTTAAACAATGCCAACGCTGTTTTGGAAGGAATCAGAGGGGAAAAATCAGATTTTATTCGTACGCCCAAAAGTGGCAGTAGCAACATTGAAAAGAAACGCGGGCAATATATAGCAGTAAATAATATTAAGTCGGGATATATCGAGTTATTATCTGGATTATATTGTTTTATTACCCTGCTTCTCTATTTCCAAACACAAAAATATCTATTTGGTTTCTTTATAGCGGCTTATGCATTTGGACTAACTGTATTTGGCTTGCTGACCCTGAAGAGCAGGGTAAATATTTAAAAATAGAAACTGCAAATTACTCTAAAAGAAAAGGTAAAATTTTGGTGTGGCTCCCATCAAAAAATTTTACTGTAGATTCGATAAGACGTGTGAAAAAAAATCAATATGATTACAGATAACGTATTGATTTTTATATGTTAGTTCTTCGGCTGTTTCCTGTGATATAACTTTTTCTTACAGCATAAGGAATAGACTGACTTTCTCATATCATTTTACCTGTCGGTGAGATTCAATTTTAGCCGGGTATGGCAAGGTTTTAAAATACCATTTTATTAAAATTTACAGATTCACCTGGCAGATGTTAATTCATCGGTGTTGATAGTATTATTTACAATTTTTAAGCATGCATCATTGATTGCCCTGTTTAATCCATCCTTTCGAACAATATCAATGTCAACCAATTCTGTAAAATCAGCATAACCCGTGATGCGATGTGTTTGATGTAGTGAAGAATTGTCATTTGGACATGAGACAGCATATTCAATAATTACTGATGTCCTGAATATTGTTGATCGATATTTTCGTTGATCATCATCATTTGAACTCATCCGTTTTTCACCAATTCCTCGAGTATCCAGGGATAAAATTTTAGTATTAATAATGCAGTTTGCCTGATTAGTATTTCTTACAACCTTTATACCCCCGTCAAATGTAAATAATTCTGCGAGATTATTTTTAAGGTAGCTGGATAACCGAGGTTCATTGGTGTGATTATCTGGCTCAGCTATAGCGATCGATTGAATTTTACTTTGATCTGTCCTGACTAAGCGGTAGTGGCTGCAAGATGATACGAATATGGATAGGATGATGAAGAATAAATGTATTAAACGAGCTGGTTTCATGATGTCCACAGGTTGGAATTTTAGCAATAAGTTTATTAATTTTGAACTCTGAATCGAATAAACTGCATTTCTATTCTGTTTCGATAATCGTTAATAATTTTTCAGCTAATCTGGCACTATCGGTCTCCTGGTAATCGGATATCACCTGTCTTAAATACCGTTTAGATGCAGGAATTCGTTTATGAGACGGACGACTATAAAACTGTCCCAAGTATAATAAATTCTTTGCTTTGTCAGTCAACGCCAAGTCTAATAATTTTTGTGCTTCTTCATTTCTGGGATGATTCTTATTCAGGCTGAAAAAAAGAGTTAATTGTTTGTGAGCCTGACGAACCAGTGATCCGTCACCATCAGCTTCGGCTGCATTTCTGAGCAGGGTATCTGCAATATCAATTCTGGCATCTGCGACAAATTTACTCCCGGGATAACGAGAGATTATTTCTGAAAAATTGGCTGCTGCTTCTTTATAATCTTTAATTTTTAATGAAAGTAATCCAGATCTATATAATGCTTCAGGGGTAATCGGTGCGTAAGGACCTGCCTGAGTAATATGATCATAGATTTTGATCGCTTTACCGTAGGCGGAAAATGAAAAGAACAAAAATTTATCTCTTTTACCTTTGGCATATTTGTTTGCTATTGAGAATTCTTTATTTAATATTTCGATGAAAGGAATATAATTTGAATACTCATCAACTGCTTTCTTATATTGAATATAGGCATTCCATTCTCTTCCCATTTTCTCAAAACACCTGCCATGAGCAATGATGGCTTTAGCTTTATTATTAAGATTAACTGAATGCTTCTCAATTTTTTTATAAAACTTTATTGCTGACTTATATTCCTTATGTTTTTCATGAAACTCAGCATGTGTGATATATTTTGAGGTTTTACTTTTTTTATTTTTTCGCCAGGCATCTTCAGGTTTCCACTCTATTTCTGCAGATGCTGTGCCTGTTAATGTCAGGGAAATACCTAATAATATTGTGTAGACACTTAATTTATTACACATATTGATTTCTCTTTTTACAATGATTTTCCGGTTATTGTCAGATAGGCTTCTAAATATTTTTCTTTAGTTTTTTCAACAATATCATCAGGTAACTCCGGAGCAGGCGGACATTTGTTAAATGATATTGATTCAAGGTAGTCTCTTACAAATTGTTTATCGAGGCTGGGAGGATTTTTACCTTCTTTATATAATTCTGCCGGCCAAAATCGGCTTGAATCTGGCGTCAATACTTCATCGATTAATATTATTTCGCCGTTATGAACTCCAAATTCAAATTTGGTATCAGCAATGATCACGTTTTTAGTTAGAGCATAATCCGATGCGGCACTATATAAGTCGATTGTTTTCTGCTTTAATATTTCTGCTTTATCAGCTCCAACCAATTCAATAACCTTTTTGTAACTTATATTTTCGTCGTGATCACCCATTTCAGCTTTGAATGCCGGTGTGAAAATATTTTCATCGAGTTTTGCTCCCAGTGAATATCCTTCACGTAAAGGAATTCCGCACACTGAATTTGTCTGTTGATAATCTTTCCATCCGGATCCGATCAAATATCCTCGACAAACACATTCAACAGGCAATACATCAGCTTTTTTTACTAACATTGATCTGCCTGATAAGTCAGATGAACAGTCTCTTAAAACGTCAGGGTATTGATCCACATCATTTGTAATTAAATGATTTGGAACTGTCGAAAAATATTCAAACCAGAATAATGAAAGAGAATTAAGAACTCTTCCCTTTTCCGGTATTCCATTGGGCATAACACAGTCAAATGCGCTTATGCGGTCTGTTGCAATGAAAAGTAATGAATCATCAAGATCATAGATGTCTCTTACTTTTCCACGCTTAGGATCGGGCAGTTGCTTTATTTCACTCTTTATTAACGCACCATTTTTATCGTAAATCACCTTAGTTCCCCTAAATAATATTTCTGAGTAAAAAAATCACAAAATGTTAATCTATAATTCTGAAACTTAAAACCTCAAACTCTAAAAAATTCCTTTTTTTAGAGATACCCGTTATGTATCAATTGAGTATTTCGGAATATGCAAAAAACAATCTCGTCAATTTCAAAAAAAGACAGAAAAACAATAAAAATACTGCATATTTAGATTTTTACTTCACCAATCATTGAACTTCTACCTATTTTGTTTACAAACTCTTTCCAGTTAGCGGGTTCACAAAATTAAAGTCTTCTTCGTGTAAATTGGGATCAGATCTAAAGACCAGATCACCTCCAAATTTTTCTTCCATACTTTTCAGAATCTGGCCATCCTCCTTTTTCAGTCGTGCCAATACTGAAGGATGAACGGTTACTTTAACAGGCGTTTTACCTTTGTTCCTTCTTAGAATTTCCTGGAGCTGACGCTGCAGTTCAACACTAATTGTTATTGACGATTTTATTAATCCTTTCCCTTTGCAGTAGTCACATGTTTTGAACGTCGCATCTTGTAAACTTTCATACTCTCTTTGACGTGTCATTTCCAGTAAGCCAAACCTGGAAATTTGCAATGCTTTTGTCTTAGCGCTGTCTTTATCAAGAACCTCTCGCATTTTTTGATAAACTGCCATTCGATCCTTTTTTGAACGCATGTCGATAAAATCAATTATCACCAGTCCGCCAATATTTCTAAGTCGCAGCTGTCTTCCAATTTCTTCGGCAGCTTCAAGGTTGGTATTTAAGATCGTTTCTGGATGATCTTTACCCTTCCTGCTTTTTCTTGAGTTGATATCAATTGCAATTAATGCTTCAGTTTCATCTATACAGAGTTCTGCACCACTTGGTAATAATATATTTCGTTTATGAATCTGCTGAAATTGATTGGTCAGCTTATAGTATTGAAAAACGGATGTCGGGTTATCATAAAGTTTAATTCGAGATTGATCTTTTTTATTAAGTTGTTTCATATAAGAAAGGATGTCGTCGTATGCATCTTTTGAATCCACTATAATTTCATCAACACCATCAGTAAGCGAATCCCGGATGGTTTTTTCCAGTAAATCTGGTTCTTTGTAAATACAGCAGGGGGCTTCCTTTGAACGCATAATTTGCTGTGATTTCTTCCATTTTTCCAGAATAATACTTATATCTGATTTTAAAGATTTTTCATCAAGACCAATGCTTGCAGTTCTGCAAATTATACCAATGTCCTTTGGCAGGGATATCTTTTTTAGCATTTCACGTATGCGAGCACGCTCTGCACGATCGGAAATTCGCCTGGACACACCCTTATGATTTGAATTTGGCAGCAATACTGCGTAGCGTCCCGGGATGCTCAAATTTGTTGTCACCCTTGGGCCCTTGTTCCCTATCGGACCTTTAGTTACCTGGACAACGACGTTACTGTTTACCGAGAATTTCTTAGGAATGTCGTCAGCATCAAACTTTATTTGTTTTTGACTTTTACCTCCCCCCTGTGATCTGCCCTTACCTGAACCACCGGAATGTTTTCTTTTTTTAATGTTTTCCTCAGGTTTTTCGGTGCCTAAAAAACATTTAATTTTTTTTGATATACTCTGTATAAAGGAACTGCTAAATTGAGGTTCGCCGCCTTGATTTTTATTAATGAATTGATCGTATTCGTGATCTATGTCTTTACGGCTTCCTCCTTCTAACACTTCCGTGGCAGCAGGAATCATATCCCAATAATGCAGGAAGGAATTTTTTTCTAAGCCCAGATCAATAAATGCTGCCTGCAGCGAGGGTTCAAGATTTGTGATTTTTCCTTTGTATATTGAACCAACTATTTGTTCTTTACCGCCGGTTTCAAAATAGTATTCAACCATTTTACCATCCTCGACAAATGCAGCTCGTGTCTGGAGATGTTCGCGGTTTATAATAATTTGTTTCATAAATTAAATTCGTCTTTCTATTGTTATCGGGTTTCCTGTCAGAAATTCATCAGAGGTCATTTCCCGTTTCCCTTCCGGGATTAATTTGTTGATTGACAGTGCATTCGCCCCGCATGCTATTGTCCATCCAGATTTATCTGCTTGTATAATCGTTCCCGGGGGATGATTTAGTTTAGAATTGTATTCTTTTACCGATGCTTCCGTAATAATAATTTTCTTCCCTGGCTTATTTTGCATTTCAAGCAAAAACCATGCACCCGGCCAATTTGAATAGGCACGGACTTGGCGTTCTATATCCTTAGCGTCACGCGACCAGACAACGAACCCGTCTTCTTTTTTTATTTTTTTTGCATAACTGGCATTTGTGTTATCCTGTGCAACTGCTTCCAGTTTTGCATTAACGATGTTTATGATCGAATCACAAATTTTGTCTGCAGCAAGATTTGCCAGTTGCAATTCCAGTTCATGGGCATATATATTGTTACTTATTCTTACTTCAAATTGCTGATATACAGGTCCGCTGTCAAGACCTTTTTCCATTTGCATTATGGATATGCCTGTATACGGGTCACCAGCCATTATTGCTGCACAAATGGGGGAGGCTCCGCGATACTTAGGCAGAAGCGATGTGTGAATGTTAATGCATCCAAGTTTTGGAATGGAAAGTAATTGTTCACTAAGAATTTGACCGAACGAGAATACTAAAATGATATCTAAACCAAGTGATTGCAAATTTTCCAGAAAAGATGGATGATTAACAGACGCCGGCTTATAAATATTGAGTCTATTGTCTTCCGCCCATTTGCCAATTGGTGTTGGTAACAAAATCCGTTTACGACCCTGAGGTTTATCGGGCTGTGTGACACTGCTGACCAATTCAAAATCTACGAATCTTGAAATCGCTTCAAGGGTTGGTACCGCGATCTTGCCGGAACCTAAAAATAATAATTTAATTTTACGTTTAATCAGATTGATTTGTGTTGTTGTTTATGAATGAATCTTTAATTTTTTATTTGCAGAAAATTTAAATTACACAGCAACTTAATTGCTGATTAAATAATGGTTATATTAAAAATCAAATTTGACTGATAATTGTCTAAACGGCTGTATCGGATGACTAAGATTACCGCTGTCTAATTTTAATTTAGGAACAGACAAACACTCTACTCTCATTTTGAAAAGGAACGTACAATCTAAGATATTTGTCGTAATGAGCAATTGAATCCAAACAGACTTTTGCAATTACCCGGTTGATTGATATTATACGTGCGTGATTCAGAAAATGAAAATAATTAAGAAGCTGATATTCATATTTTTTTTATCTGCAGTTTTTTTTGTATCTGTTCTATTTTACTGGCAGGTGAAGGGGTTGCCGCAATTCGTTCAAAGCTGGATATGGGACCAGATCCAAAATCAGGGGATCGCTGCAGAAGCCAAATATATTCGCTTTGGATTAATTGACGGAATTACTTTAGAAGACATTAAGATAACTGATTATAGCCATAGTCAGTTAACAATAGTTACTGCGGATAAAATTCAATTGAAATTAATGTTGAGGCGTTTAATTAAAGGAGACGTTGTTATTGCCAGTCTTTATGGTAAAAACTGTAATCTCCATGTGCCGTTTGAACGTAATGCAGATAATAGTTATCATTCTTTGGGATTAACGAATGTCCATTTTGCCTTCCGTAATTTTGAAGATAAAATCAGCATAGACTCTTTTTCCGGTTTTATTGGCGGGGTTAAAATTACCATTCAGGGCGATGTCATCAAACCAACCGATGAGGAATTGCTGAGAATGAAACAGAAGCGTATAAAACTTCTCCCGTTTACCTGTAATAATTGGCTTCCATTTATTTCTGAAGAGATAACAAATGGATTAACTTCATTTCAACAATTTATCCATCCTGACAGTAATTTATCTCAAAGCGGAATTACGCTAATGGTTCAATTGCCGGTGGCACGTCTATTGGACAGTCGTGTATCGTTGGGAGTGAATTTCAATCAATTTTTATATCGAGGCCTAAACATTGAGAAATTAACCTTAAAAGGAGATTTCACACAGAATATTCTGGCAATCTCAGATGTAAAGCTGGAAATGGATAATCAGGAATATATTGGAGGTGAAGCAATTTGGGATCTGGAGCGGGAGGAAATTTCCGGTCAATTTTCGTTAACGGCTTATCCACATAAAATTCTCAAAGTTATTTCTCCAAATCTACTTAAAGATTACAGTGAATTTATTCCTCTTTTCAAGAAAAAGCCGCTTATTGCGACATTAAGGTTAAATCCTTCGCCGATTTCAAGTCCAATCAATTGGGATATTGTGATGGATCTAAACGTCAATAATATAACGATAATGGATGAGACGATCGCATCGATGAACGGGCAGATAAAGTTGTTTGACAAACAGTGTGAACTTTCGGATACAATAATTCGACTCGAATCTGATGTTCAAATATTACTGAATGGCACATTTAATATTGAGTCCGGAGAATTGATGATTCAGGCCACTGTCGATGGTAAACCAGACTTTATAACATCGTTTACCAATGACGAACGATTTATAAAAAGTTATAAGAATATTTGGATGCCGTTCAATTGGAACGAAAAAGATAAACCTCATATTGACCTTGAATTGGTTTATAATAATAAATTTCCAAATCATGGGCTGGTTATTGATGCTGATGTGCGGATGACTAATTTTCAATATAATGGTGTAACGGTTGAACAAGCTGCAGGTCACGTAATCGTTGATTATATAAATTCTCTCATTTTAATCGATAATTGGGATATTGTCAGTAAAAACACAACGGCATCCGGGCACTTGGCGATACACGGCAGCAGAAGTGAATTATTATTTGATATAGAAAGTAATTTATATCCGCCGTCTTTACTTAAATTATTTAATCCTAAACTGGAAAATTTCCTGATAGAACGTGGTTTTTATTTTCATCAGAATCCTTCTGTCAAAGCACAGGGAAGATTCTTTACAAAAGGTGATCCTCGCTTGAATATTGCAATTGATCTGGAGGGGGGTGATTTGGACTGTCAAAATGTGTTTATCAATGAGTTTACCGCAAAATTACATATTGATAAATTACAAACGAATACGACTGCTGAAATTCGCTCATGTCAGTTTAATGACTGGACTGTTGAAAATGCGTTTTTAGAAATAGAATCTGTATCAGAAGCCTCAACCATAAACGGAAATGCCAAATCAGTTTATGGATTAGGATTTGAAATAAATGATTCCCTGTTTGAGGGGATCTGCAAAGATCAATCAATTGCAATTTTATCCCATTCCAACACCCTGTCATACGACGACTGGAAGGCAGACAGCATTACTGCTGAAAGTAAATTTGACGGGAAAACATTATCGTCAAGCACTGAAATAATGAATGCCCGGTTGTATCAGACACTCTTTGAAACGATTAAATTGAATTTCAGTCTAAACGGTGATCGAATTGATGCTGATTTGACTGTAGAAGAAGCGTTTGATAATGCAACATTTCACGTAATAGATATTAAGAGCAGTTGTATTATAGAAAATGGAAATCTTTCATTATCGGGTGCCGCTAACGAATTTTTTCATTATCCAACTCAGGGGATTTGTAATGATATTGTGTTTGACAGCACTTATACAGATAGAAGGCTGCAGTTAGATCTGGCAACACCGCAATTTATTTGTCTTGAAGATACTGAGTTAATTGATCTGAATCTGGGAATTACTTATCATAATAACGATATTTTCGGGGATTATTCGTTTAAGAAATTTTCGATGGGTAATTTAAACGGTACCAATGTCACAGGGAATTATAACCAGCAGGGATCATCATGGCTTTTTCAAAATCAATTAGATAAAGCGGTTATTCCTATGGCAGAATTTAATACAGTTACAACTTCAGGGATTCTATCTGATAACATGGTTAGAATTTCTATATTCTCAGAAAAGAATAAGGTATATGATTTTCCGGTTAATAATATTACTGCATCGATAGTCAATGAATTTGATGAGTTAAACTTGACCGGGATTACCGGGAATCTGTTTGGTGGAACGACGACCGGAGATATTTCATATAATTTCACCGATGAAGCCGGTAAAATCTGGTTAACATTTCTCGATGTCAATTTTGGTGATTTAATCAGCCACCAAAAGGGTGAAGATTCAGACATAAAAGCGGGTAAATTAAGTTGTAAAATCGATGTTGATTTTGATAATAGCAACCCAGTTGTACTATTCGATGGCAATGGAAAAATAATCGTGGATGACGGAGACCTGTGGCAGGTTCCTATAATATCAGATTTTTTGAGTATGCTAAACAGTAAAGCGATAATTGGAAGAGTATTACCTAAAAACGATCTGGGAAAAATCACCAGTTTTAAGAGCAATTTAAATTTTAAAGGTGAGAAAGTTGAATTGCCCGATTTTAGAACAAATGGTAATTTAATTGCGATTTCAGCACGAGGGAATTACGGTCTGAGTTCACACCTGCTTGATTTTCAGGTCATAGCTGAACCGTTAAAACCATTTTTCGGACAATTTACAAAATTGCTTCCGAAGGTCATTGATCCATTTGTAATTTTACTCGAAAGACGATTAACGGGAACTATTCAGGAACCAAAATGGGAGGCGTCTTTACGCAATATTTTTCGAGCAAGGGATAAGTAAGTGATACAATAAGTGAATCTAAATTATAACCTGGCAATTTCAGGTCGTGTATTATCAGGCTGGAACAAATTTATGATTAATCCAGGTTCGTAATTTCCATTAGTCTCTCCTTAATTGTCTTAAGAGCGGAATCAAATTCACTTTTATTGTCAGATTCTACATAAAAGTGATCACCTGCCACTAATTCGGCTTCTGTAAATGGCTTCGGGATCTGAGTACTGTCCCAACTCTTTAATTTCCAATGTTTTTTTGTGTTGAGACTAAGTGGAACAATAGGTGCTCCCGTTTTGCAGGCAATCCAGGCTGCTCCCTGCTGGACTTCGTATTTCGGACCTCTTGGGCCGTCGACTGCAATCATGACGGACGAACCGTTTTCTAGTTGTTTCTTTAATTGAATAAGTGCTTTCATTCCACCTCTACTGCTCGATCCTCTGATAATTTGGAAGTTTATGGATTTAAGATAGTCGGCTATGTATTCACCATCTCTGGATTGGCTGGTTAACGCGAAATTATTTTTTCGGCACGTTATCGGGAGAAAATATGGGAGGCATAGCAATCGGTTATGCCAGCCTATGTAAATAGTCGGTTTGTTCCAGGTACACGTGAATACTCCATTCGAGTCAGAGATTGACAGTCTTAAGGATTTACAAATCGATTTCATCATTAATGAAATCATAAAAATTGAGCCGGGGGGCAGTTTTCGTTTAACTCGTCGTTTTTGCATTAGCTTAAACTCTTGAAAAGTTGGTGAACAATCTGCATCTGCAATTTGATATATTGCCAGGCATCATCAATTCCGGGAGGATGTTCAAAACTTTCCAATCTTCTTATTAAGAACTGAAATTCTTGAGAATCAGGTGGAGGGATAACAAGGTCTCTTGCGTTTCCCCGAACGATCCTTAACCCGTTAATGAGTGCACGAAGGAACCGGTAACCCTCGTCCAATCTGTTGTAATCTTCCGGACTGATAATTTTATGTCTTTTTAATGCTTTTGCAGCTATAAGCGTATTTGTGCTGCGAATATCTTTGTGTTTACTGCCATATTTCATCTGTAAAATCTGGATATAATATTCTGCATCAACTAACCCTCCGGCACTAAATTTTGCATTGATATTTTGTGCTTGCACTAATTCGGTTTCCTGTCGTGTCCTCAGGTGGCTGATTCTATCTATATTTATCGGCAGAGAACCAAAAACATAACTTAAGCGATGGTTTTCTATTTTTCGGTGCAGATTTTTTTTGCCTGCTACAGGCCGTAACCTTATTAAGGCCTGACGTTCGTAAAAATCAGCCTCGCCATCTTGAGAAAAATAGTTTGTAAATCGGTTGCAGGACGTTGTCAGATATGAATTTTTACCTCCAGGTCTTAATCGGAAATCAAGTTCAAAAATCCCGTCCTGCTTGGTTTTAATACATTGTGTCATTATTTGAGCAGTCTGTTCATAAAATGTTAAATGAGTATTCTTTTCATCCTCACTGGTGTCCCAGATAAATAGTATTTCAATATCAGATGCATAGCCAATTTCCCTTCCGCCCCATTTTCCCAGGGCATAGATTCCTGACAAACCGGGTTCCTTGCAATTCATTTTTTCTTCTACGTACTTTAGTGCAATGAAATAAGCTTCATTTGTTACAATATCAGCCAAATCACTTAGTTCTTTGCAGAAATCACGGAAATGTTTTATGCGGCGGGTGAGGTGGCGCAAATCAATTCTGAACATTTCTTTATCCTTGAATTCATTGAGTACTTTGACAAAAGACTTGTGATTTTTGCACTGACTCAGTTGCTTTTTAAGCACGTTTCCAAGTTCTATGGGATCATGTGGTTTATCGAGCTGACTTGCATCATCAAGTAAATGTAAAAGATTTTCATGCTGCATTCTAATGAAATCCTCCCACAGAAATGAACTGGTTCCCAAAATTCTGGCCAGTGCTTCCATGATATCTTCTTGTTCAATGATTGGAATCATACCTTTTTGTTTTACTTCCAGTGAGCATTCGAGTAAATCATTAAATTGTTTTAATGCCAGTAATGGATTCGGTGCATATGGAAGGAACTGGGAAAATTGTTTGATCATTGTCATGGTTTGTCTAAGATTTCTTTTTTTCTTTTCAGAAATGATTTTTTTACCATTTTTTGTTGTCAGAAATAATCGATCCCGAAGTGTTCCCTGTATGGTTTGAAATTCTACTTTTCCGATGTAATAACCTTTAATTGCCAATGCATTAAAAAAGTCAAAGAGAAACAGTACTTTGTCTGGACTGACGATTTCGAGAATGGTGTACTGTTGGTCAGAGTTGTTGTCGAAGGTATAAAAAATAGGCGGCAGTGCCCGTAATATCTCATTCTTTTCAGGATTTTTATTTAGCGAACTAATTACCCGTAACGTAATTCGTTCACTTGCTTCATCGTGTTTTTGATCACGCAGAAGTGTTAGTAACTCTTCTAATTCTCTTTGAAAATCATTCCATGATACATCTTCTTTTCTGGCGGAGGAATTGCGTTTCAGGTTCGCAACACAAACAATTTTTCGTTCATCAAAATGATTTTTTTCGGGGAGAGATTTAAGAGAATAATAACGTTTTCCAGGTCTTCGATAAAATGTGTTTTTTTCAAGTGCACTCTTTTTTGCCGGTGCAGAATAGGTAAATGATTCTCCATTTTCAATATTATGACCGTAAGCGGAAAAAAGCCCGCATATTTTGGCAAACTGACCAATATAATCAAAGGCTGCGATTGTGACTTTGGTAATATCTTTAACTTTTTCTACACTGACATCGCATAGCTGATTTGGTGATAAGTGACTAATCATGTGAATGTGTTGAATAATTTCATTAACATTGAATTTTAAAAAATAATCACTCTCTAACCGTGTAAAGTGATTGTTTAGAATATCTGATTTAATTTCTGGGCAGGTTTCTCTTACAATTTTTTTCTTCTCAAGGAACTCAATCGTCGTATTAAAAAAATTATTGAAGATATTACGAATCTTCAGTGTGGAATTATGATATTGAGTTTCCAATTGCAATGCCGCAGATTTGGTTTTCGAGTTTTTTTTGCCTAATTTCCGGGCCAGTATATCCAATATTTTGAAGTCCCGGGGTAATTGACGTACCGGGAGGTTATCAGTCATTTGCAGACAATGCTCAAGTTTTCTCTGAAAAATATACTCTCGCTGAAGAACATTTTTTTCTTCAGTCTTAATTATACGATGTGCAGACAATCTCTGTATTGCTGTGAGAGTATCAGCCACTCTTAGATTCTTGTTAATTCGGCCATGGTGTAATTGTAGAAACTGCACAATGAATTCAATATCTCTGATTCCACCTCTGCCTAATTTTACATTCTTATTTGTCTTATTTTTACTGACGAGGCAGGTTTCTATTTTACGTTTCATGTCCCGTACACTCTGCAGCAATTCTTCAGATGAAATTGTTGTATTGTAAACAAGAGGACGGGTGGATTTAATGAATTCATCAGCTACAGCTTTGGAACCACCGCTGTATCGTGCTTTTATCAGTGCTTGAAATTCCCATTGTGCACCGCGTTTCTGGTAATATTCAAGGTAGTGTTCTAATGTTCTAAGTAACGATCCGGTAGAGCCTTCTGGTCGTAATCGGTTGTCAACTCGAAAAACAAAACCGTCTTCTGTTGATTGGGTGATGAGATGAAGGAAGTTGACTAATTTTTTTTGCAATTGATAAATCTCGTCGGAACTTAGTCTGTTATTGCCTACAAACAGTAAGTCAATATCCGAACTGTAGTTTAATTCGAAACCGCCCAGTTTCCCCATTGCCATGATTGCAATATCAGAATTATTAATGTCAGCAAAATCCAATGCTTTTTGCAAACAGATATCAGCCACCATCGAAATTTTATGCGTCGACTCCTGGAAATTATCGAATTTTAAATAATCGCCTAAGGCAATTTTTATAAATTCCCTTGCTTTGAACAGTCGCAGCCATTTTTTTGGATCGTTTTCTGGTTGGTCTAAAATTTTATTGTATCTGTCGGAAACATCTTTGAGAGATTCCTTTTCGATCGGGAAAATACTATTTATCGTATTGGGATATTTTAGAATGAAATTAGAAAAATTCCCTGAAAACGAAAATAATGCTAACAATTGGTGCAGAACATGTTCAGTGAAAATAAATGTAAATTCTTTTTTTGAATCAATCCGTTGAAATAGAATTGATAACAAAGTTGAAGCTTGAACCGGGTCCGGCAGTTGGGGCAAAATTTCCACTAGGTGGTAAGATAATTGTTTTCGCTTATCTGCTTCTAATAATTTACATGAAAAGAGTTCATGAAGTCGGGACTTGAGGCTGTCCGCACAGTGACCCATATTATCCGGCAGCTTGGAAAATAATGTCGATATTTCCTTTTCTTGATTGGAATCAAATTTCATATTACTTAGAGCTTGTCTTGGAAAAGCTGATTTTCAATAATGATCAGATTTAATTTTAGACTGTCCTGTTACGATTATCAATTTTTAAGTCTACCGAAGAGATCCTTTCATAAAAAATCGGGAATTTCACTGTTATTACCATTTTTAAAGTCGTTGGTTTTGTCTATGTTGAACGTCCAATGTTCGGTCAAACCGTTTACGCCGATTTTGCTGAATGTTCTTGCTGAGTTTTTGGCAACCGGGCCAATACCCATATGTGTGGCAAAACTGCCCGGGCAATATGTCTGTGCCGATAGTTGAGTTCCCGGCTGACCGACGACTTAAACCACGTAATAATTCTTGTAAAATTATCCCGACAATATTGAGTAAACTCTTTATTATTGACAACGTTTGGTATTGCAGTGACAAGTTCAGGCTGGAAGGGTATAACAGTTTCTAAACATGTGGCCCTCTTTTTTGATTATAATTGTTATTTTTAGACATTATGACCAATTATTACTGTGCATAACAATATAATCCGGGTCACATCTTACTTAACTCAAGTATGTTACATTTTATAAGACAGACTCTGGATAATGTAGAGTTGACAAAAATTTTCCGTTCGGGACAGTTTGTTCGGAATTCTGGTTAATTGTTATTTAACGCATTATGAAAAGCAATTACGCCATTAGCTAAACTTATGGCAATCTTTTTCTGGTAAGATGAATTTGCCAATGCTTTTTCTTCCCCTGGATTTGACAGAAATCCCGTTTCTACTAAAATTGCTGGACAACTTGCTTCTCTTAAAACCTGAAACCTGTTATACTTAATTCCACGGTCAATGGAGTTTGTTACCGATAATATCCGCTTGTGAAGCTCAAACGCGAATCGGGCATTTAATTTATCGAATCGATTTCCCGAGACATTTTTCGACTGAATGCGGGTTTTTCCAGTCGACCGGAGACCTTTGGGAGTTACAATATAGGATTCAACACCACTGACATTGGACCGAGTCACGGCATTACAGTGAACACTGATGAATAAGTCGCCATTAAACTCTCGTGTAATGTTACCTCGTCTCTTGAGCGAGATATAGGAATCATTATGTCGAGTCAATAAAACATTATATCCCTTTTTCTCGAGCATCGCCGCCAGATACTTAGAAATGGACAGGTTAATATTTT
The DNA here is from genome assembly GCA_951812855.1 of uncultured Lentisphaeria bacterium. Taxonomy (GTDB): domain Bacteria; phylum Verrucomicrobiota; class Lentisphaeria; order JABSQK01; family JAJFLO01; genus JAJFLO01. The sequence continues at coordinate 313,621 of OX638337.1, read as the reverse complement.
TTTCAAGATACCGGTCTCCAATTGCGCCCTTATCTTTCCCCCCATGACCAGGATCGATCACAATCCGATTAATTGAATGCTGAGGCAGACCATTTGGTCTTAAAATAGGGTCAATAAACAGTGTCATATCGGGTTCTGAAATCAGTAAAACATTTTTGCTTAATCGTGGAGCATTTGCAAAATATGCAACGATAGAATTTATCGAAAATTTTCTGCTTCCCAGAGTAATTTTGATATTATGCTGATCAGAATAGACCGAATAGTTTTTCTTCTGTCCCCTAATATTCAATCCGAAATAGTTTGCAACATCATGAAGATATAAAAAATTTGTACCTCCAATTTTTTGGGATCGAATCGAGAATTCTGCAATACTTTCAAATGACGTCAGAACAGTGATAAGAAGAAGACAACATATTTTACAGGATTTAATAATGGAAACTATCATTGGTTATACTGAACTGAATGGGGTTTTGTCGGGGTGGGAAGACGGTATAAAAATAGGATTGACAGCATATTCGGGTATCAGCCTTTCTTTTGCCGGTCTTTACATTCCAATAAATAATCAATGAGCAGATCATGACATTCAAGGAGGTGTTTCTGGACGATATCAAATACTGTGGTATATCGGGAGCATTTTTTTTCCATTTTCTTCAATTCGCCCAATATTTGATTAACCAGGTTTAATGCTCGTTTTGTAAATATCATGTTCCCATTGATATGTTCATAAGTGCCATCAGAAATACTTAAAGAAATAAATGACAACATTCTCCCCATATGAAAGAGAACATTAAGCCCCCGAAACCTGTCGTCAGGGCTCAACACTGATGACAGGACGTTGCACCAGCCCAGAGTAATCTGGCTTGCTTTCTGATATATTGGACTTGTTTCATAAAACAATGAATCGCCAGGCTGGCTTCCCCCGATTTCGACTTCAGGATCAATAAAATCATCGTCAAAATCGTCCTGTTCTTTTGAATCTGTGTACCATTCATAATCGCCAAAAACATGGTCGCAGGGTACCATGTTTTTTTCGTTCAATTTTTTAGCGATCAGATCTTCGGCATAAGGCAGGTCGCTGTATTGTTCAAGCATGTGAAAATATTGAGATGCCAGGTCATCGCTATATTTTAACGCGTTTTCCCAGTCGCATTCTCTCCAATTATCACAGTTATCCCAGTCAGGCACAGAATTATTTTTTTTATTCATTTTTACTCACACAATGTCAACATCCATAAATTGAATCCGGTCCCAACACTTCCTCAATTCGAAGCAGTTGGTTATATTTGGCTATTCTATCGCTTCTGCTTAGGGAACCGGTTTTTATTTGACCCGCATTTGTTGCTACTGCGATATCAGCAATAGTTGTATCTTCAGTCTCACCGGATCTGTGAGAAATTACAGTTGTAAATCCTGCCTTATGAGCCATTGAAATTGCGTCTAAAGTTTCAGTTAAAGTACCGATTTGATTTACTTTTACTAAAATTGAATTTGCTGAATTTTCAACTATACCACGTTCTAAATACTTAACATTTGTTACAAATAGGTCGTCGCCGACGAGCTGGCATTTTGAACCGATTTTTTCTGTGAGCAGGTTCCAGCCATTCCAATCATTTTCTGCCATTCCATCTTCAATTGAATCAATTGGATAATTATTTATCAATGTTTCTAAATAAACAGCCATTTCGTCAGATGATTTTTTAACAATTTTCTTACCTTTTGAAGCTTTTCTAAATGCATACTTACCATCTGCATAAAATTCAGATGATGCAACATCCAGGGCCAGGGAGACTTCGCCTCCATCACTCTTTCGACCCGGTTTGTAACCGGCCTTTTCAATTGCACTAAGAATAACATCCAGGGCATCCTCAACACCATTGAGGTTTGGTGCAAATCCCCCTTCATCACCAACAGCGGTACTGAGTCCTCGATCTTTGAGTACCTTTTTCAGTGCATGAAAAACTTCGGCACCAGTTCGCAATGCTTCTCTAAAATTTGCTGCACCCACGGGTCGAATCATGAACTCCTGAAAATCAATTGGTGCATCTGAGTGTGCACCGCCATTTATAATATTCATCATCGGGACGGGTAAAACCTTTGCGTTAGTGCCCCCGATATAGCGAAATAACGGCATTTCAAACGCACGTGCTGCTGCATGTGCGACAGCCAGTGATACACCTAAGATTGCGTTAGCACCAAGATTTTTTTTCGATGGAGTCCCATCTAATTCAAGCATAATGTTATCAATCCCAATCTGGTCGAATGCATCATAGTCAATCAGATTTTCACAAATAACATTGTTAACGTTATCAACGGCTTTTTTTACGCCCTTTCCTAAATATCTCTTTTTGTCGCCATCTCGTAATTCTAATGCTTCATTTTCTCCTGTTGATGCACCCGAGGGTACCGCTGCTCTGCCAACAGCTCCGCTTTCCAACTCAACTTCGACCTCAATTGTTGGGTTCCCTCTTGAATCCATGATTTCTCTTGCAAAAACATCTATAATGGTTGTCATAAATCTGTCCTTTAATCTCTTTTACTGTAGTTATCTTCCCCCTAAAATTATTCGTTAGATAGTACAACCAATCAATTTGTTTTCCAACAATATGTCTTTAAAATAATCAGGTTTTGGCCTTCAACGGCTACAGGGAAAAAATTTATTTATTTGATTGTGCTAATAAAATATATAGATATTTCGTGATTGAATGTTATAAAAGTGATAGTGCTAAAAATTTGACTCATTAAATTCAATTTTTATATATTTGTATTTTACCACGCTGGTCAAGTATACTAATAAAACTATAGTGTGCAATTCTACAGGATTAGAATAAAATTGGAAATGTAATTCATCCATACAGACGAGATTCATTTCAGGGAATTAACATGTTTAATACGATTGAAGAAGTAATTAGTGATATTCATAGCGGCAAAATCGTTGTTGTTGTGGATAATGAAAATAGAGAGAATGAAGGTGATCTCATTATGGCCGGGGATAAAGCGACTCCGGACACTATAAATTTTATGGCAAAATGGGGTCGCGGTCTAATTTGTGCACCCATTACCAGAGAAAAAGCTGCACAGCTTGATTTATCAAAAATGGCAGTTACTCAGGATAAATTTAATACCGCCTTTACCATATCCATTGACGCGGCCAGAGATATTTCGACAGGAATTTCAGCAGCAGACCGAGCTCGAACAATTAATTTGCTTTCGAAACCAACTGCCTCAAGAGAGGACTTTGATTTTCCGGGTCATGTTTTCCCGCTTATCGGATGTGAGAGGGGGGTACTGGAAAGACCAGGACACACCGAAGCTGCTCTTGATCTTGCACGATTAGCCGGCTGCAATGAAACAGGTGTCATATGTGAAATCATGAATGATGATGGTACAATGGCCCGGTTGACTGATTTAGATAAATTTGTGAAAAAGCATAGGCTAAAATGGTGTTCTATTAAACAGCTTATCGGTTTTCGTCAAAAACATGAACGTCTCATTAAAAAGACGGGAACAGTGAAAATGCCAACTCGCTATGCGGATAATGATTTTGACCTGCACTGTTATATCTCAAAAGTCGATAGACAGGAACATATAGCACTGGTTTATGGTGAAATCGAAAATCAGGATGATGTTCTCGTCAGAATTCACAGTGAATGTTTGACGGGTGATGTTTTTCATTCAGCCCGATGTGATTGTGGAGATCAACTTGAATTTGCATTGAGACAAATTGTAAAAGGGGGTAAAGGAATATTAATTTATTTGCGACAGGAAGGAAGGGGAATTGGATTAATCAAGAAAATTCAAGCATATACTCTTCAAGATCAACAGGGATTGGATACCGTTGAAGCAAATGAAAAACTTGGCTTTCCCCCGGATATGAGAGAATACAGTGTCGCTGCACAAATTTTGAAAGATCTGGAGGTTGATAATATTCGATTATTAACAAACAATCCAACCAAGTTATCGGATATAAGTGAATTCGGTATAAACATAAATAATCGAATTCCAATTATTATCCAGCCAAAAGTTCAAAATGAATTTTATTTAAAAACTAAAAAGAAACGATTGGGTCACCTTCTTTAATGATCAAATCTAAAATACGATTGAGTTCAAAGGTTTTAAACAGAAAAATTTGCTGACAGGTGTTAAAGTATGGCTGAATTTTACAACTTTCCGGTTCAATTCAATTTTTCTCAGGTCAATCAAATTTTGGTAAAATCAAGGTAGAATTATAATGGAAATAAATTCATCAAATATTATTGAAGGCAGCCTTCAGGCGGAAAATCTAAAGTTCAGTATCGTTTGTGCCAGGTTTAATGATTTTTTTGTAACAAAACTCTTAGATGGTGCAGTAGACTGTATAACCCGGCATGGAGGTGAGCCTGATAATGTTACTGTATGTTGGGTGCCGGGATCATTTGAAATCCCTTTAGTGGTTCAACGATTAGCTGAAAGTAAAAAGTTTGACGCTATCATTGCTCTCGGGGTCGTGATTCAGGGAGCGACATCGCATGCACAATTTATCACCGGCCAGGTTACAAGTGGACTTGCTGAAATCGGAATGAAAAATTCATTGCCGATAATATTTGGAATAGTTTCTGCAGAAACTATTGAACATGCGATAGAACGCAGCGGATCAAAAGTTGGTAACAGAGGAACGGAAGCAGCTGAATGTGCAATAGAAATGGCTAATTTAATGAAGCAGCTGTAGCCAGACTGTATATTATTTAATGCTGCGCAACAGAATCTAAGTCTTAATCTGATTTCATTTCCCTAAATGGCAACAAGCTTATTCACGATTTTCAGTTATTAATCATCTATGCAAATAATGTGTATTCCCCCTTGTGAAAATTAAAAATATAATACCGATTCAACGAAAAGCACGAGAATGGGCACTGCAGTTATTATATCAACTTGATATTACTGAAGACACATTTGATCACGATTTGCTTGAGTATTTTTGTGAGCAAATCGCTAAACTTGAAAATAACCTGGGCAAAAAAGAAACGAATAAGATTAGAGGCGTCGCAGAATCCATCGTCAATGGAGTTAAAAAAGAATTGGCCAATATAGATGATGAAATAATTAAATGTGCACAAAATTGGCGTATTGAACGAATGGCAGTCGTTGACCGAAATATCCTGCGAATTGCAATTTATGAAATTCTTTACCACGAAAAGATCCCGCCGGCCGTCAGTATCAATGAAGCAATTGAAATAGCAAAAGTGTTTGGTGGTGATGATTCAGGTAAGTTTGTGAATGGTATTTTAGACAATATTAATAAAAAAGAGATTAACTGAATTCCTGTGATCGATATAGAAGTGGATTCTAAATCGATATATTTTTGGGAAAAACACAGTTTGATTCCAGTTATAATACTTACCTTTTTCCATAAAATAAAACGACTTCTGAGATTTTGTATGAATACCGGGCAGTATAATTAAAAACGATGGAAACGATATATACTAAATTTAAATCCGGCCTTCAACGAAGTAAGACGCTGTTAGTTCGTAATATCCAATCAGTTTTCGGTGCCGCTGAATCCTGGGATAAAATCGACTATGAACAACTTGAGGAAGCATTAATTAGAACCGATTTGGGAGTGCAGGTAACCCGGCGAATTGTCGAATATATAAAGGAACAGTATGAGAGAGGAGTCATTCATACAACATCTGATATCATTGAATGCACGAAACAATTGCTTTACGTATTTTTGTCTGATGATTGTGAAACGCCAGTGGTTTATGCTGAATCCGGACCAACCGTTATCTTAATGGTCGGGGTAAATGGCAGCGGAAAAACGACAACAACTGGAAAACTCGCGAACATGTGGCAACAGGAGGGCAAATCAGTACTCCTTGCAGCATGTGATACATTCAGAGCTGCTGCAATTGAACAATTGAAAATCTGGGGAGAACGTACGGGTTGTCAGGTGATTTCCGGGAAATATGGTGCTGATCCGGCATCCATAGCGTTTGATGCTGTACATGCAGCGACTGCAAGAAAATCGGATATATTGATTATTGATACTGCGGGTCGACAACATACGAAAAAGGGCTTAATGGATGAACTTGCAAAAATAAAACGTATTATTCAAAAAGCGATTAGTAACGCACCCCATGAAACATGGTTGGTTGTGGATGGTTCTACAGGAACAAATGCCTTGCAGCAAGCTAAAATGTTTCAATCCAGTGCAGATATAAATGGATTATGTATAACTAAGTTAGACGGAACAAGTAAAGGCGGTGTTGTTGTTGCTATTCACGATGAATTTAAGCTGCCGATAAAGTTTGTTGGTCTTGGTGAAAAAGAATCTGATATTCAGATATTTAATGCCAAAGTGTTCTGTGAAGCACTTTTTTCTGAATAAATGTTCTCAGTTTATTTTCAGTTCTCAATGCATGGGCGAATATCCTTAGAAGGTTTACGTAATAGATTTTTTCGATAATCCATGAATTTTCTCGAAACAAATTTCTCAATCAGAGGTTTTTTACATGAAACTTGCCACACTTTGTTATATCAAAGAAAATGATAAAACACTCATGCTCCATCGAATTAAAAAGAAGAATGATATCCATAATGGGAAGTGGAATGGTTTAGGTGGAAAGTTGAACCCGGGAGAAACGCCGGAAGATTGTATCATTCGAGAGGTATATGAGGAATCTGGACTGACAATCAAATACCCGGTATTAAAAGGGCATTTGACATTTCCAAAATTTTCTAAAAATGAAGATTGGTATGTGTTTGTATTCCTCGCAAACCAATTTTCGGGTAAATTAATCGACTCTCCAGAAGGACATCTTCAATGGGTAGACGATAATAACATCTCTAATTTGAACTTATGGGAAGGTGATTTTTTATTTCTTGAATGGCTTAAAGATCATCGTTTCTTTTCAGGGAAACTAGTGTATAAGAATGGTGATTTAATTGATCATCACGTCAATTTTTATTAATAGTCACAGCTGCGGATAAATGGTTTATGTCGATTAGTTGTGTGCAATAGAAGCAACTTCGTCCAATGAATAATGTTATAAAAATTCACTTCCTGAATGATTGACAGATAATGGGGTACAGGTGTTTCTAAACCCGCAAAAAACTCGGTATGATATAAACTTCAAGATTTGGAATATGATACCAGTTCGTATTAATCCCTGGTTCTGGTTGATTATTATTTTTATCGCCTGGAATGATAACGCAACACTTATTCGTAATTTTAACGTTATGTTTTGTCTTTTTTTGTCCGTTTTAGTCCATGAGTTGGGGCATGCAGTGGCAGCACGGTATTTTGGGGCAACTGACGTAAAAATTGTTCTTTACGGCATGGGCGGGGTAACAATCAGCCGTACAAAACTAAAACGCAACCAGTTTATTATTCAGCTGTTATCTGGCCCGGGAGCAGGTTTCATTATGTGTTTACTGGCATGCCTGATACTTAAATTTTCCTCTATAGGTGACGTTAGTTCGTTTTTTGCAATGACGCTGACATATTTGGTCAATATAAATTTATTATGGAGTTTGTTAAATCTGGTTCCGGTTTATCCTCTGGACGGTGGGCAGATTATGGAAGAACTCATATCGATTAAGAAACCCTGGGAAAGCCGAATATTAACGTTTAAAATCTCAATGCTGGTCACCGGCATTATTGTTTTTTTTCTGATAATTATCGGATTAATTTCCAATTTTTTCAGTAGCCGGATAAATATTTGGTTTACTGTCATAATTTTCTTAAGTTTAGGTATGATTAACTTCCAATTAATGAGACAGACATTGTTAGGAAATGACGATGGGGGAGATATTCAACCTCAAAATCCCTGGGAGAAAGAGTCTGATTGGTGGAATAAGTAATTTATCATTTTCCGGTGTCTGACAGAGGAATATTATCTGAACCCTATTTTTGAGAAACGAGCAGTGGTCTGGCAACAACGCGTACTGACCGAGTCGCTGATTGTTCGCCAATCTTAACATTGACTTTTATATTAGTGGATGTGTATTTATCTGGAATAAATCCGGGCTTGATACTTACTGAAATGTTTAGTTTTCCACCTACTTCAACCGTGGTGATTTTTGGATCCTTTACAATAAAATTTTCACTATTGCCTGTTATACTTTTAATTACAATCGGATCTTTCCCGAGGTTTTCTATGACGAACATTTCTTCATTTTTCTCATAGCTTTTTCCAGATTGATCTAACTCAAACTCTATCCGCTTTGGAGCGAGATTAATTACGGGTATAATATTGGCGGTAAAGGAAATGATTTTATTCTTATCGTTAATATCATTACTGATAAATGTGATATTTTTAATCTGTTTACCTTTTTTCCCAGCTGGATCGAAGGTGACTGTCAGCATTCCGGATTCATTTGGCAGCAGTACTTTTTTTTCAAGTTTACTGGTGGTACAGCCACAGGATGTTTTTATTCTTTCGATTGACAGTTCTTTATCACCTGTATTTTTGTAATGAACCTCACGGCTTATTGGTGACAGGTCATCAATGTCACCCAATTCAAATTTTACTTCATCAAAACTGAGTATCTGGCTAAAAGAAGTAGCTGAAAATAATACAACCGTAAGTAATAATATTCTGTTAATCATGTAAAAATTCTCCTTATGGATTATATAATTTCTTCGAATTACCGTTAATATATTCTCTAGCGAATGTTTTTCAATTTTCTGGTTTTTGTTTCCCTGTGGGGGTCTTGTTTTTAAGATGATTCGTGATTGTTTACATCGAACCTCAATTTTCTTACGGGCATGCTTAGAATATGAACCGGACCTGTGGATTATCAAGATGTGAAATAACCCCAGACATACAGTGCTTTTTACAATGAATATGAATAGATTTTATCTGCAGCACATGCGATATAATATGTACCGGAACATGCAACTCCCGTTAAACTGACGTATACAGGAATTCCTTTTTGTTCCTTAAACTGCCTGATGTCGTAATAAATTAAATCTGTTGCAGTTACTTCTCCACCCGGTGAATCGATCCTCAGAATGATGGCTTTTATCCACTTGTCCTGGCTGGCTTTGTCAAGGATTGATTTTATGTGATCGGGTGTTGTCATTGGTAAGATGCTAAATCGTTTTTTGCTTCCAGATGTTATTATTCCGGCAATATCAATTATCAGAATTTTATATTTAGTTCGCTTATTATCTGATAATTGTACCCTGAATTCATTTAATTTCGGGAAGAAAAGGGATTCTAAATTTTACTGACACGCACCCGCAAAAGAAGAGTCACAAAACAGGTAAAACAGAGACGATTCCCCCGAATGTGAACACAATTTGATTTATTTTTTGTATTACAGCGATAATTATCAGAACGGGTTTAGTTTTATATATCTGGAAATATCACTGACGTGTGATTGATAATCAATCGGTGTTTTCATGGCACTTAAGGCATTAGACAGTTTATTCGAATCAAATGGTAAATGGGTCAATGTTTCCTCCATAGTCTTAATCACGTGTTTATCTAATCCGGCAGAGTCAATTTTAATAGTTACAACTTGTCCTTTATTAAATTGAATTTCTGTATCAAATATACCCCAGGAAAAGCATTTTCTTAAACTCATTACAAAACGAGGAGTTTCGTTAAATATCCAATCTTTCGAACGATATTTTTGAGACAATATATTTAAAGAGCTATCCCCAACCCCTTCTTTGTCAACATAATGAATCTCAGGCGATGAATCAGACTTACAAAATTCAGCAATAATTTGCTCAGCTACTTTATCAAAAGTGAGACTGTCATTTAGTTTTGTTAAATTTATTATCGGATACGGATTTGACTCTATTGCGTGAGTTTTTATAGAGTTAATTGAAGGCTGTAAATAATGATTAATTCGGTCTAACTTAGAATTTATAAGCAATGTCCCGTGATGTAGAGATCGATTTTTACGATGGCAGAAGGCATTGCCGGAACATTTTTTACCATTCATTGTTAAAATATTATTTTTTTGGAGTTTCAATTGCAATGCAAAGTGTCGCAATGCCTTTTTAATGACGTTTATTTGACTGTCAAAATTGTAATTGTGCTGATAGCTGATAAACGAAAAATTAAGATTCCCTTCATCATGAAATACTGTTCCCCCTCCGGACAGTCTGCGTGCAATGCTAATATCTTTTTCCCGGGCATCATTAACAAGGCATTCTTTCCAGGGATTCTGGTTTTTCCCTATTACAATTGCATCATGACTCTTCCAAATATATAGAATTCGCTGTTCCGGAGATAAATTATTCAGCAAATATTCCTCGCGTGCTAAATGTGTAAAAATGTCAGTACTATTTGAAAGATAGACGTGCATTATTCCAGAATATTAACTTCTTATAACGGTAATATGCCTTGAGCCGGTTTTTTAACAGCCAATTGAGATACAGGGGAAAACGACACTCTGTGAATGGGGCACGGCCCGAAATGCGATAAGTTTTCAAGATGCTTTTTGGTTGCGTATCCCTTATGGCTTGCAAATCCATATTCCGGATATTTTTTATCAAACTCCATCATCAAATTATCGCGATATATTTTTGCAATGATACTTGCTGCTGCAATACTGGCACTTTTTGTATCACCTTTGATTATATTCTTACTGGGATAGGGTAAATTAGGAACGCACAGTCCATCAACCAAAATATATGGCTTTTTAACACGGATTTTCTCCGCTGCCTTTTTCATTGCCAGATGTGTTGCCCGGAGGATATTAATTTTATCAATAACCTGAGATGAAATTTCAGCGATTGAAAAAATGACGTTTGAATTTTCTTTTAATTTGTTATATACAGCGAACCGCTGTGAGTGGGAAAGTTTTTTGGAATCTGTTAAATTGGGAATTAACAAGCCAGTCGGAATAATCACGGCTGCAGCAACGACCGGACCCGCTAACGGCCCGCGGCCAACCTCATCTATACCTATTATATTCCTGTAATTTTGATCACGAATTTCACGTTCGAATTTATAGCTGTCTGGCGATTCAGGATCCATTCCTATTTTGAGGACGAACCCCTAATCTTTTCTTTGACTCGGGCTGCTTTGCCAACACGATCTCTGAGGTAATACAATTTTGCTCTTCGCACATCCCCTTTTGTGATAACGTCAATCTTTGCAATTCTTGGAGAATGTAACGGAAATACACGTTCAACGCCCAATCCATCTATTAATCGTCTCACCGTAAATGTTTCGTTTATATCGGCATGGTCTTTGGCTATCACTGTTCCAGTAAATATTTGAATGCGTTCTTTTTCCCCTTCCTTAATCAGCACGTGAACTTTCACGGTATCTCCAACACTAAATTCTGGAATATCTGTTTTTAACTGTTCTTTATTAATTTTGTCAAGAACATTCATCTATAAGTCTCCTTTAATCCTAAATCCATTAGTTGATATTATTTCTTAAGTCTTTTATTCCCAAAAGCACCATACGGAAATCTTAATATCCATTACGATAAATTTCTTCTGATATACTGAAAAATCAGACGGCACTATACTTCATTAATCAAAATGGTAAATGAGTTTTTAGTAACTTAACTGTTAGAAACGAAAAAAAAAATCTATCTTAACTTGTTTTATTTGTTCTTGTTAAGCAAATCCGGCCGCTTAATTTCAGTCTGTGAAAGTGCCTGATTTTGTCGCCATTTCTTAATCTGTTGATGATCACCTGAAAGTAGAACCTCAGGCACCTTCATATTCTTATAATTCGCGGGTCGTGTGTACTGGGGATATTCCAGCAGGTCATTATTAAACGATTCTTCAATAATAGACTCATCGCTGCCCAGGACGCCGGGAATAAGTCTGATAATAGCGTCAGTAACGATCATTGATGGCAAATTCCCATTTGTTAAAATGTAATCTCCAATCGATATTTCCTCATCAATCAATGCTGATCTTACACGCTCATCGACGCCTTCATAGTGACCGCAAAGTAAAATTAAATGCGGATAACTAATCAGTTCTTTTGCCTTTGATTGATGAAATGTTTTTCCCCGGGGCGACAGCAGGATGATATAACTCTCATTTGTACGCAGAGATTCTACGGCTTCAAATAAGGGTTCTGGTTTTAAGATCATCCCGGCACCACCTCCGTAAGGCCGGTCATCTACGGTTCTGTAGTTATCGTGAGTAAATTCTCGTAAATCAATTACATTAATTTGCACCAATTTTTTTAACTGGGCCCGATTAATGATTGATGCAGTAAAAATAGGTTCAAAAACAGCAGGAAATAAGGTAATTATGTCAATTCTCATTGTCATTCAACAACAACAACACTGACATTTTTATTATCACGCTTCGCTGCTCCACGGACAAGTGATCTAATTGAATTTATTGTTTTCCCATTTTTTCCAATGACTTTGCGAATTTCATTTTTCTTACATGAAATTTTAATCACATTGCCATTTGTATCCTGAGTTGATTCAATTGATACTTCATCCGGGCAGTCAACGAGTGATTTTACTACAAATTCGACAAATCTTGGAAGGTTTACGGAAACACGGCCGTTACCGTGATCGTCAGTGTTGCCCGACGTATTTACTTTTGGTCCTGATTTATTTAGAATTTTACCAAAAAATCTGCTAAGTAAAGCTTTTACCATATACAATTACCCCTGATTAATAGGTTAAGTCAACGGTGTACAACTAACAATTTTGATTGTTGCAACATTATTTCGCTGTACGGGAAAGGTAACTGTATTAGAGAAGATAATTATGGTGTTCTTTTCAATCAAATACTTTTAGTGATTGCTGTTGGAACACCATGTTCGAGCCATAACATTCTTGAATTTGCCTACTTTAGACCTCAGCTGCTTCTTTAGGAGGAGAATCTGATTTTTCAGAAGAATTATCAGTTTCGTTTGTGGATGTATTTTTTTCTTCGCCATCTGATTGAGTTGATTCATCTTTTGCTACTTCAGACGCTTTATTTTCGCCAGCTTTATCCTTGGAAACCTTTTTCTTCTCTGGAGTTTTCAGAGAACCGGCTGAGGGATCTTTCGCCCTTTTTATAACATCCGCAACGGTATTGGAGGGTTGTGCCCCATGATTTATCCAATATTCAGCACGTTCCAAATTAATTTTTTCATCCTGATGCCTTGGATCATAAAACCCGATAACTTCAATAAATTTTCCATCTCTGGGACTGCGACCATCCGCTGCTACAATGCGATAACATGGTTTATTCTTAGTTCCTGTTCGACGTAGCCTTAGTCTTACCGCCATATCTATTGCTCCTAATGCTTACAACTTTAAAGTGAGTTTGTTATGGTAAATCAACATTTATACAGTTACCATTTTTCCGATGATTTAAAATCAAAACGCCCAATATACTGCGACTCGATGCTTCAGGCAATTGAAAAATTGCCTTTTTTTACTTCTCTTTCAAAATAGGTAATTGTTTTACCCAACCCTTCGTCCAATTCAATCATTGGAGTCCAGTTCAAAATAGATTTAGCTTTCTCAATATTCGGTTTTCGCCTTTGCGGGTCATCTTGCGGAAGCGGTTTAAAAATTAATTTTGATTTTGATCCAGTTAATTGAATAATTTTCTCAGCTAATTCTTTGATGCTAAATTCAAATGGGTCTCCAAGATTTATGGGACCTGTAATTTCATTTTGAGTATCCATCATCAGCATCATACCTCGAATTAAATCGTCTACATAACAAAATGATCGGGTCTGATCACCATCCCCGTATATTGTAATATCTTTATTTAGTAAAGCCTGAATAATAAAGTTACTGACAACGCGTCCGTCAGCAGGATGCATATTGGGACCATAGGTGTTAAAGATTCGAACTATTTTAATCGCCATGTTGTATTGTCTATGATGATCAAAAAACAGTGTTTCTGCACACCGTTTTCCTTCGTCATAGCAGGATCGTGGTCCAATACAGTTTACACTTCCTAAATAATCTTCTCGTTGTGGATGAATTTCAGGGTCACCGTAAACCTCTGAAGTTGATGCTTGTAAAATGACGATATTTAGGCGTTTAGCCAATCCCAGCATATTAATTGATCCATGAACGCATGTCTTTGTCGTTTGAACCGGATCATGTTGATAGTGAATCGGTGAAGCAGGACATGCTAAATTATAAATCCGGCTTACCTCCAGATAGATTGGAAAGGTGACATCGTGGCGAATCAATTCAAAATTCGGCTTTCCTAATAAATGCCGTATATTTTCTTTTCTGCCTGTATAAAAATTATCAAGGCATATTACGTCGTTGCCTTGTTCTACCAGGGTTTCACATAAATGCGACCCTAAAAAACCGCCGCCGCCGGTAACTAATATTGTATTAGGCATTTCCCAACTCTGCTGATCGTTGTTTTGCGTTACTTATTACATCCAGGATTATTTGTCTAAAGTGATGCTTTTTCAGTACGTTCAGCCCTGCTTCGGTTGTGCCTTTCGGCGATGTTACAGCAATTCTCAGTTCATCAGGGGTACCCATATTTTGGTCAATCATTTTAACGGCGCCTGAAATAGTTTGCAATATTAATTCTAAAGACAGCTCTGGATCTAAATCGTTTGCAGCAGCAGCATCAACCCACGATTGAATAAATTCAAAAACATATGCAGGACCACTGCCACTGACAGCGGTAACGACATCTAAGTATTTTTCAGGCAGCTCTTTTACAATGCCGACGGTGTTAAAAATTTTAGTAACCAGACTCTTATCAGAAGGAGTAATACCTGTACCACAGGTAAAAACAGTGGCACCTTCTCCGACCATGGCCGGGGTATTTGGCATCACTCTAATAATTCGTTTAGACTGAGCCAAGACGGACAACGTATTTAATGTGCAGCCTGCAATAATTGAAATTATCAATTTATTTTTTAGACAACTGCTTAGACCTGAAAATACATCCTCAATATTTTGCGGCTTTACTGCAAGTATGATGACGTCGCCAAACTCAATGACTGAATCATTATCGCCGACACATCGAATTCCCAGAACGTTGGAAAACAATTGTTGTGACTTTTTCGAAGGAGCTGACGCAATGATATCATGTTTTTCAAAGCATTTTGCCGTGATTAGACCGTGTCCAATTGCTGTTGCCATTTTTCCGGCACCTATAAATGATAGTTTCATATGAATAAATCTCTACAATTTAAAGTTGGAAACGAACTTATCCTAATACTATACAGAGCTATTGGAGCCATCCTCAGTAACCCGTTATGATTTTCTATTCTTGCATATGTAAGCTTAATAGATTTGAATGGTCGAAGCCTGGTAATCCTGATGCAGTGCTGAAAGATAACGCAATATCAATTTAATTACAGCTCATATTATCTATGTTTAACTAATTTCATTTAACCTTAATATTAACTGCCTGATTTATCATGTGCTGCAAGTATTCAAAGTGGGATGATTCACTAATATAAAAATGATGTTAGAAAAAGGTTTAGAACAATTGTTTCGGTAATGCAGTTTTTTTTATAATTTGATAATCGCCGGTCATTGATGATCCATTTCCAGGTCCCGTTTTCCAGCTTCCCGTTGGTCACTGATTTCGATCAAAATGGCACTTGCCAATCTGAGCAGTGATGCCTCGTTTGGGAAAAGTGATGCGACGCGTGTTCGACGCTTTAATTGTTTATTTATGTTTTCTGCCATAAATTGATCTTTGGCTTCCTCTCCATATTCCAAAACCAATTAGTCGAATAAATGTTGAGGGAATTTGACATTTAAAGCATATAGCACCGCCTGCCTTCATTTTCTTTAAAGGCTGCTTTTTTCTTTTTGGGTGCAAACGTGATCTCTGCAACTCCTTGAGGCGGTGAATTTATTTTTTCTTCGGAGGTATCTGAATCAGTTTGATCAGCGGATTTTTCATGATTTTCAGGCGGCGGCGGCATGGCTGCACTTGCATCTTCAGCTAATTCCGATGGTTTTTTTAGTGATAATGTTGCTGGAGCTGAGCCTGAATCTTTGCTGTCACTACTTGAGTCGGGTAGTTTTAAACTAAGTTTTTGAAGGGCTTGATTTCCATCAGATCAACTTTGTTTATCATTGTCAGGGTCCATCAATTTATTTTCATTTAATTAACTGAGAAGTGATAATCAATCGAATCAGATTAACGTTGAGTGTAATATGTATTAGTAAAGAATAATGTGGCAGCTGCTGAAATTTTACAGACACTTTAATAAAATAATTATAAATGAAAATTTAAGATTTAAAATAATCGTTCTGAGTTCAATTTTAACCCTCAATTTTTAATTCAACCTTTTCCTTTATTTACTTAGTATGATTTTGATATAAAATTTGGAGTTTATCAGATTACTGTCGCAGATTAATCCAATCTCATGTTATGAATGATCTGGTATGAATTGATTATCCAGATTAAATTAATTTTTGACTGAGTAATCGTTTTAATATCAAACGGAACAGTACAGGCGGAGTAACTAAATATGTTTGAAAATATCAGTGATAAGCTTCAGGACACATTTAAGAATCTTACTGGCCGGGGTAAGCTGACCGAGAGTAATATTGAGGATGCCATGCGTGACGTCAGGCTTGCTCTGTTAGAGGCAGACGTTAACTATAAAATCGTAAAAGAATTTGTTGATGAAGTAAAATCAGAATGTCTGGGTGAACGGGTCATGAAAAGCATAACACCCGGACAGCAGGCCATAAAAATAGTAAATGATCATTTGGTTCAATTGATGGGGGAATCAAATGTGGCATTAGATTTATCTGCGAAGCCGTCAATTATTTTAATGGTTGGTTTGCAAGGCGGAGGAAAAACAACGACAACAGCAAAACTTGCTCATCATTTACAAAAAGAAGGAAAAAGTATCTTAATGGTTGCTGCAGATGTTTACCGACCCGCTGCAATTGATCAATTAGAATTTCTCGGAAGAGATTTAAATATTCCAGTCTATTCGAATAAAGGGACTTCAAACGTCACTGGTATAGCAACCACTGCACTTGCTGCTGCTCACCGGGATAATGTTGATGTAATGCTGGTTGACACCGCAGGGCGTCTGCAAATTGATCAGGACCTGATTCAGGAATTAAAAAACCTCAAACAACATTTAAACCCGGCAGAAATATTACTCATTGCAGATACTGCACTTGGGCAGGAAGCTGTTTCAGTTGCGTCCCATTTCAACGACGCACTTAACTTAACCGGAATAGTTCTGACTAAAATGGATAGTGACGCCCATGGGGGGGCGGCCTTATCTATGCGTAAGGTTACAGGTAAACCGATTAAATTTGTCGGTGTGGGCGAAAAAACGCAAGATTTTGAACCGTTTTATCCCGATCGAATGGCATCGCGTATTTTGGGAATGGGAGATGTTGTAAGTTTAGTCGAAAAAGCTGCCGAAACGATTTCAGAGGAGGAGGCAAAAAAACTTGAGCAGAAAATGCTCAAAAAAAAGTATGATTTCAATGACTTTTTAAGCCAACTCGGGCAAATGAAAAAGTTAGGAGGTCTGGGAACAATCCTGGACATGATGCCAGGCGGGAAAAAATTAAAAGATGCTGTAAATATTGACGATAATATGTTAACTCATATTGAAGCAATTTTGTCTTCAATGACACCGTATGAGAGAAATCATCCTGATGTCCTGAAGGAAATGTCCAGGAAAAAGCGGATTGCAAAAGGAAGCGGTCGGCCAGTTGACGATGTTCAGCAACTGTTAAAGCGGTTTGATATGATGAAAAGCATGGTGTCAAATCACAAAAAATTTCCGGGTATGTTTGGTGGCGGCAGTGGTCAATACAATTCAATAAAGTCATCCGGGCAACAGTCAAAAACCATGAGTCAAAAAGCGAAAAAGGCTAAAAGGAAAAAGCATAAGAAAAAAAGATAATATTTTAAAAGGATTGATTATGTCAGTTTTACTGAAACTATAGTTGCAAAATCACTTCTTCTTTTGATGTAATTATAATGAGTCTTTTATAAAGTCAGAAACATGTTTTCAATCAATCTCGGTATCTTACCGTGTTTGTTGCTGATATTAGAGGTTATACATCGCTATCCAAAAAATACCAATCAATGTTCTTCACTCAATGATGTCAAAGCGGCATTCGAAATGTTTCGCTACACCGGAAAACTCAACAAAACATTTCCTGGAATAGAGGGAAAATTAAAATCAGGTGTTGGAATCCATACCGGGCAGGTGGGTATAGCGATGGACAATACAGCTATGGGAGACACTGTGAATTTGGCCTTTCGGCTGGAATCTGCCAGTAAGAGTTTGAAATGCGACCTGGTTATGAGTGAGACCACCTATGAGTCTCTGCCGAAGAACTTATGGCAGGGCACATGAAATTCGAGTAAAAGGTAAACAAGAAAGAGTCAAAGTCTGCACCTTGAATCTTACTGAATTCGGGAAAAAATGAATCGCGACAGGATCAAGAGTTACTATGACCAGGTTATTTGTCTAAAGGCCTCATAGGCAATGATTGAAACTGCATTCGCCAGATTATGACTTCTTGCATGCTTTCCAGGCATGGGGATTATGTATAACTGTTTCTTGTATATGTCGTAAAATTCGGCAGGAAATCCACGGGATTCATTACCGAAGATCACGTATATATTGGATTTAAACTGAAAATTATAATAGGGCTTTTCCCCTTTGGTACTGGCGAAAAACAGCTGTTGCGGCTGTTCGATTTTTAGAAAATCCGACCACTGATCGTAGATTGTTTTGTCAAGGAATTTCCAATAGTCAAGTCCAGCACGTTTAAGGTTTTTTTGATCCAGTAAAAATCCAAGTGGTCTGATTAATATTAGACGTGCATCCAAACATACACACATGCGGCCGACGGCACCTGTGTTTTGTGGAATCTCCGGTGACATTAATACAATGTTAATTTGGTTCTTTTTCTTCATTTTCATCCTGTTTTTTACTCTGACCCAGATAATGTAACATTCCCGCAGCAGTCTGAAATCAATAGTTTAATTTCAATTAATAATTCCTGTTTTATTAAATAATATGAACACTCAATTAAATCCTAAGACTGAAAACTTTAAACGCAAGTACTATAACACCGTGGCAATTGATGATTGGAATGATTGGCGATGGCAGTTAAAAAGAAAACAACAATCATCTGAAGATTTTTCACGATTTCTAACACTGACGAATGATGAAAAAGAGGGTTTGGAGTCAAGTACAACACGCCTAAATGTCAGTGTCACACCGTACTACGCAAGTTTAATTGATCCGGAAAACCCACAGGATCCAGTAAGGAAAACGGTAATTCCGACAGTAAAAGAACTGGAAATAAATGAAGATACAGAATATCTGGATCCATTGGCCGAAGATTCAAATTCTCCGGTCCCCGGAATCGTACATCGTTATCCAGACCGGGTTTTATTCATCACAACTGATTTTTGTCCGGTTTACTGTAGATATTGTACTCGAAGCAGAATTGTGGGGGGTAAAGCAAATTTTAAAATCAACCTTAATCAATGGCAAATAGGAATCAACTATATTGCTCAACATTCGGAAATCAGAGATGTCCTTATATCCGGTGGCGACCCGCTTATTTATTCGGACTCACAGTTGCATTGGCTTCTGGAGAATATTCGGAAGATTCCCCATGTCGAAATTATCCGTATCGGAACAAAAATACCGTTTGTTCTTCCTCAGCGCATAACAACGGAACTGGTGGAGATGATAAAAGAATTTCATCCAGTTTACATGAGTTTACATGTCCTGCATCCGAATGAGATCACATATGAGTCATCATATGCCTGTTCACTCCTGACAAATGCCGGTATACCTCTGGGAAGCCAGACTGTGTTATTAAAAGGTGTTAATGATACTGTTTCTACAATAAAGACATTGATGCATAATTTGTTGATGATAAGAGTGAAGCCGTATTATTTGCTGCAGTGTGATCCTGTCTTCGGCACGGGGCATTTTCGAACTTCGATTGATAAAGGCGTAGACATTATTCGCGGATTGCGTGGACATACATCCGGATATGCTGTTCCTCATTATATTATCGACTTGCCTGAGGGTGGAGGCAAAGTGTCCATTGACCCGGAATATTTAAATAGTCATCAGGGAAATGCCTATGAATTTACAAATTATCTGGGAACAACTGGATATAAATATAGTGATTCTGGTTAGAAATCGGAATTTGATGTTACTCTTATACGTAACGGACCACAGCTGTTTACGTTATTTTAATTTCTCACAATTTATCGTCTCTAAAACAATCAACGACTCTTTTCTGGAACAAGCTCAGGGAAAAACAGGGAAAATGAAATTATTATTCGTTTAAGCAATTTAAAATTTCAGCTAAATTAACAAACTTCTCACGTGTTTTATTATTCGCAGCACCCCGCTCAATTTCAATTTGATCTAATTTTAACCAGTCTGAAAAGCATGTCGATTTAATATTACGTTTACTCAGAAGATCAAGAATGCTGGTTTTATCAGGATGGTTGCATGGGCTGATTTTTTCTAAATCATCCATTAGGAATTTTGCAAACCGGGTACTGTCACGTTTGTTTGTCCCTAATAAACCGTTTGAACCTCTCTGAATCCAACCCATTGCATAAAGCCCGTATTGAGTTTTTCCTTTACTGACAACTCTGCCGTCAATATTCGCAATAACGCCATTTTGTTCATCAAACGGGATGTTGTCCAGTCGGGTCCCTTTATACCCGATACTGCTGAATAAAATACCACATTTCAATTCTTCTCTGGATCCAGTGCCAATGGCATTCTGTGCTTCAGCAAGTCCCGTTAATTCATTTTTTTCTAAAATGACTGTATCAAGCCGGTTTCGGCCTTCGATTGTTACAGGACTCTTAAGGAAGTGGAAAATTATATTCTTCCCAATTTCACTTTTTGAATTATCAGATGCGTTTTCAAACAATTTAAAATTTAATTTTTTGTAAGTGCTTTTCGGGTTTTTCAGTTCTTCCTGACTTGCCCGGTTCAATTCCAGGTCCTCGGGATTGACAATCATTGTACAGCCATTTAATTCAGACAGTTCCTTTAAGTCCTTAAACGAAAATGATGTCTGCAACGGCCCTCTTCGACCGATGATATGAATGTTTTTTATCATGCTTTTTGCTAAGGAATTCAGAGCATAGTCAGTGATGTCAGTTTCTCTTAATTCATCTGCGTTCCTTGCTAATATGCGGGCAACATCCAGAGCAACATTCCCGTTTCCGATTATAACTGCATTTTCGTGATTTAAATCAAATTTTGCATCAACAAAATCAGGATCGCCATTATACCAGCGAACAAATTGGATCGCCGGGTGAATGCCATTTAAATTTTCGTTTGGTATTCCCAGATTTTTTGGTAAATTTGTGCCGTATGAAAATGTGATTACATCATAATAATTTTGAAGTTCTCTGACACTGATATCCAACCCAATATCGACGTTGCCGAAAAATCTGAATTTTTCCGATTCTCCAAGTGTATTGAACTTATTGATGACGCTCTTTGTACGAGGATGATCCGGCGCAATCCCATATCGAATAAGCCCATAGGGAAGCGGTAAGCGTTCAAACATATCAACCTGAATTGAAACTTCCAGATTCAATAAGGCTTCTGCAGCAAAAAACCCACTGGGGCCGCTGCCAATAATTGCAACTCGTAAATCACGTGAATGCCATTCAGATTTATCCATTTATAATTCATCGCTTTCGTTAACGGTCAGATATGAGCTATAGTAATAATTTCAGCGTTATTATTTTTAAAAATCCAGATAACCTGATTCTCATGACCGGCAAATACAACCAATCCATTCCGAGACTTAATCCCAAAAATATTTTCTTGATGTTAATCATGTTCAATATTTTGGCAATTTATAGTTATGCTAAAAGTGAATCACGATCTGAAATCAAGTATAAAGCAAAAAAAGGAGACCGGGAAGCTCAATTAAAATTAGGAAAGCTGTATCTGGAGGGTGATGAAAGGATAAAGCCGGATAATAAAAAAGCGTTTCACTGGATATCTCAATCCGCAGAACAAGAATTTCCACCGGCCCAATATTATATCGCTCAATGTTACGAGGATGGTATTGGAGTTGATGTGGATCTTGAAAAATCACTGTCTTTTCTGATAAAAGCAGCTGAGCAGGGAGTGGAACCGGCACAATCTAAAGCGGCTGCAAAATTGATAGCGAAGAATGATTTTGACAAAGCAGCGAAATATCTTCAGATGTCGTCTGAGCAGGGAAATATTGATTCATCCCGTAAACTGGGACAATTGTTTTTACAAACTGAGGGAAAGAATCAGGATCTTCTGCAAGCGATAAAATATCTGGGTCGAGCTGCTGAATCTGGAGATAGTCAAGCAATGCTTTTATTAGCAAATTTATATAGCGGTGAAAATGGACTCATTACTCCTGATTATACAAAAATGATACAGTACTTATGGGAAGCTGCCGGTAAAAATTTTCCTGAAGCTCAAACTAAACTTGGGGAATGTTTTGAAGATGGATTCGGATTGACAAAAGATACTCAAATGGCTGTGAAATGGTATAAGAAAGCCGCCGGGCTGAACGATGTTAAGGCAATGATTAATCTGGGAAATTGCTATGCAATGGGGAAGGGGCAGTCTATGGATCAGAAACAGGCATTTTATTGGTATACCAAAGCTGCTGAAATGAGTGATCCCACTGCCAATTATCATTTGGGAATTTGCTACGCAGATGGAATCGGTGTAGCAAAAAATCAAAAAATTTCATTTACTCATTTTCTTAATGCTGCCAAAGCTGGTATTGCCGATGCACAGTATCGGGTGGGGAATTGCTATAAGTATGGTATCGGAACTCATTCTGATTTAGATGAAGCAAAAAAATGGTTCATTAAAGCCGTTGAACAAGACCATGTCCCAGCTGAGAAAAACCTTAAAATGCTTTTGCTCGATTCCTATGATTCAGCGAATCAGTATAAAAAGGATATCTATGATCATTCGATCGTGGATCCCCGGCCTGCTCAATAATTTGACCCTGTTAAACAGAGTCTGCCTAATCTTAATCCTTCTGAAACAAGATAAGTTTTATCTATTGGCATCTCCCGAAAATTAATGTGCCGGGTGCAGGTTGTTTTTCATTCGTGACTGTAGTACACAATGTATATTCCATATACTCATTTGTCCGTTCTATAGAGACCCATTCGCGTTTGCAATCATCTTCAAACAGAGCAAAGAAGTTTTATTCCAGATAACGGTGAATTTCACTTGCTAACAATTGGAACTGTGATAAATTCCACACTGTTTCAACATAAACAACGCGACGGGAAAATCATCAAAGTGGGCTTGCCCACTTTTTTTGTTTTTATAGGTTTTTTGAAAGGGTATATGGTGTTTCCCTATTTAGTAAATTGAATTACAACAAGATGGAAAAGGATTCTTTAAGTTATGAATAACGAACTGGTTGCAGTCTTAGATTATCTTGAAAGAGATCGTGGACTCGATAGAGAAGTTCTGGCAAATCTTATTGAAGAGTCATTAGTTTCTGCAGCACGAAAAGCAATTGGACCTGTTAATGAACTCAGGGTTCATCTGGATTCAAAAACCGGTGATATACAGGCAATTGCCAGACTTGAAGTTGTCAAGCAGGTTAACAATCCTGAAAGAGAAATCGAATTTGACAAAGTTGTTAAACAGAATCCGGAAGCCAGGGTTGGTGATGAATTAGACTGGGAAGTTACTCCTGGAAATTTTGGTCGAATTGCTGCAACAACAGCCAAACAAACCATTTTACAGCGGTTAAAAGAAGCAGAAAAAGACAGCATCCGTAAAGACTTCGTAGATAAAATCGGTGATATTTTACATGGCTCTGTCACCCGCTTCGAAAAAGGTGATATAATCGTTAGTTTTGGCCGTGCCGAAGGTGCACTTCAGCAAAAAGATAAAGTAGCAAATGAAGACTACCGCGTTGGTGATCACATCAGTTGTATTCTGGCTTCTGTTAATATGAGTCCACACGGACCGCTGCTTATGGTATCACGCTCAACACCCAAATTGGTACAATGTCTTTTTGAAAGAGAAGTCGCTGAAATTGCAGAAAATATAGTTGAGATAAAGGCTGTCGCTCGTGAACCGGGATATCGCAGCAAAATTGCAGTTTTCAGTAAAGACACAAATGTCGATCCGGTCGGTGCATGTGTAGGCATTAGGGGATCCAGAGTTAAGAATATTGTTCGGGAACTAAATGGTGAAAAAGTAGATATAATCAGATGGAATGAAGACGTTAACACATTTATAACTAATGCGTTGCAACCTGCAGAAATCAAGTCGATTGAAATGAATGAAGATGAAAAAATGATGAATATCATAGTCGACCCGGATCAGCTTTCTTTAGCGATAGGCAAGCGCGGGCAAAATGCCCGACTGACTGCTAAGCTGACGGGATGGAAGATCGACATTAAAAAAATTGAAGATAAAAAAGAACCTGATTTTGAAGAAAAGATAAGTCAGGCAATAATTGCATTGGCTGAATTACCTAACATCAATAATGAAACGGCTGAGAAATTGGTTCGAAATGGGTTTCTTTCAGTAGAAGGATTGAAAGCTGCAGAAGAAAATGATTTAACTGTAATTGACGGCATCGATCAGGCTGCTGCACAAGAAATAAAAAAAGCCGTTGGTTAATTCGGCTCAAATATTATTATAAATTGATTTTTCTACTGTGAAGCAAGTCTCAAGGGAAGTAGAATCTGTTTTTGATCTGCAATAATTTGAGAATAGTTGATTAAAACTCCTATATGTCATTAATAAAACTTCTTTCCATTTAGAATTACTATATTAATCGTGCTAATCTCCTAAGAATTTCAGGATTATAGTAATTACTCATATTGCATATTCTTTTTTCATTAACTATTTTGAATGCTTGTTATTTCCGTTTCGAATGATTATTGATTGCAATCAATCATGAAATAAAGCCACTTGCATAAAATTATTTAGTCTGGAATACTCTTGCAAGGGGCTTATAAAAATACGTTCCCTTAAAGGTTGTTTAACATGTCAGAGAATTTAAGAGTCCATCAACTTGCAAAAAAATTAAACGTCACCAGTAAAGAATTAATAAAAGTTCTTAAAGCTGAGGGATTTGAAGTCGGTTCTCATATGTCTGTGGTTGAAGATGACGTGGCGGAAATAATTGTTAGCCACTTTAATGAAGCCAAGCCCAGAGTAAGCAAAAAAGCATCCAAAGCCCCCTCGAAAACAAGTGATGCAATCTCATCGGACAAACCCGGTGACAAAACGTCTGAAGTAAGTGAGGAAACTAATCCTGCCGAAGAAATATCCTCTGTTGTGCAAAAGGGAAATGAGGTGCACTTAAAACCGCCGATTATTGTAAAAAACCTGGCTGCTGCATTGGATATAAAGCCAAATGAACTCATCCATGATTTGTTAAAGCAAAATATTTTTGCTTCAATAAATCAGACAATTGATATTAATGTCGCCGAAAAAATCTGCTCCCGGCGTAATTTTGTTCTTATCGCGGAAAAACGGGAAAAACAGGTTTCAGGCACACCTGCCGAGTCAACTGAAATCTCCCCTGAAGAATTGACTTATGATGACGAGTTTATTGAACAGCGGCCTCCGGTTGTTGCATTCTTAGGGCATGTTGACCATGGCAAAACATCGCTGTTAGATAAAATTCGTAAAACCAGAGTTACTGAAAAAGAAGCTGGTGGAATTACTCAGCATATTGGTGCGTCAAGTATTGAGTGGAAGGGGGATGCCATTACCTTTATCGATACGCCGGGGCATGAGGCATTTACAGCCATGCGTTCACGGGGAGCAAATACGACCGATATCGTCATTTTAGTCGTTGCAGCCGATGACGGTATTATGCCGCAGAGTATCGAAGCCATTAATCATGCAAAAGCTGCAAACGTTCCGATCATTGTTGCAATTAATAAGATTGATTTGCCATCCGCAGATTCGCTAAAAATTTTAACAGAGCTTCAGCGGTATGAACTTTCCGGGGAAGACTGGGGAGGCGAAACCGGAATTGTAGAAGTTTCTGCACATACAGGGCAGGGTATTGACGATTTAATCGAGCGTATTCATCTAGAGGCGGAATTATTAGAATTGAAGGCAAACTCAAAATTGCCGGTTAAAGCAATTGTTCTTGAATCACAGCTTGAACAGGGTTTAGGACCCACGATAAATATACTGATTAAAAATGGAACTGTTAAAGCCGGAGACAGTGTTATATGTGGAAAATTCGCTGGCAGAGTAAAAGCATTGCTGGATAATCAGGGCAAACGAATGAAAAGCTGCGGCCCTTCATTTGCAGCGAAGGTTGTAGGATTATCAGGCCTTCCGGACAGCGGGACGATTCTGGCAGGGTGTAAAAATGAAAAACAGGCAAAGAAATTAGCTGAAGAGCGCGATGCACTCTGGCGAGAAGGATATTTGCAACCGAAACGACAGGCAAATCTTGAAGATCTTTATAAGCAGATTGAAGAGGATGCCAGAAAAGAATTAAATGTTGTTGTTAAGACTGATGCTCAGGGAACCAGTGAAGCGGTTGTTGAAATTTTGAAGAAATTGGAGTCTTCCAAAATACAGATGAAAATCATTCATGCCGGTGTTGGTTCAATTAGTGAAAATGATGTTCTGCTTGCCTCTGCCTCGGATGCAATTGTTGTCGGCTTTCATGTTCGTGTTAATGCAGGAGTAAATGCTTTGGCGAAAAAAGAAGGCGTACAAATTCAGTTATACAGTATTATTTATGAACTGGCTGAACGGATAAAAGAAGCTCTGACCGGTATGCTGGATCCAGAATTCAGAGAGGAACAGCTGGGCAAGGCGGAAATCCTTCAGGTTTTTAGTATGTCAAAATCTGTTAATAAAATATGCGGATGCAAAGTAAATAAAGGCATCGTCAAAGTCGGGGGAAAAGCCAGAGTTTATCGGGATGATGAACTTATTTATAATGGTGTCATTCAGTCGCTTAGGCGATTTCAGGATGATGTCAAAGAAGTAAAATCCGGCTTTGAATGTGGAATTCGCCTGGACCATTTTAATGAGTTCGATGTCGGAGATTTTATTGACGTTTATGAATTCGTTGAAATCGCGCCAACTCTGTAATCATCATCCTGCCTGAATAATCACTATAATTGTAAATCTTCCCAAACACAGAGATCATCATGGACAGAATGGTCAGAGTCAATGAATTGATAAAGAGAGAATTGGGGCGAATTGTTGAATACTTGATTTGCCCTGAACTCGATGCACTGCTTACAGTTACCGATGTCAACACCTCACCGGATTTGCATCACGCAAATGTTAAAGTCAGCGTTTATGGTGATGCTGTTCAGAAATCAAAAGCGATTCAACTTCTTTCGGAACATAGAGTCGGAATCCAAAATGAAATGAGTAGTCATATTAGACTCAAATATACTCCGGTTCTGCATTTTCATCTTGATGAGAGTCTTGATAAAGCAGATCGAATTTTTAAAATTTTAAAAGATTTAGGATTAGACGATGAAGAAAATGGTCCTGGATAGGAACAAGATATTCAGTCAAATAAAAAAATGGATTACAGGGAAAAAATCAATCCTTCTGCTTACCCATCAACGGCCGGATGGCGACGCACTTGGTTCTATATTTGCAATGTATCATTGCCTTCGTGAAATCGGTATCAGCACCTTGCCTTATGTCACCGATAATATTCCGGAACGCTATGGGGCATTTATGCCGGAAGCAGCCATAATCGGTGAATCGATTGATTTCCGTAATTTTGATGGCGTTATGTCTCTTGACTGTGCAAACAAAAAGCGACTGGATATCCCAAATAATACGGCGTTTGATGATTTACCAATTCCCTGTTGCAATATTGATCATCATATTGACAATCTTAACTATGGTGAGCTGAATTATATCGATGATAAATGTTCTGCAACAACAGAAATATTAAGTATTATATTCCAAAATTTGTCACTGCCATGTTCTCCGGAATGTGCCACAGCCTTACTGCTGGGAATTATTACTGATACCGGAGGATATCGATTTAATAACACAACAGCACAAACCCTTGAAATTGCATCATGGCTGATGAATAAAGAGGGTGACCACGAGCGTGTGATTGCAAAAATGTATTATAATGAATCAATTCATATGCTTAAATTTCAGGCGAAGCTTTTTGATGAAATTCAGTTTGCGTTTGATAATCGTCTTGCCTATTTTCTGATAACAGATGAACTGCTGCATCGCTTTGGCGTTACTGCGGAGGATACCGAGGATGTCGTTGATATTGCACGCGCAATAAAAGGGGTTGAAATAATATGCCGTATCCAGGAAACCGCGGACGGAATACGTTATTCACTTCGGTCAATGAACCCTGATATTCCGATAATTGAAATTGCCCATCAGCTCGGAGGCGGCGGACATGAAATGGCGGCCGGTGCATTGCAGAAAGATATTACCATTAAAAAAGCTGAAGAACTGTTGTTGACCTATGCCGGTGAATGTATCCCCCAAAATTGAGACTCAGCATGAAAGTGGTTTGCTTCTGGTTGATAAACCAGCTGGCTGGACCAGTCACGATATTGTAAAATTCATCAGAGGATTTGGATTCAGCAAAGTTGGACACTGTGGAACATTAGACCCATTGGCTACCGGGTTATTGATCATCGTATTTGGCAAAGCAACTAAATTAAGTGGAAGAGTTTCGTCAGATTCTAAAACCTATCAATCCGAACTTTGCCTTGGAACTGAAACAGATACACAGGATGCCGATGGCAAAATTCTTACCGGGAAATCCTGGACATCAGTAACTGAAAATCAGATTGAAGAGGTATTTAACACGTTCAAAGGGGAACAAAAACAAATTCCTCCGATGTATTCTGCAAAAAAAGTAAAAGGTAAAACACTTTACAAACTGGCTCGGAAAGGAATTGAAGTTGTACGTGATCCCGTTTGTATTTCAATTTTTGATCTGCAGATTATATCTATTAATTTACCGACAGTTTCGTTTGAGGTAATGTGTTCAAAGGGCACTTATGTCAGAACTCTTTGCTGTGATATCGGATCGGCTTTAGGCTGTGGAGGGCATTTAAAATCGCTTCGACGAACTGCAAGCAGCAAGTTCAGAGTTGATGATGCGGTATCTGTTGAACAAATCAGACAATGGAAAAAAGCCGATATCCTGGAACATAGTCTTCCTATAACAACTATTACCGGAGAGTAAATTTCTCTATGATTTGTGCAACATCCATTAAACAGCTTCCACGGTTCGGATTCAGCCGTATTGCAATCGCCTGTGGAGTTTTCGATGGATTGCATATCGGACACCGGAAGATTATCAGGACACTGAAGGAACAGGCTGAAGCAATGGATGCTGTGCCTGTTATTGTTACCTTTGATCCCCATCCAAGAAGAGTATTAACGCCGCACTTGTCAACACACCGGATCTTGTCCCGTAATCATAAATTGGCATTGCTCAAACGACTGGGAATTGGTGTTACTGTTATTCTACCGTTTACAAAACAATTATCCAGACTGGAACCCGAAGCGTTTATTGCAGATATGCTCACTGCAGAAGGGTTGCATATCACAACATTTTGTGTGGGGAAGAATTGGAAATTCGGTCATAGGGGGACAGGCGATGTAAATGTATTAAAACAATTAGAAGGAGAGTACAAATTTAAACTCGTTCCGGTTCCTGAACTCAGTGGCGGAGAAGAAAAAGTCAGCAGCACAACCGTAAGGGAATCAATAGAACAAGGAGATTTAGGACAAGTGAAGAAAATGTTAGGAAGACATTATTCAATCATGGGTAATGTTGAATTTGGGAAAGGGATCGCAACCTCTCAACTCTATTGTCCTACGGCAAATATAGATTGCCAAAATGAGGTATTCCTGCCAAACGGCATCTATGCAGCCAGAGTTCAAATTGATCCTGATACGGATTCTCCTAAAGAATATTTCGGTGTCATTTATCTTGGTAATTCGCCCACGTTTGTCGATGATCCGCCGAATAAACCCTGTATGGAAATAAATATTTTCGATTTCAATGATGAGATTTACGGACAATTAATCGAGGTTGAATTTATCCAGTTTATTCGGGGAGATGAGAAATTTGAATCGGTTGATGCCCTTAGAACACAAATTGAGGCAGATGTTAACGCTGCGAAAAAGGTGTTCGCAGTGTCACTGTAATCCGGGTGTTGATCAGTATTAGAAGAGGTTATGCAGCGAGCAATTTTGCTGCAGTTATTCAATGACCTGCTTTGAAACTGTGATATCGCTTATAACATTCTCATTGACAGCCATTTCTGATTGATTTTTAAATTCGATTATACCCGGTTTAAAACAGGATAGTGATGGTGCAGTCAGTTCAATTTTATGGTAGTCAGCCGGTAAGGTTATACCATGGGCAAATTTATTATTGAATGCCGCGGCCAGTTCAATATTAAACGCGGTTCCAATGCCGCTTTCTATCATTCCTCCAACTAAACAGTCTAATCCGTTTTTCTGACATAAATCATGAATTTTGACTGCGTGAGAAATTCCCCCGACTCTTCCAATTTTGATGTTAATTATTTGACACGATTTTAGGGTAATCGCATGTTCCGCATCGGCGACATATACGATACTCTCATCAAGACAGACAGGTGTTTCTAATTCCTTACGCAGTATTGCATGATTATTCAGATCAGCCTGTGGCAACGGCTGCTCAATCATCTCCAGGCAGCAGGTATCAATCCTCTTGAAAAAAGCAAGATCGTCAAGGGAATAACCACCATTACAGTCTACCGTTATCTTCAAATTCGGAAATGCGTCTGTAACTTCTTTTAAAACATCAGAATCCCATCCCCGTTTAATTTTTAATTTGATATCCTGTATTCCAGTACTGACCGCATGCCCGATTTTCTTTAACAGGATATCTATCGAATCTGTAATGCCGAATGCCGATCTTATTTGAACTCCTTTTTCATTCCTTATGTCGTTGCCGGAAATCAATTGCCGAAGCGGGATTTTCCGTTGAGCTGCAGTCAGTGCCCACCAGCATTGTTCAATCCCGGCCTTGGCAAAACAATTTCCTTTGAATGAATTTAGCAATGATGGAATACGTTCAGCATTCTCCAGAGCCTCTCCAATGATGATTGGACCATACAAATCGATAATATTACGATATGCTGATTCAGCGGATTCAGTTGAATATAAAGGTTCATCGGTCTGAGGTGATGTAATTGGTGATCGGGGTTTACTCAACGGACAGGTCTCTACCCAGGCTTCCGCATTGTCCGCATACGCTTTGGCCAAAACACTGTCGACTGTGTCTTCGACACCATAGGCTGTTTTCCACGGGGAAATAAGTGGAATCCGAATATGGTAGACATCAAGCCTTCTAATTTTCATAACATCGATTTATTTATTAGTTAAAATGATTTCAAATTCGTTTACAAGTTGAATGAATAACAGATCAGAGTTTCACCCTGATTAAGCATAGCATCACAAAAATTCCTTTTCTAAGTTCAACCATAACTCAAATAAAAATTAAGCCTGATCTCTTTCATATGGTTAAATAATAAATATTTTAGCATAAGCAGCGTAACGTTCCCGGCCGCGTTCTTCAATCGAAAATCGACCCGCCTCAAGCAGGATATTATTAAACAGAAAACTTTACCAATTTCTTCTGGAAATATTATCCTGATAGTGGGTGAAGGAAATCGAGATGAAATACTCTTAATATCCAAGAGTCAACAGTGTAGGCTTAAGCCTGAATTTTCCCCTGATTTTTTTCAATTGATTCAGTATCTCTCTACTTATTTCTCTGCTTTTCTCACTGGAATTAAAACATATCCACCTGTTTTAGGAGCACCCTCAAAGGTGATAAGTTTATTTTTTTTCAACCTCCGCAGAGCACGTTCTATTGTTCGTTTGGGAGTATCAAGCGTCTCAGCGATTCTATTTGTTCGCAATGGTGTATTTGAAGATTTTATTAAAACAAGTATGTGGTCATCGATTGATTTTACTCCGTCAATTACTCCGCCGCAACTCACGTGAAGGGCATCTGACATATACTCGATAAACAGGGTTGACTTTCCTGATTTATCGCATTTCACCAGAACATTATAGTACTCATTTTGTCTGTTACGGACAATGGTTTCTACCGGTATCCAGCTGAAAACAGTACTCCAACGAGAAAGAATAACGGTCTGCCAAAGTCGTCCCATTCTGCGGTTTCCATCCGCAAACGGGTGTATGAACTCAAGTTCATAATGAAAAACGCATGATGCAATCAACGGGTGAGTATCAAGTTTGTTTCAGCCATAATAATAAATTTTTCATAAGACTGGAAATATTCTCTGCCGGCGGTGCCATATGAACGACCTCTTTCCCCTTCATAATCCCGGCGTTACCCGTTCGCCATTTACCAGACGAGTTTATCAAACCGTCCATAAGAATCCGGTGTGTCTTTAACAAATCTCTCGAAGACGAAGGATCAAACTCTTCAAGTCTCCCGTATACAGAAAATGCATTCTTTACTTCCAAAATTTCATGCGGCATTCCCCGAACTGTTTTCCCTTCAATGACATTAGAGACCTGCTCCAAAGACAGTGTATTTTGTTCAATAGCTAACGATGCCTGAATTGTTTGAACTCGGTTTTCCCGCTGAAGTTGTGGTGTCAGAGCGTTACCTTTTATACCTTCAAAACGACCCAATTCATTACCGATCTTTACCAATAATTCTGTAATCTTCGGGGTAATTTCAAAGGGAGGCGTATCGTTGCCCATAATCTATTCCAATACATGAAAAGTCTTATAATGTTACTAAAACTCAAAAATATACTGACTCAATTGAAAATGAAATATATCCCCAATCTCAAAATACATTTTCAAGTGACAGTTGATAATAAGAAATAATAAAGATTTCGGTGTTACTCAACGGAACGCATTTATTTGCAATAGAACATTAGTAAATTATCGGTGGATTCAACAGGAAATTGCACCTGGATTTTGAATCTGTGTATCGATTTTTTTTATTTCTCTTGCTGGATTCCCGACCACAACCGTATTGGGTGATACATCCGTTAATACGACGGCTCCCATGCCGACAATAGCATTTTCACCGACTGTTATGCCACATTGAATTGATGCATTTGCTCCGATAGATGCACCTTTTTTTATAAGCGTCTCTGCAGGTGTTTTATAAAATTTGGATCGCGGATATTTATCATTGGTAAAGGTTGCATTCGGTCCAATAAATACATCGTCTTCAACGGTGATTCCATCCCATAACTGCACGCCGCATTTTATTGTTACGCGATCGCCTATCCGAACACAGTTTTCTATAAAACAATGAGAACAAATATTGCAGTTGCTGCCAATGACAGCCTTTTCAAGAATAACCACATATTGCCAAATCGATGTATTCTCACCGATAGATTTTGATTGAATATCTGCAGCGGAGTGGATCATTGATCACCTCTGAATATTTTTTCAAATTGTTTATAATCACGGATGTAATCTGATTCGTCGTATAAACCTGAATTCAGTACTAAACAAATCGATCCTGCAGAAAAATTATCCAGCTCTCTCCATGTCATTTCAGAAATATGCAATCCGTAACAGGACCGGTTTAAATGATGACGCACCTGGGTAGAGCCTTCTTTCAATATGACGTCAAAACTTCCATTAACAGCGATGAGAAACTCATGTTGTTCTATATGGGCGTGTCCCCCGCGTACACTTCCTCCGGGAACATCGTAGAGATAATAAACACGTTTAATGTCAAACGGAATATGACTGGATTCTTCGATAAAGGTGAGACTTCCTCTATGATCAACTATTTTAGGTAAATCTATAATCTTGCAATCCTTTAAACTCATTATAGAATCCTCGCTTATTTATTCGTATTTTAAGAAAAAACTGGTTTGATCCCACCTGTGGGTTAATTCCCCGACGCTTGCATCGATACGATTCAAAGTTTTTTTTCAGATACTTCGTGGGCTTTCCCTGAGAAGTATCATTTCATATCGGGAAGCATTCGCCCGGAAAGGGCGATTTTAATCATTAACCCGAACATCTCACAATGATGCAGCGATAAGCAGCAATCTTATTGACCGACAACATGGTGTAAATGTACTCGAAATATCACAGTGGATATTCCTGTTGCGTATTTATTCTGCCGTTTTGCAGAATGAACCAAAATACAGCCACTTTTCATCCACATCCCCGGGAGAAGTCCAGGTTAATTGGTATTTTATGATGTATGAACAAAATTTTAAGTTGGCAACTATGTATTTACAAACATCAATTGGAATTTATTCAAGAAGCTCTGTAAAAATAATAATAATAATCGTTTAAGAACATCGTTAGCTGATATGCCGCTGTCTGCTCCTTCAGAAAAAGAATGTATTCTGATTGAATAATTGAGAGCATCGTTTCTTAATCTGCCTGTTCCGGGTGTGGATTGTCAATCTGAAGCAGGAAATAAATGGAATGAGTTTGTTCGAAAATTGCATTTATTATTAGAAAATAATGACCCACGGGAGTTTCTCCGATGGGATGTGATTTGATCTTAGAATTTGGAGGAGGCTATGGCAGCATGTGTCGGTTAGCACATAATTTAGGTTTCCGAGGAGATTATATCATCTATGACTTTCCTGAATTTTGTGCTCTTCAAACATTTTTTCTAAAATCAATTGGATTACCGGTTTGTAAATCAGGTTCATCTAAAGGCATTAGATGTTTATCTGATATCGATGTTTTACAACAATTGCTAGGCGAACACGGTCCGGGATTTACAAATTCATTATTTCTTGCAACATGGTCAATCAGCGAAACATCATTGGAATTACGTGATTCCATTTTTAATTTAGTTAAACAGTTTGGATTATATTTGATCGCCTGTCAAAATTCGTTTGGTGAAGTTGATAATAAAGACTATTTCGGGAAATGGAGACGTGAGTATTCGTTAAATATGAATTGGTTTGATCAGCCGATGTCGCATCATAAAGGGAATAATTATTTATTTGGCAATCTAAAAAATGAAGAATAAAATGGAGTCAGAAAACCAATTACCAATCCGTTGCAGTGATTTGTTTTTTTGAAACCGTATTAAATAAGGAAACGAGGGTCAGGTTTAACAATTGTATTTATCCCTGTCGCAACCAATATTGATGATGAGTTTATCCGGTTCTGGAAACGACTAAGACGCAAAGGCAAAGGTGATGGCCGTGGTCCGCCTATGGTAAAGGCCATAAAGGCAAAAATCGAAGGAAAAATTCCGTTTATAGATTTGACTGATTTTCCTGATCAGTTTCAAGGGGGCTACTGGATATTTGACGGGCATTGGAATGAGAAAGGTAATGAGGCTACAGCAAAAATATTATCAGATTATATTTTGGAAACGGTAGTTCAATCGAAAAAATCAGGTATGTGAGAATAAGTTTATTATAGCCTGAAAAAAAATTGCATCACCTTTTGGTAAACATAAGGATATCCCGGATGAACCTTCATCTAATTATAAAATCTGCGAAACTGACTTCGTTTCAGCAGTTTTTTCATACGTTGCCTGATAAAGTAAATTATTTTTTTGTAGTTGTCAGGTGAATAATCTTTCAGAAATTGAATTCGTTCTTTGATAGAAATTATATTTAATGGAAGAGAGCCGTGTAATACCGCAAGATCCCGAGCTGCGAGTTTATTTGTACAGAATTTTACCTGATTAACCCGTGCCATATCAATGAAGCAGAAGTCAGGTGATTTATTTTCAAAATGTATAAAAATGTGCCTCGCAAAAAGGTCGGGAGAAGTCAGGCCGGTTTCGTGCATTTTTTTTACTTTTCCTGCAAGACAGGAAAAAACTATACGTCTGGCGTTTCTGTCTTGACAGGTATCACAAAATGTGTAAAGAGTTTGTTCCCCTGTCGCTTCTTTTGTAATTATAAACGAAAAATATTCCCATAAAGCACCACATATTTCGCCATAAGCAATGCACTCAGGTATGCTAATATCGGCTTTTGTTAATAATTGAAAATGTTCCCATTCCAGGCGAGAATCAGATTTTACAGTTCCGCAGGTAATTCGTGTCATTATCCCGTTTTTTTTATAAGGATTCCAATTTCTTTTTATATATAAAACAAGGGGCTCTCCATTTTCTTTTTGAGTTTTTACTCTTACAATATCGCGTCTGTTATTACGGTGACATTTAATGACTTCACCCTGCTGGAAAGTTCTTATCTTTTCAATGGTATCAAGACCAAGAAATTTTAATTCTTTTTGATATTTTGCTATCGTAACAGTTGTAATTTTGGACATGATTAATTCAGGGGATTGTAAGGTGTTGCGGATTTTGTTAAAAAAAATCAAATAGATTATGTCATAAGACAGATACAAGTCAACAAGTTTTATAAAAACGATTCATCCGGGTACAGCAGTGGTTTAATAGAGGGGAGGGGGGATTCTAAAATTAAAAAAGTGATATCTTATCTTTTATCAAGCCGTTATAGCGTTTTATAGCATTTGTTGTAACAGAAATTGAATATCTCAGGATGGAGAAGGGATCTCCATTGAATCTATTAGACCGCAGTGAAACAACTCTTGGCTTTTTTCCCGGCCAGTCATCGACAGTATTTTCAACGTCTTTAAGATTTACAGCACACACACATTACAATGATCTTAAGTGATAATTATACCGGGGCGAAGTTGTTTTAATGTATCACTGTTTATTCGATAAACAGATGAGGATTCCTGAATAACATTTTAACGTTCTTATCAATTTCAATAACAGACACATTGACGTCTGTTTCAGGGGATGAACATGCAGGAATACCAGTGAGGTTTTTTGAATAATCACATTCATAAAATCGGCTCACTAAACAGTCTTCAAAGCCTGAGGCACATATAATCTCTGCTACACCGGCAATTAATGATACAATTTGCATAAACACTTTTCTAAAATTTATACACTGAAAAATATGCCTGGTTTTCGGTTAAATCCAGTGGTTGGAACCGGGAGGACGACGAATGAGAATCCATAGAAAAAAAGGTCCGCCTAATAATGACGTAATAACGCCAACCGGAATTTCGGCCGGAGGGCAGAGTGTGCGGGCAAGGGTGTCACAGATTGTTAAGAAACTGCCGCCAAATAAAAATGTTGCCGGTGCCAGATAACGGTGATCATGTCCAATAACAAGTCGACATATATGAGGAGAGATAATGCCGATAAATGCAATTGGACCACAGAGTGATACGGTACCGCCTATCATTATTGAAATTCCCAAAAACAATACTCTTATAACTAATGTAGTATTCATTCCACGGCTGATAGCCAATTCTTCCCCAACTGTGAATAAATTCAGTTCGTTCCTGTAGAAAAGCGTAAGGAGAAGTCCTCCTGTTGCCAGAGGAACTATGCTTCGGATAGAATCATAACCAAATACGACCAAACCACCCATCAACCAACGGGTTATCCGTACAGATTCACCGATCCCGCTCACATATTGAATCAGCATAATCAGACTGGCAAACGAAAAACTTACCGCAACTCCGGCTAACAGCATCGTTGTGGTCGCAATTTTATCTTTCATATTTGCCAGCATCCAAATAATTGCAATACTGAAAGAAGCTCCTGAAAATGAAAAAATTGAAATACCGGAAAATGTTAAAATTGTAAACGAAAATCCTAACCAGATATAGATCGCTGCACCCAGAGATGCTCCTGCTGATATTCCTAACGTAAAGGGAGAGACCAGCGGGTTCCGAAAAATTGCCTGAAATACCATTCCACTTATAGCAAACACGGCACCACCTGAAAATGCCATCAGTGCACGGGGCAGGCGCATTTTCCAGAAGATTGTGTGTTCTCGATTGGCTGTTTCATTAAAGGAAAAAACATCAGACAAACTAAGAAACTTTATACCAATTAGCGGGGTTATCATGATGACTGTCACGGAAAATATAAGAAGGAAAACAATTTTAATCGATTTTGAAGAATGATTTTTCATGCGAAGGGAACAATGATTTGATGATGTTCTCCGGGATTTTTAAACGTGTGAAAATCAGTATCGAATAATTTTTTAAGATTCAGTGGTGTTACGATATCATCGGGTTTCCCTTCAAAGAGAATTACACCGGATTTTAAAGCAATGATTTTATGGCTCCAACGAGAAATATGACTTAAATCATGCGTCACGTGAATTGTCGTTATTCCCAACCTCGATGAGATTTCAGACAGAGTTTTCTGTACTTCCTGACAATGCCTGGGATCAAGATGATTTTTAGGTTCATCAAGGAGCAGGACCCTGGGTTCCTGAACAAGGCTTGCAGCGATATAAACGCGTTGTCGTTCGCCGCCACTCAGACTATTGAGATTTCTTTCTGTGAATGCGGTCAGCTCTGTCAATTCAATGATGGTGTCGATAACACGAATGTCTCTTCTTGTTAACCTCGAGAAGGGATTGAGATAAGGATATCGTCCCATAGATATGAATTCGTACACATTAAACGGGAATGTCTGATCAGTAGACTGAGGGACATATCCCAGAAGCCTGGCAAGATCTTTCTGCGGATAATCATTTATATCTTTACCGAATAGAAAAATATTACCTTCATCACCTTTGATGATTTTCACAAGGCACTTCAATAAGGTCGATTTTCCTGCCCCATTGGGGCCTGTTATGCATATATATTCTCCTTCTTCAGCAGTGAAACTGACAGTATCGAGAATTTTTCTGTCACCGCAGCTAAATGAAAAGTTACTAAATTCTAAAATCATGTCTTTGACCAACCGTTATGCGTGTGAGTTAAACGTTGCACTTAATGAGCCCTGTTTTAAGTATGAGTATGAGACAATAATTTGAAATTTGTTTCTGAATTTGTCATTCATTAAAATTTAATTCAGGGTGAAGGCACTTTACTAAATCTCTCATTGTCAGGTCTATCCTGGGACCAGGGATTCCGATATATTGATTATGCAGAATAAAAATTTTTTTGGATTTATATGCGTTGAGTTCGCACAAATTATCCCAGTCCTTAAGAACCGTTTCAACTGAGTAACCTGACTTATGAAGCATTCCCTTAATTTCAATGATAACATCCGGGTCCATTTCCAGCAGTCCTTCTGCGGAGATAACAGGGCTGATAATTCGTTTTTCACCTGAATAGGCGTTTCGCCCACCGCAGATTTTAATAAGATCGTTGAAAAAAGTATTATTACCGGCTATATACACTTCAGAAATCATTCCTTTGCCCAATTCTCGCCAATATATCAGCAATACACGAGGCTTGGGAAGGTTTTGAGTCTGTTCCCGGATCATCGATATCCGGTGTTGAATTTTTTCTCTTAATTCTCTGGCTCTCCCGGATTTGTTAAATACCTCACCCAATGTCGAAATGCTGTCCAATATACCGGCAATGCTTGTTGATTGAGTTTCGAGTGTATTTAAATTCATTTCAATAAATTTTTTTTTATGGCTTGTCGCTCCTTCGTTTAACAGAATTATATCGGGGTTAAGTCTGTAAATCATCTCAAAATTTGGATCTGAAAGTCCGCCGGTGGAGGGTTTGTTTTGTGCCTGATTCGGGAACTGACAAAATCGGGTTACACCCACAATCAAGTCACCCAGATTGAACTCGTAGAGAAATTCTGTCAGTGAGGGAGCCAACGATACTACTCGTTTGTGGTTTGATTCCCCGGAAACTGCAATCGCAGCAAAAATAGAGTATAGAAACGAAATAAGTAGAACACTGCGAATTTGGTTCCATTTTGAATTTAACAGCGATATGTACTTTTTAATTTTCACAGGACGATATCCAAATTTTATCAGGATAGATAATATTTATATTGTTGTATCACTTAAAACAGAGATACGATTGCAGTGCTGCATCTTTGCCGCTGCGACCACCGTATAAATATGCTTTAATCATAGAATTATTCCTTAATAGTGCAATCTCAGTCCACTAAAAACACTAATTCCAGGTGTGCTGAAGCTGAACACGTTCTCATAATCTTCATTCAACAGATTCTTTATACGAATGAATACGTCAGCAGTTTTTGTTAATTGAAATGTGGTAACAAGATTAACAAGGACATGGTCATTGAGTGTAACTCGTTTTGAAGGCGTTGGAAAATTAAAAAAGCGGATATCTGTCTGATCACCAATGTAATCGGCAGAAACATTAATTGTTGCCCGATTACCTAAGAATATATAGTTCATAACCATGCTCGCAGTATGAGGTGACCGCCGAATCTCTTCCCGGTCTGTTTCATCTGCAGCATCGGTGTAGGTGTAGCTTCCGGAAATAGAGAATTGATCGGTTAAACAGGCATTAAATCCAAATTCGATTCCCTGCCGTTGACTTTCACCCTTTGCATTAGTAACCGTTCTGAAAGTGGAAATGATTTTATCATCGAACCGAGAATTAAAATATACAATATCGGCGACAAATCGGCCATCTTTAAATTTCTTCTCAATTCCAATATCAAAGCCTTGCGATTTTTCAGGTTCAAGTGACGGATTACCTATAAAAAATCCTGGATAAAATCCAAACAGTTCTGTAAACGTCGGGTTGTTACTTCCTGTTCCCAGACTGCCGTGAAATTTGATATCACTGTCAGGAACTGAATACGCCATTGCCAGGCGGTAAGCAGCAATATCGTCAAACCGTTCATTATCGTCAAATCGAATACCGCTTACAATAGATAAAGTCTCCCATAAATTCAGGTGATATTCCCCTATAAAACTATCCTGATCAAGATCTCTTCGCTGGTTTTGCAGTGATGTCGGCGTCGGACCGATATTTTGAAAACGAATTTCTTCATACTCATATGCGATAGTAATATTATGAACCGAATTTGCGAATTCAGGCTTATCAAACGAACAGGTTATTTGATAATCATACTTAGTACGCTGTCCCTCATTGCCAAAACTGAATGACCGGTTTGTAAAACTATCATTGTCTGAATCAGTTACAGCAATTCCGATACGCTGTTTCCAGTCACTGTCTTTCGGTGAAAATGTTCCACTTACCCGACCGTACATCCGGCTGCTTTTTGTCATATCATCCGTATCAGTTGCCAGACCTTCTGTTGGTGTTGTCGGGAATCTGAAATCCTGCCGGTCAAAATCCTTCTCGCTTTCAGTCAGGTGTGTTACGATATCAAAATGGAGGCTTTCCCGTGGAGTGATCTGTCCATTAATACCTATTGTCAGGTTCTTATAACCATCTTTTTCATCCCCCTGCCGAGCGATATTTGTACCCTGATTTTTATAGTGGCTGCCAAATACGGAAAAAGAATACCAATCATCACGAGTATTAATCGAACCATCAAGTCCTTGCGTTTGAAATGAGCCTGATTCGCCGGAAAGTGCTATTGCCGGTCTGCCTTCCGATCCCCGATTCGTAATTATATTGATCACTCCGCCAATCGCATCGCTCCCGAACAATGCACTCTGTGGACCGCGAATGATTTCAATTCGGTCTATATTCGTTGTCATCAGATGTCCAAAATCAAATTCAGTGCCGTTGCCGACATCACTGACTTCGATGCCGTCAATAAGAACTAACGTGTGGTTTGCTTCATTTCCCCGTATACGAATCTGTGACTGTGAGCCTGTATTACCGGATTGTGACACCGATAAACCCGGTACTGTCCTCAATAAATCTGTTACAAATCGAATCTGTCGGTTTTCAATGTCTTCGCGAGTAATTACGGTTACCGAACTCCCATTTTGACGAACGGATACAGGATTTCGATTTGCACTGACAACAACGTCCTCAAGTTGGAAAATGTCGTCATCGCCCATTGTTTGGTTTATTTGAGATACTATTACGAGCAATGCAAGAGAATATCCTAAAAATTCAGTATATCTCATCGTGACCGAATCCTTCTGTTTTATGATTAATGTTCATGTGATATGAGTATCATATACAAAAGGTCCACGTCCGGGGTTTTATTCTTGTTGACGCGACAAAAATAAAAAAAACCGGTATTTCAATGTACAAGAAATACCGGCTGATAATCTTAATCAAAAGCTGATAAAAATATTCAGCTATAGTTTCCAATTTTTTAAATCAAAATGATTCAGCCAAGTATCTCTTACGCGGAACACACTCGTATATATGAGGTTATTCTGACTTTCAGGTATCATACTGCTGCACCTTCCCATCCTTTATGTCTAAGAACAGTGGTATATTGCAGCAGTCATTCCTGATTACAGCGGCGCGACCGTTCCGGAATTTCACCGGATTCTCCTCTTATTCAATTATTAATACTACTGCTCCACTATCAGCTTTCTTGGCGTTCTGGTCAAGATGGAAATGAAAATTCTAAGTCTTTTTGATCAGACAGTCTTCCGGCGATCGTTAAAGTAGAATCAGTATTTTGGTGCGAATATGACTATTTACCGGAATTTAAGATGGAAATGTAATTCACTGATTGACGAGTTCGTATTTCAGGCTATGTTTTAAAACTGATCAGATTTCACTCAATGCATACTGGATGTTTGATCTTTTAAATTCAGTTTTCAGGGATGAATTTCTGAATATATTTGCAAGAGCCTTTAAAATGAACAAAGCATTGCTTTAAGTTGTTGCCTTCTGGATTGAATATTTTTTTGTTTCTATTTCTTATAAAACAGTACTTGTGTTTTATTCTCAAACTCAAATATTAATCTAATTCCTACAATTCAGAATTCGCTGTATCCAAAATTTCCTAAGGAGTTAAACTTAAAATGAGCCGAAAAATCCTTCATTCTTTTGTGTTAATATTTATTTTAGCAGCCATGCCATCCCTTCAGGCACAGGATCCCGAAATAATTTTTCCATTTAAACTGACTCAAACCGCTTTTGCTGAAGCTTCTTATGCTATCGGTATGGACTCAACTGCTGAGCCTGGTCTTGATGCAATTGACAGCAAAGAAATTCAACCTCCCCTGGGACCCATTAGTAAAAACGCTGCTTCATTCAGGATTGGAACTGTTGCATCTGCCAGAGATTTTAGACCGATATCGTCAAGTGCCTCATATTTACTCGATCTGGTATTTCGTGATACAACCGCCGGTATTGTTTTGGAATGGAATCCGGAACTGCTGCAGGCTGGAGGGGCGGTGTTCGAAGCAAGCAAAACCAATAGCATTATTGGAGGATCAAACACAGATGGTTTTAGTAAATTTGAGGTGCGTGATATAAATGGGACTGTTTTAGTCAATTTACAAAATCCCGTTGCAGGCGGTAACGTTACAATTACCAGTAAGACTAAAGCACAATACAAATTTGCTGCCGATTCATCCGGGTTCAAAACAGTTCAAATCATTATGGCCGTCGATAACGCAAAGCCTATTGCCGTTGATGATCCCGAAAACCACCTGTATTTACAATCAACAACGTCACCATTTACAATCAGTGTAACTGAGAATGATATTGAAACAGATACTGGTCAAACGATTTCAATTGTTGATGACAGTTTCCCGGCTACGGTTGTCGACGATAGTTTGGAAACGTCTGTTACCCTGGGATCATTATCAAAATCTTTCGGGAGCGAAACCCTCGAGTTTACGCCTGCACCTGAGCTGACAAATAAAACGTTTACTGATAATTCTAAAGATAAATTTGAGGGGACATTTCAATATAGAATCAAAGATAATCATCCGAAAGCCCCATTAACAAGTGATCCCGGTACAGTTACCGTTACCGTATTTAAATCAGGTTTGAAGGTCGAAAGAACATTGGATAAAACGATTGCAAAAGCCGGAGAAGGTGAGGATATCTGGGTTGATGTAAATACTGGCACAGCGAATCAGTACGACGATGGCGTTGATACTAAAGTGTTTGATGGATCGCCGGATGATACTGATTTTTCAAATGGGTTTCAAACGGACTCAGTGCCGGGAATTACGACAGGTATTTTGTATAACGACATAAGTCCTTCTGGTTATTCTCCGGGTGAAGATATTTGGCAGGACGTAAACGCCGACGGTAAATATGACACCGGCGATATTCAAATCTATGATGGCGGCGACGGCTGGGATACTGCAGATAATGGAAGTGTAACCGGAGTTTCCGGACTGCTTTATCATGACGCTGATGGAAGCGGGTCATATACACATGATGAAACAACCGGTTTAGGCTTGACCGTTACCTTAAATTTCACGATCGACACCTCAGTTGTTACGGACTTGACCAAATTTGTTCTTGAAGAGACGCTGCCCTCAGATTTCAAAGGTTTTTGGTATATTCCTGTTACAGGATACGATTCAGCTGCAGAGAGTGAAATATTGAGTATCAGTGCTTTACCAGATGCTTCTTATCTTCCTGAGATAAAAGGAAATGGAGTGAATCGAAAAATTAAATTATCATGGAAAACCAATCCTGCTGACCTGAAAAATAAATTTTCTGTAACCTATCGTATCGTTGGTCCCGAGGATGATCTGCTATTAAAAACAACTGAAATGACCGGACCTAAAGAAGCAACGGGTTTTGTAAATTCCAGGGCGGAATTCGATCCTGATGATTCAGTTACTGACGACGAAATAATCGCATTAATCCCAAATACCGGATTTCAATCCGTTAAAACATTAGGGCATAGTGCTCATAGTGCTCATAGTGCTGACTTT
This sequence comes from uncultured Lentisphaeria bacterium, assembly GCA_951812855.1. GTDB lineage: Bacteria > Verrucomicrobiota > Lentisphaeria > JABSQK01 > JAJFLO01 > JAJFLO01. Next base: position 269,121 of record OX638337.1, on the reverse strand, counting down.
TTAAAACCCGATGTAACTGAGTTTTCTGAAGAACCAGGCAAAGATTCTAAGATTGGGACTTCGGAGTTAGCAAGAATAATTGCATTATTCAAAATGCAAAATGGATTTGAAGTTGACCCAAACCCCCCGGCAGAGAGTGATGGATTTCGGGCAGGAACCCAAAAGAGACCGGCTGAGAGATTCCATAGTGGAGACTTTCTAAAGCCTGATACAACTGACTTTTCGGAGGAAGCAGGGCAAGATTGGAAAATAGGTACGAGTGAATTGGCCAGGATAATCGCTTTATTTAAGTCAGCTAATGGCTTTGAACTTGACTTAAATCCCCCTCCAAATAGTGATGGTTTTAAATTAAAATAACATAACGGCTATTATTCAAATAAAATCTGTAGAATATTAAAAAAATAAAGGAGTACACTTGGCTATGAATATAAGAAAAAATAACATCTTCATTTTTATGTTAACAATGACCTGTTCATTTGGCATTGTTCAAAATGGATATTCTCAATCAACGTTTACATCAAAATTGTCAGCCTATACTGGGGCAGTTTCAAATACATTACCTGAAGAACCATTTACCTACTCTGCAGGTTCAGATATTAATATAGCGTTTACCATAGATTATAATTCGACTGATAAACCCGAAAATTTTGCTTTTGATCTCTTTTTTCCAAAAGAATGGGGGAAAGATACATTTTCATGGGTGCCAAAAAGAAAAGAGTTTCATCTTGAACCTGAAACTTTTGAGAAATTTCCTCATAATGATACGTCCCGTAGAGCTGGTGGAGCTTACATAAAGAATTTCAATCCTGACGATGGAAATACAAAAATATTTCTATTTACGGTGGATGTCCCTTCAGGTTTTAATGGTGATGCATTGATAACGCTAGTTGCAAAACCTACTTATGGTGGATTTGCAAGAAATCAAAAACCTAAGCAGATTACTGTAAAATTAACAGCATCTCCTTCTATTGCAGTCAGTTTAGACAGTCCTGCTGCATCACAGCTAAATATTGCAAAAGCTGCCTTGGCAAATCAGTTTAGCAATGGTGCTGCCACTTCACAGTTTATTACAACATTTACTGGTTTAGGTGTTCCAGTTAAAGCTGATGTAAACGATGTATCATTTCGAGTTGTTAAAGCTCAGGGCGATGGAACTGGAACTGCTTACACGCCTGAAACGATTACGGAAGATTTAACACCATCTTTTCGAGGGGGTACAAATGGTATCGTTCCGATTAATCTGAAAGTTACTTCTTATGACAAGACTCTGACTCAAGGTAAATTTGAACACACATTCAACGTTAATATCAATACTTCGGTAACGAATAAGGTTACGATCGAGTTTAATTGGAAAATCCCTGCTGATTTTATACCGGCGGATCAACCTCAGGGAAACGTCTATCTGTTGCAGATTTTCGGGAATGATTCAGGTACTGCCGGATTACAACAAGCAGCACAATGGGCGTTTAATGTCCTTCCGAATAAGCCGCCTCAGATAGAAGCCTTTACGATATCGGGAGGCAGTAATACAAACGATAATGTTATCGCTCCAGCTTTGGTTACTGCATTCGATCCGGATGACCGTCAGGAAGCGATAACCTTTGACTGGAAATGGGCAAATGCCTTCGGAGATATTCCCAGAGCAGCAGGAACAGATGTTGCGGGAACAGCAGATGGTACCGGCAGCGATAGGGTTTATACAATCAGTACTATAGCAGACCTTGCCAGTTCAAAGTTTAAAAAAGGCGAGACGATAAAACTTCTGGTAAGGGCAACGAATGCAAGCGGGGAAAGTGATTTTGTCGAGGCAGTGCTCTCAAATAAAATTGGAAATATTGCACCAACGCTGGATCAGACAACTCCGCTTACAATTGCCCCTGCGTCACCTAAATTTAACAGTACATTGACAGCGACTGGTTTAACAATTGTCGATCAGGATTTTGATGAGGGAATCGATGTTGGTGCAAAAGCACCTGTATTTCAATATCAATGGCATCAGAAAATTGGTACTGGAGCGTTCGGTCCTATTGCAGGTGCGACCAATAAAACATTGACTTTCTCGGAATTAGCTGGAAGCAAGACAAAATTTGATCGCGGAGATCAGTTTCAGGTTGTTGTCACTGCAAAAGATGATACAGATACAAGTGCACCGGTAACGTCCGCACCGGTTGAGATTGCCAACACAGCACCTGTCGCGAACGAAATAGATGTCGTTTTTACAAAACCACAGACGCCGCCGGAGGTACCCGATCCGCAGATTTTTGAAATCACTCTGTCAGCTAAAGATGATGATAATGATTCGATTAAAGAGTACAAAATTAAGACTCTGCCAACAGACACTGTCGGGACATTATGGGAAGATTCAGCTGCGACAACGACGGCAATTGATTCAGTGGATACAACAATTACCGCTTCATCAGACACTGCTGTGATTTATTTCAAAGTTGCAACTGTTGCCAGCGAAATAACGGCGAAAGAAGTTTTTACGTATTCAGCCATCGATGAGGTTGACGGAGAAGGAGATTCACAAAATATAAGTGTCCGTTACCTGGAAAATCAGGCACCGCATCGACCCAAAGCGGTCGTTGTTTCCTCTAACCCTGACCCGGCTTTTGCCGGTGCAGTATTGACTGCGACCGTTACACCTGATGATACAGATATTCTGCCTGTTGGATCGCCGGATGGAACAGCTGATTTTGATAAAGACGCAATAGGGGGTAAAAAGCAGTACAAGTTTACCTGGAAACGAACGCTGAATTTTGGTGGAAAGACAGATACAACAACCGAAGGAAATGTGGTTATAAAAGAACATACAGTTCTAAGCAGCACAACCACTGAGGCAGGTATTAACAGTGCCGATGTCAAAAAAGGTGTATGGACATGTGAAGTGACTGCATTCGATGGAATTGCAGACTCGGAACCGAGGTCAGGACAAAAAACTGTACTGAACAGCGTCCCGACCATCAGCGGTTCTGTATCTTTAACTCCTGATCCGGCATTTAGGGCAAGTAAAATAAATGTTGATTTGACGCAGGCAATACCGGCAGATGCAGATTCTGAGGATGATTTGCAGCCGAATACCGCTGGGGATTTGGCTATTGTCTGGTTTGTAAATGATGTAGAAACATCAGACGGTGATGCAGATGATACAGAATTCGACGGTCAGTTTGAAAAGGGCGACGTCGTCAAGGTTCGTGTGAGAGCAAAAGATGGAGAAAATGCTGAAAGTATTGCAAGTCAGGATCTCACTAAATCAATCACTATCTCAAATACGCTGCCTACAGCGTCTAAGCCGAGCTCTGCTGTTACGGCAGAAGAGGATACAGAAAAGAAAATATCAGTAACTCTTGGAGACACGAAAACTCCATCTTCAACTGATATATTTGTTAACGATGATGATCCGACTGATAATCTGTTAACTGCTTTAAGTATTGTTTCTTCTGCAACAGGTGATCCATTTCCTATAACAACAGCAAAAGGGGGGACTATAACGTTAACTATAACGTTAGAGCGTACGGATTTGAAATATAAACCTGTTAAAAACTTTAATGGTACCGGTGAAAATGCAGACAGTTTTGATTTTTGGGTACGAGATGGAAGCGGAGGGATTTCTACAACAAAACAAACGGTTACAATAGATGTCGATCCCGTCAATGATAAACCGAGCGTTAGTGACGTTTCGGGTAGTGTTGGTAGACAAAATGAAGCCAATACATTATCTATCCCTGTCAAATTAAAAGGAACTGATCCGGATGATATCGGTGGTGCGATAGCCAGTTTTGAAATTAAAGAGCTGCCGGCTGCAAACCTGGGTGTATTAAAAACGGCTGCGACGGGTGGTGCTGATATTGTAATTGGAACAAACAGCACAATAACTGCAGTTGATAACGAGGCAGAGGTTTGGTTTTTCCCAACCCTGTCAGATCCACCTCCAAACGGGAGAGCTGAGTTTACATTTTTTGCAACTGATAACGGCATGGATAACGGTGCAGCGGTGAAAGCTGCAAAATCCAATGATGGAACTGCCAGAATCGCAGTCGGAACACCGCCCTGGTTCCCATTTATCGATATTAAAGATTTTGATTCTGTGCCGGAGAGTATAGACGAAAATACATATTTTGCCGGGAAAGTTTATAAAGTTCTTATTGAACTTGAATCAGAAGACGAAAATTTTCAAACAGTACTGAATACAACGATAAAGACGAGTGCTGCCAAAAAATCTGTTAGCCCGATTGATTATTTACAGGCCAATGTGAATGGGTTGAAACCATCATGTGTCGATGCTACTCCGGCTGATGGTGCCTGCGATGATCCTAAAAGTATTGCATTCGGCAGTAAATACGTGGTTTCAGTCTCGAAGTTTAATGGTGAGAGTATGATGTTTGAAGCTGTTGGAAAACAGAGAAAAGAACTTGACGTTGACAGTTATGCCGATGCGTCTGCGACAATCCCGGCGACATTTACTACTGCGGTTACAACGCCGGATATTCCCATAGGGTCAGACAATCCATTCGGTGCGAATGATAATCAAAATTTTATATTTAATCTGGGTAACTCTTCCGGGTATACAATCGCTGTGAAATCACTCGCTACAAATAATATATTGCAGTATGACCAGATATTACAGCCAGACGCTGAAGGAGTGATTGCCATAGACGGTGAATTTACAGAACTGGATGTTTTTGTTGAAGGTGGCGGAGATTTTGAGTGGAGTATTACCCCTCGTAATCCGAAAGGTGATGGAACCGCAGTTACAGGAAAATTTAATATAGCAACTGCAGTAACGGTTACGGCAGCTCCATCTGGTGTGGATGAAAACTCCATGAAACCCGGTATCGCCCAACCTGATACCACTAATCCTGGATTCCTTGTGGGAACCGCGAGTGCAAACAATGAAGCTGTCGTCAGGCTTGAATGGGATAAGGTCGACAAGGCTGCTGATTATTCTGTCTTTGTTGCAACCGCCGGAGGAATGGCAATTAATTTGACAAATAATGGTGCCACAAATGGAAACAGGTTTTTTAATGTATCCTTAAAACCCGGGCAGTACAGATGGCATGTCATTACGAAAAATAGTATCGGATTTAATGATATCTGGAGTCCCCCTCGATATTTCCAGATTGAACCTGAGCTCGCGACTGCAGTTCCAATCTTAGCAGATATATCATTAAAAACAAAACCTGAAGTTGGTGACACTCAGATTATAATCAAAACTGAATGGATTGTTGTCGAAGCAGAAAAAGTTTTGGTGAGTCTTATAAATTCGACAACAGAAAAGAGTTATACGGCTGAGTTCGCTGACAATCAAAGTAATGAGATCACGATAACAAGTACTCTTGCCGGGTTTAATATTGCGGAAAAGGATGTTACTTATCTGGTAAAAGTTACGCCAATTCATGTTAAACGAGATGCAGGTAATAGCATTACCGGAGAAGAAAAACTGGATGCTGATGCAAGGATTAAGAGTTATATTCCAAAACCAAAGCCTGATCAAACGGGTCATGAACTTAATGAACTGTCAATTGCTCCTGTTGATGTTGATACAACTGATGGTCAGTCTTTTGATTCAATTGATGTATCAGGGTTTGGAACGAATTCGTTAATTCCGACAAATTTGGTATTTGAAGCATCAATTAGGCGGTTTGGTGATACCAAAACCGATGGTTTTGTAACTCAGACATTAAATTCGCCTTTAGCTGTTGTACCAAAAAATATCGGTGTTGTTAATGCTGACACCCTTAGATTGGAGTTAACTGATATTTTCCAGCAGCCGTTATTAGCAAACAAGACGATTACAATTGTAAAAATAAGAGTTCGTGGAACAACCGCGACAGTAAACGGCCCCTGGAGTCGACAGTTTTTCTTTGTTGTAAAATAAAGTTGTAAGTAATCAATTCTAAATTTGAAAAGAGGAGCAAACTATTATGATATATAGAAAGTTATTAGCGATTTTCGCCTTTTGCCTGATGATTGGTAATGTAATAGCAGCCGAGAGTGACTGGCGTTTTTCAATTGGTGCAAATTATCGAACATTTGACGATATTGATTTTGAACAACTCAGGTTTATTAATCCCAAATATCCAGCATCACAATTTGTCAACGGTACATATGCTGCGGATACGTTAGTTGTAGAAGACGGGGCTGTTCAAGCTCCGGGTTTATTTCAAGCTGATCAGACAAATGTTCCAAAGGTATTTATTGATTTTAGTCCGTTAAATGGTTTGGTTGATATTCCGGCTGAAGTATCTGCTGCGGATATTCCGATTCGAGTTACCTATGACAGTATTACGTTTATGGGTGCTGACAAGGAATTTGATGAGGGCAGTGGAGTTGTCTTTGGTGCAAGAAGAGTTTTGAAAGAAAAATCTGGTTACTCCTGGGAGCTTGATCTCTCGTTTGCAACCGCTCTTTCAGATACAGATGAAGACTTTAATCCAGAAACAACAACGTTATCTACAAATGTGACGGGAACAGTTTTCTTACGAAATGTCAATGAAGACGGAGACGGAGAGGTAACAGCAGGAAATTTTCCTGCTCCGATAAGTCTTGGTGCTGCAGCGAATGTAACGGGTAGAGTTGAGTATGATCTTGACTTGGCTGCTTACACGTTTGGAGCAGGTGTCAGCGGAAATTTTAAGGCAGGTAACTTTGGATTTATTATTGGGGCCGGTCCAACGTTAACAATTGCAGATCTTGATGTTGATGCTGTACAGCGAGCGAATTTCACAAAAAAGTTGAAAGATGATGCCACCGATCTATTGTTTGGAGTTTATGTAAATGCTGGACTGAATTATAATCTTAATGAATCAGTTGCAGTTGGTCTCGAATATCGATTTGATTATGTCTTTGATGATGTCTCTACGAACCTGGCGGATGTCGATCTTAGTGGATCAAGTACACAGGCAAAATTAATATTTGGTTTCTAAAAGATATAATTTTGCAAACCATTTTCAAGAGTCCCGCTTTTTGACCAGGCGGGACTTTTTTGTTTATAATTGATTTGGTTTTATTAGGAAAAACCCGGGGTATCAGTATGCTGTTTGAAATCACGCAACGACTAAATACGCCGTTTTTTGATAGTACAGAGATATGTATCATTTGGGTTATGAACTCCAATGAATATGATTAGAACATATCCACCGATGTTTGACACAGTTAATTTAATGTTTTTTTCATGCTGTTGATAAATTTATTTTATCGTATATGTCCGGCTAAGTGTAACAATGAGTTAAACCGTTTATATCTCTGTATAGTGCAGAAATCCTGTTTTTGAGAATTTTAGAATGAATAGATGTTATATAATAGTCCTTTTTGTAATTTGGTTAGCAACTTACCATTCACAATATGCCTTTGCAGGTTCCCTACAGATTATTTCAACGTTTGAAGAAAATGGCGAGATGAAAGCAGGAAACAGTGATAGCGGTTTTTTGTCGGAATCATCATGGGTTATTTCTCCAGTCGACAATGCCGGAACTATCGTTTTTTTGTCTAAGGCATCAAATTTTGATACCCGGGATGTTGGCGGAGGTGCAGATGTATATAATTATTCTTCAGCTTCAGGTATTAAAACTCTTAGTTTAGCAACCTTGATTAATCGTAATTTCCCTCTTGCCCTTAGTGTTGCATTTGGTGGAGACAACTACGCAGAGTTGAGACAGAATACAGATGCAAATGATCAGAATCAGATTCTCCTATGGAGAAAAATAGACAGCCCGGTTAGTCATCTCTCAGCTATTGCAGGCGGGAGTAAATTTTTCAATCATCTTAAGTTATCAGATAATGGCAGCTTTCTGGTTTATGAAGCTGATGATAATCTTGAAGTCGACACTGTCTTAGATACTCAATCCGATATTTATATGAGGGAATTGGGAGTTAGTAGGCAACCGATTCGGATAAGTATAAAAAGTAAAACACCGTCAGCCGGCAGTTTTTGGCCTGATGTCAGTAATAGTGGTCAGCAGGTTGTATTTGAATCCTCTGACGGCGGATTTGATATGAATGACAGAAACAATGTTTCCGATATCTTTTTGTGGAATGACGGAAATATTCAACGAATTAACAAAAAATTAAGTGATTCAGAAACCACAGAGGCGAGTCATCAGCCTGCAATTTCAGGAGATGGGACTAAGATTGTTTTTGTAAGTCGGGACAGTGATATTGTTCAAAATGATACGAATGCAAAGAAAGACATTTTTTTGTATGAGACAGGTTCGGGCACTGTTGAGCCGGTCAACTTGATTGATGGTCTTTTTCAGGGTGACGATGATAGTGATGAACCCGATATAGATGATACGGGTCGGTACCTGGTATTTCGGTCGAAATCATCTAATTTTCCGGGAGCAGTAGACAGTGTGTTTCAAATTTATGTCGTTGATGTTCAAACAAAAAAAATGGAATGTGTTTCATTAGGTATAGATGGTATGGGTGCAGACAGCAGTTGTTCCAGCCCTGCAATATCACCGAATGGACGATATATCACGTTTTCCTCATCAGCATCAAATCTGTCGAATCTAATGAACAGTAATTATCATCAGGTATATCGATATGACCGCGACGGAAACAATCGACCTGTTGTTACAGATGTAAAATTAGATTGTAATAAAGATACGACAGCGAGTCCCTGCAACATACAGGTAAAGGGAGAGGATGCTGAAACTTCCGAAAGCAGTTTGATGTATAGACTAAGTGAATTGCCTGAAAGCGGTATCGGCGTTGTTTCTGACAAAGATAACAATCCAATTTTAATTAACCAACCATTTACTCCAGCGAAACTTCCCTTAAAATTTCAATTAAGTGATAAAACAACCAATCATTATATTTCGTTCAGTTACCAGGTGTCTGATGGTCAGGTATGGTCCATACCGGCGAGTGTATTTATTACCCTTGCTGATTTTTCAATTGGCTATTTATCCGTAGAAAGTACGGTTGACGGAACTGCAGGCCCAAACTCAGTATTTGGCAACGCATCGTCTCCGGTGTTTAAAGACAGAGACAGTATTGGTTTTTCCGGTAACGGACGTTGGGTTTTATTTAGCAGTGATTCTACAAATCTAACTGTACAGGGTGTTGGTGGTATTTTTCTTCGAGACAGTGTGTCAGGGAAAACGAAATTAGTAAATAATTTTTCAACTAACAATACATTTACAAATTTGCCACATTTACCCGTAATTTCTTTAAATGGCAATGCCATTGCATATGTGGATCTTTCAGCGAATCCGCAACAGTTATATTGGTCATTAATTGATAAAAACGGAAATATTTCTGCACCGATCACAATGTCAGTTTCTGCACCGACAAATCTATCCATTTCTGCGGACGGCAAGGCATTGGTGTTTAATACGTTTGATGCACTGGTTTCTGACGATAATGAACCGTCTCTTGCCACCGATCGTGATTTGTATAGGGATGTTTATATTTGGAGACCGCTAAACGGAAAATTAGAGCTTGTAAGTCAAGGGAAAAATAAGGAACAAACAGAAAAATCATGTATTCTACCTTCGATAAGCCCGGATGGTAATCGGGTCGCATTCATTACAAAAGGGGAGTTTTCTAATACCCCCGGTAATGAATCGACAACGAATGCGGTGTGGATAAAATATCTTGATTCCGGTAATATTGTTCGCCATTTGAACACGGGCGGAGATATGTCTTTTCCGACCTTATCCTGGACGGGGCGTTTTGTTTCTTATGGTATTGAATCGAGTATCGAGGTTGCTGACCTTACACAGTTATCATCGAACCGAATCATCAAGACGATTGCAAATGCAAAATTTCCCAGACTGTCCGCGGATGGGAGATATCTATATTTTGTCAGTCCTGCAACGGGTTTTACTTTTGAGAACAGTTCCTTCAGGTCGCCATCTAATTCTCAGGATCATGCTTATCGACTTGATTTAAGTTCAGTTATTCCTGATACAGAGAATAGAGTCGCACCATTATCGGTTGATGGATTAAATTTATATGGTAGTGGTGATTCATATTATGGTCAGCTTTCTGAAGATGGCAGGTTTGCTGTATTTGCCAATGACTCAATAGATTTATTAGGTGAAAATATTAGTACTGACAATGTATTCCGTATGGATCTCGGTGCTGTATCAAATAGTTTACCGACCGCAATTAATTTACCCGGTGAATCCACGTTGGAAGATACAAATCATACGATAGATTTGACGGCCGCAGATACTGAAGGAAATGATCTTAGATACGAGATCGTTGTTTCACCTAAAAACGGTATGCTGAGCAGTATTGATATGCCGGAGTTGGGGGAGCGGAGTCCCAAAGTCATGTATAATCCAAATGATAATGTATTCGGAGAGGATTCATTTACCTTTAAGGTTAGAGATGCAGAAGGTTATTCGACTATTGCAAGAGTAACAATTGCAGTTACCGAGGTCAATGATCCACCGGTAATGACTCAAATAACACCGCAGACTGTTAATGAAAACCAGACGCTGTTATTTCAATTAATTGCAATTGACCCGGATACAGACAATCTGACAGTACCGAAGGATACACTGACCTATTCTATAACAAGTGGACCCGGACAAATTACAAATGGTAATACCTATAGCTATAAGCCTGAATTTACTGTGGCGTCCACTGGTAATCCGAGTATAGAATCAGATGTAACTGTCCAGGTTGATGATGGTCGGGATAAGGCGAATAGTATTGATTCCATGACATTTAAGGTTACTGTTCAAAACGTAGATCGTCCACCCCGTGTAACCGAGGCCGTTTTGGGCCTGGAAAATGGAAGAGTCGGTGATGATCTGACTGTATCGGTATCAAAATCAGATCCGGATGGTGATACCATCATAAGTACCCAGTATCGATGGTCTAAGAATAATGTAATTCAGGCGACATTCACTTCAGCACGAATTGGGAACGCAAATCTTGTCGAAGGCGATCAGTGGTTTGTTGAAGTTCGTGTTTTTACCTCAACATTACCATCAGCCTGGGTTAAGAGCAATGTTCTGAATATTCGCTATAAACCAACGTTATCGATCCACCGACTCTTAGTAATTAAGGAAACGAAATCTGCGGTAATTTCCAGAGATTTATTTGATATAAGTGACCGTGATTATACTGCTGGAATTCAACTGGATGATTTTTCTTTATCAATCGAACAATTCCCAGGAAAAGGGACACTGTCTTTTAATAGCGGTGGTGATGCTTCTCTGGTACAGTTGAAAGGTTTATCGATAACGTATACACTGAATACCGGTATTGATGATAGTGCACCGAATTCTGATTCAATTGTCTTTAGAGTTAGAGATAAAAACGATGCTTTGGGTCTACTGTCTGACCCGGTTCAAATGAATATTTTTATTGCTATTGTTACTCAGAAGATGCAATTGTTCCGCGGATGGAATTTGATTTCAATTAAAACTGGACCGTTAGATCAGTCTCCGCTGGATTTGTTTAAATGTCCAGATGGCACCCGTTGTATTAAGGGGTTTCCCTGGCGCTGGGATGCTAAACCGGGAATGACAAAATTTATTAGAGATGAATCAGTTGTTTCTTCTAAAACCGGATATTGGATTTATGCTGATCGAGACATTACGCTGCAAAATATTCCGGGTAATTCAGTGACGAACTCACGTGTGAGTGTTGAGAATGGCTGGAATCTTATTGGACCCTCTGGAGATGGTGCGGTTGCTTCACTGCCCGGAGTGTCTGATGGAGTGAGTCGGTCGATCTGGTACTGGGATGCGGCGAACCAGATATTTGTAACAGCAGATAAGCTGGAAGCAGGGAGAGGATATTGGGTTTATGTAAATTCCGGACCGGGTCAGGTTGATTTGAAATTGAATTAATTTCATGCTGTGAAAGATTTTTCCTCCAGTTTTTTCGTGTTCTTTATAGTGAATATTATAATTTCAATATACTTATTGGGACGTTTCAACTATTCCTTTTCCAAACTAAGTGTGATTGTGCAGGAATCAGCGATTGATTCCGGACCAAAATACTGAATGGGGCCGGGAAAGATATAGTCATCGTCCTGAGCCCAATTATCTCGGTTTTCAGCAAATTTATTAAATGGTTTACCATTTAAATCGACCAGATACTTTTGGATAACCGGTTTTTCACTTCCATGGCGTCGTTCCATATTCATCATACCGCTTATCGGAATGCCATGCGGCTGCCAGTCTGAAACAGGTAAATTCAGATTTTTAATTGCTGACAAATATCCTGTTTCACCTGCTCGAATCATTGCAGCGGCGGTATATCCGAGATTGTAGGTATAATTTGCATCGAAATTGGATGGTGCAACACATCGGCCCTCATACCCAAAGAAATGACCCTGGGAAGAAAAACTATCGTGATATTTCCCTTCTATTTTTAAGTTGCTAAGATGATCCGAAATTTTTTGAATAAGCAGTTTTTCAGTATCGATTTTTGATACCTGAACATTACCATGAGAATCTCTGTCCATAACTAACTGTAATCGAATATCGTCAGGCAGGGTAAGATAGACCTCCGCAGAATTCTGTGAAAGTCCATGTTTTTGAAGTTCTTTTGTATCACCTGCATTTGCAATATCTTCCTGGTTGGCACTATTTTCAGCAAGTAGGTCGTTCAACTCAGAGATTAATACTTTAATTTCAGGAATAAACTCAACGAGTCCTTCAGGGACAAGTAATATTCCATAATTTTTTCCCTGCCTGGATCGGTTCACGATTACGGAACAAATTGATTCAATTATAGTTTGTAATCTCAATTTCTTATTTTCGACTTCTTCTGATATAATTGTAATGTTTGCATGGGTTTGTAATGCACATTCCAAGGCAATATGAGATGCTGAACGTCCCATTAGTTTAATGATATGCCAATACTTTTTTGCAGAAACAGCATCACGGCATATGCTGCCGATTAATTCGCTATATACCTTGCATGCTGTATCAAATCCAAAAGACGTTTCAATCCATTCGTTACGTAAATCGCCATCAATGGTTTTTGGGCATCCAACAACCTGAATTGATATGTTATTGGCAAGAAAATATTCTGCAAGAATACCCGCTGTTGTGTTCGAGTCATCACCACCTATTATTACGAGTGCACTGATATTCAGATTTAAACAATTTTCTTTGACTGCATCGAACTGGTCCTTATTGTTCAGTTTGGTTCGGCCGGAACCGATCATATCAAATCCGCCGGTATTTCTAAACGGCTTAATAAATTCAGAGGTAAGCTCGACATAATTATCTGAAAGTAATCCGCAGGGTCCATTGAGAAATCCGTATAGTTTTGAGTTTCGATTCAAATATTTTAAACCATCGAAAAGTCCGGAAATGACATTGTGCCCTCCCGAAGCCTGCCCTCCGGAAAATATAACACCGACATTGTATGGTTGAGACTCGGATTTTCCGCCTTGCTTAAACGTTATAATCGGTTTCCCATATGTTTCCGGAAATTTTCGGTGTATAGAATCTTTATCCCCGGCCGGAAGTAAAGGTTCTTGTTGAGAAATTGTAACGTTTGAACCACATTCTTGAAACAGTGCCGGTAAAGAGGGTGAAAATTTGAGTCGTTCTGCTTGTAGTGGTGATATTAATTTCATAATTTTAAATTAAAAATAGATTTTTTTAGATGTTTATTTTAATCGTTTTCGTGGGATTCATTGACCGATGCTTATGTTGAAGCCCGTTTTTCCCCGGAGGATTTTTAGTCCGTGCACCTGCTTTGGGAGGATGATTTTTAGCCAAACATAATAAAGATTAAAAGGATTAGTATGTAAAATACGATTTAATGCTATCCTGAAATGTATAAGAAAATATCTATCTTAATAATTCAATGAAAGCTGATTACGAGTTTCACTGCTGCTATTCCCTTTTTGATTAACTTTATCACGTGACGGTAATTTTCGGCCCAACAATTTATTGATTTTACTTGTGCTGTTGAGTAATTTCGTTATTGAAGCATCTCTGTTGAACGAATGAATAAACTTTGCCAGGAACCTTGTAATATCGGCTTCAATAAACCATTCTTTACTAATAAGATCAGGAGGTAGATATGTCGCATTTGAGGCAAATACTTTTTCAAATAAACCAGCCTCCGAAGCCTTGTTGAATGCTTTGAAACCATTGGAGAAAAGGGCATAAGTAACGGCAAAATAAACTCTTGCAGCACCCAGTTTCTTTAATTCCTGTGCGGATTCAAGCAGACTGTTTCCCGAGGCCAGTAAATCATCTACGACCAGGACATTCTTTCCTTTTATATCTGCACCTAAAAATTTGTGTTCTATAATTGGATTTTGACCATTAACGACTTGTGCAAGGTCTCGAAATTTATAGAAGCCCGTCAGGTGAACTCCAAAATGTTCTGCAAAATACCGGGCTCGTTCCAACCCCCCCAGGTCCGGGCTGCAGACTACAAGTTCATCGGGGTTAATGTTAACTTTAGTTTCTGTTTCCAATATAAATGCTTCGATGAGTTGATAAGATGCATGTAGATTTTCCAGGCCATGCATTGGAATTGCGTTCATAACATGGGAATTATGTGCGTCAACGGTAACGATTGTATCAACATTAAAATTTACCAGTTCCTGTAATGCCAACGCACAGTCTAACGATTCCCGTCCGCTCATTTTGTGTTGCCGGCTTTCATATAAAAGAGGCATAATGACAGTGGTTCGCTGGGCCATGTTTTTAGCTGCTCCCAAAATCCGTTTAAGATCTTGAAAATGTTCATCTGGGCTTATCGGAATATTTTTCCCGTAACGTTTGTATTTAACGCCATAATTTCCAACATCAACAATAATGAAAAGATCGGTTCCCCGTATGGAGTCGATAATTACTGCTTTCCCTTCTCCATTCTGAAACCGGTAATTTTCAGAAATTCGTAAAAAGGTTGGGGGGTGTGGTTCGCCAAATTCAGCTGAAATCTCCACGAGTTTTTCGTTAACATCATCTGCGAGATTTCGGCCGCCCGGAGTGGTTAATATTGCAATAGGGAAATCTCTAATATTTCCTCGTGTTCTAATCATACCGGCAACACCTTTTGTTAGTCGTGTGAGTCTTGAGTGACGTGTTTAATTGGAGAAATAACTGCATTGGTTATAAGGCAGAGGAAACAGTATTGTTAATAATCAGTTATATGAATCAAAAAGGTGTTTTATCCGGCTCTTATTGTAATTATATACTTTTACTAAGCGAACTGAATACGGTCTGAAACCTTGAAGAATTTTTCAAATTCAGAGCTTAGATAATGAAGACAATCGAAATCATGCCGAGCATTATTATTATGAAGCTGAAGCGATATGAATTAATTTGACTAATGATATAAATTCTTTAGTCATTTTAGATATGTTACCGGTTAAAAATTATATTCAATCTTTTCTATAATTATTCTAATACAGCATTTCTTTATGTTAATATCTATAAAATAGCTAATTAATGAGTTCTTGTCAAAGCTTGAGATAAAACGCTAAACCAAATTATTTAATAAACCTAACATTTTATTGCAACATTGAAAACCTGTTTTTCAATTACAGTTTCTATTCTTGATCCTCAGGTAAATCATTTGCTATAAATTGATATCTTTTTTTAATATATTTTTAATTCCCTATGATTTATTATGACTGACCTTCTATTGGCTTTTGGAGTTTGTTTCAAAAGAAATGTTTGACCTGCCAAAAGAAGCAAATCGCCTGCTGTTGATCCTGAATCAATTGAAGCCAATACCGGAATTGCCTGTCTATACAGTTCTACAGGGAATTTTGATTTAGCCAGACAACAGCTCGAAATCAGATATCAGAAAGATGTGTCCGAATATTGATATCCAAATCCCATAGATTTCATAACTTAATTTCAGCTCGCTTACCTGCACTGATTATTTCATCAAAAATATAATCGATATCTTCCGTTTCTAAATCAGGATTAATTACAACTAATCGAATGGTAACCTGATCTTTGTAATAGGAATAATTTATCATTATCTTACCTGTTTTCATCAACTGATCACGCAGCATTAGATTCAATTGATCTATGTTCGTGTCTCTGTCTGGAATATATCGGAAACAAATAGTCACTGACTGTGGAGTTGCAACTAATTCTAATCGGGCAGATTTTTTAACAACAGCTTGTGCATATTCAGTAAGTTTGAAAAGTTTATTGATTCGATCTTCGTATCCGGAATCTCCGAAAAATTTCCATGAAAACCATAATTTTAACACATCAGCTCGACGCCCGCATTGGATTGACGATTTACCGAGATCATAATCTTTGAATTCATGATCATGAAATAGATATTCATCGTTATCACATGCACATGCATTATTTAAAATATTATTATCTTTTACCAGTAAAACCGAACAGATAAGCGGAATGCTCATCATTTTATGGGGATCCCAGGTTAATGAATCAGCTAAATGAATTCCCGCAAGCAGGTGAGAATGTAATTTGCTTAATGCCACCGATCCGCCAAATGCTCCGTCAACATGGAGCCACACATTATTATGGTTTCTTGCAATTACAGAAATGGGTTCAATGGGGTCAAATGCACCGAGAACTGTTGTTCCCGCTGTTGCGACAACTAAGAATGGGGAATCCCCTTTTTTTTCAGACGCAATCAATGCGGCTTCTAATTCATCCACAATCATGCATCCATTATGATCCGATGGAATCTTAATCAAATTATTTGAACCGATGCCGATCAGGTTTGCCACCTTATTCAGAGAGTAATGTGCTTGATCTGAAACAAACATGGTCAGTGCTGATTTACCGTGGATTCCCTTGTATTTAAGATCAGGGAATTTTTTATTGCGAGCACATAGAGCAGCGACTAAATTGGCACTGCTGCCTCCGGAGACAAATTGACCGTTTCCCGTTCTAAAACCAATAATTTGATTCATTTTTTTGATCAATTCCATTTCCATCAGTGTTGCAATAGGGGCGACCTCATAGGTATACATCGATGTACTGGTTAGAGATGTGATTATTTCAGCAACAAACGGGACAATATTAAATCCGCCGAAGAGTTGATTGCAAAAGTATTTGTGACCAGTTTTTACACTGTTTGAAAGATATACTTCGAGCAGGGATAAGAATTTATCTGATGTTATACCTTGCCCATCGACACTTGGGTCGAACATGGACGGGAGTGCTTCCGGAGTCTTATAATGAGTAATTAATGACTTGTCATCTCGAATTGTCTTAATATAATCATGAATCAACGAAAATAATTTATTTAAAAGTTCGGAATCGCCGGTCATTTTTTATCATGTTCGCTAATATGTAATATCAATTCGTTCGACATTATAATACTATGTTAAACTGCTGGAATTGATACGGATTTCGATGAGGTTATGCAAATACTATCTAAAAATCGCTTTGATGAACGTCTAATTTTTCTTCAATTTGATTATCTAATTTTTTTAACATCAACGTACTGATTTTTCTTGCGTCAGCAGAGATAATATTTGCCGTTAGATCATGTAGAGTTACTTCTTCACCAATACGCGGGATTCGTCCAAGTTCACTTATAACATATCCACCAATTGTATCAAAATCTCTTTCTTCTGAAATTCTAATATTGAGTAACTCATTAATTTCATCAATCGGCATGCGTGCATCAGCTACTAAACTGCCATTATCTTTCATTGTATAGTTAGAATGACTGTCCTCAAAATCATATTCATCTTGAATTTCTCCAACAATTTCCTCTAAAATATCTTCAAATGTGACGATTCCTGCGGTTCCCCCGTATTCATCTATAATAACAGCAATGTGATTTTTGGTTTCTTTAAATTCTTCTAATAAATCACTGACATTTTTTGTCTCCGGAACAAATACAGGTGGATGTAACAGCTCTTCTAAATTATGAGTGCCTTTCACTCGTTTTTCATCGAGAAGATCTTTGGCATAAATGAATCCAATAATTTCATCGATACGGTCTCGATATATGGGGATTCTACTATGACCTGTTTTAATAATTTTTGATTTAACAGTGTTAATGGCCGAATCAATTTTTAAGGCATCAATATCTACCCTGGGTGTCATAATTTCCTTGACGAGAGTCTCCTCCAGATCAAATATGCCGCGTATCATTTGTCTTTCGCTGTCTTCAAGGGTACTGAGTTCAGGTTTTTGATGTGCATCGTTTTCTACCAGAGAAATTATCTCGTCTGCGGTTGTTGCTTTTTCGTCATAACCGTCATTTTTACTATATTTGTTTATTCGGTTCTGAAAATTTACGATCAAACAAATGACGGGTTTAAATACCAGGGTCATTATTCTTAGAACTGGTGTTGATATTGACAGCAATGACCATTCAAAAGAACATAGCCATCCATTCCCTAAAATTTCAGTAATTAAAATAAAAATTATTACAGCAAGTACGCCACTGAATATCTCGGTATACAGGTTTGTGTATTGAAAGAACAATACGTTACTTAATCGATATACGACAATAGATAAGACTGCGAGATTTATCAGGGCAAGCGATCGGATTAAAATTCGATAATTATTCCGATTTTCAAGTACGTGGGTAAAGCGGTCAATTAATTTTTGGCGTTTAATTGGATCTAATTTTTTAATTTTTGCCCAGCTAAGTTCAAATAATGCAGTCATTAATCCGGTTAACCAGGTGGCAATAAATAAATTTATAAAAATCAAAAAAAAGTAGAGTAAATAGTCAATCTCCATATAAAAATGTCTTTTCCCTCCATATTAAATTGCGGTTTCTATATTCCTGAACAAATTCTGGAACATTATTAAAATTCAGATATAAGTCAGTGTATAAAAGAGATGAAAGTGTATCTTGCTTATCCTGACTTTACTTCAATTTAGTCATTTCAGCACGAAAACAACTATTTCAACATACGTCACTGATAATACGTTGTGAAAGCAACCCTGCTTTTTGCCAATTGGCCTGTCTCCCAGCCTGATCATGCAAAAATGCCGGGGTAATTCCAGTATACATTGATCCTTGGATTTCACCTTACACGCCGGTTGCGTTTAAATCAAAAAGATCATTTAACTCAAAATTATCATTTAAGATTGATAAAATTTCCTTTTCTTTTGAACGCATCTTATTTATATCTGTTTCTTTTACATCGTCATATCCACATAGATGTAACATGCCATGAACGATATAAAGCACGATTTCAGTTGAAATTCCATGATTATGCTGTTTTGCAACATTTTCAGCCATATCACAACAAATGTATATCTCTCCAATGGTTCTATCATCATTACCTGTGTCTGGAAAAACCTTTTCACTTAAATAATCAAAGGTTATAACGTCTGTAGGACCGTTGTGATTCAAATAGTCCGCATTAAGTTTGGCGATGGTAATCTCGTCTACAAAAATTATGGATAATCCATCATCAGGAAGCAACAACCGGCTTAGATTGCTTAGATTGGCTGTCCTTTGTATTATCTCCTTTAATTTTTTTCTTTTTTTCAGAGAATAAGTCTTTTGACAATTGTTCACTATTACCTTCATTTTCGGCGACTTTCGGATAACTGATTCTGCTGTGAAGCATGGTGTTAAGAGACTTGATAATTGACGATTCTACGATCTTAATTTCCGCAACTGTAAGTTCACTTTCATCGAGCTGTCCATCTACAATTTTGTTGCGAAATATTTCTTTAATCAGAGACGTAATTTTCTGAGGTGTCTGTTTTTTCAATGTACGTGATGCAGCTTCACAGGAATCAGCTAAGCTAATAATTGAGGCTTCCTTACTCTTGGGTAACGGGCCGGCATAGCGAAAATCTCCCTCTGGTGTCGTTCCTTCTTCTATTTTTTTGCTTCCTGTAACTGCACGGTGATAAAAATAATAAACCAGACTTGTTCCATGATGCGATGCAATTACATCTCGTATTGGTTTTTTTAATCGATATTTTGCTGCTAATGCCAAACCCTCTTTAACATGATTCAAAATGATCATTGTACTCATTCTCGGGCTCAAATCTTCGTGTCTATCCACCCCGAAACTGTTTTCTGTAAAATAGGATGGATTTGACAGTTTACCGATATCATGAAAATAAGTTGCAACTCGAGTCAGCAGCGTATTGGCTCCGATCGCTTCTGCTGCAGTCTCTGATAATGTAGCAACCATAAGGGTATGATGATAAGTCCCCGGTGCTTCCATTTGTAACCGCTTAAGAATCGGGTGATTTAAATCACTTAGTTCCAACAAATTTATATTGGTTGTTAAACCCATAACATATTCGGTCAGAGGAAGTAATAAATTGATTATTAAAACAATCAGGAATCCGCTGATAATCGCAATTCCAAGCATAATTAAGAAATTTGGCCACGGGGTTGATTTCAGTGTTAAATAAATACTTTCTATTAAAAATATTGATATTGCCATTACGATTGAAGCCCGGAAGGTTTGGGTACGAGTACGAGCTGAATAAATTGCAAGTGTCCCGCAAAATGAAGTGATGATTCCTAAAATAAAAATATGAATTGAATCTGCAACAGTCAAACTTGTAATAAGCGACATGAACACGCCGATTGTCATACCAAGTCGTTTACCAAATAATATACCTGCAAACAGTGCAGAAAATGCGATTGGCAGTGCTGGATTAATGAGTACTCTTGAACCGCTCATCAGCATTGGAATCAGTTCCTCTACAAGTCGAATAAGCACAATATTTAATGCAATGATGATTGATACCAGGATGATTTTTGACCGTGATATGCAAAAGGCAGGATTAATGATATAGATATACATTGCAATTGCCAGTATGCAAATGAGGCCAAGTGCAAGTGATGATATAACTTTAAGCAGGTACTGCGTACTGTCAATGCTTGCCTTTATTGCAGTGTTGTGAGCTGAGAGTTTTGAAATATCTTTTTCAGTTACAACACTTCCTTTTTGAAGAAATACAGTCCCTTTAGATACCCATTGCTTTTCAGGTTGAACTGCATTACGGGCTTTTTCTCTTGCATTATTCGTTAATAATTCTTCATAGTTAAGATTAGGCCGAATTAATTTGGAAATGACGTTCTGTGAAATGTCTTCAACCGTATTCCGGTTTGTAAGGCTAAACCGATCAACAAATAAAGTCAGTACTTCATCCGCTAAGGTTTTTGGAGTATTAAGAGAAGAAAATCTGGTTTTGGTCTTGCGGGAAAAGGAGTCTAAGATACAAATTCGCTGTTGACTGAATTGTTGGCTGTTATCTTTTTTACTAATGATTCCGTCTAATGATAATTTGTCCAGGTTCTGGAGGAAAAACTTTTGTTTGTCAGCACTGCCAAACATTGCAATCAAACTGTCTTTTTGATTTTTCCCCAATGATTCATATAATGTTCTTATATATACAGATGAAATTATTTCATCTGTTCCAATTTTCCCTTTATCGTTGCTCAATTGTGCATTAACGATTCTGAACAGTTCTATAAAATTTTGGTGAACAATATCATTTACGGCATCATCAAATCTATAAATATCTAATATTTTACTTGCTTCCTGCTGCCGTTTAATGTCTGTTTGAGCAGAATCATTGTAGTCAAACGTTACCTGTGCATAAATATCCGCAGGGACCTTTTGCCCAACAATAAAATCATCAGTTTCAGTTGCTGTCGTAGGAGTTTGATACAAGATATTGATCGCATACGCTCCCCAGATGATCAGGATTGATGTGATAGATGCCAGGACTATTGTGAAGCGGCTTGTCGGGTTGACATCTGAAGGCGGTTTTTGCGGATGCGTCTTGCGAGCACTCAGTGGCGGTTTTTTGCTCCACATTCCTTTGAAAGATATAAATAAATTTTCTAGTTTGCCCATGATAACAAGTCTCTGTAAGCCAATATAAAAGCCAGCTTTAGGGAATTTTGATATAAATCCCCGGTTTCAGGTCATTTGGATTTTTCATGATCGCTTTATTTGCATTGAAAATATGTTTCCAGGCAGATTCGTCGCCATAGATTTTTCGGGCAATTTTATATAGGGTTTCACCTTTTTTTACTCTGTAGGTAGTATAATTTTGGTGATTACCAGATGAATTGTCATCGGATACAATTCGGTATCCCTCAGTTGTCGAAGGTGATGTTGGGAATTCTTTTTTAGGATTTATATCCATAATGGCATCAGGCAGACGTGATTGAATTGTCGATCGTTTACTCCTGATTTTACGTCCGATGACTGGTTGAGATTCATCGTTGACCTCTGGAATAATATCATTAGAATAAATTTCTTGTGGTTGGAGGTTGCTCTGGTGATCAGAAAATTTCTGTGTTTTGGGTGCAGCCTCTGATTTTTTTGAAACTGAACTATTCTGATTACCTGGAAATTGGTGTCGGGTAATCACAGGCCTTTTCCATTTTGGATAACTCTCACGAATAATGCTGCCCCATAATTTCTCCTGACTCATTAAAGGATCACGGGATAACTCCGGCAGCGGTTTGATTTTTATAAGAGAATAGCAACCTGTTACTGACGTAACAATTATGACCGTAAATAATAAACAAAAAAATGCATCATTTGAAATTTTTTGTTTAATTTTCATAGTGTTTCAATGCAATCACTGCATTATGACCACCAAATCCAAAATTTAAATTAAGTGCAATGTTTACGTCTTTATTTAATGATTTATTCGGTACATAATCAAGATCGCACTCGGGATCCTTGTTTTCATAATTATAGGTGCCGGGTATAATGTTATCGCAAATTGATTTTATACAAATTATCGACTCAATTGCACCTGCAGCCCCTAATGCGTGGCCGGTTAATGATTTTGTACTCGTTACTGGAATCGAGTATGCGGTATCCCCTAAAACCTTTTTTATTGCATTTGTCTCATTTCTGTCGTTTAATAACGTTCCAGTTCCATGTGCATTGATATAGTCAATATTATTCGGGTTTAAATTAGATTCTTCCATAACAATTTTCAATGCTTGAATCGCACCTCTATTCTCAGGATCAGGTGATGTAATATGATAGGCGTCAGCAGATGCCGCATATCCTATAATTTCTGCAAGAATGTCAGCATTTCGCCGAGTGGCGTGGTCTAACGTTTCTAAAACTATTACTCCGGCACCCTCTCCGAGCACGAATCCACTTCTTTGGGCATCAAACGGTCGACTGGCTTGTGCCGGGTTTTGATTTTGTACCGACAATGCTTTCATGGCAGAAAAACCCGCCAGGCTTATTGGTGTTACGCAGGCTTCGGATCCACCTGTGACAACGACATCTGCATGACCTCTTTTTAAAATATGAAATGCTTCCCCAATTGTGTGAGTTCCAGTAGCACATGCAGAGACAACTCCAAAATTAGGACCTTTGAAACCATATTTTATTGAAACTGCACCTGACGCCATATCTCCTATCATCATCGGGACTAAAAATGGAGATACTCTTGATGGCCCCTCTGCAGATAACTTCAAAACCTGGTTTTCTAAAGTAGCAATACCACCTATTCCGCTTCCGATAAGGGTTCCGACTCGGGTTAAATCCAGTTTATCAATTTCAAGGCCGGAGTGAACAATTGCTTCATGAGATGCTGCAAGAGCATAGTGGCAAAACGGATCCAGCCGTCTTGCTTCTTTTGAAGAAATGATCTGGGTCGGGTCAAAATTTTTGACCTCGGCTGCGATTTTAACGGAAAAGCCGGATGTATCAAATCGTGAGATTAAATCAATTCCACTCTTCCCGGATAGTAAACCAGCCCAAGTTTCGGGAACAGTATTACCGACGCTGGTGACAGAGCCGATACCCGTTATGACTATACGATTTTTGTTCAAGAAGGGGACTGCCTTTTAAAAGCAAACACAATGATTGTTCTAAGTAAAAGATATGGAATCACTACGTGTGCAATAAGAAAATGATTCGGTTATTTACTCTTTGTTGCTTTCAATGTATTTAATGACATCGTCTACGGTTTGCAATTTTTCTGCATCTTCATCGTCAATTTCAGTGCCAAATGCTTCCTCAAGTGCCATGATTAATTCAACGGTATCCAGGGAATCAGCACCTAAATCATCAACAAACTTCGCATCTGGGGATACCTGATCTGGATTTACTCCAAGTTGTTCAACAACAATGTCTTTTACGCGATCAGCTGTCGTAGCCATTAAAAGTCTCCTTAAATTGATTACACGGTTAAAAATAAAATTATCAAAATAATATGATTTGTGATTTCTTAAAGTCAAATAAGCGAAAATCAAAAGTATTAACGGTCCTGTCCAGCATCATAATACGTCCTAAACTGTTCGCGATATACTTAAAAAAATTTCATAACTGTAACTGCCTTAAAATAACAATCGTTACATTACCATTCCCCCATCAACATTAAATGTTTGTCCGGTAATATAATTTGCATCATCTGAAGCTAAGAAACAGACTAAGTCAGCAACATCATCAGGTGTTCCGGGTTTGTTCAACGGGATATTTGCCAGGAATCTGTCCTTTTCTTTATCATTTAAACCATCGGTCATTTCGGTCTGAATATAGCCGGGTGCAACGACATTAACATTAATATTGCGGGATGCAAGTTCTCTGGCAACAGATTTAGAAAGGCCAATTATACCTGCTTTTGAAGCGGAATAATTGGACTGACCTGCATTACCTGTCAATCCAACGACAGATGATACATTTATGATTTTACCATATCGTTTTTTCATCATCGTTTTACAAACGGCTTTGATACAATTATAGGTTCCCTTGAGATTGATGTCGATAACAGAATTCCATTCATCAGATTTCATTCGAATTAATAGATTGTCCCGTGTTATTCCGGCATTATTCACAAGAATATCAATTTTACCATATTCTGATAAGATATCACCGAAAACTGTGTTAATTTCAATTTCATTGTCAACGTTAGCTGTTTTGCTATAAATGGTTAAACCATTCTCCTTAAATTCATTCAACACAGATTTTGCACTTTCAGGATTGGTATTGATTATGATGACCGCTGCACCTTCTTTGCTTAACTTAGTGCTAATTGCTTTTCCAATACCCCGGTTCCCTCCTGTTACAACCGCTATTTTATCGTTTAACTTCATTATTTAACTGTCTTTCGCCGTTATGGTTTCTTTTAAATTCGTTACCACCGAATTAAATTCGCACCCCAGGTTAAGCCGCCACCAAATGCAACAAATAATAAATAATCTCCTTTATTGATTAATCCGCCTCTGACAAGTTCATCCAGAGCAATTGGAATGGTTGCACCTGATGTATTTCCATAGTTGGCTAAATTGACATATACTTTTTTCTCATCAATATTTAATCGTTTCGCCACTGCAGTAATAATACGGGTATTCGCCTGGTGAGGGATCAGCCATTTAATATCATCGATTGAAATACCGCTTTTTTCAAGGGTTTCTTTTGCTGCCGCTGCCATAGTCGTTACTGCCAGCTTAAAAACCTCCTGGCCGGACATTGCCAGAAAATGCAACTTTTTATCTAATACGGTTTGCGAGAATGGTTGGCAGGACCCGCCTCCCGGTACGTGAAGGATATCACTGTGATTTCCATCGGATCCCAATTTTGAATAAATATGCATGTTTTCTTCAGTCGAAAGTGTTCTTTCCAAAACGACGGCACCGGCACCGTCTCCAAATAATACGCAGGTACTGCGATCGTTCCAGTTGATTATTGAGGATAGTTTTTCTGCACCGATTAATATTGCATTTTTAAATAATCCAGATTCTATCATTGCCGAACCTATTGCCATTATATATACAAACCCTGAACACGCTGCTTCTACAGAAAAGCAAACTGCATTTTTGGCCCCGATTTTTTTTTGGACAAAGCATGCTGTATTGGGGAATATTTTATCGGGGCTGATAGTTGCAACAATAATGAGTTCAATCTCTGCCGGATTTAATTTTGCAGCCTCCAGTGCCTGCATTGCAGCTCCGGCACCTAAAAATGACGTTGGCTGATCGTCAGTGGCAATATGTCTCTGTTCAATTCCGGTGCGGGTCCGAATCCATTCGTCAGTGGTATCGACCATAGCTTCTAAGTCCAGATTACTTAAAATTTTATCCGGTAAATATCGACCTGTACCTGTGATTTTTATGCCTGTGTTTTTATTATTATTTAACATTCAAGCCCTTTCTTCCAATCTATTTTACTTATTTTATCGATCACAGTTTCGTTATATTTATTTTTTATCATTTCAGTTGCAACCCGAATTGCATTTTTTATTGCTTTTGCTGATGAGGATCCGTGAGCGATAATGCAAATTCCATCAATTCCCAAAAGTGGGGCACCACCATACTCCTGGTGATCTGTCAATTCTTTTAGTTCGAGAAATGCATTCTTAGATAATAGTGCACCAGCCATTCTGACGGGTGATTTTTTTAAATTTTCTTTGAGGATTCCTGAGATTGCTTTTGCTAAACTCTCACAACATTTTAAAACTACATTTCCTAGAAAACCATCACATAATACAACATCAACCTTATTCCCGAATAAATCCGCACCTTCGACATTTCCCAGAAAACGAATTGGAAGCGATTGCAGTATTCTGGAACTTTCTCGAGTTAATTCATTTCCTTTTCCAGCTTCAGAGCCATTGCTTAAGATTCCGACTCTGGGATTCTTAATATTTAACATAATCCGAGAATAGGCCTCGCCAAGAATTGCATATTGTGCCAAATGCAGTGGCTTACAGTCCACATTTGCTCCGATGTCAAGCATTATAAACGGTCCTTTTGGTGCCGGGAAGACACTTGCTATACCTGGTCGATCGATTCCCGGCAACATTCTGTTAAAGACAACTGTGGCTGATACTGCTGCACCGGTATGACCTGCACTTACAACGGCATTAGCTTTCTTATCGCTGATCAGTTTAGCAGCAACTGACATAGATGAATCTTTTTTCTTTCTTATCGCAGCAGATGCGGAATCCTCCATGGTAATAGTTTGAGATGCATGGATAATTTCAATGCGTGAATTGTTCGTTGACAATGCATGCTTTTTTAACTCTTCTTCAATAATTTTCTGATCGCCTACTAATTGAAAACTGGAAACATCGGGAAATTCATCTAAAGCTAATTTTACGCCAACGATATTCTGTTCCGGAGCGAAATCGCCGCCCATAGCATCAATGGCTATTTTCATAATTTGAGCTCGTTAAGTTTATCCCAGATATTATCGGATTCATTTTTCCTGGTACATTTACAGACATCCGAATTTAAGTCTTCACCACAATATTCGCACAAACCAAGGCATGATTCGGCACAAATGAACCGTTGAGGAAACGTTATTAAAATATCTTCACGAAGTTGATCGGTAAAATCAATTATTTTTTCATCTGTAACGGGTATGTAATGACACACTCTAATATTTTCAATTGTACAGTCACACATGGTTAAACAACGGTCACATTGTCGTTTGATCAATGTCTTTACCCGTCCTTTAATTAAAACAGAATGTGTCACTATACTTATATCCAAATTATAATCAATGGGTCTTGAACATTCCAGATAGTTAAGACTTTTTATCTCAAAGATAGAAGAAGGCAGCCTGCCCTGGATCGATCGGCCGTTTTCGCCGATGGTACTGAGATTGATTGAGAGACGCTTATTTTTTTTCACGATTACACAATTACAAAAATGAATTTTTAAAAATCAAAATTAAAAATAGTTCTCGCCCCTGCCATTAAAAGCAATAATAATTAAAAATTTCCACAGAGTGTTGTCAGATTTAACCGGATAGACTCTGGTATTTAGATTTGGTAAAAATGAACTTTAAAAATCAAATCAATCTCTTGATAACACCTCCCTGTTGAATAGAATAGGTAATCATTCTATAGTATTGGCTTCAACTTTTAGATTGACATAGTGTTGCAATGATTAGCACGTATCGAAGGGCAGGGACTGAACAGATTATAATTTCACAGCCAAAATACTCTTGAGTTTTTCTGAAGCCTCCAGCAGTAACGATTGTCCAAATGACTGTTTCTGACTGAATTAGAGTTGGTTTTGATCCGTTGAAAGCTCGATATGAAATCACCTGTCTCCATAACGTATGTCTGGAGAATACTGCGAATCATTTTATTGTCTTATGTAGGACTTATAGTCATTATTATGATATTTGAGGAAAAACTAATTTTCTTTCCCGCAAAATGGCCCAATGGCCGTTGGCATTTACTCGACCAGCCGGTTTCGGGAAATTCAGGGCTGAAATATTCAATTTCAGAGGAATGGTTTACTGCCTCAGACGGTGTAAAATTGCATGGCTGGTATGGATCGGTATCTCCTCCAGGAGAAAATGCATCGAATTACGATTTATCAAATATGATTGTTTTGTGGTGTCACGGTAATGCAGGTAATATAACGGACCGTTACGAACAGTTGATATCGATGATGGAGATGTCAGTTAATATTTTTATTTTTGACTATCGCGGGTACGGAATGAGTGAGGGACGACCAGATGAAAATGGCATGTATATGGATGTGTCAGCAGCATGGAATTTACTTCAAGACCGATATCATTATAAACCCGACTCAATTATAATTTACGGCGTTTCATTGGGCGGTGTTGGTGCTGTTGATCTGGCAGCAACACAAAATTCAGCAGGCTTGATCATTCAATCAAGTTTTACATCGATCAGAGATATGGCATCTCTGCAAATGCCGTTTATTCCACATTTTTTAATTCGTACCCAAATGGATTCACTAAGTAAAATTCCACGCATAAAATGCCCAAAATTATTTATTCACGGAACTGCGGACGAAACAGTACCATTCGAACAGGGTCGTTTATTGTATGAATCAGCTGAAGAGCCAAAAGAATTTGTCGAGGTTGAACATGCTGCCCACAATGATCTTATTGTTTTTAAGGGATCGGAATCCTATCAGAAAATAGAGAGTTTTATTTTATCCTGTTCCCAAAATAAAAAATAAGAAGATTTCTGAAATGATATAATGTGCTAAACAGGCATTGCAACAACTAAACTTTTTCAGGAAACAGGAAGGGAATTCTCTGTGGTAAACATTATGATTACTCTTATCCTGAATGTGCAGCGTATCGCCACACAGGTCAAAACCAAACCGGTTTTAGAGATACCATCTATGGTGCCGGAAGTTGGAAACGACGTTTGATTATCAAGGCAGAATATCGTCATAAAGGAGTCCGCCCGCGTTTTCTGATTACCCGTTTCAGCGGTGAAGGAATAGGAAATATTCAGCTCAGAAGTGTCTATCGGTTTTACTTTTGTACTGACTCAGATAATTCATCTGATTTCTTTATGAGAAACTTAGTTTGATAATGGTCACTGCCAAAGTCACTAATGCGATTTTAAGCCCTGTTTTCTCCAAGCCGATGCCAATAGAGTCTTTGTTTCTATTGAAATATTCTGATCGAATTGATCACGATTGTGTTGTTCTATTTTGAGGGCTGCTTTGTAATAAATTTCAGCTTTGCCTATTTGGACTAATGTGTCATATGCCCGACCGGTATCCCGAAGTGGGTAAGACATTTCCAGACTGATGTCCTCAAATGCTTTCAGTACGTAATTGTGGTTGTGTTGTGGTAGTAAATCAGATAACTGTGATTGTTGTCATAGTTGTTTCAAGTGGTGTTAAACAGCCTGTTTTTAGTCTGGCGGAGGAGCAGGGATTCGAACCCTGGGTGCAGGGAATACCTGCACAGTGCATTTCGAGTGCACCCCGTTCAACCGCTCCGGCACCCCTCCTGAAATAAAAATATCGAAATAGAATTTAGAATGCAATATTCAGATTTTTATTTTGAATCTCGACAGTACGTTAAATCCGATCATTATAAATTCAATATCGGTCGATAGATCGTGAAACTCATTAAGGACAAGTAGGTTATGCTTGAAACAGGACAATGTTATAATGGTTTTAAATTAGAAAAAAAAGAATTTATTGCTGAAATCAGTACGGATGTTCATTTTTTTCGTCATATAAATACCAGGGCTCAATTATTGGTATTGCCTAATGATGATGATAATAAGGTTTTTATGATCACATTTAAAACGCCTCCCTCAGATGATACCGGTGTCGCCCACATTATTGAACATTCAGTTCTTAACGGTTCAAAAAAGTATCCGGTAAAAGAACCATTTTCAGAATTGCTCAAAGGGAGTTTATTTACGTTTTTAAACGCGATGACCTATCCTGACAGAACAGTCTATCCTGTCGCAAGCCGGAATAATAAAGATTTCAGTAATTTAATGGATGTCTATCTGGATGCGGTGTTTAATCCGATATTGTCAGAAAATACGTATTTACAGGAAGGATGGCATTATGATATCGACAATGCCAATTCTGAATTAGCGTATTCAGGTGTTGTATACAACGAAATGCTGGGGTCATACTCAGATCCGGAGACCATCCTGGTGGATGAAATGAACAAGGCACTTTTTCCGGACAGTATTTATGGTAAATCTTCTGGAGGTGATCCAGAATTTATCACAGATCTTACTTATTCTCAGTTTCAACAATTTCATGATACTTATTATCATCCGGCAAATAGCCGAATTTTACTCTATGGTGACATCACAATATTGGATCAGCTTGCCCATATCAACAGTTATTTGTCAACGTTTGATTATCAAGATATTGAGACGTCAATTCCTGCACAAAGACGATTCATAAATCCAGTTAGATGGAATGCGAACTATCCGGTAACTTCTTCGGAGAATAAGTCTAATGGAACCTATGCTCTAAAAAGTTATCTGCTGGATCATCCAACCGATCCTGAATTTTATTTGGCATTCTCAATCTTATCACGAATATTGAGCGGAACACCAGCCTCAAAACTTCGCAAGGAGCTAATTGAGTCTCATTTGGGTGAAAGCACGATCCACTATGGTTATGAAAGTGAATTGTTTGATAATTACTACTGCATCGGACTGAAGGGAACATCTGATGCTGATGTGCCAAAGATGTGTACGCTGATTGATCAGACTTTGGAAAGACTGGTTGAATCTGGAATTGATCCCCTGGATGTACAAGCATCCCTTAATAGTGTTGAGTTTCAATTGCGTGAAGCAAATTTCGGAGGTTATCCAAAAGGGCTTTGTTATGGGCTTACCATGGTTAATTCATGGGTGTATGAGGCTGACCCTTTAATGCATTTAAAATATGAGTCAACACTGAAAATTATCAGGAAAAAAAGTCAGGCAGGAAATTATTTTGAATCGATGATAAAGGAATATTTGCTGAATAATCAACATCAGGCTGTTGTGACGCTTTCACCGGATGCAACGATGGAAGATAAACGATTAAGCAATTTGGCAGGTAAGTTAAAAAAAATAAAATCATGTCTCTCTTCATTTGAATTAGACAAGTTGATTCAAAAAAAACAGGAATTATATGAAAACCAGCTTAAACCGGATAGTCCCGAAGCAATTGCGACCATACCCAAACTGGTGTTATCTGACATTGAGAAAACGATTGAACACTATCCGTTTCAGTTGTTAAAAGATGATTATCCCAAACGTAGTTTTTCATTGCAAAACACGAATGCAATCGCATATATCATTGTATCATTTGATACGGCTGCAATCCCTCAAACGTTATTGCCGTATTTACCCTTATTCTGTCAATTGACTATGCAAACGGGTACTGAATCAAAAGATTATACGAAGATTATTCAGGAAATAGATATTGATACTGGAGGTATCTATTCATCACACACTATTTCGTGTATTAATAAAAATACAGAGCAGATAAACTCCCGTATATCCTATTCAGGAAAATGCCTGTCAGGTAAAATTACCCGTTTCTTTACAATTCTTTCAGAAATCTTGAAAGGGTGTAACCTGACCGATTTAAATCGTATCAGAGAACTTACGAAAATAGCGTTATCCAGTTTAAAATCACAACTCATTCCCAACGGCCATTCTTTTGCAGCAAAACGTCTTAACAGCTATTCATCCACACTCGGGTATTACCAGGAACTGTCAAGTGGTATAAGCCAATATATCTTTTTAGAATCGTTAGTTAAACAACTGGAATCAGATCCAGATAAGGTTTTGAGTGATTTTAATACCATAAAACGACTGATTTTCAACCAAAATAATCTCCATATTCATTTAACCGGAAGTAACAGAGAGCTTACGCTGTTTAACGGTGAGGTTTCTTCATTTATTTCATCATTATCCGCAGATGATTATCCCAAAGAAACCTGTCATGCAAAACCTTTAAATAAAAATGAAGGATTTATTATTCCCAGCAGGATCCAATATGTCGGCAAGGGTATGAATTTTTATAGTGGCGGGATAACACATAATGGAAGCTTTGATGTTATAACTACTTTATTATCAAAGGATTATTTATGGAACAAGATCAGGGTTCAGGGCGGTGCCTATGGATGTTTTGCAAGTCTGGATGTGTTGTCAGGCAACTTTTATTGTGTATCGTACAGAGATCCAAATCTGAAAGAAACGCTGAATACATTTAGCGAAATCGGTAACTACTTAGCGTCTCTTAAATTAGATAATGATACGTTTGAAAAATTAATTGTTGGTACCATTGGCAGTTTAGATTCACCGAAAACAGCTGAACACAAAGGAGCGGCGGCATTCAGTAGATATCTCAATAAGATTTCGCATGATGAGATTCAAACACGTCGTAATGAAATATTGGCCAGTAGTAAATTAGATATAAAAAATTACATTAAACTATTCCAGGAATTTTCCGAATCTGCCCCTGTTTGTGTTATCGGCAGTAAAGAAAAACTTAACGAATGTCAGTCATTATTTTCAACTATTTCGGATTTATTTAACTGATACCTGAAACGTTGTAATATTTTCTACTATGCGTAATCCAACCGAAAAAATTATGGATTTATCTCAAGCCTGCCGATGGCGGGAGAATATTCGCTTAGACCAGGAACAATTGGTTGTAACAAATGGTTGTTTTGATTTAATCCATCGCGGGCATGTCGAATATTTACAAGCTGCTCGTGCGGAGGGCGATGTCTTGCTGGTGGGGTTAAACAGTGATGCATCGATAAGGAATATTAAGGGTAATAACAGACCTGTCATTTCTGAAAACGACAGAGCATTTCATCTGGCATCATTGGAAGCCGTTGATTGTATTGTGATATTTTCTGAACCGAAAGCAACAAACCTGCTCGAAAAATTAATGCCTGACATCTATGTGAAGGGAGGGGATTATAATAAGGATACGCTCGACCAGGAAGAACGTCAGGTTTTAGATACCGGTGGGGCAAGACTTAAATTTATCGATTTCGTCCAGGGCTGTTCTACTACGGCCTTAATTGAAAAAATCAGGATGATAAGGTAGGCTTTAGTATGATGGAAACTGAAAAAACCTGAGTTGTTCAAACCATTTAAGGGTAATACGGTTATCGAGACATTGAATAACCATTTCAATATTACACCTGCACCTCTGCATGAGGTAAACAATGTTTATACTGAAGACGCCTCAGGTTTGATTAGTAAAATGCTCGTGAAAAGGAAAGATGATCGAATAAAAGTATATCAATTGAAAGAGTGTATAAAATCAATGCTCAACGAGTGAGCCCGCTTCGATATGATAGGATTTATCAGCATAATCAGTTAAGTTGATATTGTGTGTAACCATTACAATGGTTTTTTGTTCGTGTACCTTCAAATCTTCCAGAATGTTCATTATCGCAATACTGTTTTTATTGTCCAGATTACCAGTGGGCTCATCAGCTAATATAATGTCCGGCTGATTCATTAGTGCTCTGGCGATCGCAATCCGCTGCTGTTCTCCGCCGGAAAGTTCTGTCGGTCTGTGGTGGACCCGGTTCTCTATTTCCAGAATTTTCATTAAATCCAGTGCTCGGTTTTTTATTATTTTCAATTCTTTTTTTGCCAGTCTTCCCGGCAGCATAATATTTTCCAATGCATTGAGTTCAGGTAATAACTGATAGGATTGGAATATGAATCCTATTTTATTTCGTCTTAACCCGGCTTTTTGATTTATCGTCATTTGGGTTACATCTTCACCAAAGCATTCTATGGTACCAGTGTCTGATTTATCGAGTGCTCCCAGAATCCTCAGCAGAGTCGTTTTACCACAACCGGATTGGCCGGTAATCGCTATCCACTGATTAACCGGCACCTGAAAATCAATTTCCTGCAAGACTGAAATCTGTTTTTCAGAGATAGAATATGTCTTGGATAATGATGAAACTTTATAGGCGGGCTGATCCATGATTACATTTCATTTTTCAGTGCATTTACCGGGGTTAATTTAGCTGCATAAAGTGCGGGAATCAGTGCACCTGTAATACAAATAAAGAAACTGCTTATTACAATGGCAAGTAAATCTGACGGTTGAACTAATGCGGGAATCTGACTTAAGTGATATAAATCTTTTGGAAATATTTCTGTACCCGTTATTTTTGCTAATATTCCCGCAATAAAATTACGGTTTTCTATAATGACAAGGCCTAATGCTGTACCAAGTGTTGTCCCTGTGAAACCCACAACGCCACCCTGAATAATAAAAATCATCAAGACATCAATTGGAGAGGCTCCAATCGCTTTTAAGACGCCGATTTCCCGTGTTTTCTGGATAACAATTGTAATCAGTGTTGCTGTGATGCCGAATGCTGCAACAATCATGATAAAAATCAATAAGAAAAACATTAGATTTTTTTCTACACGCAATGCACCAAACAGTCGTTGATTCGACTGTTGCCAGGTTATTGGAATTAAATGACTGAACATCATTTCTTTCTCGATTCGATCTATAATGGGTGGGAGGTTGAACGGTTCATCGGTTCGTATGTGAATACTCGTTGCAGAATTCCAGTCCAAACCAAATAATTCACCGGCTTTCTCAATATGAAGAATCAATATAGATGAATCATATTGGTACATTCCCATCGAAAAAAAACCGGCAATAGTTAATTCTTCAGGGGTATAAATTTCTTGAGTTTCTTTCTGCTGGATTGCTCCATCGTCATTGATTTCTATCATTTTGTTCAGTTTATCAGGAGAATGAATGAGAATTTTGTCACCAATCCTTAAATTACACTGAAGAGCCAGATCCTTTCCAATCAGAACCTCATCTTCTGAAATTTCATACTTCCCTTCAGACACACTTTTATACAGGTCACTGACATTCTCTTCGGTATGAGGTAAAATTCCTTTAATGAACTTTGCTAAAATTTGTTTTCGAGTCTGGATGAGTACAGGACCTTCTACGACAGGTGTACAGGTAATACTCATACTGTTGAGTTTATCTAAAATGTTTTCATAATTTTCAATAGGGATTTCCAAGGCATGCTTAAGCTGGATATGAGCTTGCATACCAAGTATTTTTTCTCGAATATCCCGATTAAAACCAGCCATAACAGAAATAACAACAATCAATACTGCGACACCAAGAATAGGGCCAAGTATAGACAGGAATGTTATAATCGATAAAAACGATTGTTTCGGCTTTAAATAACGCATTGCCAAAAAGAGGCTGGCATTACGAATCATAATTTATGAAGACTGTAATTGGCGGGACAGCTGACCCACTGTATGGCGAAAGGTTTCATTATCTGACATTCGTTTTTCAATACTGCTGACAGCATGGATAATAGTTGCATGATTTCGATTGAATGCATCTCCAATCGCCGGTAAAGAGTTATTGGTATGTTTTCTCGATAAAAACATTGCAATCATTCTGGGTTCAGCAATATTTTTAGGTCGCTTCTTGCTCGTCATATCTGCAACACGGATGTCATAATACTCTGCGACTCGGCGTTGAATTAATTCAATTGAAACTAATTTTGATGATTCGCTCTCAAATTTATCGCGTAACAATTCTTCAGCTCTGGATTTGGTCATTTCGCCGCCAAAAGCAGAAATATTCATAACAAGTTTTGTTAAAGCACTTTCAAGGTTTCGTATATTTGACTGAATTCGATTTGCAATAAAAAATAGAATTTCATCTGATATTTTTATTGTTTGGGTTTCCTGCTTCTTTTTCAAAATGGCAACCCGGGTTTCAATTTCAGGAGGCAGAACTTCTGCTGAAAGTCCCCATTCAAATCGTGAAACAAGTCGTTGTTCTAATCCGCTAATTTCTTGCGGATTGCGATCTGAAGCAAGGACAATTTGTTTATGGGCGTTATGCAGACTGTTAAACGTATGGAAAAATTCTTCTGATGATCCTACTTTTCCTTTGAAAAATTGAACATCATCTATAATAAGAATATCCTGACTGCGAAGCCGCCGGCGGAAATCAAGGAGTGTTTTCTTCTGCATCCCCTCAACGTATAGATTTACAAATTCTTCACTGGTCAGATATTTGATTTTTGCCCGCTTTTTACGACTTGATACTTCATTTGCAATAGCCTGCAGCAGATGCGTCTTTCCTAATCCGACACCGCCATAAATAAATAGTGGATTATAGGCCTTTCCCGGATTTTTACTGACAGCCAGTGCTGCAGCATGAGAAATTCGATTATTATTTCCAATAATAAATGAATCAAAGGTGAAGTCTGGACGGCATGGAAGGCCTTGGCCTGAATTATTATTTTTCATCTTTTCATTCTTCGGCTGCAATTTTACTTCAATGCAGTTTTTCCGAATTTCAGTCACCTCTTTTATATGACCACCTTCAAATTGAATATTGACTCTCTGCTGAATCACGTCATAGAGTGCATCTGAGATAATATCTTTATAATTCGAATCCAGCCACATCGCCATAAGATCATTTGAAACACCTAAACAAAGCAATCCTTTTTTGCTGTCAAAAGACAGGGGAACAACTCCCTCGAGATATCGCTCATATGTGTCAGCATCAAATTTATCTAAGAGTATTTTTTCAACTTCTATCCAGGCAGAAGCACACTCCATGGGTAAATCTCCATTTATTAACAAGTTCTTGGCATTAACTAACACAGTATTAACAGGTTATCAACATTGTTTTCAAGCAGTTCCGCGGTGAAATTCAATCCAATGTAGCAAAAATAAAAAACAGTATCAAGTCATTTTATGAACATATTTTTCCAATTCTTTATATGAAGGATATAAGTCTTTAATAATACGGCAATAACTCACATAATTTTTTTAACGTATTGAAAAATACGTTTCAGATTCATCATGCTTTTATCATAATATTTATTTATTTCCTAAAATAAATTTTAAAAAAAATGAAATTTCGCAAGATTCTATCATTGAATTATTATCCGAAAATGTGTTAGATCGAAAACATTTGAATGAGCTCGGGGATGTTTTGAAACGGGTTATTTAAACTATGCCGAATAATAGTGAAAACGATATTAAGAGGGAAATATTCCTAAATAATATAATCTTGTTAATTAATTGGTCGTTTCATTTCACTTGCTCTACAGCGAAGAATCAGAATTTCTTGTAATATCCTGCAGTTTCAGGTAGTATAATCAGCGAGTGTGGTGAAGATAAAAACAAAATTAATAAATGAAATTTAAAGACCGTGTTAGATTAAGCAGTTGATTTTGGATTTATACTCTGATATTTTGCAATAATCAGTATGTCAAAATCATATATTCTCTCGATTTTTATTGGATTATTAATTGGAAAAAACAGTCACGATTTTATGAAAAAATCAGCATTTATACAGGTAAAAATTGAAAATATCTCTCTTAGTAACCTGGGTTTTATCGTTTTTCTAAAACGAGACGGAAATGAGGACGTATTGCCAATATGTATTGGTGCAATGGAAGCTCACTCAATCGCCGCATGTTATAATAATCAGAGTTTTCCACGTCCCCTTTCTCACGACTTATTTAAGAGTATTCTTGGGGATCTGAATTGTAAAATTACTAAAATACACGTAACGGATTTAATTGATGGAACATTTTACGCACGGGTTTTTATTCAAAACAGTAACGAAATTTTGGATTTAGACTCTCGTCCATCAGATGCAATTGCTCTGGCATTACGTTTTGAAGCACCTATTTTCGTCCATGAAAGCGTGTTTAAGGCTGCCGCTGTAAATTTAGATAAAACAAAAGAAAAAGAAGAAGAAGAACCGGTTGATCCGATACAAAAACTGAAAGAGGATTTAAAGAAAGCTGTCGGCGAAGAGCGATATGAAGACGCAGCAAAACTGCACGATGAATTAAAGACAAAAACGGATATCACACACAATCAGATTTAGACTTTTCGTCGTCGTTACACAAGAATTATTTAGAATTCATACCTGCCACTTGATATTTAATCTTCATCAAACCGAATCTCTACTGAACGGCCATGTGCATCCAGATCCTCAAGCCTGGCAAATTCACTCAGAGCAAAAGACTCTTTTTCTAACGCCTTTTTATCATATTCAACCATGCTGAGTTTTCGGTAAAAGTGATCAATTGTTAAACCGCTAAACATGTGGCTGGTTCCGCCTGTGGGAAGAACATGGCTGGGGCCGGCGATAAAATCTCCAACCGGTTCCGGTGTCCAGTCTCCTAAAAATATTGCACCTGCCGCAGTAATTTCCGAAGCAATTTTTCTCGGGTTTTTTGTCATTATTTCTAAATGTTCAGGTCCTATTTGATTGGCAATATTTATACCGTGATCAATGGTTTCAATGTTTATAAGATAGACACCATTCTGTAATACCTTCTTGACAGCATGTTTGTGTTTCAACAATTTACTCTGTTTCGTCAGTTCATTTTCGACGTCGGCAATGATGGATTTAGAGTCTGTGACTAAAATTGCGTATTCATGACCTGAGCCATGTTCTGCCTGAGCAAGCATATCAGCAGCAATGAATTTGGAATTTGCTGATTTATCTGCGATAATAAGTACCTCCGACGGGCCGGCGACCAAGTCTAAAGAAACATTTCCATAAACATACCGTTTAGCAGCTGTTACATAGGCATTTCCGGGCCCGACAATCTTTTCAACTTTCGGGATTGTCTGAGTTCCAAATGCCATGGCGCCGATGGCGTATACACCGCCCAATTTATAAATTTCTGCAGCACCGGCTATTGCTGCTGCTGCTAAAATTCCTGGATGTACAGTTCCTGAAGGGGAGGGGGGGGTTGTGATGGCGATCTCATTAACACCCGCGATTTTAGCAAAAGTAACCGTGTGGATGACGGTCGAAACCAGTGGGGCGTTGCCGCCCGGGATATAAGCGGCTATTCTTTGGTATGGAGCAAACCGTTCACCAAGCTTTACTCCCTGTCTTGGCGAAAAATCCCAATTTTCCGGGCGACGTTGTGTTGCAAATGTTGAAACATTATCGAATGCAAAATTTATTGCTTCGACAGTCTTGGCATCAATCTGAGATTTTG
This sequence comes from uncultured Lentisphaeria bacterium, assembly GCA_951812855.1. Classification (GTDB taxonomy): domain Bacteria; phylum Verrucomicrobiota; class Lentisphaeria; order JABSQK01; family JAJFLO01; genus JAJFLO01. The sequence goes on along the minus strand of OX638337.1, from coordinate 229,967 downwards.
CCTGCTGTATTTCTTCTTCACCAACTTTGAATGTACCGGGAGTTAAGCTGACATTGTCAAACTTTTTTGCATATTTTACTATGGCATTATCACCATATTTTCGAATATCATTCAGTATTTTTTCTACTTCACTGTCAATTGTATTAGAAAATGCTGAACGGCAGCATAACTCATTAATGTTCGAGTCAAAGTTTTTGTCCTTAAATGAATATTTTTTCATGGGGTCAATTTATTTATTATTTTCCAAAAATCATTTGTCAGTATAGTCTGGAGCTAAGACGATGCGAAAACCAAAATCCTTATCCGTGCTGGATGGATCAACACCGTCTCTATGTGCTGAACCGCATCCTTTTGCCGAATGATACCAACTCCCGCCTATAAGAATTCTTATAAATCCACCGGATTCGGAAATGCTGATAAACTTCATGACAAGAGAATGATGTAATAGATTAACCTGATTATATGTGATGTCATAAGAATATCCGATTTAGCTTGCTGATGAGATGCCCCTGCAGCCTTTGATCGATACCCTTTAAATTCTCCTTGAGTTGTGCATCGTTTTTGACGCCGACCAAAGTACTGGCTATTGATGAATCATTTAATGTCCATTTGATCGCTGTCCGGGTGGTATTGTCATTTAAACTAAAGGCGAGTTTTTTTAATTGGTCGACTTTATCAATATTAATTTCATATTTTTCACCGCTGAAATCCCCTGGAATGCTTTTGCTTCTCCAATCTGTAAACTTAGTTTCTTTATTATATTTACCCGTTAAAACTCCCGATGCCAGCGGACTATAAGCAATAACACTGATATTGTTACTCTTGCAGAAAGGCAGTATATCCTTTTCGATCGATCGGTTCAGAAGATTATACGGGACTTGTATTGATTCGATGCATGCGATTTTTAAGCCGGCTTTTAATTGTTCCAGTGAATAATTACTCACTCCAAAATATCGTATTTTCCCTTTTTGCTGCAGTTCCATCAAGGCCGTCATTGTTTCTTCCTGTGGTGTTTTGACATCCGGCCAGTGTACCTGATACAAATCAATCCTGTCAGTTTTTAATCGGCTTAAACTCTGATCTATTTCCTTTAGAATAGATTTCCTGGTACAATTCCTGGTGATAGCAGAAATTTTTCGTTTATTCCATGTCAAACCGCATTTTGTTGCGATGATAACCTTATCTCTGACCGGTTTTAATGTCTTGCCCAGCAATTCTTCAGAATGCCCAAATCCGTAAACCGGTGCCGTATCGAAAAAATTGATACCCAGATCAATGGCTTTTTCTATTGACCGAATCGATTTTTTATCACCATCAGAATTCCAGAATGGAAATCCTCCAATACCCCACGAACCAAAACCGATTTCAGAGATGTTTAATTCTGTTTTTCCTAATTTTCGACAGTTCATGAACAATGCTTTTTATCATATCGATTTATACTAATTATAGTTCAATGAGATTATTTTAATGGTACGCCCGCCGCGATTCGAACGCGGGACCTTCTCCTTCGGAGGGAGACACTCTATCCAGCTGAGCTACGGGCGCATGACTGTAATTAATTCATATGATTTTATGAAGGGGTGGCGATTGGCTGAAAATCATTAAATGTTTGATAAAGTGAATTTGGTACCCCGGACAGGATTCGAACCTGTGACCCATAGCTTAGAAGGCTATTGCTCTATCCAGCTGAGCTACCGAGGCAGCGATTGAGACTAAAAAAATCTGAGTAAAATGTAATGAATTGGAAATAAAAAGAATAATTGGTTAATGCAAAACCACTAATTACTTTAATAGTGTCCCTAAAATATTCGATCAGTGAGATTGAGATTTTACTCAATCAAACCATCTCACCGTGACACTGATTTCTTAAACAAATTTTTTTGTCGATGCAATATTCTACACTGGTATTGGTTTTTCAATCGGGAATAATCGTATTATATTGCCTGCTGCATTTAACTTAGATTGTGAGGGTATTTATGCCAAGTCCCGGATTTGGAGAAATTGTATTAGTAATTATTGCTGTAATTATTTTTGTAAAACCGAAAGATTTGCCGAAATTTTTTAAAAATTCAGGTAATTTTTATGCGGAAATTCAAAGAGGATATTCCAGGATTAAGCACATGACAGAAAATACGCTGCATGACATCTCCAGGACTGAAAACAGCGGGGGTAATGAAGAACCGAAAGTCATTGCAGCCAAAGAGGATACTATTACTGTTCCTAAGCGTTCCGAACCGGCTGAGGACTCGGAGAAGTAAGTCATTACCACAGCCTTTTACCTTTTACACGGGTAAAAGCAATTCCAAAGTCGGTTGATTTACGATTTAAATTCTTAATCAAGTAACACATATTCGCTGGTTTTACATTCCGGTGTAAAGCATTTTGTTTATGAATCGCACCCAGACCTGCTACACTGCAGCTTGCTTTAAAATATTAATTTTTTGAACAAGATTGATCGCTGAATAGCCCCGGCTTGATAGCAGATCTCTTCAACTTCGGCCATCTATATATTCCATAGCGATGCAGGGGATTTTCTGTTTCATTATTACTGATTCTTATTTATATTTTGCGTATTGATAAGGGATTTTAAATTACTGACAGCCATGGGTTTCATAGCTTCCATTCCCATTAAAAACCAGTTAGGGTACAGCACATTACCAAAAACGGCGAGAAAACTGAAACAATAGACGATACTGTGATCCCGGAAAATAGGTGATATCTAAACAATGATACAGAAGCTAAACAAGATTTCAGGAATATAATCGTGCAGAATATATCTGAAAATCGCTGCAATCAGGATTCATGCCCTCAATTGAAATTAGTGACACTTCGTGTGTCCGTTGAGGATCGAATGCTGACAGAGAAATAAAACTGCTATATTGAATTTTTAATTTTTATAACTCATATGACTAAACACAATATTGCAGTTTTGGGTTCTAACGGGATGCTTGGGTTTGATGTTATTCGTACTTTACAGAAATGCCGGCATAATGTTATAGGATTTAGTCGGCCGATGTTTGATATTACCAATCACGATCACTTAATTGATGCAGTATCTAATGTTGAAATAATTATTAATTGTGCTGCCTATACAAATGTAGATGGTGCGGAATCAAATCAATTGACAGCAGATGCAGTTAACGCTGTTGCTGTTGGAGAATTAGGAAAGATCGTAAAAAAGTTGAATAAGTATTTGATTCATTTAAGTACAGATTTTGTTTATGATGGCAGAAAGAACGGGGTTTATATCGAATCAGATGATACTAATCCACTAAATGTGTATGGCAAGAGTAAACTTAAAGGCGAAACATTACTTATCAACAGTGGTTGCAGGCATTGTATTTTAAGACTGGAATGGACATATGGTCATAATGGTACAGGCTTTATAAATAAAATACTGGATCGGACGAAGACTCGGGACAGTCTTACTATTGTAAATGATCAACATGGTTCACCAACTGCAACTGCTGAGGCTGCCAGGCTTATTTGTAAACTCGTGGAAAATCAAGCAGAGGGATTGTATCTATTCGCTGCAAAGGGATATGCAACACGGTATGAAATCGCACAATTTATCATTGACAATTTGAATTTAAAAACCACGTTAATTCCGTGTGCATCCGATTACAGTCCAGCACCGGCAAAACGACCATTAAACTCTAAATTTAATTGTAATAAAATCGATTCTCTCTTTCCCGAATTTCGGACAGATTGGGATTCAACTCTGGGTGATTTTTTAAAGGAAATGAAATGAATACTGAAAAAACAATTTTAGTAACGGGCGGCTGTGGATTTATCGGCAGTAACTTTATCGCCATGGTAATTGAAGAGCAGCCGGGATATAAGGTGATTAATCTTGATAGTTTAACCTACGCAGGGAATTTAGAAAATTTAGAAGATGTTATGGATGAATCTCAGTATCAGTTTATTCGGGGTGATATTTGTGATGAAACACTTGTTTCAAAAATTCTATCCGAAAACAGTGTTGAGGGTATTATTAATTTTGCAGCAGAATCACATGTTGATCGCTCAATTACCAGGCCTGGAATATTCGTTGATACAAATATAATGGGTACTCTGGTCTTACTGCAGCAAGCGGTTGCCAATGAGACGAAGCGTTTTTTACAAGTATCGACGGATGAGGTGTACGGATCGCTGGGTGCCGAAGGGACGTTTTCTGAAAATTCTCCCATTAAACCGAATTCTCCGTATAGTGTCAGTAAAGCATCCGCAGATTTTTTTGTTCAGGCGTATCAGCACACCTATGGCTTGGAGACAGTTATTACACGATGTTCAAACAACTATGGTCGTCATCAATTCCCGGAAAAACTAATACCTTTGATGTTTAATAACGCAAGGACAAACAAAAATTTACCTGTATATGGGGATGGTAAAAATGTGCGGGACTGGATTCATGTACATGATCATTGCCGTGCAATCTGGTTTGCCTATACCATGGGAGAGCCGGGCAATGTCTATAATGTCGGGGCAGATTGTGAAAAGACGAATCTGGATATTATAAATATTATTTTATCTTATCTTAGTAAACCGGAATCGTTAATCGAGTTTGTTAAAGATCGATCTGGTCATGATCGACGTTATGCAATTGATTCATCTAAAATTAGAAATACCCTGGGTTGGAAGCCCACGATAGATTTTGACAGCGGAATAGTTAAGACATTAAGTTGGTATTATAATAATAAAAACTGGGTCGATAACATAACGTCCGGAGAATATAAAAATTATTATTCGGAAATGTATGAAAATAGATAGTATCTAATGGTTACCGAAATCTTTAAAATTGTAATATTGTCCATTGTTCAGGGCATAACTGAATTCCTGCCGATCAGCTCTTCAGGCCATCTTGTGATTTCACAACATGTTCTTGGTTTTAAAGAGGATAATCTTTATTATGCAATTGTACTGCATGCAGGAACGTTATGTTCTATTCTGGTCTATTACGCTAAGGATTTGTTAGAGATAGTTAAACGCAGGCAATTAAATATTATTTTATTTGTAGCCATTGGGACATTGCCTCTGATTGCTGTGGGCCTTGTTATAAAACCCATTTTAGAAAACTATTTTTCTTCCCTCTTATTGGTCAGCTTTTGTCTGGCGATAACCGCAGTCATGCTTCTTGTGGTCCACAATCCCATTAACCAGAAGAAATCCCTCGATGAAATGACTTGGTCTCATGCACTGATAATCGGGGTATTGCAATGTGTTGCGATTTTACCAGGAGTGTCCCGCAGTGGTACAACAATATCAATTGGCACTCGACTGGGATTTACTAATGAAGCAGCGGCTCGATTTTCTTTTTACCTGGCTATTCCTGCAATCTTTGGTGCAGTCTTATTAGAAACGTTAGACTTAATAAAGGAATATTCTCGTGCTGCAGAATCCGTATCAATATCAATTCCATTAACTTTTATTGGGTTAACAGTTTCATTTATTGTAGGCTTTGTAGCATTGAAACTGCTGTTGCATTTACTGAAAGCAAAGAAATTTTCTTATTTCGGTTACTATTGCCTTGCACTTTCTCTATGCACTTTAATCCTCGTTTTTATTTAACCTCTGTCCTGATATCAATTCGAAGGAAGTCAAAACACAAGTACATAACGATGTTAATCAATTTTTATTTCGGAAAAGCAGACAGATAGAAATTCTGCAGTATAGATTTAGTTCAATGCATCGACCAGTACTTGTTTGGTTTGGACACCGACAAATTGATTTACTGTTTCACCATCTTTCAAGATGAAGAGTGCCGGAATACTCATCACACCAAATTTTTGAGCAAGTTCAGACTCTTCATCGACATTTACTTTTGCAATTGTAACTTTATCCCCCATTTCGTTATCAATTTCTTCAAGCAATGGATTCAGTGCACGACATGGGCCGCACCATTCTGCCCAAAAATCAATTAAAACGGTTCCTGTTTTCGTACGCTCATCAAAGTTACCACTGTTAAGTTTTGTAACTGCCACAATTCTCTCCTTAAATTTACAGATTCATTCTTAAAATTGATTATACACAATTTTTATCAAAGGCTTCGACAAGTTGGTCTGCAACCTGGTCTGCGGTATGACCTTCAATGTCATATCGTTGAATTATTGCCGCAAGTTTTCCATCTTTCAGCAATCCCAGACACGGGGAAGATGGAGGATACCCATGAAAGTATCCTCTTGCTGCTGATGTTGCTTCAGCATCATTCCCGGCAAATACTGTATATAATCTATCCGGCTTAATTTTTGCTTTATTCAATGCCAATGCGATTCCCGGCCTTGCCATTCCGGCAGCACATCCACATACTGAATTAACAAAAACCAAACTTGTTCCTTTGGTTTCGTTCAAGGCCTTATCCACATCGGCTGCAGATTTTAATTCGGTGAATCCAATGTCGACAACTTCTTTGCGCATTGGTGCTATAATTTCTTCAGGGTACATTTAGATTTTCCTTTTTTTAATTTTACCCACAGCCGGGGTTGATACGTTTATAATGTTATGAGTTCGTTAAGCATTGCATACGGAAATATTGATGAATGGCCATCACTCCAATATATGGATACAGCATAATTTCCCATTGGCTTTATTTCATTTGGAATGATTGAATCATCTACATCATCATGGTTTAAAATTTGTTCGCCTGTAATTTCATTGATACACTGAGCACACCGACAGTGACGCCTTAAATTTGCAGGATTTATTACGTTTCCATCACCATTTTCAGATTTGTAGTAAAGGGTTCCATCATTGAAACTAACCTCAGGTTTCGGTAAATTTGCAAAATTTATTTTACTGATTTCCCTGACAACAGAATCTGTAAAGTGATTATATTCTTTGGCAGAATTGCTATCCGGCCTGGCTATAATTAACGGGGTCCCGGAATCACTGAAGGCAGAGATTTCTTCATCAAGAGGCATTGAAAATGAATTCTTAATCCCAAATTGTTCAACTAATTTTTTTCGTGATCCACTGCCGAAAATTTCATGTTTTTCACTACACGAATTACAAACAAAGTAACTCATGTTTTCAAACACTGCAATGGTTGGAATTTTCATTTGGTCAAACATTTGAATCCCCTTTTTGACGTCAATGAAACTCAAATGTTGTGGTGTTGTGATAATAACTGCCGCTGTTACAGGGATTAATTGAGATAGTGTCAGTTGAATATCTCCTGTTCCCGGAGGCATATCAATTATTAAATAATCTAATTCTCCCCATTTTGTACCGGTCAGTAATTGATTAATAATTTGAGTCACCATTGGTCCTCTTAATATTGCGGGTCCTCCGCCTGCATTCGCACTGGCATAGGCAAAACTCATCAGTTTCATATCATGATATTCTACCGGAATAATGAGGTCATTCTGTTGGAATAAACCGTTGAACGGAGCATCGACTAATGTGGCCAGACTGGGTCCGTAAATATCGGCATCAAAAATACCGACAGAAGCACCTTTTTTTGATAGAGAGCAGGCAATATTAACTGCTGTAGTCGATTTGCCGACCCCACCCTTGCAGCTGGCTACAGCAACGATATTCTTTACATTTTCAAGGCCTTTCCCAGTTCGGTTCAGTGCTGATGATCGTTTGGAACTTGTCAGTGTCAGTAATACGTCCTTTACCCATGACAGCTCTGAGATCACCCTTTTACAATCGGCTCTGAATTGTTCTTTGACCGGGCAGGCGGGTGTTGTTAATTCCAGATCAAACGAAACGATGCCTTTAGTGATGGTGAGGTTTTTAATAAATCCAAGTGTTACGATATCTTTTCCAAGATCCGGATCAATGATGACTTTCAATTTGTTGAGAACTTCGTCTGATTTATTCATATTCGTTTTATAAAACGGATTATTTATTCGTTAAACGTTAAGAAATGGATTATAAATGACAGCCGTAAAAATAGTGTGGCACACCAACTTCCTCTGGTTCCTATAGCGATAATTCGGCAAACTCTCCGGCTTTTTCTTTCATCCCGCTTAACATTGCATCGTTATAATCGGTAATACCATGCTGCCTGGCATAGTCACGAATATCCTGAGTGATACTCATTGAGCAGAATTTAGGTCCGCACATAGAACAGAAATGTGCAACTTTTGACGATTCTTTAGGTAACGTTTCATCGTGATACTCTCTGGCACATTCAGGATCCAGGGACAAGTTGAATTGATCATTCCAGCGAAATTCAAAACGTGCTTTCGAAAGTGCATTATCTCGTATTTGTGCACCCGGATGCCCTTTTGCCAGGTCTGCAGCATGTGCCGCAATTTTATATGCAAGGACTCCTTTACGGACGTCATCTTTATTTGGCAGGCCCAGGTGCTCTTTTGGGGTTACATAACATAACATTGCACATCCATACCAACCTATCATTGCAGCACCGATACTTGAGGTAATGTGATCGTAACCGGGTGCAATGTCAGTTGTGAGCGGGCCTAATGTATAAAACGGTGCTTCAAAACAGTCATTGAGTTCTTTATCCATATTTTCTTTAATAAGTTGCATCGGGACATGCCCCGGACCTTCAATCATAACCTGGACGTCATGTTTCCATGCTGTTTTTGTTAATTTACCTAATGTTTTTAATTCAGAAAATTGTGCCGCATCATTTGCGTCAGCAATTGATCCTGGCCGTAAACCGTCACCGAGAGAAAAACTGATATCATAGATTTTCATTATTTCACAAATATCTTCAAAGTGAGTATAAAGAAAGTTCTCTGTATGATGGGTTAAACACCATTTTGCCATAATCGAACCTCCCCGCGATACAATGCCCGTTACCCGATTAACGGTTAATGGAATATATCTTAACAGTACACCGGCGTGAATTGTAAAATAATCAACACCTTGTTCTGCTTGTTCGATTAGAGTGTCCCTAAAAATTTCCCATGATAGTTTTGTGGGGTCTCCGTTAACCTTTTCCAATGCCTGGTAAATGGGTACCGTTCCAATAGGCACAGGACTGTTTCTGATAATCCATTCACGCGTCTGGTGAATATGTTTGCCGGTTGATAGATCCATTACGGTGTCGGCACCCCAATGAATTGCCCACACGAGCTTTTCAACTTCTTTGCTTATCGAAGATGTGACGATAGAATTTCCGATATTCGCATTAATTTTAACCAGGAAATTCCGGCCGATTATCATGGGTTCAAGTTCGGGATGATTTACATTTGATGGAATTATCGCTCGCCCCCCGGCGATTTCATCACGAACAAATTCCGGCGTTATTTTTGATGGGATATGGGCTCCAAAAGAATTGCCGGAATGCTGATCTAACAAATTTGAATCGTTGAGGTTATCTATATTTTGGTTTTCACGTATTGCAACAAATTCCATTTCGGGCGTGATTATTCCCTTTTTTGCATAATGTAACTGGGTAATATTATTTCCTTTTTTCCCACGACAGGAACCGTTGTTTTGACCACGATCAATCCTTTCTATACCATCTCGTTCTTTTATCCATGGTTTCCTAAGGAGAGGAAGCCCGTTATTCAGGTCAATTTTATACGATGGATCGCTATACGGGCCGGAAGTGTCATACAACGATATAGATGGGTTTTTACCGCCGCCAAAATCTTTGTGGCTATCAGATTGTGTTACGATTCTCATGGGTACACGTATATCGTCACGTGTGCCCATTGCATAATGTTTTTCTGAATTCGGAAAATTATTAACTGACGAGAGAGTATTTCTTTCAACTGGATCTTCTATGTCATTTTTGTAAGCGATCATTTAATTAAATCCTCTGAATTAAAGTAACTTATTTTTTCACGTAATATATATCGATATTTACGATCCCTGTTATATCCTGTCATAATGTTAATGTGTTTAGCAGGATGGAATATTTTCTGAATTGCAGATAACACGTATATTAACAAGAATCAATTTAACTTTTTGCTATAAACTGAGCAATATAAAATCGTTATTGTCGGCTCAATAAAGATCTATTAACTGATTCTGAATAATCATTATTGCAAATCGAAAAGCCAGATTCGTTCAGCATACCTGGAGTAATTGTCATTAAAAAGGAAATTACACGAGAAATTATACTTGAATTTCCTTAATCAACCTAATATCGTTAGCGTCGGCAGTTTGGGGCATTAGCTCAGTTGGCCAGAGCACCACACTGGCAGTGTGGGGGGCGTCGGTTCAAGTCCGACATGCTCCACCAATCATCAAAAAATTCATGCAACACCTGTACCTCGTATGGGAGGCATCGCAATTTTTGCGGGATTTCTTATCCCCATGCCTGGTTTGAACTATTTCTCTCATGAACAGAAAGGATTAGTATTCGGCACGGGAATATCATTGATTATCGGGGCGTTGGACGATTTATTTCAAATATTGGCAGTTATTAAATTAAGGTTCAAGCCAACTTAATTGGTGGTTTTCTATTAATTAACATTATTATCTACAATGAGGAAATTAAATCTAAACGTATATCTATCAGGTGAAATCCACAGTAACTGGCGACAGGAAATTACGAATGGTATCGATCATTTGAAATTGCCTGTTTCTGTGTTTGAACCAATTACCGATCATGAGATGAGTGACGACGTCGGGGAGTGCATACTTGGAAATCAGGATTCTGCATTTTGGAATGATCATCATTCTGCCAATATTAATGCGATTAGAATACGGACACTCATAAAACAATCTGATATTGTTATTGTTAAGTTTGGAGACAAATTTCGGCAGTGGAATGCTGCCTTTGACGCTGGCTTTGCGTTAGCAAATGGAAAGTCATTGATCATCATTCATCCGAACGATTCAAAGATTTCCCATGCCTTGAAGGAAATAGATTCCAGTGCATCAGCAGTATGTTTTGATGTCGAACAGGCGTTGAAAATTCTTCAATATGTTACCCGATAATCGATAGATTCTTCAACTGATTTTAATCGAATCATCTTTTTTTAATCCTTCAATAAAAAAGATTCTCCTATCCTTATTCACTATGGAAACAACTGATTTATCAGCGATATTTGAAAATAGAATACTCATTCCTATCTTTGTTTTACTTTGTCTGTGGCTTATAAATTATTTTTTGGTCCAACGTCTTACCTGACATATCAGCAGATTAAAGGTGTGCTACAGCCATGCTTGATGATGAATTAGAGAAGTGGTGCTGCAGAACTCTTTCATAAACCGCCTATTTAATCCTTGATGCACGCTGCGAAAAAATTCGTCAGGACGGAGCTCTACAATCGTGTGATGTCCTTATTACTGCCGGAGTAAATACGCAAGGAAAACGTTCCATTCCTGGCGTTAGCGTATCTCTTTAATGAAGCAGAAGTCCATTGGCGAGATTTTCTCCGATCATTGAAAAAACGGGGTTTATCAGGGATCAGAATGATAACGACTGATGACCATGAAGGACTTAAATCCGCATTAAAAACATGCTTCCCCTGAGTCCCCGGCAACGCTGCCAGGTTCACCTTCAGTACAATGCCACGGCTTTTCTGTATATCAGTTGCCCGGACATCACCATAGACGATGACGTATCACTAATATGTCAGAAAACATAAATAAACAATTAAAGCAACGAACACACGTCGCATCACTTTTACCAAACGAGGCATCACTGCTCAGATTGGCAAGTGTTATTTTGATTGAAATCAGTGACCAACGGGACGCTGGAAAACGGGACCTGAAAATGGATGATTAGTGACCCGTGATTATCAAATTACAGAAAAAAATTGCATTGCCCCTCGCTGGGCAACCTTACTGTCAATAATATACTGTTCGCTTTTGTTTTCACGTTTCAATAACGATGCAATTACCTCTTCAGGAATAAATTTTTTCTGATTTCTAAGCATACAGTCTAATTTTGATTTCTTGATTTTTCCCCGGAATTTTCGGTTTCTTCTAAATTAGTAACGGGTTGTTTTTGGCTGTTAATCGTTTCATTTTTTTGAGATGGGGTCTTTGGATTTATATGTTTTCCGACACGACGTGCATCATGATAGGTAACATACATCATGAAACAAAACAGGATTATCATAAATGTGTATGAAAAACACAAATTCAATTTATACGGGATTCGCTGTCTGAGTAAACCTTCTAATATTCCCTGTAAAATATGACCGCCATCTAAAATCGGAAGTGGGAAAAGATTCATTATCGCTAAACTGAAACTAATTAAAATAATTAAATTTAGTGCTGCAACAAATCCGGCATTTTTAACAATTATGTAAAGGATATGAAAAATTCCCACCGGACCACTCATGTGTTTTGCTTTTATCGGATTCTTTTTGTCAAATAATCCTCTAAATGTTTTATAGGTACGATTAATAACATCCGTGAATTGTGCCCAGGGGGTTGGATGGTACAAAACGCGTTCGGACGGTGCAGATTCAATTTGAATTCCGATAAGATACCGTTTTTTACCCTCTGATGATTGCAACGCGGCTTTAACTCCTGAAATTGTCATTGTGGAATTATCTCTGCCAATCAGAAAGGTAAGCGGCCTTGATCCCATTTCCTGAATTTTTTTCACGAGAAGTTCTGGATTTATAACTTTAATACCGTTGATTTCCAATAATATATCACCCTGTTTTAATCCCGCCTTCATGGCCGGAGAATCGTCTAATACATTCCCTGTACGGGTCGGTAAAAGTGGGCCGAAAAAGGGATACCCCAACCCCTCGTACTCAGGGTTTGGAACTAAATTATACGATACTTTTAGAGGTTTCTCATCTCGTAAAATGTCTAGACTGACAATGCCCCGGGGAGAATAAATGATCATCTCCATTGCTTCCTGCCAACCTTTTTCAAAAGATTGACCGTTTACTGCTGTAATGACATCACCGACTTTTATTCCGGCTTTAAACTCCGGCACTGTTTGTTCTATCCCCCGACTGTCATGGTAAGTTTCCGGGACGTATCCGACTGTGAATGTCTTGGATGGTGCGGGGCCTTCTATACCGATTTGCCATATAAAAACAGCGAGGAAAAACCCGAAGAGTATATTAAATAATGGTCCGGCAATTGCGGTCAGAATCCGATCTGCCGGTTTCACGGAAGGTAATGGTTTTCCGTTACTTGTTTGAGGGTTTTCGGAAGGATCCAATTGAGGTAATGCCACATAACCTCCAAACGGGAACCAGCTTATTAAATAATCGATGTTTTTTCGTCGGAATTTGAAGATTGGTTTTCCAAAACCGATTGAAAATTTTTCAATATGAAGTCCACGCCACATTGCGACAATTAAATGCCCGAATTCGTGAATAAATATACAGAACCCAAAAAAGAAAATGATAAACGCAATCTTAAATATCATCAAAATAATATCATATACTTCGAACATGATTAACCCTTGGTGAACTTCTATTGGACTGTGCCTTTTTCAGAAAAGTCAGTGAATTGTTTGACCGCAGAATTATTTAGTTTTTTGACTGCCTCAATTAATAATTTTAGTGTATCAAGGTAATCATTAATATTGATTATGCTATTGTGAGTGTGGATGTATCGTGCCGGAACTCCGAGTACCATTGTGGGAATACCAAGATCATGCCATTGAATTATTTTGGCGTCTGTGCCGCCGCTCCGCCGAACAGCGACCTGGTAAGGAATCTTTTTTTGGTCGGCTATGTTCATCACAAAATTAGAAAACGAACGGTTCAGAATCGCAGAAGAATCAACTAATCGAATTTGAGGTCCCTTTCCCAACACTCCCTGATTTCCCTCGTTTTCAGTTCCCGGCATATCATCAGCAGGTGGACCTTCCAACACGATTGCAACATCAGGATTTATGAGTTCCAACGCGGTTTTTACGCCTCGTGTGCCCACTTCTTCCTGGACACAACCGGCCACTGAAATCAAATTTGGGTGTGACATTTTTTTTATTGATTGTGCTGCTTGAATTGCCAGTGAAACACCGACTCGATTATCGAATGCTTTACTCATTAACAAATCAGGATTTCTTAATGGTGTTATCCGACTCTCCGGAACAATAGTATCTCCTATTTTAATCCCGCAGTCAGACACTGCCTCATCATAATCTTTTGCACCGATATCAATGTACATTTCCTCGATAGTGGTAAGTTTATTTTGATCTTCTTTCTTTAGAAAATGAGGGGGTGTTGCTGCAATTACTCCTAATGTTTCACAGCGGTTACTTCCCAGAATTCTTACACGTTGTGCTAAAAGCGTCCCCGGAGACCATCCGCCAATCGGAATAAATTTTATGAACCCACTTTCGGTTATCTGCTGAACCATAAATCCGACTTCATCCATATGGGCTTCTATCATTACTGCAGGTGTTGAAGATGTTCCTTTTATTGTCTGAATGACAGACCCGTTTTTATCCGTTGTCAAGTTTGAGGTTAATTCCCTGCGAACAATGTTTCGAACCGGGTATTCACATCCGGAACATCCATGTGCTTCGGTTAAATCAGTTAAAAGTTGTATTGCTTTTTTTTTCAAAATAGTATTCTTACTGTTGCTGGGTCGGGTCGGTTTATCGTTATCCTGCCAGTTTAATCAGACTCAATATTTTTAAAAAGTCTGTCTGATTATTGAAGGAGAGCTACACGTCTATTTATACAAAATCTGTCTTCATATTTAATTTGACTTTTATACTGGAAGGAACATTCCCGGACTGACGGGAATTTATTCAATCTCATTTTATTAGATTATTCTTAAATCATTACTATTATATTACGGGATAGAGTGAGCAATTATAACATTCGATTATGAAATAATAAATTCCTTTAACATAAAAAACGGTATTAAAAATGAGCCGCGATGGTTTATCGGTGATTAAGCGATTAAGACAGATTGTCACGAAAAGTACAGGCATTCAGGCCGTGGACATTCCATCGAAGAGTTCTCGATCAAAAAAACAGGCTTCGTTAAGTGATAAACAGAAAGGAAAAAGAGGTTCAGACCGTACTTGAAGTGGTGATTGCCGAGCCTGATCCTCCGGAAGAAGCAGATGAAGAAGACAATTACAAGGAATATAAAATGGGTGAAGATAAAAATTTCCAGCGTGCTGATATTGGTCTGATTGGATTGGCTGTTATGGGGGAAAATCTCGCATTAAATATCGAAAAAAATGGATTTTGCGTTGCTGTCTATAACCGAACGACACAAAAGGTTGATAACTTTTTACAATCACGGGGGATAAATAAAAATTTTATTGGAACAAAAACTGTTGAAGAATTATGTTCAGTACTCGCAAAACCTCGAAAATTAATCATTATGGTTAAAGCCGGTAATCCAATTGATCAGTTCATTGATCAGGTTCTTCCTTGCCTGGATGAAGGTGACATTCTCATTGATGGCGGAAACAGTCACTACTTAGATACAATTAGACGGACAAAATACGTCAATGAAAAGGGAATACTATTCGTAGGAACCGGTATTTCCGGAGGCGAAGAAGGTGCCTTAAACGGCCCATCGATAATGCCCGGTGGCAATGAAGATGCCTGGTCTGTTGTGAAACCTGTTTTGCAGTCCATTGCTGCAAAAGTGGATGGTGATGTTCCATGTTGTGAATGGGTTGGTAATGACGGGGCTGGACATTATGTGAAAATGGTTCATAACGGGATTGAATATAGTGATATGCAGCTTATATGTGAGGCCTATCAATTGCTGAAATCCGGATTGAATCTTTCACCCGGAGAAATACACGAAATCTTTAAATCATGGAATTCTGGACCCCTGAATTCGTATTTGATAGAAATAACATCAGAAATTTTAGACCATACCGATGAGAAGACCGGGGAAGCAACAATAGACTTAATACTTGATGTTGCCGGACAGAAGGGAACCGGAAAATGGACTGGAATTTCTGGATTGGAATTGGGTGTACCGATACCACAAATTGTGCAGGCTGTTTTTACTCGATGCCTCTCAGCACTTAAATCTGAGAGAGTGTATGCATCAGCGGTATTATCAGGTTCAAACCAGAAAATATCTGATCAATCCGATAAATTTATTAATAAACTGCATAACGCACTTTATGCATCAAAAATTTGTTCTTATGCTCAGGGGTTTCAGCTTTTAAAATTTGCCGCGGAAGAGTTTGACTGGGACCTTAATTATGGGGATATTGCATTGTTATGGCGGGGAGGATGTATTATCCGGGCGGGATTTTTAAAAAATATAAAGGAAGCATTTGATAGTAAATCTGATCTGACAAATTTATTATTGGATCCCTATTTTGCGAAAATAATGATCGATACTCAAGATGATTTACGATATATTGCAAAACAGGCGATTGATTGTGGTATTCCGTTACCATCAATGACTTCTGCACTGAATTATTATGATGCCTATCGCTGTGCCCGCTTACCGGCCAACCTGTTACAGGCACAGCGTGACTATTTTGGCGCCCATACCTATGAACGAATCGATAAAGAAAGAGGTGAATTTTTTCATACCAACTGGACAGGGCAGGGCGGGGAAACGGCTTCTTCAAGTTACAATGTATAACTTTCAAATGACAGCAAATTTGATCTGTACATCGTTTTTCATCCAGTATTCTTTATTTTGGGAGAGCCGGATTAGATTAGGTGCCTGCCCATTATATTTGAATTGTAAACTGGCTCTATTTTACTGATGATTTCAAGAATTTAGCGACAGGTGCTAAATCAATATTCATAAGAGTATCCTGAAGTAGCTGTGAAATATCATCTGAACTCGATGTGCTTTTTGATAACGTATACAGTTGATCAAACATATCATGCCAAATTCCCCTGTCTGCAAAGTCTTTAATTGATTTCAGATTTTGTTTTTCTCCGGACGGAACAGGGGCAGAGATAATATTATCGATTCGCAGGAGAGGGCTGGTTGAGACAATATCTCTTGAACGATCAGCAGGGTCAAAAATAATAGAAACTGACCATTGATATTCAATGTTTGGTTGCAGCCTGATGTTATAATGACTCAAATTTATACTGTGAATTCCTTTTTTTACCTCTTTATCAACGATAATTTCAATCATCGGATTCGGAATATCAGGATTAATCAAGGAAAATTCCAGTGGCTTTTCAATAGTCGAAGCACTGAACCAATATAATTTAGGTGAACCATTTATTGTGTATCCAGTGTGATTTGGTGCAATTACTGTGAGAAACGTTTCGTTACTGTTATTGCCTCTGGAGCCGCCAAAAATACGATTGTCAGGCATTCCGCGCAATGGTGGTTTATAGGTGGTTTTTCTTATTTTTGATTTCGTGGTTACTATGTTATTGGCTTTCGTTTTACTAAATACCGAGGATAATCCAATATGAAAGAAAATTGACAGTAACAGAACGTTCAGAATAATATTCAGACTATTTTTAATCATAATAGTTAATATATAGAATCTCCTGTAAATGTCTATTGTTACTGCATTACAGGAGGTTGTGTTATAACTTTCAGCAAGGCAATTGGATATGGAACATTATACACTTAAACAATTTGGAACATTAAAAAATTTTCTTGTAAAGCAGAAAGCTTGAGTGAGGCGAAGGGTTTTGCTGCAAATTTTTTTCTTGCAGAAAGAGTCGCTGTTTACATATTAATGAAGATGAAACAGTTAATGTCTTTGTGGGCGTGTACGAAAAAAAAAAAGTCAGAAACTGATTATCAAGGCAGATGATATATTATCTGCAAAATCTGAACAGGCGTTTGCAACAAATTCTAACATTAAAGATTGGAATATTGTTGAATCCTGCCCTATTGATGATAAATCAATACACGACATTCAATACTTAACCATGGCGTGATTAATCAGATTATAATTTGTTCCGCTGTCTCCGTGATTAAAGCGTTCTATTGATTTAACAAGTTATAAATAATCTCAGTAAAATGTTCTTCATTCAGAAACCCGCCGCCCCACTTGATATTTAAATCATGCAGCGGTTTTTGTGAAACCACCTCATCGAGTGATTGTCCCTTGTTTATAGCAATGAAGATTCGAGATTGAACAATTTTTAACATATTCTGGTATTCTATCAAATCACTTAAATTTCCTTCAGGCCCGTGCCCCGGAATAATTTTAGTTGATTCATTTATAATCGTTTTGATGTGATCAATTGCTGCAATAATGCCACTGACAGATCCGTTGCTTGACTTATCGATAAACGGATAAATGCCGTTAAAAAAGATGTCACCGGTATGCAATACATTTGCCTTTTTAAATAAAACCAGGCTGTCACCGTCGGTATGTGCATCAGGGAAATGAAATACCTTTATTTCCTCGTTATTAAAATGAAAGGTAATATTCTGATCAAAAGTGACCACCGGCAATGCGTCTTGAGGATAGGGGGGAATCGTTTTCTTGAATACTTTGAGGAATTGTCCTTTTTTTAACCGTTTTCTAACATTGTCATGGGCAATAATTAATGTATCTAAATGACTGAAATTTTCATTTCCTCCGGTATGATCGTCATGCCAATGTGTATTAATCAAAAAACGAATTGGTTTTTTACTTATAGATTGAACTGCCTTTATAACTTTATTCGATAGAGGAGCAAACTCATCATCGATCATAAACACGCCGTCATCACCGACACATAAGCCGATATTGCCACCTCTTCCGGTTAACATATAGATATTATTATTAAGATGAGTTGACTTAATTTCTACATTGTCAAAATTTAATTTTGAGTGCGATGTTCCTTCTTTCGCTGAAATGATGAAACTATGAAATAGAAGTCCAAGAAGTATAAGTGTTCTGAAACAAAAGACTTCAGTTTTTTGAAGATAGGCAGTTGAGATCGAATTATACATTGAGATACCTTAGTTTTTTAATTAGAATAAGTTATCACGATACAGATCAGACAATATCCGGTTAAATAGATCAATGTCAAGGAAATTCTTATGAATCCTGATAATCAAAACAGATCACGTCAAAAAATCCTGCTGCCATCGTCTGATCGAGATTTACTCAATCAATGCATTATTGAGACATTTCGGTCATCTGCTCCGGGAGGGCAGCATGTCAATACTGTAAACAGTGCAGTGCGTTTGAAGCATCAAAGTGGTATCATTGTAACAAGTCAGGAATCCAGGAGTCAACATCGAAACAAGACTGTTTGTCTAAAAAAGCTTCGTGAAGAAGCTGAAAAAAGAAATTATACACCGGCGAAGAGAATTCCAACGAAAAAATCCAGGGCCGTTAAACAACGGCAGCTTGATAAGAAGAAAATCCAATCAGGAAAAAAGAAAATGCGTCAAAAACCAGGTCAGGATGACGAGCACTAAATTTTGATTTGTACCGGGTTCATTTTTCAACAGAATTTTCTTGTAATAATACAAAAATATGGCTTGGAAAAGGTCCTGTTGAAATATTTACAATAGTGAAGAAATCCTTGATTGATATCAGGGATTTTAAGGTGATGCAATTTTTTTCTGTAATTTGATAATCGCAGGTCATTAATCATCTATTTTCAGATACCGTTTTCCACCGTCCCGTTAGTCACTGATTTCGATTAAGATGGCACTTGCCAATCTGAGCAGTGATTCCTCGAAAGTTACACCCCCCGATAAAGGGAGATAAATGCTTCAGTTACAAAGTTCATTATTTGAAATCAGGTTATAAAAAAATATGTCTCTCAGCAATATGTTGTTTCAAAACTTGGTTAACTTAGTAAAAGAGCTTTGGGGAGCTATTATTCAATGATAAATCAGTCAACTCAGGATCGTAATAATTGACATAATTTCTAAGTTAAACATTGCATGCATTCAAAAACAAATTTTGATGAGTCTGTAGATCAATTTCTTCGTTACTTAAAAACTGAGCGGGATTCCTCACCGCATACAATAGAAAATTATCGAAGAGATATTTCCCAATTTAGAGACTATGCAATCCCGGAGTCGTGTGTGGTAATTGACGATACCGTTTTTACAATCCGCACAGCAAGAAAATTTTTACTGAAATTAACTCATAAAGAACTGGCTCGAAATTCAATACTTCGAAAAATTTCCAGTCTCCGATCCTTTTGTCGATACCTTGTTCGGGAAGACATGTTGTCAGTCAATCCATTTTCAGGATTAAATACGCCTCGAAGACCGCGAAGTTTACCCCACGTGTTTTCTTTACAGGAAATTGATAAATTATTATCAGCACCTGAACAGTATTGGAACAGGACAGAAAATCCTAAATCAAAGAATACGAATTATTTTAAATTTGCAATGACGCGTGATAAAGCGTTGTTGGAGGTGATATATAGTGCCGGATTACGGATCAGTGAGGCCGTTGGATTGGCGAACCGTGATATTGATTTTTTTTCAAGATCATTTGTCGTTCGGGGCAAGGGAAAAAAAGAACGATTGTGCATGTTAGGGCGTCCTGCAATTACAGCATTAAAAGAGTATCTGAATGAACGCCAAAACATGAACCTGAGGGGTAAGCAAAACAGCGGACCACTGTTCGTGAACAAATTCGGAAATCAAATAACGTCACGGTCTGTCCAGCGATTTTTTAAGCTGTACCTGCGTGAAGCGGGTCTGGCATTTGACCTTACACCTCATGCATTGCGGCATTCTTTTGCAACTCATTTGCTTGATGCAGGTGCAGATTTACGCAGTGTTCAGGAAATGTTGGGGCATGCTAATCTTTCCACAACTCAAATTTATACTCACATTAGTCCAGAGCGTTTATTATCTGTATACAAAAAGGCTCACCCACGTGCCTAAAGATATAGCTTAGTTATTATTTGACAGAATAATCAAGATAGAATAATCACTATATTATTTTACAATGACTACCCATTGATTTGGATTACTGAACTTCATATATTCGGTATGAGCGTCTCCCATTAAAACATTAAATCCCAACTCATGGTGATATCCTACTCTGCGGTACCCGGAGGCAGGGACTTCGCTAATTAACCCATAGTCAGTTTCCTGAAATTTTAATATACCGGAGTGGTTGAAGTGAATGCCTCCTTCTGCGACATCAACGGTATCTATGGTGTCAGCGGGATTTCTCATGTCCTGAAGCTTAAAGTACTCAGTGGTTGAATTAAGGCCCCATGAGGTTGCATTGGGAGTGCTGATTGAAGCACCGGTCCAGCGACCTGCTTCAATCATATTTTTTATATAACTTGCTTCTTGTATAGAATTATTTCCCCCGGCAGGATTGAAGTTATCTTCATCACCTAAAGTTGGACATCGGAAGACTGATTTTTGAGGTAACAGTTGATCGTACATATAGTTGATCCAGTGATTATAATTTCCATCATCAGTTGTATTTCCAAATTTTCCGGGCATTGCATACCCTTCATACTCGCCGGCATATAGATATGATGCTATACCAATTTGTTTTAAATTATTCAGGCAAAAAATTCCCTGGGCTTTTGACTTGGCAGAAAATAAAGCAGGTAAGAGTATTGTGATCAATAACAATATAATCGCAATCACAACCAGAAGTTCAATGATTGTAAATGTCATTAAAGAATAGCAACAGCCAGGATGTGTTTTCTTGAATTGTTTCACAATGGTTATAGAAACCTGAAAAATTTAGAGGTATATCCTTACCCGCCAAACCAAATTAAACACTTCATTTTTGATCTGAATTTTTGTATTGAGTAATGCAAGTTGGGATAAGATAAACGAATCAAAGTAAAAAGTAATGGGATACAATATTGGAAATTAGTCTATTAGATTCAAGTCAAAACAATAATTTAATTATCAAATTGAAATCCTGCTGCATAACCGTTCTTGTAATTGTTTACCGTTGAAATTCAAGAGATTATAATTTATAGGAAAATGTGATGAAGTCAGTAAAATATGCAAAAATGCCGGATATTTCAATTTCAAACAGGAAGTGGCCGGATGCTTCGATTGAAAGTTCACCAGTTTGGTGTGCAGTAGATCTTCGGGATGGTAACCAGGCACTGCCTAACCCCATGACACCTGAACAGAAATTAGAGTATTTTAATTTGTTAGTTGACATTGGGCTTAAAGAAATTGAGGTTGGTTTTCCATCAGCTTCAGCGGATGATTTTAATTTTTGCAGAAATTTAATTGAAAATAATCTTATACCTGACGATGTCACCATTTCCGTATTGACTCAAGCAAGAGAGCACCTGATTGATAAAACGTTAGAGGTTCTTGAGGGTGTTTCCAGGGCTGTTATTCATTTTTATATTGCTACAAGCAAGTTACACTCAAAATTTGTGTTTAATTTATCGAATGAGGAAGTAATTCGTACCTCAATTGCAGCGACGCGTCGGATTAGAGACGGGGTCAATAAAATGGCCGCCAGTGATATTGGGCTTGAGTTTTCTCCTGAAGAATTTACGGATTCAAATTTGGATTTTACCATTGATCTGTGTAATGCGGTGGTTTCTGAATGGAACCCTCAAGGTGCAGAACGAGTCATTTTAAACTTGCCGCAAACGGTTGAACGGAGGCTGCCAAATCAATATGCTGATATGATTGAAGAATTTATTAAACGTCAGAGTTATCCGGATAAAACGATTGTCTCTGTTCATAATCACAATGATATGGGATGTGCCGTCGCTGCTGCAATGCAAACATTACTTGCTGGAGCTGCGAGAGTGGAAGGTACTCTATTTGGACATGGTGAGCGAACCGGCAATGTTGATTTGACGACGGTTGCAATGAACCTGGAATATTTGGGTATAGATACCGGATTGGATTTCTCAAAGTTAAATGAAATCGCTAAAACCGTAGAAGATATCACAGAAATAGCAATTCAGCCTCGACACCCCTATGCTGGAGAATTAGTTTTTACAGCATTTTCTGGTTCTCACCAGGACGCAATACACAAAGGGTTGAGCAAGAAAGACGAATTAATCAGTCATTTTGGAGGTTGGAAAGTCCCTTATCTTCATGTTGACCCGGGGACTGTCGGCCGGGTTTATGAACGATTTATCCGCATAAACAGTCAATCGGGCAAAGGCGGAATTGCTCATGTCATGGAAACCGACTATCGCATTAAAATGCCGCGTTGGGTTCAAATTGATTTTGCTAAACATGTTCAGAAGTATGCGGATGAGACATCTAAGGAGCTGGCGAGTGAAGAGATTTTTCAAATTTTTGAGGAAACCTATATGAATTGTGACAGCCCGGTCTCCTTGATCAATTACTGGCCCCGACCCGCGGAGGAGGATCCAAAGATCATACAAGGTGAACTGCATGTAAGCTATCAAGGAAATAAGAAAATTCTGAAGAGTGAAGGTAATGGGCCAATATCGGCGTTTGTACATGCCCTGCGGGAAATCGAAGAGTTACCAGAATTTATCCTTGAAGATTATGCTGAGGAAACAATGGGGATATCTGCTGATGCAGAGGCAATATGTTTTGTCCGTGTACAAATCGTTAGTTCCAGGACAGAGCACATTGGGGTTGGCCTTGGTAATAACATCGACCAGGCTGCAGTTGCATCAGTTCTTGCTGGATTAAATGCCCTGATTAATCGATCAAAATAGATTGGTTTAGCAGGGTTTATTTCTTATATCTGCAGCGTCACAGGCTATTGTATCATGTGAGCTGCTGAAAAAATAAAAGGAAAGAATTTATGCGGAGTATGACGGGATTTGGAAGTGGCAGTTATTCAATCAGCGGTGCGACTATCACAACTCAAATCACATCAGTTAACCGCAAACAAACGGATATTCGTATTAAGCTTCCAACGGATATTCTTTATCTTGAAATCGAAATTCGAAATCAAATTTCAAGTAAAATTTCACGGGGAGTTTTACAGGTTCGGATTGATATACAACCGTCAGATAATTATTCAGATCTATTGTGTGTCGATGACAATCTTGTTGCCCGGTTATACACAGTATTAAGTGATATTTCAGCAAAATTAAATTTGGATAAGAAAATGACATTGGGTGATTTGTTTCAAATTCCCAATATCAACATTATTTCGACTAAAAAATTGCCAAATGATGAATTGGAAGCAGGGGTGCTGCAATCTGTAGGGGAAGCTGTAGAAAATCTAATCCATACAAAATTAGAAGAAGGTAAAAGACTGAATAAGGACATTCGTGAGCGACATCAAATCCTCCTGGACTGTATGAGGGCTGTTGAATCAAATATTCCATGTGTTAACGAATTGGCTGAAAAGAAGTTACGTGAAAGAATTGGTAAAATTGTAAGTGATATCGATATCGATGATGAGCGTTTAATAAGAGAAATTGCTTTTTTGACCGATCGGTGTGATATCTCTGAGGAACTCACGCGACTGTCCGTACATCTGGAATCGATGGAAACTCAATTTTCCCTGCATGTGCCTGCAGGGCGAAAATTAGATTTTCTTATTCAAGAATGTTTCAGGGAAATCAACACTCTCGGTTCTAAATGTAACCATATCGAAACATCTAAGAAAGTGATTGACTTTAAAACAGAATTAGAGCGAATTCGAGAACAAGTACAAAACATTGAATGACCAATCGCATTACATAATAGGTGATCACATCGTTTGAATAATCGTTAAGATTAGATCATGGGTTAGCGAATAGATTTAATTATCATTCCCGTTCAGAGTGGCAGAAACTGATCAGATACGGAATGATCCATGTCAACGGTACTCTCTCACTAAACCACCGAAGCCGGTTCAGGGAGATTGTGTTAATTTTGAAGTCAGTGCTGTTGATGACCCCGTGTTCCAGGTATTATATGAAGACGATGTAATCCCGGTTATTAATAAATCTGGGAATTTACCCTGCTGCCCGGCTGGTAAATTACATCAGATTCGGGCAACACTATATTCACTCGGTCTTCCAGTTGTTGGAGATAGAATATACGGATTGGATGATCATTTTTATTTACGCTTTATTTCTAATTGCCTTACCCCTGAGGATTTGAATTTGCCTAAGGTGCATCGGCAGGTACTGCATGCGAAGGAAATTCAATTTTATCATACCTTGAACAAAGAGGTGATAGATAAGAGTAACAGCACCTATTCCACAGGGTATAGTTGACGTATTAATAAAATTGCATTTTAACATAAACAAGTATACTGCATAGGTTTGGAAGCTCATTCACAAATTTATTTTATTCAATTAATGACCTTTTTTTTCTTTGTCACAGGCACGTGTGTCGGTAGTTTTTTGAATGTTTGTATCTTTAGAATACCAAATGGTGAGTCAATTGTTTTTCCTTCTTCACATTGTCCATCCTGTAAAAAAACAATTCGACTGTACGAAAATATACCAATTGTAAGCTGGCTGCTGCTGCGAGGTCAGTGCAGACATTGTCATTGTCGAATATCTATCCAATATTTTATGATTGAACTGCTTACGGGTGTATTATTTGGTCTGGCCTGGATTCGGGTGGTAAGTAAATCCTGGCCTTTTTTAGTACTCAGTTCACTTCTAATTTTGATATCTCTTCTTATTGTTATTTCATTGATTGATATTCGGTATTACAGGATACCCAACAGTATCATTTTGGCAGGGTGTATTTACTCTGTAATTACAGGAATGATCTTTCCAGTTACTCATACGTTTAGTACATTTGGTATTTATGATCACGATTTGCAGATTATGAAACCATGGTCTTATTTCTGTTTTGATAACTATGTTGTTCATATAACAGATTCAATTTCAGTTAAAAATTTATTGTTTGTGGGTACAGATTGTGTTTTGGGTTTATTGCTTGGCGGTGGATTATTACTGGCGATTGCAGAAATTGGTAAATTTTTGTTTGGCAGTCGCAAAATTAAATATAATACACCGGTTAAGTTTACAATAAATCGGCATAGGTTATCAATAGACGATGGGACTATTATTTCCTGGAAACAACTTTTTCTTCGTAAATCTGACGAATTAACGATAATGGGGGTTGCTGATTCGGTCCATATTTCGAGTCATAGCAAAAATTCTGATCATGATTACTCTGCGTCTGGCAATGTGGATTCAATAAAAATTAACGTTGGCCATATCCATATCAGTTCCCAAAAAATACCTCTATCAGAGATTGACCCGTTTACGGTTAAAGCAGACAGATGGATTTGTCCGCAAGAAGCATTGGGAACGGGCGATGTTAAGTTAGTTGCAATGCTTGGTTTATTCTTAGGTCCGTCAGCGATTTTATTCATTATTTTCATATCATCATTTACCGGAGCATTATTTGGTGTGATGTGTAATATATGCATTAGTCTAACAGCTGCTGAAAAGGAACAGAAGTATAGTCTTCCTTATGGACCGTTTATTTCTTTTGCAGCGTTCGTTTATCTTTTTGCCGGATATGAGATTTTTTCATATATAAGACAATTTATTTGACATGATTGGATGGAATGATATCCTTACAGCGATTTTCGGAGAGTATTTACTGAAAAAAAATAATTCCGCAATTTTACGATAAAAATTATGGTGCAATTAAACCGATTTTTAAGTGTTCTTATTTTGATTTTCTCACTTTCAGCCGGTGTTCATGGATGGCTCTTATTTAATGCCAGGAATGATCTAAGAGGGCATGGTGATAAAATGGCTGATGCTGTTTCTGAAGCAGTCAAAGAATTGGACAGTCGAAGTGGAACCGATCTACAGGGGAATGTCCATCGCAAGGAGATTATAAGCAGTGATGGAAAGCCCATGCCGGGGGGGACGTTAGGCTGGGAATTTTACAATGATACCAGAGATCCTGCGACAAAAACAAATCAGAAATTTGAAGGTTATTTGGAGCAATTCAAAAATCAGGTCAGGGTCGTTCGTGAACAGAGAGATAATTTGGCTGCATCAATAGGGCAAATTTCCGGTCTGTTTGAATTGGGTGATGAAAATACGGAAATTCTACAGAAATTAAACTCTTATGAGGATGCTCTTACCCAAATATATGAAGGTTTAGAAAAGATAAAAATCCGGGATGATAAAATCTTTTCTAAAATTGAAAACGCAGCTGATAAGGTTGGATTCCCTTTGGAAAAGAATGTTTTAACAGACATCGAAACGTTTGAAGAGCCATTACAAAATTTGGCAAATCATATAAGTAAGATGAATGATAGAGCAATTAATTATGCTGATGCGATTGCCCAGGCCGTTACTAAAATCGATGCTCATGATTTTGAAGTGGATGAATCTTCATTAAAAGACAGCAGCAAATATGTTGTGGCGTTAACAGCAATTCTGAATGATTTCGATAACATCAATGATAAATTAAAAAATTATGAAAAATGTAAAATTGAATTCATCGAAACTAAAGAGAATTTAGGCAGAACTGTTGAAGCTTTGGAATCAGCTGACGAAAACTATGCAGCAATTCAAAGTAAGCTGGCAAGTGTAGAAAATAATTATGATGCATTAAGAAAAAAATATAATGTGTTGGTTAGCGAAGCTTCCGGTACACAGACAACACAGTTAAAGGGAGTCGAAGGAAAAATAATAAATGTTAATTATGATTGGAATTATGTTATCATTAATCTGGGCAAAAAAGATAATTTACCGGAAAATCTTGAGATGATTGTAGCCAGAGATCAGGAGTATATATGTAAAGTTTTGGTGACTCGAGTATTTAGTAATTATTCGGTTGCAGAAATTTTACCAAAAGTTAAACATGGAACCGCTGTTGAGGGTGATCGTGTTATCTTCTAAATTAACTTTTATCTTAAACTGTATCACATTTCTTTGCTTTGCACTACTGTCATTAATGCAGTGGTCGGAAGCGTCAACATACTCAATTTCTATCCTTGATCTATTCAGTTAGCCTTTTTATTTCAACATTCAGTCACAATAATAAAACCTGAAAATCATAATCAATGTGATGAATCGATATCGTGTTATGTCAATTTTTCTTGTCCTCGTTCTTTTATTATTAGCCGGTTGTAAATTCGTGGACCAAAGCCGGGTACAGGACTCTGGATCGGATAATATCCCATGGAACACTCGTGCCGGCTGGGAAGACTCAATAATCGGGGTTCCATATTAAGATTTTATTCCCAATTTGTTATTTCCTGTTCTGTTTATATTATTTACCCGCCATTTTCAGAAATTTCTTGACCAAATCCCGGTAATCGTCACTGTCATGCAACATCAAAAAACTCCGAACAATGTGTGGTATCTATGGTTAGATCAGCCAGGATCACCCTGGGAAAATATGGCAAAAGATGAAATCTTGCTTCAAAATTTGAAATCTGGAAATTCTCCATTACTGAGATTCTATTCCTGGGATAAGCCTGCCGTTTCCATAGGCTGTTTTCAGAATCATTCTGAAGTTAAACCTGTCAATGCACATTTTGTAAGAAGACCTACCGGTGGCGGCATTGTCTGGCATGGGGCCGATATCACCTATACCTTAGTATGTCCCTCATCATATTGGTTATATGATATGAGTCGATGTGATAGTTATCGCATAGTTCACAGTGCAATTATTTCGGGGTTGCAAATAATTGATATAAACGGAAAACTTTCGGACAAAGAAATTCAGAAAGCCGCTAACCCGTCCCAAATGCAGTGTTTTGACGAACCAACTCAAAATGACATTATTTTCGGAAATGGTAAAATTGCCGGTGCGGCACAAAAGCGGAATAGTTTCGGGATATTACATC
The DNA here is from genome assembly GCA_951812855.1 of uncultured Lentisphaeria bacterium. Taxonomy (GTDB): domain Bacteria; phylum Verrucomicrobiota; class Lentisphaeria; order JABSQK01; family JAJFLO01; genus JAJFLO01. Next base: position 201,517 of record OX638337.1, on the reverse strand, counting down.
AGGGAAGTGTTCAGTTACTGGATAAGTCTCAATTTGACAGAGACAAAATTGTAAGTTCAATCATAGATGGTTTCAAAAACAAGTTCGATTTTTCAACAAAAATATACCGGCCATCTTCATTTTTTTACGATCAGGTGAAGGAATTGGTAAGATCAAAATATAGTACTGCTGAGTGGAATGAGAAAAGGTAGTGTCAATTGTATTGTCCCGGATAAATTTCTCATAGACTGATTTATTGGGTTATTGATTACCAGTCATTCATTAATGAAGACTGATCGCGATTTAAATTTTATTTGATAACTATATTTCATTGAGTTACTTGTTGTAACCTGTTGGATCACAATAATTCCAGTGTATCAGGAGCTGAATTTTGGATAAATTTAATGTAACGTTTAGATTCATATTTTCCGTGATATTGTTGTCCGGATGTTTTTCTAATGACAGACATGCATTGAATGAAAATAATTCTTTTTATATTAAGGCTGAAAAATTCAGGAAGAATGGTGATTTTAATAATGCTGTTGAGGCTTTTTCTCAATGTATTCGTCATAGTCCCGGATCGTATAAGGCACATTTGCAGCTTGCGATAATATTTGAAGATAATCTTGAGAATTTGTCCGGGGCTATTGTTCAATATCAAAATTACATCAATAAATCTCCAGAAAAAAATCAAATATTAATTGCTCAAAAATGGCTTCGCCGTGCAGAAGAAAAATACTATAACAGTCTTAAGATAAAGTACGAAGATAAGGATATTAGTAAGTCCCTGGATGCAGAAGCTTCTACAGAGATAATAATATCTCCTCAAGATACTGGAATAAATGAAAATAGTGAGTCGTTTTTTTATGTTGTAAGGTCTGGAGATACCTTAAATGAGATTGCAAAAAATTTATTGGGTGACTCTCAGCACTGGTCTTTATTATATGAAGCCAATAGGGATGTATTATATTCGCCGGGGCAGCTTCAGGTTGGTCAACGTTTGATCATTCCACAGTTGAATCCAACACAAAATCACAATTAAACAGAATCTTTAAGATTGAAATAAATCACGGTTTGCTGCGTGATGTTTTTAATATCAATTTATCCTTGCTGAGACAAACGTTGACGGTTCCATCTTTGTTTATTTTTTAAGCAGTCGATTCCTTTACGAGGGGTGTACGCTATTTATTTTCATTAATTTCATCAAGGCCGATAGCTTTTCATCGCGTTGATTATCTCTTGCATCTCGGCACGAACCCACTCCTGTCGGCTATCAAACTGATTGTGGATATGTCGCTCTAATGCCCGGTAGTGTTCGGTAAGCTGTTTATATTCCAGTTTGTAGTCTCGGTTTGGATCGCTCGTTTGATAACTGCTCAGGCGGCTTTTTACATCGCTTGCGATACCAACCTTATACTCTCCTTCGTATTGTGGGTGTGAGATAATATAAACATATTTTTGATCCTTGGCATTTGCCCCGTCATCGGTACGAGTTGGTGCCGTGGTAGAAAAATATATTTTAGATAACTCACCTTCTTCCAGTTTTCCTTGTCGTATTTCGTACATATTGCTGATTCTTTCCTGCACCAATTCATATGCTTTCACCGATATATCTATCCCAATCCATCGTCTGCTTAAACGCTCTGCTGCCACGCAAGTGGTCGCACACCCGCAGAACGGGTCCAGCACTACATCACCCTCGTTGCTGCTGGCCTTGATAATGCGCTCTAACAGTGCAAGCGGTTTTTGTGTCGGATAGCCTACCCTCTCCCTGGCCATGGCATTGATAGCTGGTATTTTGAAAACATCAGAAGGGTGTCTATATTGACCTTTCGATCTTGTTGCTGTCTCATTCCCTGTGGCTATTCTTCTTAAGACTTCTTCGCTTCTCTCTTCTAATATATCCTTGCTATTAAAAATATATTCTTTGCCTTTTGAGTATCTCAAAATATAATCATGCTTCCTTGAAAAGTCTTTTATTGGTATCCCACCTGTTTCATAATGCCACACAATCTCATTCTTAAATTTTTTTTCCCCAAATATACAATCAAGCAATAATTTTATGTAGTGGCTCATGGTGGGATCGCAGTGGTAGTAAAAACTGCCCGTATTTTTGAGTATGCGGCGGCACTGGATAAGACGTATTGCCATATAGGCAAGGTAGCAAAAATTATACGAACTTCTCCCCTCAATGTTTTTTACTGCGTTTAACAGTTCGTAGACATTCGGCCAATCTTCACGAATCTCCTGTACCCACTCTTCCTTCAAATCCGCTTCGGTAAATATATCTTTGAAGCTCGCACCTTCAGCACTGGTACCGATTGGAGCGGTAAATACTTTCTTTTTATTAAATGGCGGATCAAGGTAAACAAGATCAATCGTCTCCGTGTTTATTCCTTCGAGAATATCAAGATTGTCTTTACAAAATATCGTTCTGTTTTTTATTGTCTCTTGCATCCGCTATACCCCTGATCTACGCCTGCCATAGCTTTATCGTGTTGCCATTATTTGAGATTGTTTTTCTCTGCTAAATCATCACTGAAAATCAAAACTTCTCTTGATTTTTTATCGTTTGACATACCATACTTCCATTCAGGATAATAAAATGCAAAATCACCATAAAAATCGTCAATCTCATCGCATTCATTGTAAGAAAGAATCCAGTTGTCCCTTTTCCTTAAAATATCAGACAATCCGCTATGGTCAAAGCCATTATGCAGGTCGCCTTTATTTCCATTTTGGATAAATTACAGGTTCGTCTTCGTTATTTAAGGTTGATTCAAATTGATTCCAAAACAGACTGTATTAAAAAGGTTGCTGAAACGTCTTTTTGTACTATAAGATAACAATGAATTTTTGAACACGCTTTGAAACTGAATATTTATTCTGATTCCATGGTACATTGAAGAGGATAATCATTTTGTTTAGCGATTTCAACAACGTGTTGTGATTTTGATTCAGCAATTTCAAAAGTATAAACACCACAAATTCCGATTCCTTTTTGATGGACATTCAGCATGATTGAAACGGCATCTTCCCGGTTTTTGTTGAAGTTGGTTTCTAAGATCATAACAACAAAATCCATCGGTGTATAATCATCGTTATGAAGGAGAACTCTGTACAAAGGAGGTTTTGAAATTCCAGTACTCTCAAGGGTCATGGTATACCCTTGAATTTTTTCGCTGATTTTAACCATTAAATCACACTCATCAGTTAATTCAAAAATTGTTTAGAAGTTTAATGCCATTTTCCTCGTTCTAAAACATATGTTCCGAATTCAACCTGTGATTTTTTCTCATATTCGGTTATTTCCCATAAATAATAAATAATTATTCTTGTATCAACAGAAAAGCACCCATAGCTTATACCCCTCGAAATTGAGTGATATTTCATTTTTCCCCCAAAGCGCCCGTAGCTCAATTGGATAGAGTGTCTGGCTACGAACCAGAAGGTTAGGGGTTCGACTCCCTTCGGGCGTATTAATTTTAAGTATCATTTACTTCGGTCAAATCAAACTCTTAATTACATCCAAAAATTTATTTATTTTGAGTGTAATTAAGTGTTTTTTACCGCATATCATCGTTCAACTTTCTATAGTCTGTCCGGCAACCTCGATCCTGATGATACATTTAATTAGGTGTTATCATTCATGCCTGTTCTATTTGCCGTTGGTCATTCATTAAAGTTAAGAGGATTTTGAAGGAAAAATAATAAATTATTCTTGTATCATCAACAAAGTACTCATAGCTTATGGACCTTGATTTTGAATGTACTGATATCCATAATATCTTCCGTTAATTTTTATCTGGCGAGGTAGCTCAGTCGGTAGAGCAGGGGACTGAAAATCCCTGTGTCGTCGGTTCGATTCCGACCCTTGCCACCTTATTTTATTGGATCCACTGTGTCTGCAAATTTTTGTTCAGATTTAATTTCATCTTTAAATGAGGATTCAGATCCAGGTATCAGCCTGGGATTCTATACCGACATTTTGCGGCGACAAACGGATTTGTTACCCGGTGAAGCCGTCGGTGCGATGAAACTCCTGATGTCTGGCAATATTTCTGAGTTGCATCAAAAAGAATTTTTACTTGCAATGCAAGAAAAACAGGTCTCCGTTGATGAGTTGGCTGCATTTGCATTTTTCGTTCGAAGAGCCGCAGAAAAAATTCCTCTTGGTATTGATTGGTCAAACACGGAAAATGTACTTGGGGATACATGTGGTACAGGCGGTGGAACGGTCTCTACATTTAACGTGTCAACTTCAATTATGTTTATTTTAGCTGCTGCCGGAATTATTGTTGCAAAGCATGGTAATAGATCAATAACTTCAAAATGCGGCAGTGCAGACGTGTTGGAGGCATTGGGGGTTAATATCAGCATGTCTCCAACACGTGTTGGCAGGTGTATATCAGACATTGGTGTTGGTTTTATTTTTGCACCAAATTTCCATAAATCATTTAAGCATGTACAGAGTGTTCGGAAAAACATTTCCGGACAAACTATTTTTAATATCCTTGGACCGCTCTGTAATCCTGCGTTTTACCCCGAAGAGGTTGTCCCGGCATGTCAAGTTCTGGGTGTGTTTTCTCCTGACCTTACCGAAAAGTTGGCAAGCGTATTAAAACGATTAAATGTAACTCGGGCTCTTGTTGTTCATGGTTTAGATCAAGGCAGTCAGGGGGGAATGGATGAAATCTCATCCACAGGGGAGACGAAAATATCTGAAATTGACAGTGAGGGTGTGATACAACACGACTTCATTTCACCAGAACAATTAGGAATTAATGGTGGAAATTCTGATGATCTCAAGGGTGGGGATGCTGCTGAGAATGCTGAAATTATCAGGAATCTACTCAAAAATACTGAGCTTGGTCCTAAGCGAGATTTGATGTTGGTTAATGCAGCAGCAGGACTGTATGTTTGTGGCAAAGCCGACAGTTTGAAGAGTGGTGTCGGATTGGCAAAGGAAATTGTCGGCAGTGGAAATGCCTTTCGTAAAATGGAAGAACTTATTGGATATTCAAATTTGCAATGTTAATTCGAATTGAGGGTTTCTTTATCTGATTTCTGTGTTTCATTTCGATATTTTTCGTCATGTGCCAGACGATTCTACTTGCAGAGTTGACCGTTAAATCTTTTTTTCGATAGACTTACGCAAGCTCCCGTAAGTCTGATGCCGGGAAAAAGAAGGGCAGTTTATTTTTTTTTCTTCCTCTCTGCATCGTCCAGTTTACCTTTGAGATTAAATTTATTTAGAAATCTTAAAATTTTAGTTTCTGTATCTGTAGGCTTGAATGGTTCTGCTTCCTTATCTTCAATTCCTAAAAACAGTTCTGCCATCGTGAACTCCACTGTGGACATACAAAACATTTCCTGAATCTATATCGTCCTGCGTGAACAAATCATTAAATGACATTTGCGTAACATTCAGTTTTAATATGCCATCCCGGGACTGCTGGTTAAGGTATCGGAGCTCATCCGGATTATTATCCACATCATCAAAACGGAGTGTCATATTATGAACACCTACATCCTCATTGGATGGAACTCCATAACGCGTTGACGCGTGGTCAGTTTCGATAAATGAAAGCTAAACAGCCAGGACAGGTGCCGTTATCACAGCATTGTTGCCGGAATGGAAGAAGTGCTTGATGACAAATGTAAATTCACTGTCTTCGCATACAACTGGATTGGGTAACCAACCCGGAATTCCAGAATTTTCTGCGAATGATGGTAATACATTAATCACAACATTGCCGGTATCGGTATGCTGACTGCCGCACTTTCGGAAAGAGTCCGGAGATAGAGAACCTTTATTGAAAAATAGTTTTTGAATTTTAAAGAGCAAGTTTTTGAAATTCAAATATGGCATTTTCTAATCCACTGTCATTTTTGAAAATAGACGTACCGGCAACAAGTATATTGGAACCAGCTTCAATAACCTGTTTACCTGTGTCAAGATCAATACCCCCATCCACCTGGATGTGTACATTTAAATGTTCCTTATGTATATAATCGCGGATAGCATTTATTTTAGAAATCATGTCATACCGAAACTTCTGACCGCCGAATCCTGGTTCAACGGTCATGATTAAAACCAGATCAACACGATTTAATAAAGGAATTATTTCATTTTCATCAGTGTCAGGTTTTAAGGAAATTCCAACAGAACAGCCGGTTCCTCTTATGGATTCAATCGTTTCAATTACAGCATCATCGGATTCATAATGAAACGTAATGTTATCTGCACCCGCATCGGCAAATGGTTTGATGAAATTTAATGGGTTAGTTAACATTAGATGTACATCAAAAGGTAAATTTGACAGGGGGCGTAATGATTGCACAACGCCGGGGCCTATGGATAAATTAGGTACGAAGTGTCCGTCCATAATATCAATATGAAATATATCGATACCGGCAGTTTCTGCACTAATAACATCTTTGGCCAGGCTGGAAAAGTCTGCTGCAAGAATTGACGGTGCCAGATAGATCGAATCTTTTGAAAGACTGCTTAGTCTCCGTTTATCTTGTGAGTATTTCATTTACCCGGTTTTTTATACTTTTTAACAGCTGGTTTCAGGATAGATCTGAATTTACGATGATTTTTTGAATAAATCCCTTTTATCGCCATGCTTTGAACGTCAGTTACAGGTTCAGCCATTACTCAATAATTATTAATTGAAATTTCTTGATTAATTGATACAACGTGCATTACTTCCGGAGCAGCATTAAATCAGACCCTGAAAATGATTCTAATCCCATGAATTAATATTATCACCTGTTGCTGCAGTGTTCTCATCAGGTCCTCCTGACCATATAACAATTTTGGTGTTGACCGAACTGGCGTTATCCACACCATCAATTATTGAACCTTCTATATCTTCATCGTAATCCAGATCTAATGCAACCTTAAAACGTTTACTCCACGAATCATTATAGGTATTGTCATTATCCAATTGAAGAAATTTTATTTTTCGGGGATTTGTGTCCACAGTATCATTTGCCGTATCATTAATCCCGGCCAGTGTATCGAGAAGTTTGTCATACTGATTATCCGATATTTTGAGATCAGAGGTCCCTCCTGTCTCTCCGGTAAAAGGCAGAAATCCATAGGTGGATTCATATTGTTTGACTGCCATATATAATGTTTTAATTGCTGTTTTAGATTCTTGTTTCCTGGCTTTTTTCATTCCTTTGCTTACCGCAGGAATTAAAATACCCATTAAAACAGTGATAATCGCCATGACGACCAACACTTCTATCATGGTAAAATTACTCTTTTTCATTTTTCTTATTCTCTTTTTATTATTTAACTGCGATACGATTCGAAAAATAATTTGAATCTAACACAGTTCGATTTAAGGTTGCACCAGCTAAGGACCTGAAAACCTCTCATCTTATTCCTGATAATTATTGGGGGCTGACAGATTTTTACTTACCTGAAAATTAGAATTCTGTATTCTCACAGCTGAATATCACCGATGCACAAACTGAAATCAAGTAAATTTGTAAAAAGACCGAATTATCCTGGAACATATAATGAAGCTGAATTGTTAAAACAATGTTATTTTAATTGCTTTTCAGAATCTGACCTGAGAGTTTATGACAAAACTCTTTCAGATATTTTCAATTATTCTTAAACTTATTGTGTTGTTGCAGTCTGATTGCGGATGTAGATTTGCAGGATTTTATCGGTTTACCAAGAAGAACGAAACTGTCCTGGTATCCATTCTCTAATCATCAGGATTTATTAAGACGAACTTTTAATTCATTCTGTTACAATTAACCCGGAGCAGGTATGGGACGATTTGTCGAAAATTTATGTGAACTGATCACGGATACTCCGCTATTGAAATTAGCACGGTTTGGTCGAGAGTTTGATTGTGAACTTATTGGAAAACTTGAGGTCTTTAATCCCGGCTGGAGTGTCAAAGACAGAATTGGTAAAGCGATGATTGAAGCCGCTGAGAAAAATGGAACTCTAAAACCGGGCGGTACAATTATTGAACCCACCTCTGGAAATACCGGTATTGGATTAGCATTAGTGTCAGCAGTTAAAGGATACAAATGTATAGTGACTATGCCGGGTTCAATGAGTATCGAAAGAAAAAAAATACTCCAGTCATTAGGAGCTGAATTGATACTTACAGAAGCGAATCAGGGGATGCCTGGAGCTATCGAACAGGCCAATGAACTTGTTGAACAAATGGATAATGCATTTATGCCACAACAATTCTGCAACCCGGCCAATCCACAGGTGCATTATGATACAACTGGCCCGGAAACATGGAATGGAACGGAGGGGAAAGTTGATATTTTTGTTTCCGGGGTCGGTACCGGCGGTACAATCAGTGGGACAGGAAAGTTTCTTAAAGAGAAAAATTCTGATATTAAAATCATTGCTGTTGAACCGGAGGAATCGCCCGTACTTTCCGGAGGGATAATGGGACCCCATATGATACAGGGTATCGGTGCGGGTTTTATTCCGGAGATTTATAATAAGGATGTTGTCGATGACATTGTAACTGTGAATAGTTTTGAAGCAATTGATACCGCAAGAGAAATTATAAAAACAGAAGGGTTACTCTGTGGTATTTCGTCAGGTGCCGCGGTGTGTGCAGCTAAAAAGATCGCTTCCAAATCAGAAAATATCGGAAAACGAATTGTTGTTATTTTACCCGATACCGGTGAGAGGTATATATCAACATTACTGTTTTATGAGGATTAAACATGCAAAGAAAACTACAATTTAAACGATTAAGTGAAGATGAAGAAATTAAGGAAACTGGACTTAATATTGATTATGATGAAATTGCGAAAAAAGGCAAAATGTCCAATGAGGAAGCATTAATCTCTAAATGGTTTGGTATCTATGCGTCGCGTCAACCTGGAAATCACATGGCCAGAATCGTTATTCCCGGTGGCCAGATTACCTCCGGTCAGGCAAGAGTTATAGCTAAAGCATCCGAATTATATGCCCAGGGAAAACTCTCTGTTACGACCCGTCAGGCAATACAGCTGCACTGGTTGAAAATTCCAAATCTTCCTGAACTTCTGCGTGAATTAGCAGAAGATGGATTAACAACTTTCCATGGTTGCGGCGATGTCACTCGTAACGTCACAGCCTGCCCACTTGCTGAAACCTGTCGATATCGTCGAATAAATGTTTTACCGCATGCCAAAGAGATAGCCAGATATCTTGAAAGCTGTCGAGATCTTGATAATCTTCCACGAAAATTCAAAATTACACTGTCTGGTTGTGGTGCCGGATGTGCTCAGCCCGATATCAATTGCGCAGGTATCACTGCAGTAAATAGAAAACGTGAAAATGGTGGTGAAGAGCAGGGGTTTAAAATTGTAATTGGTGGCGGAATGGGGTGGAAGGCATTTGTAGCGAAAGAGCTTTTTTCATTTGTCCCCGGAGATAAAATTTTACCCGTCTGCCGTGCAGTTGCAATTCTGTTTAGAGATCACGGAGACCGTTTTAACAGATCAAAATCCAGATTAAAATTTGTTGTAGACAGATTGGGCATTGATAAATCCCGTAAGATTGTGATTCAGGCTCTCAGTGACGACGGAATCGATACATCTGACTTTGAAACAAAAGCAATCGAAGATGTCGGTCTTCAATGGCCGGATCGACCACTGGTTGAGCAGGATCCAGTCGGAACAGACAACCGTGTTACCGTCAGAGCTATGATCCCTGAAGGAGAAATGAATTTCAACCAGTTCAAGCGACTCGCCGAGTTCTCCGAAATCTATGGGAACAAGAAAATCTATACAACCAACCGTCAGAATATTGAAATACATGGTGTCATTCCGGAAAAAGTCAGTGAACTAAAATCTGAAATTGAAAAACTCGGTTTTGCAACGGGTGGCTTTTTTGGAATTCGCGACATTGTACCCTGTGTCGGTACAACCTATTGCCCTAAAGCAGTATCCCAAACACGCACTGCCTATGCAAAATTAATGGACGTGGTAAAACAGAAAAAGTACAATGCTATTTGGGACAAAGCGATCATCAATATTACCGGATGTCCAAATTCATGCTCACCCTATCGTATCTCAGATATCGGATTACGGGGTATGAGGATCCGTGAAGGTATAGGTTCAGTTGAAGGCTATGAAATTTTACTCGGTGGTACACAAGATAGTTTTGGCAGAAAAATCGGTGAGTTTAAAGTGGAAGATTGTTCAACTGTTATTGAAAAAGTACTGGATACATTTATGGAAGTCAGGCAGGAAAATGAAACGCTTTCTGATTGTATTAAACGAACAGGATCCGGAATATGAAACCGTTTTCAGACGCAATTAAATCTCTTAATTTAAATTATGAAAAAGCACCGAATCCTTCAGAATTCTCTGTATTTACGGGTGTCGGAGACAAGCTTCTTGATATAAAGACTCTCTATAAAGATATACCGTGCCAGGCTGCCTGCCCGGCTAAAACCAATGTGCCGGCTTATATCGAAGCCATTGCACAGGGACAACCCGATAAAGCCTATAAAATCAATCAGGAAGACAATGTCTTCCCGGGTGTATTGGGACGTATTTGTACTCGTCCCTGTGAGGATAATTGCCGACATAAGTGGACCGGTATTCAAGGTCCGGTTCAAATTTGTCACTTAAAACGCACTGCAGATGATGACAGCGAGAATCCGGCAAAACCGTTACCTTCATGGTTTGAGAACAGTGACTGTAAGGTTGCGATCATTGGTGGTGGACCAGCTGGTTTGACTGCGGCCAGAGAACTCAGACGATATGGTCATAACGTAACAATTTTTGAAAAAGAAGATTGTCTTGGGGGAATGATGATCATGGGGATACCAAAATTCAGGCTGCCCCGTGATATTGTAGAACGTGAAGTAAAACTCATAACCGACAGCGGTGTTACTGTTAAAACCGGCCAATATATCGATGCCGAATTAATGTCAAAAATTATCGACGATTATGATGCCGTTTTAGTTTCCGTTGGTTCAGTTCGACCTTCTGACTTAAAACTTCCGGGAATGGAAGAAGGAATGGAGATTCCAGGTCTTGATTTCATGAAAAAGTTTAATTATGGAGAAATCAGGGAGATGAAAGGTCAGGATGTCGTGATTGTTGGCGGTGGATTTACTGCTGTTGACTGTGCACGATCCTGTGCACGAGCTGCAAAAATGCTCGTTGGTGAAGAAGGAAATGTATCGATTATGTATCGCAGAACTGAGGCACAAATGTCAGCTAACGTTGAGGAACAGGAAGCCTTGCAGGATGAAAATATCACTGTTGAAACCCTGGTGTCGCCAATGTCAGCAAGAGTTGAAGACGGGAAGTTGAAGTCTGTTGTTTTTCACCGAAATATGCTGGGAGAAAGCCATCGAGACGGAGGAAAACCGCCGATATCACCGATACCTGACAGTGACTTTGATGTTCCTTGTAACATGTTGATTGTTGCGATTGGACAAGTCAGAACATTGAATATACTTCCAGACAATATTAAACTGGCAGAAAATCATAATACAACACATGAAAGAGTTTTTGTAAGCGGTGATTTTGCTTATGGCAGTCTTGATGTTATTCATGCTGTCGAAGACGGAAAAGCAGCAGCAGCACAGATAGATACTTTTTTGACTGGTCAGGTTCGATTAAAAACACATGTCGGGATTGAACTTGTGGATCGGGGTGGTGAAACAGGTCGATTCAGAGATCATGATTTGCAGGTGCCTGACCATATGCCGGTTCTGCCGTTAACACAGCGAGATGGTTCCGCTGAAGTTGAAACCGGGTTAAAAGGCGATTCTACACATATTGCTGCAACTCGGTGTTATCTATGTCATTACAAATTCGAGATTGACCAGGATAAATGTATACACTGTGACTGGTGCATAAAAGCTGCACCCCGCGATTGTATTAAACGAACTGCACGATTATTTCACGATGATGATGGTGCAGTTAAAATGGATGTTGACGCTACACTGGCAAAAGAAGCCACATACATCTGGATTGACAGTGATCAATGTATACGATGTGGCAAGTGTCTTCGAGTATGTCCGACCGAGGCTATATCTATGCGTAAGATGTCGCTGCAGTCGTGCCCGGTTTCAGGTTTAAAGTAGGTTTGTAACGCGTGAATTCAGAGCAATAATCAGAAAGCCGGAACAAAGAGTCGACGTTCAACTGTTGCAGTGAATTTCTGAGCTGTATCTTTTAGTAATTCTCAACTGAATACCCAAAACAACAAGGGCGGAATTTTAAAATTCCGCCCTTGTTGTTTATTATGAGTTTATTACAATTATCAGTTGATTATTTTACTGTAACTGTCTTTGCCAGATTTCTGGGCTGATCAATATCTTCGCCACGTAAATCCGCAATATGATATGCTAACAGCTGCAGTGGAACACCAATTGTTATTGGTGATACATACTCTTCGGTTGCTGGAACATAGAGCATTTCGTTTGGACCTGCTGCAATATCACCTGGATCTGCGTCAGGATCTGCTCCTGTCAGCGGTATCTTTTCATCCCCGTCATATGAGACAGCAATTACAGGCCCGCTGCGGGCTTTGATCTCCATTATATTGCCAATCATCTCGTCATAAGTTGGCCCCTGGCAAGCAACAGCAACAATAAATATTTCCGGACATACCAATGCAATTGGCCCGTGCTTCATTTCTCCGGCTGAATATGCTTCAGCGTGGATATAGCTGATTTCCTTCAGTTTTAATGAACCTTCCATTGCTGATGGTAGATTAATGCCCCGGGCAAGATAAAGAGCATTTGGCATTTTATAAAATTTCTTAGCGACTTCAATGATATCATTCTCGCGTTCTAAAATCCATTTAATATCATCTGGAGTCTTTAATATTGCGGCTTTAAGTCTGTTCAGTTCTTCCGTCTTGCATGACTGTCTGACTTGTGCAAAATACAGTGCCAACAACTGGATTGTAACAACTTGAAGCGTAAACGCTTTTGTCGAGGCAACGCTGATTTCCGGACCTGCCTGAATATAGGCAACACCGTCACTTTCACGTGCTATTGAACTATCGACAACATTAATAACTGAAATCACTTTTGCACCCTTGCGTTTCATCGCTCTGAGTGCTTCGAGTGTATCGGCGGTTTCTCCTGATTGACTGACAACAATCGCCAGGGTGTTTTCTAAAACCACGGGATCACGCTGCTGCAGCTCGGCGGCTAAATCGGACTCTGCAGGAATTTTTGCAACTCTGTCCATAATAAATCGACCCACATGTCCAGCATGCATTGCCGTTCCACAGGCTGTGAAAATGACCTTTTTAAATCCCTTTATCTCTTCTTCGGTTAACCCAATGTTCTCGAATGTGATAGCTTTGTCTGCAGCACTTAACCGTCCTGCAAGACAGGCATGAATTGCATCAGGCTGCTCATGGATTTCTTTGAGCATGAACTTTTTATAACCCCCTTTTTGTGCCGCATCGGCCGGCCATGGAATTTCATAAGGTTCACGCGTTAACGGATTAGAATCGAGGTCTGTGATCTCAATCCCTGCACTGGTGATTTTACAAATTTCATCGTCATCAATAACATAGACTCTATCGGTTTCTGCACGTATAGCACCCATGTCTGATGCAATGTAATTTTCTGTTTCGCCAATCCCCACGACAAGTGGAGAAAACCGTCTGACAGCAAGTAATTCACCCGGACTGTCCGAACAAATACAGCCGATTGCAAAGGCACCATGGAGATCTTTAACAGCTTTGATCAGAGCTTCGCGTAAATCCCCGTTGTAGTATTTTTCAACTAAATGGGCAACGGTTTCGGTATCGGTTTGACTTTTGAATATGTAACCTTCTTCTGTGAGCTTTTTCCTCAGTTCCTGATAATTTTCAATGATTCCATTGTGTACTACTGCAAATTTTCCGTCGCAGCTTAGATGTGGGTGGGAGTTTTCAAGTGATGGCTTCCCATGGGTTGCCCATCGTGTATGACCAATTCCCAGAGAACCATTGAGAGGTTCGTTCTCTAAAGACTCTGCCATATTATTAAGATTACCGATAACTTTACGAACGGTCAGCTCGCCGTCCTTAATTACTGCGATGCCTGCTGAGTCATAACCTCTATACTCAAGCCTTCGCAATCCGGCAAAACAAATTGATGAGGCTTGCCTGTTTCCAATATAACCGACTATACCACACATAAATTTTACTCCTTAAATTATAAATGACTTGATTGGTGTGTGTTGACGTACTGAACAATCCAGAATGTTATAAACACAAAAAACGAAAAAGAAGTAGAGTAAGACGAATTGATAGATTGTCAAACCAGTTAAGGACTTAATCTATAAAAAATGAAAAGTTCATATTTGTATGTAACTAAAATCTGGAAATTATTTCCGGTATCAGCTAAATTTTAATCGATTTTCCCGCCAATGATGACAAAGGGTCGGTGCCCGTTGCAAACAAGTCAGGCTGTTGTTCTCTGATACGATTCTCCATAGATGCCATCTCTAAAACCGGTTTGGTTATCAACTCAGACCCGGCAGCCGGGATTTCCAGTTGCTTTAGATGGCAGTGGTAACCTTTTCAAGAACTTAAGCAAAAGTTGGAACCTCATCGGTCCTGCTGAGACGTTTGCATTATCGAATCCCCTGCCTGAAACAATTGGCGGGTTACTATATGGATGGGATGGAATAATTGATATAGTTGCAAAAAATATGGAAATCTTAAATGGATACTGGGTTTACGCTGGATCAAACGGCGTTCAGTTTAATTTAGCCAGATAGATTATATTTTTCTAAATTAATGAGTTTTCTATAGTATCGTTATTGAAACTTTATACTTTTTATTTACCTTTGTATTTTTTATATGATAATTTAATTAATTGATTTTAAATAAAATTGAGGTGAATCTATGAGATTTATGTCAAAGACATCGTTATGTATTACAGGGGTAGTCAGTTTATTTTTATTTACCAATTTAGATATATTCTCAGCGGTTCCCTGGACGGATTCAGACGTTGTCCGGTATCCTTTGCCGATGACAATAATTGGTAAAGTAGAAATCTTAGGTAATCCTGCAGAAGCAGATGATGTCGTGGCAGTTTTATCTGGCACTGAGGTTGTAGGGCTTTCCTCCGTAGTTGATGTAAGCGGTCGAAAATTGGTTAATTTAACAATGGGGATTAATCCAAAAGAAAAATCATTTTCAATTGACTCAGCAACGGGTGAATTTGTCTTTGATGCGGGCGACGAAGAATTCACATTTAAAGTCTGGGATAAAAGCACTGACACCACTTATACTGCAATACAAACACCCATTCCATCTGCAGGAAAAAATTTGGGAGATTTCGCAGGAAATAACTTATTTTCAATTGAAGTTAAAGCTGAAGTTACCCAGGTTATTCAATTAGCTCAGGGCTGGAATAATATTTCATTAAATATTCGAATTGATGATATGTCACCCGGAAATGTATTTAGTGGTATAATAGATGATGTAAATAAAATAATCAGTGGAACTAAAATTTACGACCCCAAATTTGACACACCTGCCTTAGAGGTATTGAATGCATTAAAAGTTCTCAGCGACGGCATTGGCTTTTTTGTAAATGTTGACGGTACTCCGACGCTAACAGTATCTGGTAGATCTACTGATCCCCTTACTGAAATTAGCTTAAATTCAGGTTGGAATAATGTGGCATATGTTTTGAATGACGATAGTTTAAAAATTGGGGTTGCACTGGCAGATATTATTGCAAATAGCTCCAATCTAATCAAAGTCATCAGTGGACCAAATATATACGACCCCGAACTTGATACGCCGCAACTTGATGTTTTAAATTCACTCAAAACTTTTAAAGCAGGAGATGGATTTTGGATTCGGGTGAACAATGCCCAAAAATTCATATTTAAAACACAATAATTTTTATTTTTTTATTCGATAGATAATATATGTATAAAATAGAATCAACATTAATTTAGAAAGAAATCACTTATGAATAAAGTTCCATTTTTAGGTAATATGTTTTTTCCAAGCATAAAGAATTCCATGATTTTTGTAATTGCTTCACTTCTATCACTTTTCCCCGTTTACAGCCAATCATGTCCCTTTGGTGTCCCGATTGTCGATCCGGCGTTCGGAAAAAACAGTATACTCGCTGATGTCAAAATGGATGGGATTGCTGTTACTGGAGGGAAATTAGGTGCATTTGTAGGGCAAAGTCTTCGAGGTATTGCTGATGTCAACTTTATTGCCTCACCACATAATAAAGCTTTTTCTCATATGGCACTAAACGCGAATCCGGGGGAGGTCGTTAGATTCGAATTTTGTGACGGAGAGAATAATAATTTTTTAATAAATGAAACATTAACAATTGTACCTGGCACTTCGAACTATGGCAATCTCCAAGATACTTTATCATTAAGTACAGTAGATGATACTTCCCCATCAATAAAATCCATTACTTCGACGACAGCTGATGGATCTTATAATGCCGGTAATGCCGGCGATTCGGTTAATGTAACGGTTAATTTCAGTGAAGCAACGACACTGGTCGGCGGTTCCCTGGTCGTAACATTGGAAACCGGAAGCACCGATGCAACTGTTTCTTTCAATGCATTTGATGCTCAAACGAGTGTCAGCGGCAGTTTTACTATAGCGAGTGGATTTGAAACCTCAGCTCTTACTGCAAACAGCGTTACATTCACAGGGACAATACAGGACACGAATACTCCGACTGCAAATACAGATACATCGGGTACTTTAGCGATTCCGGACGGACAAAATATTGCGGACAGTAAAGCAATTGTCATCGATGCTGTTGTACCGACAATTACCTCTGTTACTTCCAGCACAGCTGACGACGTATATACGGTTGGTACTTCAATTGCATTTACTGTTAATGTATCGGAACCTGTAGAGCTTCAAGGCGGCAGTCTGAGAATAATTTTTGAAACCGGTACTGATGATGCGGAAGTTGTACTGACAGATTTCAGTTTGACAAATGCTTTTTCAGGAAGTTATCCGATCCAGTCAGGCCATAATTCCGCTGATCTTGACGTAAAAGAATTAGTCCTTCTTTCCGGCACGTTGAAAGATGCAGCAGGTAACAATGCTGATTTAGCTTCACTTCCGTCTCCAAATTTAGCATCCGGCAGTGCGATTGTTATTGATGCAGTCAAACCTGTTATTACCGCAGGTCAGTTGTTTACTGTAGATGAAAATGCCGCAGCGAATACAAACGTTACTGATACTGCTGGAAGCGGGCTTGTTCAGGTTACTGATAATAGAGTTACAGCAGGGAATTTTACTAATTTTGCGATTGCCACGAGTACTGCTTCCGGTTTTGTAATAGATTCTGCAACCGGACAGATAAGTGTCGGTGCAACTGCTCTTGATTTGGAAACTGTTGAGTCAACGACTGTGACTTTAGGAATTACAGTCTCAGATGGTGTCAATACATCTGATGCCGTTGATGTTACAATCAACTTAAATCCGGTTAACGATGCACCGGTTGCTCATAATCAGCAGCATTCCATAATCCCCGGGGATGTGGCATCACAGTCTTATAAGGAAATAATTTTGACCGGAAGTGATCGTAAAGATGTTGACGGTGCGATTGAAAAATTTATTATTGTCAGTTTACCCGATGCTGCGGTTGGAACTATAACTGACAGCGGCGGCGGAGCACTTGCGATCGGAAGTCAATTAGATGCTGTAAATAATCAGGTTACAATTAGATTTAATCCGGCAACGACAGATCCGCTGCCGGTTCAGCGAACCTCCTTTCAGTTTAATGTACGTGATAACGGAATGGACGTTAAGCAATTAACCAAATTAACGTCAGTGTCTCCGGGTACGGTTACAATTAGATTTAATCTTGCACCCAATTCACCGGCATCAGTTTCAGTCACATCTGCACCGGACCCGGCCTATGTCAATGCAGTTTTAACCGCTGTTGTAACCCCGCACGCCACCTTTGATCAGGATGATCTTGGCGATGCTGAAGAGTATATTTTTATTTGGAAAAAGGACGGAACAGAAGCGGGACGTACTCCGGCAGCTGCGGGTACGACAAGCACAATTGGCAAAACATCTGCTGATGATGACGATGCTGATGTTATAACACCGGTTACTCGCGGAGATTGGACGTGTGAGGTTTTTGCCTTTGACGGAATCAGTCAGTCTGCAGCAGCTGCAGTTAATGCCCCTGCTTTAACGGTTCAGAACACAAGACCGACAATCTCGAATTCAGGAAGTGTGACGATTCCGCTTACACCTGATCCTGCATTAACAGGGAGCACGTTAACTATTGATGTGACAAATATTCAACTTGCTGATGCTGATCCCGGTGATGATGCATATTTTACTGCATCAGGAACTGTCAAAGCAGATCATTTGTCAATCTCATGGCATAAAAAACGTCCGACTGACTCGGGGTTCTTATTAATACCCGGAGCGACGGGAGTGAATTTGAGTAATACGGCTTTCAAAGAGGGCGACATCTTAAAAGCTAACGTCAAAGCCAAAGACAGAGCGGGTCTTGAAAGTACGGACATGGTTGAGACTGCTGAACGGACAATATCGAATACAGCTCCTGAAATTACAGGCAGTGTAACCATTGATCCTTCAGACCCTGTATTTGACAGTATACTCACGGCGAATACATCTGCTGCTGTGAAGAGTGATGCTGATCCAGATGATACCACGTCATTTAAATATCAATGGGAACGAGATACGGGTTCCGGATTTGCAGCAATAACAACCGATAATAATGATGCCGTATTGAGATTCAGTGAATTATCAGGAAGTCCGGCGAAATTTGACCGGGGGGATGTGTTTAAGTTCATTGTCAAAGCAAATGACGGGACTGTTGACAGTACAGGTTCAATAGAAGCACAGGTGACAATTGGAAATACTGCACCTGTGGGTAAGGACGCAACGGTAATTGTATCTGCCGGACTACAGAAAAACTTTATGTTAGCCGGCACTGACAGTGATATGGACACATTAACATTTTCTCATAATTCTGATTTGGCATTAGCAGGCGGAGGAGTTTTAAAGGGTGGTGAAACGATAACAGTAAATTCAACCACCGGCCGTGCAGTTTTTACACCGGGTAACGCTGCAGATGGAGACAATTATACATTTACCTACACCGTCAATGACACTGTCGCAGATTCCGCACCCGGAACAATTACGTTACAGGTAAAAGATAATCTTCCGCCTGAACCTGTTTCACCGTCGCCGGACCCTGCAGTGGCAATTACAGATAAATCTGAAGGTGATACGCTCAGATTTTCTTTGACCGCGAAAGATTCTGCTGATCCATCCGGCACGGGATCAATCGCCGATATTGAATGGCTTGTCGATGGTACTTCTGCAGAGACAGACAGCAATACCGGAAAAGATGTTAATTTCAATGCTGCTTTTGATTGGCAGACCAGTGCAGATACAATTGTTAACAGCGCCGCTGGAAAAAGAAATAAGGTTCAGCGATTTGTTATTACTGCCCGAATTAAGGATAATGAGCAGGGAACCACGGACGTTGTCTGGAATGTTGATTTAAAGGATGTTGATCGTTCTGCGTCGGCACCCACTGTTTCAATTACACCGGTTACTCCAAAAACCACTGATGTGTTAACTCCAACAGTAGACACTCCTTCGACTGATCCGGACGGTGACGCAGTATCCGGTTATGAACATACATGGGAAAATCTGACGACAGAAGCGGCCGGCGTAGAAGGTGCCAGTCTGGCTGCTGATAAATTTAAAAAGGGTCATAAGGTGAAATTGACATCACGGGCATTAACAAATCCTTATGATGAAGCAACTCCTCTTGTCTCTGCACAAGGTGGAAGCAGTGAGGTTACAATTGTTGATACTGCAATTGTCGCAAATCCTCAACCCAATGTTCAAATGAAAGAAGATAATGCCGATGACACTGACGGGGCAGCCGGATTACAGATAACACTTTCAGGAACAGATCCGGATGTGACGGATGGAATCGATTCAACTGTATTTACTATTGTTGATCAACCGAAAACAGGAACGTTATCCGGACTTGATTCTGCGACCGGAGCTCTAACATATACTCCGAATAAAGATAAGTTCGGTGATGATACATTTAAGTTTTCAGTTACAGCAGGTGGTGTAATCTCTGAAGCTGATGTTACAATCAAAATCGAAGCCGTGAATGATGCGCCTATAGCACATGATGATCAAATCGTAACAACCCCGGGTGGTGTTGTTACCCGCCTTATTAATGGCAAAACAAGCGTTCGGGATAATGATTCTGATGTTGATAATTTATTGACTGATTTGACTGTCAGTATAGAAAAATCGCCCAGTTTTTCAAAGAATTTTAATTTGGGGGCGGATGGTACGTTCAGCTATGAACATGATGGTAATACCGCAGATTTTCGGGATGAGTTTACTTATACATTATCAGACGGATCATTATCCTCAAATACAGCAACGGTAGAGATATTACTAAAGCAACCCCCCGTTATTCAGGATACTCCGTTACAGTTTTTTGTGTTCAAAGATCAGCAGTCTGATTCTGCCAATGCATCTGTAGGCACTGTCAAGGCAATTGATAATGACGCAGGCGATACGGTTCGCTATGCAGTTAATAATACTGTGGTTTCAGATTTACCCGGTGTAACAGTTGCAATAGATCCAACTACAGGTGCGGTTACCACCAATATTTCAGGTAAAGATTTTTCAACTCCGGTTGCGTTATCATTTGTAGTTGATGCAATTGATAATGGTAATCCGCCGCAGAAAGATACAGAAACTGCAACGGTATTTTTTATGAATTCAAAACCCGGGACTATTTGGGTAGATGCTGCCTATGCCCATTTATCAAATGGTAACGCAGTTGATTTCCCGTTTACAGCAGTTGATGCCGGCAGTTCAGTGGTTGGAATTGATGCATTCGCAACAATTCAGGACGGTATCGATCGTGCCGGTCAGATTAACGCAGGCCGGGTAAACGTTAATCAGGGGACTTATAACGAGAGTATTGCAATTACAAAGGGTGATTTGACAATTACAGGTGATTTACCCGCAGCATCAGTTACGGGAGCCGGAGCGAATGCACCGAAAATCGATGGTGCAGGCGGGATTGGCAACAGAGCAGTATCGATTGATTCCGGGGTGAGCGGGGTGACAATTCAAGGGTTTGAAATTGCTGATTACCCGGGAAGTGCGGCGACACCGTCTTATGGTATTCGAGCAATGAATACCGATACATCGTTAATACGAATTTTGAATAATCATATCCATAACGTATCTGTCGGGATTGGAGCTTTAAGTAATGATGGTTCAAAGCATGATCAGTGGATTGTCCGGGATAATAAGATTAATGACGTATTAACAGGTATAACTCTTCAGAATTCGCCAAATTCGCAGGCTCTGAATAATACAATTATGCGAAATCAAAATACTGCAGGTACACAGGCAGGACGTCTCCCGACTCGATAAGTGCAGACATAAAATAATTTTTCTATGCATATAAAAATACCCGTCCAGGTGAAATTTCCGGGCTGATTATTTACGGAGTCATATTATTATATAACGGTATGAGGTCCGGACTCTGTATACTAAGGTAAGTACAGATTTATAGTAAATGTCACTAATACGGGGTGGAGTAAATTGGTTTACGTTTAATCGACAAACCTGGAGACAAATTTTTCTTCACCGGCAATGGTTCCAATGAGCACAATTTCAGATCCTTTCTTCAGTAAATGATCGGGAACCGGATTAATTTCGGTTTGACCATTCGATTTAACGGCAACAACAGAACATCCCGTTATCTCACGAATTGCTGAGTCAGCGATGGATTTTCCGACTAGAGAAGCCGGCATCCGCATACGAAAAACATCCAGCCCCTCGGCTACCATGATAATATCGCTTCTGCGCAGAAGATTAAAAACTGTATTTGCTCCCATAGTCGCATCTGATACGACAAAATCAACCCCGGCACGGGTTAGAGCCGCAACCGTATGTTCCTGAATTGCACGGCAGACAATTTGCATATCCGGCCTTAAGCTGCGACAATAGATTGAAAGATATACATTCATATCATCATTATGGGTCGTAATAACAACCGATGGCGTTTTTAAAATACCAGCCTTTTCAAGAACTGATCGATCCGCAGCATTACCTTGCACATAGTTATCCGGATCTTTAATTCGTTCAGGACTCATCTCTACGATTCGATAATCAATATCTCGTTCTGCCAACGATTTTCCAACAGCACGTCCAACTCGTCCGCCTCCAATTATTACAACCGGTTTTCCGGCCATATGGTATATACAAAAGAAATCATCATATTGCTGTAACTGTTCTTTGGATCCAGCTAACACTAAGACCGTATTTTCAGTGATTTCTATATCCGGAGTAACAGTCTCAAAAATACCGCGATTCCAAACTCCAACCACCGTACAATTCGTATGCTCACGGATGTTACTGTCTATTAACCTCTTTCCTACAAGAGGTGTTTCTGCAGCGGCAGCTTCGGCGATACACAGGTCGTCAAAATTACCGACAATATGCGTTAATGCGTTACTGCTGGTCCGTCGTGCCATGGCACGACCGGTCATATCACCGAGTTCGATGACCTGGGTTGCACCTGCTAATTCCAGAATATCAACAGAATCAAGATCACGTGCTCTCGTTATTATCGGAATATTTTTATGCAGACCACGTACTGTAAACGCAACATTTGTATTGAAAGAATCTGTCCCCATTGAAGCAACCAGTGCCGCATTTTCAACACGCAGTTTGTTATAGGTTTCGGGATCACCGGGATCTCCGACCACAACCCGGATTCCACGGTCATGGAATACCAATGCGTCCTCCCACTGAGCAACTAACAACACATATGTATAATTATATTTTTCCAATCGATTGATCAGCGTTGCTATTGTTGTATCAAAAGATACCAAAATAACATGCCCCTTCTCGTGTTCTGGCAACATCGTTGGTGTGCGAGCTGCTGCCTGGGCATTAACCCAGGGTTGATAGAAAAATTCAATAAAAGTGAACGGTAACAGGATAAGCATAAAAACTGTTCCGGAAACGAGAACACACATAGAAAAAATACGTCCAATATCGGTTTGAAATGTAATATCACCAAACCCCAATGTTGACATGACTGTTAATGTCCAGTAAATGCCTGTAATCCACGAATAATCCTGTCCTTCAAGTTTCATCAAATAGTGAAAAAGTACACTCCACAGGAGAATCAGACCTAATAAAAACAACAGAAAACGAAACAATATCGTGATATTTCGCCGTTTTCCGGGAATATGTCGAAGACTTAGTATTTCAGATGTAAAATACTTCATTACAGATACTCAGATTAAAAATTATAGGCTTAACTATCGAAACTACTATAAAATGTGTTCGTTAACCTAAATTAAAAGGGTAATGCAAATTTTCTTCTGTAATTTGATAATCGCAGGTCATTTATGATCCACTTTCAGGTCCCGTTTTTCAGTTTCCCGTTGGTCAGTGATTTCGATCAAAATGGCACTTGCCAATCTGAGTCGTGATTCCTCGTTTGGGAAGAGTGATGCGACGCGTGTTTGACGCTTTAATCGTTTATTTATGTTTTCTGCCATATTAGCATCGTCTATGATGATGTCCGGCACAGAAAAGCCGTCCTGAATATTGAATATTATCTCGCATTCCCAGGGTGAATATTAACAAACCAAAAGGCAATAGTGATTGGTATGACATAGGATTTTTCAAGTCAGTAAAACGCGACGACAGGGTCTTCGAATCAGTATCACAATTATAACTATGAATATTTAAGTCATTGACGCGTTTACATCGATTAAGAAATACGGAATATTCAGTGAGTTACACTGAATCCTGAATTAAATGATGCTTCACGCAATTCCCCTCAACCCCAATCGGTCAATAATAAACGAGAGCCACTTTGTAAAAAAGTCGGATTGAAATCAGAAACATAACTATTCTAATGAAATTCAAGAAAACAGTTGTCGATAGTTTACGTAACAATTCGGTTCCGATTTTTGTGCCAATGACGACTGCAATCAACATAATTCCAATGGTTAACGCATGCTCTGAATAGTTAAAGGCTAACGCTGAGAACACAGGAAGTTTCATAAGATGAATGGTGATTTGACATGCTGATTTGGTTGAGACCATTTCTTCTTTAGATAGATCGGTTCGGACATAAAACGGTGCCAGCAGTGGTCCGGTCGCCCCAATCAAACACCCCAGTGCCCCTGCAACCATTCCAAGAAACAGATACCCTTTCTCACTGAGGCGAATTTCCGGTAAATATTTTGGCTTAAAAACGACATATAAAAGAACCAGACCGATCAATGCAAGTGCCCAGTCTGGCTGTGTCATTCTGGATAAAACTCTATAAGCCAGCCATGCACCAAATGGGGTGCCCAGTGCAAAATACCGAAAATAGGCTTTATGAACACTCTTCCGTAAAATAATCGTTCGAAAAAAATTACTGCCTAATTGAACGATACCGTGAATCGGGATAATTAAATTGAATGGCAGGACCAGAGTCATTGCTGCAAGTAATGTTACGCCCCCTCCCATTCCAATCATTCCAGAAATCGTTGATGATAGAATTGCAGCTGTAAAAAGAAATAGAGTCATAATCTTTCCAGAACCAGACGTATTCAAATAGCACATGTTAGAAGACCTGCAAGTTGCCAAATTGAATCTAAGCTACTGATTTTCAAAAGTGTCTACTAACCTATTGATTGTCAATGTCAAAAATTCATTTAAATATGTCTTGATCAACACTTCCTGCCGCTGCCGCTCAATCGCCTCACCCAACACATTCGGGTAATCCTCCTCACCGAGTAGTTCAATGATGGCGGATTCAAGTTGCCCTTCGGTATTTTCAAATATTTTCAAAGGGGTATTTTCAAAGGGGTGTCCTTAGTTTTATCCTTCAGGTTCTGATCCTCGTTGAAGTTCAACCGCCTTAGATGCTACACAACTCCTCGGTACTTTCAATCAACGAGTTCCTGAAAGTATAGTCCGGATCACCCCCAAACAAAAGGTATAAACAGCAATAATCCTTATTCGTTTAAATTTCAATCTATGGGAATGATATACTTGACACCCCTAAACTATTTTAGTGGATTCAACATAGAGCTTCCCGAGGTTTTCTGGCCGCACTCTAAACTTAGTGCCGTGGTCGCGCACTGCCCCTGAATCCTTGATATAGGCATCAAAGTCCACGAGTATTAAGCCATCTGCAATCGCCTTCATGAGACGAGACGTTTTGATGTTCTCAAAAGCAACGGCTTTCTCATACCTCACTTGTCCTGATTTCACTGTTCCTGTCACATAAACCAATCGGCGCAGTTTTGAGACGATAGCATTCGTCAAGTCTTCTTCTGTCCAATGAGGAACAGGGGACATATCATCCTGATGACGTACCCAGATGGAGCCAGAATCGTAGACTATATTGAACCCTCTGCCTGACTCACCTTCAATGGTATGGCGAAACCCCTTGCGCCCATTCTTACCTATCCACCCATGCCTATTGATAACGTACTTGATGATGCCGCGAGGTCGTGGTGTTTTATGGCACAACGTTAAAAGGGAATTACCTCGACTAAACTTGAGTTCCCACAAACCAGCATCAGGCCCATCGTGGTTTGTCGTTTTCAATCCAAGAATGTTCTCCAGCAAGTCTCCTGGTGCCCCCGCGCCGGTCTTTGGCAGATCATACCAACCACTGTCGCAAAGGCCTCTTATCTCCTCAAACAATTGTTTTGTGGTAATCATTGTTGCTCCCTGTAGACGGCCATTCTCTCTTTGGCCAACCGGCAATAGTCTTTGCTTTTCTCGATGCCAATCCACGCACGCCCTTCGGACTCCGCCGCAATAGCGGTGGTTCCTGACCCCATAAAGGGGTCCAGCACCACTTCGGCATCTGTCGAGCCTATACACCGCTGCGCAAGTTCTGTTGGGAACGGTGCCGGATGAGGATTGTTGGATTCTTGTGGGATTTCCCAGACATCCCCAACCGCATTAGCCTTTGGCGCAAGCTTAAAATCGGGCTTCGCAATGAGATAGATAACCTCATACGTTGGCAGAAAATAACCGGGGTTGAAGTTGATACCACCTTTACGTTGCCAGACGATGATTTGACGAACGGGAAAACCTTCTAAAATGTCTGCTCTGTCCTGTAGCAAGCCTTTCTGTACGCGCCATTTGTGGTTGTAAAAGATTGCACCAGTCGGCTTAATCAGACGCATCATTGCCGTTAGGCATTTTCGCTGCCAGGCAACATACTCATCATGCGGCATACAGTCGTTATGTGCTTCGTAGCCCTCGATCAGCTTCGCCTTTGGCCATTTTCCACCGTTACCGTTTTTCATTCCGTTACCGGATGACTGCCTGAGGTTGTAAGGCGGCGAGG
The DNA here is from genome assembly GCA_951812855.1 of uncultured Lentisphaeria bacterium. GTDB lineage: Bacteria > Verrucomicrobiota > Lentisphaeria > JABSQK01 > JAJFLO01 > JAJFLO01. The sequence goes on along the minus strand of OX638337.1, from coordinate 175,145 downwards.
TAACAACCAGATCAATTGACTGAGCCGGTATCTGCTCCATTAAGGACAATGTATCGCCACAGTGAAAGCAGTTGGTGCTCAGCCCCGTTAAAGGCGTTTCGATCCTTTCATGTGAAAGTGCGATGTCGCGGGTCACTTTATATCCCATCAGAAGTGAAATTTCGTTCCACCGTGCCCGGAAAATTTCCGGTGGGGGTTTCTTGATGTCGCATGGTCGTCAATTTGTTTTGCACCAAAGGATGATCAACTTGGATAAAAGGAGAAAATGACATAGCCGTTCCTTAGTTTTGAAAACTTATGGGATGATTGCAGAAACTGCCTGGTTTTTCTGTCAGCATCGGCAAAAAACCCCAACTGGGTGTTCTTTAGTATAAGGTATATTTTGGAAAGTGAAAATCATTCTTGAATAATCTAACAGACCCGCCTGAAACATTCTTACTGAAATATACTTTGGGGGTTGGGATGCTGGCGAAGGAAGGCATAATATTTTCAAAGGGGTATCCTTAGTTTTATATATATATTATAGCCGAAAAAAAACCGAAAAAGCACAGCTGTCCACAATCAAAATTCTAAATTTTTAATCACTTTAAATATGCAAAAGCAAACTGCTACAATAACTTTGACCGGATATAATAATACTATTGTATATATTCAATAAAGTCATCAAGTTTTTTATTATCCTTTGTTCGCCAATAATATTTTCCGTTTGTTGAACCACCCTTAACAAAACTACCAGCTGCTGAAGGTGAAGTAAATTCTATATCAGAAGTTGTTTTTTCACCATCAAGGCTACTAGCGTTCTCTTCTCTTAGTTTTTTTACAAAATCTCCATTACTATAAATTTTTGAGTCAATTTTGGAACCTGCCAAAACAATATATCTGTTTCCATCAATAATCTTCATTTTAGCGTCAGTCGTATCTTTTGCAAAATAAAAAATTTCATCAGTATTAACGTTGTATTTACCTTTGTAGGTTGGTTTTTTCCCATCATTTGTTTCAATTTCATCATCAGGAGCATTTAATTTTACACCATCAACATCATCAATAAGATCTGCTATATTTTTTAAATACTCAAGTGCTTCTTCTGGTGTTATATTAAAAAACTCTCTATTCTTGCGAATCCTTATATCAGCTAAATCTGTAAAAATTTTATGCAAATTTCTTTCAACCTTCTCATATTTTTCTGTTCTTAGAGTGGCAAAAATTTCAAATGGTAATGGAACTGCAGTATTATCTAATTCTCTTGATCTAACATCAACTTCTCTCAATGATTTACCAATTTTAATCCAATCTTCACGGAAACTTGGATTTGTCAATATATACACATATCCTTTCTCTTTTTTGTTTTCCCTTTGTGTTTTTTGCATTTCTCTCTCCTTTCATTATTATTTGGATTTAAGCGTGTTTAAAAATACTTTTGTTGCACTCTTATTCCCATATTTCAGTATCGTATTTTTCAACTTTTTTATTTCATTTTCATCCAGACCTCGAATCTTATTCTTATTATCCAGTATTATTTGATAGATATCTCTATAACTCTGTAAAAACTTAATATCAAAGTCGGCGACGATATCTTTGCACATTGATTGCAGATCTTCATTCGACCCTTTTTGAAGCCAGTGATATGGGTAATAATATAGATTTGATGTAAACTCCATGGCTATTGACTTATCCTCATCTTTGAGATCTTCGAGTATGAAGGACATATGCTTATTCTCAAACTTCGAAACTATCGTGATTGATAGAGCTACTCCTGTATCGTATCCACTTTCTGTTCGTAACTTTAGAGCTATAATCGATAAGAAATAATCATAATTTTCTTTTGATTGAATTACATCACCAAGCGATCGTAACTCTCTGGATATATAGCTCTCTATTCTCCCTTTAATGCTGTCTTCAGCCTCAACAACAAACCCTACTCGGAAACTCAATGGATCAGCTGCATATAGCTGTGATGATATTAAAAGAAATAATATAGATATTAGATTTATTTTCATTACGTCTCCTTTTTTTATTAGATTTATTTTCATTTGTATATGATTTTCACAGTAGGGGCGTTAGGCACTTACTTTAGATTCCATACAATTTCTATGTATGAGGCAAACTGAACAATTTCTGGATCAACACTGAACGTGCCTTCATAGATGTAAGACTCAGCTTCAGAGTCAGAGTCAAGAATTCTTACACCACCTTCAGAGACTCTGACTTCTTCTTCTGCGAGCTTAAATCCATCAACATCTTTAAGTTGTATAAAGACAGCCTTATATGAATCATAATCTTTTATCTGTTCTTCAAACCATGTCAGGTTTGATTTATCAACTTCTGTTTTTCCATCCTTCAAATTGGATGTTATAACCGGCTTTAAATGAAGATTGTAGAGAGCCTGACTACCCATAAATTTAACCTTTACGTCGACATCTAAACGACCGGAATAAATTGAAACATCTCTTTTAAGTGTTTTATGATCGATTTTAAGCGGTGCTGGCTCACAGCCACTTAATAAAATTGTTATAAGGGGTAATAAATATAACTTCTTCATATCTTCTCTCCTTAATTATTATTATTATTATTGTTGGATTTAAGATGCCTTTAATTCTCTGTTGAATTATAGAACTTGAGCCTCCCTTGGAACCCATTGTTAGGCAAATTTGCCCTGCTATTTTATATTGAACTTATTTTCAGGCATTATTGCTTTCATATTGGGTTAAACCTAAACCTGTCAAATTGACAGATTATATTGTATTATGAAGCTAATCAGTCCTTAAAATAAGTGGTTTTAATGAATACTATCGCAGATGAAATGTGCATTACTTTACGTAGAGAGGGTTATGCCTATTCAACGGAAAATATTTTCAAAGGTATTTTCAAAGGGGTATCCTTAGTTTTATAATGCAAAATTTTGATATGATCTTTGTCTGCCAATGTATCTAATTTTTCTTTTGTTCCATCCGTTGAGCAGTCGTTGACAATTATAATTTCTTTGTCAATACAGACCGATTCTATCTTCTCGATAACATCGAGGACGGTATTAACTTCATTATAAACCGGGACAATAACGGAGAGTTTCAAAATTACTCCTGTATTTACTAAATTATGAAATCGACAGAATAGGGGTTTGTGTTGAGGCTTTCAAGTTTATTCAACCGAATCCAGAACAGGCTGTTAAATCTAATGTCAATTGATTCATCCATTTCAGTTATTATTCCGACGTTTAATCGAGCGGATTTTCTGGATAGGGCACTAACCTCTATTCTGGGGCAGTCGCTGCAGCCCGATGAAATTATTGTTATCGACGATGGCTCCACGGATAATACTCAGGGGCTGGTGAAAGGAGACTATCCTCAGGTTAAGTACATTTATCAGGAAAATAAAGGTGTTAGTGCAGCACGAAATCTCGGTCTGTCTAAAGCACAGTCTAAATGGTTGGCTTTTTTAGATTCTGATGATGAATGGTTACCCAAAAAATTAGCAATGCAGGTTGAGCAGCTTAATCAAAATCAGGACATTAAACTCTGTCATACAAACGAAATTTGGATTCGGAATGAAAAACGGATAAATCAAATGAAGAAACATAAAAAACACCGGGGATGGATTTACGATAAATGTTTACCACTCTGTGCTATTTCACCTTCCTCGGTTATCATTCACCGCTCACTTTTCGATTCTATCGGTAATTTTGATGAATCCCTTCCTGCATGTGAAGATTATGATCTCTGGCTTAGAATCTGTGCTTATTATCCTGTTTCTTATATTGAAGAACCTCTGATTATTAAACGGGGCGGGCATGATGATCAGTTATCCCGAAAATATTGGGGAATGGACCGTTTCAGAATTCGGGCACTGGAAAAAATAATAAATGATTCAAATTTATCCCTCAAATACAGAACGAGTTCATTAAAAATGATTATTGAGAAAATAAGAATTTATATTATCGGGGCAGAGAAACGGGATAAGACCGATGAAGTCGATGACTATACAGAACGGAAGAAGCACTACGAAAAGCTATTAAAAGCGACCGCAGACAACCATCTGTAACTTGCCTGTTGTTTTGAAATCTGCACCTTCATAAACGACCACTCTCATTCTTGACCTGATTCACTGATTTGATCAAGTATCACATTAATTCCGCCGGTGATAAAGGTCCATTGAAGTTTCATTTGATCTTTAATGGGCATTGGGGTTATTGAGATGTCTTTTGCCCAGTCTGGAGAATTCCCGGATTTGTGTTTACACCAATCATGAATTTTCTTTTTCCATTCTCGAATAAATGTGTGGTCTGAGGATACAGACGGGATAATAAATAGCGGCATCTCACTGACCAGGGTCAACGGATCACCGCCAAATGAACGAATTGTTTCCATTGAGCCGGGACGAAACTTTTCTGCCATCTCTAAATCATTCTGATTGATAAAATATTGACGCATCGCCCGGGAATCCGGATGGGAACAAAATCCTTTATCCAATCGAAAAAAACCCTTTTCACCATGACGCTGTACATCGTGCAGCTTATAGCCCAGTTCAGCAACTCTTGACGTACAGATTTTTTGCAACCGTCGACATCTCGGCCACCACTCTTTTTCGACGAGGAACCAGGGGCCGGCACCGATCGCCATTCCATGAAGCGACGCATGAAGATGGAATGGATGAGGTGCGGACATCCACCAATTATAAATCGCAATATTCTCAGGGCGGGTATCATTATCCCGTGAGTTATTCGGGAACGCAAATTCAATATCATCTCCGGGAGGTTCTCTGATAACGTGTTTGAAATAATTTAGGCAGTCGTATTGCTCATCGGTTTCAGTGTACCATAACTTATTTTTGATTTCACCGTCAGGATTAGTATGTGGAATAATCCACCAGGTAAAATGGGTTAGCCACGGATCGTCAGATGAAAGGGATTGGAGATAGGTTACCAAATGTTTCAGTAATCTCGGCCCGACGGGTTCATCGGCATGACAGCCGCCTATTAAACTAATCTGATGGGATCCTTCTCCTATACAATATGCTTCAACAGGTCTATTATCTCTCGAAAATCCAATGACAGTACCTTTTTTTCTGTCATCTGGATTACGACATAAGATATCATCGATACACGTGTCGAAGGGAGCTGATGTTGAATCCAGCATATTCTCCTTAAAATCCGCAGTTTTATTCACTAAAGAAATCGAGTATAAAAATAAGTTTTCAAACTATATACATGATCATAAAGGTTCAATAGTTTTTTTGTATTTCAATTATAAGCGAATCATTTGACAAATTAGTTGGAAAACGGATTTTTTCATAACAAATATGAATACGCTATGCATTGTTGAGGAAGCTGAGAATGACTCTATCTTCTTTGCTTCTTCCAATCAAATAATGGGTTTATATGATTTGATTTAAAGCTCTCCCGCTCTACTTTAGTTTCCTCTGTAATACCAGCCGGTTAGAGAGTTAACTGTTCGGGGAGATCAGATTAAACTGTCAGTATTTTATTGGTGATGAAATCTGTTATGAATAACATGAATTATTTTTATTTGGTTATAGCGTTGTCAGCCAGTGTAGTCTGGGGGCAGGGTCCAAGCCCGGTGCGTACAGCCGTTGTGAAATATGAAACCATTGCAGATTTGAAGATTGTTACCGGTTCTCTGCGTGCTGGTTTAGAATCGGATATTGCTTCGCTGGAAAATGGACGTATTGATGAGTTTTCTGTAACTGAAGGTATGCATATAAAAAAAGGAGATGTAATTGCAAAATTAGACAGTCGCCGGATTGTCCATGATATAAATGTGACACATGCTCAGATAAAGGAAACGGAATCTGGAATCGCCCGATTTTATAACGAGCTTGAAATTCATGAACAAGACTACCATTCATTACTGGATGCAGAGAAGAGTTTTAATGGGTCTGTCAGTCAGCAACAATTACGTCAGGCAAAATTATTAACCGTCAAAGCAGCCGGAGAGATTTCAATTTTACAGGCAAATCTGGTTACTTTAAAAGAACAACTCGGCCGCATAAAAACATCATTGACCGATACAGAAATAAAGGCACCTTTTACAGGGATTATTACCGAAAAATACCTGGGAAGGGGAAGTCGGGTCAGTTCCGGAGGAAATCTTGTTCGATTACAGAGCAGTGAAAGATTAGAAGCCTGGCTTAATATTTCTGAGACGATTCAAACAGAATATTTAAAACCGGAACATATTTCCATACAAGCACATAATTTTCAACTGTCTGTAAAAGGTATCCGAATTATTCCCCGGGTTAATGAACAGTCCCGGAATTATACCCTCATTGCAGAATTAAACGACGATAACAAGCATGGTCTCATTCCCGGTATGTCAATTACAGCAACGGTACCGAATGGAATTTACGCAGATCGTTTGCTCGTTCCCAATGATGCAATTATGCGTAATGCAGCGGGTTATTTTGTTTTTAAAGCACAGTCTACACCGCAGGAGATAAACGCTGTTCCCCTACCTGTTCAGATTCTTTTCAGGACTGGGGCAATAGCAGCAGTACAGTGTCCAGATTTAAAAGCCGGAGACCGTGTTATTACTGAAGGCAATGAACGTTTATTTCCAATGATGCCCGTCTCCCTTCTTCCCGGAGCTGAATAAGCATGGATATTATACGTTTATCAACACGTCAACCGATTACAATTTCGGTTGGAGTTATATTTTGTTTATTAGCGGGTATTGTTGCATTAAAGGTTGTTCCAGTACAAATGATGCCGGAAATTGACGATACCATCATTGCAGTTTCAACCAACTGGGAGAATGCCGGCCCTCATGAAATAGAATCCGAAATAATTGATCCCCAGGAAGAAAAACTTCAGGGATTATCTAACCTGAAGAGTATGTCAAGTATCAGCAGCCGTGGAAGAGGGGAAATTCGACTTGAATTTATTACGGGAGTTAAAAAAGAATCTGCACTTCGTGAGGTTAGCGATAAACTTCGTGAAGTTCCTGCTTATCCCGAAAATGTTGATGAACCGGTTATAGAAGCAAGTGACCCGGAGAGTCAGGATTATATTGCCTGGTTTATCCTGATCTCTGAGGACAAGTCTTTAGAAATTGAAACTCTCCTTGATTTTGCTGAAGATCGAATCAAACCCCAATTAGAACGGGTACCGGGTATTTCAGAAGTAAACGTGCTCGGAGGTAGAGAACGCGAGGTTCAGGTACAATTTGACCCGGAGAAACTTGCCCAGCATCGCATTCGGATTGCTGATTTTGTGAATGTTCTTACAAGTTCCAATTTAAATATTTCCGGGGGAGCGTTGAAACAGGGAAAAACCGATGTTCGAATACGTACGGTTGGGCGGTTCTCATCGGTCAGTCAAATATTGAATGTGGTTTTACGTCAGGATACAAACGGAATTGTTTATGTCGCTGATGTGGCAGCGGTCAAGGAAACATTTAAGGAGCAAACTTCATTTGTCCGGGCAAATGGCAACCCTGTTCTTGCATTCAACTTTCAACGAGAACCCGGAAGTAATGTTTTGGAAATAATGAAAAATCTTCAGGCTAAAATTGACAAATTGCATTTACCTGGAGGCTTACTCGATGGGCATGCCCGGGAATTAGGATTAACCAGCAGGCTTAAAATGGAACTTTCTTATCGCTCCACAAATTATATAAATCAAGCTCTTAAACTTGTTCAAAACAATATATTTATCGGCGGTTCGCTGGCAATAGTTGTATTGCTTTTGTTCTTACGCTCATTCCGATCCGTTGGGATTATAGCATTATCCATTCCGGTTTCAGTTTTAGGTGCAATTGTGATTATGGTTAGTCTGGGACGTTCCATTAACGTTGTCAGTTTAGCTGGAATGGCGTTTGCTGTTGGCATGGTTGTCGACAATTGTATTGTTGTACTCGAAAATATTTATAGTCATCTTGAAATGGGCAGAGGACGGTTACAGGCCGCTTATGAGGGAACAAAAGAAGTCGCCGGTGCGGTTCTTGCTTCAACACTGACAACGATTGTCGTATTTATACCGATTTTGATGATATCAGATCAGGTTGGGCAGTTATTTAAAGATATTGCTATCGCCATTATTGCGTCAGTTGGATTCAGTTATCTTGTTGCTGTTACCGTTATTCCTTCTGCCGGAGCAGCGTTGTTGCATAAGCATGGAATACGGAAGAAAGGAACCGCAACAAATGCATTTATGTATCGATTAATTTACTTTATTAATGGCAGTTTTGTCTTAAAAGTCCTGGTTGTGTTGTGCTTTATTGGTATAACAATTCTGGGAACAATTAAGTTGATTCCGCCAATGGACTATTTACCAAAAGGCAATCGAAATATTACGTTTGGTTTAATGATGCCGCCACCCGGCTATAATCTTGATCAATTACAGGAATTAGGACAGCGGGTTGAAAATACTATTCAACCTTATTGGGAAGATACCCCGGATCGAAAGCCTATAGAGATACCATTCAGTAAGACTCGAGAGACAGTTGAGCCAGCTGCTTTAGTGAAATATTTTCTTGTTGCCCGGAATGGTATTTTATTTCATGGTGCAATCAGTGAAGATTCTCAAAAAGCAATTGACAATATAGCACTGTTTCAAAAAGCAACTATGCCGTCTGTTCTGCCTGGAACATATGCGTTCGCATTCCAATTTCCACTGTTTCGAATTGGCGGTTCAACTGGTTCGGCTATTAAAATCAACCTGGTTGGAAGCGATTTGGATTTAATCTCTTCGTCAACAAGCCCGTTGTTTGGGGCGTTAATGGAGAAGTTTGGTCCAGGAACACTTCGACCGGACCCCGCAAATTTCAATGTCAATTCCCGTGAACTTCAGATCATTCCTGATCACTTTAATCTCTCAGAGATGGCCATGTCAGTTCAGGATTTTGGACTGGCAGTACAGGGAGTCAGTGACGGGATTATTTTAGGAGATTATGATTATTCGGGGGATTTAATTGATTTAAAACTGATCGCAAAAACCAGTAAGGACCTTGATCACTTAAATACACTGCCTGATATACCGGTTGTCAATTCAAACGGAAAAATAGTTTCTCTTAGACGTCTGGGGAGTTTTCAATGGTCAGATGCAGCGGATCAAATCAAGCGGGTTGAAAGGCAGCGAGCTGTTTCTCTCGAATTAACGCCCCCGGGTGAAATTCCGCTTGAGGCGGCGGTTGCAACTATAGAAGAAACTGTCGCTGATCTTCGAGATAAAGGCGTAATTTCTCCAAAAGTTTTTTTAGAAATACAGGGAACAGCAGGTAAACTGCAGGATATTCGGAAAACGTTATTTGGTGACGGAAGTATTTCCGGTTTCGCTGAGAGTTCATTTTTTCTGGCAATTGCTGCGGTTTATCTATTGTTGTGTATTTTGTTTCAAAGCTGGATTCAGCCTTTGATTATTATGGTCAGTGTCCCGTTTGCTACGTTTGGCGGGTTTATTGGCCTGGCCATTCTTCATCATTGGAGTATAATTAATCGCTATGTCCCCACTCAAAATCTGGATATGCTGACTATTCTGGGCTTTTTTATATTAATCGGAGTCGTCGTTAATAATGCAATATTAATTGTTGCACAAACGAACAATCTGTTAAAGAATAACGAAAAGAACGATGACAGAAGCCCTGTTTTATCTGAGAGGAAAGCAATAGCACTGGCGGTACAGAGTCGCGTTCGTCCGATATTTATGAGCATGCTGACATCTGTAGGAGGTATGATGCCGCTTGTTCTGATTCCCGGATCCGGCTCTGAACTCTATCGCGGGTTAGGATCTGTGATTGTCGGCGGCATGGTGTTGTCTACAGTTTTTACACTGGTATTAATCCCTGCACTTCTGAGTTTGTTTATGGGATTTTCTCAAATCATAAAACGTTTCCGCAATGCCGGAACCCTTTTCATACTTATGGGGATCATTGTGATTGGTTCATCATGTAAATCAAATAATAAAATTGACGATAATTATAAATTTAAACTGCCTGACAGATGGTCCATACCGTCGTACTCACCACCTGCTGACGGTGATCTTGATCAGTGGTGGCATCAGTTTAATGACCCGATATTAACAAATCTGATTAATAAGGCAAAACTGACGAATCTTGATATTGCGATTGGCCTGGAACGTGTTGCACGTTCAAGAGTGCTCATCGAACGGGAAGAAAGTACCCGGTTGCCATCTATAAAAATTGAAGGTGACTACAGGCGAAAGCAGTATTCAGAGAATATAAAGAACAATTTTCAAACGATTGAATCAATCAGTAACTGGGATTTGTTCATGGATGCGAGCTGGGAATTGGATTTTTGGGGGCGAATTAAAGAATCCATTAATATTGCGACACATGATTTTCATGCGACATCAGAAGATTTATATAATTTACATGTTATGATTTCAGCAGATCTGGCACAGCAATATTTTATCTATCGAAGTTTGCAGGAACAGGAGTCATTAATAAAATCAACCATTAACCTTCTGCAGGAAAATTACCGTCTCGTAAAGGCTAAATTCAATGCGGGAACAGCTGATGAACGGGATATTAACGATGTAAATGAACAGCAGCTGCTTAAACAGGTTAAGTTGATTCAAGTCCAAACACAAAAACAACAAACACTCAATCGTATCTGCCTTCTGTCAGGCGAAGTTTCAGGGGCATTGGATTCAATGCTGATGGATCAAATTTCCTTACTCTCTCCAAAACAACATATAGCAGAAGGAATACCTGCTGATCTTTTAAGACGCAGGCCGGATATACGTAAATCAGAGCACCGTGTTGCTGCCGAAGCATCTCGTTTAAAAATCGCCAGAACCGAGTATTTTCCTAAATTTACATTAGACGGTAATTTGGGGCTGAACTCAACTTACTTTAACAAGCTGGCTCGAAACGAAAGTAAAACGTACAGCTTCGGTCCATCCTTTAAATGGCGGATTCTCAGCAGTCTCTATATCAAAAAAGAAGTCAGAGCACAGAAACTTCGTCTGCGGGAGGAAATGACTGCCTATAGGAAAACCGTTCTTCATGCATTAGAAGAAGTTGAAAGTAATTTAATTGCGTTTGATAACGAACAAAAACAAATAACGCAATTAAATGCTGCTGCTGCATCTGCCATCAAATCAGTGACAATTGCAGAGACGCTATATGCGAATGGACTGTCGGATTACCACGATGTGATTAAGGCAATATTGAATATGCATGATAAACAGAAACAAATCATCCTTGCCCACGAATCAGCCAATCGCTTGCTTGTCCGTCTCTATCAATCCCTTGGGGGTGGCTGGAACGTTACTGAGGCGAATTAATAATAATTCAGAAAATTTTCTATCCAGAATGAAAATCTATACCTAATCCACAAAGGAACGCCGGGGAAAGGTCTTTACTTTAAAGTCTTTTTGACTGATTTGCCAGATTCAATATTTCATACTCTGAAGGAAGAGGACCCGTATACTTACTAATATCTATCTTAAATAATTCTGCATTGAGTCCTGCGTTTGCGAGTTGAAGACTAAGATGTCTTAAATCACTTATCCGCTTGATTACTCTTTCTGCGTCGAAATTTTTACTGTTATTTTTTCTCATTTAACAGGTCTTTCAAGTAATCTATATCCAGCTTGTCCTTGTCTGAATTTTGGGGTTTCTTCATAAGAATCAAATCTGATGCGGTCACAACTTTAATTGAAATATCTGCATATTTAATATCAACTGCCTTGTCAAGTACCTTGAGGTTTCCTGATGTGGCGGCTTCCAATACGTCCACTACTGATATATTATCCGGATCATCTCCATGTTTAATAAACCGTCGCAGTTGTAGTTGGTTGTCCTTAAAACGCCAGGGATCTTTTTTGTCGTTATATCCCAAATTAACCAGAATTTCCGCGACCTGACTGACATCTGAGGTATCAACCATAAAGTCAATATCTTCAGTTGCCCGCAAATACCCATAAAATCCAACTGCAAGTCCGCCAACGACAGCGTAACGAATGTTTGCATTCGTAAACCGACGTATAATTTGATCAAATTCGAGATAAAGATTTGCCACTATTATCCTTAGACCTTCTTTTGGGGAATTATACAGACTAATTTAATTGACCAATTGATGACATGCAAACTCCAATGCATTATCAGCGGTAATGGTCAATACGTTTTTAGAATAATTCCGTAACATATTAATGATTTCCTGTGAGGTGCGATACGATTCACGGTTGGAGATAATGATTCGTTTGCCACTTCCATAAAGGCGGCAGCGTTTCTTTTGACATCTCAAATGACGATATAGAACTCCCGCCTTTAAATGTTTCACTGGTTACCCGGCGAAGAGTTAATGCTCCGTTTGGACCGGAGTCAGGGCAGGGCGGGTCCGAATAGAAACATGAATTTGTTTCTATTTTTTTTTACAGGATTTAAACGATTTATCAGCACAGCGATGACGACACAGCGTCGGCTTTATTGCCGGAACCAACTGAAATAAATAAGGTCACCACATACGCTATTCATGGTTGTTCGAAGTTGAATCAGACATTAAGCATGTGCAAAATTGTCTAAATAGGGTAATGATGATGCCGTGTTATTTATCTTATTTTCAGCCTGTAAAAGTACCGCTGTTGCATTCCATGTTCCTTTTAAAAAAGCCTGCTGTGATCCGTCATTTAGTGATGCACTTATATTTAAGTTTTCCACCATGACAGATTTATCACTGATATTCATGGTGACTTCTGCATCCGGATTCGCTTCAGATGCATTCAGTAATTGTTGGCAATCTTCATGTGAAACAGTTAAACACGGGATTCCCATAGCCTGACAATTTGCAAAGAATATTTCCGCAAATGATTCACCGATAATTCCATTAATTCCCCATTTGTTCAATGATTGCGGAGCATGCTCACGTGATGAGCCACAGCCGAAATTCTTTTCGGCAATCAAAATGCTCGCCCCAGTATATCGGCTTTGATTAAACGGGTGATTGTTATCCTGTTCCCGATCATCTTCAAAAGCATGTTCACCAAGTCCATCGAAAGTAACACATCTCAAATAGCGGGCTGGAATAATTCGATCGGTGTCGATATCATTTCCTCTTAATGGAACTGAGCGTCCACTGATTATGATCTTTTTTGCGTCGTCCATAACTAAATCCTTAATAATATTTTATCGGGGTTTGATGATTTATATCTGAATAAATTTGAAATTTTTTACTGTCTTCTAATAGTGAACTGTGGATTATTTACATTTCACGAATATCGGTTACTTCTCCGGCAATTGCGGCTGCGGCAACCATTGAGGGACTCATTAATAAAGTCCTCCCGGTTGGACTGCCTTGTCTGCCTTTGAAATTGCGATTACTTGACGATGCACATATTTCCCGACCTTTAAGTTTATCCGGATTCATTGCCAGGCACATTGAACATCCTGCCTGACGCCATTCAAATCCGGCCTCTGAGAAAATTTGGTCCAGTCCTTCTTGTTTAGCTTGAGCAGCGACCGCCATTGAACCGGGAACAACCAATGCCTTAATATTCTTTGAAACTCTGTTGCCCTGAACAATGTTTGCAGCTTCACGCAAATCTGAAATTCTGCCATTTGTACAGGAACCAATAAATGCAACATCAATCGGAGTACCTTTAATCAACTCACCGCCTTTGAATGACATAAAGTCCAGAGCTTCCTGATAAGATTCCTGCTCTTCTCCAGGTGCAGAAGAGGGCGAGGGTATCGGCTGATTAACGGGTACTGACTGCCCTGGAGTAATACCCCAGGTAACCATGGGTTCGATGTCTTTTCCATCTAATTTAAATACATCATCGAAACTTGCATTATCATCGCTTGCAACACTCTTCCAATATGTTTCAGCACGATCAAATGCACTGCCAGCCGGTGACATTTCTTTATTTCGCAAATAATCAATGGTAACGTCGTCGGGGTTGATATACCCACATCGTGCACCGCCTTCAATGCTCATATTACATATTGTTAATCGTTCTTCCATATTCAGAGCTTCTATTGCAGAGCCGCAATATTCGTAGGCATATCCAATACCCCCTTTTACACCAAGGTGATGAATAATTGCGAGAATTATATCCTTTGCAAAAACCCCCTCGGACAAACTTCCGGTAATTTCTATTTTACGAACTTCAGGTTTGGAAATAGCCAGACACTGGGTTGCCAGAACATCTCGAATCTGGCTGGTGCCAATACCGAACGCAATGGTACCAAAGGCACCATGGGTTGATGTATGACTGTCGCCACAGGCAATTGTCATGCCGGGTTGAGTCAACCCTTTTTCAGGTCCAATTACATGTACAATGCCCTGCTGACCACTTCGCAGATCATAAAATGTAATACCGAATTCTTCACAGGATTTGGTTAAACTCTGTGTCATTTCTTCAGCAAGACCATCTGCAAACGGCCGCTGCTGTGACTGTGTCGGAACGATATGATCTATGGTTGCATATGTTCGGTCAGGATATTTTACCGACAATCCAAGTTCCCGCAGCATGGCAAAAGCCTGTGGACTTGTTACCTCATGAATTAAATGCAAGCCAATAAACAACTGCGTTTGTCCACTGGATAATTCACAAACAGCATGGGCATCCCATATTTTATCAAGCAATGTCTTACTCATAGTTACTCCTGTTATAAAAATAATCTATAATTGATAGAAACAGCCCGGATAACAGGCGATTGTACTGGAAGTTCAAGATAAATGCTATAGAGTTGTAAAAGTATTACATATCAGGAAATTCCGCAATCAAAATATTTAAGAAAGGGGTTTAATTATGAATAAAGGATTAGGAGTTGTACCGATCGTCATCATCGTTGTTTTGGTGCTTGTAGGGCCAAGATTATTTAAAGTGGTTCCAGCAGGTCATGTTGGTGTTGCTACATTATTCGGTAAAGTAAAAGAAAAACCATTTACAGAGGGAATGCATATTCCGGTCAATCCCCTTTATGGCTGGGCAATATTTGATGCACGGCAGAAAACTCATAAAGAAACAGTAAGTGTACCGTCTCAGGATCAACTTCAGACTTCAATAGAACTAAGTGTTCAATTCAGAATTATAGGCGATCAGGCACCGAGGATCCTCCGGGATACAGGTTCAGCCGAACGAGCCATTGTCGTTCATCTCATTCCAACACTGCGATCCCTGGTTCGCGAACAGGGAAAGTCAATAAAACGTGCAGAAGATTTTTTCCTGGAAAAAACACAGGAAACGCTGCAGGACTCCTTAGAGAGTGGTCTTAAAAACTATTTGGGCGAGAAAGGTATAGAGGTACAAGAAGTTTTATTAAGAGATATTACCCTTCCTCCATTCATAACAAAAGCCATCGAGTCCAAAAAGGAACGTGAACAGGCCGTAGAACGTCAAAAAGCTGAATTAGAAAGGTTTAGAACGGAACAGGATCAAAAAATTGCATCCGCTGAAGCTGAACTGAAAGCAGCAGAAAAATCAGCAGAGATGAAGAAAGTATTGGCTGAAGCTCAGGCATTTGAGATCAAAGCAATAAATGATGCGATTAGCGATAATCCAACCTATCTTCAGCTACAGGCTCTGGAAGCATTAAAGTCAATTTCTAAAGATCCGGCATCCAAAATTTATTTTCTGAATGCAGACAGTCCAAGCCCACTTCCACTGATGCATATCGGCGAGCAAAAATAGGTAACGTTCTAAATAGGTGTATAACACGTATGTGTATAAATCGGAGTAAGTTCCATCTTGTAGATAATCGATAGAATCGGCGATCTGTATCAGTCTAATCATGGTTGGCTGTAATAACCGTAATTACACCTTTATAAACTATTTTGCCAATAATAAAGACTTCGTTAACTCTGTGCCTTCAGTTTAAGGGTTTAAATTCAACACTGCCATGCGTGTAATATCCGGATTAGCCAAAGGAAGAAAATTGTATTCAATGCCTGAGGGCAGCGGAACCCGGCCAATAACTGATCGTGGAAAAGAATCATTATTCAACATTCTTGGAAACAGGATTGTTGATGCATCTTTTCTCGACCTTTTTGCAGGGACAGGTTCAGTAGGCATTGAAGCATTGAGTCGGGGTGCTGAACTCGTCTGTTTTGTTGAAAATTCGAGAAAAGCAGGCGGAGTAATTCGAAGGAATCTTGAACATACAAAACTCAGTGACAGTGCATTACTTCTGCAGACAGACGTGTTTAACTATTTGAAAACACAATCGACATCTTATGATCTGATATTTATTGCTCCCCCTCAATATAAACAATTATGGATTCGGACATTGGACTTGTTAGATCAATATCCGGAATGGATCGAGAAAAGCGGACTGGTTATTGTCCAAATCAATCCATCTGAATTTGAACAGCATCAATTTACTAATTTAGTACTGTTTGAACAGAAGACTTATGGCAATGTCGCATTTTACTTTTACAAACGACACTAAGATTTTATGGTGAATCAGGAGAAAAAACTATGGCGATTGATAATGACCGATTACTGGAATTAGCAAATGAATACGGAACACCTCTTTATGTATACGATGGTGATTTAATTGAAAAACGTTATAATGATCTAATCAATTATATTTCCTGGCCGAAGTTGAAAATATTGTATGCGATGAAAGCAAACTATAATCTTTCGGTACTCAAATTAATTTATTCACTTGGCGGTTGGTTAGATACAGTCAGTCCGGCAGAAATTTTATTAGCAAAGAAAGTAGGATTCAAACCTGAAAATATACTCTACACAGCAAATAATATGACTGATTCTGAAGTTGATGATGTCCAGGAATCCGGGGTATTACTGAATATTGGATCATTATCCCGTTTAGAGCGGTACGGTAAAAAATATCAGGGATCAAAGGTTTGTATTCGGTTCAATCCGGATGTGGTTGCCGGTGCCCATAAAAAAATTCAAACGGGTGGAAAATTGACAAAGTTTGGTGTGTTGCTGGAAGATGTTGACACCGTTAAGTCCATTGCGGATACCTATAATTTAAGAGTTATTGGCCTTCATGAACATACCGGATCTGGAATTGATGACACCAATGCGGTCTTCCAAAGTATACGTAACCTGTTAAGCATCGCAGGCAGAGATAATTTTCCAGATTTGGAATTCATTGATTTTGGAGGGGGATTCCAGGTTCCTTATCACCCGGAGGAAACGCGTATTGACTATGGTAAACCTGGACAGAAAATAGGAACTATATTCAGCGATTACTGCAGCGAATATGGTCGGGAACTTGAAATGTATTTTGAACCGGGAAAATTTATTGTCGCAGAATCCGGTTATCTGCTGGTCACCGTAAACACGTTAAAAGATAATCGTGGACGGCTGATTGCAGGAACGAATTCCGGTTTCCCTCAATTAATTCGTCCTATGTTTTATGAGGCTTATCATCATATTGCCAATATAAGTAATTGTGATGGTAAACATAAGAATTATGATGTCTGTGGAAATATCTGTGAAACCGGTGACCGGTTTGCTGAGAAACGGGCAATTTCAGAAATTAGAGAAGGCGATGTTTTATCGATAGAAAATGCAGGCGCGTATTGTTATGCAATGGGAGGTGTTTATAATTTAAGAGCGATGCCGGCTGAAGTTTTTGTTTATAAAAATGAAATAAAATCAGCCAGAAAACGACTCACAAATCAGGAACTGGTCGATACCATAATTGGAGAATGTGAATGGTTGCAGAATTTATAAAAATGGAAGGTCTCGGTAATGACTATATCTATTTTGACTGTATTAAAAATTCAAGTCTGATTTCCAATCCAAATGAATTGGCAATCAGACTGTCAGATCGACATTTTGGAATCGGAGGCGATGGAATCGTGCTGATACTTCCCCATAATACAACTGATTTTGAAATGCGAATGTTCAATGCCGATGGATCTGAAGGCGAAATGTGCGGCAATGCAATTCGGTGTATAGGCAAATATGTCTATGATAATAATTACATTGAAAATACCGACATTTGTATTAAAACTCAGGCAGGAAATCGTCATCTGAATCTGATACTTGGTGATGATGGTTTCGTGGCGAATGTTAGAGTCGAGATGGGCGAACCCATTTTAAATGGTCGTGACATACCTGTTGCACTGGATAAGAATCAGATTATAAATGAATCCATCCAGATCCTGGAGCATCAATTTAAGATTACCTGTGTTTCTATGGGAAATCCACATTGTGTCATTTTCGTAGATGAAATTATAGATGAACATATCCTAAAACTCGGTCCGGAACTGGAATGTCATCCACTGTTTCCCAATCGAATGAATATTGAATTCGCCACGATTCAGGATTCAGATTCAATTTCAATGAGAGTCTGGGAAAGAGGATCCGGGGAGACAATGGCATGTGGTACCGGTGCTGCCGCGGTCGGAATTGCAGCAATGCTGAATAATCATACTTCCCGGAATGTAACTGTTCACTTGAAGGGGGGAGACCTTCAAATTGAATGGGCAGAAAATAATCACGTGTATATGACGGGTCCCGCAGTAATTGTATTTAAAGGCCAGGTCAATATAGACTGATAATCCTTAATACGACGAATATCATTGCGTTGTAGAACCGGATCATGCGAACCGTTTCCGCATTTGTGCCAGAATAGCATCAACATCATCTGCTTCTGCGGGTTTGAAAAGTTCGTTCAATGTAGAGAATTCAACCGCATCGTCAGGTAATTCCGAAATAAATTGTGATGGATAGGTATGATTTTTTGTATTGTATTTTACCCGGGTTTTGGCTCGTGTTAAAAACAAATGAGTTTTTGCACGTGTAACTGCAACATAAAACAATCGACGTTCCTCTTCAATTTGCTGGTCGGCAAGTGACCGTTCATGAGGGAATAAATTCTGTTCTAAACCAACGACAATTACAACAGGAAATTCTGTTCCTTTAGCGGTATGAACCGTCATGAGACTTACCCCATGATTTTCCGTCTTATCCTTTTTATGAGTTTGTGCCGGATCTTCCGCCAGGGAGTATGATTCTAAAAAATCCTGAAGAGTAATTTTTTCTGTGGAATTTTGGGACAGCAGTACCGCAGAATTAATTAACTCCATGACGTTTTCAAACCGGGATTCGTAGTCATCGTTGTTTTTATAAATCTTTTTCAGTCCGTCAATATATCCAATTTTTTCAAGATACCCTTTAATATTTTCAGCCAGATTTTGGTTCTGACTAAACTGATCGAGAGCCAACCGATAACAGGTCATGAATTTCTTAATTTTCTCCTGAGCTGAATCATTAAGTAAACTTAAGAAATCGGTTAAATCTATAAAACGAAGAAAATGCTTTCCAGTTTGCTCACGGTATAATTTCATCTTATCGACAGTTTTATCGCCAATTCCCCGTGTCGGAACATTTAGAATTCTTAACAGGCTGAGATCATCTTTTTCACGATGAATAATTTTTAGATAAGCCAACGCGTCCCTGATTTCCCGACGTTCATAAAATGATCGTGATCCAATAAGTCGATAGGGGATTTGAGCTTTTCTCAGAGCGATCTCAAATAATCGTGATTGAAAATTTGACCGGAAGAGAACAGCCATATTCTCATAGCTGTTTTTAGTTTCAAACCGGGAATTCTTTAATAAATCAACGACGATTTTTGTTTCATGTGTTTCGTTATCAGCAGTAATAATTTTTACCGTTTCACCGTGTCCGGAATCTGACCATAAGGTTTTGTTATGACGATCTTTATTGTATTTAATAACTGCATTTGCAGCTTTAAGAATTGTATTTGTCGAACGGTAATTCTGTTCAAGTCTGGTGATTTGAGTTCCGATAAACCGATCCGGAAAGTTTAATATGTTTTTAATCTCCGCTCCGCGCCATCCGTATATCGACTGATCATCATCGCCAACAACACAGATATTCAAATTCTTTCCAGCCAGGAGTCTTATCATTTCAGCCTGTAACCGGTTGGTATCCTGATATTCATCAACAAGTATATAGCGGAATTGGAGTTGATGCCTATCAAGAATTTCCTCATTTTCACGCCATAATCGAATCGGCAAATAAAGAAGGTCATCGAAATCAACTAAATCCATACTCTGCAGTAAATTTTGATATCGATCATAAACAACTGCCAGTGTTTTAAACCAGGAAAGATCACCGCTGTCCCTGACTTCCTCAGGAGATTGCAAATTATTTTTTGCATTACTTATGCCTGATTGCAAAAACGATATCTCATGATCCTGTTTATCCAATCCCATATCCTGAGCAACCTGTTTAATCAGGCCGATCTGATCCCCCTCATCAGCGATTCCAAATTTTTGACTATAACCGAGGTGCCGGATATTAAACCGCAGGATTTTACAGCCAAATGCATGAAATGTACCGATGTTCAACTTACGTCTTATCTTAGATGACGTGAGTTTTGCAATTCGTTCCTTCATTTCCCTGGCAGCTTTGTTCGTAAAGGTGACTGCAAGGATATTTTCTGCTTTGATATTCTGATGCAGCATCCAGGCGATTCGGTGGGTAATTACCGTTGTTTTACCGGAACCCGCACCGGCTAACACTAACAGGGGACCATCGACAGTTCGAATGGCATACTGCTGTTGGGGATTTAAATGAGAAATATTCATGCATGCCGGGTTTATCAGTTAAAAACTGACTCATTTTCGACTTTAAACTGGAAGAATTAATGTCGCAATTTTACAATCCTAAAATGTCAATTAGCTTTAATCAAACTGAAAATTAACATATCTATGAATGACAAAGGGGCAAGCCGCTGTTGTAGTGAAAACATAAATTTAATCTTACGTGCATGTTTAATTCCTTGCGATTAGTATCGGATAAAACGCAGTGAACCCAAGAAAATTAACAAAATTATGGATTCAAATCTGTTATTATTAGACTGGACCGTATTAGTTTTTTATGGTCTTTCAGTCATTGCCATCGGCTATTATTCAAAAGAGAAAGAGAGTACAGAACGGGATTACTTTCTCGGGGGCAGACAGATGCCATGGTGGAGCGTTATGATATCGATATATGCAACATCATTGTCGGCACTGACCTTCATCGGCGTACCCGGGGCCGCTTATACAGGGGATTTTCGTTATCTCCAACTCGGGTTGGGTGATTTTATTGGCCGTCTACTGATCGCGTTTCTGTTTCTCAAACCATTTTATAGTAAAAAGGTAACGACTGTATATGAATTTCTTGGAGGGCGTTTTGGGCCACGCAGCCATGATGCCGGAACATTATTTTTTTTAGTAACGCGACTGTTAGCCAGCGGCGTTCGACTTGCCGGATGTGCGATCGCATTGTCGGTGGTATTCCAAGTCCCCATTAATCTTGCAATCATTGTGATTACCTTGATCGCTGTCATTTATACACTTTTAGGAGGAATAAAAGCGGTTATATGGACGGATTGTTTACAGTTTTTTCTATTTATCTCAGCAGCAGTTATCGCTGTACTCACGGTGATTTATGCGTTGCCAAACGGCTGGAATGATTTTATATCAATTGGCATTGAACATGAAAAATTTAAGTTGTTTCATGTATCTCTCAATCCATCCCATCATGATTTTATTTTCAATTTTAATAATCCAAATGCACTTGTCGCCGGTATGGTTTTTGGCTGCCTGAGTACCTTCGCTGCACTCGGGACAGATCATGATCTTGTTCAGCGAATGTTAACCTGTAAAAAAGCAAAAGACAGTCAGCAGGCACTCATTATGACTGCCTTGCTTAATGTTCCCATAACCCTGATATTTTTGTCCGTGGGAGCATCCTTATTCGTTTACTATTCAGTATTTCCCGATGACACCGTAATTCGATTGTTATCGGAAAATCAGGCAGATAAGATATTTCCGTATTTCATAAAAACAGTTTTGAATCCAGGGTTTAGGGGGTTGCTTATCGCCGGCCTGTTGGCTGCGGCAATGTCATCTCTTGATTCAGCACTGAATGCATTAGCGTCCTCCTGTTATATTGATATAATAAAACGATATTCAAACGCAACGATTACAAATGAAACCGCACTCAAAATTACGCGATATCTGATTCTGGCATTCAGCATAATTTTAGCCGGAATCGGCATGAAATTTGTTCAGACAGAATCTATTTTGTGGTTAGGATTTAAGATAGTCGGTTATACGTATGGTGCATTGTTGGGTATTTTCCTTCTGGCTGTTCTTACTGAGAACCGAGGGCGGGATAACATCAATGCACTTGCTATGACAAGCAGTGTTATTCTGGTTATTTTCCTCACATCGGACTCTGTATTTTTTTTAACTGATTTTCGCACCGTTTTGCTATCACCACTAAAGATAACTAAAATAGCCTGGCCATGGGCAATTGGGATTGGCACAAGCTGGACATTTTTTACTTGTATATTTTTCAAAAATAACGAGGAAAACAATAAATAACCTAAATTTGATTTACTTAACAATCAGGAAAATGCATAATGAAAAGCCCATTTTTTATTGATCTTCCCGGAACTGAACTCTCTGATGATGACGAGAAACGACTAAATCAAATTCAACCCGGGGGAATTATACTTTTTGAACGAAACTGTTCATCAAAAAAACAATTGCAGGAATTCATTACATCTTTAAAAGATCTTCTTGGAAACGACCTGATAATCGCCGTGGATCATGAAGGGGGCAGGGTGGTTCGATTTTCTGAAATATTACCTGAATTACCCTCAGCAAACAGTTTGGCTAAATTAAATGATGCGTCAAAGGTTTTTGAGTACGCAAGAGAATCCGGGCAGGTACTTAAAGGTCTTGGTATAACGTTAAATTTGGCCCCTCTTGCAGATGTTGCATGCCCGACAACTAATTTACTCCTGATAGATCGGTGTTTCGGGAGTGATCCGGAGTTTGTCGGTGACATGTGTGTCGCGTTTATTGAAGGCATGCATACGGCCGGGGTACAATGTACTGCGAAACATTTTCCAGGACTGGGACCCGCTGGAGATGATACGCATAAACTTGAAACACTGATTACCCTGGATCAGGATGAACTGGAAAAACTCTGGCAGCCGTTTGTAAAAGCAATCAAAACCGGAGTTGATGCTGTCATGATTGGTCACGCAGCATACCGAGCACTTGATATGGTTAAACCCGCGACCTTTTCTGAACGGATTATAACGTTCATCCTGCGTAAACGATTAGATTTTAACGGACTCATTATATCAGATGATTTAGAAATGGGAGCAATCGCAACCAATTATTCAATTGAAGAAGCCGTTAAGAATTGTTTATCTGCAGGCTGTGATCTGGTAACGATATGTAAAAATATCGAGCATCAGGAAAGAGCCCATAAAGCGATAAAAATGTAAGTATTCTTTAGAATGTTTTCTAAAAACCGGAGATCAAAAATAGTTTTAAGATAAAAACGGATTATTTGCTTTCTCAAATGCAATATTGGTTGACGGGCCATGTCCCGGATATATCTGAAAATCGTCGCTCAAAGTAAAAAATTTAGTCTTAATACTCTCTGCCAGGGCAGCAAAATCACCACCGGGTAAATCTGTTCTGCCAATACTTCCTTGAAATAATACATCACCACTGATGACAAATTTCTGGTCATCACAAACAAATGCAATGTGGCCGGGACTATGGCCGGGAACAAATACTATTGATAATTTTGATTTGCCAAATTCAATGGTATCGGCTTCGGATATGTAATCAGTTGCCGCAGGGGAGGGGGTGTACTGAATATTACAGGCGTCTGCATAGCCAACCGCAGCGTTAAGAACAGGACACTCAATTTTGTTGAATAATAATGGGATATTAAATCTGTCAACAATGAATTTGTTTCCCATGACATGGTCTATGTGGCAATGTGTATTGAGAATAATTTTAGGAGTCAGATCGTGATCTTCAATAAAATCAACCAGTTGCTTTTCTTCATACGGGTCGTTACATCCCGGATCAATAATCACACATTCTTTGGTCTTGTCAAAAAGCAAAAACGTGTTTTCCCGGAATCCATTGAATGTAAAATATTTTATATCAATCATAGATCATTCAAATTAATGTTAGACTGGTTGGGTTGCTGAGGGATTGGTGACCCCAACGGGATTCGAACCCGTGTTGCTGGGATGAAAACCCAGTGTCCTAGGCCTGGCTAGACGATGGGGTCGGTAACTTATAACGATTTATGATTGATGAGATTCCTGTTGAACTTAACAATCAACAATTTAAAATCAAAGGCTATAACAAGTAAGTTGTGTATGTTAATTGTCAAATCCCGTTGTGAATATTAGAAAACATTTAAACTATTTTTGAGAAAATTAATCTTTGTTCTGCCCTGTGATAATTCTTTCCCGACCCGTGTTATCCGTCAAAATTTTAGTATTTTTCAATCCATAATAGTCGAAACATTTTAATGCAGATTTACCTTGAGCTTCACCAATCTCACAAATGAGCCAACCGTTTCTTTCTAAGTAATCGCATGCTTTTTCTGCTATATTTTCTAATATCCTTAAACCGTTATTATCAGCTAAAAGTGCCATCTGAGGTTCAAAGTTTTTAACGGTGAAAGGGAGATTATTAAACTCTGTACTGGAAATATAAGGCGGATTTGCGGTTATAAGCTCAAACTTAAAATCACGTCTTAGCGGTTCAAACAGATTCCCCTGGATGAATGAAATATTTGAGGGATAAAAATATTCAGAATCATTATTGAGGTTTTTCAGGGCCCACTTGATTGCAGTGTCTGAAATCTCTATTCCGACACATTGAGTTGAATAAGATAATTCTCTTGACAAAGCAAAAAGAATACATCCAGACCCTGTGCACAGGTCAAGAATAGCTCCGTTATCATTCTTATATAATTCTAATGCAATATCAACTACCCGTTCTGTTTCCGGTCGGGGGATTAATACCCCGGGTCCCACTAAAACAGTAGTATTATAGAATTCTGTTGAACCGGTTAGGTATTGAATCGGCTCGCCATTCACATGACGTGCAACAAATGATTGAATTTTATCCGTTTGTTCTTTTGAAACCGGATAATCGTCATTGAGAATAAAATCACTTTTTTTCAGCTTAAGTATCTTTGATAATAACCATTCCGCATTGACTTCCGGACTTGTAATATTGTGAGAGTGAAATTTAGTGACAATTTCTGAATAAATATTTTGTAATGTGGGCATTTCTAATATGAAATGAAGACAATTTTAATGTAAGTTCAAATGGATATTGAGAAACAGAGCAGGGGGGGCAGTAAGATTAAACTACGCTTTGTATGTCGTTTTTACATTAATGCTTATTCCTCCTCTTGCATTAAAAAAACCTTCTACAATTAACTCCTGAGGTGAACAGGCATCAACTAAATCATCTCTTATTTTGTTGATTGATTCTTCATGAAATGTACTAAAATTACGAAATGAAAAGAGATACAATTTTAATGATTTACTTTCAATACATTTTTTCCCGGGAATATAGCTGATAACAATTTTACCAAAATCCGGTTGATTGGTAATTGGACATCGCGTCGTGAATTCCGGGCAATCAAAGGTTACCCAAAATCCTCGATCACTATACCGGTTGTCAAATGATTCCAATATTCTATAATCAGGATCATTATCCGGATAGCTTTGTTCGCTTTTTTTTAATAACATTAAATCATCGCTATAGTTGTTATCCGATTTATTTTTCATATTATTTCCCTGTACATGAGCATTAAAGCAGCTCAATTACCAGTGCCTGGAAGAAGTCTGTATTTACTGTTTAAACCACTGATCACGTTTGGATTTTGCATCTGAAAAATAACGTTCAATTTCCTGCCAGTTTTTATTTTCCAGATAATCATTTATAGAATTAATTTCATCTTTGAAATCTGCCAATGCATTTTTTATAAATTCGTGATTATATTTCGTAATCTCTGTCCACATATTTACATTGCTGGACGCAATTCGTGTTGTATCTCTATACGCTCCTCCACAGGCTAATTCATGTGCCTCATCATCACTGCCGGAGAAAACAGTCTTGCAAATTGCAGATGATAACAAATGAATGAAATGGCTGGTATAGGCAACTGTTTTATCATGACGATCTACACTGATTTCGATAGGTCGAGCACCGATATTCTGCCAGACATTTTTGACGAGATCAATTGCTATCGGTTCATCTTCCGGAGTTGGGGTTAAAAAGACAACGGCATCCTGATACAGTTTAGAGTTACAATTACTCCAACCAGATTTTTCTGACCCTGCCATAGGATGTCCGCCTATAAAATACACACCTTTATCCAATAATATGTGTCTTAATTCACGGACAATATCACCCTTAACACTTCCGACGTCTGTAACAATACTTCCAGGTCTGAAATGATCGATATTATCTTTGACAAATTGAATTGATGCAGTTAAAGGAAGGCAAATAAATGTGAGATCGACAACAGGCAAAATATCACTGGCATCCGTACTCCCTCCCTCAAGAATACCTCTGTCCAACGCGTCTTTAATTGACGATTCGTTTCTGGAAATTGCATAGAGTGAACGACATTTTATCTCTCCTAACCGTAATGCCAGAGAACCGCCGAGTTGGCCAAGTCCTACAATAGCAATGCGTGAGGTATTTATTATTGATGTTGTTGCCAAAATAATCCCTTAAACATAATTGATTTAGTAACATTTATATCTGGACAAAGGTCTATGTTTTCGCCAATCTATATTCGTTTGAGATTAAGACTCTATATATATATTAGATATATCTGTTCGCGAATTACAGAGAATGTTATATTTATATACCATCGAGAAAAAGATTTACAAAAACATTCGTGTTACTTGTGTAAAATGTTATTACGTTGATATCAATTTTTCCTGTCAATCCTCTCTAGACAAAATATGAAATTGTGAAAATGGTTTAGAAGTTTGCTATTAACAATTATGGAGGGCAGGCGACGCTAATATGATAAAAAAACTGTTTAATGGTAGAATTCAACAGTGAAGTGCAATTCCTTCCTTATAGAATACTTCTTTCAGTGTAAGATAATTCAAACATTTCCCCGGTCTTGAACCGAATCGTCTTGTGACCCTTTGTAAACTGCGACCTCGTGCCTCGTGATATCCTTAAAATTTGATTTTCGAGGGAAATATTGTCGGATCAGCCCATTCGTATTTTTATTAAGTCCCCGTTCCCGGGATTTATAAGCTGTGGGCAAACTAAAAATCGGATTTTAATACTTTACGAAACGAATTAATGACATGCAGACTCCAATCCATTATCAGCGGTAATCGTTAATACGTTTTTAGAATAATTCCTTAACATATTAATGATTTCCTATGAGGTGCGATACGATTCACACCGGGTAATTTTGATATCAATATAAATCCAGATCGCACTTCAACCAGGGTAAACACTACTTCTTTATTTTCCCTGTCAGTAACAACCATATCAACTTCCCAATCCCCAATGCGAATTTTAAGATCAACACTATCAGGCCGATCATCACGGGATACACGGTTGGAGATAATAATTCGCTTGCCACTTCCATAAAGGCGACTGCGTTTCTTTTGACATCTCAAATGCCAATAAAGATTCCCACCTTTTTCTTTACCTGACAGACTGATTGATGGGGAATATCCTTTTGATGAGGGTCTCCTGCATGACGTACGTACTTTTATCGTCAATTCACCGGTCAATGGTTCGAAAATTTAAGCGTGGTTTCGGTCATCGGGGTAACAGCCCTTAAACCAATCCCAAAGCGAGCCGTTATCATTAAATTAGACGTCGCATAATATATCTTATGTATAATTTAAATATAGTGGATTTGAAATTTTATGGATTGTATCCATTTATAGTGGAAGATGTTATGAACTTTGTTAATAACTAAAATAAAGTGACTGTTAATAAAGTGTCATTAATTTAAGTTAAATTATTAATGGCGTAGTCCAGGCGACGAATCACCTTGTCTTTGCCTAGAATCAATATGATCTCATAGATTCCGGCACCGACATTGGTACCGGTGAGTGCAATGCGAAGTGGTAGATTTAATTTTCCAGGTTTAACGCCAATAGATTCGGTAACATCTAAGATACATGATTCGATATGATTTAGTTCAAATGTCAAATCAGAGAATGATGTTACGAGTAACGAAAACGCTTCTTTTATTCCGGGTTTCTGTAAGTGTCTGTTGGTGATTTTTTCATCGAAATTTAAATTATCTGTAAAAAAATATGACCAGTCCTGTACCTGATTATAGGTTTTAGTTCGTGACTGCATTAATTTTGCAACATCATCTAAATAATCTGGATCAACACTATTTCCCCAAGACTGGTCGGAAATTATTTCTGTCACGTGCTGCGAAAATTCTTCCGGGGGAATTTCTTCCATGTACTGGCCATTTAGATTCAATAATTTTTTTTGATCCATCTTAGCAGGAGAATTCTGAACCCGGTCAAGAGTAAATCGTGAAATAAGTTCCTTTTGTCCCATCTTTTCAGTATCATCATCAGGAGACCATCCAAGTAACGTTAAATAATTTAATATGGCCTCCGGCAGATAACCCATATCTCTTAAATCACTGAGGAAGGCATCGCCATCACGTTTACTATATGGTTTACCGCATTCGTTAGTAATCATGGGAATGTGGGTAAAAGAGGGCAATTCTGCATCAATTGCCTGGAATATCAATGTATGCCGGTAGGTATTTTCAATATGATCATCGCCTCGAATTATATGGGTAATATTTTGCAAAATATCATCACACACATTGGCCAGGTGAAATACAGGTGATCCATTTCCACGAACGATGACAAAATCTTTCATACTGTCCAGCGGCTTTGATAATCGACCTTTAATCAGGTCATCAAAATAGACTTCTCTTCGTAAAAATCTAAGTCTTTGACCATTCTTGATTTCGCATGTCTTTTCACCATTCAATATAGGTTGAATCTCATCGTTAATCTGAAACAGGCATTGATTATTGGAATCAATAATGCTTAAATCTTTGAATCCAGCAAGGCAGGCTTCGGTTGGGATCGGCTTTCCTTTATTGCTTATTGAAGCATAGAACAGCCCTTGTTTGCAAATTTTAACCGGTATATCAGGATGAATCGAAATCTCAATTTGTCCAGAAGTTGAAATATTTTTAAGCGTATTATCATCCCATGGGATATTAAATAAAACAGCTTCATCGCCCTCACCTTTTGCAAATTTATAGGCATGTTTATTATCTAAGAGTTTTTCTGCCTGTTCGCGATGATGTTCTATTTGTTTACTCTGATAAATCGGTGTTTCATCATAATTAAGGCCTATCCACTTTAATTCAGAAAATAGAATATCAATGGCTTCCTGAGTCGAACGTTCCCTATCGGTATCCTCAACCCGAATCAAAAATTTTCCATTATTATGTCTGGCATATAACCAATTAAAAATCGCAGTTCTAATATTGCCAATATGAATCTGCCCTGTAGGCGATGGCGCAAACCGGACCCGTACATCCATATTTTTTATAATTCCTTATATTAGAATAAGTTAAGAAAAGCTGATACACCGCCATAATACCAGACTGTATAATCCAAGGAATACGATACCTTTATTTCGATTAATGCCGTTTTTCTGATAAAGAAACAGGATCATTAACACACTTAAAAAGGCCATCATCGTATAATCCAATTTTAATGTCAGTGCATCGATCCTTATCGGGAGAATCAATGATGTGACGCCAAGTATTAATAAAATATTACTGATATTTGATCCCATGATATTCCCAACAAGTATATCCCCGTGATTTTTTTTAATCGCTGCGATTGAAACCGATAATTCGGGAAGGGACGTACCAAATGCAATCATGGAAAGGGCTATAATATGTTCACTTACATTAAATCCACGTGCTAAAGCAACTGTAGCCCGAATCATATATTCGCTGCTGACCAGCACTGCAGTCATCGCCAGAGCAAGTTTAACAATCAAATTGAGTGTGGACGAATTATCGTCATGCAGGTCAGCATTAACTTCAACTTCTGAGTATTCCTTTTCATTGGATTCAGATTTTTCATCAGATATAAGGTCCTGAAGTTCAGGTGGTTTTCGTTTTATTAAACAGACTAAAAATATGACAAAGATAATTAAATAAAGTCCGCCTATAAATCGGGGGATTTCACCCAATAAAGCTGATAATGTCCAAAACAGAATGGTAATACCCAACATCAGGAAGCCTTCTGATTTGATATTTTTTCGTGGACACGTAATTGGATTAATCAAAGCAGTAATACCCAATATAACACCGATATTACATATATTTGATCCGACAACGTTTCCGAGTGCGATTTGGGAATGACCATTGAATGCGGCAGCAGTAGAGATGGCAAGTTCAGGAAGTGAGGTACCTATAGAAACAATGGTGAGCCCGATAACCATTTTTGAAATATGGAGTCGTTTGGCAATTATAACCGAGCTGTCAATAAAAAAATCAGCTGACTTGATCAGGACAGACAAACTCATAATCAATAAGAAGAAATTGGCAATCATTATTTTACCGAATTTTATTATTTCAACTAATACATTATAATAACGGCAGGTTCATATACAAAAATTTTTTTATGACATCCTCTGCAAAGCCTGATAAACTGGTATTACAAACCGATATTACAATCAGCTTATGAATGACTTCAAACCGGTAAGAGAACTTAATGACATATCACCCCGTATTTGACTTAGCACATGACCTCATGATAATCCCGGGTATCTGGAATTAAAAGATGACCCAAATGATTTATTGCTCTGTCAATTGGAGTTACAAAATACAGTAAAAACGGCAGATAACTTTTCAAAAATTATTTTTACCGGTCATAGAGGTTGTGGAGAGTCAACGCAGTTACGTTGTCGTCAGCATAGTCTACGTGATAAATTCACACCACTTTGTTTCCCAATATCAAAAGAGGTTTTGAGAGAATGTGATCATATTGATATCATGGTATGGCCGGTGGAGAATCTGTTACGAAAATTTTCACTTGAAATGCGACCGCAAGACTTTTTTTGACGGGGCGGATATTTTCAATGCTCTCCGAGTTAATATTATATTTTCTGCACCAGTTACTTCAAAACTCCCTCCCCGGCATACAGAGAATAATTTTGAATATTGTTATACGCTTGCTCCGGTACCAATAGCCAGTGAGAAAAAGAAACGCAAAGAGGATGAAGGACTGGACACACTCTTAAAATTTATCGACCTGAGAATTGATACAAAAAGGCTTTTTACGTCAAATACAGTGATTGAATTTTTAGCACGGATGTCAGGAGGATTCTATCGGGATTTCCTATTATTGATCTATAATGCCTGATTAGCCGCACGATCCTTGAAATTAAAGCGATTATGATTGTTTTTATAACGATGATCCGCCACCGGGTAATCGAACCCTTTAAAAATGGGTGCGTTTATTCATCGGCAATTTGTTTCAACTTCTTTAGATTGCTTCTCGTCTTTCGATACATAAAATCAAGAGTTGTTACCGGTGCACCTTGTATTGCAGCAGCAGCGTTTCCGACCATGATGGCTTCAGTGTTCATGTCAATATTTTTTCTAAATTTCAGACAATGCTGAATTAAATCTGCTGATTAAATCATCCGGCTCCTCCAACCCGACTGATACTCTGATCAAATATCGTGAAATGCCACATTCATCAGTAAAATTCAGTTCATTATAGTGGGCTAGAATCGTATAAGGACACGCCAGCGAAAAGCACGTCCCCAGACTCGGCCCCTTGCTGATATTTAATTTGTCAAAAACCTCTTCAGAATTGACTTCCGGATTTTTAATTACAATCGAAAACAAGCCGCTGTATCCCCCGCCCTGCCTGAGATATTTTTCATAATTTTTGGGGGTTTGAAATTTAGGGTAATATAAGTCTTTAATCATAGGGTGTTCACTAAGCCTGTCGCACAAAAGTTCAGTGGTATTATTAATTTTTTTCATTCGTTGAATGAATTCCCTTGAGTTCCGCTCCAAAACAATACAATCCTCCGGCCAAAAATTATTTTCATAGTTTTCATTGAGGTAATCTTTAAGCATGGGATAACCGCTTTTATTCTTGTTAAGAATTGCACACCCACCCATCACGTCGCCGACACCTGAAAAAAACTTGGTCAAACTTGTAACAATAACATCTGAAGACAACAACAATGATGTATTCGCAAATGTTGATATCGTATCATCAACAATTAACGGAAAATCATAGGAATTTGCCAGCGACGTCAACGTCTCTAAATCCGGAGTTGTCAAAAGAGGATTCATAGGAAATTCACAAAACAGTGCCATTGTGGAATTAGACTTCAGGTACGCTTCTAAATTAAGAAGATCTTTTGAGTCACCTCCCGGGAAAAACTCAACGCCACATCCAAACTTATTTTGTATTTTCAATGTATCAACGTAAGGGAATCCGAACTGTATGCTTTTCCTGTCTGGGTACCTTTTTTGATATGCAGTATAAATATTAAAAATTGCAGACATT
Organism: uncultured Lentisphaeria bacterium; assembly: GCA_951812855.1. Lineage (GTDB taxonomy): Bacteria > Verrucomicrobiota > Lentisphaeria > JABSQK01 > JAJFLO01 > JAJFLO01. The sequence continues at coordinate 142,800 of OX638337.1, read as the reverse complement.
CCCGAAGGAAATAAATAAATATCGTCGCTGTCAGAGTCAACTAATTGTGCAATACGCTTTTTTAGAGTAATCTCGGCGTCATGGTTTTTATAATTACAGGTTACTGAATCCAGTGTTGCACGGGCATGTCTGGATGAGACTATTTCACCGGAATGTTCCCAGAAATCTTTAACGATTTGACTACATTCCTCAGGAAAAATTATGACATGAATTCCATTGATACCGATGTCATGAATTCTGGTTTTTTGATTTGATACTGCTTTAATATAATGCTGGCATGTTTCAGCAACGGTTTCAGATGGGAAAGGCAGACATTTCTCGCCGGGATCAGCTAACTCTTTCTCATACTTTTCTGCAAGTTCAACAATAAAAGGATGGTAGATAAATCGGGGATATCCACATGTCAAATCATTTGTTACACGTGTGTCCGCCTTCTCATAATCAACATTATCCAACCATTGCGGCATACATACGGAAGTTGCGTGCGGCCAGGCAGGTAACGGCTTACCTAAATCTTGAGGATGCGAATAAGGATTTTTTAATAAGTCTGTCATTTGTATATGTGTCTAAACCCTGGATTATAATCTGGAGACGTTAGTTACAGGAGAATTTATTTATCATATGCCGGTCAATGCATTATTGAAATCATCAATCAAATCATCACAGTTTTCTATACCTACGGAAAAACGTACCAAACCATCACTTATTCCCACATATTCTCTTTCTTGCTGAGGTATTGATGCATGCGTCATGGATGCAGGATGACAGACAAGAGATTCAATACCGCCAAGACTCTCTGCCAAAGTAAAATATTTAAGCCCTGAAATTAATTTTTTTGTTTGTTCAAGTGAAAAATCAAATGTAACGGTAACAATACCGGAACCACCTGTCATCTGCCGTTTTGCCAACTCGTACTGCACATGCGACTTTAAAAACGGATAACGAACAGTTTTTACAACGGATAACGATTCTAAAAAGTTCGCAAACCTCTGTGCATTTTTGCAGTGTTGTTCCATACGCACAGGCAGAGTTTTTACACCTCGTGAGATTAGCCATGTATCAAATGGTGAAGGATTCAGTCCTACAGCCTTCTGGGCAAAGATCATTTTTTCATGCCAATCTTCCTGGTCTGTGATGACAACACCCCCGAGAGAATCTGAATGACCGTTTATATATTTTGTTGTGCTTGATACAGAAATACAGGCACCGAGTTTAATTGGCTTTTGTAAATATGCAGAAGCAAAGGTATTATCCACAACCAATGTCGATCCTGTTTTTTGCACAATTCTGGAAACCGCTTCTATATCAATGATCTTCAGAAGTGGATTCGTTGGCGATTCTATCCAGACCAGTGCAGGCGATTTTTCCGTTATAAAATGAAAATTATCAGAATTGCTGAAGTCCAGATATTCAACGCTCAGTCCAAATTTATTAAAGACTCTGTCCAATATGCGATAGGTACATCCGTAAATATTTTCTTCTGCCAATATCAAATCACCGTGTTTTAAGGATGACAGAATTGCAGTGATTGCTGCCATGCCGCTGCCAAAAACAGTTGCATATTCAGCTTCTTCAATTGCAGATAATGTTTTTTCCAGATTTGAAAAATTTGGATTGCCTGAACGCGTATAATCATACCCGTTTGTCACCCCCGGCTCAATTTGAGAAAATGTTGACGTTGAGTAGATTGGAGGAATAACAGCACCGGTATTCGGTTCAGGTTCCTGTCCGATATATATTGCTGCGGTTTCAATTTCCATAATTAACAGTAAGTCTGGAAGGTCTTAAAAGGCGTCATTAATGATTTAAATTCGTAAAACTGAAATGCTGTCGTTGAACTGTTATGCTTACAGGGTTTCTCAAGATTTATAATTGATAACGAAAAACTATTATAATACTGGAGTATTTTGAAATGTTAAAGACAAGAAAATGCAATCATAATATACTATACATATTTATTTTTTGTTCAATTGCGGCTTTTATCGGCTGCGAACAGGTAAATTCACAATCAAATTCAGACAACAAAAAGGACAAAACGGTGAGTGCAAACCAGAATATAGACCCCGACAATAAATCTGACAAAATTGTCTTGTCTGAGGCGGATTGGAAAAAAAAACTCACTCCCGAACAATATTATGTCTGTCGCGAAAAAGGAACTGAAAGAGCATTTACCGGATCGTTGTATAATAATAAAGAAAAAGGGACCTATAATTGTGTTGCCTGTGGGCACCCTTTATTCGATTCTGATACTAAATTTGATTCGGGTACCGGCTGGCCGAGCTTTTGGGATCCCGTGAATGATAAAAATGTAAAAACAGAGATTGACAGAACATTCGGTATGCAACGAATTGAGGTCATGTGCGGTCGATGCGATTCACACCTTGGGCATGTCTTTAACGATGGTCCTGCACCAACGAATAAACGGTATTGCATTAATTCAGTATCTCTTGCATTCGAAAAAGACGAAAAATAATTGATTTCGAAGCCGTTCCAATTTTGAAAGTTATATTGGCAAAATTGTATTGAATATGATCGATGCGTAACATAGTTACAGATTTTAAATATAGCTAATATCTAATTTTCTTAATTATCCGCCTCTATACTGTCTATGAATATCGCCAGAATAATCACTAATCTTTCTCTTGATAAATCCTTTGATTATTCCATACCATCAAATCTGGTCAACAGAATCAGTATTGGATCTATGGTTAAAGTCCCGTTTGGCAAAAGCAGTAGAAAGGGATTTGTTATTGACCTTCCCCAAAAAAGTGATTACCCCGATTTAAAAGAGATTGATAGTATTATTGGCAATAAACCAATGATTTCTTCACCATTGGTTGAACTGGGAAAATGGATGGCAGACTATTATTGCTGTACTAAAGAACAAGCCATTATAGCCTTACTGCCCGCAGCGGTTCGAGGACGGTTAATCAAAGAAAAAACACGCAAAATTGTACGTGTTAAGAATGAAGCTGAGATTCCAATTATTCTACAGTCTCTTAACAAAAAGGCCTCAAAACAAGCAGACGTTCTCAGATTCCTTTTAAAAAACAAGGAATACCCTTTATCGAAACTGGTAAAAGAACATAAGATTTCTTACCCAGCAATACGAACAATGGAAGCAAAAAACTATATTCTGATAAGCGATGAAACCCAGGCAAGGGACCCGTTCGCAAATGATCGTATCATCCCAACCTCCCCTCTGAATCTAAATACCGAGCAATCAAATGCCTTTAACAAAGTGGTCCATAGTATAAACAGCGAGAAAAAGGACGTTATTTTATTATTTGGTGTTACCGGCAGCGGCAAAACTGAAATTTATCTCCAGGGCATCGCTGAATGTTTGAAACTCAATCTTGAATCCATTGTATTAGTTCCTGAAATTGCATTAACACCACAAACAACCGAACGATTCCGAAGTCGGTTTGGTGATCAGGTAAGCGTTCTTCACAGCCATTTAAGTGCGGGTGAACGTTTCGATGAATGGAATAAAATAAATAATGGCCAGGTTAAAATCGTTGTTGGTGCACGTTCAGCGTTGTTTGCTCCTTTTCGCAATCTGGGACTGATTATTGTTGATGAAGAACATGAAACCAGTTATAAGCAGGGAAATATACCACGTTATCATGCACGGGATGTTGCCGTCATGCGCGGTAAGCTGGAAAATATTACAGTCATTTTAGGAACAGCCACTCCCTCTGTAGAATCCTTTTACAATGCGAAAAAGGGGAAATATAATCTTCTAACATTATCACAACGCATTGAAAATCAGCAACTTCCCGAAATGAATATTGTTGATCTAACTGTTGAAAATGCAGAAAAAGAAAGATACCAAATATTTTCGAGACGCTTGATCACTGAAATAAGGGATGCTCTGGAGAACGGGGAACAGGTAATGTTATTTTTGAATCGACGCGGGTATGCAACTCAGTTGCAATGTCTGAAGTGTGATTTTGTCGCTGAATGTTCTGATTGTACGATGAATTTTACCTATCATAAATCGCGATCACAATTAATTTGCCATTTATGTGGATCGGTAACTAAAGCTCCTGAAAAATGTCCTGGATGCGGTGATAAAAGAATTCGTTTTAGTGGTTTGGGCACCGAAAAGATTGAAGCATCAATAAAAGGAAAATTTCCGTATGCACGATCATTGAGAATGGATTCAGATACCATGACTAAAAAGGATTCATATCGGCAGGCATTAACGTCATTTCGCGCCGGTGAAATTGATATTCTAATCGGAACTCAAATGATTGCCAAAGGACTTCATTTTCCAAATGTAACCGTTGTTGGTATTATTTTTGCAGATCAATCCCTTAATTTGACCGATTTTAGAGCTGGTGAACGAGCCTTTCAGTTATTGGTTCAGGTTGCTGGACGTTCGGGAAGAGGTGATTTGCCCGGGCGGGTTATTGTACAGACGTATACACCCTGTCATCCAATCTTGATGTCTGCTATTGACCAGGATTATGAGCTGTTCTTTGAAAAAGAATTAGAAAGCAGAATGCAGTTAAAACTCCCCCCGATTGAACACTTGTTATTACTCTCGTTTAAGGGGGAAAATGACGATGAAGTCAGAACGTATGCCACGTACTGTTTTGAACTGTTGAAATCAAAAATTCCAAAACATATTAATTGTTCGCCTGTATTACCCAGTCCAATTCTTAAAAAACGGGGATTATATACCTACCAAATCTTGATGTGTACCGAGAAAATCATGGTACTGAGTAAATATATTAAACAGTTCTTTTACTCAATAAAATCACCCAAAAAAATAACTGTAACGATTGATGTCGACCCGTATTCATTGCTATGAGAATTGAGGGAGGTTATAGGTGATACCTTTCGCAAATAGACTCTCTCTGAACGTCATTTTCCCTTTTCCTGGAGTTGAGCAGATCTTTTTTTTACCTGAACCCGAATCTCAGAAGCATACAGATCAAATACGAAAGTGTAAACGCATTGCTTTTGTCGCACCGACTGCCTTTGCAATCGCCGTATCAATGACGTTTTAATCGGCAATTGCAACCCGAGTTGCAATCTCATTTGTGTATTTATCCGTAACAATCAAATCCTGATTTGGTTTGACAGGCTTGTTTATGAATACAGAGTTAATTTATGCGATGGTATCGAATTAAAGGTAACGATGATGTATTGTATGGGTATTGCAATGAATACTTATATTATTCGGGAACGTCTTCTCTGTAATTCAATTACCGTATAACGTGAAAATTCCAACCCGCAGTCTAAGATTTTATGGAGAAACTTTCAAAAAAACTATTTCTGCTTGACGGAATGGCCTTAATATACCGGGCATATTTTGCACTGACCGGGAATCCAAGAATTACCTCCGGCGGATTTAATACATCAGCTATATTTGGATACACAAATACCCTCATTAACCTGCTTGAGACACAAAATCCAACTCATATCGCAGTTGCTTTTGACACCGGCGAACCGACACAGCGTCATATAGAATTTCCGCAATACAAAGCACAGAGAGACGCAATGCCTGAAGACATCAGCAACTCCATTGCCTTTATTTATAAAATAACCGAGGCATTTAATATTCCAACACTGACCTGCCCCGGTTATGAAGCCGATGACATTATTGGTACATTAGTCCGTAAGGCTGAAACTGAACATTTTGAAACGTATATGGTTACACCAGATAAAGATTTTGCACAACTTGTCGATACCAACAGTTATATTTATAAACCGGCTCGTTCAGGAGGTGATTTTGAAATACTGGGTGTAAATGAAATTCTGAAAAACTGGGATATTGAAAGAGTTGAACAGGTTATTGATATTCTCGGGCTTTGGGGAGACAGCAGTGACAATATCCCAGGCATTCCCGGCATTGGCGAAAAAACAGCTAAACGGCTGATAAAACAGTTTGGTTCCGTTGAAAAAATTATTGAAAACGTTGAATTACTAAAAGGAAAGCAAAAACAGAGAGTAATCGAATTCGCTGACCAGGGACTAATCTCGAAAAAGCTTGTAACCATTAATTGCAACACACCTGTTGATACCGATCTTGATATACTAAAGGCTCAACCACCTAATCTTCATTTATTAAAACAATTATTCGCAGAGTTTGAATTTAAAACATTAGGCAGACGTTTTTTTTCCACAATATCTCAAGGTAATTGGGGTACTCCTGTTAATCAGTTAAACACAGATGGGCTCGAATTATTTTCCACAAAACCTGAATCGAAAATCAAAGAAGAATCTGAAAATCTATTTACTGATGAATTATTTAAGAAGCTTAAAACAATTAATGATGTCAACCATGACTACCAACTGATAAACACAAATGATGGTTATCAGTTACTGCAGTCAATTTTATCAGTACAAAAATCATTCTGTTTTGATGTTGAAACAACTGGACTGGATACGAAAAGCACAGAATTAGTTGGAATAGCCTTTACCGTAAAAAAACATTCAGGTTACTATTTGTCTCTTCCAGATAATCGTAACGATACCCAGGCGGTCTTAGAAAAGTTCCGTTCTATTTTTGCAAATCCGGAGATATCAAAAATTGGGCACAATTTAAAATTTGATATCAGCGTATTAAAATGGTACGGCATTACCGTTAATGGCAAATTATTTGATACCATGCTTGCTCACTATCTTATTGAGTCTGAATCTCGACATAATATGGATTTTTTGGCGGAGGTCTTTCTGGAATATCAACCCATATCCATCACCTCCCTTATTGGAGAAAAAGGGAAATCACAGCATAGCATGAGGGAGATTGATGCTGAAAAGGTTACCGAATACGCAGTGGAGGACGCAGATGTCACGTTTCAGCTGAAAGAAATTTTTGAACCTCTTTTACTTGAGAAAGATTGTTTATCTGTTTTTACTGACATAGAAATGCCGCTGGTCGAAGTTCTGGTCAGCATGGAAATGGAGGGGATAAAAATCGATGTTGACACATTAAAACAATATTCTGTTACGCTTGATGCTGAAATTGCCAAATTAAGTGCGTCAATCAAACAACAGGCAGGAATCGATTTTAATATTGATTCTCCAAAACAATTGGGAGAGACTCTATTTGATCATATGCAATTAAACGCAAAAGCTGCTAAAACTAAAAAAAGCGGACAATACAGTACCTCAGAAGCGGTTCTCACAAAATTAGCATCAAAGCATCCCATAATCAGTAATGTTTTAGACTATAGATCTTATAGAAAATTAAAAAATACGTATGTCGATACGCTGCCAGAGAAAATTTTTTCAAAAACCAATAGAATTCATACAACATTTAATCAGGCCGTTACCTCTACAGGTCGCTTAAATTCACAACATCCGAATCTACAAAATATCCCAATTAAAACGAAAAAAAGCAGAGAAATTCGAAAAGCATTTATTCCCAGAAATAACGATTATTTGATACTGTCAGCAGATTATTCACAAATTGAACTGCGAATCATCGCTGAACTCAGCGGTGATGCCGGAATGATTAGTGCATTTCAAAAAAATATTGACATCCACAATGCGACAGCTTCTAAAATTTTTGACGTGGAAGTTGATGAGGTAACTGATGATATGCGTCGAAAATCAAAAATGGCTAATTTCGGTATTATTTACGGTATTAGTGCATTTGGCCTGTCCCAACGACTGAATATTCCCCGAACAGAAGCAAAGTTTATTATTGATCACTATTTTGAAAAATACCCTAAAGTACAAGAATACATGGATAAAACCATAGAATTTGCTCATGACAATGAATTTGTAATGACAAAGATGGGACGCAAACGATATTTAAAGGATATTAATTCTCAAAATGGAACGATCCGTGCCGCAGTAGAACGTAATGCCATAAACGCTCCGATTCAGGGAACCGCAGCAGATCTGATTAAAATTGCAATGATTAATATCCATAAAAAACTGAAAATCAATTCGTATAAGACCAAAATGCTGGTCCAGATTCACGATGAACTTGTATTTGATTTATTTCGTGAAGAGCGTGAAAAAGTTATTCCGATGATCAAAAACGAAATGGAAAATGCAATTGCAATGGACGTACCGATAATTGTTAAAATAGGCCTGGGTAAAAATTGGCTTGAAGCACATTGATTTCAGTTTACATCTGATGTGATTTTATATTTGGAATTAAATTTGGCAAAAACAGGTTTACAAATTTCCGGGCCATTTCGGATGGTTTAATATAATCGGTGAAATAAAAGGATACAGTTAATATATGTAAAGGATGAATAAATGAATGATCAGGAATTTAATTTGGGTTTTGAAAACGAGGAATCTAATACCGAAAATTTGAAAAAAAAGGAAACATCACCCAGTAAAAAGAGCAAAAAGCAATCTAAAAACAATCAGCCTGATTTTGAAAAATCTCTGCAGAGACTTGAATCTATTGTCGATGAAATGGAGCGTGGTGATCTCAGTTTAGAAAAAAGCATGAAACACTTTGAAGAAGGATCAAAATTGGCTGATTTTTGCACAGCAAAGTTAGAAGAAACAGAGAAAAAGATAGAAATACTTCTCAAAGATAAGACCGGTGAAAATAAATGGGTCCCCTGCCCTTCTGAATCAGATGACGAAAAGGATTCAATAAATTTTTAGTAACTTTATTATTATAGGAGCTTGCAAGGAAAACACACCGGTTTATTATTTATGACAAATTTTAATTGAGTAAGAGGAAGAAAGAATAGAGTATGCTTCTTAGAAACAGTGAATCCCTTTGAAACGCTGTGTTCAGTGATCTTCTTTTTTCTAAAGCAACTGAAATTTAGACAAACGGTAGGGTTCCCGAGCGGTCAAAGGGGGCAGACTGTAAATCTGCTGGCGATGCCTTCGAAGGTTCGAGTCCTTCCCCTACCACCAATACTTATCTCGCCTGAGACGAGCACGTTACAGCGATTCCCGCATCAACAGACACTTTCTTGCCATTAACGATTTGGAGTCGAATAACACGCACCCGTTGTCATCATTGGCGGGCAAATCAATTTCGATTATTACCGGCCGCATGTGCCAATATATTGCTCCGGAAAATGTGCACTGTTACGTTGGCTGGAACTGAATCGGCACGGGCCGCCTGTGGTTCAATTTGATTAAGACTGTTAAAAACTGGAGGTGTGGTTAACTGGAATATCCGGCGACTATACTTTCATTTATCATCACATTATCCATATCAGAAATTATTCCGGACAGTTGGACAGCGTCCGGCTTTCAATACCGGTTAATTGTAAATCAACAGGCTGCACGGGTCATCAATTATACCGATTGGGGTAAGGCGGAGTGTGTAAAAATAATGAAAAAGAGACATAATCTGATTCCGGAAAAGAAAAATAACAGCCAATTTATTTGATTAAGGGATCGCATACACCCGCATCTAAAAAACCCTTTGCCCGCAATAGACAACTGTCACATTGCCGGCAGGGTGAATTGTTGATCAGAGGATGATAACAACTGTGTGTCAAACCATAATCAACACCAAGGTTTATTCCTTTTGTGATGATATCAGATTTACTCAGGTTGATGAGAGGAGTATGGATGGTTAGTTGCTGACCTTCAACACTGGTTTTCGTTGCAAGATTTGCCATCTTCTGATAAGCTTTTATATACTCTGTTCGACAATCCGGATAGCCACTGTAATCAACGGCATTAACACCAATAAAAATATCGTGAGCCTGATTTACTTCGGCACAGGCAACAGCATAAGAAAGGAAAATAGTATTGCGAGCAGGGACATACGTGATTGGAATGTCGTTTTGAATTTCCTTAACTGATTTTCGCTTCGGAACATCAATATCATCTGTCAATGCGGAGTATCCGAATATTGTTAGATCAATTGAAATAATTTTATGATAAATAACGTTAAATTCAGTGGCTGTCTTTTTAGCTGATTCAAGCTCTATATAATGCCTTTGTCCATAATCGAATGACATAGCATATATTTGAAAACCTGCTTCTTTTGCTATGGCCAGTGTCGTTGTTGAATCCAACCCGCCACTGAGTAGTACGATTGCATTTTTCATGATTCTTTTATTTTATTGTGTTTTGGTATTAATATCTGATTTTTTTCTTTTTCCTGGTTCTTGAGGGATTTTTCAAGGCTTCTTCTTCTTGTTTCAGTGTTGCGATTTGATCGCGTAATAGTGCAGCCCGCTCAAATTCCAGTGACTCCGCAGCCTCCAGCATTTCTTTCTCCAAACTTAAAATAGTTTCATCTAATTCATCCCGGGTTTCGAATATCATTAAACTCGATTCTTCAACGTTTCTGTCACTTGAATATAGACTTTCCTGAATCGCACGTTTAACTGTTTTGGGGACGATATTATTTCGCTTATTATAACGCTGCTGTCTTGAACGACGCCGTGTTGTTATTTCCATCATTCGGGTAATACTCTTAGTCTTTTGATCGGCATACAATATCACCCGGCCATTGGCATTCCGGGACGCACGTCCTGCTGTTTGTATCAACGAGGTTTCTGAACGAAGAAATCCCTCTTTATCGGCATCTAAAATGGCAACTAACGAAACTTCCGGCAAATCCAATCCTTCTCGTAATAAATTGATGCCCACCAGACAATCAATTTTTCCCTGTCGTAAATCTCGCAAAATCTCGACTCGTTCCAACGCATCAATCTCAGAATGAATATATTTGACACGAATGTCAATATCTTTCAGATAATCGGCTAAATCTTCCGACATTCGCTTAGTCAGTGTAGTAACAAGTACTCTCTCATTTTTAGCGGCTGCATCACGAATTTCATTAATTAAGTCATCAACCTGATTTTCAAGCGGCCGAATTAAAACTTCCGGATCAAGCAGCCCGGTTGGGCGAACAACCTGTTCTATAGGAATTGAACAGGAAATCTCATGTTTCCCGGGTGTTGCAGTGACAAATACTATTTGACCTGTAACATCATTAAATTCCTCAAAGTTGAGTGGTCTGTTGTCCAATGCAGATGGCAGTCTGAATCCGTGTTCAACCAACGTCAACTTTCGGCTGCGATCAGCGTTATACATTGCCTGAAGCTGCGGAATCGTCACATGGGATTCATCAATGATGGTTACAAAATCGTCCGGAAAATAATTAAGCAGAGTATACGGCCTTGATCCCGGCTCCCGATTCGACAAATGTCGTGAATAATTCTCAATCCCGCTGCAGTACCCTAATTCACCCATCATTTCCAAATCGTATGTTGTCCTTTGAAAAATCCGCTGAGCTTCAACATATTTATCCTGCTCTTCAAAATATTTAACCTGCTCTTTCATTTCAGCAATAATATCTCTTTTCGCTGCTGAAAATCGATCTTCAGGCAGCATAAAGTGTTTCGCAGGAAAAATCCGAATTGAATCTAAAGAATATTTAACTCTCGCAGTCAACGGATCCCTGCAGGAAATCCGTTCAATCGTGTTACCCCAAAATTCGAAGCGAATAAAATCATCCCGATACGCCAAAAATACATCAACGGTATCCCCGGACACCCGGAAGGTTCCACGTTGGCAGCTAATGTCATTTCGATCATACATCAGCTTCACCAGAGCACTAAAAAATTCCTCATGGTTTAAATCATCACCAACCTTGGAATACAGACTCATTCTGGCAAAATCTTCCGGTGATCCCAACCCGTAAATACATGATACACTCGCCACAATAATAACGTCACGGCGTTCCATTAGAGAACTGGTTGCAGCAAGTCGAAGTTTTTCGATGTCATCATTGATTGATGAATCTTTTGCAATATAGGTATCTGTTTGCGGGATATATGCTTCCGGCAAATAATAATCGTAATAACTGATAAAATATTCAACTGCATTATTCTTAAAAAAGTTCTTAAATTCACTATACAATTGTGCTGCGAGTGTTTTGTTATGCGTCACCACAATTGCTGGTCTCTGAATTCGCTCAATTACATTAGCAATTGAATACGTTTTCCCTGAACCTGTCACCCCCAGAAGTGTTTGATGCGTTTTTCCTGATTTTAATCCATCCGTTAATGCATTTATCGCATCGGGCTGATCACCTGCCGGAGTAAAATTTGATGTTAATTGAAATGGTTTCATTATTTGAAATTCAAAATGAGGTATCACTATTTACAATTTAGTCATTGTAAACTTTATCAAGTATCAAATCAAGTGGTCAATTATAGTATTATAATTTACGAAAAAGCCTTACAATTCACAGATACTATAATGACAACATTGACAGTTTATCATAAAGATTCACAATCTATTACACCAAATTGATTTTGAACTTTGCAAAGAAAAAATTTCAGATCGTACTGAGATCTGAAGAAAATCTGTACGGCAATGAACTGTATTAGAGTTTTAACACTTGTCGTTGTAACATCAACGGCATCAGATGTATTGACACCATCTGAGACGGTAATTCCTAAAGTCACAGTCGTTGACTCAACAGTTTCCAAATCAAGAGCAGTTGCACCGACACTTATCTGTCCGGTTGCAGAATCTATTACAAAACCGGAAGCAGTACTCGTGGTAATCGTAAAATTAGTAAAATTCCCTGCTGTAACTCTATTATCAGTAACCTGAACAAGCCCGCTTCCAGCAGTATCAGTAACGTTTGTATTCGCTGCGGCATTTTCATCTACAGTAAACAACTGACCTGCGGTAATAACAGGTTTGACTGCATCAATAACAATCGCACTGCCGGATGCTAAATTTGGAGACGGAAGTGAAGCTAAATCAGCATTGTTACCTGCTGCATCTTTCAACGTGCCGGAAAGAAGGACTAATTCTTTTACGTCAAGATCAGCGGAATTATGGCCTGACTGGATCGGATAACTTCCTGAAAAAGCATTTGTCAAACTGAAATCTGTCAGTACAACTTCCGCATCATCAGTACCGGTTTCAAAAATTATTCTCAGACTGCCGCCTTGAAGCTCTACAGGTTCCGATACATTAACAGTAAATGCAATTGAAGTACCAACCGTATATACGTCGTCAGCTGTACTGGAAGTAACAGAGGTAATTGTCGGTACAACAGCATCGATGACAATTGCTTTACTGTCCGCAATATTTTGTCCGTCCGGAATCGCTAAAGTACCCGATGTATCTGTATTTGCCGGAGTATTCGTGTCCTGTATTGTCCCTGTGAATGTAACGCTGTTTACGGTAAGATCCAGGGTTTCAAATCCACTCGCTATAGTAAAACTGCCGCTGACACTCGTTTGAGCAGTAAATGCGTCGAAAGAAACAGTTGCATCGGTGCTTCCGGTTTCCAATGTTACGACCAGGGAACCGCCGACCAGTGTCGTTGCTTCACTGAAATTAACCGTTACATTAACCGAATCGCCGGCATTATAAGATCCATCAGCTGTCGTCGAAGTAATGGATTTTATTGATGGGGGTGTAGTATCAACCACGTTATAAACCAGTGCATTCGTAAATGGAGGACTTTCTGCCAGTCCGTTATCATAGTCTTCCGTACCGGCAACTATGGTCAGCGTCTCGGCTATATCAAAATTTGCACCTGAAGAATCACAAATTTCAAAACGTACTGTTTCATCCGCCTTTGCCTCAAAAACTGCCTGTGCTGCTGTTTTATTAACTGGAGGAAAATGGTTTAGCTTTGCTTTCCCACGCAGTTCCCGGCCAACAAATATTCCTATTTCAGTTTCATCGGATACAGGTAGAGGACTTCCATCCTTCCTGACCTCAAGGAGTATATACATTGTCGTAAAATCATCTTCAGGACTCTCTCTGACAGGGTCACCAAAGGGACATTGGCTCCAGGTATAACCAGTAACAATAAGAGTAACTAAAAGTATTAATTTAATTTTAATTCTCTTAATACTCATACGACGAACGATCTAAAACGGGTCAAATTTTGCTGAATGATATTTGTTACAAAAAAAATTTTCTGTTATAATCAAAAATAGCATATCATTGATGCCATAATTCGTTGTTGTCTGATATCTTGTGAAAAGTCTATGCCGAGGGGATGGGGTTACTATTTTCATCTCTTCTATTGCGATCCAATGTCTTTAGACTGATAGGATTTTTCTTATCCCGCCGTCTTTATCTTCCACCACATAATTTGACCAATCCGTCCAGGTTACATATACATATATGTAGAGAGAGAGAGAGAGAGAGAGAAAACGCATCAACAGAGACTCACCTATTTTATCAGGCTCCATTTATTGTCGTCGGCAGCAATCACTAACTGGAACTGACTGCATTTGCAAGATGTGTTACATTTTGATTTTTAAGAAGATACCGTCTAATGAATAAATAAACCGGGCCGGACAGGATATAGATATTTATAGCACATGCGGCAACAATATGAGGGGTTCTGGCAAAGAGTGTGAAAAAAATTATCAGGAAAAATATTTTAAGCTTGTTTTTGCGCTTGCTTCCCAGCCAGTGCCCCATATGTGCATATGGGATATTACTGATCATTAATATCCCTAAAACAGCAGCATAATAAGGAAGTATTTCAGCGATAATTATATAGGATCTAAAATCAGGATGTCCATAGAGAATAATGATACTGCATACTGCTGCTGCACCGCCGGGTGATGGTAAACCGTGAAAGGATTCTCCACTCTCATTGTTCCTTGCTTTTACATTATATAATGCGAGACGAAATGCTGTGCATCCAAGATAAATTGCTGAGAAAACCCAAACCCAGTGATAGGGAAGCCAGGTAAACTGATTTGTTCGTGCCATGACGGCAACGATGACAGCAGGTGCAACTCCAAATGTCACCATATCCGCCAAAGAATCCATTTCTACACCATACTGTGAATGAACATTGAGAGTTCGAGCAGTCCATCCATCGAGCATATCAAACATCATCGCACCAATGATACACCAGGCACTAACGGCCAACAATTCGGGTATATTTTCACCTTTTTCAGGAGCAAAGGCATGCAGGGTATATAAAATAGCACCGAATCCACACAAAGAATTCCCCAGAGTCAAAGCGGTCGGAATTGCTTTATAACTGTATTTTAATTTCCTTAATAAATTTACCCGCATGGTGTTTAATACTCTCCACATAAGAACGTGTATCGAATCAGATATTTTCAATATTAGATAAATAATCTAACGCCAAATTCACTATTCCTCCATTGTGATTGCATCAATCAACTGATATTGAAACGCTTCATTTACGTTGATTATTACAATACCAAACTTAAATCGGGCAGTAAGCAGCATGGGCATCCTGCTTGTGCAATCATAAAAAGCCACGGCCAATATGGCCGCACTACTTGCTCAACAAATATTATGTGTAAATTATTTTAAGTTTCAGAGGATCTTTATAACGATTGGCGAGCATCAGATTGAGATCGCAAATCAGATAATTTATTAAACTCAGTGGATGCAAAAACCAATCAATAACCGAGAAGCTATTTTAAGTTTTCACAGGGAATTGGGATGGAAGGGGTTAATTTCCTGAAGTGTAACGGATTTAAAGTAAAAAACTATTTGAAATTTAATCAGGCTTTGGTTATGTCGCCGGAACGAATACACGCGGCACAAACAACCACTTTTTTGGTAACTCCATCTTCTTTGATTCTGACAGATTGAAGATTCGGCTTAAACGTTCGTTTAACATTTTTAACAACATGCATGCCGATACCGCCTTTTTTCTTGGCCAGGCCACGACGTGTAATTTGTCCGCCTGAAACTTTTCTCTTTTTACAAACATAACATTCTTTACTCATTTTAATCCTCTATAATTGAAACCCGACTCTATGTAAATTGTTCTCAAAAAAGTGGGTTGGCCGAGGCTCGAACTCGGGACCCACGCCTTAAAAGGGCGTTGCTCTGCCAACTGAGCTACCAACCCGGATTATTGGGAAAGGGTTAAGCTATAGGACGATATTTAAATAACAAGCATTGAGCTGCAATTTTATGTTGCATTTTCCACTTTCTTTAAAAAATACTCGTGAAAATCAGTACAATCCGTTAACTCAGGGTGAAATGTTGAGGCCATATGCAGATTTTGTTCAATCATTACAATTTCTTTATTATAGGTTGCCAGCACTTGAACCGATGGCCCGATTGACGCAATTTTAGGTGCACGTATAAAAATACATTCCTTTAGTGAATTATCTAAAAATTCGAATTTAATTTCAGCAATGAAGCTATCGTTTTGATTACCATAGGCATTTCGCTGAGCCGAAAAATCGATCAACCCTAATGATTCCTGACTTGGATTTTCAACCTTCCCGGCGATAAGAATTGCACCTGCACAAATCCCCCAAACTGGATGTGAATTTGCAAATTTTTTAAGATCATCAAAAAATAATGCGTTACAAATTCTTAACATTGTGGAGCTTTCACCGCCCGGGATAATTAATCCCTGAATATCATCCAAATCCCTGGAATAAATAATACGTTTCGATTGAAATCCCAGTTGTGACAACTTCTGTTCGTGCAGTGCAAAACCTCCCTGCAAAGCAAGAATACCAATATTCATAGCCGACTACCATCCACGATGTTGCAATTTATCTTTTTCGGACAACGCATCCATTGACAATCATCGAGTCCAAGAGAGACTGTAACCTGGACACGTTGCAATTTATCTTTTTCGGACAACGTATCCATTGACAGGCTGGGCATGGGCATACCTAAATTTCTGGATACATCCATTAATTTATCGGCATCGTTAAAATAGGTTGTCGCTGTTACAATCGCCTTTGCAAATTTTGACGGGTTAGATGAATTAAAAATTCCCGAACCAACAAAAACAGATTCAGCACCAAGCTGCATCAACATGGCTGCGTCTGCTGGTGTGGCAACACCACCGGCTGCAAAATTTGGAACAGGCAGTTTGCCGCTTTTAGCGACGTCCTTGATTAAATCAACAGATGCCTGCAGTCGTTTGGCTTCTGCATATAATTCACTCTGATTTAGCCGGGTCAGCATTTTCAATTCAAAAATGATGGTGCGTAAATGTTTAACGCCTTCGATAATATTTCCGGTACCCGCCTCGCCCTTAGTTCGAATCATGGATGCACCTTCAGAAATTCGTCTCAACGCCTCACCAAGATTCGTAGCTCCGCAGACGAACGGAGATTTAAATTCCCACTTATTAATGTGATGTACTTCATCAGCAGGTGTTAATACTTCACTTTCATCAATGAAATCAATACCCAATTCCTGTAAAATCTGTGCTTCTGCAAAATGGCCTATTCGAACCTTTGCCATAACAGGTATAGATACAGCTTCCTTAATATCTAAAATCATCTGAGGATCGCTCATTCGGGCAACACCGCCATCTCGACGTATATCAGACGGGATTTTTTCTAATGCCATGACCGAACATGCACCGGCATCCTCGGCAATTCTGGCCTGATCTTTATTGGTGACATCCATAATGACTCCACCACATAACATTCGAGAAAGGCCAATATTTAGTTTTGACTGATTTTCATTCATTATTTATTCCCTTACATTGGAATCTGTTAATATCTTAAGATTATATAATTAAATTACCAAACTAAAAATCCAATTACAATATCTCGTTTACCAGATTTGTTTTATACGTGTACTCTATTGATTAAACAGCTGTTTTACTTTATCTAAAAAAGAATTTAACCGAGGATAAACATCAGCATTTAAGGATTCTGAAAATTCTTTTAATTTTTCGCGTTGAGTCTTGTTCAGGTTTCCGGGAATTTCAATAATAATTTTAACATGCTGATCACCCCGTCCCTGACCTCGAAGAGACGGCACTCCTTTTCCCTTTAGTCTGAAAATTGTTCCGTTTTGAGTTCCAGCTTTAATCTTTAGATTGGCTGAACCGGAAATAGTCGGCACCTTTATCGTACCACCCAGAGTTGCAGTTGAAAAATCAATCGGAACCTCAATGAGAATATCATCTCCATCGCGGGTTAAAAATTCGTGTTCCCCTACATGCAGAACGACATACAGGTCTCCGGGTCTACCGCCTCGAACCCCGGGCTCTCCCTCGCCTGACACGCGAAGGCGTGAACCTGTTTCTACTCCGGCAGGGATCCTAATCTGAATTGATTTATTCTTATTTACCCACCCGGAACTGCGACATTTCCTGCATGGTTTTTCAATTATTTCACCGGTTGCACTGCATTGCTGACACGGCTGGCGAACACTAAAAAAACCTTGGGTAATTGTCATTTGTCCTGTACCGCCGCACGTATTGCATCTGCGTTTTCCGGAACCCGCTTCAATGCCCTCACCTTTACATCGTTCACAGACATCTGCTTTGTGGACATTGATTTTTTTATCTGCACCATAAACAGCATCTTCAAACGCGATTTTTAAATCATATCGTAAATCCGCACCGGTTTGCGGGCCAGTACGACTCTGACGTTTATCACCACCCCCGAAAAATTCATCAAAGATACTTCCTCCGGAACCGCCTCCACCGCCAAACACCTGACTGAAAAGATCGAAGGCATCAAAACTTCCGGCACTCCCGGCACCTGCTCCGCCATGGCCTTTGCGTACATAGGCGTCATGACCAATCTGATTATAAACAGATCGTTTAGAACTATCACTCAATACTTCATAAGCCTGGGAAATTTCCTTAAATTTACTTTCTGCTTCAGGATTGTCCGGATTTTTATCAGGGTGATACTTTAGGGCTTGTTTTCGGTACGCTTTTTTTAGTTCATCAGCATTTACATTTTTAGTTACACCCAGTAATTGGTAATAATCGGCCATTGTTTATTCTTTCGTATCCTTTATCAAAGATAAATTCTATTCGCTTTCCTGTTTCGTTTCATCAGATTCCGATCCACGACTAACGACCACTGATGCCGGTCGTAGAAGATGATCACCAATCTTATACCCGGCTTTCCATTCTCTGATAATGAATTCTTCCTCTATATCGTTTGAAGATTCTGTTGATATTGCCTCATGAATATTGGGATCAAATTTTTTGCCGAGTGTTTCGATTGGTTTAATACTCAGATTGTCAAAACAACGGTCAAATTCGCCTAAAATCATATTCATCCCCTGCTTTAATGTGGCTAAATCATCAGATGAATTGGAGGCTGCCATTGCCATTTGAAACTGATCCTTAACCGGCAATATTTCTTCAATAGTGCCAATTTTGGTAAATGTTCTCAGTTCACTCATTTCACGCTGCGTGCGTTTTCTATAATTGTCAAATTCCGCACGAAGTCGAATAAGTTTATCGTTGTTATCATGAACCTCTTTTTGAAGATCCTTGATTATATCTTTCCGACTTTTTTTTCGCATACTTGTTTTCTTTACCTTTGATTCCTTTTTACCATCGGTTGTTTTATCACGATTCTGTACGATTTTATATGACTTTTTTTTATCTGCTTTCAAATCGTCATTTTTCATAATATAACCTCAATTTAAGTTAAATTTTATAGTATCGGCGAATGATTAAGAGGTAACAATAAACGCACGAAAGAGTGCAAAATTAGTGTCTAATCTCAGTAAGTTCAACATCAAACTGAAACTTATTGAAAACTTGAATCTGCATCTGTCATTTTGTCAAGAATGCCTACTGTTTTCAGAAAAGTATCAATGCAATGGTGCATAATTATAAATTGATTAACTGCCCAAATTTATCCTTATAATAATCGTAAAATTTTAGAGTGTATCAGGTAATCGTAAATCACATAATTAACTCAGGAGATTAAATCATCAGTATCATTTTAATCTGAAAAAAATATCCGGATTCAACAATACCGTTGTAATCAGCCTGAAAAAGGGGTAGGTTGTCGGCTTATATGGGTATCGGGCAAGCCGCCGGAGGCTATACTGAAATCTAGATAATGCAATTGTTCTATATCTCTTTTAATCTAATTAAAGGGTTTGTAAATTTTTTATGCCGAATCAGTTATTATTTGTTGATGACGAACAAGACCTGGAGATTTTAATTCGCCAACTTTTCAGACGAGAGGTCCGAAAAAACGAAATTGAATTAACATTTGCTAAAAATGGTCAGGAAGCATTAAATATTTTTGATGAGAATCCCGAAATTGAAGTTGTCTTCAGTGATATAAACATGCCGGAAATGGACGGCTTGACCATGCTTGAGAAATTATGTGAGAAAAATAAAATACTGCAGACAATCATAATGTCCGCATATGGCGATATGCAAAATATCCGTACTGCAATGAATCGTGGTGCATTTGATTTTCTTACTAAACCAATCAATTTTGAGGACTTGAATGCGACATTAAACAAGTCTTTAAAATACGTCAATAAACTTAAAGAAGGTATTGACGCTCAGAAAAAGGCTCTGGAGCTTGATGTCCGCAATAAGTTTATGCGAAATGTGTTTGGTCGATACATGACCGACGATGTTGTTAATAATCTTCTTGACTCACCCGAAGGTCTGGATTTAGGCGGGAAGAAACAAACAGTAACAATTATGATGAGTGATTTACGAGGATTCACCTCACTGAGTGAACGTTATTCTGCTGATGAAATTATTTCCTACCTGAACAGCTATCTGGAAGCAATGATCAATGTTATCATGAGCCATCAGGGAACCATTATAGAAATCATTGGTGATGGCATTTTTGTTGTTTTCGGTGCACCTGTGTACTATCCGGATCACGCCCAAAAATCCCTGGCCTGTGCAATTGATATGCAACTTGCCATGCAGACATTTAATGAAAAAAATGTACTTAACAGTTTACCGAGTGTTGAAATGGGAATCGGACTCAATACCGGCGAAGTCGTCGTAGGTAATATCGGGTCGTTAAAACGGGCCAAATATGGTGTTGTTGGAAACCATGTAAATTTGGCAGCACGTATTGAATCATTTACTGTAGGAAATCAAATATTTATCTCTGAAGCTACCTGCAATCAGGTAAAAGAAAGTGCAATTGTCAAATCCAGTTCGACAGTTCAACTTAAAGGAATCAAACGTTCTGTAACAATCTACGAAATAACCGGCTTAAAAAATAATCTGGAGAAACAGATTCCCGAAAACATTCAAACTCTTACAGAACTCAACGAATCATTGCCTATTACTTATTTCATACTTGAAGATAAAAATGTCAGTGAGTCGACCTGTCGGGGCGAAATTAACAAGCTTTCAGAAAAATCTGCTGAAGTTACAACATCTGAAACAATTCTTCCATTATCCAATATCAAAATTAAAATTGATATGCCTGAAGGCAGTATCAGAGATGCTGAAATATATGGCAAAGTTCTCTCTGAAACAGACAGTGATTTAAATACCTATCGGATTCAATTTACCTCAATTCCTCCAGAAGCTGCAGATTTTATTGATAATTATATCAAACCCGGGCAGTGAATTAAGTTACGTCCACTCAACGTGTGAAGTAACTCGACAATTTGGATTACCCTTTAACGAACCCGATTAGCTTATCCATTCAGGGTGTTTGTATTCCTGAATTTAGTTGTGGCTGACAAACCGGTTTTCAACATGCAACTGTTTTGATTCGTGAATTAATAAGAGCCGGCACCTGCTCAAAAAGAGTATTGCTTCAGAATAAGGAGTTAACGAAAACCCTGGTGGAAATCGAGTCAAAAACAAAAAGAGCCTATTTAGAAAAATCAATCGTGTCGATTTAATCCTGAATTCTATTTCTTTATATATAACATTTTTCACAACATCCCTAAAAATTTTTATTTAATACGGTTTAGGGATTGCATCTTGAAATCCATATTTTTTACAGTCAGCCATGATTGGATCATTCGCATAACCACTTGAAACGACAGCTCTAACGAGAGGATCAATATTAAGCAGCTCTTTCAGTGTTTGTTCGCCGCCTATTCCTCCAAGCACCGTTAAATCTAATATCACTGCGTCAAATAATTCACCACTATCCACAGCTTTTTTGTATAGTCAACAGCCATTTGACCTTCACTTGCAGATTCAACATCACAACTCATTTTTTGAAAAAAATCAAGTTTTTTCATGACATAATACCGAAAGTGATTAGAATAAATGCGTTAAGAAGTAAGTTTGAAAACTAAGAATAACAACGAATCAATTGCCTCTAATTTTAGTGAAAGAAAAATATTATGAATATTCTGGATATTGAATCAATCGATGATCTGGACAAGGCGGTATGCGAGTCATTAAATAAACCGGTATTTTTATTTAAACACAGCACGCACTGTCCAGTAAGTTTTAAAGCTCAAGCAAATTATATGAAATTTATTGAAGACTGTAATGATGATGTCCTATTTACTCACCTCGATCTGATACAATTCAGAGATGTGTCAAATGAAATAACATCACGATTTGGTATTGACCATCAATCACCCCAGGCACTGCTTATCAAAAATGAAAAAGCTGTTTGGAATGCTTCACATTATAATATCAATCCCGATTCACTGCGTGAAGCATTATCCTGAACTGTTGTTTTTAATTTAATAGTCTGACTCACCCTATTCAGTCCTTTCCGAACCCGAATATGGTGTAAAAATCACCACATTCGAGTTCTTAATTCGGGGGATTTCAGCATTTCTCACGGCACCCGATATTTTACGGTTATATATTTTCGTCCCCAGTTCAGTGCTTCTTTATGGGAGTTAAACCGTATATCTATATGTTTTTTCTTTATTGCACCACCCACATCATCAGCCATTACGGTTCCATACCCTGGAACTTGTACAATTGATCGAAGTGGAATAATTTCTTTGTCAACTGCAATCCCTTTTGTCGATGCATTTTTACCTATTGCAGTGACACCATCTGCATATTTTCCACAGCATTTCCTACAGGGACAGTAGGCAGTTGCCAACACTTTCAATGATTTCCAGTTTTTAAGTTTTTTTGATTCAGTTGTATTCCCGAATACACTCACACAGGTATGGGAAATTACAGCAAAGATGATTATACAACAGACATGTTTCATGGTTTTTCTCCGTTTTGTTATTTTAGTGTTATGACAAAAACCAATCTAGCAAATTAGATGCCAAAGCACTGATTTTTACGCAAAAACCCAATGAACATCTGCACAAATCACAATTAATAAAAACACTGCAACATTTTGAATGAAAGCATGTTACAATTTATTCTTCTTCAGAAATATAATTAATTATTTCCATAGGATTCCACATGTTTTGAAGTCATTGAACAAAATCGAATTTGTTCAAAAATTGATGGTGCTGTTCAAATTCTAATCAACATCCGATTCTTCATAAATATTAAATGAATTTGCACGGAAGTTATGTATAGTAGAGCCGATTATACGATGGATAGGCGAAAATGATTTATTAATCCCAGATCGTAATTCCTCTTTAGTCAGAATGGGAATCCACAAGTAAAAAGGATATGAAATGGCAATAAAAATTAATCGATACAGTGCTCGCTTAACTGAACAGCGATCACAGGTGGGATCACAGGCCATGCTCTATGGTATTGGACTTACCAAAGAAGATATGCACAAAGCCCAGGTTGGCATCGCCAGTACAGGCTGGGAAGGGAATCCATGTAATATGCATTTAAATGATTTGGCAAAATCGATAAAACAAAGTGTTTACGATGCTGGAATGATCGGACTTACCTTTCACACAATTGGCGTAAGCGATGGAATTTCTATGGGTACGAAAGGAATGCATTATTCACTCCCCTCCAGAGATATTATTGCGGATTCTATAGAAACGGTAATGAATGCTCAATGGTACGATGCTAACATTTCGGTTGTCGGATGTGACAAAAATATGCCCGGTTCAATTATGGCAATGGGACGACTAAACAGACCCGGTATAATGATCTATGGCGGTACAATTCATCCTGGATTTCACGACGGTGCAAAACTCGACATTGTTTCTGCGTTTGAAGCCTATGGTCACTATGTTACCGGTGATATTCAATTGGCCGAATTGGATAATGTTCTGAAAAATGCCTGCCCCGGTGCCGGTGCATGTGGTGGTATGTATACCGCCAATACAATGGCATCAGCAATTGAAACACTGGGAATGAGTTTGCCCTATAACTCCTCAAACCCGGCTATTTCTAAAGAAAAACAAACCGAATGTTCAGACATCGGTAACGCCATTCGAAATATTCTTGAAAAAGACATTAAACCCCGAGACATCATGACGAGTGCGGCATTTAAAAATGCGATTACCATTGTTATCGCACTTGGTGGATCGACCAACGCAGTTATGCATTTAATTGCGATGGCGAAATCTGTGAATGTAAAACTTACGCTTGCAGATTTTCAGAATATCAGTGATAAAACACCCTGTCTGGCGGATTTAAAGCCAAGCGGTAAATATGTTATGGCGGAACTACATAAAGCAGGTGGTGTACCGGCGGTTCAAAAACGCTTACTCGAAGAAGGGTTTTTAGATGGATCATGCCTAACGGTGACCGGTAAAACTCTGGCCGAAAATCTCGATGCGGTAGATGGGTTAATGGAAGGTCAGAGTATTATTTTCCCGACAGCCAATCCCATTAAAGAATCCGGCCATATCCAAATATTATTTGGAAATTTAGCCAAAGACGGTGCAGTTGCCAAAATTACAGGCAAAGAAGGATTGTTCTTCAAAGGCAGTGCTAAAGTATACAATTCAGAGGAAGAATGCTTAAGTGCGATTGAAAAAGGCAAGGTTATTGCAGGAGATGTCGTTGTTATCCGATATGAAGGTCCGAAAGGCGGACCCGGAATGCGGGAAATGCTGGCAGTTACAGCTGCAATAATGGGGGCCGGCCTGGGAAAAAGTGTTGCGTTAATTACCGATGGACGATTCTCGGGTGGTACTCATGGCTTCGTTGTCGGCCATATTACTCCGGAAGCACAATCCGGCGGATTATTAAGTATTCTTGAAAATGGAGACACAATTTCAATTGATGCAGAGAAAAACTCTATCGATGTTGATCTGACAGACGACGAAATTAACAGCCGAATCCGTAACTGGCAGGCACCTCCGTTAAAGACAAAGCAAGGGATTTTGATAAAATATGCGAATACAGTTTCATCTGCATCTGAAGGATGTGTTACAGATGAATTTTAATTGACACGCCATTCTATGTTACCATAAAGATAACTTTCATGGTGATCATTTTATGACATTATCTCTATACTAATACAAACGTAAATTGACTGTGAGGGTAATTATGCGAAGAGAAAAAGATGCATTGGGAGAAGTTCTCGTTCCTGAAGACAAATATTTTGGAGCACAAACACAACGTGCCTGTCAAAATTTCAAAGTTGGAAATGAACGATTACCGGATGAATTCATAAAGGCTCATGCAATTGTAAAAAAAGCTGCAGCAATAGTTAATCTCTCATTGGGATCACTGGATCCTAAGCGATCCAACGCAATTCAGCAAGCTGCAGATGAAGTCATTGACGGTAAACTCAATAACCATTTCCCTCTGGTCATCTGGCAAAGCGGCAGCGGCACACAATCAAATATGAACGTGAACGAAGTGATCGCAAACCGGGCAATTGAAATTCTTGGCGGCCAAATCGGTACAAAATCTCCGGTACATCCAAATGACCATGTGAACATGGCACAATCCACCAACGATACAGTCCCTGCCTCAATTCATATTGCCGGAGTAATCGCGATTAATAAAAAGCTGTTGCCGGCATTGGAACTGTTGACCCAGACTCTGGATAAAAAAGCAGATGCATTTAAACATATTGTGAAAATCGGCAGAACACATTTACAGGATGCAACACCATTGACCTTGGGTCAGGAATTTTCCGGATATGCCGCCCAGTTAAAACAGGCAAAAAGAGTCCTCGAAAATTCCCTCGTTCATTTAAGTGATCTTTGCGTAGGCGGTACCGCCGTTGGTACCGGTCTGAATACCCAAAAAGCCTATCCCGATAAAATGGCAGCTGAAATAAGTCGCATCACCGGCGTTGAATTTCGGAGTGCTGAAAATAAATTTGCCACAATGGCTGCCCATGATGCTGTCGTCGAAACATCAGGAGCTTTGAAAACTCTGGCTGCAGCATTGATGAAGATTGCAAATGATATTCGCTGGCTGGGAAGCGGACCCCGCAGCGGTTTAGGTGAATTAAACTTGCCTGCCAATGAACCCGGCAGTTCTATAATGCCTGGAAAAGTTAATCCAACGCAGTGTGAAATGATGACCATGGTCGTCTGTCAGATCTATGGAAATGATACGACAATCAGCATGGCCGGATCAATGGGAAATTTTGAATTGAATGTATTTAAACCGCTCCTTGCGTATTCGCTGATTCAATCAATAAATTTGTCAGCTGATGCATGTCAGTCATTTAACGACAAATGTGTTGTAGACATAGATCCGAATCAAAAGCGAATAAATGAACATCTAAATAATTCTTTAATGCTCGTAACCTCGCTGAATAAACATATTGGTTATGACAAAGCAGCACAAATCGCCTTAAAAGCCTGGAGAGAGGATAAGACGCTGAAAGAAACAGCACTCGAACTTGAATTTCTAACCGAAGAAGAATTTAATGAATGGGTTCGTCCAGAAAATATGGTCGGTCCTGCAGACTAAATGGTCATTCATATACGTTTAGACTTGATTTCAAATTCCCTCTCAAGCCAGTAAATCAACCTGCCAAATGCAAATGATAAGGTTTTCAAGATTACCTTACCCGCTTATTAATATAAGCTGCCACGTAATACAGATACCTTATTCCTCAAGAATATCAGCTGATTGATCAATTAAATTTACAATATCTTCGGTGGGTTATATTCAACGTTTTATAAATTCGTGATGAAATGGGCGAATGTTTTCCCAGGTAAAATTACCCAACCCTGTCTCTGTCGCCAAAAAATCTGCTAATGTTAAAATGGCCAGATTTTTATTATCTATCGGTGAACTGGAATGATGTTCTTTAATCATTTTTGCAATTAATGGCGGAAAATTCCATTTCGCACAAATTGAACTTCCTATTTCAGCATGTGTGATATCCAGTATTTTCTGTTCAATTCGATTAAGACTGTTAAAAACTGGAGGTGTGGTTACCTGGAATATCCGGCGACTATACTTTCATTTATCATCACATTATCCATATCAGAAATTATTCCGGACAGTTGGACAGCATCCGGCTTTCAATACCGGTTAACCGTAAATCAACAGGCTGCACGGGTCATCAATTATACCGATGGGGGTAAGGCGGGGTGTGTAAAAATAATGAACAAAAGACGTGATTTGATTCCGGAAAAGAAAAATAACATCAATAAATTCTACAAGAGATCAAAAATTTTAAATTATAATTGCGAATCCAACATGCGGGTTAACATAAACCCTGGAGTTTGATCAAGAGTTAAGAATTCTAACAGAGTACAAAATATCGTAGAAAATCCCTCAAATAATCAGGACAGGCCGGGAATTGGGATAATCCGGATAATGAGTAATCAATCATGAATGCGTAATATTGAACATCAAAGTACTTTTTGTTTTTTATTCGCTATTCGAAATTCAATTTATAAAAATCAGCTAAGACCTGCTGCATGTTTTACTTCGTCCATTGTAGTACGGGCAGTGTTTCGGGCAACTCTTGCACCGCGATTCAGTATTTCATGTACTGTGCCCGGGTTTTTGAGAAGTTCAGCACGTTTATCCCTCATCGGGCGAAAGTACTCCCAGCAGAGTTCGAACAGTTCCTGTTTAGCATGACCATAGCCCATACCGCCGGCACGGTAACGTTCACGCATCGTTTCAACTTCAGAGTCATTGGCAAATAATTTATACAATGCAAATACATTACAGGTATCAGGGTTTTTGGACTCTTCCACAGGGGTCGAATCGGTTACGATTTTCATGAATTTTTTACGGATCTTTTTTTTGTCGCCGAAAATTTCAATGGTATTGTCATAACTCTTCGACATTTTCCGGCCATCGAGTCCGGTGACAATAGCGAGATCTTCCTGAATCATTTCTTTGGGAAGAATCAGTAAATCACCATATTTATTATTGAAAAACTGGGCAATATCTCTGGTCACTTCTAAATGCTGCTTCTGATCTTTGCCAACAGGCACGACATTCGATTTATAGATTAGTATATCAGAAGCCATCAACACCGGATATGTAAATAAGCCATTATTCGGGGTGACATTTTTAGCAATCTTATCTTTATAACTGTGACATCGTTCTAATAACGAAACAGGTGTTAAGCATGACAGTATCCAGGTTAATTCTGTCACCTCAGGAACGTCTGTTTGTTTGAAAAAGACGGTTTTTTCGGTGTCAAGACCGCAGGCAATAAAATCAACAGCAACCTGAAATACATTTTGTTTTAATACCCCCGGATCAGATGGTTGGGTAAGGGCATGATAGTCTGCAATGAAAAGATAGGTTTCACCTTTCTTCTGCATATCAATGCATTGACGCATCATGCCAAAATAGTTCCCGAGATGCAGTGTACCGGTGGGTTTGATTCCTGATAAAATTCTCACGTGATACTGAAACTCCAATGTTTATTTATAAGTGATCGCTCTACTGTGTTATTATTAAACACCCGTTTGTTTAGGACAAATTTTGATAAAACCCCTTCGATTTCCTGAGAATGATCAGGACAGTCAATATGTTCTGCGATTTCCGCGGCAGTCCCCTGAAAACCCGTATTGTTCTCTATAAAGTTTCGAAGTAATTTATTGAGATCATTAATTTTATCTGCCGCCTTTTTATAAGCCTGCACTCCGGGTTGATGAAATGCATTGATATTGATTAATTCAGCATAAAATGCGACAGCTCTTTCATATAATGCAATTAGCATACCAAGTGTTTTCGCATTTAATGACTCAAATGTAATTGAAATGACACGTCTCCGGTTTTGTGATAATGCACTGGTCAATCCAACTTGAAAATTATGTAGAAAATCTCCAAGTGTAAAATCGTTTTCAACAACGATTGATTTTGCGTCATTTAATATCTCAATGAAGGTAACAAAAAAATCATTCCTGCCATCGTTCAGCTGCTGGACAAACGCATGGGCATCGGTACCCCCTTTATTTCCGAATACATTCAATCCCTGGCAGACGATATTGCCATTGCGATCCAATTCTTTTCCTAAACTTTCCATAACCAGCTGCTGAAGATATCTTGAAAGTAGAATTAATCGGTCTGAATAGGGAAGAATGACCATGTTCTTGTCACCTTTTCCATCCCCGAGAATATACCAGTTCAAGGCCAAAAGATAGGCAGGATTTTCATAGACCGACGGGTTTCGGGTCCATTCATCCATCATTATTGCACCGTTTAAGAGTTCTGCAAAGTTGATACCGGCTGCAGCAGCCGGTACGTGCCCGACAATTGCTGTTACACTGGTGCGGCCGCCGATTGATTCAGCCATAGGCCAAACAGTCAGCCAATCTTGATTCCTGGCATATTGATCAAGTTCGCTTCCTTTCATGGTTATCGCTGCAGCATGTTTATTGAATTCGAGATTTTGTTCATTGTATACCTGTTCAAAGGCGAACAGGTTATTTTTCGTTTCCTGAGTTGAACCGGATTTAGAGATAGTAACAATTAAAGACTGGTCAAGTTCAACGACGGCATTGGTATCACAGAACCCCGCAGAATCGGTATTGTCTAAAAAATAGATCCGGGGATATTTATTTCTTTGCTCCACTGATAATTCATTCCAGTAAGGACCGTTAAGTGCTGACTGCACAAGTTGCGGACCCAAGGCAGAACCGCCGATACCGTTGAATACGACATACTCAATTTTTTTGCCGGTCGAACCAACAATTTTCCCCGCTGAAAGCTGTGTGAAAAAATTATTGACATCATGATATATCCGGCTTTTTGGATAAGTAATGCGATCATTAAAATGAGTTACTTTACGCTGCTCATCGATATTTTTAATCGCACCATTTTCCAGTGTTTTCATTTCTTGGTGAGCGGTGTCAATTTTATTCGTAAATGCTGTCACATCACCGGCAGTAATTCCGGAATGTGAGAAGTTGAGTGTGAAACCTTCCTCACTGAATATGATTGGTTTTAGTGGGTCATCCACAATATTTTCTTTCGTTTTAGACTGTCAGATTCACTGCAAACACAGTAAATTAGATACAAATTGTAACTAATCTATCAATATCTTCAATATGAATCGAAGCATTCCAGTACTTATAATTATTTTGTTAAGCGTTATCGTTGCCACTGCTATTATTACCACGCGTCCGGTTCCTGAACAAAATAAAGAGATTACAAATATAGTAACAAAATCCAAACTGTCACTCAAGCAATACCGTTATAATCAGGATTTTCAATTTTCAAGTAACGGGAATACCCCGGATTATACGATTGATGACTTTTTACTACGCGGTCATGAACTGCTTAGCAGGGGCCGGTATAAAAAGGCTGAAGACATTTTTAAGACAGCACTGTTATTTAATCCAGACAATGCAGAAACATTGCGATCCATTGGTGAAATAGTTTTCCATGACGAACGGTATAATGAAGCGTGCAACTATTTTATACAATATCTTGATCATCGGCCCAATGCAGTTGAAGCTTACACAAACCTTGCTATTGCATATTTATCAATCGATGATTTAGATACCGCAGAATCGACGATTAAAAAGGGAATGAATCGTCTTGGAGAAAATAGTTCAGGTGCATTTTATTTTATTAATGCATGTATCAAATTAAAACAAAATAATACGCAGGAAGCGGAATCATGTTTGTTTAAGGCTCATGAAATGTTGGGGGATGATATTCTACAATTAGTCAATACCAAATGGTCAAAATCTATTTCAGAGCTCTCCGCGTATAAAAAAATTCAATCAATGATCAAAGAGAATGAGTAAGATTAGAATTTTACCGGAAGACGTAAGCAACAGAATTGCAGCAGGAGAAGTCATTGAACGTCCCGCTTCAGTCATAAAAGAGCTGGCTGAAAATTCGTTAGACGCAGGTGCAACCCAGATAACAATCAATGTTTCAAGAGGAGGCCGGTCATCGATTAAGGTCATTGACAATGGGTGTGGAATGGATTCTGAAGATTCGTTATTGTCTATTGAAGCTCATGCAACAAGTAAAATTAAATCCGCAGAGGATGTTGAGTCAATTGCAAGTTTTGGATTTAGAGGTGAAGCGTTGCCCAGTATTGCCTCAGTCAGTCGATTTGAGCTAAGAACAAAAACCCCCGACAAAACGATTGGCACCGAAGTTCTGGTTAACGGTGGGATAATCAAAAGTGTATCAGAAATCGGTTGTGCATCGGGCACGTCAATAACAGTCAAAAATATTTTTTATAACATCCCCGCACGGAAGAAATTTTTACGGACTGTAAATACCGAAGAATTTCATATTACCGAAATCGTTTTGCTTATGGCATTGGCAAATCCAGGGGTTGGATTTCAACTTTCGTTTGATAAGCGACCCGTAATATCAGTGCAGGCAGAAAGTAATCTTCGCACCCGGGCAACTATGCTGTTGGGAAAAGATACCGTTAGTGCCATGCTGCCGATAAATTATAGTGAGAATGATATTCATGTAAGTGGATTTGTTGCCCGCCCGGGATTAAGTCGTGCATCACGTAAAGACCAGCGTACCTTTGTCAACGGGCGGCCAATAAACTCAAATACGATCTACTATGCAATTAAAGACGCCTATCATACACTGGTAATGAAAGGCAGATTTCCCCCGGTCTTGCTATTTGTAAAAATCGACCCGACTCTGATTGACGTCAACGTCCATCCAGCTAAAAAGGAAATTCGATTTCGCGACGGACACTCGGTTGGGAGTGTAATAAAAAACGGCATTGATCAGACACTGAAAAATATTGTGGAAGGTTTTAAGCCTTCACCCGGACCAACAATTACTTCAAATCACGTCAATACAGAAATCAAGGCAGAATCCGAATTATCTGATAACGGCGTAACGACTGAAAATTCTCAGTCCCCCCTGGTTGACACCGCATCATCTGAAAAACGTGAAAACCTCAGTAGACAGGAAACGGCCGGAGACTCAGGAATGTACCCCATTCCGAAACCCCCTATCCCCCCTCCAGATTCTTCTGTCGATCTGACCACGCATCAATCAACGATTGACGATGGTACATCGGTTTCGGCAGTCTGTAACAATAATTTACTGGAATTGAGAATTCTGGGCGCTATCGGAAATTTATTTATTTTAGCTGAAGGCAGGCATGGATTGGTATTGATTGATCAGCATGCTGCTCATGAACGAATCATGTTCGAAAAAGTATTAAAACAAATGAAATTAAAAGACGGAATTAGACAGGGGCTGTTGATGCCCATTACAGTTGATTTTTCTAATGCGGACACCAAGATTATTGCGGAAAATTTAAGCCACTTGTCTAAATTAGGATTTGAAATTGAAGACTTCGGCAATAATACATTTATTATTTCTGCGATTCCGGCACATTTTCCACAGGATAATATTTCAGGAATGTTAATGGATATTGTTGATCAATTACGCAATTCACCCGCATCTCCAAAACGTCCGGACGAAGCAAAAATAGCAAAAATAGCCTGTAAAGCCGCCGTAAAAGCTCATGATCATCTCACTGATAAAGAAATGAGTAATTTGCTGAAAGAATTAAATGCAATGGAATTACCGTTTACATGTCCTCATGGTCGCCCGACTATGATTAATTTGTCTTTCAAAGAACTGGAAAAACGATTTGGCAGACGGCAGTGAATTTGATTCAGAAAATTACTTTTTGATAATCAGACCCATGTTCGATGCTTTTTTAAGCAATAAATTTCATCCCAGGCTCGAGGATTTACTGGATGGTGATCTCGCCGATAACCCAGGATTTCCTTTTGATTTTTAAGAACATCAGCAACAAATGATTTAGAGCCAATTGCAACACCTTTGGTGGCAAATCTAACCCGGAGCATCATTCTATTGGGCCATTCGAGCTTTAATGGCATATCAGCGAGCTCTAACAATTCGCCTATAGTGGCCATGTCAGCCTCACGGTTTTTAGAAGAATGGCCTAGAAGATAATCTCTAAAACGATCCCAAATTCGATTAAGAACCCGCTTATCCTTTCCTACAAGAAAATCTTCAGGGAGCCCAAGTTCCCTAACCAAATAAGAAACGATTTCCCGATCGTTCTTTTGCAACTTCCCCAATGCCATGCGTTCAGCATACCCGCTCCATTTATAACCTGCAGGTTCAATCGCTATACCTGCTCGTACTGGGTTCAGTGTAATATAAGCCATCATCTTGGCGATTGCACAATTTGCATCGACGATAACACTGTCAAATCGACCTCCGAAAAGTTTTCCCCAGCGATTGTTTCGCTTATTAAACCATTGTGTAAATCGTTGCTGGAAATTGCCAACCACAAGACTAATGTCATGGATCTTATTTCGAAATACCTCCAAATCATCATCACCCTGATTAATAGACGGTTTCAATCGATAATACTTTTGCCATCGAACTAATAATTCTTGCCGACTCATTTCTGAGGATTCAGGAATTTCGATTAATGCGTGATAATGATTATCCATAATGACATAATCCCAGACAGTATATGCGAACCGTTTTTGGCCATCGAAAAGTAATTTTCTGAAATATTCCTTTTCAGCATCACCGAAAATGAAACTGCCTCCTGTAATACGATTTGTAATTAAATAGAATGATTTTTGTTTAGCTTTAAGTTTTATTCTTCGTTGATACATAATTTCCCCTCTTTTTATTTAAATAAATAAAATCGTTCAAATCGCACTTTACAAATCGCACTTTATTCAAGGGGTGTCCTTTAATTAATGTAATAAAAATTTCCTTTAATAAAAATTTTAGAAGTGATGCTGAATTTTAGTAGTAGTATCTTTGACTTGATAATTTTTAATTATGATTTAACCTGTCTGTCCGATATTTTATTATTATTATTATCTACTTATTGTTATTACTATTACTAAGGAGATGTATCATGGCACATAAGAAGGGACAGGGCGCCAGCCGGAATGGGCGTGACAGCAACCCCAAGATGCGGGGTGTTAAAGTTTACGGCAGCGAAAAAATCAGGGCCGGTGGAATTATTGTTCGTCAGTGTGGAACAAAATTTCATCCTGGAAAAAATGTTGGTCTTGGGACTGATTTCACGTTATATGCAAGGGTTGATGGTATCGTTGAATTCAATAAGTATAACCGGAAAGTCAGTGTTATTGCTGCGGAAGCTGTGTAGCAAAACAATTTTATTTGCTAATTATAAAAAAAAAATCCCTAAAGATTAAAAAAGTTTTTAAATAAGTTCAAGAGCTTGTGTTG
Source organism: uncultured Lentisphaeria bacterium (assembly GCA_951812855.1). Classification (GTDB taxonomy): domain Bacteria; phylum Verrucomicrobiota; class Lentisphaeria; order JABSQK01; family JAJFLO01; genus JAJFLO01. The sequence goes on along the minus strand of OX638337.1, from coordinate 108,689 downwards.
GCTTTCATGATCTTCATTTAATCCCTGCCGCAATGATATTATCGGGTCATGGAGAATTTTGTTGACTATCTGATTTACACTTTGCTCAATATTATCTTTATCTTTGTCAGATAAGGAATTATTTTTCCTGTATAGTCGTTGTAGTTCATTTTCCTTTATTAGTGAAACTCGTTTATGTAGAGATTGAATTAAGGGACTCGCTATTTCTCCGTTATTCTGCATTTTATTTACTTTTTCAAGAACGATTTTTTCAGCCTTTACTGCTTCTTTTTCCCGTTCATGCAGATTCTTATCCGACAGCTGTTTGAGATCATCAATATTGTATAAATACGCATCTTGAATTTTGTTAACCGTCTTGTCAATATTTCTGGGCATGGCAATATCAATCAGAAATAGCGGTCTGCCTTCTCTTACGTGCATGGCGTTTTTTACCATGTTCCTGGTAATGAATCCGGGTTGATTGGATACCGACGTTAAAATGATATCTGATTTTTCCATTACAGATTCAAGATTAGTCAATGAATGAGCCTCGCCCGTTAATTTAGCGGCCAGTTTTTTCGCACGATCGATGCTTCGATTCACCACGTAAATTTTATTAGTACATTGATCAGCAAAATGATTTCCGGCAAGTTCACAAATTTTCCCGGCTCCAACCAGTGTCACATTTTTATCTGACAGTGAACTGAAAATATTACAGGCTAATTGAACTGCTACTGAACCAACTGATGTTGACCCTTCTCCTATTTTAGTATGATGTCTGATTTTTTTTGATGTATTCAGCATTTGTTGATAAATGCAGTTGAGTTTATCGCCTGCAAATCCTTCATTATATGAAAGTGCAAAGGCGTCTTTGATTTGTCCCAGTATCTGGGTTTCTCCCAGAACTAATGAATCCAGACCGGATGCAACACGATACAGGTGAATGATTGCCTGTTGCTTCTTGTGAAAGTAGAAAAACTCATCAATTTTTTTTTGCGTCAGTTGACTCTGTGAACAGAGGCTTTTTTTAATTTTTTTATGCTGATCATCGTCCTGGGTTGTATAGATAATTTCAGTACGGTTGCAGGTTGAAACCAGGACTGCCTCACTAACGAATTCTTTTATCATATTGAGTATCTGAATTTGTTTGTCTCGATCAAAAACATATTTTTCTCTGGCAGATATAGGTGCAGTTTTGTGATTTAAGCCGATTATATATAGATCTGTCATTGCTGCACTCCTTCTATATCAATCGGAGATTGCCCGGTTAAACTTTTTTCATTCAGCATTTCATGCTTTGAAAAGGTGAATGATGCAGAAATAAAAATAAATAATAAGATGATACCTTTTGCGAACATCCGGCTTTTCAGGACATGGGTGTGTTTAAGTAAAAACAGTATCGAATAAATACTCCAGTTTATCACTCCCGAGATAATCTTTGTATCGTCAAACCAGCCCGCTTTCAGAATAGTACCGGCATATAATATTCCAAGTATTAATCCAAGCGTAAAAATGGGATATCCTCCATTGAAAGTGGATTCGATTATTTTCTCAATATCCGGCAACGACGGTAAACGCTCATCAAGTGCAGAAGCACGATGTTTTTTTAATGCGTTAAATTTTATCAAATACAATAGAGATGCAGCAAATGAAAGGAACAGCAGTCCCAACCCGATAAAAACGAGGGTAACATGGGAAAATGTAGACAGGCTGCTAAACTGAATTGGTATTCCGGGGGTATGCCCGGTGCTGAATGTAGACATAATAATAAGCATTGACGCAACGGGTATAATAATGGAACCCAGGAGACGGATCTTATACCGATATTGTGCCGTATAGTATATAAACATGATAACCCATGATAATATTAGATATCGTGTCCCATCGATGCCTAAAATGGTCAATCCATAATTTAATTTCAATTTTATTATTAAAACAATTGATAAGGAAAGGAATGAGAAGATTGAGGCAATGGTTGATATCGTGAATATCATTCGGTTTTTACCATAGCTATACCAAACAAATAAAAGCATGCTGATAACAGAGAATGATAATGTTAATTTGTAGAAAATATCTATCATTTATTGTTATATTTTTTGCAGTTTATATCATTATGACTGATCCGGTGAGATACCAGACGATTCCCGGGTCCGATTTTTCGCACGAATTAAGATCGTAATTAATCGTATTATGCTGCCGGCGTATGACCTTTTTTCTGTATAACAAATACCTCTGTCAGTTTAAGCCATCCACCAATAAACAGGATAATTAAAAATTCAGTTATATAAAATGCTGAAAGTGCGGTAAAAACGCCACTTGTCCATCCGTAGCTGTGTAATCCGACTCCAAGAAGATTTACACCCCACCAGGAAAATGCGATAATACAGCCACCGAATATAGCGGCTAAATTGATACCCAGTTCACGAATATAGCCCCCCATCCGACCGTGCAAAATTGTCAGTTCCCACAGCACAATCAATAATGCGCCATTTTCCTTTGGATCCCAGCCCCAAAATCTGCCCCAGCTGTCATTTGCCCAAATTCCACCCAGGATTGTACCGATAACGGAAAAAAACAGGCCGAAACATATCACTCCGTAAACCATTCGCGTTAAATTACGAAAGGCTGTGGGATCATTATTCTTATATTTCACGAGCCGAAGTATAAGATAAACATGGGCAATCGCTCCGGCAAGAAGCCCGGCTGCATAACCGATTGTTATTGTCGTGACATGTGTAGAAAGCCAAAAATTAGAATCTAACACGGCGACCAGGCTTGTCATGGTGTCTTCACCTTGTTTTACCTCAAATTTATTCGCTAAGAAAAGGCCAATCATTCCCAGTACCGGTGCAGTTGCCAGTGCTGCTTTCTGGCGGTTGACAAACTCAATGAATAATGAAACCAATACCGCAACAACCGTGATGAAGAGAATTGATTCATATAAGGTACTTACCGGGGGACGAGCCCGTATCACACAACGCAGGGTAATACCGAACGTCAGCAGAATTGTTGCAACGGAAACTAATACCAATCCCGGCTTACTTAGGAACGGAACATTTGGTTTTAACCATGACAGGGCAATGAAAATAAAACTGAAGACAAAAATGATGAGGCTGTAGTAGAAGCTCTGACTTTTATAAAAAAACACCTCCAAAGGTATCTTTTTATATTCTCCCCGAGCAATGGAGAGTTTACTTAATTCGTTTAAGAATCCAGTAAATAAATCGTTGAATTTATCCGGTTCATTCTTATGGGCAACAAGTTTTTCTATCGTTGAAATCAGATTAATATAGGTATCCAGTTTGTTACTGTGAAAAAATTTTAATGCGACTAAATCAGATGGTGTCAGCCATTCCTTTTCCAGGTCACGCGGTTTGTCCGGAGGGAATAATCTAATTGCAACTGCCTGGCTGCCAAGTATATCAATGTCGTTGAGTAACGTTCGATATTCTTCTAATTTCTGAGTAAGAACCGGATCATTATTTGACGTACTTTTCTCTCTTAATTTGTTGAATTGTTCAACAACTAAATTTGATTGGTGCAGCACATCACTGAAACACACGATATTTTTGTCAGAAAAAACTTGGGACAACGTGCTTTCCGGTAAGACGTTATATCTGAATCCAGCAAATTTTAAGTAATGGATTAAGAGTTCAAATAATGAAATATTTTCAGCAAGATGAACTGTTTGTGCCTGTATTATATTTCGTTCTTTCTCTTCGATTTTAGAAAACTCACTTGCTAATTCAAATAATTTTCGTTTCCCGGATTCAAGTTCAATATAGGAATACCGGTCTCTCTTTTTTTTATCCAAACGGGATATACCGATCGCGTCCAGAACAGCATCATTCTGTACTAAAAATACTCTATATGATTTTGCTTTTTCAGGGAAAAATAAACAATCTAAAAGCCATTCTATTGCTGACATTTTTCGGCGGTTTTCAGTATAATGAACACGGCGTCCGTTAATTCTTAACAGGCGAAATCGGGCAAAGGTATCAAGTGGTTTGATTCTTCCGCTATCTTGAATCGCGATGAGTGCGGCGTTATTAAGCGTATCGTTATACCAGTGAGAATCATTTGTTTTTGTATACCCTGTGAGAGTTGAAAGGATAGATGAAATTATTAAAAAATGTATCATTAAATTATTTATGTAGATTGTTGGTGATTTTTAGATTTTCAGTTCGGATATATTTTACAAGTTTCTGTAGGAAATGGACGAGTAATCCGACTGAAATTATGATACACGCATAAACCGGGTACTTATCTGCGGGATTACGAACAACAGCAAAGGTTGAAAAAAGCGGATCGCCGGGCTTTGCATTACCGGGTCCCCACGAGGCTTGAAACAGTGTATATCCTTTATGTCGTAATGGCTCGTTCATTGTTATTTTCTGTTCCTGTGAAACGCCATCTTCTATTTTGGTAATATCACTCATAAACACTTTTGCAATGGCAGTGCCGGGATGTAATTCCCGGGTAAACTTATCTAACTTGACAGTAAACGGGAGCTGCCAGCTTCGCGGCCGTAAATGGAATGACCAAATTTTTCCATCCAGTTCAACAGTATAAGGAAACCGTTCCATACCCCAGAGGATACCTTCTTTTATTTCGTCATCATCTTTAGGGATCACAGAAATATAAATTCCGGCAACATTTTGTTCGGCTTCCTTTTGGGATCGCAGCTGATTTAAAAAGTATCCATCAATTACGGGGACAGATACATTGAACACAGGTCCTTTGGGGAGAGGTTGTGCGTTTGGCATAAACAGTTTAAGTTCAATATCAAATGGAAGTGATGATGATTGGAAACGCTGATTTCGGGACCCTTGTAAATGCTTAAAATGTTTTCCGGGAATTATGAATTCTCTGTACTGAGATTTTGATGTGGGCTCAACAATCATGACTTCCCATTCGTAGTAACTTAAAAATTTGTCTGATTGTTGGTTTTCGTACAGGGTTAGGTAACCGTCAATTGAAAACGCATACGTGATATAACTGCTGACAATAATCAGGGCAATTCCAAAATGTGTAATTAAAATACCCACTTTGGACTGATGCTTTTTGATCCGCACAAAACCGCCTAATATTAAATTTATAAACAGCAGCGAAAGCAGTAACCCTCCACCGGGTAATGGAATTGGAAATTTATTGAATAGATAGTGGACAAGAAAGATTGAATTGAAATATTTTTGCTGTACCTCATAGATACCATAATCAACCTGCTCGAATGTACCCAAAAATGTTAAAATCATCAATAATATCAGAATGATACAGGCAAAACCGAACGAGCTGAGGAATTTATAAAATGTAATTAGGACTTTCATCGATGAAATTATTATAATACGTCAAATGAGTTACAGAATGTCAGAAAATTCTGACGTTCTTTTTTAATTATAGATTCCGGCCCGGTCATTTTGATAAATATCATTGAATTTTTAAAACTGAAAATGACACCAATCATCATAAAATCATTAAAATGTTCTCCAGACATATCGGTATAGTCACCTCGTATTTCTACAAGCTTCGCCTCTGATTTCAATATTTCAATTTCCCGGACATGATCATGTAATTGAGTTGAATTAATCGTATGTCCCATTTGTTTGAACCAACGATTTATATTCGCGGAAACTCCTCCGGCATCTCCCGGCAGCATGACAACATAGCATTCAGCGTTCGGAACGGGTCCGATTTTATAGGTTGCCATTCTCATTTTTTGTTCGACCTGCTCAATCCAATGACCTGGAACCTGCCAGGTGAACTCTATGGATTTTTTGATTTCTGAGCGTGTATTTGGTTTGCTGTTATTGTGAGAAACATCCTTGAGCTTAAGAGACTTTGAAAATACCTCGAAGTTGTCTAATTCGTGTTCTAAGACGGTTTGAGGACCAATCATTTTGATAAATATAGAAATTCCTTTATGTTCTAAGATCAGTCCGACAAGCATATAATCCTGTTTATAGTCGTCGTCACCCATTCCCCTGAATGCACCTGAAAATTTGGTAAATACAGCGTCCTGTCCCAGCAGCGTTTTCTTAGGCAGTCCGGCGATATCCTCATTTGACAGTGGTTCAAGTAACATTTGTGAACGCCATCGGTTTATATTTGCAGCCAATCCACCGCCAGCACCCTGAAGCACACTTACATAACATTCTGCATCAAAATTGGAACCAATGCCTAAATTAATCAAACGCATCTGTGTCTCCGGCTTCTCGTGCCACCCTTCAGGCAGAGCCCAGTCAAACGGATTGCCACTGTGATCATGATCATGGCCAGTGTGATTGTCGTTTCCAAAATTACTGGCGAATCGTTCAGAACTTGATCTTGCTGACACAAATAACTCAGCATTTTCATTGGCGTCTCGTGATTCTGTAATTGTGATGACCTCTCTGTTTTTTGAGCAGCCGATTAAAATCAATCCGGTAAACAATAGATAATAAATTAGTTTCATATAGTTTTTATGATGAATTTGGGCGTTATAGTTTAGAACATTAACATCAGAAGTAATGCATTTAGTGCAATATCGTTATTCGCAAAATATCATTCAAAAATATAGGTTTAAAGATTGATTATTATTTTCCCTGATATTTAGTTGCCGCAGATATTAGCACAATAAATTTAATACACCGTTATATGAGAATAACTGGAGAAAAACAGAAATGACATTATGGGATGGACGGTTTAATCAAAAAACAGATGATCTGGTTGCGAAATTCAGCGAATCTATCTCATTTGATAAACGTTTGTATGCACATGATATATCTGGAAGTATTGCTCACGTCACGATGCTGGCCGAATGTGGGATAATTACAGACAATGATGCTGGTTCTATTATCAAAGAATTAACTAATATTCAAAGTGAAATCGAAGCAGGATCGTTTCAATTTGATGAGCAGTATGAAGATATTCATATGAATATCGAAAACGCATTGATCAACCGGCTCGGAGATACGGGTGCAAAAATTCATACAGCCCGGAGTCGAAATGATCAGATTGCGACAGACACGCGATTATATTTGCGTGATGAAATTGATCAAATAAATAATCTTCTCAACCAGTTAAAATTAAGTATTGTCGATGTTGCGGCAAAACATCTCCATGTTATTATGCCTGGATTTACCCATCTTCAACATGCTCAGCCTGTATTATTTGCACATCATTTGCTGGCTTATACGGAAATGTTTCACCGGGATGGGTGCAGACTCAATGATTGCCGCAAACGCATCAATAAATTACCGTTAGGATCGGGTGCATTAGCCGGGACATCGCTGCTGATTAATCGAGATATGGTTGCGGATTTATTAAAGTTTGACGGTGTCACACGGAATAGCATGGATGCCGTATCAGATCGTGATTATTTCATCGAATTTTTAAGTACACTGTCAATTTTCATGATGCACATGTCTCGTTTATCTGAAGATGTTATTTATTGGGTAAGTCAGGAATGTTCATTCATAGAATTGAGTGATACGTTCTGTACCGGATCAAGTTTAATGCCTCAAAAGAAAAATCCGGATGTTGCTGAGCTTACTCGTGGAAAAACCGGGCGGGTTTACGGTGATTTGTTTTCATTATTAACAATGATGAAAGGACTGCCTTTATGCTATAATCGAGATATGCAGGAAGATAAAGAGCCTTTATTTGATGCCATAGATACTGTAAAATTGATATTGTCTGTCTATGCTCCAATGATCCGGAACATCAAGGTTAATGAATCAATTATGAAAAATGCCGCCTCGGATCCTGATTTGATGGCCACCGATTTAGCAGAATGGCTGGTAAACAGAAATATTCCGTTTCGAACAGCCCATAAAAAAGTTGGGACGCTGGTCGGATATTGTCAGGAGAATGGGATCACGCTTGATCAGGTGAGTTTAGATCAGATAAAAGAGTTAATTCCGGAGTGTAACGAGGAATGTCTGTTACTCTTTGACCCTGAAAAAAGTATTAACTCTCGAAATATTACCGGCGGCACCTCTGGTGAACAGGTTAAGAAACAAATTGAATTTTGGAAAACAGAACTCAATGCCGACATCTAAACGACCAAAAATTTTAATCATAGGTACTGGGGCGGTTGGTGGATTTTATGGGGGTAAATTGGCCCGGGCTGGTTATCATGTTTCAACATTATGCCGTTCTGATTATGAAATCGTAAAATCTAAAGGCATCAAGGTCAAAAGCAGCTGGGGGGATTTTCACTATAGACCTGTCGAGGTAATAAAGGATATAACAGAGTACAAAGGATGTCCTGATTACGTTATCGTTACCTTAAAAGCACTTCCTGAAATAGACATTCCAGCACTGATCCGGCCCGTTATCTCGTCATCAACTGCGATCGTACTGATTCAAAATGGCATTGAAATTGAGACTGCTATTCAAGAAAATTTCCCGAACAATGACTTAATTAGCGGGCTGGCCTTTATATGCGTATCCCGAATAAAACCGGGTCAAATTCATCATCAGGACTATGGCCGACTTGCGTTAGGATTATATCCGAAGGGTGAATCTGACAGTGTTAAATTTTTAGCTGAAATTTTAAACACTTCGGGAGTCACGTGTACGATTTCTAAGGATATTATCAGAGAGCGATGGAAAAAACTGTTGTGGAATGCGTCTTTTAATACCATTTCAGTTCTGACGCGTGCAGATACTAAAATGATACTTGAGAACGAGAATACGGCTGAATTAGTATTTAAGATTATGCAGGAAATTCAAACAGTTGCAGCAGCCTCCGGCCATAAAATTGATGTGTCAATCTTACATAAACACATCAACGACACGCGAAAAATGAAACCGTATCGGACCAGTATGCTGCTTGACTGCGAAACAGGAAAAGAAATGGAGATAGAGGTAATTTTAGGAAATGCAATATTGATTGCCCGAAAACATTCTATTGAGGTAACAAATATTACCTGTTTGTATGGACTGCTTACGCTGATTAATAATAGAATTAATCAGGCATCTGCATAAACGTATTTTCTTAAAGCGTCCTGTACTTCATTCAAACACTTGTTACCAAAATAACGGATATCCATTAGATCGTCAATTGATTGTAATGCCAGTTGTGATACGGTTTTAATTTGAACTGAATTTAGTCCATTAATACTTCTTCGGGAAATGTTCAGTACGGTAATCGGCACGTCATTTGACTGAAGAAATTCCTGTTTGTCTTTTTCGTTAATACCCGAACTGAAACATGACTCAATTATTGGCAGTGACCTCATTGTAAGGCGATTTAATTTTCTAAAACTCTTCGCTTTACTCAAGAGGTTCCTTTTTTCGATTTGACTATGTTTAGTTTTAGATCCATTTTCGCCGGAAAAAGATGAAACCTGTCGAAAATTACCTTGATTATCAATATTTTCATCTTCGATCAGTGCTTTTAACTTTTTCAGCGATTGCATCTGAATTTGTCTGACTCGTTCACGCGTTCTTCCAATAATAAAACTGACTCTTTCCAGTGTTTTAGGTCGGTTACCGTCCAACCCGTAACGCATTATTAAAATAACTTGTTCTCTTTTTTCAAGACGATGGATTAATCCTTTTAACCGTTGAAAAATCTCTGAATCTTTTATAATATCGTCAGGGGTTGCTGAAGATGCATCAGGAATAATGTCTTCAAAACTGCCTTCTTCACCTTTTTTGATTGGGTCGTGCATCGAAAACGTTTTTAAATCCGCTAATTTTAATCCCTGGACAGTACGTTTTGTTAAATCCAGACAGTCCGCTATTTCACTGTCGGTAGGCATACGGCCAAATTTATCGGTGAGCTGTATTTTAGCAGCACGTATTTTATTTATTTTCCCGGCTGATGCGACGGGAACCCTTATGGTTCTGCTTTTTTGTGATAATGCTCGACGCATCCCCTGTTTAATCCACCATGCTGAGTAACTGCTGAATTTTGCACCTCTGGCAGGATCAAATTTTTCTGCAGCACGCATTAACCCTATATTTCCTTCTGAAATCAAATCTAATAAAGGTAATCCGAGTCCTTTAAAGTCATGTGCAATTTTTACGACCAAACGTAAATTTGCCTTTATTAACTTTTGGTTTGCTTTATTGTCTCCGAGCTTGATTCTGCGAGCCAGTTCAATTTCCTCATTTTTACTAATTAATGGAATTACCCCAATTTCCTGCATATAGGCTTTCATCGGATCATTGCTTTGATACATTCGCACCCTCCCGATTAAGTGGGAAACAGTTGAAATTTAATAATAGATGATTGATTTTCGAAACCCGCCCTCTCAATAGATTCTAATGATACGCTCGTCGAATGGATATTCAACAACGGTTTTTAATATTGTTACAATTTTTTTTATGTAACCCTGCCATTTTAAAAATATTATCGTATCGAATTTGAAATACTGGGAAGTCCAGGAGCTTTTCTGAATGCGTAAGTCTATCTTAAATTTAGTTAGAAAATGCAATGACGCAGATACAATTATTAAGAATAATTTGATATAAAATGAAAAATTCAATAAAAACATCAATTCGAGCTGTTATTGGGATTGGGCTTGCCGTGTTCTTAATCAATTCAATTTTGAATTACAGTGGTGTTGATATTGATACAGAATTCAGGGATTGTCAAAAGGAGTATCTTTTTTTCGTATTTTTAGGCTGTGGCGGAGTAGTACTTGTGCTTGGCATTTTTCGCTGGAAGCTTCTTTTAGATGTACAGGGTATAAAACTAAATTTTTTTACGTTATTACGCCTGAATATGATTGGAATATTTTTTAATTTGGTCATCCCTGGAACCGTCGGTGAAGACCTATGTAAAATGTACTATATATCGTCACACAGTTCTGGAAAAACAACCGAGGCGGTATTGACTGTTATGCTTGACCGGATTATCGGGTTGTTCGGATTATTCCTCGTCGTTTTCGTGGCAATTTTATTTTCGTTAGACTTTTTAAACAGCATCTCACCCCAAATTCGATTTAGTTTTTACCTGATCGGAAGTGGAAGTTTTGCTGGTATTATCGGTTTTTTTTATCATTTATTATCGAAAAAAGCTGCAGCATATTGGAATATTTAACAGAATCACGATGTTCTTAAAGAAAATTTTACCTGAAAAGGTCGATAAAATTATACTTAAACTCGTTTCTGCTCTTGACTTGTACAAAAATAATATTGGTGTTGTGTTTTATGCGCTTCTGTGATCGGCAGCTGTTCATCTTTCACTGCCCTTATGTGTATACGGCGTTGGTAAAGGGTTTCATGAAAATAAAATAAGTTTGAAGCATTATTGTTTATCACCCCAAACGGCAAATACAATCACAGCAGTTCCAGGGATTCCAGGCGGTTTTGGGAGTGGCGATATTGTCCTGTTTCTTTTCCTGATTGAAGGGGGGCGATAAAGGAAAAATCCGGTATTATACCCGATTTCTTTTCGACAGTCATCGCGTTATGGAGTTTGATTGGGGGAGTTTTTTTATATTTTATAATCGGCAGTCCGGGTAGTTTGGAGTATCCCAATGTTCGGAAAATTGAAAACCAACCGTTTATCGTATTCATTTGCCATATTTTACTTTTATTTTTTCTGATTAGTGAATGGGTCTCGTCTTGAATATCTCACTTAATTTTTATTTGAAGACCTAAGGATTTTTTACATAATATCCTTACTTTTCTCGGGTTGATTAGATTTCTATAAGATTGACTATATCTGGCAAAAGCATTTTTATAGTTTCCAGCAGCGAATAAATATTCACCGTATTTTTGTGGCAGGTAAAAAATGGACAGCCCATTTTTTTTTTTACTCCTCAACGCTTCTTCAATTTTTATCTTTAATAAAAAACCAGGAGTACCTGTCTCAAACTGTAAATGAATAATTTTATCCTGTAAAGAGTTTACACTGGACTGTGTGGCACGTGTTGAAAACAGACACATCAAGGTTGAAAAGATCAATTTTCCGAAGTTTCGCACCAATGCTGTTAATGCTCGTTTTCAGGTTATCTATACTTCCCTGAGAAGCATTTGATGCTGCTTTAATATCAGTGTTTTCTTTAGAATTCATTGATGATAATGTAGCGTCAAAACTTTCGATAAAATCAATAGGTGCCTTTATTTACAGTATCAACATTTGAATTCAACGTATTATTATTTAATGGAGTTTTCGAACTTGATACGGCTGTAATGGAACCTTTATTTTCCCTGGCTTCGATTAAATCTGCAAGAATAAATAAGGTCTGCTTTAAATATATATCTGTCTTGTCAGTCTTATCTTTATTTTTATTTTTTTTGCCCTTTTTATCCTTATTCCTTTTACCTAATATTGATTTGCTTCGTTCAGCCCAATATTCGTCTTCTTTTTTCATCGCCAGTCGTTTGTCCTTATTGAGAGAAATTGATTTTTCTTTTTTCCTAATGCCGTATTTCTCAATATCGTTTCGTAACTCTTGAAATTTTTTATTTTTTTCTAAACGTGTTGTCGCATTTTTCTTTATTCTATCGATATAATTCGAAATATTAATTTCCTTTTCTACGGGTAATGGTTTTATTTCATCCCAGGGCATCACATGTTTAAGGTGGGATTCTCCTATTTCCATATGATCTAAAAACGATGGGAATATTATGGATGGCGTCACGCCTTTTTTCTGAGTCGACGCACCGGTTACCCGGTAAAATTTTGCCATTGTATATTTCATTGCCCCAGATTTTTTATCTTTTAACATCTTTATCCGGTTTAATTTCAGTATAGTCTGGACTGTTCCTTTCCCATGGGTATTTATATCGCCGACCACAATGCCGCGATCATAATCCTGGATTGCTCCGGAAAAAATCTCAGAGGCAGATGCACTGGATTTATTGACTAAAACAACCAAAGGCAAATCATATGAAAAACCGTCATCATTGTCTCCGCGCACCTTGACACCCTGACGACTTCGGACTTGAACCACGGGGCCTTCAGGGATAAATAAGCCTGTCAGATTGATTGCTTCCTCTAAACTGCCGCCGCCATTTGAACGTAAATCGATTAGCACACCGTCAATATTGTCATTTTTAATCATGCCATCGATAATTTTCTTAACATCTGAGGATGTACTTTTTGCATCTTTTTTCCTGTTTTTAAGCCCTTCGAAGTCAGCGTAAAACGACGGGATATCAATCACACCTAAATTCAGTGTGAGTTTGTTATCAACCTTAAATTTTTCAACTCGGCCTTTTGCTTCCTGATCCTTTAACTTTACTTTGTCACGAATTAAATTTATAACTGATGGTGCTCCATGAAGTGATTTTATTACCGTGAGGCGCACTTCTGTATCTTTTGTTCCACGAATTTTTCTGACGACTTTATTTAACGGCATATCAACAACATCAATTGGGGATTCAGAACCTTGTGCAACTGCAATAATCCTGTCACCGGGCTGCAATCGACCATCCCGTTCTGCCGGACCGCCTGCAATCAAATTGACAACCTCTGTATATCCATCAACGTATTTCAGAGTGGCTCCAATCCCCTGCAGTGACAATTTCATGGCAATATTAAAGTCTTCCAGAGATCGCCAGTTCAAATAACTGGAATGAGGATCAAATATATAAAGTACTGCCGAGAGAAAATATTCCATAACATCAGCATTATCATTTTCAGAAAAGTATGAATAATATTGCGTGTACTTTTTTACGACCCTTTCTTCAGAAGTAAGCGGCTTCGTCTCAAAGTTATTTTTCTCTTCGCCCTTATCTTCTTTTGAATCAATCAGGAATTTATTTACAAGTAAATGATTTTTTATCCGCTTTCGCCAAATATCATTTAATTCCCCGACATCTTCTGCCCAGGGCAATTCGGTTCGATCGATAATAATTTTTTCATCCGTATCGAAATCAAACGACTCATTAACGGCTTTCTTAACAAACTCCACGCGATCTCTAATTCGTTTTAAGTACAGGTTGTAAACGCTAAAGGCGAATTCCAAATTTCCTATGGCTAAGTAATCATCCAGCAAGGTTTTATTCTTAATATAATTGTCCAGATCCTCCTGCAAAAAATAATAATGATTCGGATCAAGCCGTTCAAAATACTCTTTAAAGAGCATTTCTGAAAATTTGTCATCAAGCTTCTTATTCATATAATGCTGTTTTAGCATCAGGCGAACCGTTACCCTGGTGATATACATGTCTAAATTCGTGGGGGCAAGTGTTGGTAATTCTGCAGATGAAATTGGCTGGGCACATAAATGATTTAGACTGTTAAGGAATACAAACCCAACACATAACCATTTGAAAGATGATTGTATAGAACGATAAATATTATTCATTAAATTTTCCTTCTGTGTTTTATTTCTTTATGAACAGTTGATTGCTTATTCTACTTATATAAAACTCAAATGGTTCGTGTATATCTCGATGACGTTTTGAACGTAACAGTATTAAAAAGTTTCAAATTATTTGAAGAAATATCGTTCTAAGTCTTTATCTCTGACAGCACCCAGCCGGATTGCTTTGCGGTACCATTCTTTAGCTTTTTTAATTTCGGATGGTTCCTGAGCCGCTAACAATATTACAATTTTAAATACAGTATTTTCATCGTTTTTGTTTATTGAAAACGATTTCCTTAAATGTATTTCTGCCTTACTTAGATTACCAGTTAAACTGTAAATGACACCGGGATTGTGGTGGATCTCGGCATTTAAAGGATGTTTTTACACCCTTTAGTATGGCAGAGATTGTCGGTTTGAAATTGACCCGCTTGATATCGGTACTATTTTTAGTTGTGTTTGTGATCGGTTCATCAACGTTTTTGCTTTGTTTATTTTTGTTAAAGCATCAAAAAAAGTTGTGGCACATCATCGGCAGTCTCTCAGACATCTTCTGCACAGATAATTAAAACTGAGAGAAATAAGAATCTGAAAATCACTATTTGTTCGATAATATTACTTTTCACACAGATTGTCCTGATTATTTATTATTAAAGAAAAAAACTTTCATCTATAATAATGGTCATATAGCGATAACGCTGTGAGTTAAATGCCGTTTAAATTGAAATTTTAAAAAAAATTTCGCCTTTGGCCTCAAACGCGTTCCCGGTGACGGTATTCATAACACTGGCAGGGACGATTTGCTTAATTGATTACAGTAAACATAGTTTATTTTTAAATGAGTCGGGTTCACATTATCGATTCGATAATGCTCATGCTGTAATGGAATTTACACAACATATTAATATGACATTGGAAGTCAATAAATGCTTGGTGACAGGGAATATATGAGAGATGATTGGTCCGGTTCGGGATATATGTCAGGCCGGGGTGGATCATCCGCAGTCAAGAAACTCATTATCATTAATGTTATTGTATATTTTATTCAGTATTTGACATTGGAAGTTCAAACTCAGTATACAACAGGGTATACCGTGGGTGGATTAACCTCATACCTTTGGTTGAGCGTTAAGCAACTGCCTGAAGTATGGCGATTCGGGACCTACATGTTTGTTCATGGTGATTTAATGCATCTCTTTTTTAATATGTGGTCTTTGTATATATTTGGTAAACCGGTAGAGAATCGGATCGGTTCTTTTGAATTCATGAAATTATATTTCCTGAGCGGATTCATAGGGGCTGCCGGCTGGCTGATATTTAATCCTGGTTCAATATCGTATCTGGTTGGTGCCAGCGGGGCAATATTCGGTGTTATGGCTGCAGCAGCATTATTTTTTCCTGACATGCAGATATTATTAATTTTCCCGCCAGTCGTATTGAGATTGAAAACACTGGTCATTTGTTTGGGAATTATACAAATCCTGATGTTAAATCAATCAAATTCAAATATTGCTTATCTTGCTCATTTGGGAGGATTGTTTGGTGGTTACTATTTTGTAAGAAAATATTTACGGTCAAGTCAGCCGTCTATGCAATCAGCAGGCGGGAATTCATTTTCTTCTTATTTATCAAACATAAAAAAAATGTTTAGCCAAATACCGAAGTCCGGCGGTCCGGACCTTCAATTTGTAACCGACGAGGACGAGTTGGATGATGAAGAATCAATCAATGCCAAAATCGATCCGATTCTGGATAAGATTGGTAAATTTGGAATAAAAAGCTTGACCAGCAGAGAGCAACAGCTTCTTGACCGCACCCGTGAGAAACTGAAAAACAGGAAGTAGTGGTCCAATGTCGAAACCGGATTTAAGTGTACAGCTGTGTGACCGAAAATTACGTAATCCGGTTGTTACGGCATCCGGCACCTTCGGATATGGAAAAGAGTATTCCGGATTAGTCCGGTTTGAACAGCTCGGTGGTATTACGGTCAAGGGTGTCTCACCGTTTCCGTCACACGGCAATAATACTCCGCGTACATCAGAAGTTGATTTTGGAATGATAAATTCAATTGGACTTCAAAATCCCGGAATTGATAAATTCATCGCTCATCCGGATTATCTGCCTTTTTTACGGACATTGGATACTGCTGTTTACGTCAATATTTGGGGAAAAACGATGGAAGATTATGCCGAAGTTGCATCCCGGCTTCAGGCTGAGCGGGAGGGAATTGCCGGTCTTGAAATAAATATTTCATGCCCGAATATCAAAGAAGGAGGGATGTCATTTGGAACCAGTCTGGAATTAGCCGGAAAGGTCGTCAACGCGGTTAGGCAGGCAACCGACATACCGCTGATTACAAAACTCAGTCCGAATGTCAATAATATTGCTGACTTTGCCCGATGTGTCGTAGATAACGGGTCGGATATGGTGTCATTGATAAATACCTTCCCCTCAATGGCGATTGATATTTATACACGCAAGCCCAAAATTGCTGCAAATTTTGGCGGACTCAGCGGTCCGGGAATTAAACCGATTTCAATTAAAATGATTTATGAAGTATCGCAGGCTGTTGATGTACCCATCATCGGGATGGGCGGTATTTTTTCTGCTGCGGATGCCATTGAGTTTCTTCTGGCAGGTGCAACAGCCGTCGCGGTCGGAACAGCGATTTTTTCAGATCCGCAAACACCGATTAAGGTCATTCAAGGTATCGCAGACTACCTGAATGATTATGATATAAAAGATATCAATGATATTATAGGGGGAGT
Organism: uncultured Lentisphaeria bacterium; assembly: GCA_951812855.1. Taxonomy (GTDB): domain Bacteria; phylum Verrucomicrobiota; class Lentisphaeria; order JABSQK01; family JAJFLO01; genus JAJFLO01. The sequence continues at coordinate 91,687 of OX638337.1, read as the reverse complement.
GGAAATTAATTAATCCAACAGTTTGTCAAGACAGCTTCAGCGGGGAATCGTATTTATAAAGGGTTGAACCGCACCATCCGGATCCTGTTTTCACTGAATTTAATTCTATTAGTGCAGCTTTAGAATAGTTATCAATTTGATTCCATTAATAATTTAATCAATAAAATTTTGAACTTTGACATCAGGACGTTTGACCACTGCATTTTTTGAATCGTTTTCTAAGATATTTTTATCGGCCAATCGAGTACGGATTGCCTCCATAGATTCACCTGTCTCCGGATGTTTTAGTTCAGGATCAAGCTCGGCCATTGGAATTACAATGTGTAGATATTTTAATAAATCGGGATCCGGAATGTGATGATTGGAATCATAATCGAATACATCTGTATTAAACAGAATAATGTCTGCATCAATTGTTCGCGGTGCATTTTTTACATTTTCAATACGTTTACGCCCCAGTTTATTTTCAATAACAGCCAATACTTCGGTTTTAAATGTCTGTGCATTGAATTTTGTTTCCAGGTTAACGATCATATTAAAAAAATCTGGCTGATCTGTCATTCCCGCCGGAGATGTTTCATAAACTGAGGAAACTCTCCTAATTCGGCACATTTCCCCAATTAATGATACTGCTTTTACAATATTTTCTTCTTTATTAACATTAGATCCAAGCAGTATGTAAACAGTGTTCATTCGTTAATGATATTATAACTGAGGTTCAATAAAATTTTGAAACGCAGATTTTGAGAAAATGACATTTCAAAGTGATAGAACGATATAAAACACGCAAGAACAAAACCTAAACCGCATTGAATATAACGGACTCTATCATTTTTACCTGAAACATACTATATGTTTCAACACTTCTTGCCAGATGCAAAATCACTGCGTGCACGTTCTATTTCGATTCCAACAGTTTCTGCGAATCTTAATGCTCCCGGTTTTTCAACCTTTAGAATTACTCTTTCAACACCTGAAAAGTCTGTCAGCAGTATTCCGGCTAAATCACTAATCAATTTCTCGATCAGAAAATCTGAAGATTCTTCCACGTGCTCAATGATTGTGCTTTTTACAGATTTATAATTAACAGCATGATCTGCGTCATCTGATTGAGCAGCTTTTGTTATATCTGTAAACAAAGTAACGTTGATAAGTATATCCTGTTTTTTTATACGTTCTTCCGGATTAATTCCCAGAATTCCTCTTAACAGTAAATTTTTAATTATTATTTTATCCATTATACCAAAATTATGTTAACGCGGTAATCAGTAAAATTTGACATGGTTAGAGGTATTCCCCACCATCAATTTTTATCGTTTCGCCAGTAATGAAATCATTCTCCAGCAGATACAATATTCCACGGGTCACATCATCAACGTTCCCATTTTTCATCAAGGGGATTCGATTACTGGAAATTCGTTTCAGATAAGTTTCATCTTTTCCCGGCGGTGGTAAAATTGCACCGGGGGCAAGTGCATTTACAGTGATACTCGGTGCCAATTCAAGTGCAAGTATAGTGGTAAGCTCCCATAAACATTTTTTCGATAAACAATATCCCAGATGATCTGATTCATGACGGAATATTCTTGCATCAACAATATTTATGATTTTTCCGGATTTACTATTCCAGCCTTGATTTGCAAAACCTTTCGACAAGAGCAATGCAGCATGAAAGTTTACTGCGAATATATTATTCCGGGTTTCGCTATTGATGTCATTAAAAGTGTCATTATCAGGGAAAATAGCAGCACTGTTTATTAAAATATCAATTGATGCAAAATGGCTTAACGCTTCTGGAATAATTGAATCCGTTTCAGCCTCACTTCCTAAATCTGCAGAATAGGTAACGGCTTTGATTCCACAGCCTTCAGCCTCAATTTTTGTTATTTCCGCATCTATAGATGAACGCCCGTAGTGAATAAAAACATTGCACCCGGCCTTGGCCAGTGCCAGTGTGATTGCTTTTCCAATCCGTACGGCCCCGCCTGTTATAACTGCTGTTTTTCCAGTCAATTCCATTGTGACTATAATAAGATATTGCAGACATTATAAAAGGTTGAAAACTTATTTGCACTCTGACTCCTAATCTTAAATCGAATTGGGGAGTTGTCTAATACTTTTGTAAGATTCTTTTTGAGTGATTTTTCCAGCACACGTTTATTTTTTGATAATATAAAAATACTCCAAAGCCCCGGTCTAAGTTGACCCACAGTGGATTATTTGACCCTTAGGGACTCACTCCACAGCATCTCTTGGCGGTGTAACTTTCTTTCTGTAATTTCATTATCAGTTTCTCAAAAAATAAAATTAGATCCGTTAAAAAAACAATATATTCGTTTTTGCATGAATTTTACCGGTAATACCCTGCCCGGTTATCAAATCCCGTGTTCATAGAAAAAACCAATCATCAGTGATCACTATAATGTGAATTATAGTCACTCATTCTTATTCAGGAAACAATATTGGGGCTTAAAATATTATTGAGGATTCAGTTTAATTCCCAATTCCTTAAGTTGACTCGGGCTTACCGGAGAAGGAGAGTCCATTAGTAGACACGATGATTTTGTGGTTTTCGGAAATGCGATTACATCTCTGATTGAAGTTGCACCAGTAAGCAGCATTACCAATCGATCAAATCCAATCGCCAATCCACCATGAGGAGGGGCCCCGAATGCTAATGCTTCAAGTAAATGACCAAACTTTGATTTTATCTCTGAATCCGGAATATTTAAAATTTCAAACATACGATGCTGTAATTCAACATTGTGAATACGAATACTGCCTCCACCGAGTTCAACACCATTAAGAACGACATCATAGGCCTGAGCCTTGACCTTTCCAGGATCGGAGTCTAAAATAGAAATCTCGTCGGTAATCGGACTGGTAAAAGGATGATGTATTGGAATATAACTGCCTTCAGTTTCATCAAATCCTAAAAGCGGAAACTTATTTACCCAAAGAAAGTTATAAACGTTTTCAGGTATCAGCCCGTTTTTTTCAGCAATTTCGATACGAAGACGGCCTAAAGCCTCAGCAGCAGTCATAAATTTATCAGCAACAATGAGTACAATATCTCCCGGTGTTGCACCGAGAAGTTCAGTGATTTGCTGAATTTCGTCTTTGCTTAAAAATTTTGCAATCGGTGATTTGATATCGCCGTTTTCTTCAAACTTCAAATAGGCTAACCCTTTAGCTTTCATAAGCTTCACAACGTCATTCCACTGATCAATTTTCTTGCGGGATGCAATCGAATTTAATCCTTTGGCGTTAAACGCCATAACTTTGCCGCCGTCAGAAATTACATTCTTAAAAACCTGAAAATTCGATGAAGTCACAATGCTGCTCAGATCATGCAGCAGCATTTCAAAACGAGTATCAGGTTTGTCTGATCCATACTTCGATATTGCCTCGTGATGACTTAACCGGGGAAAAGGAGTTTCAATGTCAGTTTTTTTAATTTCACGAAATATCGCGGCCATTAACCCTTCAACAAGTTCGTAAATGTCTTCTTCCGTGATAAATGACATTTCGACATCAATCTGAGTGAATTCAGGTTGTCGATCTGCTCTCAAATCCTCGTCTCTAAAGCAATGGGCAATTTGAAAATAACGCTCGATACCGCCCACCATTAAGATTTGCTTATACTGTTGAGGTGCCTGAGGAAGTGCAAAAAACTCTCCCGGAAAAATGCGACTTGGCACTAAATAATCCCGAGCTCCTTCAGGGGTACTCTTACTTAAAACCGGGGTTTCGACTTCGATGAATCCATTACTATCGAAATAATCCCGGATATGTTTTGTAATATCATGTCTTAATCGCAGATAACTCCCTAACGTTGTTTTCCGCATTTCAAGATATCTGTATTTTAATCGCAAATCGTCACTGGCCTGTACATCATTGAAATGATAAGGCATTGGCTTAGATTTATTTTCAACAACAATCGATTCAACATTTATTTCTATTTCTCCTGTACGGACCTTTTTGTTAATCATATCATCAGGTCGTGCACAGACCGTCCCGCATGCTGTCAAAACCCATTCTTCCCGGACCGGCCGACATGTTTCAGCTGCATCGGAAGCATTCTCCGGATTAATCACCAATTGTGTGATCCCGTCACGATCTCTAAGATCAATAAATATCAATCCTCCTAAATCCCGCCGGCTGTTAACCCAGCCGCTTAATATCACTCGTTGATCTACGTTCTTAGATGAGAGTGCATTACATGTATGTGTTCTGTTCATGAATCTATGACCTGTTAAAAAATGGTTTAAGTGCCGCTGTTATTTCGTCAAATTGAACCTTAATCTGAGAAGAATCATTCATGTTTTTTAATAATATTATTCCGTCATCAAGCTCACTTTGACCACGAATCAGTGTGATTTTCGCATTCACTTTATTTGCAGTACGCATCTGTGCTTTCATTCCTCTATTTTCTAAATCCATCAATACTCTGAATCCCTGCTTTCTTAACGACGAGGCTAAATCGAAGTTTTTCTGTAATGCCGGACGTCCCAGGCTGACTATATAAATATCAACGCAGATCCCCTTACCTAAATCTGATTTATTTGCATTTTTTGCAAGTAGTAATCGTTCAACCCCCATCGCAAAACCAACACCGATCAAGGGATGCTTCTGTCCTGGATTCAGGATCTCATAGCGGCCACCTCCGGCTATTGCATCCTGAGCCCCGATATTATTCGATACAACTTCAAATACGGTATGGACATAATAGTCTAAGCCTCGGACTAATTGCGGGTCGATTTGGTATTGAATGCCTGTGTACTTAAGAATTTCACAAACTGAGTCAAAATAAATCCTACTCGTCTCACTGATTAAATCAATCATTGACGGTGCATTTTGGGTAATCGTCTTACAACCTTCATTTTTGCAGTCAAGTATTCTCCAAATATTCGTATCATACCGCCTGCGACAATCCTCGCACATTGTGTCAATATGGGGTTTATAATAATCTGACATTGTTCCTGAGATTCGCTCTCGATCTCCGGAAATACCACGTGTATTAATCAATAATTTTGTGTCTGTCAGCCCAATTGATTCTAAATAATCCAGAAGCAAAATAATGCATTCGGCATCTATTTCCGGTGATACTTTACCAACATATTCAACTCCAATCTGGTGAAACTGACGTTTCCTGCCCGCAGACGGTCGTTCTCCTCTGAACATGGGTCCAATATAGTAAACTCTCTGTTCATCACCCTGGCTCAATCCTTTGTTGGCAATAGCTCTTAAAACACCGGCAGTTCCTTCAGGTCGCAATGTCAGGCTTCTGTCTCCGCGATCTTTAAAGGTATACATTTCCTTTTGAACAATATCGGTTTGGTCTCCAATGCTCCGTAAAAAAACATCGGTCCGCTCAAAAACAGGTGTTCTTATTTCTCCAATTGAATATCGAGAAAACACACTATGAGCTTTACCTTCCAGATACTGCCATTGAATTGTTTCCTCTGGAAAGAAATCTGAAGTCCCTGGAATAGGTTCGGTTTTTTTAGACACTGCATACTCCTGTGAAACTTAAAAATGGGCAACGATTAATTGCTTAAGTATAAAAACGAATTAAAATTCCTAATATTGTAACAAACGCAGAAGGGCAGGAAGGCTGCTTAACTATTGGTAAGAATAATAATAAGGCCGAAATATCGGCCTTATTATTCATTATATGCTGTATGATAAAAACATGACTTCGTGATAAAACAAAATCTATGCCTTGTTGCAATCTCCCGGGAAAGATAGGATTGAATAGAATATAATCTGCCTCAAACACACAAGAGAAATGAATTTCTCTAAAGCCTTGTCACTCCTTCTTTCATGATTTTACCCGGCTTAAATTTTACAACTGTTCTTTCTGGAATCTGTACTGTATTTTCAGGTGCATTTGGATTTCTGCCAATTCTTTTTTTACGTTTTTTCAGAGAAAAAACTCCAAAATTTCTTAGTTCCACACCTCTTCCAGTACTAAGTTCATTTATTACATGATCAAGCGTACGCTGCACGATATCAGTTACAATTCGCTGATTTACCCCGGTTTCAGTTGAGATTCTTACGACAAGATCGCGTTTAGTCATATTTTCCCTCTCCTATGCGTTACCCACCTATATAAACTAAATTATCAGGCAGAAAGTTTGATAAGCCAAATCAATATTACTAATCGACAGATTAACAATTGCTTAGCGTATGTAAATATAACTAAGTGTTTGAAATTGCAAGTGGTTATCTAAAAAAATATAATTTTTAAAGTTCTTTTTGACGATACTTTCTCAGGATTAATTGCCAGCGAAATTCACACTCCTTTTTATCATACATCCAATCTTTCATTGATTCTACGGTGTTTAATTGGACAATTTTTTTTAATTCTGCAGTTGAACATCGAAACAAAATCGGCATCACATTTTGCTTATCAAAAAGCTTGGTTAAATTTCGATTCGCTTTGTTCATCAGGTATAATGAATAACAATAACGACCTGCAATAAACAGTAGGATTGAAACAGTAAGTGCAGAAACCAGCGGCATTGGGAAAGTATGCCATTCCAGGGGTGATCGGAAACAAATATTTATCATCTGGGCAGAAAACATTAGACCCACTGCACCAAGAATCATATAGGTATCCGTTGGTGTACGTAATGCCCCCCCAATTAATCGACGAAATAAGCAGGGAGAAGTTTGATATGCAAAAAACTCTTCATAATCATTCACATTAAATCCGATATGTGCAATATGACAAAGCTCATGGGCAATTAATTCAGTTCGACTATAAATTAACCATTTTTCCTTATCCCTGAATGCTGCCCGGATGATAAATACCGCAAAAAAATCGTCAAAGGAATATATGGCATAACCCGCGAACAAAAGACCCATTTTATGATTGGAAAAAAATCCTGGAACCCAATCAATCGTGATATCATACAATGTCTTAATCCGGTCATTTGCATTATCAAACATTTTACCGGGTATGATTGACTCTTTACCAAATCTTGTATTCAATAATTCTATCGTGTTTTTGCTGCCTGATTCTTTATTAAATTCGGTAATATTATTACTTAAAATTCTCAATCGTTTGACATAATCTTCTATCAATTCGTCCGGCCCGATCAGTAACCCGTTGTCATCAAAAAAGATAAATGTTTCAATATCTTTCTGTAAAAGTAAATTGAAATTTTCTTCTGTAAAAATCATGACCAAAGTTTCTGAGGTATTTTATTTTCTTTGACGCCCTCAACATACTGTCGAAGACAGGCGGATGAGACTATCATTAGTCGATTGTGGTCAGTCACCTCAACTTAATATGTCAGGCAAAGTAAGTTATGGGCCTGAATAGACTGTATTATAGAGAGATATTTGAATAATCTTTATCTAATCTTAATTGATAACTTATTCAAAAGTGTCAATCGTATTTTTTCCTGGGACTGGTTTACTTCATTGTCGGTAAGTGTTTTTGATCGTGATCTGAATGTCAATGTATAGGCCATACTTTTTTTGCCTTTCCCAACAACGGTTTCATCTGCAAAGATTTCATTAAGTTCTATTTTTTCTAAATATTTCTCGTTGACACTATTTATAACACGAATTACTTCCTGATGTGTTAAATCTTTATCTGCAGCAAAGGCGACATCTCTTGAAATTGCTGGATACTGGGGCAATGACTTATATTCAGGAGGGTTGACTTTAGTGTTAGAAAGTTGATCAATATTTAGAATTGCCGCAAAAATGGGATATTTGATTCGTAATTCTTTGAATATTTCGGTATTTACTTCACCCAAATAACCAATTGCTTTCTTTTTTAACTTTATTTGTGCCGAAACTCCGCTGTAGAATAAAGGATAGTGAACATTTTCTATTTTTACATTATCAAACCCTCTTGATTCCAGAAAATCATCTATCATGCCTTTCATATCATAAAAATCATAGGACTGTTTCTTTTCCTCCGAAAACCGCCCGGGATTTTTTAGCCCGGACAGCACTATTATTGCTTCGGTTTCCTCTTCATTGTTTGATGCTGAACGGGTAAACCGTCTTCCGATTTCGAATAGCCGCAATGTCGTATTATCATGAGCAATATTGTGTGAAATGGTTTTTAACATATTATTCATTAAACTCGTACGTAATGTTGTTAATTCCGAACTTAACGGATTCGATAATTTAACCAAATCGTCAATATCAAATCCTGTGTTACAGGTTGCGTCATGCTCTGATACAAGGGTATAATTCATACACTCGTTTAAACCCAGAGCAATCAAAGTATCCCGTACCTGCTGTAGATCGTAATAACTATCATTTTCGACCGGTGCCGGCGTGCCCACAGAAGATATTGATGCAGGAATATTATTCAATCCAAAAATTCTCGCAACTTCCTCGATTAAATCTGCTTCTCGTGTCAAATCCAGCCTGTATGATGGAACACCAACGACACACCTACTGTTATTTTCATCAATTAAATCCAGACCGAGACGTTTTAAAATTGATACAATTTGAGATTGCTCAATGTCGACTCCCAACAATTTATTCACCTTGGCAAACCGACATTCTATTTCAGGCGAAACGTATCGATTTTCATAAATGTCAATAATACCATCCATCAGCCGGCCTCCTGCATATTTGCAAATGAGATGAGCAGCCCTGGCACTTGCGAATTCTACCATTTCAATATCAACACCCCTTTCAAAGCGATGGGAAGAATCTGTCGACACACCAAATAATTTTGATGTTGCTCTTACATTTAATGGATTAAAACATGCACTTTCCAAAAGAACATCCGTTGTTTTTTCTGAAATTTCACTGTTATCTCCTCCGATAATCCCGGCAAGTGCCAAATTTTTGGCGTTGTCAGCAATTACAAGATTTTGTGAATTTAAAGTGAGTTTCTGATTATCCAAAGTCGTCAGAACCTCCTTTTCGTGTGCCGCTCTTACAACAATTTTTTGTCCCGACAATTTACTTAGATCAAATGCATGCAGCGGCTGGCCACATTCCATTAACACAAAGTTTGTAATGTCAACAATATTATTTATTGGTCTCAAACCGACAGATTTAAGATATGCCTGCATCCAGTCAGGACTCGGTGCTACAGTTACATTTTCAATGATCCTTACGGTATATCTCGGACATAAGTGCTTATTTTTAACTTCTGCCGAAAAATGATCTTTAATATGTCTATCGTTGTTCGGCTTAAGATTCGCTTCAGGAAATGTTACCTTCGATTGCAAAAGAACTGCCGTTTCACGAGCGATGCCCAAATGTGATAACCAATCGGGTCGGTTCGGCGTGACTTCCCATTCAATAACGGTATCATTGCTATAAAAATCAATGACCGGCAAACCAATCCGAGCAGTTTCCGGCAAGATAAGGATACCGGACTTATCGCATCCCAGACCAAGTTCATCTTCACTGCACAACATGCCAAATGACACCTCGCCTCTTATTTTTACTTTGCCAAGCTTTAATCCACCAGGCATTCTCGTACCCACTTTAGCAAAGGCAGCATGACAACCCCGGTCACAATTCGGAGCACCACATACAACATTCACAGGTGTACCGGAGCCATCGTCGACTTGACATAAACTGAGTGTATCAGCATTCGGATGCTTTGTCCGGGATAAAATCTTAGCAACAACGATTGTTTCAGGCAAGTCAATCGTATTATAAATACTTTCTGACTCTAAACCCGCAAGTGTTAACTCATTGACATATTTGTCAATTGACCACGGAATTGAAACATACTCATTCATCCATTTTAACGATGTTTTCATGATCTGCTGATTTTCGACTCTTGGCAGGATATAAAAATTTGTTTGTAGAAAAGCTTAAGTTTAGTATTAATATATCACATTTCCAGATAAAAAACCGGATAAAAAATGTTGAACCCGTATTATTAAGGTTAAGTTAACACTCTGCATTATTATTTAGATCAGGGAGGTTCCCGGAAGAGCCTGATGCAATATTCGATGCTTAGGATTAAGATAAGATGGCAGCGTGACAAGGTCGATTGCCATCGAACATATCTAAATGAATAAATCGCCCACGTTTTTAAGGCGGATCAAAGAGGATAATACCATGTTTTGGTGTGATAAACTAGTAAAAAATATAGATAGCCCACAGATAATTAATGACTCTAAAACTCCCTCAGGCCGAGTACATGTCGGTGCGTTGCGCGGCGTACTCATTCACGATGCAGTTTATAAAACATTAAAGGAAAAACAGATTCCGGTGCGTTATCTCTTTGGCGTTGATGATTATGATCCATTAGATGAAATACCGGATGGAGAAGCTGAACATTTTGAACAATTTTTGGGAAAGCCTTTGTGTAATGTTTCACCACCACGGGACACTGATGCAAGTGATATGGCAGAATACTATATCACAGAATTTTTCGATATCTTTAAAGAACTCAATGTCAAGACAGAAACATACCGGATGAGGGATATATACCGTGCCGGCCAATTTAATGATGCGATAGATACAATTCTTAAACACTACAAAACTGTACAAAAAATATATCGGGATGTCAGTAATTCTCAACGACCGGAAAACTGGTACCCTTTTCAGGTAATATGTGAAAAATGTGGAAAAATTGGTACAACAGAGGTGATCGATTATGATGGAAAGGAAGTCACCTATAAATGCCGTGAGGCAATGGTAACATGGGCAAAAGGGTGTGGAAATACAGGAAAAATTTCGCCATTTGACGGTAATGGCAAACTGCCCTGGAAGCTTGAATGGATCGCAAAGTGGAAAGTCCTGGGTATAACAATTGAAGGGGCAGGTAAAGATCATTCAACCAAAGGCGGGTCTCGTGATGTATCCTCTCGATGCCTGCGAGAAATCTTCTCAATGGCACCACCATTGAATATCCCCTATGAATTCTTTCTGGTTGATGGTGCTAAAATGAGCTCTTCAAAGGGATTGGGTGCCACTGTCAGAGATATGGCAGACTTTCTGCCGCCGGAAATTCTCCGATATTTAATTTTAAGTCCACTGCCAAATAGACCCGTTAATTTTTCTCCTGAAGAAAAAAATATCATTAAACTGTTCAATGACTTTGATCGCTGTCATACCCGGGCACATGATAACGAAAACGTTACCACGGAAGATAAACGGATTTATCAACTTTCAACACTCATTGATGAAGGGAATTTTTACCAGACTAACTTTCAATTATTAGCAACACTGGTTCAAATGCCGCACCTGAATGTGGAAAAAGAAATCGAAAAACATAAAGGAGAATCACTGACTGACATTGAAAAAAAACACCTTGACAGACGCATAAGTTCCGTTCGATACTGGGTTGACAATATTGCAGAAGAATCTGAAAAAACCAGACTTCAGGAAACACTTCCTGCATCTGCAGAAAATCTGACCGCCGGGCAGAAAGCATTCCTGAGTTTTCTGGCAACTGCACTGACTGACACGCCCTGGAATGACGATAATATTCAATCTTTGATATTCGAGACCAGTCGTCTGACTCCAATTCCGCAGCCCAAGGCTTTTCAAGCAGTTTATTGTATAATCTTAGATCGCAAGTCAGGACCAAAAGCTGGAAATTTATTAGCGGTACTCGATCAGGAGTTTGTTATAAACATGTTTAGTCAAATGACCTTTTCACAAGAAGAATTATGGAGAGAAACTGCAATACCAAAACCTGAATTTGAAAAATGGCTTGATAAAGAATCGTCTAAAATAGAAACATGTTCAATTTCAACTAATAACAACTTTATTGATTTTCATATCGTACTCAATGATGCCAGAAAATTGATAAAACGTATGAACCTGGACGAGAAATCTGTAGATGATAATATTGAACGACTGGCAACCGAGCTTAACAATAAATTCAATTTGAATATCGAAGGTAATTTTCCCTGACTATATCATGCCTGAATTATCGGGACCGGCTAAATTTAATAAAATGATTAAAAGGAATGACCAGGCAGCAGCATACTGATTGTGACCCCGGGCATGATATCAATGTTAATTGTTTTAGGCTTATCATTTGAGCTTTTTCTGTTCACAAAAAAAAATGTACTTTCAGGTCGAACTAAAATTAAAGCGAAATTATTTATGACGAATACCATATCAAGAGACTATCAGTTTCCATCACAGGAATTTGGCGATCCGGATATTGATAAAACTCTTTCTGAACGAAGAGTTATGACCATTTATTATCGAGATGCACTGACCAATTGTTTTGACCGGATATTAATCAATTTTTGGGATGAATAGTGATCAACTCAATTCTATTCACAGTCACATGTATTACAACAACAATATCAGGTGTCCACTGGATTTCAGGCTTTTCCACTGAGTTAAACCTTCTGAACCTCCAAACCGGATTACCCTACTCATTATCAATAATCTTCATACTGGGATGCCACGAATTCGGACATTATTTTGCAGCCCGCTATCATAACGTCCCGGTAACACTTCCCTTTTTTATTCCCTTTCCTCCAATACCCGGATTTATCAACTTTGGAACCATGGGAGCAGTCATTAAAACAAAATCAGTTATTCCGGATAATCGAGCAATGTTTGATATTGGTGTCTATGGTCCCATTGCTGGTTTTGCAGCAAGTTCAGGAATCTTGATTTATGGATTTACTCACCTGCCCGGAATTGATTATATAACCCGTATTCACCCTGATTATTTATCGGACAATTTTACTGATGGTGCCCTGATTTTAAAATTTGGTGACTCAATTTTATTTCATGCCTTAGGAGCTGTTTTTACCTCACCTGACCAATTTAGACCGCCTATGAGTGAAATTTATCATTACCCATACTTGTGTGCCGGATGGTTTGGCCTGTTTATCACATCTATGAATATGATACCCGTCGGGCAATTAGATGGCGGACATATAATTTATAGTATGTTTGGAAATGACAAACATGTTCGCATCGCTAAAATGTCAATGGTACTGATTATTGGACTGGGAATATCAGGAATAGTCAGTCCTGTCCTGGGGTGGGAAGATATAATTGGCTGGACCGGCTGGTTAGTATGGGCAGCTCTTTTATATTTCCTCATAAAAATTCACCATCCCCCGGTTATCCTGTTTCGTGAGCTGGACTGTAAAAGAAAGGCATTGGGCTACTTCAGTCTGTTAATATTGTTTATTTCATTCTCTCCCGCACCCATAATTATAGAATTCTAACCACTCCCCCTCCGGTCCGACACCAGGAGAAGTGAAATTACAGAAAGACAGTTACACCCCCTGATTTCTTGTGCGAACACAATACGTCCGAATATTTCTTTCACCACTTGCCAATAAAGTTATTGGCTTTGTTTTGTGCATCCAAAACACTTAATATCAGGGGTTATCAGAAGATATCAAAAAGGTGATCTTAGGCAAGAACTCGTGGTGGGCGATACTGGACTCGAACCAGTGGCCTTCTGGGTGTAAACCAGACGCTCTAACCAACTGAGCTAATCGCCCTTTCCATAATCGGCACATTGGAATAGCGCAAATAGTACTGCAACGTAATAAAAGGATCAAATGCTGTGATTGAAATTAATAAAAATTATAGTACTGTAAACCCCCTCATTTAACGGGAAGCATTTGTAACACGTATTGTATCAGAAAATTGCCGGGAATATAGACCAGACAGATTATGTTATTATTAAGCATTTCAATTTGGGTCATCGTTGTTTACTCAACAAAGGTATTTGCCATGGGAAATCCAGCCTATTTACTTGTAAAAGAGGTCCCGGTATATATGCTCAACCAGGCAAAGGATTGTCTGGAAAGCGAAATCATGCCAGATGATGAAATGGTTTACCTGTTCATCAAGAAATTTTTCAGGCTGACAGCATTGGCATGTCTGCTGTTTATTATTGAATTCGTTGTGATACTCTATTTTATATATGAACAACCGAATTTCGTTATACCATGGCTTATATTAATCAAAAACGTTTTTATGCTGTTTGTCGGATTTAAATTACGCCAGAATTCGAGTGAAAATATATTTGAAGCGATTCAACAAATTCCGCAATGGGCAATGCTATGGGAAAGAATTTCATATTTAATTAGTGCAATCTGCTTTTTATTCTTCTTTCTGCAAGTAAACAATTTGCTCAAATAATCCCTTTGTCCCTCACATCCCACTTTCCACAATAGAACGTCTACTCTGAATATTGATCGATCTGATTAAATTAAGATATCAAAAAAATTAATAACGATTCGACTGAGTGTCTGCGAAATAATAAAGAAGTGATTAATCAATGGTGTCATAAAAAACAGAATTATTATTATAAACGTCAAGGCATTTTTAATTTCGTCGCTCACACAGTTCAGTTTCGGAAATAAAAACCTAAACACATTCCATCCATCCAACATCGGGATCGGCAACATGTTAAATATAAACAAAAATGCATTTAACGCAGCACCGACGAAGAACATTTGTTGGAAGGTTATAATTTCTATATGGTTTCTGGAAAGTGTAAACATTAGACAAAATACTAAAAATAATAATACATTTGCTGCCGGTCCTGCAAACGACACCAGTGCATCACTGTATTTATGACGGAATTTCCTCCGATTTACCGGAACTGAACCCCAGGATATACCAATAAATAAAAGCATAATAATTGAAAACGTCCCCATTTGAACCATGGGATTCATTGTCAAATGTCCTCGTTCAGCAGCGGTGGAATCTCCTTGCAGTAATGCAGCGTATGCATGTGAATATTCGTGAAAGCAAATGGAAAACATAACCACCGTTACCCACATTATATACATTGAAGGGTTATCGCTTAATCGTGAAATGAAGAATATAAAATTCATGTCTGAAAACTCTCTTTCGAACTAGTCGGGAAATTTCACAATATACAGCTTTTAAAAACCTGAAGTCAGACTGACTTATTATCAGCAAAGTAATTATAAATTCAATAAAAAAAGAGACTTCAGGTGACAAAATGTACTCCCTGTTTACCAAATTTCCCATGCGTTAAACATCGTGATATTAACATTGATTTTAACGGAGGCAATAATCATCATCAGCTGCGTCCTGATCCTGCTGTACAGACAGCGGTGGCCGGGATGGTTCCATCAGGAGGTTCGGCAGCATGCGGGTTAGTGATTATAAAAATCGTTACACAGGTCAGGATGAAATTACGATTGATAATACACTTGAACAGGTAAAAAGCCTTTATGAACAACTCATTGATGAACTGTTTTTGCTTCATAAGGAAAGCATTTCAAGGGCAGCTCAGATTAATGAGGCTTTATGCATATAAAAAGCAGTCTGACTCTGTTTACAAGATCGTAAACAGGCTAATGCAAGTTCGGCACCAAAAGAGGATAAAATAGAATCTCTAACGATCTTAGCTGATATGGAAGAAGCGGATGGGAATTATGATGCCACTGCTGGATTTCTTCAACAGCTTCTAGATCGATTTAGGAAGAAAACGTGTCTGTACACATATTTTTCGGTTATATACACTCTTAATAACACAAAAAAAAAATGGGGAAAAGGATTTACTGTCGCAGAAAAATCAGCTTCTGAAACAAAGGACAATACCATTGCCACAAGCATCCATTTTATCGGATGAGATTCGGCTTTTTAAAAACCGGCCTTTTGATAAAATAAAGAAAGAAGATGAAATCGAGATGATTCGACTAAAAAATTGGAATAACTAAGAATGGTTATTTTTATTCTGCAATAAGTTCAACTATTTAGAATTACTTCACCGGGAACGTTGACGCTTTTTCTATTGCATCTTCATTACTGCTGGCTTTTTCAGCATGATCAGCAAGAAAATTTACTTGATTTGCATGAACTTCAACAACACCATTACTCACCGCATAAAACTCTTCCCCGCCGCTAATAATTTTGAGTCCTCCCGGAATAATCGCAGCGATCATTGGTGCATGATCTTTTAATACTCCAAAGCAGCCATCACTTCCAGGAGCTATCACTGATTGGACTCTGCCCTCATAGGCAACACCTTCAGGTGTCAGTATTGATAAATTAAATTCTGGCATAATGTCATTAAACTTAGATTTTTCGTACTTCAGCAGAAAAGATTCAATTCAGAAAGCTCAAAAACTGAGTACTCTTTAGTCCTTTAATGTTTTTGCTTTTTCGAGGACATCATCGATATCACCAACCATATAAAACGCCTGTTCAGGAACGCTATCATGTTTTCCTTCAAGGATTTCGCTAAATGAGCGAATAGTGTCCCCGCGTTGAACATACACACCTTTCATGCCGGTAAATTGTTCAGCAACATGAAAAGGCTGCGACAAAAACTTTTGAATTTTTCTGGCCCGTTCAACAGTCAATCTGTCTTCTTCTGATAATTCGTCCATACCCAGAATAGCAATAATATCCTGTAATTCTTTGTATTTCTGCAGAATCTCCTGAACACCGCGGGCAACAGTATAATGCTCTTCTCCAACAATCTCCGGAGCAAGAATCGTTGATGATGAGGTTAATGGATCTACCGCGGGATAAATCCCTAACTCCGCAATGGGCCGGGACAGTTCTGTTGTTGCATCAAGATGAGCAAATGTTGTCGCCGGTGCCGGGTCGGTATAATCATCTGCCGGGACGTAAATTGCCTGAATTGAAGTAATTGAACCTGATTTGGTTGACGTAATGCGCTCCTGTAAGGCTCCCATATCAGTACCCAGTGTTGGTTGATACCCCACTGCAGATGGAATACGGCCTAATAATGCTGAAACTTCAGAGCCTGCCTGGGTAAATCTGAATATGTTATCAACAAACAATAATACGTCCTGATTCATTTCGTCACGGAAATATTCTGCAACGGTTAAAGCAGATAATGCAACCCTTGCCCTTGCACCGGGGGGTTCATTCATCTGTCCGTAAACCAATGATGTTTTATCGATAACACCGGCTTCTCTCATTTCGTCATATAATGCAGTTCCTTCACGAGTACGTTCACCAACCCCGGCAAATACGGAATATCCTCCATGCTCTTTAGCTATGTTATTAATCAATTCCTGGATAAGTACCGTTTTCCCAACCCCGGCACCACCGAACAGTCCCACTTTTCCTCCCTTGCGATATGGTGCCAGCAAATCGACTACTTTGATACCTGTTACCAGTGTTGAATCTGACGTATCCTGCTGTTCGAGCGGAGGCGGTTGACGATGAATTGGTAAATGTTTAACCGCATCGATTGGTCCTTCTTGATCGATCGGTTCTCCCAGAAGATTCATAACCCTGCCCAATGTCCCCTCACCTACAGGCATGGTCATTACCTCACCAGAGTCTTTTACTTCAGCACCACGAACAAGACCTTCAGTACTGTCCATTGCAATGGTGCGGAGTACGTTATTACCTAAATGCTGGGCAACTTCCAAGGTTAAATTCCACTTTTCATCATTAATTGAGGGGTTGCTTACTTTAAGTGCATTATAAATCGGCGGCAGTTGGCCCGGTGGAAATTCTACATCAATAACAGCACCGAGCACCTGAGTAATTTTACCCGAACTGGTTGCAACATCAATCGTCATAACAGTCTCCTTAACTGGTTTATCATTTCTCTTATATTTTTAGATATAATTTCTGTCTTAGCAATCCACGATCCGGCAGGGGATGCTAAATTTATATTTATAATGCTTCAGCCCCTGCTACGATTTCAGTGAGCTCAGTGGTGATTGCAGCTTGTCTTGCTCTATTTCTGAGCAGAGTATAGTTTTCAATAAGATCACTGGCATTCTTGGCTGCACTATCCATAGCCGTCATCCTGGCACCATGTTCTCCAGCACTGTTTTCCAGAAATGTGTAATATATGTTAAAATAAATAGATCGTGGTACCAGCATTTCTAATAATTCTTCTTGTTGCGGTTCAAATATATACTCTCCTGAAAATGCACTTTGCTCATCATCGATTAATTCTGACCCGACCGGCAGCAGCTTATTAATTGTCGGGTCTTGTGATAATGCACTTACAAAAATATTTCGGGCCACATAAATCTCGTCATATTCGTCTGCCTTAAAATAATCGATCATGTGATTCCCAATTTCTATCGCTGTAAAAAATTCAGGACTGTTGGTTACATCCTCATAATGCTTTTTGATGGTTGCCCGCCTCTTAAAAAAGGTATTCCCCCGCCGTCCACAGCAACTGACATCTACTTCTAATCCATTGTTTCGCTGGTCTTTAATCCAATTATAAACATATTTGCACAGATTATTATTGAATCCTCCACAAAGCCCTCTATCTGAAGTAAAAACGATGACCAAAACCTTTTTAACATTCGGTGATGTTTGTAAAAGAGGATGATCACTGCCTGTACCTAAAGATGCCACCATCCTTGAGATGAGTCCATTCAGTCTATTTTCATAGAGCCTGGCATTTCTCTGTGCTTCCTGAGCACGCCGAAGTTTGCTTGCAGAAACCATCTTCATGGTTTTGGTAATTTTCTGCGTGTTTTTGAGGCTGGCCAACGTTACATTATAGTCTTTAATACTTGGCATAATTTCGATCGTGTGTATGTCTTACAAATTCGCATCTGACACCCTGAAAAACATGGACTGTCATTGAACTGAAACGATCCAGGGTTAGTCAATTTAAAAATTATTTCATTCGGGTTTGAATGTTTTTTTAAACTCTGCAAGCAGGGATTCAAGTTCTCCTTTGATCTCTTCATTGACTTCTTTTGCTTTATTAAATTTTTTGACAAAATCTGCATAGGCAGAATCAAGTGCATCAAACAGCTGACGCTCAAATTCAGTTACATCATCTGCCGGGATATCGTCTAAGTGCCCATTAACACCGGCATAAATAATAACAACCTGCTTGACAACCGGTAATGGAACCCGAATCCCTTGTTTAATTACTTCCATTAACCGCTGTCCACGTTCTAACTGCTTCCTTGTAGCTGGATCCAAATCAGATGCAAATTGTGAAAACGCAGCGAGTTCTCTGAATTGAGCCAGGTCAAGCCGTAAAGAACCGGCAGTTTGTTTCATTGCCTTGATTTGAGCATCTCCCCCCACACGGGAAACGGAAATACCCGGATTGATCGCCGGCCGCTGCCCGGAATTAAACAGATCAGATTCTAAAAATATTTGGCCATCTGTAATAGAAATCACATTTGTCGGAATGTAGGCAGACACATCATTTGCCTGAGTTTCAATAACCGGAAGGGCCGTCAAACTGCCCCCTCCTTTTTCTTTACTCATTTTTGCGGCACGTTCTAACAACCGACTGTGCAAATAAAAAATATCTCCGGGGAACGCTTCACGTCCAGGCGGTCGTCGCAGCAGTAATGAAAGCTGCCTGTAGGCCTGAGCCTGTTTGGTTAAATCATCATAAATAATAAGTGCATGACGTCCATGATCACGAAAATACTCACCCATTGTACATCCTGAATAGGGTGAAATAAACTGCATTGGTGCTGGATCAGAGGCTGTAGCAGCGACAATGGTAGTGTACTGCATTGCACCAAATTTTTTGAGAGTTTCATGAACCTGAGCAACAGTTGAACGTTTTTGACCAATGGCAACATATATACAGTGAACATCACCTCCGCGCTGGTTGATAATGGTATCGATTGCAAGCGTAGTTTTTCCAGTTTTTCGATCACCAATTATTAATTCGCGCTGACCTCGGCCAATGGGTGTTAACGCATCTATGACTTTGATTCCGGTCTGCATCGGTTCTTTCACATTTTCTCTGTCAATGATACCCGGGGCTTTTATTTCGATCTGTCTGATTTCTCTCGCGTTTACAGGTGCTCCCCCATCAATAGCCTGCCCTAATGAATCAACGATCCGACCCGTCAGTTCTTCCCCAACGGGTACCGAAGCAATTTTTTCTGTTCGCCGAACCTGATCTCCTTCTTTGATACTGGTGTCGACTCCGAAGATGGCGACACCAACATTGTCCTCCTCCAAATTTAAAGCCATACCAACAAGGCCGTCAGAAAATTCGACAAGTTCTCCGGACATGACATCACTCAAGCCGTGGATTCGTGCGATTCCATCTCCGACACTTAGAACAGTACCTATTTCATAGGTTTCCGCTTTCGCAGAGAAATCTCTTAATTGCCTTTTGAGTATGGATGATACTTCTTCAGGCTTTAGATCAATGGCCATTATTATCCTCCTGAATTAAAATGATAAAAGAGTCCCAGTTCGAGAAAAAATCTGGAATCATCTGATAAGCTTGACTTAATTTCTTGAATATACGATGTTGTGTTTAATGCGATTAAGGTTAGATAAAAAACTGTAATCAATAACTCTATCTTTAATTATTAACTTAAATCCGCCAAGCAAGAGCGGATCTGTCGCAATATCTGACTCTATTTCTTTGCCCAGTTTTGATTTCAGTGCAAGTTCGGCTGCATTTATCTGGTCGCTGTCAAGGCAAACTGCACTGATAATTTTTACTTTCACGATGCCTTGACTCTCATAGTAAAGGTCATCAAAAGCATGACAAATTTCTTCAATAATGTCGATTCTTGCTTTTTCTTCTAAAAATAAAATAAATTGAAATGTCAAGTCCGTAATCTGCTTATCCAGCAAACGTCTCAATAGTTCATTCCGATCTATTTCCAAACCTGGACTCGTCAAAATTTCTACTAAATCATGGGATTGATGAAGAAGCTTATCTAAGGAATCTAAATCCTGCCAGACATCGTACGTGACGCCTTGTTCTAAGGCCAGGTCAAATAATGCCCTGGCATATCGTTTTGCAGGAGCTGAAGTTACCATTCCCTAGACCATTTCCTTAATAACTCTATCTGTTAACTGATGATTCTTGTCATCATCCAAATTCTCATCAATGAGTTTACCCGCGATTGCGATCGCAAACTCAGCACTTTCTTTACGAAGCATCGCCTGTGCTTTTTCTTCTTCTGTCTTGAGCTCTCTCATTGTGTTTTCAATCATGATTTTCGCTTTTTCTTTTGCGTTATTATCAATTATTCTGGATGCTTCGACAGCGGCTTTTCGGGCTGTTGCAATAATTTCTTTTGCGTCTTCATTTGCTTTGCTGATAATGTCTTCTTTCGTTGCTTCTAACGCCTCTAATTCATGCTTGATTTTTTCTGCATTTTCAACGGAATCTCTTATGTCAGATTCTCGTTTATCCAAAGCAGCCAGAATTGGACCCCAGGCAAATTTCCACAGAATCGCCAGGAGTACAAGAAATGTAACCCAAGTCCAAAACACCATGTCTTTACTCGGATCCATTAATCCGCCGCCGCCGCGTGCAAAGAGTTCAGCAATCCCAAAAAACATATTAAAAATAATTAGTCTTATGGATACCGAAAAGAATCTCTTTGATTTTGCTATTCCTGGTATATTGGTCATTATATTCTATCCATATTCAGCACTCATATGCATTGATACTATTTTTGTAACAATAAATAGTTGTGAAAGTTGCCTGAGTTTAAAAAACGATATTGGCAACTGATTATTTTGCGAGGAAGCAAATAACCGCACAAAATAGTGCGACACCTTCAATAAGTGCTGCAGAAATCAACATATTAACCTGAATTTTTCCGGCAGCTTCAGGCTGACGTGCAATACCTTCCATAGCTGAACCGCCAATTCTGCCGATGCCGACAGCCGCACCGATTGTTACTAGGCCTGCACCAATTGCACCTGTTCCCATAATGTATTCCTTTATTTTTATATTAACGGTTAATTAAATGATAATTAATGAGCGGGATGATGAATCATTCCTATGAACATAGCTGATAAAAGTGTAAAAATATATGCTTGCAAAAAAGCTACAAGTATTTCCAAAAGATAAATTACAAGGGCTAAGACCACTGAAGGCAATGCAGCAACTTTCCCGACAATAATAATCAAACCCAATAATGAAAAGATAACGATATGACCTGCAAGCATATTGGCGAATAAGCGGACCATGAGGGCAAACGCTTTAATAAACATCCCCATAAATTCAATCGGGGCAAGTATAACCAAAACAGGAATTGGTACGCCGTGAGGAATAAATGCTTTGGCGAAACCAATTGGACCATTTTTATATATTGCCCCGAAGATCATCACAAACAAGGTAATTGATGCAAGACCTCCGGTGACATTGATATTCGCAGTTGCGGTTGAAAAGAGAGGAATCAGGCCCATTAAATTCAAGCCTAAAATAAAGAAGAAAAACGTACAGAAAAGCGGTGTCATTTTGTATCCATTTTCTTTTCCAAAACTTACTGCACAAATTTCATCACGTATAAAAATGACAAATGACTCAAGCAAATTTGTTAATCCGCCGGGAACAACATTATTTTTCTTATATAACACACAAAACGTAATTATGCAGAACGCAGAGCACAGTAACAGCATAACCGCGTGAAGACTGATTGATTCAGATAACGGAATATGTATGCCAAATGGGAGATGCCATTCCTCTGTGTTATTGGCAATATGGTGCATGATGTAATTTTCTACAGCAGTGGCTTTATCCATAATTTGTCACTTATTAAAGTCTATTAATGTAAGGTTAAAAAAAGACTTGTTGAGATTATAATCACAATCAAGCCAGTATGTTAAGAGTATTAGAAACATTTTTCAAACTCTGTTTAACGTTGTGAAATGTAAGTCTAAAACCTCATACGTCAGAAAGCAAAAGTATCCCGTTAAAGTTGTTATTAAAAATGGGTTAAAGTTTTGCATTGAGGAGACATAACACAAAAGGAGAAGAATAAGCAAAAAACTCACTCTGAAGAAATGGATTGCTAATCCCCAAAATGGGCTTTTTGAGGCATAAACATAAACTGCTTTTCTATTCATTTTATTACCAACAAACCCATTGACTGAAGCTAAAACAAGCCCGCATAATAATTCCTTGAGAAATAATTCACCAAAGCCCGAATACAAGATGCAGACTGACAGCACAATGCTGATTGCAAGTGTTAAAATAAAATATTGATTTAGTATCCTGTCAGAACGATCCATATCAATCCTTTTGATTTAAATTACGCACAACTTTCCAAACCTCATATCCTGAATAAAACAATCCAAGAAACATACCCGAAAGCGTTAAATATGATGAATCATTCCCAATTTTCTTATCTAAATAATATCCGCCAAGTGAACACAATACCATTCCGGCAGCGATATTTGTGCCCAATGCCAGTGCCGGCCCATATTTATTATTATATTCTGGTTTCAATGGTATTGTCCTCTTTTAATTTTAAAATCAAGATTAGTTTTACCTCATTTTTTAATCCATAAAGCCCAAATACCCGAAATCTGACACACGATATTCGGGCCCCATAAAAGTAACTCGGGTTTATATTGTGGATAATGATAGAGCCCTTCAATAATTGAGATAGATACAAAATAAATCAAAGGAATTAGAGTGCATCCGTATAGATTCCAGGAAGATTCCCGTCGCGGCAGTTTGATACCCAGGGGGATACCCAGCAAGATAAAGGAAAATGGACTTAATGCCATTGCGGCTCGAAGATGGAGTTCAACATTTAATTTTGTTGTATCAACTCCCCGTTCACTTTTTATTTGTATTTGCGAAAAAAGTTGCGATAATTTCATTTCATCCACACGACGGATAAGCGGTTTTTTATGCAGTTTATTACCATAATTTAAAGGGAACATGCATTTCCCACTTTTTATTCGCTGATTCTTACTTATATCCTCTGGATGAATAGACTCAATTGTCGCATTAAACAACGTTAATTCCAACTCTTTTTTCTTGTCATTAACGATCAATTCACCCCGATATGCATCGATTTTTTGCACAACAACATCTTTCTTATTCAGGATGTATAAATGCACATCCCTGACTGAAGCATCCTCTTTCTCATCAACATACACGATATAACCATCAAAAATTTCAACATATCGTCCCTCTTCCATCAACATTAAAGGATTTATTACTCCCGCCTCCCTGACAAGCCATTTGGCTCGGTATTTATATTCCGGAGAAATTTCAAAATGTATAATTCCTGATACAAAACACAATACTAAACTCAACAGCACGATCGGTGCTATGATCTGTTGAATACTAATCCCGCTTGCTCTCAGTGCTGAGATTTCATGATCAAGTGACATTCGGTTAAAAATCAAAACCGTCGATATAAAAAAACCTAAAGGAATCGTATAGCCAAGAGTTTGTGGCATACGATAAACGATGTACATCATTATTATTTTAGGGTCAACTCCCTGAGTCAGCAGGTCAAACACTTTGGTTAACTGACCCAATAACATAACGAACGTCGTTATAGCAATAGCAATAACAAAACTAATTGTCAGATTTTTAACAAGATATAAATTGATTAATTTCATATGAATATATTGTGTAATTTATCATTTGTACTTAAAACTACTTTGATTCACAGGCTGCTTTTTACAACTTTTCAGCCCTTGACTCAGTGCCATTCAGGATTGCCCCTGATTTATACGCTATGACAGACGTGCTCCAAACCTCTTAATCTTATAGAAGCGAGGGAATTATTTCGTTCGATAAACAATTTACCACAAAAAGATGAGCCCGTCCTGTCTTCAGTACATTTCTTGCCAATGGTCTTCATACGACTTTCTAAATAAATTAAATCTATATTATTAGAAATGTCTATATAATCTCCGACTGCAACCCGTTTTGAAAATTTGAGTCTTTCATATCCTCCAGTCAGTTTTGGTCATGCAGACAGGCTTCCGGCGGGGCAGCTTAACCCGATATGCAAAAAGAAAACGAAGAAGCAATACCACCTTATGCCAGTTCATAAATCCATGAAAATACTCTTTAAGAATCGACTAATTTATCAATCCTCATGACGCCATGTTCCGAGTCTGTTGACAGTTGAATGTCTGCACCAACTGGAAGAATTATCCGATTGATATCATGTCCATAGTCAAGGTTTGAAAAAACTGGACCTTCTACATACTCCGCAACTTCTTTAAATATTGCCTCTACATCTCCATGGTTTTTATTTTCAGGTGTACAATTTTTAAAATGACCAAAAACCAGTCCATTAATTTTTTCAAAGACACCATTGAGTCTCAATTGGGTTAACATACGGTCGATTTTATAAGGCTCTTCATTAACATCTTCAATCACGAGGATCGAATGATCTAAAGGTGGTATATATTCAGTTCCTGTCAATGATGTAATTATGGATAAACACCCGGCAATTAAAGTGCCGGTTGCATTTCCCGGTTTTATAATATTTAAATTCTGAATATGATTAAATTCTCCATTCCTGCACAGATTCCAAAAGTAGTCATTTGTCAATCTACTCAGTCCATCTCTGTTGCAATCTGTACAAAGCGTTATTCCGGAATAAGTAACCAGTCTCGTTTTTGAAAAGATTGCCAGCTGTAATGCTGTTGTATCACTAAAACCGGATAAATTTTTTGGATTATTCCGAATCAGAGAATAGTCAACGTTATCGAGAAGGCGTGCACTTCCATACCCCCCCCGGGCAACAAAAATTGCAGAAATTTCAGGATTGGAAAACATGTCGTGAAGATCACTTAATCGTTCCTGATCACTTCCTGCAAGATACCTGTTTTTTTTATAAATATGTTCCCCTGACATTACCTTAAAGCCAACCTTTTTCAGATAATCAATTCCGGGTTGAAGTCGTTCACAATCGACCACACCGGAAGGTGAAATAATACCGATACAGTCACCCGGATTCAGCGATGCCGGGCATATATAATTGTTGGTGGTATCAGGGATATTGGACATGAATGAAGTGATAAGGTTTTGGAGTTGGAATATATCTCCACGCATCAGACTTTTCTATATCTGCTAAACGATTATCTCTATATAGTTGGAATCATCTCGGCAGTGAGTTTTCCCACTGACCACATTTTACTTATAGATACTGCATGAATAAAAGCTGCTGTATAAAGAAGAGTCGAAAGGGTAAGTAAGATACCAATATCAGGAAAAGGTACAGTGTAACACATTACGTTATGGAAACTTGTGATGTCATCTCTGATGATTCCGATTTATTACTGTTTTCGTATAACATCACAAGCCTTCATTTTTTTCTGAAGTTCAAATAACGTCAGGTTCTCTTAGAAGAAAACTTTGAAAAATCCGGTTTCCGCTTCTCATTGAAGGCGTTGCGACCTTCCTGGCCTTCCTCGGTCATGTAAAACAGCATTGTTGCATTACCGGCGAGTTCCTGCAGCCCTGCCTGACCATCACAATCCGCGTTTAAAGCAGCTTTCAGACAGCGTATTGCTATAGGAGAATTGGCTAAAATTTCGCCGCACCATTTCACCGTTTCCTCTTCCATTTTATCATAAGGTACAACACCATTTACCAATCCCATTTCCAACGCTTCCTGTGCACTGTATTGACGGCATAGAAACCAAATTTCCCGAGCTTTCTTTTGTCCCACAATACGAGCCATGTAAGAGGCACCATAACCCCCGTCAAAAGAACCCACTTTGGGACCGGTCTGCCCAAATATAGCGTTATCTGCTGCAATCGTTAAATCACACATCATATGTAATACATGGCCTCCACCGACTGCAAAACCCGCTACCATTGCGATTACCGGTTTTGGACACGTACGTATTTGTCTTTGGAAATCAAGAATATTCAAATGTTCAACTCCCTCATCATCAGCATAACCGGAAGTTCCCCGAATTTTTTGATCTCCCCCCGAACAAAATGCTTTTTCTCCCTGACCCGTAATTATAATGACCCCGATCGAGCTGTCACAACGGGCATTTTCAAATGCTCCGGACATTTCAACAACAGTCAGCGGGCGAAATGCATTCCGCACCTCCGGTCGATTAATTGTTATCTTTGCAATCCCTTCATATTTATCATAAAGGATATCCGTATATTTTCCTGCTTCTTTCCAGTCGAATTTATTCATTTTACAAAAAATTAAGAGTTATATATTTAGTGGAATTTGTTCAATTCTTTTAATCGATGGTGATGCATCAAGGTCCAGGTCATCTTTTTCGCCTGAAACAAGTTGGTAATAGGCCAACCCTGCAATCATAGCAGCATTATCTGTACAATATTCCGGTTTCGCTATAATTAGAGGCACTTTAGTTTCATCTGCTTCAATTTTCAATTTCTCGCGCAAACGGCTGTTGCATGCAACGCCACCGCATACGATTAACGTTTTTACATTTCGATCTTTAACCGCTGACATCGTTTTCATTACTAATGCGTCAACCACTGCCTCCTGATAACTGGCAATCATGTCCAGATAATCCATCAGATTTTGAGATTGATTTCTGTTTTTTCCTTCAGGAACAGTGTTTTCTACAATCACTTTCCTGACTGACTGGCCTAATTCCGACCAGCCAAAATCCCATTCTTTTAACTGATACAGTAACGATGTCTTAACACCGCTAAAACTAAAGTTCAACCGGTTTTCCGGCTTTACAAAATTACCGCTGGCACCGCATAAGCCTCTTGGAAAATTAAATCTCGAGACATTGCCAAATCGCGATAACTTATCAATCAGAGGACCGCCGGGATAACTTAATTGAAGAATTTTTGCTCCTTTATCAAAGGCCTCTCCTGCTGCATCATCAAGAGTTCTTCCTATAACAGTGCAATTTCCATCTCGTTCAATTATCACAAGAAGAGTATGTCCTCCGGATACAATCAATGACACGACAGGATAAGAATCGGGATCATTGATTATGCTTTCCCTGTCAATTAATGCACCAAACATATGAGCTGTTATATGATTGATGCCGATTAATGGAATATTCAGGCTGGACACCAACCCTTTTGCAAAAGATACACCGACAAGCAATGCCGGTAACAAACCGGGAGTTTTTGTGACTGCAACGGCGTCTATATCATTAATACCAATTCGTGCATCAAGTAAGGCAGAATCAATAACTGTAGAAATATTATTGAGATGTTCACGAGCAGCAAGTTCAGGTATTACGCCGCCGTACAGTGCATGTTTCTTTATTTGTGATGAAACAACATTGGTTAAGACATTATGACCGTTTTCAACAATTGATACAGCGGTTTCATCACAGCTTGTTTCTATACCGAGAATTTTCATAATCTGCTATTGATCTACTTCCTTTAGTGTTCTTTTACTTTTTTATCTCGAACTTCTTTAACAGACGTGACGATTCTTGCGTAGTCCTTCTTCTTGCCGCGTGTTGCAATTATGAGATCCTTCAATACTTCCAAAGAACGCATCAATTGAAGATCTTCAATTTCCTCTGTTTCATCAACCACGTCACCGGCTGCCCCGGCCCGTTGCAGCGATAATTTATGCGAATCTTCTTCAGAAATATCGACAACAAAATCAGGTTCAACACCGTTTTCATGGATGACACGTTTACCCGGAGTATAATAGTTAGCCGTTGTTATCCGAACAGCACTGCCATCATTAAGTTCAATAATACTTTGAACCGACCCTTTCCCAAAACTTTTTGCTCCTACCAACAACGCTCTGCCATAATCCTGCAGGCATCCAGCAACAATTTCTGCACCACTTGCACTGCCTTCGTTTATCAAAATCACAATTGGAAAATCCAGAAACTTCTCTTCTGAGGAAGAGTGGAACTCCTGTTTTTGCGACTCCTGTCTGCCTTCCATAAATACAATTAACTGCTTACGCGGAATAAAAAGTGAACTGACATGGATTGCTGACGAAAGCAACCCCCCGGGATTGTTTCTCAGATCAATAATCAAGCCGTTTATTTTATCTTTATTCAGACCATTCAGAGAGTCCTTAAGAGTACTCACTGTCTTTTCGTTAAACTGGGTAATCCGTATATACCCAATGCCGGGTTCTATAAAACGGGCATCTTTTATCGTGTTTAATTCTATTATACCACGTTGAATAGAAAATGTTTTTGTCTCCCTCGTCGATGGTCTGAAAACGGTAATATCAACCATCGTTCCAGGTCGTCCTTTAACAAGATCAACAGCCTGTTCCAGGGTTAAATTTGTGGTTTCTTTGTCATTGACTCTGACAATTTTATCATTGGCCATTATTCCAGCTCTCATGCCGGGAGTATCTTCCATAGGTGCAACTACCGTTAACACATTGTCTTTGATTGAGATAACAACACCAATACCCCCGAATTCGCCCTCTGTTTCCTCCATCATCATTTTATACTCATCCGGTTCGATAAACGAACTAAACCGATCCAGCGAGCTCAGCATGCCCTGCAAAGCCCCGTAAATAAGTTCATCGTATTCTATTTTCGTGTCGTCTACATAATTTGTCCGAATCAGTCTCAAAACACGGGCAAACTGCCTGATTGCTTTGTAACCCTTATCTTCTCCGGAACGTTTGAATACAGCCGAATGCACATGATACCCAATGATCAAATTGATCATTAACGCAATCACAATCAAAAATTGAAAAACCCGTGCTTTATTTAGCATAACAATACCGTTTTCATAATTATTAACTAATTTTAGAGAACCCTGCAATTCTGATTGATGATATCAATCTTTTAATTATTACACTGTAATTTCACGAAAAAATAATATCCGGTTTCAAATTAAGCTCCACCATTTCAGTGTCACTGTCCCAATGAAAATACATAGTCTGAACCTCTCAATATTTACACTGTTTATCTGTCTTGTCTATTCCAAAACTCCTGATTATCCATTTGTTTTTGATGATATAAAAAGCATAGAGACAATACTTCGATCCAATTAACAGTGCACCTCTGAGATGCTTACTATTATAGTCGGCTTAATCCCATTCAATGCACCTGTAAATACCACAAACCTTGATTCCATTCTTGATATTCATTTAGTATATCGTATTATTTATTACATTTTTTCTGAACCACAAATCAACATTAAAACAGTATTCGACAATATGATTATTGAAGGTTTTAAGCTAATGCTCCTGGGGATGGGAGTCGTTTTTATTTTTCTCCTTATACTTTACGGTGTTGTCGAATTATCTGCACGGGTTCTTAAAGGATATACTGAAAAAGAAATCGCGTTCGAAAATCAGAGTCGAATCGATATGGCTTCTCAAAGCCAAAAATCAATTTCAGATGATAACGAAAACGACACTGCCTTAACCGCGATTATCAGTGCTGCGATATCACGTTATCGAAATGAAAATTAACCTGGATTTAACTTGAATAGAGTTACCGGACATACAGAATGAAGAATCGGGCATTGTTACTGCGTAACACGTGTCTGAATTGTTAAAAGTCAATGAGATGAAATGAGGGAAATAAAATGAAGAAAATATTATTCCAGGATACATCCTTTCGTGATGGTTTTCAGTCCGTATTCGGAGCCAGAGCGTTAACGGACGATTTTTTGCCCGCTGTCAAAGCTGCAGTCGCAGCTGGCATAGACCATTTTGAAGCTGGAGGCGGTGCACGATTCCAAAGTCTTTTTATGTACTGTGGCGAATCCGCATTTGATATGATGGACCGGTTTCGTGAATCCGCTGGACCCGATGCAAAACTGCAAACCCTCGCCCGGGGGATTAACGTTGTTGCCTTATCTGCTCAACCCGGGGATATGATTGATCTTCATGCAAAACTGTTTGCAAAACATGGTATTACACATATCCGCAATTTTGACGCATTAAACGATGTTCGAAATCTGGAATATTCCGGGCAATGTATTTCAAATGCAGGTTTACATCACCAGATTGTGGTCACGCTGATGGACCTTCCTCCCGGTTGTGAAGGTGCTCATGATGCACAATTTTATCTGGATACTCTAAAGAAAATTATTGATTCAGGAACCCCATATGATTCCGTATGCTTTAAGGATGCTTCCGGAACAAGTAATCAAAAGAAAGTATATGACACGATTTCCGGTGCCAGGAAATTACTGGGTAAAAATGTCATAATCTGGCATCATACGCATGACACCTCATCAGAAGGGATTTCCCAATATTTAGCAGCGATTAACGGGGGATGCGATGGAATATGTCTGGCCCGTGCACCTGTTTCAGGGGGGACGTCTCAACCTGATATGATCTCAATGTGGCATGCACTGAAAGGAACGGATTATTGTATTGATATTGATGTTAAGAAAATTCTGGAAGCCAATTCTGTCTTTAAGGAATGTATGAAAGATTATTTTTTCCCGCCGGAGGCATTATCCGTATCATCAGAAGTCGTTTTATCACCGATGCCGGGTGGTGCGTTGACTGCAAATACCATGATGATGCGTGATACCGGGACGCTGCATCTTTACCCAAAGGTTATTGAAGCCATGGCTGAATGTGTCGCCAGAGGCGGTTTTGGAACCTCAGTAACTCCAGTTTCCCAATTTTATTTTCAACAGGCCTACGCCAACGTAACTCAGGGACCCTGGAAAAAAATTACCGATGGTTACGGAAATATGGTACTCGGATACTTCGGCCGAACTCCCGTAAAACCCGACCCTGAAATCGTAAAAATTGCCGAAGAACAACTTGGAAAACCACCCCTGGAAGGTGATCCACTTTCTGTTTTGGAACCTGGAATTCCAAGAGCAAGAAAATTATTAAAAGACGAAGGGTTGGAACAAACAGATGAAAACATTTTTATTGCAGGAGCACTTGCAACTCCCGGAGGGAATAAAGGTATTGATTTTCTAAAAGGAAAAATGCAGATCAATGTCCGCAAAGTCTCCAAAGATAAACCAGAAGAAAAATCAACTCCGGCACCCGTACAGAAGGAATCAGAAAATATGTCTCGAACGAGACATCCGGCCAATTACACGGTAGAAGTCAATGGCAAAGCTTATTCAGTAAAGGTCAAAGAAGAAACCGGAGATGTCCAAACTGTTCAACCGGTCAAAGCGGCTGAACCCGCTCCGGCTGATTCAGCAGGTTCAGATGGAAATACAGAGATAAACGCGAATTTACCGGGTAATGTCTATAAAGTTCTGGTTAACCCGGGAGATACGGTTAAAGAAAACGACACCATCATCGTTTTAGAAGCAATGAAAATGGAAACTAATGTTGTCGCACCAGTTTCCGGTTCAATTGCAACCGTTGAAGTTGTTCAGGGTGATCTTGTTAAAGCAGGACAATTATTAGCCACAATGTGACAATTACCGAAAATATTGTAGGTAACCGGCAAGACACTCTGACAATTCTGAAATTATTTCAACCGGATAAACTAGATACATATCTAATATTTGTAATTCATAACAACGTATAAATTAATAGAAAATCGATGCTGAATTTTAAAGTTTTATCTGTCACTGTCCTCACTGCTGTATTATGCATTGGTATGGGATCGTCTTCCAACTATACCTGTGCAGAAATCTATGATAATCATTCTGAGATTCCTGCTTCTAACGAAAACGCTGAGTCGTCATATTCTGACACAGAATCACTGCCCTCCTTGAAACAACTTATACGGAATCTTTGGGAAAGCACCGGAATTTCATCATTCATTTCTATGAACAAAGGCAGTTGGACTGAGGGAACAGGACGATTCCTGATGATTTGTATCGGGTTAGCACTTTTGTATCTGGGAATTGCAATGAAATTCGAACCTCTATTACTGGTACCTATTGGATTCGGATGTATTCTGAGTAATATCCCATTGGCCGGAATCAGCGATGATGGCGGTCTGATCTATATCGTTTACAATACAGGCATCAAAACCGGTGTGTTTCCGTTATTAATATTTATGGGTGTTGGAGCATTAACTGATTTTGGTCCGCTTCTGGCAAATCCAAAAACCATTCTTTTGGGTGCCGCTGCACAATTTGGTATCTTTTTCACGTTAATTGGGGCACTGATACTTACAGAATATGTCCCCGGCATCAACTTTTCACTCAAGGATGCCGCTTCTATCGGAATTATTGGCGGTGCTGACGGTCCAACAGCGATATTCCTTGCATCACAATTATCACCGCGTCTGTTGGGATCCATCGCGGTTGCTGCTTATTCTTATATGGCTTTGGTTCCAATTATTCAACCTCCGATTATGAAACTGTTGACAACACCGGAAGAACGTAAAATTCGAATGAAGCAGCTGCGACATGTCGGTAGAGTTGAAAAGATTCTATTCCCGCTTTCAGTTTTAATTATCTGCTTACTCTTACTTCCCTCAGCAACACCGTTGATAGGATGTTTCATGTTCGGCAACCTGGTAAAGGAAAGCGGTGTTGTAGATCGATTATCAGATACCCTGCAGAATCCGTTGATTAACATCACCACTATTTTTCTGGGACTTGGAGTCGGATCTAAATTATCCGCCAAAGAATTCCTCAATATCGAAACGATCGGGATTTTATCATTGGGGATCGCAGCATTTTCAGTCGGAACCGCGTTCGGATTAATTATGGCAAAGTTAATGAATAAATTTTCTACTGTAAAAATCAATCCGTTGATTGGATCTGCAGGCGTATCTGCCGTACCGATGGCTGCCCGCGTATCCCAAAATATAGGCAGTGAAGAAGACCCGCAAAATTTCCTGCTGATGCATGCAATGGGACCAAATGTAGCCGGAGTCATCGGCTCTGCAGTGGCTGCCGGCGTATTGCTTTCAGTATTTTAAACTGGCACATAATCAATACCATGATAACTCAATGACTGTCAAAGTAAAAAAACCGAAACCGTTAAATTCAGCCAGAATAAAGAATTTTTTTGACACGCTGAGTTCTTACATCGTCCCGGAATCCGAATTAAACTGGTCGACACCGTTAGACTTAGTCATCGCCGTTGTGCTCTCAGCACAGTGCACAGACAAAGCTGTAAATAAAGCAACTCCCGGATTATGGAAACATTGCAGGACAGCAGAAGATTATCTGAACTTTGGAGAAGACAGGATTCGCAACAGCATTCGCTCGATCGGGCTGTATAAAAATAAAGCCAAATCAATAATTGGGATTTGTCAGTTAATTAAAGAAAAATTCAATAATGTCGTGCCGGATAATAGAGAGGATTTACAATCAATGCCCGGCATTGGAAGAAAAACAGCAAATGTTGTCCTGAATGTTTTGTATGATCAGCCTGCATTAGCCGTCGATACCCACATTTTTCGAGTCGCAAACAGGGTGGGATTAGCAGACGCAAAAACACCCGAAGCTACCGAAAAAATATTGTTGAAAAAAATTCCCGGAGCTCACCTTAAACCAGCACATCACTACTTAATTCTTCACGGCCGCTATACATGCAAGGCAAGAAAACCACTGTGTACCGACTGCAGAGTTTTTGATTTCTGCAATTATCCGTATAAATCTGATTATGTTTCATGACAAATAAAACTGCTGCTTCACGAGTTTGGGTGGAAATCAGCCTAAACAAAATTAAATCAAATTTTGACCTAATATCAGATAAAGTATCGCCTTTGAAAGTAATGGCAGTACTGAAAGCAAACGCCTACGGTCTCGGAGCAGTTGAAATTGCAAAGGCACTGTCCGACACTGGAATTTATTCTTTCGGGGTTGCTGATGTTAAAGAAGCAATATCAATTTCTCATTTTGGTAAACCGATACAACTGCTCGGAGGTATCATTGATGATGAAATTCCAATGATCGTGGAAATGGGGTTTATTGCACCAATTACAGATCTGCAAACTGCCGTAAAATTAAGCAGTGAGGCTGTAAGGCAGAACAAAATTCTCGAATGCCATTATCTTATAGATACCGGAATGGGGCGGTTGGGAATTTTATACAATGACAGTCAAAAAATAATTGAGAATACAATTAAATTACCCGGCTTAAACTGCACTGGAATCTATACTCATTTTCCCCAGGCATATAATAATCGGGATTTTTCTCTGGAACAAATAAAAAAAATAAAGACACTCCTTGAATTACTCGACCAAAAAAATATTACTTTTAAATGGATTCATATAGCCAATAGCGATGGTATTAATAATATTCCGGAATCCTGTAAACCCCCATTTTCTATGGTGAGAACCGGAATCAATTTATATGGCGTATTTGATTTTCAGGGTGCTCAGTCCATTAAACTATCCCCGGTTTTCACCGTTAAAGCCCGCTTAGTCGCAATACGAATATTACCCCCGCAAACCGAAATCGGCTATGGCAAAACCTACAAAACACCCTGCCCCACTCGAGTGGGAACGGTTTCAGCCGGCTATGCTGATGGTGTACCAATCGCCATTTCTAATAATGGTGCATTTTATCTCCAGGCAAAGCGATGTCCCGTTTTAGGCAGAATTTCAATGGATTATACAACGATTCAAATTTCTCATGTCCCGGAAGCAGCGATTGGAGACCAAGTCGAATGTCTGGGCAATTCAATACCAGTCAACGAGTGGGCCGATGCAAAAAATACGATATCCTACGAGATTATTTGTTCGATTGGTAACCGAGTCGACAGACACTATCTATAATCTGACGGGTCGAGTATTTAGAAATCAACGTGTAAGAACTTTTTTACAATGACTGTAAAGCTCATTTAAGTCGAATAACTTTTTAAGCACAGAATCACAATCGCTTAACAATTCGTCAATTCCATTTGGAAAATGATAAAGGAGTGTTCGAATCATAAGTACTTAAAACATATTTATTTTAAGACATGTATGTAGTGTCAAGAAAAAAATCTAAATTTAACAATATTGAAAACTGGCTTGTTTATTATGTTTACTCTTTGTAAAATAGTGATTGACGAATAAAGAAAATTAGAAAGTATTTAACTCAAAATGTCAATAGTAACAATTGCGACAGCCAACCAAAAAGGGGGGAGAGAAGGCAAGACAACAACTTCCCTTAACCTTGCTTCTTGCTAACGGCCTGCACTTGACATACAATCTGCCAACATCGCTATATGACCATGAGCAAGGCAACTAAAAACACCAATCTACACGCCGCCAAAAACACCAAAAAAGATGAGTTTTATACGCAACTGTCCGATATTGAAAATGAGCTGAAACACTACTGGCATCATTTCAAAAACAAAACGGTTTACTGCAACTGCGATGACCCGCGTATCAGCGGTTTTTTTCATTATTTTTCATACGGGTTTGAGGCATTCGGCTTAAAAAAACTCATCACCGCCTGCTATAAAAATCAAAATATGGATTTATTCAGTCAGCACGACTGTGAACAGGCCATCTATTTGGAATACGAAGGCGACAAAAACCACAACAAAGTACCTGATCCGGAGGAGATAGGTGTTAAAGCCTTCAAAGGCGATGGCGATTTTCGCAGTCCAGAGGCAATTAAGCTGTTAGAGCAAGCCGATATTGTCGTTACCAACCCGCCGTTCTCACTGTTTCGTGAATATGTGTCGCAGCTTGTTGAATACGATAAGAAGTTTGTGATAATCGGAGATCAAAATGCAATCACTTACAAGGAAATTTTTAAGCTCATAAAAGAAAATAAAATCTGGCTCGGTTATGATAACGGCGGCACAAAATGGTTTCGCG
Organism: uncultured Lentisphaeria bacterium; assembly: GCA_951812855.1. Classification (GTDB taxonomy): domain Bacteria; phylum Verrucomicrobiota; class Lentisphaeria; order JABSQK01; family JAJFLO01; genus JAJFLO01. The sequence goes on along the minus strand of OX638337.1, from coordinate 55,435 downwards.
TCCCTGACAACTACGATATAAAAACCGAATCACGGAAGAAAATAGAAAACGGCACGAAGTATTTTAGTAAAGGAAGTATCAACTGGTTTACCAACTTAGACCACCAAAAACGTCATGAAGAACTTATCCTCTACAAAAAATACACGCCTGCCGACTATCCAACATACGATAACTACGATGCCATTGAAGTGAGTAAGGTAAAAGAAATCCCTATGGACTACGCCGGTGCTATGGGCGTACCCATTACCTTTATGGATAAATATAATCCGGATCAGTTTGAGATTTTGGGGATAGCAAACTCAGCAAGATGGATTGGGTATGAATGCTTAACAAAAATAAATGGACGTAATATCTATAATAGAATCATCATCCGCAACAGAGACTCGCAAAAATGAAAGACATTGCGCCATTTATCATTGAACTGTGCCAGCAAAAAAGGTTATAAATTATGAAAATCAATCTCCCTAGAATGGTTTCTAATCTTAAAAAAGTTAACCCGTTGACCGTTCTGCAAGAGGCAGTTACTAATTCCATACAAGCAGAAGCAACTGATATAAAAATCCGTATAGAATATTATAATGAATTATCATTACAGCAAGAAAAAACCTGTTTAGAAAAACTTTCTGTCATTGATAATGGCAAGGGTTTTACAGATAAAAATATTGAGTCTTTTTGTGAATACGGCACGAAAGAAAAAATAGATTTAGGATGTAAAGGAATAGGAAGAATTTCCTTCTTAAAAATTTTCTCAGATATTAAGATAGAAAGTTTAGTAAAAGAAGAGAAAAAACTCGTCAAGATAAATTTTAGCGAAAAATTTGAAGAAGAAAAGCATATAACAAAAGTTGAAAAAAACAATATAAAAAACAATAAAACTACAATAGAATTCAATGGTATTGACCCAAAGATAAATAGTTTTTATTCCATTCAAGCAGTGAGAGATAAACTATATAGTCATTTGTTGCCGTTATTGTATTTAAAGAGGGATTCCAACATTGTCATTACTTTAGAAAATAAAGACAGCAATGACGAAGCTAATATTAAAACGTCCGATTTACCGACTTTTGAAGAACATTCATTCAACATAAAAGATACAAGAGAACAGGATGTTGAATTTATTCTAAATTACTCCATAGAAGAATTGAGTTTAAAGGATTTGAACAAAATGCGAGGATTCTACTGTGCTAATTCCCGAACAGTTTGTAGGTTTAAAGATAAAAATAAAAATTTTTCCATTAATCCGATAGATGAATGTCAAATCATCTTTTTATTATCCTCTGATTTTTTAGATGATAAAGTAGATAATGAGAGGAATGATTTTTCCATGAACCCTAATCAAGCAAAAGATACATTGTTTGGCGATTTTTCCTGGGAGATGATCAATCAAGGATTAGATCAGGAGATTGCAACTATTTTAAAAGAAAAATTTCCAGAATTAGAAGACGAGTATAAAGAAATAATTAAAAGAATTAAACGTAAACATTTACATTTAGTAGATTATCTTGGAGATATAAATTATTTAGGAGGCTTGATCAAACAAGAAAATATTATTAAACAAGCCGAAGAAAAATTTTTAAAAGAAAAACAATCTTTCAGAAAGGAAGTGGAAGGTAAAAAATATAGAAGTAATGAATTGCTTAAAAAAGCAAGCACATTAGCAGGTCAAGAACTGACAGAATATATTTTAATGCGAGATAAAATAATATCAGAATTAGAAACTTTAAGTCAAAAGCACAACGGAAAGGAAAAGGTGCTGCATAATTTATTGATGGAGAGAGGTTCAGATACCGAAAAAGGAAGTAAAAAATATCTTGGTCCTGCAGAAAATAATATTTGGCTTATTGACGATAAATTTATGAGTTATAGTTATGCAGCCAGCGAAAAAAGTATAAAAGAAAGTTTAAAAAAAATATTCCCTCAATCAAATAATCAAGACCGGGGCAGACCGGACATTTCAATATTTTTCCAGAAAGAAGAAGGCAATTATAATGCGGTCATTATAGAACTCAAGGCTTTAAATATAGATGGAAAAAAGAAATTCGCTGGATTAGAGGAGATAAGAGAATATGCTAACAGCTTCAAAGGAGCAGAAAAGTTAAACAACGTTTGGTATTACTTGATTACCAATATAGGTGATGATTTTGAGCAAAAACTAAAGAATGATGATTTCAAATTGTTATTCTCAACCAGGGAAAAGATTTATTTCAAATACTATGAAAAATTATCTCTGTACCTTTATGTAATATCTGCAGAAGAGGTTATCTCTAACGCTCGAGCACGTAATAAAACTTTTTTAGATATTATTAAGAAAGAGAATTACTGACATCTAAGATGTTGCTTGCATTTGTGGAAAATTTTCTCCCAATCCTCCTGATTTTAGAATCATCATCAAAAACAAAAGGCTATGGTTAATCCAGAATTATTAAAATGGGCAAGAGAGCGGGCTGAACTCAGTTTAGAAGAGGCTGTAAAAAAAATTGCTTCTCGTAAATATCCTGATTGGGAAGAAGGAAAGTCTCAACCTACCGAAAAACAAATAAAAAAAATAGCTGAAAAATTTTATGTTCCTTATGGTTATTTATTCCTTTCCGAGCCACCAAAAGAAGAATTGCCTATTCCTGATTTTAGAACAATAAACAATAAAGAATTAGAAAAACCAGGTATTAACCTTTTAGAAACTATTTATGATTCTCAAAGAAAACAAAATTGGTTAAGAGAACAAAAGATACAAGATGGCGAGGATAAAATTTTTTCTTATAAATATACAGGTGAAAAAGAAATAATTACTGAAATAAAAAGATTATTAGATATAGATAAATTACGAAGTGAGAGCAGGACACAAGAAGATTTTTTAAGTAATTTAATAAAGAAACTCGATGACAAAGAATTTTTAATTATAAGAAATGGAGTGGTGGGGAGCAATACCAGCAGAGGATTGGACAGAGAGGAATTTAAGGGATTTTGTTTGTTTGATGAATATGCTCCTGCAATTTTTATTAATGGCAGGGATTATAAATCCAGTCAAATTTTTACTCTTATCCATGAACTGGCACACTTATTTTTAAATGAAAGTGCTTTAGACGGAACATATCATTTACAAACGGAGAAAACATGTAATAAGATAGCATCAGAAATTTTATTACCTGCAAAGGAATTAAAAAAAGAATATTTTAATATTGACAATATAGAGGGGATAGCAAAAAAATTTAAAATAAGTGTTTTTGTTGTTTTGATAAAAGCAAAACAATCCAGTTTAATTAGAGAATATGAATTTCAAAGGCAATGGAAGGATTGTATAGAAAATATACAAAGAATAAAATCTAAAGGCAGTGGAGGCGATTATTATCGTACTGCCCCATTTAAAGCAGGCGGAGAGACTTTTTTACTTCGTGTAGTTCATTCTACTTTAGCAGGCGAAACTCTTTACAGAGATGCCTATAGTCTTACGGGGCTGAAGGGAGAGACTTTTAATAAATATTATCGCCAACTTGGCTTGCCTTTATGAGATATCTTTTAGATACAAACGTATTCATTGAGGCTTATAGACGATATTATCAAGAAAAGATAGTTTCCAGTTTTTGGGAATACTTAAAAGAAGAAGAAGATATTTTTACTTTACAAGAAGTTAAAGACGAAATCCGCAAAGGTAAAGATAAAGATACTTTAGAGAATCTTGTTAAGGCGGTAAAAATTTTTTCTTATGATAAACCATTAACTAACCAACAAATGTTATCTGACTATATTTATAAAAACTATAGCTCAGAACAGGCTGGTAAATTTCTAAATGTAGCTGATTATTTGTTAGTGTGTGTTGCTAAAGAATATAATATTGTAATTGTCACTCACGAAAATTTTTTAGGGAAAGGTGCTAAAAAAGCTTCAATACCAAATATTTGTAAAGAATTTGATATTGATTGTGTCGATACTTTTGAAATGCTAAAACGGAAAGATATTGATCTTTCTAAATATAATAAAGACTAAAAAATGAAAATCACTGACATCTAAGATCTTGCTTGCATTTGTGGAAAATTTTCTCCCGATCCTCCATATTTTAGAATCATCATCAAAAACAAGAGGTTATAATGACAAATATAACAATACAAGAACAACAATTAGCAACTTGGGCAAACCGTGTTCAGCTCAATAAAAATACAGCAACTTACGATAAAGTAAAGGATATTTTTAGAGGTGTTTGTTTTAATAATTCAAATAATTTTGAAATTTATTTACAAGGATCTGTTGCCAATAATACGAATATCTGGGCTGATGGTGACATAGATATTATTTTACAGTTTAATGAGACTTTTTACTATAACTATAACTACAATCCAAGTATTTATAACAATCCAAGCAGTTACACTCAAGAAGCACTCAGAAATGAAATTAAAAGTGTTTTAAACAGAGAAAGAATTTCTTACAAAGAAAAAAATAAATGTATTGAATTACATTTAAGAGGTGAGCATTGGCAAAATGTAGATTTAGTACCTTGTTTTCAATACAAAAATCATTATGACCGTGGAGAAAAGCAATACTATGAGGGAATAAAAATACAATCCTCAAAAGGTGAGATTATTAACTATCCTAAAATCCATAAACAAAATGGAGAAGAAAAGAATAGCAGAACAGGAAATTATAAAAAGATGGTGCGAATTTTTAAAAATATTAAAAGGCAGATGATTAAAGAAAATTGGATAGATGAAAGCTTAGCACCTTCCTACTTTGTAGAATGTTTAATTTACAATGTGCCAAATGATAAATTTAATGAAAGTTATTTTACTTCTCTATTGGCTAATTGTTTAAATTGGTTACGAGATAATGATTTAAAAAATTTAAAATGTCAGAATGAGATTCAACCTTTATTTGGTGATGAAAGCACAAAATGGAATTTAACAGATTGCCATCAATTTCTCAAAAAAGTCATTGAGTATGTAACAGGATGAAATATCTCAAAAATTTTAAAGTAGAGTATTATGCTTTCACACTCTCCCTTGTTCTGTCTTTTTTAGTTACTTTTTGCTTAACTGGGTTTTTAAATATTTTTTTAAACGATATATCAACGGCTTTAACTATTTTTACTTTTAGTTTGTTGATAAATCATTTTGTTATTTTTAATTGCTTGTCAGAGTGGTTTTTCCATCTACCTATCATCAAAGAACAAATCCCAAACTTTAGCGGAAAATGGAGCGGAGAAGGAAGAAGCACTTATAAGGAAGAAGCACTTATAAGGAAGATGTTGAAAACAAAAAATTTAAAGTAAAGATTACTATTAAACAAACTTTAACTGATATTACTATCAACGCTAATTTTAAACAATCCAGAAGTGTGGTTATTAATTGTCTTATCCGAGCAGAGAATAATAAAGATGAGCTTATTTATAATTATTTTAATAATCCAGACAATATAGCAGATGATTTAATCAAACATTATGGCACCGTTACTTTGGAGTTAGCAGATAACGAATTAAAAGGCAATTACTTTACTGATAGAATGACAAAAGGGAGTTTTACCTTAAAAAAAGATGAGTCTCAAAATCAAAAAATATAAAAAATGGAAATAACGCTTAAAGAAATTTCAATCAAAGAACTAACTGAAGATTATCAAGGCAGTCAAGAACAATCTGTCAAAAACACCTTCAAAATAGGCGAGCTATTCAGTGGGCCTGGTGGAATGGCATTAGGCGCAGAAAAAGCACAATACAAGTCCTATAAAATGTCCCACATCTGGGCTTGTGACTACCATAAAGACTCTTGCGAAACTTTCCGAAAAAACATCAAAATAGAGAACAGTAAAGTTCGATGTGCTGACATTTCCACGCTAGAGTTTGATGATTTTAACCCTATTGACGGTTTGTTTTTCGGCTTTCCATGTAACGATTTCAGCGTAGTAGGCGAGCAAAAAGGTATTCAAGGAAAATACGGGAGCTTGTATATGCACAGCGTAAGAGCACTTGAACATTTCCAGCCTCAATTTTTTATAGCCGAAAATGTCGGCGGCCTTCTCTCTGCCGACAACAAAGACACATTTGAAAGGATCTGTTGTGCTATCCAAGAATGTGGCTACAACATTCACACTAATCTTTACAAATTTGAGTATTACGGCGTGCCGCAACGCCGCCATCGCATCATAATTGTCGGATTTAGAGACGACATAAAAATAGATTTCAAACACCCACAACCGAACGAAACGAAAATAATAACCTGTAAGGAAGCACTAGAATCACCGCCTCTACAACCCAATGCCCTAAACCACGATTTTACAACGCAGTCAAAGCAAGTCATAGAAAGGCTAAAACATATAAAACCAGGACAAAACGCATTCAATGCCCAACTTCCTGAAAAATTAAAATTAAAATTAAAAAGCAAGGCGGCTATCAGTCAAATCTACAAAAGACTTGATCCATCCAAACCTGCCTACACTGTCACAGGCTCTGGTGGAGGTGGAACGCATGTTTATCATTGGCAAGAACCGAGAGCGTTGACAAATAGAGAAAGGGCAAGGCTACAAACTTTTCCCGACAACTTTGAATTTATCGGTGGTAAAGAAAGTGTCCGCCGCCAAATCGGCATGGCAGTGCCACCAAAAGGCGTAGAAGTCATCTGCCGGGCAATCCTCACGGCACTGCAAAAATACGGCATCGCACCATGTTAAGTGAAAACTTATTTACAAAAATTTTACTTGAACCATTTCTTAACAATGAAGCCACAAAACTAGATATCGTCTCTGGTTATGCGTCTCCATCTATGGCAGATAAACATTTACTAGAACTTAAGAACAATAATATCGAGGCAAAAATACACTTAACGATTGGCATGTCCTTAAAAAACGCTATAGACAGACCAAAGCATTTAGGATTCTGTCAAGTATGCAAAATATACAAAAATTTTGTTTGCGACTATTTAATTTGCTCGCCATCTGTTCATGCCAAAGTTTATCTTTTTAGTAATGAAAAAAATCCTATCGCGGCCTATGTTGGATCTGCGAACTACACAAGCAACGGATTTTTACCCTCCCAACAACAAGAAGTTTTGGCGATAACAGACCCGCAAAAAGCATTCAAATTTATAGAGAAAACACGCAAAAGAACTGCATTTTGTAATGCCCACGAACTAGATCAACATTTTTCCATTCCAGAGAAAATAGATTATCCTGCAATAAGCAATAAAGAATTGCCTAGCGTTACCCTTCCTCTTTACATGACTCAAAAAAATCGGGAAGGCAAAGTACATGAAAAGGCTGGGCTAAATTGGGGGCAAAGAAAAGGCAGAAACCTAGACCAAGCTTACATTCCTGTTCCCATAGAAGAGCGTGAGAGGAATATTTTACCTCCTTTGGGAGTGCCATTTACCATCCTAACTGACGATGATATTTCGATGATATGCGTTGTTGCACAAGAGCAAGGAAAGGCCATCCACACAACCGAAAACAATAGCATTATGGGTAGATATTTTAGAAATAGATTAGGCGTAGAATATGGGGAGCGGGTCAGAGTAGAAGACTTAGAAAGATACGGTCGCAAAGAAGTTACAATATACAAGATAGACAATGAAACCTACTACTTAGATTTCTCCGTCTAAAAACCGCAAATTTCACACCCGATTTCCGTGCTAATAAAAAACCTTACCCGCAAAATCGTCCGCCCCAGAACAGATTCTTGCCTTTATCTACGCTGTCCTACATGCCCCGATTCAAGCTACAAAACCACTACAGAACGGCCTGCGCTTGCTATACAATCAGAAAATGTGATTTTATCTCATCAAAAGGACACAAATACTTTGAAGTCGCAAAATGCGACTTCAAAGGGAGGAAAAGTAAAACTTCCCAAGGCATTTACCGAAAAGGGCTTGTATATGCTGGCAACCATTCTCAAATCAAAAGAGGCGACCAAAGCCACGCTTCAGATTATTGAGACCTTTGCCAAAGTAAGAGAGTTTAGTAAAGTGGCAAAAACGCTTGCAACTGAAAAACAAGATCGCAAAAAAACAGCAGCTCGTTGAGCAGAGTGGCGAGTTAATCGCCGATATTTTGAATCAGGAGTTTGCGGACGATACCAGCAGTGAAACAACAATTGAACTGAATTTGGCAATGATATAAAGTCAAGCACACTATCAAAAAAAGAGCGGCAAATAAATGGATATAACACTCAAAGAGATAACCGTTCGCGAATTGGCAGACGGCTATGAAGACAACCAGGAAAACGGCGCTAAGGGCTACGGCAGCAAGCTGGATATTCGCCCGCCGTATCAGCGTGAGTTTATCTATAAAGAGGCACAGCGCGATGCCGTTATTGACACCATAAACAAAGGCTTTCCATTAAATGTCATGTATTGGGCCGTGCGTGGTGATGACAATTTTGAGATTATTGACGGCCAACAGCGCACGGTCTCCATTTGCCGATATGTAAAGGGTGTTTTTTCTGTTGAAAAAAGATATTTTTATAGTTTACAAGATGACGAACAAGAAAAAATCTTAAATTATAAATTAATGATTTATCAATGCACTGGCACCGACAGCGAAAAACTGGAATGGTTCAAGACTATCAATATCGCTGGCGAAAAACTGACCGACCAGGAATTGCGAAATGCGGTTTATCATGGTTCTTGGGTAACCGATGCCAAAAGATATTTCAGCAAAACGGATTGTCCTGCTTATCCAGTGGGTAACAAATACCTAAGCGGCAGCCCCATCAGACAGGACTATCTGGAGACAGCCATCAAATGGTTCAGCAATGGCACGATAGAAGAGTATATGGGTACACATCAACACGAGTCCGATGCAAAAAAACTGTGGGATTATTTTCAAAGGGTTATTGAGTGGACGCAAAAGACTTTCCCGAATTACCGTAAAAAAGAAATGAAAGGCTTGCGGTGGGGAGACTTTTACAATACCTACAAAGATGAAACATACGACCCGGATGCCTTAGAAAAACGGGTTGCAAAATTGATGGAAGATGAGGATGTAACCAGTAAAAAAGGCATTTATGCCTATCTGCTGACAGGAGAAGAAAAACATCTAAACGTCCGTGCCTTTACAGATAAGCAAAAGCGAGAGGCGTATGAGCAGAAAAAGGGCACCTGTGCGAGGTGCAATGAGCATTTTAAATTAGAAGAAATGGAAGCCGACCATATCACGCCGTGGACCAAGGGCGGAAAGACCATTGCCGAAAACTGCCAGATGCTATGCAAGGATTGCAACCGTCGAAAATCAGGCGAATAGGACACTCGATTTTCAAAGGGGATTTTCAAAGGGGTGTCCTTGGTTTGACTCGGGATAGTTCTTCTGATCTGTTTTTCAACGGTTGAATTGTCCCGGGTACAGAAGGCATAAAGGGTGAGATTACAACCATGGATTTACATCAGCTTATATTTGGCTAAATCCTGAATATCAACCAATCCGACAACATCGTCATTGTTGTTAACGACAGGGATATCATCGATTTCCCGAGTTTCCAATATTTTTAGAATTTCTATGGCAAGTATATTTTCGTTGATTGAAATTGGATTTTCAGTCATAACCTCACTGACAGGATGGTCGAATATATTCAGTTCTTTTTGAATATGCCGTCTTAGGTCTCCGTCTGTAAAGATTCCGCATAATTTTTTATTATCATCAATAATCACGACAGAACCGGATCGGCACCTGGTCATCAAAACCAACGCATCTTTGACCGTTGTATCTCCTGTGGTTACGGCAAAGCGCTCAGACTGGCGCATCATATCTTTCACAATCAATGTAACAGCAAGACCAATGGAACCTCCGGGATGAAATTTGCCATAGTCTTCAGATGTAAAATCCAGTGTATCTAATAATACCATCGCAAGTGCATCCCCTAAAGCCATTTGACATGTCGTCGAAGTGGTGGGTGCCTGATTAAATGGGCAGGCTTCCCTGGGGATTGATGCTGACACAACTAAATCACACAGGTTCGCCAATGTTGACTCAGGATTTCCGGTAACCGCAACAATGGGTATATTAAATCGTTTTATTGCAGGTAATACTGTAAGGAGTTCATGGGTTTCACCACTGTAACTGAATGCCAGCAGAATATCTTTTGGATGAACGATTCCAAGATCTCCGTGCATTGCTTCTACGGGATGGAGAAATGCTGCCGGCGATCCCGTGCTGGACAGTGTAGCTGCTATTTTTCTTCCGACATAACCACTTTTTCCAACACCGCAAATCACGATTTTGCCATCATCTCTACGTGTTTTCAGGCATAAATCAACCAACTGAACAAAAGAGTCATCCAATTTATCTTTGACAGTATTTAAACCGTCAATTTCAGTCTGAATAACAGATTTAGCTTTTTTAATGTAGTATTTCACTCGATATTACCGTTTGATGTTATTAATTACAAGAACGAGGAAAAACAGATTCACCCACCGGTACAGGGCTGTTCAAAGCCTGATTAACTTGTATAATTCAGAACTAAGATACTATGACAACACATTTAACAAAGGCAAAAGATGAATCCGGTCAGAGTTTATTATCAATTTTTTTGTCCCAATTATCATCAACAAACAGCTGCCGGCATAATCGATCTATAATAATTGGTTTATTAGAAGAATGCCGGAATCAAGAGTGTGATCTGATCATTTTTCCGGAACATACATTATTTCGTGGAAATTATGCGGAAATTAAAACATTTGCAAAAGAAGAAAATTTCTTTATTGATGAATTAAGTGAATTCTCTATTCGGTATCAATCAACCATTGTCTGGGGAGGACTGCCCATTTTTTATTCCGGGAAGCTGTATAATACCTCATTAGTGATCGATGCATCTGGAAGAGTTATTGGAAATTACAAAAAAATTCACTTGTTCCAACTCAATTATGATACGGCTGTCATTAACGAACGTGCATTATTTGATACAGGAGATAAACCGATGTTAATTTCGGTTAATGACTGGAACATAGGCTTAACCATATGTTATGATTTAAGATTCCCCGAACTGTTTCGTGCGTATACAGGTGCTGATCTTGTGCTCTGTACGTCTGAATTTACTCAATTCACAGGAAAATCACACTGGGAAGTGTTACTGAAAGCCAGGGCAATTGAAAATCAGTATTATGTTGCAGGTGTCAATCAATGCGGTTTAAATGAGAGCATAAATACCAGAGCCTACGGTCATTCAATGGTAATTGATCCCTGGGGTTCAGTAATTTCCTCACTGGCTGAAAATGAAGGTTATATTAGTGAAACACTTTCAAAAAAAGAAATTATGAATGTTCGAAAGAAACTTCCGTCATTAAAATCCATTAAGCACAAAACGATATGGTAAAATTTATATTACTTATATACAATGTCCTGTTTCCAATCCTTTTTTTGCTATATCTCCCCGTATTTTTTTACAGATTGAAACGCAGAGGGAATTATCAAAATGGATTTTGGGAACGATTCAGTGTGTATTCATCGGGGAAAAAACGGCAATTTAACGCATGCAGAAAACCCATTTGGATTCATGCGGTCAGCGTTGGTGAAACAGTTGCAGCACTAACCTTTATAAATGAATGGTGCGAACGGGATAACGACGTACAATTTATATTATCTTCAACCACAAGCACCGGACAATCCATTGCCGGAAGGCAACAAAATGACCGAATAATACCGATCTATTTTCCATTGGATTTTTTCATATTCACCAGGCGTGCTTTGAGCATCATAAAACCTGTCATGGTTATTATTTTTGAAGTTGAAATCTGGCCTAATCTCATAACAACTGCCGCTGCAAAAAATATTGATACAGCCATCGTCAATTGTCGAATGTCTGATAATTCAGCTAAAGGATATCAAAAATATCGTTTTTTTTTCAAACATATTTTTGCAAAATTTACTGTCATTTGCACTCAAACAAAAGAGGATGCCAGGCGAATCGCATTGATTTCTAAGCGTCCGGATAAAATTGTTGTCTGCAATACAATGAAGTTTGATCAAATTGCGTCTCTGTCCAAGCCTGATGCACCGAGGTTTATAGATCATCTATGCAATAATTCAAACCGGATCGTTTTTACAGCAGCAAGCACCCATCCCGGCGAAGAAAAAATAATGATCCACGTGCTAAAATCACTCGCTGAAACATATCCGGATTTATTGCTTGTTATTATCCCGAGACATATCGAAAGAACCGCTGAAATAGAACAACTCTTAAACGAAGAGAATAGTGACTATGTGCTTGCTTCAGAATTAGGCAACAGACTCAATACCAATAACACTGCTGTCCAGACAGACCATGATACAAACAGGACTAAAATTCTGATCGTAAATGCCACGGGAGAAATGTTACACTATCTGAATCTGTCCGATATCGTATTTGTCGGTAAGAGTTTAGCCGAAAATAAAGGGGGACATAACATTATTGAACCTGCATTGTTTGGAAAACCAATTTTATTTGGCCCGCACATGTATAATTTTAGAGATGTTGTTAAATTATTTAAATCAGAGAATGCATGTATTGAGGTTAATAATGAGACAGAATTACACCACGCGATTCAAGACCTGATAGAGAATCCTGATAAACGATTAATATTCGGTGAAAAAGCAAAATCTATTGTTGATAAAAACAGAGGTGCCACTGATAAAACGATCCGATTATTACAGGACATAATAAACGACACCAGGGGAAAAGACTAAAACATATCATGAATAAATCACGTGCTCATAAATTAATAAATCGTTTTTCCGAATTTCATATTGGCGTAATCGGGGACATTATTTTTGATAAATATATCTGGGGTCATGCCAGCAGAATTTCGCCCGAGGCACCTGTGCCTGTTGTTCAGGTACAAAATAAAACAACGACTCTGGGTGGTGCTGCAAATGTGCTGCGGAATTTATCATCACTCGGTGTTCAGGCAATAGGGTTTGGTATAATCGGTGCGGATTCCGACGGTGCTGAACTGACCCGGTTATGTAATAAATCAGATATCAATACCGATGGTCTGATTGTTGACAAAACACGAATAACAACTGTGAAAACCCGACTGATTGCCAACAATCAGCAAGTCGCCAGAATTGATGATGAAATTGCCTCGCATATCAATAATGAACTAACGGGTAAATTGATTGCATCAATAACCAATTCAATTGAGAACGGAAAACTCGATGCGTTAATTATCGAAGATTATAATAAAGGAGTTATCACAAATTCTCTCATCTCAAAAATTATAAAACCGGCACAGTCAAGGTGTATTCCAGTCGCACTTGATCCACACCCCGGAAATGAACTGAAAATGAAGGGAATAACCTTGCTTACCCCAAATCGTCAGGAAGCGTTTGCTCTGGCCGGAGAATATCTCACACCATCGGTTTTTCCCATTAGAGATGATCAAAAGTTACTTAAGGTCGGCGATAAACTTCTATCAAAATCCGTTGAAAAGATGTTGCTTATCACCCTTGGACCGGGAGGTATGGCGTTGTTCGAAAAGGGTAAAAATCCAATTCATATTCCGACTCTGGCACAGGAAGTATTCGATGTTTCAGGAGCTGGCGACACGGTTATTGCCACGTTTATGTCAGCATTATTAGCCGGGGCCAAACCTTTAGAGGCAGCTGCCATTGCAAATCATGCTGCAGGTATTGTTGTCGGTAAGGCGGGAACGGTTCCGGTAGATAACAAGAGTTTGTTAAACAGTTTTAAAAATTAATAAATGGACAACGTAAAAAAAGCTGTGTTCCTTGATCGTGATGGAACTGTCATCATCGATAAACATTACTTAAAGGACCCCGATGACGTCGAGCTGATAAATGGTGCCGGCCGGGCACTTTCGGACATGGCAAATTCAGGATATCTGATCGTTATCATTTCCAATCAATCCGGGATCGGAAGGGGAATGATGGCAGATTCCGATGTCCGGCTGCAGCATCAAAGACTCTCTGTCATTCTGGAAGCATTCAATGTCCATCTCGCCAGTATAAAATATTGTCCTCATGCACCTGAAAATCACTGTTCGTGTCGAAAACCAAGCCCTAAATTAATCCTTGATACTGCCGATGAATTATCCATTGACTGCACCGGATCGTTTATGATTGGAGACAAAGACTCAGATATTATCGCTGGAAAAAATGCTGGATGTAAAACAATTTTCATCGGTGAAAACAATAATGAATCCGCAACCTATTCTGTAAGAAGTATATCAGAAGCCGTGAATTTTCTGCCGAATCTTATCAAATAGATTCTACACAGAATTAGAATGCTGATGACCGGTATGACAGCAGCGTTATAAAGTACAATCAAATCATCGCACTCACTCTTTAATTTGAAATCAGGGATACTGTTAAGTACACTGATCACAGCGAAAATTATTCTAATATGATAATTCAATGATAGGGGAAAAATGATGGTGTGGTATCATTTATAACAACGGATTATACTGGCGTGTTTTGAGACCCGACAAAATAATTAGCCATTCTAACATTACGTGTGCCTTAATCTATTTTGGGAGAGTGGATTAAATGAGTCGAGAAACCCGGTTTTTAAATGCCTGCCGCCAAAAAGATGTTGACAAAACTCCAGTCTGGTTAATGCGGCAGGCGGGTCGATACATGCCCGAGTATCGAAAATTACGAGAATCCTACTCCTTGTTAGAGTTGATAAAATCACCCCGGTTGGCAACTGAAATTACAATGCAGCCCATTAACGCATTTGAACTTGATGCAGCAATAATATTTTCAGATATCCTTCCGGTTCTTGATGGTATGGGACTGGAATTAGAATTTGTCAAGGGTGACGGTCCCCGCTTTTTAAAACCAATCCGAACAAATACAGATATTCAGGCACTTCATGAACCGCCGGCAACTGAAATCATGCATTTCACCCTTGATGCCATTCGGTTAGTTCGACAGGAACTCAACGGTTTAGTCCCGTTAATTGGTTTTTCCGGTGCACCCTTTACGCTTGCAAGTTATGCAATTGAAGGCGAGTCATCCCGATCTTTTTCGCGAGTAAAAGCGTGTCTGAAGGATAATGAAAAGGGTTGGCATATGCTCATGGAAAAGCTAAGCAGAGTTATTACGGATTATTTGAAATCCCAAATTGAATCCGGAGCACAAGCTGTACAATTATTCGACTCATGGGTCGGGACACTTACACGGGATGAGTTTTGTACATTCGCACTGCCGTATATCAACTCAATCATAACTGACGTCAAGGACTCATACAATGATATCCCATTCATCTATTTCGGGACCAACACGTCACCCTTTCTGCAGGATTTAAGAGATACCAGAGCAGATATTATTGGCATTGACTGGAGAATCGATATCAGCGACGCCTGGTCGATTCTTGGAAATGATTTTTGTATTCAGGGAAATTTAGATCCCAAAACCCTGCTCACCAATTCCTCTGAAATTGAGAGGCAGACAATAAAAATTCTTGAACAAACTAAAATGAAAAAAGGATTTATTTTCAATTTAGGACATGGGATCATTAAAGAAACTCCCGTTCAAAACGTGGCTGACCTTGTTAAATTCGTACATGATTATGGACGTTCATCGTAACTCATCTTACATTTGGACACTCTGATTTTTCTTAGTTAAACCCTGGTGCAACACCAATCACCCGAATAATTTGGCCAAAACCGTTACTAATTATTATGACCCAGATCACGATCATCGGTGGTGGAATCGCCGGATTAACAACAGCGTTTTATCTGCAAAAATTCATGTCAGAAAAAAACTGTCCACTGACCTGTAACGTTATGGAAATGTCCGATGATGTCGGGGGAAAAATAGTTACAAAAAAATTCGATAATTTTACTGTTGAAGGTGGTCCGGATTCCTTTATAACACGCAAACAGAGTGTCCTGGATCTGTGCAGAGATCTGGATATTGAAGACAAACAAATTCCGATAAACAGTTACAATGACTTTCATATTCTCAGTCAAAATAAATTAGTCCCCCTTTCTCAGGGGCTCTATTCAGGCATACCGGAATCGCTCGAATCAGTCTACGAAATGACTGCTCTGTCATTTGCCGGAAAAGTACAAATGATGGCTGACATTTTTTTGCCCCCCCGCCTATTAGAACAAGATGAAAATTTGGCAGATTTTTTGAAACGTCATTTTGGCAATGAAGCTTTTGAAACCATTTACGCTCCTATAATGGCCGGTATTTACGGAGCATCACCGGAGAAATTGAGCATTCACAGCCTATATCCACAACTCGTCGAATTAGAGCGTAAACATGGCAGTTTGATAAATAGCATCGCTCAATTAAAGGGTAAGAGTGTGTCGAAAAACCCCGTCTTTAAGAGCTTTAAGAATGGAATGCATGAGTTGATTGAATCCTTAACCAATCAGTTAGACTGTGACATTAAAACAAATATGCAGATAGTAACGATTAAAAAAACACAGTCCGGGTATGACATTGTTGATTCAAAAAATCAACGACATCATGCTGACGCAGTCGTACTTGCAACGCCCGCCTGTAATACAACTGAAATTATCGCTGATATTTCAGATAATCTGGCTCAGTTGCTGAATAAAATTCACTATACATCCAGTGCCACTATAACTTTGGGATATAAACTTTCTGACCTCCCGGCATCCCTGGATCTTCACAGTTCAGGTTTTTTAATACCGTTCAAGCAAAACCGAAACATAATGGGATGTGCATTGGCATCCAGGAAATTCAATTACCGAGCCCCAAAAGATGTTTTACTTATCCGGGCCTTTATCGGCGGCCCTGAGAAAAGCCATCTGGTCAGCCTTCCCGAAGATGAACTGCTGAATCTGGTCAATAAAGAACTCAGCGACATATTAAAAATTAATTGTGATCCCTTGTTTCATAAACTCTTTCGATGGCATAACGGGAATCCCCAATATGAGGTGGGGCATCGTGATTGGCTGTCATCTTTGAACAGTGTCCTTTCCAGGCTGCCGGGCATCTACCTGACTGGAAGTTCGTATTACGGGATCGGGATCCCTGACTGCGTGCACCATGCCAAAATCACAGCAGAGAAAATTGCATCAGATCTTTTTTGAGTGTCACTGAATTCCCAGCACTGTATATTATCTCTTCCATCCGCTTTTCTACACTCACGACACATTTCTTAGACGCTGACTGATTTGTCTGCTTTCTTCATTCAGTTTTGCTTTTTCAATTTTCAATTTTTTCAATGCACTCTTAGAGGGGGCCTTATTAATCAGATCCTGAATCTCTTTCATTTTCGCTTTTACTTTTCGGAATAAAAATTTTTCATATAAGTTTTTTATATAAATTCTTTCCAATTTTTCCGACCGCATATCTGTCCCTAAATCTGGATCATTTATAACCTTGTTAATGTCCTGTGATTGATGTTCCCCCATGTCTTTGATTAATGCTGAGACGCCCTCCTGCCATTCTCCCTGCTCTGTATGGGCTAACATTTCGTTCAGTGCACTGCCGACAGCACCTCCGCTGAGATATCTTAATGGCAAATCGTTTAATAACCTTTCGGCATACTCTTTATAGTAAACTGCAAACTCCAGGAGTATGATTTCGGCTTGTTTTTCAACGCTGTCGATTTGATTTGGATTTGATTCAACGCCGGGCCCGCTATTGTCAGTTCCATAAGAAAATGCCGGTTTATTTCGTTTGCCTATTATCCGCTTCAATTCCTGCAGAACAGTATTCTCAGGTATATTCAAACGTTTTGCAAGAATTCGACAATACTCTCCGCGTGCAACAAGACTCTCGATTCGAAGTAATTCGGTTAATATATTTTCTGTTATGGTGGTTTTTCCGGATGGTGTATTTTGATCGTGGCGTGACAGCTCGATGTTCATGCGATAAACAAAATAATCGATGGCATTGTCGATCTTTTCTTTCAAACGACCGGTATTTCCACCGCGTACCAGTGTGTCAGGGTCTTCGCCGTTTTCCAGGACCGCAACCTTTGCAGACAAACCAACCGGTAAAAATGAGTCAATACTTTTTATAACCGCTTTTTGACCAGCTGCGTCTCCGTCAAATAAAAACGTTACCTGATCAGTATACCGTTTCAGCAGCCGTGCCTGGGCTTCAGTAAAAGCAGTTCCCATTGGTGCAATTGTATTTGTGTATCCGGATTGGTGACATGCTATGACGTCCATTTGACCTTCACAAACCAATGCAAATCCATGTTTTTTAATGCCGGACCGGGCCAGATTCAGTCCATATAAAACCTTGCCTTTATGAAAAACCAGTGTCTCTGGTGTATTAATATATTTTCCGCCTGTATCGTCTTTTCCCAATACACGTCCGCTAAACCCTATAACCTTGCCTAATTCATTCCATATTGGAAACATTAACCGATTTCGAAAGCGGTCATACACCGAATTTTGATTCCCTGAATCCGTTTTCTGTACGCAAACCCCGGCTTGCAGCAGGCTGTCAACACTGAATCCATTTTTTTTCCCCCATCTCAAAACATTATCCCAGGATTCAGGAGCAAATCCGATAGCAAATGTATTCAAAACATCCTGACTGACGCCGCGGTTAAGAATGTAATCCAGGGCGGATTTTCCATTATTGCTCACCAGATTCTCATGAAACCATGTTGCGAGTAGATGGTTGATTTTCAATAATTCATCTTTCTTATTCCCACTGGAAGTGGACTCGCAGTCAGACCTTTTTTCGGGGAGCGGAATACCGGCACGTTCGGATAGTATTTTGAGTGCGTTGAAGAAATCAATCTGCTCATATTCCATAACAAATTGAAATACATCACCCCCTTTTTGACAGCCGAAACAATAGTATATCTGTTTTTCAGTGTTTACTGAGAATGACGGTGTTTTTTCGGAATGAAAGGGGCATAATGCCTTATAATTGTTTCCAAACCGTTTCAACGGAATGTATGAATTGATTACGTCGGAAATATCAAGTGATTCTTTAATTCGATCTTTTGTCTGCTCAAACATTATTCCCACTTTTTACCAATTATTTGCAGCCGGGCTAATACTTTTTGGGATTTATCAGGATAATTATCTTTTGCTTTATACAGAAAATTAAGATAGTATCGTTGTGCAACTTTTTCATTATTCAGGCCGTAATCATTAAGAATTGCCATATTCAGGAATACCAGAGGATGGCCATTGGAATATTGCAGAGCCTGAGAAAAATTACTAAAGGCATGAGGGAAATCATCGTGATTTGCATACCAACACCCCAAATTATTATACACTAAAAATGATTTTTTGAACTCATCATAAGTTAATAATTGTATATAGAGTTCTTTGAGCACGGGTAAATTTAACTTCGCAGCTGTTTTCAGTAATAAAATCAGTGTATTGAGGTGGTCAGGATTTAATTCCCTGCACTTTTGCAGGTACGGTAAGGCGTTTGGATAATTCTCCCGATCAAAATAGAGTTTTCCAATTAAATAATTACCCAGAAAATTATTCGGGTCCCGGGATACTAATTCGAGACCGGTTTCCAACGCTTTACCATCATTTCCAGTTCGAGAAAGGCATAAAATATAAAATGTAATCAGATCGCTGTTTTTTACGCCGCGCCGGATACAGATTTCAACATTCTTCAATGCCTTTTTCCAACCTCTGTTATCACCTGTTTTCGCAAAATTCAGTGATTCCCTTACGATTTCATTAATCGACGAATCAGCACAACCGTTCAACAGTATTAACGGGATGGTAAAACAGATTAAAAGCACTCTTTGGATGCAGTTCTTATTTACGTTTCTAAACCCGTTGCATGCCGTTCTAAAATATGAAAATTTCTTCAATGAATTTCCTGACACATTTTTTAGATTGATATAATTTGAACAGTTTTCAGTTACGACAGTTACTCTGAATAACTCCTCAGGAATAGATCAACTGCCCAATAACTCATGGACAATGTAAATGTACTCGATTATGAATACCATAAAATCAGATGCCAAATATTTCTATAACATCCGGCCATCTGCTCGACCACAGGTAACAGAGTATGTTATACCTCGAAAAACTATCATGTCGACGCAGGGGTCGGTGCAAATTGAACCTGAGTGTCAGATCAAATAAACAAAGAAGATAAATTGTTTATTCAAATAGAATGTTTATTGTATTGACTTTTTTATTGACCAATGAAAGGCACCGCTGCGGTATGGACAGAACAATCGAACAACTTCTTGAAATTCAAGATAAAGATATTCGGATTTTCAATTTAAAAATGCAAATTGAATCCGTACCTGAAGAAAAAGAGAAAGTAAAGCATCTAATGAGCGAAGCAGAAGATGCAATGAATACTGCAAAAAACAATTACCTGGATATTGAAAAGAATATTAAGAATGAGGAAATAGAAATTGCGTCCTTAAAGGACAAAATTCTTAATTTGCAAAACAAATCTGCATCGATTAAAAAAAATGATGAATACAAAGCTGTATTAAAGGAAATTAAACAGTTCAACGAGAAAATAGAACAGCACGAAGACAAACAATTGGTATTTTGGGAAAAACTCGAAGAGAGCAAAGCAAGTAAAGAGAAAGCCGCAAAAAACCTCGAAGCAACAAAATCCCGTATCGAAAATTCCATAAGAGATCTGGATACCCGCAATGAAAATTGTAAGATCCAAATTGAAAAGTTTAAAGAAGTTCGTCAAAGTCTTTCCGAAACAATCCCACCAGAATTATTCAATAATTATCTAAGACTTTTAAAACGCCGCTCATCAGGTAATTCGTTCGTAAAAGCCGTTGTTCCGCTTCAAGGCGAAAATTGTGGCGGCTGTTTCCTCAAGGTTACACCTCAGATAAAGGCAAGTCTAAGAAAATCCAGCTTCGATCAATGTGAAAACTGTGGTGTAATCCTTTACTTAGATGTCTAAGAGATATGGGAGTTGGGATCGTTAGTTGTATGATCAATTCAATTATACTTCAAGCTCCTGTAAATCACTCCTGAAAAATCATGAATCAACCGAAAAAGTTAAACTGGTTACTTACCATTGCATATCGAGGCAGTTACTATTCAGGTTGGCAAATCCAGCCCGACGATATTACCATTCAACACCACATCGAAGAAAAACTCTCAAGCCTGTTCCCGGGTGAAACACGAGTATTCGGATGCAGCAGAACCGACGCCGGTGTACATGCCTTATCACAAATGGTAACCTTCTTTCCACCGGACCATCCTCCCATTCAGCCGGAAAACGCATTAACCGCATTAAATCATGCCTTGCCCGGGGATATTCGTATTCAGAAAATTGAGATTATGCCACCTGAGTTCCATGCACGATTCGATGCGGTAGGCAAAACCTACAGTTATGTGATTTATACAGATAAACTTCACTCACCGTTTATGGGTGACTTATGCTGGCAGGTACCCTATACAATGGATATTAACAAAATGAAAGAAGTCGCCTCGCAATTAATCGGGAAACATGATTTCACCACATTTTCCGCTGTATCAAATACACCGAATATTGATTATGTTAAAGAAATTTATAATATTAATATAAATACATTTGGAAAATTCATCGTCATATCAATTACGGGGAACAGCTTTTTGTATAAAATGGTAAGAAGACTGGTGGGTTACTTTGTAAAAACATCTTCCAGTAACAATCTCCTGAGTCCTGAAAAGATTCTTAAATTGAAAAATAGAAATAACGGATTTGATACAGCACCGGCTCAGGGTCTTTATCTTGAAAAAATATTCTATTCAAAAATAGAACTGGATAATTATAAATTAATCGGACTGCCGTTTCTTGCTTTGTTAAATACGGCGGATTAACTATGCTGCGCGACAATCTATTAAACTCAAATGATTCCGAATTACTAAAACAATGTCGAGTAGAAATGTACCGGGCCTCAGGTCCGGGTGGTCAGCATCGCAATACAACGGATTCAGCAGTTCGCATCACCATCACCCTTAATAACGAACATATCAGTGCCTATGCAATATCGAGCCGGTCACAGCATCAAAACAAAAAAGAAGCATTAAAAAAACTAAGATTAGAAATTGCACTGTCCATCAGGAAGGAAAATGCTGAACCATGGTCGGATTCCTGGTCTATCGGGAAAAACGACAAACGTTATCCATTTTTCATCGCCGCTATTTTAGATGCATTTTCGTCCGCTCAGTGGAAAATTAGTCTTGCAGCAAAAAAGTTAACTGTCAGTACTGGAAAATTGAATAAAATTTTAGCATCAAATAGTAACCTCATGAAAAAAGTAAATCAGGAACGTACTAAACTGAACTTAAAGCCTTTAATCCTTTCAAAATAAGAAGACTAATCCTTAATCCCTAATCACAGTCTCAATCATAATTCATAATCTTAATCAATGTTTCTTTTATATTTCCCCCGAAATAGAGCTTGTGCATTAAATTCATGATTAAAATGGAATTCAAAACACCATGTACAAATTCATCATCATAGTCGGGTTAATCATATCTCCTTTCTCCGGAAAAATATTTTCTGATGACAAAATCCCCATCAAAAAATCACAATCACAGATTGATGAAATAAACGAATTAAAAAATAAAATTCATCGACTGTTCAGTCAACTCAATAAAGATAGACACATTCCGGTTATTACAGCAAAACGCCTAAAACGAACCATTAAGGACCCCAATATCATTCTGGTCGATGTTCGCAATTCTGATGAGATGGAGGTTTCCATACTTCCAAATGCCATTTCCAGACGTGAATTTGAGAAAAAATATGCAAATCAGAATTTATCTGCTAAAAAAGTCATCGTATATTGCACTGTCGGAGAACGCAGTGGACGTTATGTCGAGACAATGAACAAACAATTCCCGAATATGTATAATTTGATCGGCGGGATTTTAGCATGGAGTTTAGTAAACGGTGAATTTTATAAAAAAGAAAAAAACGGAGAAAATATTCCAACAAAAGATGCTCATACTCACAGTAGAGAATGGAATTATCTGAACCCAACCTACAACGCGGTGTATTAAATGAATAACAAAACTATTTTTCCTGAATTTTCTGACTCCTCACGAATCTGGATATACGGATTTGAAAATCAACTCACGGAAAGTCAAATCAGTATCGTTGACGATGCTCTGAATCATTTTATGGACAGTTGGAACGCCCACGGTATCCCTGTTCGGGGAGGGTTTTCTGTCATTTATGATCAGTTTGTCATCCTCTGCCCGGATGCAAATCAAAACGTCTCGGGCTGTTCGATTGATTCAAGTGTCAAAGTATTTAAATCCCTGAACAAGAAACACGCAATCAATGCATTAAATCAAAATCTGGTTTATTACAAAGACAACCAACAAGTCAAAGCAGTACCGCGCGATGAGTTTCAGCAACTTATAAATAATAACAGCGTCAATCAAAGCACAATTGTCTTTAACAACACAATCCAGAGCCTGAAGGAATTTCGCGAAAACAGATGGGAAGTTTCCGTAATCAACAGTTGGCATGCAAACGCGTTCCAACTTAATATTTCTGTATAAGACACAACGTTTTTTGATAAACTCCACTTACAATAAAAAATAAACTCTTACGTTTTACATAAAGCCCCCGGGATAAAATTAACCGAAAAAACAGGAAAATTAATCATGACTGTCAAACAAAAACAACTCATCCAATTCAATCTCATGTTAACCATTTTGGCAATTAGTACCTATGCACAGAAATCATATGATTTCAAAGATCCGAAAGGCGTCAACAGTATGTCATTTCAGCTCTATTCCGATATTGAACCAATATCAGGTACCGCTTCTGATATTTCCGGAGAGATCACCTTCAATCCTGACAAACCGCAGGATACTCGTGGAAAAATTATTGTAGCAGCAGCCGGAATCCATACAACCAATAAACGAATGACTCAGGTTTTACATGGAGAGGATTGGATAGACGTCGAAAAATATCCGACTGCAGAATATAAAATTACCGGAATCTCAGAGGTTAAAAAGAAATCGGACATTCGATACAGCTTAGTAACTAAAGGAGAGTTTACATTAAAAGGGAAAACAAAAAAAATGGCCGTTCCTATAAAACTAAGCTATCAAAAAGCAAAATTGAATGCACGCAACCATAAGGGGACCGGTGATTTAATTATCCTGCAAACCAATTTCTCTATTGATCGCAAAGCATTTAAAATCAAACCGGATATGGACAATACCGTTGTTGCTGAAAAGATCGATATTACTTTCGGAATTGTGGGTGCTTCTCCAGATAAATAAACATGAAAAAACACACTGTTTTCATATTTATTACCGCGATAGTCTTGCAGACCACGGACCTCACGGCTCAGGATCAATTAATTGTATTTGTCGAAAATAATAAATCTGCCGTCAGTAATGAATTCAACAAACAGCTCAATGCAATAAAAGATCTTTCGACAAAAGGAATTCTCGAACTGTCAGTACTGGATATCAGCGAAACAGGGGCACCTGCCGAAATTACCATCACACCGTTAATCGTTTTTCAAAATTATCGCGGCCGATCCATATACCAGGGGCGAACGAACACGCTTCCACGAATAAAAAACTTTATTCAAACATCCAGGTATGTTGCCCAGGCTAAAAAATTAAACATTCGAAATACGATCCCAATCTGGAATCTTGGCAGGACACGCATCTGGTCACCCATAAAAATTGTCCCCGTTACAGGAACCATTCCGAAAGGGTATAACCATGATGAGTTTGTGAAGGAGTCATTAGACGTTCTTAAAAAGAGTTTTCGAAAATTTAAGTTTGTTGAGGAAAGCAAACTGGGTCGGTCCGACCGCGGATTTTATATGGATTTTTATCCATGGCATGCTGACAATGGAACACTCTGTCTTTCACTGGCGTTATTCTCCCAGTTTCACTGCAAAGAACCTGTTTACGAACTAAAAAAAACACCCTTGACCGGTCCCTGGAAAAAACGCAGAAAATTGTTTGAAAAAGCAGCTAAATTACTGGAAAAAGCCGTTGCCGATACCATTAAAACAACAAACACAGGTGATGGATTCAACGCCGTCAGTACGTCGATTCCTGTCGTATCCTGGGAAGACCTCGGACTTGTTCTCCCGCCTGCACCGGCGAAAAACAATACCATGCCTGAATTTACAAATATTACCCTGCCGCAAAAATGGGTTTTAGATGAAATCAGTCAGGACCAACCACCCATTCTGAGAATACGATTTCCAGCCCCCCTGGATATTTATTCAGGAGCTGCCACACAGGGATCTGCACGATTCACCTTAAATCCTGATCTCACCATTAATAACTCTAGGGGGCAATTTGTCATTGATCCCAAATCATTATCAATGGGCGACCCGGACTTAGACAAGGCGCTGCAGGGACGGATATTTCTAAATACAAAAAAATATCCGGATTCAAGATTTGTTATTGAATCGACTCAAGGAGATGGAAAACCCCTTTCCTTTGGTGAACTGAAACCAGTAACGGTATCGGGAATATTTACGCTTAAAGGCATTTCAATTAACTTAACCCCGAGCATGCAAATTGAACCTATTCTCAGTCATGACCTGGAACCGCGGTTGATTATTTCAGGCAATTTTAAATTGAACCTGCGGAATTTTGATATCGAGGATGCCGACGGCCCCGAACCGGCCCGTCATACATTGATTCTTGATTATTATTTTGTAATGAAACCGGCAGTAAATTAACAGATAACAGGTTTCCAGGACTGCCCCTGTTCGTTGAAATTAACTGCTTCAGCTGTGCTGCCTTGCGGTGCTTAATTCCCCCTCCCCTAATCCCAACGAGTCATGCAGCTCCCGAGGTAGACCCGGTCTTGCTGGCAGACCGACTGATTCAGGCAATTCTTTATAGTAGCAAGAAGAACCGAAATAATTGAGCCGGCCGGCTGCCTACCGGTTTAATTCCCTGATTCGCTGAATCAAATCCCAATTCCTTTGCCGCCCCATGAATCCATACATCATTTTCAAATGAATCTTTTTATTACTATTACAGCACGTTTAATTCAGTTAAATATTCTATCCTGATCTTTACTGCAGTCCCGCCATATCTTGCATTTCAAGTTGCAAACATAGTTTTAAAGTCTTTAGAGAGATTTAGATTATTACACAATATGTGTCTCACAGTTACTCAACTGTTTGCATTCCATTAAAGATAAGAGCGTCCTCTCCGACAAATTACAGATAAGAGCATATACAGAGCATAAAATCCTGAGCCATAGTCCATTTATTTTGACTTTTTTTATACTAATTTAAAATAATTGTAGTGAAATAAGCAGAAGGTAGGTTTTATTATTTCAAACTTTCAAAAGTAAAGAAAAATGCTCGATTGGGATTTTCCGAAACTTGCCCCCAAAGACGCATCAGATTTGCTTCAAACAACTTTTTTAGGAAAGGAACCGGGAAATGCTCAAAGTGGCACTGATTGTTGATGATGGTCCGATTAGCGAAATTGTCCATAATTTGTATGAGAGGAGCAAGGGCAGTCCAAATTATGCCATACATTCCTTAATCATCCAATCATCCAATCATCCAATCATCCAATCATCCAATCATCCAATCATCCAATCATCCAATCATCCAATCATCCCAAACAAAACGGAAAAGTAGATTTGGCAAAGCATTAGACTGCTTACGGCACCATGGGTTGAAAATGCTCATCTCCCGTATTTCCTGGTCAATTATCTGTAAAGTCGAAGCGATAGCACTCCGTTCTAACAATAACCTGCGGTTTCATAATCGAAAACACGCTCTTTCGTCTATTGATATCCCGCATATCAAAGTAACGCCGGTAGTATCGAAAAGTGGTTTTGTCCACCGATTTACTCCAAAGGATTTGGACTCCATTAAAGCACAGAATTTCGACGTACTTGTACGATGTGGCAGTGGAATTCTGCGTGGCGGAATACTCGATCTATGCAAATTCGGGATTCTTTCATTTCACCATGCAAACAATAATGTCAACAGGGGGGGGCCTTCAGGTTTTTGGGAGGTTTTCAATCGTAATAGAAGTACAGGTTTTGTAATTCAAAGACTTAAAGAAGAATTGGACGGAGGCGACGTTTTTTTTGCTGGCAGCATTGCTACTTCATACCTATTTAAAGTAAATCAGGCAAAGCTTCACAAAAAGGCAAACATATTTCTTCATCGAGTTCTTGATAAGTTGGGCGAGAGCGGAAACCTGCCCGAAATCCTGGCCAAGAAGCCATATGCTTATCCTCTTTATCGAATGCCAAACCTGTCTCAACAGATTTACTATCTGATTGCCCGGCTTGGCCCCGGAGTAGCGAACAAAATACTGCAACGGTACGTGCACAAAAAGGCGGATAGATGGGGAGTGGCATTTCAGTTTGTCGATGATTGGAAAAGTTCTGTATTGTGGCGCTCTAAGATAATAAGGAACCCGCCAAATCGATTTCTTGCGGACCCATTTGTATGGACAGAGGGTGATCGGTCATTCTGTTTTTTAGAAGATTTTGACTATAAATCGAACCGCGGATGTATTGCCTGTTATGAATTGGCGAGTGACGGCTACACCGAGCTTGGGACTGTATTAGAGGAACCCTTCCATTTGTCTTTTCCATTTTTATTTAATTGGAATGGCCAGTTGTTTATGTGCCCGGACACAGGTGAAATTGGTGAAATACGACTCTATTTATGTAAAGAATTTCCAACAAAGTGGTCATACCACAAGACATTGATCAGCAATGTTAGAGCCACAGACAGTGTCATTTTCGCACTTCATGGAAAATGGTGGTTACTTACCAATGTTGACTCATCGGATGCAGATGACTTCGGTTCTGAGCTTCATATCTATTACGCAGATTCGCCAGATAGTGATGATTGGGTGGCCCATGTTGGGAATCCGGTTATTTTTAATTCGGAATGTGCAAGAAATGGGGGTTTAATAATTGAGGGTGAGAGCATTTTTAGAGTCTTTCAAGTTCAAGGGTTTAATTCCTACGGAGAATCATTGGGTGTTTCAGAGATCAAAAAATTAGATGAGAACAGTTATGAGGAAGAGGTGATGATTGAAATCCCGCCGAAATATTTCCCTGACATATGCGGCACTCATTCGTTGGCTTTTAGGGACGGGGTGCTGGCAATTGATTTCAAGAAGTACGAAAGTACCGTACCGTAAATAAATAGCGGAAAATAAATAGCGGAAAATAAATAGCGGACACCCCCTTTCAAAATAAACAATACATTCAGAGTCTATTTAAGAAATCAGCAAGATTGCTATTCGTGGTGGCTTTTCAGTATCGAGTTTATGCTTATACTCGTGCATCAGTGCGACAACTGTTTGCTCAACTTCAACGTCTAACATACCAATCGTCAAACAAAGAAAATTCGGAAAATTTTCTTTCATAGCCATTCTTAGTTAACAATTCATACAGCTTTTGCTTCATCGGCGTATAGTTATGTTCACATGTAATAACTTTAATATCGTATGCGTTAAAGTCGAATGTTTCCAAAATTTCAAACTCACTTCCTTCTGTGTCTATCGACAAGTAGTCAATTTGTTTTGGTGCATCATATTTTTTCAATAGATCTGCAAGAGAAATAGTTTGGACTTCATATTTTGTACCCGTCTGACGAGACTTACTGTGCCTGTCAACGTTGGAAAAAGCATCAATTGTCGACAGCTCGCTGGTACCAACTTCGTTAAATATCAGCTTATCTCCAGACATTTTCCATACACAGTCTGTTAACTTTTCGATTATTCTTTAACGCCTTGTGCCAAATTCTTGCTGGTTCAGCTAAGATTCCCTGCCAACCAAATCTGGTTTCCAACAGATGACTATTACTTAAATCAATTCCATTGGTCGCACCGAACTCTACAAAATATCCATCTCTCTTAAACCTTAATTCGCTTAGCACAAATAAATCTTGCCTTAATTGAGATTTAGATTCAGACAAATATTCAAAGTATTCAGACACATATGGCCTATCAATGAAGTAAGCAAACTCGTAGTCTCTAAATTTATTTTGATTAGAAACAAATTTATCAAAGGATGATTTCCGCACTATCCGAACATCCATCTTTTTTAGAACGCTATTGATTAATTTTTTCATTTATTCTTCCTCCCTTCAGCTTTTCTAAGTTCTTCTTCTAATTTTATACGATTATCCCCTTGAAGTTCAATCGTGTTGTTGATAATGCTGCCTCCAATACCAAGAGCCCGTTTCAATACCCGGCTTAATTCATGAATTTCACCGGATGTCATCATATCCCCAAACCCTTCCAGAATCGTAACAGTCTTTCCCCGTCTTCCTTTTTTCTCTACACGAATCACCAATTCTTTAGCAGACCTGTCAGGGGCAAATGCCTGGTTTACACCTTTTTCTGATCCTGTATTATCAATATCGCCGGTAGTATTGGTTAAATCTATATCCAGCTGACTGAATGGATTAGCACTAAATTTATCGGTAAGACAGGGTTGTTTAGAGTGTTTTTTTCGGTTTTTTGACATTATATCCTGAAAATAGTGAATATTTTAATGAAACCCAATCTAATTTTGTAAAAATATTAATTAACCTACACTGAAACCATTATCGATTTGAGTATTGCCAACTGCTGATTTTGAAAATATCGCACAGTCGAGTTTCCACGACGCCATTTATAAAAATAACTTCGACTTATATTCAGCATAGCACTGAAATTTTTAATAGAATAATATAAGATCATGGTGTGATCCTCTATTTCGGGGTAAGGTCATGGGATTAAAAGTAAGATTAGGAATATGATTAGGAATAGGGAAAGATTAAGAATCAGGAGTAAGACCTATGATATAGGAAACAGGATTGACAATTTTTATTGGCCATCTAAACTTTAGATTAACCAAATCCGGGCGGTTAGTTCAATGGATAGAATCTCTGGCTTCGAACCAGATGATGGGGGTTCGAATCCCTCACCGCCTGCCAATCATTCAGTTATAGCTGAATCTATTTGTATAAAATACCCAATTTCAGATTATGCCCTCAATCCTCCGATCATCCCCTGTTTGCTCTAAAAATGTCAGGCAATATACAAAACCGGTATATGCAAGACAGAGAATCTGCTCTTTTGTGAATCCGAATCGGCCAAAAATGAAATTGTATACTACCTCCCCCCGTACAGGTTCCGTGCTCTAAGAAATTCAAAGATGCTTCTAACCTCTTCATCACTGAAAATACGGTCGAAGTATTTTATGTGGTCGATCAGTTTGTTCAACGAGAGGACCTTTACATGCTTGAACTCCCGGTTTGGCTTCTCGTTGATCATCACGACCACGTTTCTGACCGGTATCTTAGTCTCCCCCCACTTATGCCAACTGAGCTGCACGCTCTCGTCTCTCCTGTCGCTGTTGAGAACTACAAACAGTGCGAAATTCGTTCTCAACACTTGCTGAACGGGAGATCGAAGGTCCATGCTCCTGATCGAAGACTTGCTCCAGTTCTTCGTTTCGAGAATAAAAATGCCCGAAGGACAAACTAAAAGGTGATCTATTTGAATGCTTTGTATTCGATCGCCTTCCTTCTTATTGTAGATCGGCGGATTGAACCGCATCGAGAAGTCGTTGATTAGATAGTGATCATCCGGCAAACGCCGAACCTCATTCATAACGGCGTTCTCGCCTATCGCACCAGCAATCAGCGGGTAAAGTCCGTCGACAACTTCCTTCGTGCGGTTCAGGTCCGCCAAAGGTTTTCTGCAACGTCCGGCAAGCAGCTTTTTTCTTCCCTGGATGCGATTATCAAGTTCACGTCTCAGCCTGGTTACCCTGGTTTCTGCAGAATGAATCTTTTTCTGAACGATGCCGTCAATATCGCCTTCGATCCTGTCTTTGCGGCGGACCAATCGTCTGATCTTGAATTTCCGGAAAAACCTCAAAATGGGATTCAAGCTGCCAGTTTCACCAAGTTGCTTTACCTCATCCTCGAGCCGGCTCACCTCCCCCTTTACCTCATTGTGCACATTCATCTTTAGCTCAGCGAACTTGCACTGCTCCCCGTGAAGTATTTCCCCCATTTCTCGGGTCTCTGCGTCAAAACTTCTTTGTGTTCTGACCTCAAGCTGCTTTTTCTCAAACTCAAAATACTTTTTAAATCGGTCGATATCACCAATGGAGCTAAACCTGGTGATGCCTTCTGCCTTCAAAGCATCCTTTAGCGTTCTTAACGTCTCTATTTGTCCCTCTACGATACACATTGCCCGGCAATAGGACCTCCTTGATAACGGCTTGCACGGAAACGCTGCCAAGCCGGAAATTTCACGATATACAGCTTCTTAAAACCTGAAGTTAGACTGACTTATTGTCAGTAAAATAATTATAAATTCAATAAGAAAGAAGACTTCAGGTGACAAAATGTAAATGTACCCGCTGTTTACCAAATTTTCAACGTGTTAAACATCGTGATATTAACATTGATTTTAATGGAGGCAATGATCATCATCGGCTGCATGTGCCTGCATATTGCTCCGGAAAATGCGTGCTGTTGCGTTGGCTGGAACTGAATCGGCACGTGCCGCCTGTGGTTCAATTTGATTAAGACTGTTAAAAACTGGAGGTGTGGTTAACTGGAATATCCGGCGACTATACTTTCATTTATCATCACATTATCCATATCAGAAATTGTTCCGGACAGTTGGACAGCATCCGGCTTTCAATACCGGTTAACCGTAAATCAACAGGCTGCACGGGTCATCAATTATACCGATTGGGGTAAGGCGGAGTGTGTAAAAATAATGAAAAAGAGACGTGATTTGATTCCGGAAAAGAAAAATAACATCAATAAATTAGCAACTGATATAGGCGTCGATATCTGATAAATTGAAATTCCACAACATTGTTTATTAATTTTCATGACGATCAAATTTTTTTATCGTGCTGCCTGATTAAAAGTCCTTCATATAATGTTAATGATATTGATACTTTAAGTAAATTTTTTCCTTTATTGGAGTTGGATTCGGCATGCCAGTTGTACAAACCACATCTTTGTTCCTTTTCAAGACATGTTTTTGTAACTTTGTCATGGTAAAAGTATTCGTTTCAATTCGAAAACAAATACACAAATTACACCCTGAGCAATTCTGTTGATAATAAAGATTTCCGCAGCGCCGATAACCTAAATTTAATAATTTCTCAAATATTTCCGGACTAATATCACCAGATAGTTTAAATGCCTTTGCTTGACTTCGTTTTTCAGTGAAATAGGAACATCGGCCTTCTGGAGAGACGGGTAATTCTACAAGTAAATCTGCTATCTGCTTATAATTCATATTCATTAATACTGCCGTCAAATACACTTAATTTTAACAAATAATGGTGGATCATAGAGACGATGTGACTTCGCATTAACTATAGTGAGAGTTTATTTCTAATTTCACAAACAATATTATCAGGAGTCATTTCAGAAGTATCAATCCAATAATCCGCAATCTGACTATAGACTGGATCTCTTTCAGCTAATATCTTTGAAACTCCGTCAACCGTTGAATTTGATTCGAGAAATGCAGGTAACCCTTTTTCCTTCATCCGATCGAATATGATTTCAGATGTCCCCTTTAGATAAACAACCCATCCTATATCTTTTAATAACCGTTGATTCTCTGCAGACAACGGACTGCCGCCGCCTGTTGATATTACTGCTGATTTAGTTAATCTAAGATTCTTGAGGATATCCGTTTCCAATTCTCTAAACAGATCTTCTCCAATCGATTTATATATTCCCCTACAACTCAACCGCGTGTTTGAACGTTTAAAAAATTCATGCCCAATTAACTCGTCTGTATCAAAAAATTCCCAGTCTAATGAATTTGCGAGTAATTTTCCAATTAGAGATTTTCCACATGATGCGAAGCCAATGATAATAATATGTTTAGACATGTTCAATTAATTAATGACCTGTAATGTTTTGGGTTCGGTTTATTTTTGTAACAGTGTGCCGGGTAAGGTATAAAAGTTTAGCCATCACTATTTGGTATCCCCAACCGGATTTGAACCGGTGCTGCCGGGATGAGAACCCGGTGTCCGGGACCTCTGGACGGTGGGGACTAATATCAATGTTACCTGAATGACTAAATCAAAAACTGCCGATTTATCAGTAAAAAGCTGGGAAACCATTATACGAATGATCACTAAATTAAGGTATTTCCAATTCCAAAACTTATCAATCCATCATACCATTTTCACATAAACTGAAGTAATCACAATCTCGATTGGTAGTTTTTAACCCTATGATAACATGGTCGACAACCTCAATTCCAATTATTTTCCCGGCTTGAATGAGTGCTTTTGTAATGGAAATATCCTGCTTTGAAGGAGACGGATCACCGGATGGATGATTATGCGCCAATATTATCTTTGCCGCAGAATGTTGAATCGCTGTTCGAAATATTTCCCTTGCATGTATAGGACTTCTATCCAACAGTCCCCTTGTTACGAGTTCTTCATGGATAATGATATTTTTAGTATTTAGCAGTAAAACTCTCAGTTCTTCCTGTTTTTTGCCTCGAAAAAATTCCCGGAAAAAATCTGCGGCCTCCTTCGGATCCCCTATTTTCTGCTTGTCTACAGCGATTTGCTTAGCCATTCGTGAAGCAAGAGCAAACGTCGCTTTTAATTCAGCTGATTTTGCTTTACCTATACCTTTAATTGTCGACAGGGTTGTTGGAGTTGCTGTTGAAAGCTCAACCAAATTCCCCTTAAAATAGTTTAGTAATTCTCTTGCCAAATCCAAAGTTGACTTTCCCCTCGGACCCGTTCTCAGAATAATTGCTAAGAGTTCAATATTTGATAACGCATCACATCCATAATTTAACAACCGTTCCCTTGGTCTTTCATTTTCAGGTAATTCCGAGATTAAATAACCCTTATTACTGCCTTCCGAATAAACCATAACAACCCCGCTTTTTTCAATCATAACCTACAATAACCGTCCATTTACTGAGTATCGGCAAATAAAAATACCAAAACCTCCAGGAAACAGACCCAATATCAGCAAAATACCATAATATATAAAAAGATAAATTTCAATCTTGTCTATTTTTGCACAAAAAATGGTAAAAATATTAAAAATTCAATTCTATATGAAGAAAAAATATACTTTTATTGCATTTAAATCCGCAAGTATCTAATTTTAAATTTATTTAATCTTGTTTTTTTTATATAAATATGCAATAATTCACTCAATTATATTTTTATAGACAAATCTTTTATATGTTTTTGACAAAAAATCGACTCTTATGAAATGAAAAGGGAATTTAATGGCAACAAAAATTAGAGATGGTGCACAGGCAATTATTGATAGCCTTCAACAAAATGATGTCGAATTTATCTTCGGCTATCCAGGTGGAGCCAATATGCCGATTTTTGATGCACTGCTTGATTCACCGATTAAATTAATTCTTGTCCGGCACGAACAAGGTGCGTCCCATATGGCGGATGGATACGCCCGATCAACAGGCAAAGCCGGAGTTGTTTTAGTTACATCAGGCCCGGGTGCAACAAATACGATTACCGGAATTCTGACAGCTCAAATGGATTCTGTGCCATTAGTTGTGATCTGCGGACAAACAATCACACCCAATCTGGGACTTGATGCATTTCAGGAAGCAGATGTGTCAGGTATCTCTTTTCCAGTTGTTAAACATTCCTATTTAATAAAGAACGCCAACGACATTCCAAGGATAATGAAAGAAGCCTTTTATATTGCAGAATCGGGAAGGCCTGGCCCTGTACTTATCGATGTGCCAAAAGATATTGCTGTAACCAGGTTCCAGCCTGATTACAATATAGATATGCAAATTCCCGGATACACTATTCCCATTCACGGTGATTCAGCAAGAATTGCCGAAGCAGCTGATATGTTAAACAAAGCCAAAAAACCTGTGTTGCTGGTGGGGCATGGTGCAATCATTTCAGATGCAGGAAAAGCTGTAAAAGCACTGGCGGAACAAATGCAGATTCCTGTCACCAATACCCTTTTAGGCAAAGGTGCATTTTCAGAAAACCACATACTAAGCATGGGCATGCTTGGTATGCACGGAACAGCCTATGCCAATATGGCAGTTTTGAATTGTGATTTGATTATGTCAATTGGATCACGATGGGACGATAGGATACTTGGAAAAACGGATGAATTCTGCAAAAATGCAAAAAAAATACATGTCGATATAGATCCGGCTGAATTTAATAAAATGATTATCCCTGACTGCAGTATATTAGGTGATGCCCGTTTGGTTATTGAAGAGCTAAACACAATGGCACAACCTGGTGATACAAATGATTGGCTGGCACAGATAGAAAAATGGAAAAAGAAGTTCCCGCTTAAATATTTAAAAAAAGGCGGTCTAAAAGCTCAATATGTACTTGATGAGCTCAATCGGTTAACCAAAAGTGATGCAATAATTTCAACCGATGTTGGACAACATCAAATGTGGGCAGCGCAATTTTGCAAAACTACAGGCCGATATAATTGGCTTTCCAGTGGTGGTGCCGGTACAATGGGCTTTGGTTTTCCCGCCGCAATTGGTGCTCAACTTGCCCACCCGGATAAATTGGTAGTCGCTGTTGTTGGTGATGGAGGATTTCAGATGACCAGTGCTGAACTCGTCACAGCAGTTCTCAACAAACTCCCAATTAAAATTTTAATAATAAATAATAAATATCTGGGAATGGTGCGGCAATGGCAAGCCTTATTCTTTGACAATAGATATTCAGGGGTTGACCTGGCAGGGAATCCTGATTTCGTAAAACTTGCAGAGGCTTATCACGCCAAAGGATTCAGAATAAAACGCAATGCGGACGTCACTCGAATTTTAACTGACGCAATCAATTATAATGAAGGTCCCTGTATTATTGAAGCAGAAGTTGAAAAAGAAGACAATGTATTCCCAATGATCCCTTCGGGAGCAACCTATGATAGTATGGTTTTAGAACGTCCCAGGAAAAAAATGGATAAACCCGTAGGAAGCACATAATTATGAATAATAAGAACAATTCCCATTCTATCAGCTTATTTGTAAATAATAAACCAGGCGTTTTAATAAGAATTGCATTAGTATTTGCCAGAAGAGGTTATAACATCGACAGCCTGGTGGTATCGCCATCCCGTGATCAACATTTTTCGCGTATGAGCATAACCGCCAGCGGCAAAGCAAAAATATTGGAACAAATTATCAAGCAGCTTAACAAACTTGTCGATGTACTGCATGCCACTGATCATACAGGAGAAATCGTGGTAGAAAAGGAACTTGCTCTTATTAAAGTTGAGTGTTCAATAGAACAAAGAACGGAAATATTGCAAATTTCAGAACATTTTAAGTGTCAGACTGTAGATATCTCAGGAAATACTCTAATGCTGCAAGTAACAGGTAACTCTGACAAGCTTGACGCACTTCATACAATTATGGCAAAATACAAAATCTTAGAAATGGTCAGAACCGGCAAGATAATTATGGCCCGTGGTGATGCATCCACATAATTTCAAAAAATGAGATTGTATTTTAATTCAGCTTCATTAAACTCCCTGTGATTACACACATTTTTTAACTGAGGAACCTACAGAACTTTATCTCTTATCATGCGTACCATTGCTAATTTATTTGGTCGTTCTCCTTTCGTCCCGCTCCAGGCACATATGGACAAGGTATCCATATGCGTAGAAAAAGTAGAAGAATTATTCGCAGGTGCTTTGGATAATAATTTTCAGGAAGTTGAAACTATTTCCAAAAAAATTTGTAAGCTGGAGCATGATGCAGATCTCACAAAAAATGACATTCGCAACAATCTCCCCAAAGGTTTGTTTTTACCTGTGGATCGAGGTCACATACTCGAAATATTAGGATTGCAGGATGATATTGCTGACAAAGCAGAAGACATCGGGGTCTTACTCACGTTCGAAAATATTTTAATTCTTGATGCATTCAGTGCAGATTTCCGGAATTTTTTGTCAAAAAACGTAGAAGCATTTCACTGTGCCCGCAATATAATTCAACAGTTAGATGAACTGCTGGAATCCTCCTTCGGCGGTGCTGAAGCTGAAAAGGTTAAAAGAATGATTGATCATGTTGCATACAATGAACATGAGGCCGATGTCATGAAGAGAAAATTAGTTAAAAAAATATTTACCCTTAAAAATGAATTGCCATATAGCTCCTTCTTTCTCTGGATGAAAATAATTGATGCTGTCAGTGCATTATCTGATTTATCTGAAAAACTTGCCAATCGAGTCCGTATGACTCTTGAATCAAAATAACACTATAGTGGAAACCTCAACAGTACTACTATCAATCGCACTAATTTTTGGCTTCTACATGGCATGGAATATTGGTGCAAACGATGTCGCAAATGCCATGGGAACCTCTGTCGGCTCAGGGGCATTAACGCTGAAAAAAGCCGTAATTATTGCTGCTGTTCTGGAATTTTCAGGTGCCTTCCTCGTAGGATCACATGTAACTAAAACTGTAAGAAAAGGCATTGTTAATCCAGAAATATTTCAAAACAACCACCTGATTTTTGTTTATGGAATGCTTGCGGCCTTATTAGCTGCAGCTGTTTGGCTGCAGTTGGCATCATACAACGGCTGGCCGGTTTCAACAACACATTCAATTGTAGGAGCTATTTTAGGTTTTGGAACAGTCGTTGGAGGTTTTCAGGCAATATACTGGGGAAAAGTGGCATCTATTGTTGCAAGCTGGGTTGTTTCGCCGCTATTTAGTGGAACAATTTCATTTTTGATTTTTTCAATCCTCAGACATAAAATTATATATGCTCCTGATCCAGTAAGAGCCGCAAAAAAAGCCACCCCCATACTTGTATTTTGTGTCTTTTTTATACTAACACTGGTTCTGGTATTCAAGGGACTGAAAAATCTCCATCTGGATTTGTCATTTCAACAGGCATTAATATGTGCCTCAATTACAGGAATAATTACTGCATTATTAAGTAAAATTCTTGTACAGGCAGTCAAAAGTGAAAATGAGCAGAATCGAAAAACAGAATCACTACATCCACAAATTGATGTGAGCTTGAAGAAAGCACTCAAACAACTGGCTAAAATTCAAAACGTCGCTTCAGGCAACGTAAAAAATGAGGTTTCCCGTTTATATGATGATGTAACCCGTCTTTCTAATTCCCTGAATGAAAATAAGAGTTATTCTGAAGACAGTGTTGAACATAAAACCGTCGAAAAAATTTTTATATATCTACAGATATTAAGTGCATGTTTTGTTGCATTTGCCCATGGTGCAAACGATGTGGCAAATGCCATTGGACCTTTGTCTGCTGTCATAAATGTTCTGAATACTGGAACAGTAGCAATGAAATCTGTCGTTCCAATCTGGATATTGGCACTCGGCGGTTTGGGTATAGTCATTGGATTGGCAACCTGGGGTTGGCGCGTTATAGAGACGGTAGGAAAACGCATAACTGAGTTAACTCCGACTCGCGGTTTCGCAGCAGAATTCGGTGCAGCCACCACCATTGTAATCGCATCGAGATTAGGACTGCCAATTTCGACAACACATACATTGGTCGGTGCTGTTCTTGGCGTTGGATTGGCACGCGGTATGGGTGCATTAAATTTACGTGTCGTAAGAGATATTATTGTATCGTGGATTGTGACAGTGCCTGCGGGTGCAATACTGGCAATGATTTTTTTCTTCATTCTAAAGGGAATTTTCCATTAATATGTCTACTCAAACAATAATCACTGTACGCGATAACGGATCTTTAAAAATTGAAGGTTCAGCATTCACCATAAAAGATTCACAGGGAAACGAATTTAACCTCTCCGGGCGAAGCATTATTTCTTTATGCAGATGTGGCAAATCAGGTAATAAACCATTTTGCGATGGAGCACATAAAGATGCAAATTTTCTATCTTCGTGCGAAGCAGCCACTCTACCTCCTCCTAAATTATAAATATTCCTGTAATTCATACTTCCATCCTCATACTTCAATGAAAATGGTACCCAGTTTTCTGATAAATGTAAAACCATCATTGATGAAATCAGTCGTACTGAACGCAAGGATGATACCTAACCCGGAAATTTCACGATATACAGCTTTTAAAAACCTGAAGTCAAACTGACTTATTATCAGCAAAGTAATTATAAATTCAATAAAAAAGAGACTTCAGGTGACAAAATCTACCCCCCCCCCCCCCCCCCCTGTTTACCAAATTTTCCACGTGTTAAACATCGTGATATTAACATTGATTTTAACGGAGGCAATGATCATCATCAGCTGCGTCCTGATCCTGCTGTACAAACAGCGGTGGCCGGGATGGTTCCATTTGCACGGCAATCGGGAAAAGCGGCTCTTTCTATCGCTGCAGGGTTGTTGCTTGTGATTTCAAGTTCTATCGCCCAGGCTTTGTCGCTCAGGTCGTTGCGTTTGCTTTTGGATTAGCTGCAGCATCTTTTTTCCCGGCAATTATACTTGGTATTTTTTGTAAACGTATGAATAAAGAAGGTGCTGTGATAGGAATGATAACAGGGCTTGCTCTCAGTGCTGGATATATTATATACTTTAAGTTCCTCCATCCAGAGTTGAATACAGAGAATCATTGGTGGTTCGGTATTTCACCTGAGGGTATCGGTGCACCCGGGATGATTGTAAATTTTATGGTATCAACAGTTATTTCCAAATTTACTCCCTAACTGCCTGCAGATGTCGAGGAATTTGTAGAAATGATTTGGATAGCTGCAGGGGCACCTGATGCTCATGAAATTTCAGCTTAAATACAGTTTTGGGGGCAGCCTGATGATGTTTCAAAAATGAGTTTTCACACCTGCATAATATCTTTTTCTTTTTTGTCAGTGGTCTCAGATATTTTATTAATATAATCGTCTGTTAATTTTTGGATACCTGCTAATATTTCCTTTAACGCATCTTCTGAGATTTCCGAAGATTTTTCAGCTTTTTTTGCATCTTCATTTGCATCCCGCCGATGATTTCGGATTTCCACTCTTGCATCTTCTGCACGCTTCCTTGCCTGTTTTGAAAGATTTTTTCTTCTTTCTTCAGTTAAATCTGGTATGGGTAATCGAATGAGCTTGCCATCATTTACGGGACTTATACCTAAATCCGATGTATGTAATGCTTTTTCGATACTCTCCAGTGCATTTTGATCCCAGGGCTGGATAACCAGCAGCCTGGATTCAGGTGTAGAAATACCAGCAATATCTCTCATTCGAGTTGGAGTCCCATAATAATCCACCATTAAGTTTTCGACCATGCCGGGTGTT
Organism: uncultured Lentisphaeria bacterium; assembly: GCA_951812855.1. GTDB lineage: Bacteria > Verrucomicrobiota > Lentisphaeria > JABSQK01 > JAJFLO01 > JAJFLO01. The sequence continues at coordinate 15,353 of OX638337.1, read as the reverse complement.
GCTTTTCCAGTTCGTAATCGTGAGAAATCACCTTCCAGTGCTCCTAATGCGTCCATCATTTTTTCTTCAGTCAATTCTAATAAATCACCAATTGAAGCCATTATAACCTCCCATTCTAAGCAGATTGTCTAATTACGTTTTTGGATTGGTTCAGCTGAACCTAATTGATATACCGATACGTGTAATGGTATAAAAAAAATCAATCCGGATTCAAGGTTTAATACTTATACCAACAATCAGTAAGTACTCAAATATCATTTTTCAAGAAGTGTTTATACGAAAAATCCCGGAACAAGGGAGAAAGATTCAATTAACAAAATTATTTGAACAATCAGGTAAACTATCTTCTCCGCTATAGTTTTTCAGCGGTATTGTTTTTTTGTATAAACTGTCAACCAGAAATAATGCTTTTTGTCCCCCGAGCGTTCGTGAACAGACAATATGACGTCCGTCTGCAGTCCATGAGGGTTCCTCCCAATCTCCGGGCTGATGGGTAATAATGACGGGTGATTGGGTGTTTTCACTCATATCAATATATGCAATTTTATACTGTCTTGAATCACGAATTACAAAACAGATTTTATTTGATACAACTGACCAGTCTGGCGACACACATTCAACGGGTCGTTTGATGAGTTTTCTTGCGGTTCCGCCTGTTGAGGGCACTATAAACAGTCTGGGTTTTCCTCCATATTTATCAGAGACATAACAAATTTCCCGATCATCCGGGGACCAGCATGGTGATGCCTCAGCTGCATTATCATTTGTCAGCTGCATAACAGTACCTTTAGTTATATCAACTGAATATAGATCGACCTTTTTATTTTTACTTAATGTCATTATAACAGTCGTATTATGATTCGATATGCTCGCACCATTTTTAAATCCACTAATATTAGTTAATCTCCGCTGTAAACCTTTAAACAAATCAATTAAGACAATATTTGTCGAGTACGATTTATACAGTGTGTAAATCATGTATTTATTTCCGTGACTCCAGGAAGGTTCTATTGAGGTGCCTTTATTAAAGGTAAGTTGTCTGGGGTCAGAACCGTCGAAATCAGATATCCAGATTTCTTTATTGTTGTTGATTTTTTTTACATAGGCCAGTTTTGACAGACAAAATCCTGGATTATCGAATACGTGATTTATAACCTCGTTGACAGCACTTTGTGTTAACATTTTATAGGTTGTGTTCGCCAGCCCTTTTTTTTGAAATTCTGTCAAAATATTTGATTTATTGTCAATTAAGGAAATCGCTACAGATTTTTTCCCGTTATTATCTGCGACGAACCCTGAAATCGTATAGTCCGTTTCAACTGGCTTTGAAGCGGGATTCGATTTAGATGAATTAATTACGTCAAACCAATCTGAATAATACAAATCATTTTTTAGGAAATCAGCGATCATTTTATTGTTATCCAATTCCTTTATAAAGATAGTAGGATTTGATGTTTTTGCTGACTTCACAACCCTTAATTCATCTACCCGGCAATAACTTGTGAACGAATACAGAGTCCAAAAAATTAATATTATTGTTAATTTTTTCATGCAAAATAAACTCTTTGTTTTAATTTGATTTTCTATCGCAGATTCAAAATCCGGGTACAATTCCCTGTTAACTGAAATTGAGGGTTAAGTTTATACTTGATCTCCCACAATTTTAATCACAACAACAAGGAATCATCATGAAAGAGTATAAACATTTAACCCTCACTCAACGATATATGATTTATGTGTTATATCAAGAAAACGGTATTAATTAAATCAACAATTCAATTGATCAAAAATATATACGGACAGATTGGAGTCCAGAACAAATAAGTGGCTGGTTAATAAAGAAAAGAAATCATGTCAATCCGTCATGAAACCATTTATAAATCAGTCTGTCAGGATAAAGGAAAAGGTGAGAATCTTTATCGTCATTTGAGATGTCAAAAGAAACGCCGCCGCCTTTATGGAAGTGGCAGACAAATCATTATCTCCAACTGTGTATCCAGTGATGATCGGCCCGATAGTGTTAATCTTAAAATCCGTATTGGAGATTGGGAAGCTGATACCGTTGTTCCCGACAGGGAAAATAAAGAAGTAGTGCTTACCCTGGCTGCGATCCGACATGATTTCCCTAAACAATCAAATTTCAAGAATGTCATGGATTTTTATTAATCGTTCATTTCACTAAATTTCACGATCATCACAAAGCCTGATAATGGATGTTATACTATTAACAATAATTGGATTTGGCATACGACTCTCCGCTTGTACATCTTTATATTTTTGGAAATTGAACATAATAGCTGAGGTAAGCAGATTGGATGTTACGTTGACACATCTCATAGGCATGAAGCTGCGAACAGTCCCTCCCCGTAGAGTCCTCAACGCATTAATATTACTGCGAGCAGCGGGAATTGAGAGTGTGTCGTTAGATCAACCCGAATGCCACTACCCGGCCGGGGGAAATTAAAAAAACGTAGTAGATATGATGATCATCCACAAGAAGTCAGGAAAGGAGCCGAAATTTGAACGATTATCTGCAACCGATCTCAAAAACAAATATAGACAGAGATTAAATTGATACGGGAAAAATATAAAAAATAAGTTCACACCTCTAAAATAGTCCCTGAAGTTGTTTCAGATGCAGAAGCGTCCAATATTTTAATCCAGAAAACTTCTAAATAATCGAACCCGTCGTTCTTCTTCGTTAGAGAGTGAATTTAACCATTCATCTGGATTATCATTTTTAGAATTCGCCGAACGAATACTGCAGGATTCATGTTCATCATGGACGGAGTCAAACTCTCGCGGAACCAGATAATCTTTAATTAGGGCTTCACGCTTTAACCAGTTTTTATGTCTTATTGATAAAATTCGTCCACTAACCCATCTGCTGACAATCGCCTCACTTACACCAAAACTCTGTGCAAAATCTTCCCGGCTCACGTCATTATCTAATGCAGAATTGCATTTCTATATTTTTTATTTAACTCCATCAATCACCTAATCAATAATTATACTTAAATATAATGCAGGTATACGTAAAATATAACAATTCGACTTGCATTGTGTAATCTACGCATTATGGTTTCTCTGTTACTCGGTTGTCGCAACCTTAACTGAAACTGATTACGTATTATTATGTTGTTTCCCAAAAGGAGGTGATACATTTCCCCACAAGACCAAATACATAATTTAACAGGCGAAACTCCGTCTAATATTGTAAGCATCTTTTGTCTCTCATAAACAAATCCACTAATTACAAAAAGAAAAAATTAAAATGAAAATAAAAATAAAAAACATACTGCTAATTCTAATCTTATTAACATTTCTCTGCGGCACACTGGCGGCTCAGGAAAAAAGCCCATCCGTAGCGGCTGAAAAAGCAAGCACAACAGTCAATGTTGAAGCAGAGGTTAAACAACAGCCAACCTCTATTTCAGTTAATACATCAGCTGTTGACTTCGGACTTTTGGACCCGGTAGCTGCCAAAAAAAATCGATTTTCATCACCTACGATTAACTGTTCGTGGAATGCACCGAAAGGAAGTACGTGGGAAATTAAGGTTTCTACAACAAACAGCAAACATTTTCCCGGTATTGTTGATCCCACCGAAAATCATTTTCTACCATTAAAATTGAATCATGAAGATCTGGGGTCGAATAATCCGGAGGTGGACGCTAACTGGTCGGGAGACAGTGCTTCGTTTATCGGTGTATTTGATCCTGCCGAGGATGATAAAGGTCCTGGCAGCGATGGATTCCTAACGACATTTACAAAATCTGGTCAACGACCCGATATAGGTAATCTTGATTTCAAATTCGCTATAGAAGTCTTAACTGACGCGCACCCCACAAGTTATTCCGGTAACGTTACTCTGGAGCTAATAATTGATTCACTGCCAAAATCAGAATGAATTTATAATTTGTCTATTGCGGAATGCCGGCCTTTAAATGAGCATCCCGGATTACCAATCAAGACTGGGATATATTCATGAATCAACTTTTGCATTTACTCCTGTTTCCCGTAGTTTCATTCACTGTTCTAAGTACCCTTATCAGTTACGCATCAGCGATAGTTATTGATCCTCTGGCGATAAAAATTTCGGAAAATGCAGGAGAGATTGTTAACGGGAAAATTTCTGTTAGAAACGAACATAATGAACCAATATGGCTAACTGTTTTTTTAACAGATATGTCTCTTAACCAGGATACATATCCCGGCTGGATTTCACTTAGTAAAAATGAGTTGTATCTGGAAGCATTAAGTACCAAAGATTTGAATTATACCGTAACACTTCCAAAAAATGGAACGGGCCAGTTTCTGACAAAAATCAGCTTCGCCGAAAAATATGTTAAGCAAAGTTCAACGACTAGGATTCAGACCAGAGTTTCTATCTACCTGGCCGCCGATATCAAAGGGACGGAACGTTATTCTGCAAAAATCAAAGAAATCCAGTTAAATAATGCTAATCCGCAACTTATTGAGATTGCAGTTGAAAATCAGGGAAATGTTTATCTAAAATTGATTGGAGAAGGTGTAATTTTTGAAAAAAGCACATACCGGTTGGTCGCGAAATTCACGATAAATAAAAAGTTATTTTCTGTATTTCCTGGTCGCACCAGGAAATTGTCTGGACATATTCCTGGAAAACTTAAACCGGGCAATTACCTCGTTAGCGTTTTCATTCCAATTCCGGAAATTGATGACGTCATAAGTAAATGCAGAAAATTAACTATCCCTGAAACAAGCAAATGACTGCAATTCGTTATCTATTTATAATCATACTTATCCAGGGAACACCCGATTTGCCGGCATCGTCAGTGTCAACCTCAATATTTGTTTCTGCCACTGTTAGTACGGGAAAAACAGATCATGATGATGATGGTATGACCGATGATTGGGAACTAGATTATTTTGGTGATCTTGGTCAGGATGCAGAAAAAGATTTTGATGGTGATGGATACAGTAATCTTCAGGAATTTCAAAAGAATACAGATCCACAAGATTATAGCTTAGAATTACATCAAGACTGGAATCTAATTTCATTTGCCCGATTACCAAAGAATACCTATATCCGGCCTGAGTTCGCAAGAATAAATGTGAAACCCCCTATTTGGACCTGGGATAATAACATTATGGTAACCGCATCCGAATTTGACCCTTTGCTTGGACATTGGATATTCCTGGAAAACGACTCAGCAACCATTAAAATAGAGAAAGATCAATTACAAGCACCGAACGGAACCGGGAGCTATTCCCTTACCCTGCGTAAAGGGTGGAATCTAATTTCAATCGCCCGAGTTCCAAAAAATGCATATATCCAGTCGATATTCAAGGATAAGGATGCGGATATCATTTCAACCGTTTGGACCTGGGACTGGAAAAATGGTCAGTATGTTTTAGCAAAGACACTCGAACCACTGCGAGGATATTGGGTTTATTCGAAAACCAGAGATATTCCAATTACTATTAATATTAAGGATTGAAAACAATAAAGAATAGTTAAAAATAAGCCGATTCAAACTATCATTATAACAAATTTTCTTCACGTAATGCAGCCATAATTTTATACCCTTTACGATTTGGATGAACCGGATCGGCTCATAGATTTTCACTGCCCTTTATACCATCCAGAATTTCTGCGATGTAATGCACGCCCATTTCTTTGCAAATGTTTTCGTACGATTTATCACGGGCGGGATTTAGCGGCCCGGTTACGCCGGTAAAAATAACCACTGCACCTGAGGACTGTATGGAACTGAATACAGCTCTTAAATTCTTTTCAGTTTCCGGCCGGCGAACGCGTTTCAGAATATCATTTCCCCCGACCGTCACTATGACGAAACCAAATCTGTTATTTTTTAAAAACGATCACATTTCACTAATGCCTGTTCTGTCGTATCACCCGGTGTTCCCCAAATCATTATATCTCTATTCATCATACTGCTCAGGAACGCTGGATAAGTTCTCTTCAGCATTCGATGAACCTGTTCCAAATAAAAGATTATCACCGAAGCAGCACACCTGACCATTTTGTGGTGGCAGATTTTTTATTGGAATAGTCTTTCCACAACCTGAAAGCAGTAATCCTGTCATTGGCATATAGGATGGTTTACAATTAATTTTTTATTTGAAAATTCTGGCGAGAATAAGGTGAGGTTATGAATGCAGTCTAACTCGAAACCAGCTTAGCAAGTACAGCTTTTTGTGCGTGAAGCCGATTTTCAGCTTCATCCCATATGATGGAATGTGGACCATCAAGAACTTCTGCTGTAATCTCCTGTCCGCGTTTGGCAGGTAGACAATGCATAATTTTTACATCAGATGATGCAGATTTAACAAGTTGATCATTAACCTGGTAGGGTGTCAGCAATTTCAATCTCTCTTCTGCTTCACTTTCAAATCCCATACTAACCCAGACATCGGTATAAATATAGTCCGCATCTCTAACTGCACTCTGGGGATCATCTGTTACAATGACGTCTCCTTTACCCGATAAAGACTCTGTAAAGGAGTTGTCAGGTTGAAATTTTAACGGTGCACCAATTCTCAAATCAATCCCGGATAATTTCGCCGCAATTGCCCAGGAATACGCCATGTTACTCGTGCCATCACCCAAATATGCGACCTTTACGCCACCAAGTCTATTTGAATTTTCTTTTATGGTTAGCAAATCGGCAAGCAATTGACAGGGATGAAATTTATCCGTCAAAGCATTTATGACCGGGATTGTAGAATGCTGTGCATATTCGACAAGGCTTTCATGCCTGTATGTCCGTATCACGACAGCATGGATATACCGGTTAAGAACTCTTGCCGTGTCAGACATCGATTCACCCCGCCCCAATTGCAGATCGTTATGATCCAAAAATAATGAATTTCCTCCTGACTCATAAATTCCTGCCTGAAAGGACACTCGGGTCCGGGTTGATGCTTTTGAGAAAATCATTGCAATGGTTTTTCCCGCCAGCAGCTTGTTTGCGTTAATATTTGACCGTTCAGTTTTAAGCTGAGCAGCAAAGATCAAAAGATCTTCCAGTTCCTCTTCTGTAAAATCCTGAAGTGAAAGTAAGTGTTTAGGTTTTTTCATAAACAACTCTGGTTCAGAGTCAATAAATTTAAGTTTAGGATTGCAGATTAGTCTGGAGTTCTGAGTTAAAATCAATATGGATATGTATACGTTATAATATCTTCTCCAATACTTCTATTGCCGCATCAATTTCAGTTTGTGTAACCACCAGCGGCGGCAGCAACCGGATAACACTCTCACCGGCAGACAAAATTAACAAACCAGATTGAGACGCTTCTTTTATAATGGTATCAACAGCACCATCACACTCAATTCCAATCATTAAACCAATGGTTCGTAACTCTTTTATTTTACTGCATTTTTTCGCAAGGGTTGCGAGTTTTCCTTCCAGGTACCGGCTCATTTTTTGGCAATTGAACAAAATATCTTCTTTTTCAATTACATCAAATACAGCCAACGCTGCAGAACATGCCAGTGGTGTCCCGCCAAAGGTTGATGCATGTGTCCCCTTTGTTAAGACATCGGCCCATTTTTCCCTGATTTCAAATGCACCGATCGGAAAACCGTTTCCGAGAGCCTTGGCAACAGACATCGCATCCGGCTCAACATTGAAATGTTGATGAGCAAAATAATGCCCTGTCCGTCCCATCCCGCATTGAATCTCATCAAATAAAAGAAGAATATTCTTTTCGTCACATAAATTTCTCACATCGTTTAAATACCCTTGATCTGCCGGATAAATACCTCCTTCTCCTTGAATGGGTTCTAAAAGTATCGCAGCAGTTTTATCGTGGACCACTTGTTCCAGTCTCTCTATATCATTAAATGGTGCATAGACAAATCCATCCAGATGCGGACTGAATCCTTCTCTGAATTTTGGTTTATCTGTAGCCGCCAGAGTCGCCAATGTTCTTCCATGAAAGGATTGATTCATACACACTATTTCAGATTTTCCTTTATCACTGCCCCATCTCCTGGCAAATTTGATCATTCCCTCATTGGCTTCGGCACCACTGTTGGCAAAAAATAATTTGCCGCCAAAACTGTTGCCTGCGATTTTTTCTGCAAGCCGGGGCTGTATTTCATTCATGTACAAATTTGATACATGAACAAGTGTTGCCGCCTGCCGCTGGATTGCGTCAGTAACGACGGGATGACAATGTCCTAAATTGCAAACACTGATTCCCGATGTAAAATCCAGATATTTTTTACCGCAAGCATCCCAAACATAACACCCCTGACCTTTTATCAATGCGATTTCCGGAGCGTATGCAGCAATTAAGTATTTATTTTGTAACGTGCTTATCTCTTCTGTATTCATTTCATTACGATTTTATAATTTGAGTTCCAACTCCTTTATCTGTAAAAATTTCCAGAAGTAAAGAATGTTGAAGCCGTCCATCAATTAAGTGAACCTTATTTGTGCCGGCCATCAAGGCCTTGATGGCACTCTGAATTTTTGGTATCATTCCCTCAGAGATAATTGCCTGTTCTATTAGCTGATCAACCTCACTTACTTTAATTGTTGAAATTAAGCTGGATTCGTCCTTCGGCTCCTTTAATATTCCGGGGACATCACTTAAAAACACCAGTTTTCCTGCTTTTAATTTCTCCGCAATACCACAAGCGGCGATATCACTGTTTATATTATACAGCTTACCATCTGCACCTTTTCCCAAAGGGGTGATCACCGGGACGACATCATCATCTAGAATATCAAATATTTTTTTAGTGTTCACATCAGTGACATTGCCGACAAATCCGATATCTTCTGATTGTGTCACCATTTTTTGCGATTTAATTACGTCTCGTCCGGACAGACTTCTTGCCCGACCTCCAAATTTTACTATTGCATTAACCAAATTAACATTGACATCCTCATGCAGGACTTGATCCACAACCGCAATTGTCTCTTCACATGTAAACCTTAACCCATTAACAAAATGGGTTTTAATACCCCTTGATGCCAATTTTTCACTGATTTTCTTTCCACCCCCATGAACAATTACGGGCTTCATTCCAACAAGTTCCATGAAAACAATATCGCGAATGGTACTTTCAACACGATCTAAATCTTCCATTGCACTGCCGCCAAATTTGACAACGACGATCGCCTCCCGAAATCGCTGGATATATGGCAGTGCTTCTATTAAAACCGCGGCTTTAGCAATATATTCATGCATTTTGTATCCGTTTTCTCTTAGAATAGTAAAAAGGGTATGAAATATATTAACACTATTGGCTAATACAATGCCACAGTATTAGAGTCTCGTTTTAAATATTTACGTATACACGGGTGGAAGTGTATACACAAGATTACCAATAATCCTGAAAAGCATGGTTTTCAGGTATTGCTCGTTTAAATATTTATTCACTCGAAAAAGGATAAAACTGTGTGATCAAAAAAGTCAAAAAAGCCGCAGGGAAATTATTTTTCCTGATTATTATCCTGGTTATTGTCCTCATTCGATTTGACGACTCGTTTAAGCAATTGATGATAGATTTTTTAACTCCTTTTGTTATAAAAAAACATGAGATAGAACATACTATTAAGCTTAAGGTTTCCAGCAAATTGAGTAAGACTGAACTTTTAGAACAAAATGAACAACTCATCAATAAACTTAATATCAAGGACATAAAATTACGCCAATATGAATTTCTTAAAAATGAAATCAATGAGCTCCGTCATGAATTAAATATCACAAGAAAACTTGAACCAGAATTCGTCATCGCCTCAATAATAGGGAAAGATCCTGTTAACAGCGGCAGAGAATACCGAATTGATAAGGGAAAAAGGCATGGGCTTGAAAAAGGATTGGCCGTACTTGCAAATGGTTTTCTATTTGGAAGAATAATTGAATCATCGAATAAAACATCAACTGTTCTAACCATTCTGGACCCAAATTGCAAAATCAGCGTAAGAATAGTAAATACAAATAGTAACGGTATTCTATTCGGGAGAAGTGATCAACAATGGAAAGTTAATCCGCTGTGTATCATCAAATATTTACCCAGAGACAAAAACTTTCATGCGGGAATGCAAATCGAAACGTCATCACTGAGTAATGAAATTCCTCCTGGAATTCCGGTCGGGACGCTTAAACGGGATAGTGATAATAATGTTACATATACAATCGATAATCTTTATAAAACAGCAAATATGAAACCGTTAGACTTATCTAAATCGTTTCGTACTGTTACAGTACTACTTAAAAAAGGAACCTGACAAACACGGCACAAATATTACAAGAGAGAATGTTTCCCGGCAGCACGTGAAACCCCACCTTTCATCGATGTTAACAGTACACCCAATCCATACTTGACCGATTTTCTAAAATTGATTGATGATGCTTCAGGAAAATATAAGGCAGGGCATGACAGCTCGCCAATCCTGTATTTGTGCAATATGATTTCAGTTAACAACGGGTTATCAAAAATAAAATCATCGGAAAATTGTTCATAATCTATATCCCTCAGGATATCAGCAGAATAGATGCGATAACCGGTATGATATTCAGAGAGTTTATTACCCAGGCAAATATTTTGAAATAGAATCAGAAACCGATTTGAAATATATTTATAAAGCGGCATTCCCCCTTTCAATGCACCGTTCACAAGTATGCGAGATCCAATGACGAATTCATAATTTTCCTCAACGATCACAAACGATCAGAGAACACATTGCTCTCAAGATTAATGGTGTATACTGGTAGTCTGGATGTACCATTGCGACACTATCAGGATCGTGTGCCGGTACACTGTTATAGCACGTTTTCTGATTCCCGCCATAACCTCTCTTTTCCTGATGAATGTGAACTTCCAGTCCAAGTTTTTTTTGCAAGGCCGGCCGTATCATCCGATCCAAGTTTTTTTTGCAAGGCCGGCCGTATCATCCGAACTGGCATCGTCTACCAGAATAAAATGATCTACCAAATCCTTTGGCATTTCTGATAATGTATTCTTTAATGTTGCATGAGCATTATAAGCCGGTAATACAACTATGATTTTTTTATCACAAAAAGCCATTAAAACCCGCAGTTAGTTTTATTGAAAGATACTCTATAGTACTTGGTCAGGTGGATATTTCAGACTCGTTAATCACGGTCTGAACGGAAATATTATTCACTCACAGGCATTGAAAAATCAATATTTTAATTGAATTGAAAAGAATCACTTACCAGCAATTCGATAATAGTTTGGCAAATCAGATACTCCGTCGAAAATTCTTAAAATGCCATCTTGCTGCAGGGTTCTCATGCCCTGACTCAGTGCTAAATTTCGAAGTTCCTGCACAGGTGCTTTGGCCGCAATCAATTTTTTCATTTCCGGTGTTGCTTCCAATAATTCATGGACACCGCAACGACCTGCATATCCCGTCCCGCCGCATTTGTCACAACCAACAGGCTTCATTAATTCATGATTGGCTGTGTCAATCTCTAATTCCGGAAACATTTCTTCATCATAATAATGAATGAGTTTATCAAGCTCCTCCTGTTCCGGTTTGTAGGGTTCTTTACAGTTTTTGCATAGTGTCCGCATAAGACGTTGTGCAAGCACACCAATAAACGCATCTGCAAAATTCAATGGATCAAGATCCATATCTAATAAACGAATAATCGTTTCAGGAGCTGAATTAGTATGCAATGTTGAAAGAACAAGATGCCCGGTTAATGACGCTTCAATTCCAGTTGCTGCAGTTTCGCGGTCTCTCATTTCTCCGATTAGAATAATATCCGGCCCACAACGCAGAAATGCCCTGATCGCAGCGGCAAATGTGTATCCGATTTTCGGCATAACCTGTACCTGCTGCAAGCCGGGTTGTGTTATTTCGACAGGATCCTCAGCTGTAACAATTTTCCGCTCAGGGGTATTTAGGAAACCGAGAATAGCATGCAATGTGGTAGTTTTACCCGACCCAGTAGGACCAACAACCAGAAAAATACCATGTGGATGGGTGAGAAACTCTAAACACCTGTCTTTATTGCACCAGGATAGGTTCAATGCTTCAAAAGGCAAGGTTTTCTCACCACCGGCCAGGATACGCATAACTGCACTCTCACCATTGACCGTAGGCAATGTTGCAATACGCAGCTCAACAGATTTACCTCTCAATTTACAAACAATTTTTCCATCCTGCGGTTTCCGTTTTTCAGTGATATCCAGATTAGCCATAACTTTAATACGGGCAATACCGGCATTTATGTGTGTGGCAGGTATATGTGTGATTAAGCGATTTACACCATCAATTCGACAACGTACGTCCGCTTGTCTCTTGCCTTTATGAGGCTCAATATGGATATCTGATGCATCCAGATCATAGGCGTCAGCAATAATCTTATTAATCAGCGAAACGATACCAGTAGAATTGGGATCCGAGATGTCATCTGCTGAATCCCCTGATGATTCTTCTTGCAGCAGTGCCAATTCATCTCCGGACAACTCATCAAGGATATCGTCCATTTTCCGTTCCTGAACTTCTTTACCTTTTTCTTCACCCGTTAAGTCAAAGCCAAGATATTGCAGGATATCTTCTCTTAATCCAACAAGAAATTCATAAGTATCCGCAGTTAAAACATTTTGGATGTCCATAATCCGTTCTGAATCATTCGGATCGTCAATCAGAATCACGGCTTTATCTGGTGTAAACGACAGTGGCACCCAATAATTACCGGCCAGGTAACTTTTATTCAGGTTCTCGAAAATTTCTTCATCTATAATTATTTCAGGGTCAAACTTCATAAAAGAAACCTGATAATACTGTTCCAATGAGGCCCCGATGTCTTCGACTGATATTCCTCCTTCTCTGGCGAGCAGATATGAAACTGTTAAGTTATCAGCAGTTGCTTTTTCTTCATATTCTTCAATTTGTTCGAGTGTGATCTTTTCATCTTGTATCAGCAAGTCATACGGGCCGAGTGTCGTTTTTAAGTCATATCTAAATTTCTGCCCCATCACCTTGGCAATATCAACAGCGTGATCATATTCTTGATCGGTAAATGAACCCCCGTTTTGTCGGTTAATCAGCTGAAGAACGCCGAGAAGGGTTTCTTTGAATTTAATGGGTACAACAATCATTGCAGTGGTTAAAAATCCTGTTGCACGGTCAAAACTGTAGTCAAACTTTAGGCGTTCATTAATAGATGACAGATATTCTGCATCATATACATCATCAATACGAATGGGTTGTTGACTCATCGCGACGAATCCGGCAATGGAAGAGGGTGTTAATGGCAATACAATCTCTTCCATCAGTTCATTACCTGTTCGGTACCGGGAAACGATTTCACGGCCTTCTCTGTCTTTCCGGTAAATCGTCATTCGTTCTGCATTTAAAATCCAAAGTAAATCCCGTTCAAGCTGCCATAAAATGTCTTCGAGATGTTCGGCTTCATGAATTTTTTCATAAAGAGAATTTAGCTGACACTGGTAGTCTTCAGAATCGTATGCCTGCTCATCATCTGTGCAGCGAGTTCCTGTACTCATATCGTTTACCTTAATTACACTGTTATAGTATCAGTATAGTTTATCTCTTAACCAAGCGTTTTATAATGGTTTCAGGAAGTATACTCAAGTTCACTCTTTAATAACTTAAAATACAATATCAACCTTTCATTTCAAAAACGTACCGTTGATGAATTATTTTGGACAAGACTTCTGATTGAACTTCACTGGCAATGCAAATTTTCTTCTGTAATTTACATTACCCCTCGGCCCAATCAATTGCTGCCCAGCCGCTCGGTCCCCCCTCCGGGTCGACACCGGGAGAAGTGAAATTACAGACAGAAAGTTACACCCCCGATAATTTTGGATAACACGGTATGATGTTACAAATAAACAGCACTATACTACAGCAAGTAATAATAATAATTTTGTTATTATTTCCTAATTTATTTAAACTTGAAATTCATCATTAAATTGGCTTTTTTATAATGTTATTAGAATAAGTAACAGATAATTTCGAGAATTTTGTTTTCCAGGAAGGACAGGTTCAATCGTCATTCGCTAAAATGATTACCCGGATTTAAAAAAGATATCTATTTTGAACGAATTATATGACAATCTTAAAGAGATGAGAGTGGGATTAATCTTATCACTATTGACAATTGCATTCGGCTTTGGGTTAGGTGCATTCTTTGGAGCCTTTGAGAAAGACTTAAAGGGATATTTAGAGAAACGAGCTGGTAACGTTTTGGCTACAGCTTATAACAATGATACGTCAAAAATGAGACTGGTAACCAAAAAATCCTGGAATTATTTTAAGCGGGCCCACCTCCATGCAAACGGTTTAGGCACAACCTCTCTGATTTTAATTATGCTCCTTTCGGTACTGAACGCATCAAATTCACTTAAATCAATAACAGCCGGAATTCTTGGAGCCGGATCTTTAGGATATTCCTGGTTCTGGCTTCTGGCCGGACTTAATGCTCCGGGATTAGGCAGCAACCACCTGGCAAAGGAATCCTTGAAAATCATTGCCATACCAACGTCCGGCATGTGCATTGTTGGATTGTTGACAGTGATTGGCATTTCCATTTTCAATCTTTTCTCGAAAAGAGGTTCGAAAGATCACTGAATTGAAAACGATACTTCGCCATTGTCAAATGATTGAAGAATCCTGAAATTTTTGTATTATTTACAATAATCTCATGTCTAATCATTTTTCCTTCATAAACGGACTCTGAGTATCAGAAAGATCACACTATTCATTTTCGAGTTCCTCTTCAGGGATATGGAGTTTACTTAATGTCTGTCTACACTCTTTTTCCGTTTTTTTGATGACAGGAAATTCCCCTTTCTATGATGCTTTCCGGATTTGAACGATTTCTTTCGTTTCGCTACTTTTTCGGTCTTTATTGTCGATATTAACATTGGCCTGCCACTAACGCGTACTTTCTCAAGTTTATTAATGGATTTTTCAGAAATATCCTTAGGCAAGTCAATGAGGCTGAAATAATTATAGATATCAATTCGGCCAATATCTGATGTTTCTATTTCAGTTTCACCAGCAATTGCTCCAACGATATTACCGGGTTTTACACCATGTTTTTTACCTATTTCAATTCGAAATCGCTGTTTTCCTTTTTCAGGAATTAAATTCATAGACTTCGGTGTTGCGGATTGACGTTTTCTTTCAGACCTCTCATCGCTCTGTGAAAATTGTTTATCATTTTTTTCAGATAACAATAATGGTGTTTCTCCCTGATTCATTTTCGCAAGTGCTGCAGCTATTTCGAGCCCGGACGCATCGTGTTCTTGCTGATATTGTTCCATTAATTCGTAAAAATCCTCTAACTCTCCTTTAGAAATAGTGTCAGATATACGCTGT